>JADKDL010000022.1 GCA_016714605.1 Bacteroidales bacterium | reverse complement strand
TATCTTTGTCGGGAATTACTTTATATTCGGATTTCCTTCCACTACCGACAATTGAACATTATCAGCTCCCGGAATGGTTTCTATAACCGATTTCAATTCCTGCGGGATGTTTTCATTACCAAATCTATATCACCCCACTTAATGTAATTTTGATTGGCGCTCCTTTGGGTAGCAAAACCAATTACAGCTACTGAAAGTTTATTCCAGAAAAATCGGATTTCTAGCTGCAGAAAGAAGATATTTCATAAACTCTTCCGTTTTCATGCTTCTTTTTTTCTTGATTTCAGTTGTATCGTAAATTCCGATTTATTGGCAGCTCCAACACCAAGACTTCCTATACCCGTGCTTTACCTCAATATTGTTGAAAAGCGTAGAAACTTCGGGCTGTTGTGTTAATATAGTTTTCAATTTGCTGGAGATACGTATATTATTCTGCTGGACTGTTATTGTTTTATCGTACTCCAAATTTAAACGAAACTTTCCTTGGTCGCCTGTGGACATCATCTCTTTACCAATGATACCTTGCTTCATTATTCCTAAAGTCATTACAAAAAGCAACAAAACTATGCCTGTAAATATCAGTTTATGGCTGAGTACCCAAACAAGCTGTCTGCCGTACCATTCAATAAAAGTGTTTAACTGATGTTCGAACCAAAGCAAAAAACGATTCATTATATTGGTGGTTGCAAATCTTCTTTTTCCCTATTCGTGACAAGCCAAGGGGTAAGGTGAAACTTAGCAAACTTGTGAGTGTAGAGGGTGATAATGATAACAGAAAATTGTTTGAGCATGTCGGCACCAAAACTTGCAAAATAAAATAGGCAAAAAAACAACCACATCAACCAATGTAATAGAGAGAGTCGAAAACCTATTTTCCATACGACCATCCATTGCTGCATTGCGTTTTTCTTTTCCTTTGTCTAAATGGCGTTGAATATTTTCGAGAACAACTATGGCATCATCAACTAAAATTCCAATGATTAATGACATAGCGAGCAGGGTCATCAAATTCAGGGTATAGCCCAAAAGCCACATAACGGCAAAAGCTGTAACAAGCGATGTGGGTATGGAAACCAATACAATTAACGAGTTGCGGTAGCTTCTTAAAAACAATAACATTACGATAGAAACCAATATTACAGCCAAAAACAAGTCGAATACAACCGAGTTTACTGCTGCTATGGTTTTGTCGGTAGAATCGTCGGCTATTGTAAATTTTACACCTGCATCTTTATTCTGTTCTTCGATTACTTTCAATTTTTCCTGAACCAGTTTTGAAACATCTACGGCATTTGCATCACCTTGTTTTTTTAGCATCAGCCCTATACCATTTACTCCGTTGTAGCGACTTACCGAAGCTACTTCCTTAACTCCGTCAATAACATTGGCAATATCTTTTACATACACTGGACTGTTTGGCATTGGCATTGCAACCTGCACATTCATTATATCTTCAATAGCTGTAAATTTACCTGTAATACGTACCGAATTATTCTCTTTTTGTGTTTGAACTTTTCCGGCAGGAAGGTCTAATCCAGTACGATTTATGGCATCGACTACCTGACTGAGCGAAATTTTATAATACACTAATTTATCCTGATTTACCTTCACTTGAAACTCACGCTCCTCACCACCAAGCAAAGTTATTTCTGCCACACCTTTCAATTGCTGTATCTGAGGCAAAAAATCATCTTTCATTTTCTGAAAAAACTCTGTATCAGACAGTTTGCTAGTTGCACTTATAGAGATAATTGGCAAATCGTTAGGTGAAACTTTGCTCATCACAGGACTTTGAATGTCGGCAGGCAAATCTTTTTTGATATTGTCGATATAGCGTTGTGCATCTTGCATGGCCTTATCAACATTTGTCCCATATTTAAGGTTGGCAATAATAACCGATGCATTGGGCATTGACTTTGTTTCCAAATAATCTACACCTTCCAAATTCGAAAGAGCATCTTCAATTTTTCTCGAAACAGAAGTTTCCACCTCTTGTGGTTCTGCACCCGGATACATGGTCTTGATTACTACCACAGGCTGGTTAAAGTCTGGCAACAGCTCATAACTTAAGTTTTTATAACCTATAATTCCTAAAAGCGTAAATACGCTAAAAAGAACTATTATCAGTGATGGGCGTTTTATGGCAATTTCTGTGATATTCATGACTTTTTAGTTTTTAATTGAAACATTTGCACCATCGAAAAGATTTATAAACCCATTGGTAACAATTACGTCTCCATCTGTTAATCCTTTCTCTATTACAATTTGTTTCCAATACGTTTCGATATAGCTATATCACTTAATGTTGCTTTGCCTTGTTTTACTTTATAAACTTGAGGTTTTAAATTAGTTCCAACAATTGACGATGAAGGAATAATAATTTGTTTCTGTTCGTTTTTATTTGCAACAAGAACACTGCCCGACATTCCTGATTTTATTTTCAAATCGGGTGTATTACCAACTAAAAACTGAACCGGGAAACTATTTCCCATATTGGCTTTACTGCCAATCATTGAAACTTCACCCTTCAATATAATTTCGGGAAATGCATCGACCGTGAGTTGATTCGTTTGTCCTACTTCAAACTGATTCATTTTTTGTTCCGGCAAATTGATGGTGAATTTTAATTTCGAAATATCGGTAATCTGCAACAGTGGCATACCCGGTGCTGCAAATGCCCCTTCCTCGGTCATTTTAGCGGTTACAATTCCATTAAATGGCGATTTGATGGTGGTTTTGTTAATTTGTTCAAGAAGTGTAGTTTTCTGAACATTTGCCGATTTTAAAGCCAAGTGAGATTTTTCCAATTGAACCCCTTGAATAGCCTCTGCATTAGCTAACACAGTGTATCTTTTTACATCAGCTTCTAACCCTTCAATCTGAACTTCAACAGATTGAAGCTGTAATTTTAACAACGAGTTGTCTAATTGAATTAAAGCCTGTCCAACGTTTACACTACTCCCCAAATCAACAAGCAACGAACCAATTTTTCCTTGAATTTCAGCACTTATTTTGGTTTCCTTGTTGGGTTCAAAAGAACCAGTGTAAGAATTTTCTGCGTTCACATTTTCCAATTTCAAGGAATCAACCTGAACACTAATGGGTGTTTCTTTATCGTACTGATACACTCTATTTTGCGTGGTTTCTTTGTTGGTTTTCAGACGGATAACTACAATAGCAACAAGTGCCAAACCAATAACGATGTATATAATTTTCTTTTTCATGTTTATCAGAATTTTAGATGATTACTCACGTACAATTTTTGCTACATTTCTTTTGATAATGGGCATAAGTACTAGCACCACAGGAATAGCAACCGAGAAACCCAATGCCCACATTTTCATCCATTTGGCAACAAATCCGGGATTGAACCCGAAATTAACTCCCACACTTACAAATGTTACTACGCAGGTCATAATTAGCACCATTGTAGTAAGTGTTACATACATTTCGTACTTTTTTGCAATTTTCATATTCTCTGAAATATTATTGTTGTTTGTTTATGTTACCTGTTAATTTCTTTAATTCCAAATCAGCTTTCAGATATTCTACAATAGCCGATAGATAGTTCTGTTGTGCCTCTCGCAAAGTATTGTCAGCCAATAGCACATCGGTTAAATTGGCGGTACCTTCTTTCTGTTGTAAGCTTGTTTGTTCATAAACAGTTCGTGCCAAATCTATTTGCGACAAAGTATTTGCTATTGTTTTTTGAGTAACTGCTCTACGACGGTTAGCATTCTCAATTAGCATATTATTTTGGTCTGTTGCTAAGCTTATTTGCAACTGGCTATTTTGAATTTCTATCTTTTTTTGATTAATTTTTCGATAGGTAACTGTGCCATTAAAAAGTGGATAAGAGAGTTGAAGTCCAACAAAACTTGAAGGAAAGAATTTTAGAAAATCATCGGGCTTTTTATCATAGCCAAAACCTGTTTGTCCGTAGCTTCCATATAATGAAATTGTTGGCAATCTCGAATTCTTCAAAGTTTTCAATTCACTATTGAGAAGGCTATTTTGCGAATTTATAAGTTGTAAATCAACAGTCGTTGTATTCGTATATTCATTGATATTAAATTGAATATCAGTTTCTATTTGTATGTTTAAACTCGAAGGCTTTCCCATCGATAATTTCAGAGCGTTCAATACCTGTTCTGCATTGTTCGCAATAATATCTTTTTGGGTTCTTAATTGCTCTAGTTGAAGCTCTACTTTTTTAACATCAGTCCCTTTAATCATCAACTGTTGATGCAAAAGCTGCAAGTTTTCAAGAAGTTTAGCCGTATTAAGGATATTGCTGTCAACAAAAGCCAACTGATGTTGTAAAATCTGGATATTATAATAAAGGTTCGAAATTTCGAAAAATACTTGTTCCTCAGTTTTTTTGTATTGTAATTCGGTTATCTCGGCAGCAATTTTAGTGGTTCTGATACCTCCATATATTTGTGGATTATACAAAGGCAATGCTACCTGAATTGCAGCACTCATATTGTGAGGCACACCAAACTGAGCTTCTCTGAATTGACCTTCTGGTGCAGTAGGATTGAAGGTTGACATAGGCATAAGTTGATAGGGTAAATCGGTGAAATACTTGTAATCGCCCACTACATTCACTTTGGGAAACAGGTTTGCAGTGGCTTCTTTTTCTTTTTGTACGCCAATTGCCATATTATTTCTACCTATTTGAAGGCTTTTATTATGTATCTGGGCTGTATCTATGCATTGTTCCAACGACCATGTTTGTGCTTGTCCTTGAAAGGTTATCACCATCACCATTACAAATGATAACAACCATTTTAGCGTGTGAATATTCACTAACTCAACGTTTAAATTTTTTTTATCTTTCATAATTACTATAATTTACAATAATTTAGTTTGTGTCGATGGCCTTGGTGCTTTAACAACCAAAATACGTGCAACAGCGTTTGAGTTGTTGTACAGACAATGCACTACATCCTTCGGGCTTTCCACTAAACTGTCTGCTTGTACTTGAATCTTTTCATCACCAACTAATACCTCAGGCGACCCCTCCAAAATATAAAAGAATACATCGACAGGGGTTATGTGTGGTTTTAGTGCTTCGCCCGGTTGCAAGGTAATGTGCATAGCTTGAGCAGAATCTTTATCGTAAAGTTTGCGAACATCCAATTTATGGGGAGTTTCTACAATTTGTGTTTCTTTTACTATATTTATTTTCATATATCCAATTTTTAATTTTTAACCAATATTTTTATGGAGTTGACAAAATCTGAACCTTTTTCAATCAAATTGAAGTTGTAATTTGACATGTGCCATTGCTTCACAAACATTCTTAAAGACCCCATAATCATTACAGACAAATGGGCGGCTTCAATATCAGTCCTTATTTCTCCGTTTCTTTGTCCGGTTTCAATAATAGTTTTTAGATTTGTTGTGTTTTTATTCATTATTTCCTTAACTTTTTCAGCCAGTTCAACCTCGTTGCGAAAAATCTCTTCTGAAAAAATTACAGAAACTAATGAAGGTGAATTAGAAAACTTTGTGAAATGATTATGAAACAAACTTTCAATTTTAATGATTGCATTTTCATTTGTATCCAATCGATTCGTAAAATAATGCTCTGTGCTTTGCTTGAAAAAATCGAGTATTGCTAATAGTATTTGAATTTTATTTTCATAATGTCGATATATTGCCGATTCAGCGAATCCAATTTTCTTGGCAAGATTTTTTATCGTAAGAGATTGTATGCCGCTTTCTGCAATTAACTCCAGTGAAACATTTATTATCTCTTGTTGCCGTACTGTTATTTCTGTATTCATTTTATAAAAACCAAGTGAGTGAATATTCGCTCACAAAGATAGTGTGTTTTTTTAAAAATCAACTTTATTTTGAACTTATTTATTGATAAATATTCATTGCCTTGATTATCAATACAATTACAAGATGACTCTTTTGATTTTGTCGACAATTAGCTTATTCAAAAAAAATGCTAATATGTCATTTTATAATGCTATCAAATATCAATTGATGTTCAAAAGAATAATTCAGCATGGGTGTGTCTGCAAGATTGCACTCTTTGACAAAGCTTTGGTTGTAGCGTTGGCTCGTGTGGCTTTGGCAATGGGTGCAATGTGGGTGGGGTTTCCTTTTTTTTTGCGGGGGGAAGAAAAAAACAAAATAAATTTCCATCAAATTTGCACTGTCCTGTCAAAAAGCTAAATCCTTACTTTCGATATTATTTATCACTATCGTATCTGTCTGGTCGTCTGTCTTTTTACACTTGTTGCCAACGATTGGCGGTATAAAATCGGAGCGGATTTCGAAGCTGTTTCTTATCCACCGAAACGGACTTTGCAACGAGCTGTGACGCTCACATTACCACTGCCCCCGCTCTGTTTTATGACCGCTTGTTGAACTAAATCCCTCCGGGATAGCTTCTGACAAAAGTACATAAATTTACTTCAAACACAAATACTTGTAACTTATTGTTTTATTAATTTAAAACAATAACCTTATGAGAAAAAAATCTGAATTAACTATCGTGGAACGGGCTATATTGGCCGTTCCGGGGTTTGAGGCTGTGGTGAAAAAACTCGAAAACCAAGTGGTGCTGCGGGGACAAAGTATGAGTACGCTCCAAAATTATATCCGCCGGATTGCTCTGTTTTGTCTGCATTTTCAAAAACTACCCGAGGAAATTTCGGAGGATGAAATTAATGAGTATCTGGTGGCTTTGGCACTCGATAAAAATTCGCCCTCGCGCAGTAGTTTCAAGCACATGGTCTATGGTCTGCGTTATTATTACCGACTGCTTGGTATGAACAAAAAAGCTATTGCTCTGCCTTCGCTCAAAAAGGATAATAAGCTGCCCGTTATTCTTAACCATCAGGAACTTAAAGAGCTTTTTTCGGCTCCACAACTACTCAAGCAACGTATCGTGCTTTCACTTATCTATTCGGCTGGGTTGCGTGGTCAGGAGGTTATAAATTTGAAAATTTCTGATATAGATTTTCTGCGTATGACCATTCATATTCGCCAAAGTAAGGGTAAAAAAGATAGAATTGTGCCTTTGGCTCATTCAATGATGGTTGGTCTGCGAAAATATCTGAAGGCTGAAAATCCACATATTTGGCTTTTCAACGGCAAAGAAGCTGATGGAAAATACAGTGTAAGAGGGCTTTCGTGGGTGATGCGTGAGAATCTTAAGAAAACATCTATAACCAAAGATGTAAACCTGCATTCGCTTCGGCACAGTTATGCAACTCATTTGCTGGAGCAGGGCATTAATATAGTGACGCTCAAAGAATTGCTCGGGCATGCCGATATTACTACAACCATGCTTTATTTGCATGTGGCTCAGTGTCCGCTCATTAAGCCGCACAGTCCGTTGGATACTTTGTACAATTACAAGAAACAAAATAATGAATAGCCCATGCGAATTGGCTGATGTGGTGCGATTGTTTGGTAATGAATTATCTGAAAATGAAAAGCTTAAGCCTTTGCAAATAAAGGTTATGAACAAGATTTTGCAGTGCAGAACTGCCGTTTTGGGCGGACACAAGGAGGTCTGCGATTGTTGCGGTTCGGTTCGGTATCGTTACAACAGTTGTGGCGACCGTCATTGTCCCAAATGTCAGGCTGCTAAACAGGCTTTTGGATTGACGATTTAGTGCAATCTACTTTATCCATAAAGCATTATCACATTATTTTTACGCTGCCCCATGAGTTGAATACAATATGTCTTTGGAATGATAGGCAGTTTTACGAACACCTTTTTTCGGCGGTTTGGGGTACGCTTCAGACCTTCTTTTATACCCATTTTGGCGTTGAGGGTGGTGCTGTTTGTGTATTGCATACTTGGGGACAGAATCTGTCATTACATCCTCATATTCATTGTATTGTGCCTGCTGCCGGATATTCTCTCAAAGGGCAATGGAAAAATCTGGGTGCCGATGGTCGATTTCTGTTTCCGGTACAGCAACTTAGTGCAATGTTTCTGGGCAAGTTTCTTGATAGTTTGAAGCGATGTTTGCGTAAACAACAGGTTTTGAGTCAGTTTAACCATGCCATTCAGAGTGCATACTCTAAGAAGTGGGTAGTGCATTGTGAGCCGGCTCTAGCAAGTGCCGAGCATGTGGTCAAATATCTGGGACAATACACGCACCGTGTGGCTATTACCAATCAGCGGATACTCAGTATTAAAGACGGAAAGGTTACCTTCATTGCCAAAGATTACCGTGATAATGCAACGAAAAAACCCGTTACTCTAGATGGGGTAGAGTTTCTCAGGCGATTTTGTCTGCATATTTTGCCCAGTCGTTTTGTGAAAATTCGTCGCTACGGAATTTATAATCATACCCTAAAACGTAGGCTTGATTTGCAATTTGTACCAGAGACGAAGCCTGATATTGAGCAAATTATAAAGCAAGGCAAACCTTCCGAAACCAAGCAGGAACGGTTCAAGCGACTTACAGGAATTGATGTATGCACATGTCCAGTTTGCAAAACAGGGCGGATGATTATCGTAGAAGAAATTCCGAGAATACGTTCGCCGGATTTGTCTGCTTATGTGTCTTATTTTGTGAGTAATAAGTGATTTAGACCCCCCTGTTGTAAACTCATTTTCAATGAGTACAGGATTCTTATTGTCTATTGCGAACAAAAAACACTGAAATGCTATGATAATAAGTCGAATACAATGATTTTTTAACTTCAAAATTGAGTTGTCTGTGTAAAAAACATTGGCTTCAATATCAATTCTCTCTCTCCAAAACGATAAAAAAACCTCAATAAGTACATAGAAAAATGTCAGGATTTTTGCACTCGCAGCAGAATAGTGCCGGGATGTAGTTCAACACAGAATCATCGCTGGGTCTTGCAGACCGCTCAGATTCCTGTTTATTAGGGGGCGTAAATTATTCATTCTTTATTAAATTTATCGTTCCCGTTACAAAACCTTTTTTATCTCCCTCTGACGATATTAATAAATCACCGTTTTCATAAAAAGATAATCCTTCCGGTTTATAGTATGTTTCAGCGGACAAAGGAATTATATTTATTAATTGTTTGTCCTTGTATATTGCAATAAACCTGTCGGAAGCAGACAATACATACATTTCTTTAGTTTTCGGGTGAATTGCAATTGATGAAGGATTAAATAGAATTTTTGTAATTCCTAATTCAGAATAATTTTTAGTTAAAAACTTATATAAATCATCAATGTTTATTTCAAGATAAGGTTCAATTTTATCTAAGTTATTCGCTTTTACTCTATAAATCATCCGTTTTGATTCAACATGATTGACTAAAGCATCTTTACATGCGATGTAGATATAACCGTCACTAAAACAAATCCCCTCGATATTCAAAGAACTTATCTGAAGCATGGTTTGTGATGTTTTTGTTTTATTTTTAAAATCATACACAAATAAATTTCCATCACTTCTTAGAACATAAACAATGTTTTTATTAATGGCTAAATCTTCAAAATCTCCAATATCAGTAAATCGGTAAGAATTAGAAATTTCCTGTTTTTTTAAATCATATGCGAATATGGAACCGATTTCATCTTGAATGCAGTAAATAACATTTTCAGAACTTAAAGCTATACCCGAAACTTCTTTCAATAAATCGGGCATCTCATACACGCTATCGGGTTTGTGGAATTTATATTTTGCGGATTTATACATGATATTCCTTTCAACAGCATTAAAATCGAGCGTCGAAGATATATCTATTGGTTTTATTTTAAACCACTTTCCGTCGTTTGTAAAATACAAATTCTGCTCAATTCCGTCTTTTAATATTTCAACTTTCAGAAAAGTAGTGTCGTTTGTTTTAACTTGTGAAACCTCGTCAAGTGTCCACCCTTGATATTTTTTTTCAAGTTTGCGATTAATTTTGTCTAAAGGGATTTCATTAAGGTTTACAGAGTGTTCACTAAACAACAATGTATTATTTCTTATACCTATTTCATAGCGTTTACCATCGCATAAGTATTCAACTTCAACATATCCATCTGTTGTTGATTCGACTTCAATAATGTCAGGTTTAGAACATTGCTCATATACTATTTTCATATAGTCTTTTGAGTCTGTTTCAACTTGTTTCTTCTCATTTGTCTGTCCGTGACATGCTGTCAATTGCAGACTTGCTAAAATAAATAATAATCGTTTCATTGTCGTTTCTTTTTATGCCCCCTAACGTTGAGTATATGCAAAGTAGGCGATTGCGGGCTTCAAACTTATCAAACCGTTACGAATTTGAAGCGGGCTACAACCGTTTAATTTACTACTATCACGCCTATTTTGTATATACATTGTTGAACTAAATCCCTCCGGGATAGCTTCTGACAAAAGTACATAAATTTACTTCAAACACAAATACTTGTAACTTATTGTTTTATTAATTTAAAACAATAACCTTATGAGAAAAAAATCTGAATTAACTATCGTGGAACGGGCTATATTGGCCGTTCCGGGGTTTGAGGCTGTGGTGAAAAACTCGAAAACCAAGTGGTGCTGCAGGGACAAAGTATGAGTACGCTCCAAAATTATATCCGCCGGATTGCTCTGTTTTGTCTGCATTTTCAAAAACTACCCGAGGAATTTCGGAGGATGAAATTAATGAGTATCTGGTGGCTTTGGCACTCGATAAAAATTCGCCCTCGCGCAGTAGTTTCAAGCACATGGTCTATGGTCTGCGTTATTATTACCGACTGCTTGGTATGAACAAAAAAGCTATTGCTCTGCCTTCGCTCAAAAAGGATAATAAGCTGCCCGTTATTCTTAACCATAAGGAACTTAAAGAGCTTTCGGCTCCACAACTACTCAAGCAACGTATCGTGCTTTCACTTATCTATTCGGCTGGGTTGCGTGGTCGGAGGTTATAAATTTGAAAATTTCTGATATAGATTTTCTGCGTATGACCATTCATATTCGCCAAAGCAAGGGTAAAAAAGATAGAATTGTGCCTTTGGCAGATGCGATGGCACAAGGACTTAAAAAATATCTTATGGCTGAAAATCCACATATTTGGCTTTTCAACGGCAAAGAAGCTGATGGAAAATACAGTGTAAGAGGGCTTTCGTGGGTGATGCGTGAGAATCTTAAGAAAACATCTATAACCAAAGATGTAAACCTGCATTCGCTTCGGCACAGTTATGCAACTCATTTGCTGGAGCAGGGCATTAATATAGTGACGCTCAAAGAATTGCTCGGGCATGCCGATATTACTACAACCATGCTTTATTTGCATGTGGCTCAGTGTCCGCTCATTAAGCCGCACAGTCCGTTGGATACTTTGTACAATTACAAGAAACAAAATAATGAATAGCCCATGCGAATTGGCTGATGTGGTGCGATTGTTTGGTAATGAATTATCTGAAAATGAAAAGCTTAAGCCTTTGCAAATAAAGGTTATGAACAAGATTTTGCAGTGCAGAACTGCCGTTTTGGGCGGACACAAGGAGGTCTGCGATTGTTGCGGTTCGGTTCGGTATCGTTACAACAGTTGTGGCGACCGTCATTGCCCCAAATGTCAGGCTGCTAAACAGGCTTTTTGGATTGACGATTTAGTGCAATCTACTTTATCCATAAAGCATTATCACATTATTTTACGCTGCCCCATGAGTTGAATACAATATGTCTTTGGAATGATAGGCAGTTTTACGAACACCTTTTTTCGGCGGTTTGGGGTACGCTTCAGACCTTCTTTTATACCCATTTTGGCGTTGAGGGTGGTGCTGTTTGTGTATTGCATACTTGGGGACAGAATCTGTCATTACATCCTCATATTCATTGTATTGTGCCTGCTGCCGAATATTCTCTCAAAGGGCAATGGAAAAATCTGGGTGCCGATGGTCGATTTCTGTTTCCGGTACAGCAACTTAGTGCAATGTTTCTGGGCAAGTTTCTTGATAGTTTGAAGCGTAGTCTGCGTAAACAACAGGTTTAGGTCAGTTTAACCATGCCATTCAGAGTGCATACTCTAAGAAATGGGTGGTACATTGTGAGCCGGCTCTAGCAAGTGCCGAGCATGTGGTCAAATATCTGGGACAATACACGCACCGTGTGGCTATTACCAATCAGCGGATACTCAGTATTAAAGACGGAAAGGTTACTTTCATTGCCAAAGATTACCGTGATAATGCAACGAAAAACCCGTTACTCTAGATGGGGTAGAGTTTCTCAGGCGATTTTGTCTGCATATTTTCCCCAGTCGTTTTGTGAAAATTCGTCGCTACGGAATTTACAATCATACCCTAAAACGTAGGCTTGATTTGCAATTTGTACCAGAGACGAAGCCTGATATTGAGCAAATTATAAAGCAAGGCAAACCTTCCGAAACCAAGCAGGAACGGTTCAAGCGACTTACAGGAATTGATGTATGCACATGTCCAGTTTGCAAAACAGGGCGGATGATTATCGTAGAAGAAATTCCGAGAATACGTTCGCCGGATTTGTCTGCTTATGTGTCTTATTTTGTGAGTAATAAGTGATTTAGAACCCCCTGTTGTAAACTCATTTTCAATGAGTACAGGATTCTTATTGTCTATTGCAACAAAAACACTGAAATGCTATGATAATAAGTCGAATACAATGATTTTTTAACTTCAAAATTGAGTTGTCTGTGTAAAAAACATTGGCTTCAATATCAATTCTCTCTCTCCAAAACGATAAAAAAACCTCAATAAGTACATAGAAAAATGTCAGGATTTTTGCACTCGCAGCAGAATAGTGCCGGGATGTAGTTCAACACAGAATCATCGCTGGGTCTTGCAGACCGCTCAGATTCCTGTTTATTAGGCACTGGCGATTTATTTTTTTGTCAATTTTTCGTCAAATATACGCAATCTTTTCAATCGACGTGCTGCCCTTTCTCGGTGCGGTTGGGCGGGATGGGCTGGCAGGCTCTTTTGCAAGCCTTTGGATTGGAGCGTTGGCTCGTGTGGGCTTGCAAATGTGCCTGACAGCGAAGGGATGGGCGGGTTGGCTTGAACGTATGCTATTTGTTTTTTGTCTATCGTGTCAGGGTTTTGGGAATTATCAACAAGGAAATTACTTATCAAATCAGAGAAATTAACGATTGATGAAAAGAAATGAGCGATTATAATAGTGAAATCAACGATTATTTGAAAGAAATTCGGTATTGTTATCAAGATATGCGAATTTGTTTTATGGAAAATCATATTTTTTGAGTCGAAATATTTGTTTGTGTCAAAGAAAATCATAATTTGCATCGTGAAAATCGGATTTTATAAATGGAAATCCAATATCAGGTCGAAGAAATCCTCTGTTGTTGTGTAGAAAGTCAATATTGTAGGTAAGAAATGAGGATTAGAGGGGTGGAAATTCAATATTCCATGAATGCAATCCAATTACAAGGTTAGTTTTCCTTTAATCACTTAATATTAACTCTTAAATCTTACCAAAATGAACATTAATCAAGAAGACAAATTTAGTATGTACTACGTGGTAAAAAATACTTGCTAGAAGTATCAAGCCACTTGGACGGCAAACGCTGTTTTTGCAGCAACGTACAATCTTTGGGTTGCAAAAATCCCTTTGATTGAACAAAACAGGGATGCACAAACCCTTGAGACAACTGGTATCACTACCGACAAAACGGCGAAACGCAATAGCATGACAGAAAAAACGCTGTTTATGATTAACCGCTTACAGTCGTATGCCAATGTTGTAAATAATCCTGAATTGCTTGAAAGTATTAAGTATTCGGCTTCGGATTTGAAAAAGTCGAGAGATACCGATGTTATTGGAATTTGTAATACGGTACTTGCCAAAGCTAATGCTAATGCTGCTGCTATTGTAACGTATGGCGTAACTGCTGCAATGATTACTGAATTACAGGCTGCAATTACTGCCTATTCAGCTACGCTTGCCAAGCCGAAGGCTGCAAAATCGCAAACAAAAACGGCTACCGAAAACCTTACCAAACTGTTTAAAGAAGCTGACGAGCTTTTAGTTAAGCGTTTGGATTTGGATATTGAACTTTTCAAAACCACTAAACCAGATTTTTACAGTCAATATAAAACTGCCCGAATTATTATCCCTACAGGGGGCGGTGCTACTTCTGTTTTGGGTAGTGTAACCCTTGCAGGAAGTGGTGAACCGTTGAAAGGGGTATCATTTACTTTTGTTGCTGAGACTAACGGAATGATGAAAGCTACTGCAACTGAAACATCAAAACCGATAGTTAAAAAGAGTGCCGATAAAGGTAAATTTCGTGCTTCGTTGCCCGAAAATACTTACAAGGTAATTGTTGAAAAAATAGGTTACAAGAAACAGGAAGTAACGATAACCGTTGCAAACGGAGAAACAACGAACCTGAATATTGAACTTGATAAGAACTAAGTAAAGAAAAGCCCCGCATTTTGCGGGGTTTTCTTTTTAAATAAAATTATTTTTAACGGCATTAATTTTTACTCAACTTTAATATTCGTATAGCACCTCTGAAAACAATGAGAAATACCAATGAACCAATTATAAGGTCGGGGTATTTTGAGTTAGTAAACAGTACCAATACACCTGCGACAATTACCCTGCATTGATAATAATATCGTTCGAGGTAAAAATCATACTTGCTTTCATCTGGGCTTCGTTGCTTTTGGATTTTGAAGCAGGTATAAGCAAATTGCATTGTCAAGTAAAGCAAAAACCGAAACATAAATCATTGTTTGATAATCAGGAACAATGTCCTGTGTAATAAACCTTCTTACAACTTCGGTCAACCCAACTAAAGCCAATAAGAGTTGTAAATAACCGCTCCATGCAGCCACTTTTCTCTTGCGTTGAATCATGCTGCCTACTGCCCAAAGGCTAAGCCCGTAAACAAAAGCATCGGCAAGCATATCGAGCGAATCGGCAACCAAGCCCATTGAGCCTGAAATTAAACCTGCGATAATCTCAATAAGGAAAAAGCCAAAATTGATTAACAATACTACCCATAATAATTTTGTTTGCACATCGTTACTTGAAGCCGATTTCCAATCAATAAGGATTTGTTCTTTTAGTTCGGAACCTAATCCAAGGCTTTTTAATTTGCTTTCAATCTCAGAACTCTCGGTATGTACAACAATCAATTTACGTTCGGGAATGTTAAACTGCAAATCCTGAATAGCGGAAATTCCTTCCAATTTCATACGAATCAACCTTTCCTCAGAAGGGCAATCCATTTTGGTGATGGTGTAGGTACTTTTAATCATGATGAAAATTCAAATTAAGATTTACAATTATAAAAACGATATTTATGGAAATGCCTATTTTAAAGGCATTTCCTAAATTTGTATTGCTACTGCGTGAATGGTTGTATTCCATAGCTATTAAAAATTAACCGCAAGTCATTTCACCTGCGTTCTTTTTAGCTGCTAATAACTTGTAAGCCCCTTTGGTCACGATTTTGGTGTTTTGAATATCGAAACCTGCGGGTAGTTGTATTTCAGTAAAACCATCGTTGGTATCGCCTTTGGTAATTTCAACAAAGCGGTATTCGGTAAATGGTTTGCCGCCTTCTTCTTTGTCTTTTTCGAAAGCAAAAATGTAATATTTATTATCGAAGGAAACCACGGCATCGGCTGGTACAGAAGTAACCTGCTTGTCTGTTTTTTCGATATGTGCCAATACATACATTCCAGGCAAAACGTTGTTGCAGGGTTCCTTGACGGTTGCATATACCTTGAATGTTTTATCGGCATTTATTGATTTACCAACCTGATAAATTGTTGCCTTATGCTCGTGTGAGTCGTTATTGATAGAAAAATGTGCTACCTGTCCAACTGCAATACTATTTGCATCTTTTTCGAACAAACTAAGTTCGAGCAATAAATTTTCAGTACCTACAATTTCAAACAAAACATCGGTAGGCGAAACGTATTTACCCATGCTGATATTTGCCGTTTTTACATAGCCGCTGATAGGCGAAACTAGGGCAATGGTTGCCGAAATGTTTTCTTCGGTAAGCGTTGCAGGGTTTACGCCAATAACCTGTAATTTTTGCCCGATACCTTTTAATTGGGCTTTGAGGCTGCGGTATTCGGACGTGGTTTGTTGCAGGTTTTTTTCGGAATACACCTCGTCTTTATAAAGATCAGTAGTGCGTTTATATTGGGCTTCGGCAAATTCGTATTTGTTTTTAATGTCGAGGTAATTTTGCTGTAAATCGACAAATTCGGTATTTTCAATTATGGCAAGCGTTTGCCCTTTAGAAACCGCATTGCCGGGCAAAAGATTTGATGATTTTACAAAACCACCCAAAGGAACACTTACCGAAGCTGAATTTTGCGGTGCGTTTGTAACAATACCATTTGCTTTGATTACACCGCTTAATTGGCGCATTTCAACTTTACCCATTTGCACACCAGCAAGTTTAATTTGTTCGGCGTTCAGTTCCACAATGTCTTCGGGCAATTCTTCGTGTTCGCCTTCTTCAGCCTCTCCTTCTTTATGCCCTTCGTGGCTTTCCTTTTCGGTGCTTTCGGCATGAGTTCCAGCCTCATGTCCGTGTTCATCGAGTTTTTTACCGTTGCAGCCTGTGAAGGTGGCTACACTAATCATTACTAAAAGAATGATGCTATATTTTAATGTTTTCATATTCGTTAAGAATTAAAATGTTTTACCTGTAATAAAGTCAATTGAAATAATGGTTTGGTTGTAGCCGTTGAGTGCATCGAGATAGTTTTGTTTGATGGCCAATGCACGGTTGAGCGAAAGGATATAATCGAGATAATCCATTGCACCCGCTTTGTAGCTGCGTGTGGCTTGCTCGATAATCAAATCGGCTTCGGGAACGGCTTGTTTTTCGTAAAACTCAACACTGTTGTTGAACTTGCCGTACTCGCTCAAAAGAGCCTGATAACTGCCCGAAAGCGATTTGGAGTAATACTCGGCGTTGGTGCTTGCTACCTGCTGTTTTATTTTTGCTGCCTTAGTTTTAGAAGTATAAGGAGCAAACCACAACGGAATTGCAATACCTGCCTGAATACCTGTAAAACGGTCGCCCGTACCGAAGGTTCTGGGAATACCGTCAACATCCTGTGTGCCCTGCATGGTTTGACTAAAGTAGCCAATGTTAAAATCGGGCATCATACGGCTGCGTTCCAAGTTTTTCTCGATACGGGCTATTTCAACCTGCTGTTGGGTATAACCTAACGATGGATTATTGGATACTGTCGAAGAGTCGGAAAGTGAAACATACCCCGAACGGCGAAGTACTGTATCGGCAGGGATTAAAGCATAATCGACATTTAACAATGTTTGTAAACGCTGGTTGAGTATGCCAATATCGGCTGTGGTTTGTTGCAATTGGTTTTTAATTTCGAGGCTTTGCGAACGGGCTGTAATCATTTCGAGGCGGTTTGTTTCGCCAGATTTTGCCCGTAGCTCGGCAGCACGTAAAAATCCTGAATACAAACTATCCTGATGCTCCAAAAGTTTTTGTTTGGAATAAAGGTAAGCTAGTTGCCAATACACTTGTTTTACCTGCGTGGCAATTTCGAGCTGTGAAGCTTTGTGTTGCCATTCGCTGCTTTTTACATTGGCATTTGCCAGTTTGCTTTGATTGATGTAAACCGAAGGAAAAGCAAAAGATTGCGAAACGGTAAAACTATTGTCTTTGGTATATGAGTTAAACTGTCCGTACTGCCCTTCGATAGAAGTTTTGGGAATATCCCATGACGCACCTTTGAGGGCTTTTTGAACTTCAATTGCATAAGCCGACGAACGAACAGCCAAGTTGCTGTCGAGTGCCAATTGAATGGCATTTTGAAGTGTGATAGGCTTTGTTTGCTGTGCTTCGGCTTTATTTACAAACAGTGAGCTTACGAGTAATAAAATCATTACCAAACCACCTGTATTCAATTTTCTTTTTTTAGTAGAAAGCCTGAAATTACGTTTTGTGAAGATGATATAAAGAATTGGTAAAACGATTAAAGTGAGCAAGGTTGATGTAATAAGTCCACCAATAACAACGGTAGCTAAAGGTTTTTGAACTTCGGCACCAGCCGAGGTTGACAAAGCCATTGGAAGAAATCCTAGCGAAGCTACGGCGGCCGTCATTAATACAGGTCGTAAACGTGTTTTTAACCCTTGCAATACCCGTTCGGTAATGTCGGCAACACCCTCTTTTTCGAGGCGGTTAAACTCGGCAATAAGTACAATGCCATTGAGAACGGCAACCCCGAACAAGGCAATGAAACCAACTCCTGCGGAAATTGAGAAATTCATATCACGTAACCACAAGGCAACTACCCCGCCAATAGCAGCCATAGGCACCGCCGAATAAATGAGAACGGTTTGTTTGAGCGAATGGAAAGTAAAGAACAACAATACAAAAATCAGTAACAATGCCACCGGAACGGCAATTGCCAAACGTTCACGGGCAGCAATAAGGTTTTCGAACTGTCCACCAAAAGTAGTGTAATACCCGACAGGCAAGGTGAGGTTTGCATCAAGTTTTGACTGTGCATCTTTTACCACGCTTTGCACATCACGACCACGCACGTTAAAACCAATGGTTAAACGGCGTTTTGTGTTTTCGCGCGACACTTGGGCAGGACCTGTTTTAATTTCGACACTTGCCAACTGGTCGAGTGGAATTAAGCGACCATCGGGCAGGGCAATACTAAGGTTTTTAACATCGGAAATATCACGGCGGTTGGCTTTGTCGAGCCGAACCACTAAGTCGAAACGTTTTTCCTCGTCGAATACCACACCTGCCGAACTACCAGCAAAAGCAGCCTTTAGGATGTTATTAATTTCAGTAACCGAAACGCCGTATTGTGCCATACGTGGGCGATTGTACTCTATTTGAATTTGAGCCAAGCCCGTTACTTTTTCAACGTTTATGTCAGTTACCCCTTCGATGTTTTGTATATACTCTTCTATTTGAGAAGCTTTCAAGGCAAGCGTGTCGAGATTGTCGCCAAACAATTTAATTGCCACGTCCTGACGTGAACCCGTCATCAACTCGTTAAACCGAAGTTGTATAGGTTGCGAGAACTCGAATTTAACACCTGCCATAACTGCCAGTTTTTCTTCCATTTTCTCCACCAGTTCTTCACGGGTTTCGGCGGATGTCCATTCGCTTTTTGGTTTGAGTGTTATAATATAGTCGCCCGTTTCCATTGGTGTGGGGTCGGTAGGTATTTCGCCTGGACCGATTTTACAAATCAAATGTTTTATCTCGGGAAAATTATCTCGTAATATGATATTGGCTCGTTTCACTTCTTCCACAGTGTTTGCGGGTGAACCACCCTGCAAGGTAATTACCAAACCTGCAAGGTCGCCTTCTTCGAGCTGTGGGATAAACTCACCACCCAAACGGGTAAACAGGAACAAGCTTCCAATAAAAAGAACCACAGAAGTAATAACTATAGCCAATTTACGGCGAAGAGCAAAAGCGATAACTGGGTTAAATGCCTTGTGGAAGAAATCCATAATCTTATCGGAAATATTCCGTTTGTGTTCGGTATTCTTGCTAAGGAATAAAGACGATATCATAGGAACCCAAGTAAGCGACAAAATAAATGCCCCAAGGATGGCGAAACTCACCACCTGCCCCATTGGTTTGAACATTTTACCCTCGATACCCACCAATGCAAGAATTGGTAAATACACTATTAAGATAATAATTTCGCCAAAAGCTGCTGCGGTTCGGATTTTACTTGAAGCCTGAAAAACTTCTTCATCCATTTGCGGTTGCGAAAGTCGTTATGCCTGTGTGATGGCTTTTGCTCATAGTAATGCGGTGTACAATACTCTCCACGATAATTACCGCCCCATCCACAATTAAACCGAAGTCGATTGCTCCAAGGCTCATAAGGTTGCCCGAAACACCGAAAAGCTGCATCATGCCAATGGCAAAAGCATGGCAAGCGGTATTACCGAAGCAACAATTAAACCCGCTCTGAAATTACCAAGCAATAAAACTAAAATAAAAATTACAATCAAAGCTCCTTCGAGGAGGTTTCGTGTAACTGTGCCAATGGCACGGTCAACCAAATCGGTACGGTCGAGGTAAGGTGTTATTTCTATACCAGCAGGTAGTGATTTTTGAATAGATGTGATTTTTTCCTTAACCTGTCCGATAACTTCATTGGCGTTTGCCCCTTTGAGCATCATAACCACGCCCCCTACGGCTTCGGTAGTATCGGAAACCAACGCTCCGTAACGGGTAGCGTGTCCGAACTGGACAGTTGCCACATCACGCACCAAAACGGGAATGCCGTTTGTGGTTTTTACAACAATATTTTCGATATCGTCGAGCGTTTTAACCAAGCCAATACCACGAATAAAATAGGCTTCGGGCTTTTTATCAATATAGGCACTACCAGTGTTCTCGTTGTTGTTTTCGAGGGCTTCGAAAATATCAGTCAATGAAAGGTTCATTGCCCGCAACCGTTCGGGCTTAACGGCTATTTCGTATTGTTTTACAAATCCACCATAGCTATTTACTTCTGCAACGCCAGGCGTTCCAAGCATTTGGCGGCGTACAATCCAATCCTGATACGTGCGTAAGTCCATTGGCGTAAACTTATCCTTATACCCGTCTTTTATTTCGAGGGTGTATTGGAAAATCTCGCCCAAACCTGTTGAAATGGGAGCCATTTCAATTTTTGCCAAACCCTGTGGAATTTGGTCTTCGGCTTCCCTGAGCCGTTCGCCAATCTGTTGCCTTGCCCAGTAAATATCAACATTGTCTTTAAAAACTACGGTAACAACCGATAAGCCCAAACGGGAAATAGAGCGAAGCTCTAATACATCTGGGATATTAGCTACTGAAACTTCAACAGGTGCGGTAATAAAACTTTCTACTTCCTGTACTGCCAACGATGGCGCACGGGAAATGACCTGTACCTGATTGTTTGTAATATCGGGAACTGCATCAATAGGCAGATGAACAAGTGAATATGTACCCCATGCAACCAATGCAAGGGCAAATAACCCGATAATTATCTTGTTCTTTATCGAAAATCGAATGATTTGTTCTATCATAATGAATATAAAAAAGTTAATACAAAAATTCTTTCACCTGCCCAATACGGACGAGTGAAATATAAAAAAAAGGAATCGTATTAGCTTAATTTAGGTGGTTGCCAAATGGAGGCAAAAAGGGAAGATACGAAGGAATTATTGTACCCCGTAATTATTTTTTGAGCAATCGGGGTACAAGTAAAATGAATAGTGGAATTGTTTAAAATCGGAGATGCACAACAATCGCAAGTGCAAAACGGAGAGCAAAGGTCGGTGGTGTGTTCGTGATGTTCGGAAGTTGAATTGGTAAGTTCGATTTTTTGCACGGTATTGTCTTTTGGAACATCAACGCAAGGAATTGCGGTGAGAACCAACACATAAACGGACAATATGAATGCAAAATATTTCATTTAAATAATTTGATGCAAATATATATCAAAAATCCATGCAACTTAGTTGCAAAGTTATTATTTACAATTCGCACATGTACCCTTTACCAACATATTACTGGTTTCAAGCATAAAATTAACAGGTAAGTTTATCTGTGGAATTGGGATTTCCTTAAGGCAATAGGTTTGCTGGCATTTGGTGCAAAAAAAATGAACATGTAAGTCTTCTGGGTCGCACTGGCAATTATCCTGACACATGGCAAATTTTACAGAACCTGAGCCATCGTTAATACTGTGAGTGCGCTTATTTTCCTCGAAAGTTTTGAGCGTTCGGTATAGGGTTGTTTTATCGGCTTTATCGAACAGGTTTTCAATATCGGACAAACTTACTGCACTTGTTTGTTCGCTGAGTATTTTCAACACCAACTCACGCATGGCGGTTGGCTTGATATTTTTGGTTGAGAGTTTTTTATCTATTTCTTTCATTTTTTATTTCTTTTCTTTAATCTACGTTTCAATTTAGCACTACCCTATCCACGAAGCGGGTGCGGTGGGAGAAAAGCATGTGTTTGGCAGCGAGGCTTGCAGGGAAGGGCTGCCAAACTCTTGCTTTTGTGGGTCGGGGTGTTTGTTTTTTGTCTTTTCATGTCGGGTAGTAAGTTGTCGGCAGAGTGTTTTTTTTCGCTTGTGCCTAACGGTTGGCGGTATGAAACGTTGGGGAGTTCGAAGCACTTACCTGTCAAAATGAGAGTAAGTTAAAAAAGAGTGATGCAGTTGAGTTAACCACATCACCCCCAATGTTTTATGACCGCTTGTTAGCCACAGTAATTATTTCCCATTTATTTCGTCAAGTATTTCTTGAATATCATCCTGACATTGTCCGCAAACAGTACCTGCTGTTGTTTCTTCACCAACTTCTTCTACAGTTTTTAAGCCTTTTTCCTTTATGGCTTTTACAATTGCACTTTTATAAATTTCATTACAATTGCATATTAGAATATCGTTTCCCATAATCGTTTGGTTTAAGCAAGTTCAAAAATTTTCATGTCTTCTTCTACTGTTTTGATTGTTTGTACACCAAAACTTTCTTGTACCGCTTTTAAAAGATTCGGCGTTAGGAATCCTGGCAAAGTCGGCGCACAACCTGAAGTAAGAATTACGGTATCTTTTGGTAGTTGCTTTGCAAATTCGGTGTAATATTCACGAGTTTTTTGTCGTGCATCGCAACCTGACATTACAACTAGTTTTTTGATTGCTCCAGAATTTACAGCATCAAGGACTTTGTCAGCAAGTGCAAGAACTTGATTGTGTGCAAAACCGATTGTAATTTCGCCTGTTTCTATTTCGGTGGGAGGTGGACAAGTTTTGGCTAATTCAATAATTTCTGAAAAGTCTTTGTGTCCGTTTGATAGTTTCTTTTCAATTCTTTTCCATTCAGGCATTCCTGTTGCTCCGGTTGTGAAAACTCTGTTGTTGTATGTAGTTGCTTTGCGTGGTGGAACTAGACAGTTGGTTGTAAATAAAATTGGTCCGTTAAAAGTTTCAAATTCTTCTAACTGACGATGCCATGCATTACCATAGTTACCAACCAAATGCTTGTATTTCTTTAAATTTGGATATGCATTTGCAGGCAACATTTCGGAATGTGTGTAAATATCAATTCCTTTGCCTTCGGTTTGAATTAACAATTGCTCCAAATCTTTAAGGTCGTGTCCGCTGATTAAAATTCCAGGATTTTTGCCAACTCCGATTTTTACATTCGTAATTTCAGGATTTCCAAATGTTTCGGTATTTGCTTTGTCTAACAAAGCCATTACTTTTACACCATATTCACCTGTTTTTACAACCCAATTAAAAGCATCGGTCAATTCTATTGGCTTGGTTATCATTACCAAACTTTCTTCCATAAAATTGTAAATTTCTTGCTCTTCAAAACCCAGATTGAAGGCATGTTCAGCATAAGCCGCCATTCCTTTTATTCCAAACAAAACATATTGTTTCAGTCCGCGAATATCTTCGTTTGAATCGTAAGTTAATGTTCCGACTTCTTTTGCTTTTGCATTAAATTCTTCATCATTTTTCCGTTCCAATTAATTGACGGATGATTCTCTGCAATTTTAACTTTGCTTTTTAATTCATCACGATACTTAATAGCATCTTTAATTGCCTGAATGATTGATTTATCATCAAAATTTGCATTGGTGATAGTCATAAACAGACAATTAGTAATGTGTTTACTCTCGGCATTTGTGTCGATTCCTTGTTTTCGGGCTTCAATTGTTAAATACGAAAGTCCTTGACAAGAAAACATTAATAAATCCTGAATGTTAGAAGTTTCTTCGGTTTTTCCGCAAACTCCTTTAATTGTACAGCCTGTATTCTTGGCTGTCTCTTGGCATTGATTACAAAACATAGTCATATTTTTTAAATTTATACAAAGTTAATCTATTTATTCTATTAGCTTGTTCGTCTCTCTATTATTGTGGCTAACGTTGACAATATGGCCAGTAAGGGATTGCGGGCGAATCACCTATCAAGTTACAACGAACTTTGAGGCGGGCTACAAACCTTCGCATACCACTGAAACCCTTATTGGCTATATTGTGTGTTGTGTTGCGTAATTTTTTCACGAAATCCAAGATGATATTATCATTATTTTCCACCCATCTTTCGTTTTCTTTACTAAATATTCCTCTCCCCAAGTATTAAAACTTCTCGTAAATATATAAGTATCTATTTCGTTATCAACTTTAAAGAGTGGTGAAATAGACATATCATTCAATTCATTTCGAAATTTCCCTTTAGACTTTTCATATTCTTTCTTAGTAAGGACAATTACTCTTGTTGATTTTGGCTGAATACTTTGAATGTCTGAATTATCTGTTACAATTAATATTGTTTCTGTTGTATCTGTTGCATAATTTATCTGTGGCGTTTTTAATGAAGAAATTACTAATCCAGTTGTATCAAACATTTTTGTTTCCTCATTCACTGCCGATTCAAATATTACTGTTTTATCAGTTCTTTGCACTTTTAACCTTGGGTTTAAATCTAAATTGTCATATGTTCCATCACCGTCAGTATCTTTATTGTTAAGGTTCATGAAGAATTTTGTTTCTACAATATCAGATAACCCATCGCCATCTGTATCTTTCTTTAAGGTCTTCAAATCAAGTGTCAGAAGAAGTCCGTCTTTTACAACTTCATAAGTTGGTCCTGGTCCTGGATGAGAAAATGGGGTTAGTTGTCGTAGAAGACAAGTTTCTATTTGTAATTCTCCTTTTGAATTAATCAGCGGTAATTCTGAATACCACTTAACATATAAAGGTTGTTGTTGAACAATCCCTGTATACAAGTATTCCCCATGATACTCCTTTATTTATTGAATAGGCAACCCAAATTCCAGACTCACCAAAATATCTGTTTTCGTATTTACTACTCACATAAATAAATGCTTCATTTTCTCCACTTTTCTCATACTTTAAAATCTGACTTTTCTCTATTTCTCCTATAAATTGAGGCTCAGGGATAATCATTGAATCTCTGTTTGCAGGATTAAACATGATTTTATAAATGGAATCTTGATAAGGAGTAAGATACAATGAATCAGAATACGGTGTATAATCAGCAATATCTTCTTTGTCAAAATGGGCGTTCTTGAAATTTAAAATTTCCTTTTTACTTAATGGCTTAAAAGGCTTATAGTTTAAATTTTTATAATATTTTTCTCGCTCTTTACTCTTATATTCCTGTTCTTGTCCAAAAGATAAAACTGGAATCAGCAAAATCAATAATATGCTTAACTGTCTGTTCATGGTCTTTTTTATTATGCAACACAACGGTTGGCGGTATGGTTAGTTGCCGATTTCGAAGCACTTTCCTATCAAGTTACAACTACTTTTGATACGAGCTGTGCCGCTCGAATACGCACTGCACCGGCAATTAACTATACCGCGTGTTACCAACTGGCCTTTTTTGTTTTCTATCATTTTTCTTTCAATTTGCTACATCGTTTCTGTCTGCCGTGCGTTTGGGTAGGCAAGCTCTTTGGCTGGTTTTGGTCGTGGGTTGGCTTTTTGTGCGACCAGCCAATGTGCTTGACTACGAGCGTGGGCTTTAGATGTCCTTAATTATATTTAAAAAGTCTTCCAATTTATATGCTCCGTCAACTGTCCGCCTTTCGTAAACCATAAAATAACGATAATTATTCCCTGCTTTACTTGCCCAAAGTCCGCCAAGTCTTATTTTTGGTTCTGCATCCAAATGGTCGCCCTTTGTTTCTAATAAGAGTGTCTTTCCGCTTTTTGTCTGTATTATGAAGTCAGGATAATGATTTACAAAACCGTTAATCCTAAATCCTTTTCGTTCAATATTCCTTGTCCAGAAAGCAATATTTGTCATGTTACCAATTTCATTGATTACACGCTCTTCAAATCCGTTCATTTTGCCTTCTTTTTCATAAAGCGACTTTGTAATATCCTTTGAAGTATCGCCTGGCGAAATGTTTTTCGGTAATTGAAAAGATGGTTTTATAAATACTTTGTCGGTATCTAAAAAGTCTTTGAATTTCTTTTCTGCGAACAAATCTGAAAGTGATTTTATTTTTTGCTTAATCTTGTCGGTGTATGTGTATTCGTTATTTGCAAAGTCGTTAAATTGCTCGTCTTTAAAATCTTCAAGTATACGGTTTATGTATTTTTCAATTTCCTTGTCGGGAATTGGGTACATATTGCCGATAATATCCATAATCCGTTTTGTAAAGTTTTTTACCCGACTATCTTTTCTTGCAGGGTCTAGAATATAAGCCATTACGCTTTCTTTTACCGAACCATCGAGCCGAACAAAAGTTGGGGTGTGTTCTTTCTTTGTTTCGTCCAAATCTACTTTGTAGAGTTCGGAAGTAATGCTGTCAAATGCAATATTTGTATCTGCTTTGCTTAATGCAAAACCATCTAAAAGATTTTCCTTTTCCAAAGGCAATTCTTCTTCTTTTTGTCCAAACAAATCATTTGCAGGGACTTTCAAATAAAACTGAGGTAAATTTATTTTTTCTGCTTGTTCCTTGAAAATGTCTTTAATGCTGTATGTTTTCACAAGTTGTTGAATTTCGTTAGGCAAAGCCGTTGTATTTGTTGCGTCCATTTCGGAAACAGTTTTTTCAAATGTTTCATTTTGTTCGATTGCAGTTTTTTCAATATCCGAAATTGTTTCACTCGGCAATTCCGTTTCCGATGGAACTGAAATCCTTGTTGTGTCAATATCAGAAGTTATATCTTCAATTGTTTTCTCTGTAGTCGGAAAAATGGTAAGTTGCTCTAATGGGTCTTGTTTTTGGGCTGGTTCCTGTAATGAAGTATCAGCAAGTTTATAATCCTTTTCGCTAAAACCTGCTTTATTTAAGCCTTTTACAATATTTTGCAAAGTGTCCATAAACTTAGATGAAGCAGTCAAAACATAACTAAGATTTAAAAGCGGAAAATTATGCTTCATTACATAAGGCTGACGCAAAACCCTACCTAGAATCTGTTCCACATCTACTACCGAAGTTTTGTCTGCTAATGATGCTAGAATATAAGCAAACGGGCAATCCCAACCTTCTTTAAGTGCGTTAATGGTTATTATGTAACGAACTTCACAATCACGGCTCATTAAATCAATTCCTTTAATCTCGTTGATGCTTGCGGTTTTGATTTTAATTTGCTCAATGGGAATTTTTAATTCAATGAGTTTTTCTTTAAGTTTTTGAACGTTCGATTTTTCTTCTTCTTCGTTTAGAAAATCCTTGCCGTTTTTAGGCTGTGCCTGAAAAAGTACAATTGGACGAATGTATTTACCGCCTTTCTTTTCTTCTTCAATGGCTTGTAATTCCAATCGTTTTGTAATTGCAAACTTGAATTTATTACTTCCGTTTTATCCTGATGGTTGTAAACTATTACAGGAAGTTTAACCATGTTTTCACGCTTTAACTCCAAAGCATCAATAAAACTGATAATATTACTATTGTTGCGAGGTGTTGCCGTAAGGTCGAGAATAAAGCAAGGATTAAAACCTTTTAGCATTTCGACGCTCAAATCGGTTTCGGCATTGTGACTTTCGTCAACCACTACCAAAGGATTTAAAAATTGCATAACCTTCATTAACGAAATTTCTTCGTCTTTGCCTAAAAGTGTTTCAAAGGATTGTAACGAACCGTTTTGCTCAAAAACCTTTCGACCTTCTTTATTCGCGGTGCGAATACTGTCGAAACTTAGAACGAAAATATTGAGTTGCTCCTTTACCGAAGTTGCATTAAAACCGCTTCCTTGAAGTAATGCAGATTTGTCAAATACTTCTACTTTATTACCAAAGTGCGAATTAATTTTTGACGGTATGGGTGCGAAATATCTTTGAGGTTTTTAATGGTTTGGTCTAAAATAGTGATTGACGGCACAAGCCAAACAACAGCCTTTGGACGGTCATAATCAAAAGCATCAAAAACAGTTTTAATGGCATTGCAGGCTATAAAGGTTTTACCGCCTGCGGTCGGTACTTTTATACAAATATGTGGCACTCGTGCCACATTATTTTTATATGGCTCAATTGCTGTACCCGAGAATGGGAACAATGGAGTTCTTGGATGTTTTGACCAAAAATTATAAAATGCTTCTTTTACATCTTTAGTTTCCTGTACGTGTTCCAAAAATGATGAAAGGTCGTTTATTACCTGTTGTTGATACGGTTTTAGTTCCATGGTTTAAAATCGTGTTATATCTCTTGGTATTTTCTTAAAAATAATATGGTGCTTAGTCATAAAATCCTTTGTTAGCAGGCAATTGTCGGCATATATTACGTATTGTTCCGCTTTGGTTTTCATTGTTGCCAAAAAAGTATGGTTAAGCGTTGTTACTTCATCTTTCTCGTAGTTAAAATAATAAGCAGTGTCGTTATGCTTACCTAGGAAATGTTTATTATCGATATGTTGAGTTTCTGAAAAAGCAGATTTGGTTTCGGTGTAATAAACGTATTGCCGAATTTTATCAATTCCAACAGTTTCATTTAAATTACCATCATCGTTGAAAAGTGGTTGCCCTAACTCGTAGAAATCAAAACTACCGCCTGTGCCTTCGGTTGTGCCGTAACCTTTTATAACTCGTTTTACCCTTTCGGCTGTAATAGTTTCTGCTATATTTATGAATTCCCCTTTTTTATTGGTTTCATCAATTTGAATTAGTATGAAATTACGATTGCCATTATCTTTTTTATTTAAATTTAAAACTGCATGTGCTGTTGTTCCACTACCAGCAAAACTGTCCAATACAATACCATTTTTGTTATCCATGAATTTTACAAAAAACTCAATTAAGGACGAAGGTTTTGGATAATCAAACATGTGTTTCCCAAAAATATCAAGTATTTCCTTTTTTGCACCTTCATTGGTTTCAACTCCTGCTTCTTTTTTATCTACTAAAGGAGTAAAATATTTTTCTTTTAAAAGATTAGTCGGTGCTTTAAATGTTTCAGTTTCTCTTAAATAACGAATAGAAAACTTTTCAGATTTAATAATAAAAGTTGTTCCGTTGTCGATTTCATCATCAAGTGTGTCTTGTGTCCACTTAAATTCACCAGTTAATCGGACATCCTTGTCCGCATAACCTTCTTTAATTGTAATATCATTGTGTAAGGTTAATCTTTCGTATTGGCCTGCTGAATAAGTTCCATCTTTAATTTTAAAGGTTAATGTTTCTTTTGGAAATGTTAACTCAACAAATGCATTACCAGAATTAAGTAATGGTGCATCGCCACCATCTCCTTCTTCTGCCTTGTATTTTCTATTTGTTTTCCTTTTCTCGTAGCATAGGACATATTCTGTTGTCTTTCTTGACTTTCTTGCTAAACTTGGTGGAGTTGAAGTTTTAATCCAAGAGAAATATTCAATAAAACTATGCAAACCAAAAATTTCATCCATTAATATCTACAAATTTGCTAATTCATTGTCATCAATTGAAATAAAAATTATTCCACCTTCTTCGTTCAATAATTTATGTAAAAGTTTAAGCCTTGGATACATCATGCAAAGCCACTTATCATGGCGACTTAAATCATCACCTTCTTTTCCAACAACTTCTTTAATCCATTTTTTTATACGCTGGTCGTTGACGTTATCATTATAAACCCAAGTTTCATTTCCTGTGTTGTAAGGTGGGTCAATGTATATACAATCAATCCGTCCTTCATATTCGGGAAGGATTGTTTTTAGGGCTTCAAGGTTGTCACCATGAATTATCTTGTTTCCGCTTTTTGTTTCGGTTTCGGTTTTTTCCCCGTTATCAAAACCGTAGGAATGTTCCAGTACCTTAAACGGTACGTCCATGTGGTGATTTATAACCTTCTCTTTTCCTATCCAGTGTAATGTTGGCATATATTATTCTAAGTCGTTTAATTAAAAAACCAAATATACAATTATCCTTGGGTGCGTTGCAAGAAACAGCTTTTTTGCAAACTTTGGTCGTGCGTTGGCTTGTGCGGTTTGCAAATGTGCTGTTTTGTGCGTTGGCTGTTCATTATATCGTTTTTCTTTTTCTGTCTTTATGTAGCAAATTGTCCGCTGTGTCGTTTTTTTTAGGCTTGTTGGTAACATCCTATATACGTAACTACAATCTTCTATTACGTATATATCTGTTATGTTTTTAATTGTTTTTTAAATTCGGCTTCCAAATTAGTTTTATTTAATAATATATCCAAAGGGTTACGCATTTTTTTATTGTTTACTGCTATCACATGGGTGTAAATCTCTGTAGTCTTGCTACTTTCATGCCCAAGCATAACTTGTATATTTCTCAAATTTTCTCCATATTCTAAGGCGTGTGTTGCAAATGAATGGCGTAGTGTGTGTGGTGTAGCCCAGGGATTGGCTCCGGCTGCTTGCTGCGCTCGCCTGAATATTTTTTGAATGCTTGTAGCAGTATATTGTCCGCCGTCGCTGCCCTCAAATAACCAGTATGATGGTTTGTGTTGTGTATAATAGGTGCGCAGCAGTACCAAGAGCGATTGTGAAAGGGTGGTATGTCTATCTTTTTTTCCTTTGCCACCTTTTACAAAATGTAACCTTCGTCAGACCGTATATCGCTAATCCGCAAACTCAACAGTTCACTCACTCCAGCCCTGCCGAGTATATGGTTGTAAGTATTGCTTTGTGCTTTATATTTTCTGTACTATTCAATATTTTCAATACCTCTTCTGTACTCAATACATTGGGCAAACTATGGCATTGTTTGGGTCGCTGTATGTTGTAATACTCGCGTGGCATTCCCAACACATGTTCGTAATAAAATTTTATGGCATTTATCATCCCATTTTGTTTGCTTTCTCCTATTTTATATTTACTCACTATGTGATAGAGATAGGCTTCAATCAAGTCTTTAGTCAAATCTTTATAATTCTGATTTTCAAAATATTTGAAAAAACTAGTGAGTTCAGATTTATACATTTTTATAGTATTCGGACTGTAGGCTTTCAGTATTAGCTTTTGCTCTACATCACACAAGGCTTGTTTTCCCTGCTCATTGAGCGTAAATTGAGGCTGATGAGCTGTTTGCTGTAAGTTTTCTATTTGATAGTTGCCTTTGAATATGTTTTTTATTCGTACCGCGTTTTCCTTTGTATTAGGTATGCTCCACAATCGTTGACTTTTGTGGTAATGCTTTCCGGGTATGGTTTTTATCAATGTCCGCTCTTCGGTCATCTCATATGGAATGTGAATCTTTACTCTTGTAGCTTGTTTTTCTGACTTGTAAATAATTACATTCTTATTTTCCATTGGTGCTGTAGTTTCTATTGAATTACATAATACGGTGGAAAAATAGAATAAAAAATCATCAACTTATTTGCAATCTAAACAATAGTCGTATATTAACCGTTAGAAACGACTATCTATAAACTACTTAATTTCAAACACATACTCTATGCCCAAATGCAAAATTTGTAGCACACAGTTCTCTGGAAGAAGCGATAAAAAATTCTGTTCCCTTCGATGCAAAAACTACTATCATGTAAACCTTCGAAAAGCAACCGATAAAGTAGTGAAAGATATTGATACCATTCTCCATCGCAATAGAAGCATCTTACTCAAGAATTCTAGGTAAAAACCTACTACAGAAAAAAACTGATAAGCTTACGTTGGAAAAGAAAAAGTTCAACTTCTTTTACCGTACCCACCAAACTGTAAATTCTTCGGGTAAAACCTACAACTATGTCTATGATTTTGCGTGGATGGAATTTTCTGACAATACTATTCTTATTGTCAGAAAAAACAATTGTTGAGCGAACATAGTCTTTGAACAAATCCTAAGTTTTTTAAATGGGTATAGATTTGTGTTGTCTTTGTGTTTTCATGGGTAAGAAGGCTTTGTATATATCGCAAATCGGTGCCTTGTTAAAGTAGGTGTGTTGCTATAGAATGGCGTGTGTCTGCATACTTACTTGTTTCTTTATACCGACTTTGACTACTGCGGTGTACAAAATGGACTGTAACTACAAAAACAATTTATACACTAACTGATAAAGTCCGAAAATGGATTTTATCAGCAATAATACAAAAAAACTATTTTCTATGTATTATCTATAAATATTACAAAGTAAACACGAGGGAGTGCGCATAAAAAAAACTCTAAAAGAGTACAATATTAATAACCGCTATTGAAATCAAGGTTTATTAATAAATTTGCAACTCTGTGAAAATATCTAAAGAACAATTTTGGTAGAGATTACTAACCGTCTTAATTTTAAAATACGTTTGCTGACAGATATTTCCGTTACTAAAATATTTAGTTGTGAAAGGTTACTCAATTTGCTATTGTTCTTTTATTTTATGATTCAAAATTATTAATTTGTTGTTTTTAGTATGTTGTTCGGTCATTGGATAAAAGACTATTGCATAGCAGTTTTCGGTAGTTTTGGTTATGCTAGAAATAATCAAATTGTCGGAGTCCATTTGTAAAAAATCATTTGTTAATAAATTCTTATACCCTTTTTCTTTCTTGCTATAAAAAAATTCCAGAAGTTGGTCGTCTTTTATTGTAAACCAACCATTTCCAAATTCATTATTAAATCTTGTAACATAGGTGTTTTCTGCAATTTCTACAGGTTGCCAAGTATTAAAAAATGGGTCAGTTATATCAATTAATTCAACAACTTCAACGTTTCCATCAATGGTAATTTTTTCTATTATAACGTTTCCTTCTTTCTGTGCCAATAAATATGAATTCTGGCAAAACGATAAGGATAAAATCTGTAAGTAGTCCTCTTGTTTTGTATCTAATTTTCGATTCTTAATTTCTTCACCTTTTTCATTAATTTGTCTGTGCAACCATCTACTTCCGTCATGAGCCAACAAGTGAATTTCATTGTTTGATATAAATATATTGTTGTTTCTTGGTAGTGCAACTTTTATATTATGTTTCTTTTTTATTACATCATTTTTAAATTCAATAGCAACTAATTTATCAGGTTTTATATCCGAAAAAACATCAACTTCATGAAAAATTGAGAATTGATTTGATGTTCCGATGAATCTTCCGGTAAATGGTCTGTTTCCTATTGGTAATTCAGTATTTTCGCGGTTAAATACAGGAATACTAATTTCTAATTCTTTATCAGGATTGTAGGGTACAACAGAAACATAATTCTCTTTATTTGGACTTAAAAACAATGTTGGCAGTATTCCTTCATCTTCTATAAAACTTTCAGAATTTCCTTCTGAGTCAACTATTGTATAAACTAAATTATATTTAGAGTTTTTTTTTGAAACATAGTTAGCTAAAAGCGTTTTTCCGTTGCATGAAATACTGTCTTTAGCTGAAATTTCTATATCAGTAATTAATGTTGTTAGTATTCCGAAACTTGTTTGTTTAATTTCAGATTTTAAAGAATTTGTTTTGTTGTTGTTTTTCATAAATGTGAATTTGCAGTATCTCTCAAATATTCAATTAGTAAACACAAGTTTGTTCGCAATTAATTATTCTATTTTTCTTTTTTAAGCAGCTGTATGCAAACTTTTTTATTATTTACCCAAGTACATAGATTATACACACCTATTTCTAAGTTTGAAACATCTAAATCAATAAAATCTCTATTTATAATTTTAGTATCATTTCCTATTTGTTGTCCGGCTATATCGCTAATAGAAACGGTGTAGTTTCCCTTTGCTGCAAATTGTACTCTCACCATTGAAGCCGCAGGATTTGGAAATACTGTAACATCTTCTTTCACAATCTTTTCAGTAGATGTTTGAAGCTGGGCTTCTGCAATATTTGATAATGACTGTGAGAAAGGACCTGAATCTGATTTAAATAATTGAGATTTGCACTCATTGGTAAACTCTGCCGATACTCGATATGTGTATTTATTATTACTCAACAAATTTTTATCGGTATATGCGCTGATGTTTGGGTCGTATTGAATGGATGCAAACTCTCTCAAATCTTTATCTGAACTTCCTTTGTAGAATTTATAAGTGCCAAAATCGGCACCTTCGTAATGATCCCAACGCAGTTCGAAAGCATTATTAAATTGCGATGATTCGCTCACTGAGAGGTGCATAGTTCGGTGTGCTGCACTCATTGGCGATTCATTTCCACACTTATCTACCGTAGATATTTTATATTTATATGCTTGCACATCTGGATCGACCATTCTGTCTATAAATACACCTGCAATCGCATTGAAATTTACAGATCCAATTTTATCATATTTACCGGTAAAATCAGATTCTCTAAATACATTATAGCTTACCGTACCTTTACCTTGTGTGCGTTCCCAAGCTATTAGGTTTTTCTCGGTACTACTTTTGGTTACTGCGCATATCTGATCTAGAAATGGGGTATTTCCACAGCCGTTCATATTGGTTTTTATCAAATACATATCATTACCATTATTCTTAACCGTTCCTGCCAAAACGAACCCATTATCCATGGTTTGAGAAACCGATACTTTAGAACTTGCAATTTCATATTTATCAAAAACACTCATCCACACGCTATCTCCATTATTATTTATTTTCAATAGGAATATATTTTTCGTATCTACACCAGCCACTGCAAAACCTGTTTTATCGTTTAGTTGCACAATAGATGATGCGATATTAGCACTATATGATTTTTCTTTTAGAATGTTTAACTCTTTATTCAAAAGGGCAACATACATTTTTCCTGTCTTTTGTCCAACAACCAGTATAGTATCGTTATACACAGAAAAAGACTCTACAGAACTTGTAGTTTCATTGAAAATCTTCGTATAGCTTTTTTCTTCTAGCCATTTGTTAATTACGGACAAAAAGGCTTGTTTAGGAGAAAAATCATCAACAGAAGTATATCCACCAATAAGGAATGTAGAATCAGAAAGAATACTTACTTTCGTAGCAACTTGATTTTCCGGTCGAGGCAATTCCATTGTTTTAAGTACCACAGCATTTTTTGCCAACTTAATTAGAAATATATCATCGTTTTTTGTACCACAAATCAAAATAGAACCATCGCTCAACACAACAGCATCATACAAGCTTGTTGTAGCACTTACATCAGAAGCATTTAAAAGCACTTTATATACAATTGTACCGTCTAGTTTAATTTTTGCAACAAAGCCGCAACTATTTTTATCGGCGCCAATAGCTTCTGCTCTACCTATCACAAGATAAGAGCCATCGTTCAATTCTTTAATAACACTTGCATACTCATTTTTCGCAGTGTCTATTGTCTTTTCCCAAAGAATTTCTCCTGCTGAGTTGGTGTGTGTAATATATAAATCATAATCAGATTTTGAAGCTTTGTTTTTTGCTCCAACCAGCAAATAGCCACCGTCGCAGGTTTGAATTATGCTATTTGCCATTTCATTATTTGCTATTCCGGTAGTTCCTATTACTTTATCATAATTAGACAAAGTAGAAATTGCAACGGGTGAGGTGAACGGTGTTTGCTCTACATCATTGAAGGCACCTCCGGTTTTAACTACACCGCACGATGTAGCAAAATTATATTCTCCATTTCCATATACTTGACTTTTTATTCCGTTGCCAGCCTTATCGAAGATTGTAAATAATAGATTGGTTTCTGCCGGAACATATACTGTGTGTTTGAACTGTAGTGGTGCATTTATATACGGACCATTTTGGGCATATACTTTTGTTTCATCGCTTGCGTCGGTTATTTTCCAATATGTTTCAGAACCCATTTGGTCTGTAGTAATATTTACATAAATTGGCACTTCTGTTACCGCAGGTGGGTTTGGCATTTTTGGCCCTAAAATATTGTCTATGTAAATACTTAGATCAGAATTTGCACCAATTAATTCAAGGTTTATTTTATTCATTTCAGTTGCATTCATATCAGTGTAGAAATTGAATACTGCTAATTCCCATGTATCAGATTCTTTTATGGTATAAAATCTATCAAGCGAATAATAAGTATATTTTTCATCACCAACAATTTCATCATTTATCAATTTAAGTCTTAAAGTAGTACCTGCTTTGCCATATACATTTACCATAAAAGTACTATTCTTTACTAAATCTATCTTGCTGTCTAATAAAATACCTGTACCCGAATAGTCTATACCGATTGGTTTTTCAATTAAGCTTACATTAGCGCTTTGATTTATTGCTGATTTACTAGGATTAGGAACAACGCTCCCTAATGTATTGGTTGATTGATTAAAATAAAACTGTACTCCATATTGTGTTCCTTCATAATCATTGTAAAGCTGAAATTGTAAGTCTAAATTTTTTACACTTTTATCTGAGAATGATTCTAAAGCACTACCAAGCACAGAAGTAATGTTTTTATCAGAAGCTTTATAATATGATAATGTAATCTCTTCACTTTCCTGAATAGCTCTATCTAGAACTATCATTATGGTATTTGTATTTTCAGGTTTAATGTAAATTTCTTTAATTGTAGTTTGAATACCATCAATCTCAACACTAAAATTATTTGGATATACTGTAGGAGACATCATTTTGTCAAATTGCAGAGCTATTGTATTATTCGGAACAATTTTCTCTGCACTTATAAGTTTTGGAGGCTTGGAATTTAGAAGAGGTCCCCCAATTTCATCTAGATACCATTCTATTTCATCTTCTACAATTCCCGAATTTACTGAAAATATAATTTGGTCTATATTGATACTGTCTTTGCAAGTTTTCATATTAAATACTAAATCTTCCCATTCATTTGTTTTGGTTGACAGAATGTCTTGACAATTATGATACAACCATGGTTCCTGCAAATCAGAATTTCCTAAACACATTGTCACTTTTACAGGTTTACTAGAAAGAATTTACAAGTAAAAATTGTAGAACTGGTCAGGTCTATTTTTTCTTCTAAAAGTCCGGTAAAAGAAGCATATTGATCTGAATTTTTGTATTCAATTATTTTTGTCACCTTCGAAGTATTATTAACGATACTTGTTTGGTGATTATTTATGTTTTTTTCTGTTTTGCATCCTTGGGGTTCATTCCAATTATTCCAAAATCTAACAAGTGAAAAATCCTCGAAATTCTCATAAATAAGACCTTCGTGATTTTTAATTTGAAAATTAGAGAATTGCGGTAAAATTGTTGCGTTTAATCCAAGAATTGAGTTTTTATTGTATGATACAGTAAACTCATTATCAGTAACTCCGCCTAATAATAATTTAATAGTATTTTGGTTTACAGAAACATCTACCGATTGAATATTGGGATCTGAAAAGGTAAAATCTGTAAGCGACACTGTTGATTCATCTACAACAAGATTGGTAGTTAATTCAAGTATTTTGTTTGCTTTGTAAAAATTTACAGATACTAAATCAATTGAAACAGAATTGTAGTTAAGGAATTCAATATCATCTACAAAGATAGTGTCTTTAGAGTCGTGCGTTTTTGCAAAGGAAATAGCTATATGATTAATATCTTTTCTGTTGGCAAATTCACTAAAATCGAAGTAGATATCTTGCCAAGTACTATTATTAATTTGAACCTCTTTGGTATTGTAGATAAGTGTCCAAACCGAGATTTTGTCTGTGTTAAATAATTCTGCTTTTACAAACACATTATTGCTATTTTTTATTTTAAAATGAAAAATAGGATATACTTCAAAATTGTAAAATGAGTCCTTTTCCATTCTGTTTATTTGTGAAAAATCTGGAGAGTTTTCTACCAAATATACCGCACCAACTCTATTGCTGGGATTTATTAGGTCAGGAGCTGGGTTTGCTAAATTTTCATATTTCCCTCCAATGTTATCGTCAAAAAATCCCATGCTGTTTTTTTCAATATTTTCATAATCCTCATATTTAAAACCGGTTTGAGCATTACTTACTAAAATATTTAAAAAGAACAATGTAAGAATGGCTGTAGTGAATCTTAATATTTCTTTCGGTTTCATAGGATGTGATTTTTTGATGATAATTAAGGTATGTTTTCAGAGAATAAAATTATAATTTTTTTTCAATAAATAAGTATGAATTTAACAAATAGCATTGAGTAAAAAAATAAATAAATGCGCATTAAGAGTTGGTGAAATTATCTATACGCCCTAGAAGGGCAATATAGTTCAGCCCAACGGCAACGCCTTGGGTTATCTGTTTCGTTTACACAGTCGCACAGAAAGTGCAGTTTAAATAAAATTTTCAGATGCACTTTCTGTGCGATTATTAATGTTCATCATCTTTACCGGAGGCGATGCCATCGGGCTGAATTAAGTTGGGTTTTCAACCTGTTTGAATAATAAATAAATAGAATAATTAATTATTTTCAACTCTTAATTCACATAATAATTAAAAATTATATGATAATTGTCGCAGCAAGAAATTAAGACACACTGTGATTGTCTTTCCAAATTTATAAGCATTTAATATATGTAAGCTAAGTAAGACATTATTTATATATTTGTAAAAACTAATTAAACATTAGTGGAATCAAAGCAAATTATGGTATTTCAAATAAATTAGAACCATTCATGAAACTAAGTTTAGGATTTTCTACTTGCCCTAACGATACATTTATTTTTGATGCAATTGTCAATAAAAGAATTGATTTAGAGGGACTTTCATTCGATTTTTTAATTACCGATGTTGAGTATTTAAATAAGCAAATTTCTACTTCAAGTCTAGATATTTCAAAAATCAGTTATCATGCGTTTGCATATGTGTCTGAGTATTACAAAATATTAGATTCGGGCAGTGCTCTCGGCTTTAATAACGGACCACTGTTTATATGCAAAAATCAGGAACTCATAAGTAAATTACCCTATTTGCGCATAGCTATTCCTGGAAAATTTACTACCGCCAATTTGTTGTTTTCCATTGCCTATCCTGATGCTCAAAACAAACACGAATATGTTTTTAGTGAAATAGAAAATGCTATAAACGCGCAGGAGGTTGACGCCGGAGTTATTATTCATGAAAATAGATTTACGTATCACGAACGTGGTTTTACAAAAATTTTAGATCTGGGTGAATATTGGAATCAGATATCTAATCTGCCAATTCCTTTGGGTGGCATTGTAATAAAAAACACGATTCCATTAGAAGTTAGACATACATTCAATAGAGTTTTAAGGCGAAGTATAGAATTTGCGTTTAACAATCCAACCGTATCTAAAGATTATATTAAAAATTATGCTTTTGATATGAACGATGAGGTGATTTCAAAACATATAAATCTGTTTGTGAATGAGTTTAGTGTTTATCTTGGAGATACAGGGCGCAATGCAATAAAGACTTTGTATTCTTATGCAATAAAAAATGAGGTTATACCTGATTTTGATATTAATACAATATTTTTACCTAACCTGATTTTCTATTTTTTTCTTTTTAAAATATAAAGCTACCGTGTATAAAACCAGCACACAGGCTAAGATAAGTAGTGTCTGGCTCAATGTTGTACTTAGTTGCCAAGTAGCATGTGGTAGATGCGCAGTTTGGTTGGTGAGGTAGAGCAAAACATCAATAAGCCATTTGTTTACGTCTGCTAGAAAAAGAGCAATTGAAGAGCTCATCAAGCCAATAAATAGTTCGGCAAGGAGCATACTCATAATTATAAAGATGAGTGGGATAGCAAAAATATTTGCTAGTAGTGAATAGCTTGGCACAACACCAAAATAATATAATGAAATAGGTAGGGTGAATAGTTGTGCGGCAATTGAAACCGCTATAATTCCCGGAACGTATTGATATACTTTATGTAACTGTTTGAACCAATCTGATAGGAACGGGTAAAAAAGAATGATACCAAGCACTGCCAAATACGACAACTGAAATCCTATTTCAAAAAAGCTAAATGGATTACACAAAAGAATTATAAATGCTGATGCAAATAGCGCGTTTATGGTATTATTTGCCTTTGAAAAAACAGAGCCTAAACTAAAAATACTAAACATAAGAGCTGCTCTTTGCACAGATGCTCCAAGTCCTGTTAGGTATGCAAAAGACCATATACTAAGAATTACAATAAAGCTTTTAATGATTTTTGTTCTTTTGTTTTTATCTAAAAAAGATAGCATCGTGTTGATTATGATGGCAATAATACCTACGTGTAGTCCGGAAACCGCCAAAACGTGAAGTGTTCCTGCAACCGAAAAATCGTTTTTTATTTCTTTGTCTAGCTCCGTTTTATCACCAAGTAAAAGAGCAGAGATGAATGCCAATTGAGAAGGATTGTAGTTATTATTTTGAAATTTATTTTGAATACCGACTTGAAATTTCTCGGAAATATTCTTAATGGGTAGTTTGTTTTCTGTATTGACTATTTCCCAATTGTTGCTAGAAATATAAGCAGAACTGTATATATGTTTTGAAGCTAGATATTTCTTATAGTCAAAGTTAGAAATGGTGTCGAAATTTTCAATAGCATTGAGGTAGGCGTTGAAAGTAATAGTAGAACCAGTTTCGGGCATTTTTCTCAGACTATCTTTTTGAATGTATACTATTGCTCTTGCACTGGTGTTCTCCCAAGAGTTATTAGAATCAAAGTATTTTATTTGAACTGTGGTTTGAAATGTTTTGAGCTTTTCTTTAAGTTTTTCTGTTACAACTCCTAGAAACTGTGTTGGTTTATTTGTCACTAAAGCTTTATTATTTTCTGTTATTTGTTTCTGTGAGATAGTTACCAGCAAGTAAATACAGATAAAAGCAAATAATTCAAACAAATAAGGAAAACTTTTGATTTTTAAACTAATCAGGAGAAAAGAGAATGAAGTAATAAAAATGGAAAGTATTAAAATGATGTTGAAATACTGATACAATGGTAAAAGTATTGCAACAATTACTGGAATAACCATTTTCAGAAAAGGAATTTTTCTGAAAATGGCATAAATATCTATTATTTCAAAAAATCTAGATAGGTTTTTCATTGGTAGAAGAACTATCTGCTTCTTCTTTTTTAATAAATTCTTCTGGTTCCTTACCTAAATTTTCTAATAGTACCTTAACATTTGGAGCTATTGAACTATTAGGGAATTTTTCTATTACTTTGCGGTAATATACATCTGCATTTACTAAATCATAAACCTGATTTTCATAGATAAAACCCATATAAAAAAGTGTTTGAGCTTGTTTTTCTTCATCGGGTTCATTTTCTAAATATTTTTCAAATAAATTTATTGCATTTGCACTTGCGCCAAAGTCCATTGCTAACATTGCAGCTTTATGTGTTATTTCATGCACAATAGGTTCTTCGGGGTAGTATTTTATGTAGTCTGAATAAAATTCATACAACTCATTAGCATATTCGGTTCCATTACTTTCCTTTAATTTCACAGAAAGATTTTTTTCATACTCAGCTATGTTTTTGTCTAGCTCTTCTTTTGTAGGTTTACACGAAATAAAAAAAACAGAAAGAAGTATTACAAATAGTGGTAAAGAAATTAATTTTTTCATTGTTAGGTTTTGTGATGTAAGTATTTGACTATTAGTGATTGTAAAATTTAACACGATATTCGGTTTCTACTTGACCTTTTTCAATAGCTCCAAGTTTATTTTTAATCATTCTTTTTTTTAACATTGCCAATTTATCAACAAAAAGAACTCCGTTCAAATGGTCGTATTCATGTTGAATAATTCGAGCTTTTATTCCATCAAAAGATTCTTCAAACTGATTGAAATTCTCATCAACATATCGCAACTTAATATTTGGGCGTCTTTTAACATCTTCCCTAATGTTGGGCAAACTCAAACACCCTTCATTAAAAGTCCATTCATCGCCCCATTCTTCAACTATCTCGGGGTTGATAAATACTTTTTTGAAATCGACTAATGTAGGGTCATTCTCATCCATTTCTCTGGCATCTATTATGAATAGGTTTATGTTCACGCCAATTTGAGGCGCAGCTAAACCCACACCTTCGGCATTATACATAGTTTCAAACATATCTGCTATTAATGTTTGCAAACCTTCATAATTATTTTGTACCAATTCAGATTTTTTTCTTAATGAAGGATTGCCATAAACTACTACGGGTCTAATCATATCAAATTATTGCTTTTTTGTTCTAAATAAGATTGTAAGATTATTGTCGCACTTATAGTGTCAATAATTTCTTTATTCTGTCTCTTTTTTTTCGACAAGCCACTGTCTAATACCAATTGGTGTGCTATAGATGAAGTAAAACGTTCATCAATTAAGCAAACCGGAATATTTGGAAACGTTTTTTTTAATCGACTCAAAAATGGCAATAAATATTTTTTGCTTTCGGAATCTTCATTTTTCAGAGTTTTTGGGTTTTCTATTACAAACGTTTCAATAATTTCTTTTTTTACATATTCTACCAAATACTTTTCCAATTCATGAGTTGAAACCGTGCAAAGCGCTGTGGCAAATAGTTGCAATGGGTCGGTAACCGCCAGTCCGGTTCTTTTCCTGCCAAAATCTATAGAAACAATTCTTCCCAATACTTTTTTTGCAAAAGTATAAAAAATATTAAAATAAGTTTGTCTTTGTATTTGATTTTTTAAGCGAGTTGATTATTTACAGTCTGTTAAATTTGTGTTTTTATTTTAAAAGTAAAAAAAATATTTTTTTTTAAACAAATGAATTTTGTTTATTGATTTTTGATTGTAAATATTTTCTAATAAAAAAAAATAAGTTTAAATTTCGTAAGTTTTTGATTTTTTTACTTTTTAAAAGATTTTAATATATGGAGCAAGCATTCTTATTATTGTTGGTGGGTATGATTTCGGTTTTTGCCTCACTATTTATTGTTGTATTTGTTGGTAATCTTATTATTTTGTTTGTAAATAAATATGTACCTGAAGAGGTCAAAGTAGTAAGGAAATCTGAATTTGTTCAGCAGAACAGTCAAAGTATTCCGGCTTCTAAAGTTGCTGCAATTTCTACAGCAGTGTCGTTAATAACCGGTGGTAGAGGTGTAGTTACAAAAATAGAAAAGGTATAATACATGTTTTTTTGTAGAGTTAATAAATAATAAACAATTAATCAATATAATTTTATAGTATGGGAAAAGAAATAAAGTTTTCTTTGGTTTATAGAGATATGTACTGAATGGTTTGAGAATGAGTCCGGTGCCTGCCGATGTTAGAAAACTTTTCTACAAAGTAAAAAAAGCACAAGGAACAGATATCACAAGATGTTTTTGTGGTCTAAATGATCCTAGAAATATTATTGATTCTATAAAATATTCAAAAGAAGCAGGTATGATAGCTCAGGCTACTCTTTCGCTTACTGTTTCTAAAGTTCATACTGTTGAATATTATTGCAAACTAGCCGACGAACTTATTGCTAATGGAGCCGACGAAATTTGTCTTAAAGATATGGCAGGTATTGGTAGACCAGTTTCATTAGGTAAAATTGTAAAACATATAAAAACTAAATATCCGCATATTTTAGTTCAATATCACGGACAAACCGGTCCAGGTTTCACTCCGGCTTCAATTCTTGAAGTTTGCAACAACGGTTGCGATATTATTGACGTAGGTATGGAACCTCTTTCTTGGGGAACAGGACATGCAGATGTTATCATGGTTCAAGAAATGCTTAAAGATGCCGGATTTAAAGTACCAGAAATCAACATGACTGCTTACATGAAAGCAAGAACCCTTACTCAAGAGTTCATGGACGATTTCTTAGGCTATTTTATTCCTGAGTCTAACAGAAGATTACAATCTCTTTTGATTGCTCCGGGACTTCCAGGAGGTATGATGGGTAGTTTGATGAATGACCTAAAAGACAATCTTTCTGCAATAAATAAATCTTTGGTAAAAAAAGGTCAATCTGAAATTACTACAGACGATTTGCTTATTAAATTATTCGATGAGGTAGCTTATGTATGGCCAAGAGTTGGTTATCCTCCGTTGGTTACACCTTTCTCTCAATATGTGAAGAACCTTGCAATGTTCAATATCATGCAAGTGGCTAAAGGTCAAGAGCGATGGACCATGATTGCTGATAATATTTGGGATATGATTCTTGGCAAAGCAGGTCGCCTTCCAGGTGAAGTAGCTCCTGAAATAAAAGAATTGGCAGCAAAACAAAATCGTCAATTCTATACCGGAAATCCTCAAGATCTTTATCCAAATAAATTGGATGAGTTCAGAAAAGAAATGCAAGAAAAAGGTTGGGAAGTTGGTCAAGATGAAGAAGAATTATTCGAACTTGCTATGCACCCTGAGCAATATAGAGCATTGAAATCTGGCAAAGCAAAAGCCGATTTTGAAAAAGAACTAGCTGAAGAAAAAGCAAAAGTTGCGAAAAGTTCAACCCCTGCTACCTCAAGTGAAACATTTGAACCTAAAACATTGAATTTAGATGTAAATGGTGAAAAATTTGTAGTTCACGTTAGCTACGGAGCAGGAGCTTCAACTAGTGCAACTGCACCAGCAGCTTCTGCATCGCAAGCAACATCAGCTCCGGTATCGGGCGATGTGAAATCAGTTGCAGCACCTATTTCGGGTAAATTCTTTAAAACGAAAGACTCATCTGAAACTGCGTTGAAAATAGGCGATAGTGTTAAAAACGGTCAAATAATTGGCTATATAGAAGCAATGAAAGTATTCAATGCTATAGCTGCCGATTGTGATGGTAAAATAGTTGAATTCTGCTTTAATAGTGGTGATGATATTGAAGAAGATGATATCATTATTCGTGTTCAATAGTATGTTTAAAGTGATTTTCAATTTTTTTTAACACAATATTGCATTATGGAAATATTACAGAAATTGTATGAAATGACAGCGATTGGCAATTTAGTTGCCGATCCGCTTGTGTTGTTAATGTTCGCTATAGGATTTTTACTCTTATATCTAGGTATCGTTAAGAAATACGAACCGCTTTTACTTGTGCCAATATCTTTTGGAATTATACTAGCAAATTTCCCATTAGGACAAATGGGTGTTGTGCCATCAGAGTGGGTTCATCAAGTGTTTTTTAATATGGATGAAAGTGCTATAAAAGCTTTATCTCCTGAACAGCTAAAAGAAATGGCTGAAAATAGTCCGTACATGAACTTTTATGAAATAGCTTCTAAGTATGGTATTATGAATTATTTGTATTATGCACTGATTAAAACCGGATTATTACCTCCACTTATTTTTATGGGTGTAGGTGCTATGACCGATTTTGGTCCAATGCTTAGAAACTTAAAAATTGCACTTTTTGGTGCTGCGGCTCAAATCGGAATATTTGCTGTATTGTTAGTTGCTGTGGCTTCTGGTTATTTCACCTATAAAGAGGCGGCTTCGCTTGCAATTATTGGTGGTGCCGACGGACCTACTGCTATTTTTACAACAATTAAATTGGCACCTCATTTATTGGATTCTATTGCAATTGCCGCATATTCTTATATGTCTTTAGTTCCGGTTATTATTCCTTTCGTTGTAAAACTTACTTGTAAGGAAAAAGAATTAAGGATAAATATGAAGGAAATGGATAAGATGTATCCTCCTAAATATACTATTAAAAATATGAGAGCTGCAAAAATAGCATTCCCTATAATACTTGGTGTTATTATAATAATTTTAGTTCCTTCCGCAGCTCCATTGTTGGGTATGTTGCTTTTTGGAAACTTAATTAAAGAAATTGGTACAGACACGTCTCGTCTTACAATTGCTGCTACCGATTATATTATGAACCCTGCTACCATTTTCTTGGGGCTTTGTGTAGGTGCTACAATGACTGCCGAAGTATTTCTTGATTTTCAAACAATCATGATTGTTGTAGGTGGTTTCTTTGCATTCTCTATTTCTGTGGCTGGTGGTATTTATGCTGTGAAGATTTATAACCTATTTTCTAAGAAAAAGATTAATCCTCTCTGCGGTGCTACCGGACTAAGTGCAGTGCCTATGGCTTCTAGAGTTGCTAATGATATTGCTACTAAGTACGACCCTAAAAATCACGTGCTTATGTATTGTATGTCAAGTAACGTTTCAGGTGTTATTGGTTCTGCTGTGGCAGCCGGTGTTTTAATTAGTTTCTTACAATAATTGTAATTATAAGTTAACGTTATTATTATTGAAATCCTCGTCATAATGACGAGGATTTTTTTTATTATTGCAATTCAATTATAGTAATCCCCTTATGTTGCGTGTAATACTTTTATTTTTTTTAATTTTTATTTCTTTTACTAGCTTATTTTCTCAAAATCTGAATGATACGATCAATTCTAATACTTACTCCATTGATACCGTTATTACATATAATGCAGATTCTACAATAATTGACACTACAATAATTTTAAAAAAAAGTAATGTTGTAGTTGAACATGATACGGTAATTATTGTAATAGATACATCTTATGTACTAGATCTTGAAAAATTCACCTATTCTTTTGGTATAGAAAGCAACTATTCTTATATCGATAATAATAATTATTTAAATAGATCAACTCGTTTATATAATAACCAAAATATTTCATTTTACAACAGAAACGGAATTGATGTGAATTTTTATCAAAGAAGCACTTATAAAAATGTCTTCTTCGGGGTCGATTTAGGGATCCGTTTAGATTGCGAATTTGCCTCAATAAATTATGTAGACACAAGTTATTTTATAAGTTCAAGATTTATTGTCGATACACTACAATTCATAAAAATAGAATCTCCCAATGAATCTGTTATTTATGCTATTCAAGCCTCCTCTTATGTAATAGATTCAACATTGAGAATATCTAATACCAATAAATTTAGACTTAATACCGGGATTGTTTTATCAATTCCGGTTTACATAGGATTCAATGTCAAGAAAGGAAGTACGACCTTTTCACCTATTCTCGGTATGCGTTTTATGTATTCTTTTTGGCATGGGCATTTTTATTCTCCTATAAAACAAACTATTTTGGAATATTCTCCTTCCAATTATAATAGCATTTCTGTTGAGTGTTTTTGGGGAGTCAAATTTTCTTATCCGCTCAAAAAAAACCTCTTTCTTTTTGGTGGTTTGTTCGGGAAATACTCTTTCAACGATTTTTATAAATATGAAGTTGTAGGACTCAAAAAGATTAGTTTTTTTGAATTAAAACTTGGTGTTGTTTATAATTTAAGATATTGATTTTATGAATATAATTGCACAGCTCAAAAATGCATTATTCGTAGTCATTGGGGTTATTGTTTTTTCTAATCTATCAGGATGTAGTAAATACGATTACTTAGAAACCGATACGTTCGCTTCTACTATTCCTATTACCGAACTTACTTTTGATAATGAAAAAAAAGCTGTCTACAACGATTCTAACATGCGTTTTGTAGAAGGTTTTTTTACCAAAGATTCTACTATTTTAGGATATAAATTAGAATTTCAAAAGGATGTGAAATACCGCATACTTGTAACCGGAATAAATGTAGAATTATTCTCTGCTAAATTGTACAATCAAGACTCCCTCTATAAAACTACCGCCCAGACAGTAGATGTAGGAAAAACAAGAGTAGCGATATTTGTAGATAATCGCAAAACCAATAACTATTATCTTATTTTGGAATATCAAATTCCAGTAAATCAACTGCGACAAAAATACTCTGTAATAATTGAGGAGCTTTATACTAAAAAAATAGTTTGGCAAGATAGAGAATGGATCTGCAATGGCGATTGGGAGATAAATGATAGCAATCAGTTAGTTTATAAAGGCTTTGAGTCATTGACCAACAAATGGTTGCGAACATATATAAAACCGGAAGCATTACATTCTATGGAAACAGAATTTTCCGTGACCGATTCTATGCAAAATTCCAGTATAGGATTTGCATTTTATGCAGGCAGAGAGACTTTGCCAATACTAGAATTGCCAAAGAAATGTTTGCTCATGAAAATGAATGCTAAAAATAGTGAGATGTGGGAGATAGATTTATTTAAAAAGAAATCGATCACAATAAATCCTTTTACTCAAGGCATTAAGTCACATTCAAATGTATCAGTGAATCTAGCATCAAATTTAGAGTTTGTTGTTGACCAAACCAAAGTTTTCGATTCTGCTTACAGCACTACAAAAGACAGCGCATTTTTCTACATCATGGTAGAAGATGCCGGATTTGATACCATTACATTCAGAAATTTCTCATTGTATTGATTTCTGAATGTTTCACTATCGTCGGTCTTTTCACTGACGATATTCTAAAAGTTATGATTAACAATTTAGGCTAAAGCCGAACGGCAATTCAAAGAGCAATATTGTATAGATACACACCGTAGAGACGCACGATCGTGCATCTAGAAAAAAATAATTTATAATTTGCAGACACTCGATCATGCGTCTCTATATACAATTCGTCTTTATCCTGAAATCCGTTATTTCATGAAAATTTGACAGCAAAAATGTTTTATTTAAACTTAATTATATAAGAGAATTACCAAATCAAAAACATTATGAATCAGAATCACGAGCAGAAGATAATCGCGATAGTGAATCTATAAGATTTTTAGATTCTTGTGCTAGTCGCTTAGATTGATCTGCAATATTTTGTATGGTTGCACTGTTCTCATTCGTTAATTCATCAATATGTTGAATTGATTCGCTTATACGTTTTGATGAACTGCTTTGCTCTTGGCTCTCACTTGAAATAAGATTTACCAAAGCGCTTGTTTCTAGTATGGTAGGCATTAAAACATGCAATAATTCGCCCGATTTTTCATTGTATTGTATTGTTTTATCTGAAATAATCTTTATCTCATCGGCAGCAAGCTTACTTCGTTCTGCCAATTTCTGAACCTCGAAGGCAACAACAGAAAATCCTCTTCCGGCATCGCCAGCTCTAGCAGCCTCAATAGAAGCGTTAAGAGCCAAGATCTTTGTTTGAAAAGCTATTTCATTTATTAAATGCAACTTATTTATCATTTCATGAATGGCTGCAATGGCATCTTTTGATGTTATGTCTACTTTATCTATCTGAGCAGTCGCTTCAGTTGCAATTTTATTTGTTTTTGATGCATTTAACCTATTACTTTCAATACTGGTAACAATCTGATGTATTTCACTCATAATTTGTTTTATAACCCGAGTTTGATCAAGATAGCGACTTGTAAGAATTTCGAATGATTGCTCCAGCATATCAGCAGAACTTCTTGTATCTTCAGCGGTTACTTTTATTTGTTGTACAACATCGGCTATTGTTTCTATTACCTTGTCTAGATTCTTCATTATTGGTAAAAATTCTATACTTACCTCATCATAATTATTTTGAGTAGTAAGTTGATCATTCATTATATCATTGGTTCGTTTTATAAGTTGTTTACGAATCTTATTTATCATAGAATTAAAAGAAACAGACAATATAATTAATAATATAAGGAGAGCTATTATGCTTAATATAGCAATGGTTAAACTAGAACGTTTAAAACTATTTACATTGGCTAATATTTTACTGCATTCTACATGACTAACCAACCACCAAGTTACTTCAGTATTGCTAATGCTAATAGGAGTATAAACTGCAATCCAATCGGTGTTTTCTAGATGATGCTTATATTCTAAAATGAATGGTTCTTTTTTATTTATTAAACTAGAATCAATACCAATTTGGAGTTCTTCATCGGTATTATACATTGTTCCAATTTTATTTTTTTGAGGATGCGAAATAATCATCATTTCACTACTCAACAACACTGCATAACCGGTTTCATAGGGCTTATATGCACTTATTACATTGTCATATTCTTGCAAACTGAAATCAATACCCGCTACGCCAAGAAATTTATTATCTTTCATAACCGGAATACCTATGGTTATTTCGAATACAGAGTCATTAGCATCTTCCGAGTAAGAATAGTAATAAGGTTCTAAAAGGGTTTCTTTACCATTATCTCTGGGCAGAACATAATAATCTTCTTGCATTAGTTCATCATCGTCAAACACGGTAACTTCTTCTTCTACAGTACTTGAATCTATTCTATAAAAGGAGGGACAAAACCGTCCTTTGTTGGTACTAGCCGGTGCATTTATATATTTCTTATCATGAGAATCAATTGAATTGAGTTCGAAAACGGTCCAAACACAGTAAAAATTTTTATTTTTCTCAATAGCTGCGCGTATTATACCTTAGATTGTTTCACGTCGCTTATCAATATCAATATAATTATAACTTTCAAAAATATTATTCAATCCATGTAAAGATTCAAATGCTACTTTCATTTCTGTATTTATAAGCAAGCCTTGGTTAGATGCCTCTAATTGTAATTCGTGATAGCTATTCTTCAAAATCATAGCCGATGCACGTTTTTCGGTCATTTTCCATTGTATTGCAGCGAATAAAACACTAATAAGGAATATTGCTATAAATATTTTTGTTGTAATTGTTAATCTTTTCATATATAACTCAAATAAAAATATTATTTAATAAAGGTATTTACATGTTTTGAAAAAGACTCACCAATCATAACAAGTGAGTTTTCGCCTTCTACATGAATTTAATATATTAGTTTCAGGAACTTTTTGGAATAATTGCCTTAGTTTTTATTCTTTTAGCAAACATAATAATTGCTAGTCAAATAAAATAATAAGCTCATTAGATTATTACGATTTTTTAATATTCTTTGTCTATTTGGTTACAGAAAAAGTTCATTTAGGAACACGCGGAGTTAATTTTGGAGCAGCTGGAGTTGACTTAGCTATACTCGGAGTTGATTTGGCGACACCTGACGTTCATTTGGAAGCACTCGGAGTTCATTTGGGAGTACTCGGAGTTCATTTGGGAACACCTGACGTTCATTTGGAAGCAACTGGAGTTCATTTGGGAGCACGCGGAGTTCGTTTGGGAGCACGCGGAGTTCATTTGGAAGCAACTGGAGTCGATTTGGAAGCAACTGGAGTCGATTTGGTGATACCCGTTTTTAATTGGGATTTGCACAACCAAATTTGGCACATTTTCCCCTGTAGAGACGCACGGCCGTGCGTCTCTACAGGGGAATCGTCTCTTTATATGGAAATCGTTTTAAAAGATAAAATCAAACAGCATTGCTATAGCTATTTCAAACAGGGTATCATATCTATATTTAAGTATCATAAAATCAATTTCGTTTCAATGATAGTATTGACTTATGTTTATAAAATAATATCTTTACAAAAAATAATATTCTAGATTGATTATCTGGTTATATTAAAAAAAAACAACACATTTTATAAATAAACAAATATGAAAAAACTACTTATTTTATTTGCATCTATTTTAATTATTTACAGCTGTACGAAAGAAGAAATTGTAACCAGAGAAACGTTTATTGGCTACTGGGTAGGCGACATTACAACAGACGTATATATGAACGATACGATTTACAGCAGTTTGTCTGGTGAATCACTCTACACTGGTATGACCATCTCTGAGGGAATAGAAGAAGATATAATAATTATTGATGAGGGAGAAGAAGGTGAAGTTTTCTGCCAAATTGACGGAAATAAATTCAAAAGCCTCGAAAATCAATATGCTTATTTTGATATGAATGATGGAAGTCAAACAACAGCAAGTGTTTTAGTAGAAGGCTCATATAACGATGAAGAAATTAATATCAGTTACGAATATTCTTATACAACAAGAGGAAACCCTGTGAGAATAGTTTCTAGTGGTACAGTTACTAAAAGTAAAGCTGTACAAAAATCAGTTAAAAAAATAATGGTCTCTCCAAATAAAATTAATGAAATAATTAATTAGAATTTCAATATATTTTACTTAAGTATTTGTTCGAAATACAATAGCAAATGGAAAACAAAAAGGAGGCTTGTAAAATCAAGACCTCCTTTTTTGTTTTCATACTTCCGTCTGTTTCCTATTGAGGGCATGACTCAAAGTCACACTATCAATAAAGCAGATAGAAAACAACCTACACATTTTCGAAAAAGAATAGCCAACCACCTATCCCAGCCCTGCAATTTGGAGGAGGCTGTCGAGTTCCTTGTCGGAGATGCTTTCTTTATCAGTTTTGTCGTAAATGGATAGCAGGTAAACATCTTGTTCAATAACTTTAACGCAGGTAATAACGCGGCTACCACCACTTTTGCCTTTACCTTTTGAAGAAATTGACATGCGTACCTTATAGCAATCTTTACCAAGAGCTTCGCCTTGTGTCGGGGCTTTTTCAAGGGAAGCTATAAGTTTTTCAATATCTGTTTTCAGAGAATGATGTTTCTTAGCAATGCTTTTGGCTTGTTTTTTAAAGACGGTGGTAACAATTACATTAAAGCTCATTAAGAAAATCCTTAGCCGATTGTAATTTTACTTTACCTTGTCTATGCAGTTCAACTTCATTTAGAGAGCTTTTAAGATCATCAACAAACTCTTTTTGTTTATCAGAGAGCTTTTTTACATTTTTAAAGCCTAGGTTATTTACCAATTCCATAAAGAAGTTAATTTTATTGTCGGGTACGTCCAGAACTATTCTTTGCATAATCAATAGTTTTAGTTTTGTTTTATATACTTGTTCTATTTTAAAGTATCCAACTCTTTAATTAGGATATTGATACTCTTATATCAGTAAGATATTTTGGGAGTATGTTAGTTTTAATATTTTTACAAAATATTAAATACAAATTTAGTTGTTTTTTTCAAAAATATTTCAAAATTAAATTTTATCAATTCTATTTCATTTTGCAATTGCTCACCCAATTTTGCAGTTACCTCCTCGTAGAGACGCACGGCCGTGCGTCTCAAAACCGATTTCATTTTTAATTGCAGATTCAATTTCCCAGACGCACATCTGCACATCTCAATAAAAATATTTTATAATTAGGAGACGCACGTCCGTGCGTCTCTACAGGGGGATTCGTCTCTCTTTAGGGAAATTCAGCTTTATCCAAAAATTCGTTATTACATAAAAATTTGGGAGCCTAAATAATTTTGTGTAAACTCAATTTTCATAAATGCTACGGTCGTTTATTAGGATTTCTTTTATTATGAAAACATGAGAGCACTCTAACTGTATTATTATTTTCATTGATAATAAAATATAGAGAATGAGGAAATTTATTAATCTTCAAAACACGTATATTTTTATAATAAACTCTGAAAAACGGATTAATTTCTAGTACAGCATATGCTTCTTTAAGCGCAGCTATAAATTGTATTGGAGCATTTGAACTATATAAGGCATAGTAATCAATCGCGTTTTCAATTTCCTTCTGTGTTCGTGGCGAAACTATGATTTTATAAGCCATACTTTTTTATAAGTTGATCTATGGACTCTTCTGATGTAATATATGTATTTTCATCTTCCTGAATGCGTTCATCCAATACTGCTTTCATATCGGTAGTCAAATCATAATCAAGGTTATCTTCTTCTACTATTATTGTGATAGGCTTAGATTTGAAGGTGGCTTTAATTGCATCTATTATATCGGTATTGGCATCTTGTGCTGATGCTAAATGATAGGTTGTGTACATAAATATTGTATTTTAAATTGTATTATTAATTGAAAGTAAATAGGAATTTATTTTTTATTAACCTCATCACAAATATACTGTAAAATAAAAAAAAACTCACCTTAATAATATAATTGATGTGGTTACTTTCGACCTTCCTTGTCAATTTTATAATTTACTAAAGATGTTTATTACGGTAATTATCTTTATTTTTGCATTAAACTAAAACTTAATACATGGTACGTTATAAGAAAAGTATAGATGCTTTTAAGGAGGCTATCAAGCAGATACCGGGTGGGGTAAATTCTCCGGTAAGGTCTTTTAAATCGGTAGAGTGCAATCCGGTTTTTATTGATAAAGCTTTGGGTAGCAACATTTGGGATATAGATGGTAACGAATATATAGATTTTGTTGGTTCTTGGGGTCCAATGATTTTAGGTCATGCAAATGAGGAGGTTCTAGATGCGCTTCAGGAAACGGCAATGAAGGGTACAAGCTTCGGCGCACCTACTTTGCTCGAAACTAGACTTGCCGGATTGGTAAAAAGTATGGTTCCGTCGGTAGATTTGCTTAGAATGGTAAATTCGGGTACCGAAGCTACCATGAGTGCGCTGCGGTTGGCAAGGGCTTTTACCAAGAAAGACAAGGTGGTGAAGTTTGAGGGCTGCTATCATGGCCATAACGACAGCTTTTTGATTCAAGCCGGTTCGGGTGCTATGACACTCAGTATTCCTAATTCGCCCGGAGTTACACAGG
>JADKDL010000021.1 GCA_016714605.1 Bacteroidales bacterium | reverse complement strand
CATATCTAATAATCTTGTACGATATTTTGTTCTCATCAGTAATATCAACCTGAACAATAACTTTCAACCCTTCTACACTGCAAAATTTTGAGAAGAATTAGGATATTCCTAAATTGGAATAAATATTTTCCAATAAACCCATTTCCATCAGGTAGAAAACCTAACAACTCTTTTTTTTTTTTTTTTTTTTTTTTTTTTTTTTTTTTTCTACTGCACACACTATGCTACTACAAGATTTGTGTCCATTTTAAGTCGACCATCTTGATAATAAATGAAACTCTCTTGACTTTCAATACAATGCTTCAATTTAAAGATAATATGAAAATTAATGATAGAAATCTCATGATTTTTGTCATTATTTTTAAATACTAAGTAGAATAGAAGCCACTACACCATTCCTCCTCCGCTCACGTTTTGGTTTATTGAGACTAAGGGTTTTTCTTTGAAAATCGATTTGAAAGTAATTTGCAAATCAAAATATAAGTAATATAACCTTTTGCCAGTAGCATCAGACTCGGTTGTGGTGAATTTTGCTCTCTTAGCTGCTTCTTGTGCTGCTTTAAATGGCTCTTCGTTGGCGGTGGTGGAGACCTTTGGCGCGAATTGTGGCTTACAATTACATTACTGTATTTATCAACCAATATTTCAACAACTTCTTTGCCTTCAACTTGAATTCCGGTTTTGAAAGCTTGCGGAAAACTGCCCTCACCTCTACCATCAGAACCAAGCATATCCATTTCAGAGGACTCCTCCTTTATAATTGTTGGCGCCGGCTACTCCATCAGGTTTACCTTGATTTCCAGTACCTCCGGCAGTACCTGAGGTCCAGGAGTATAAGATGTATTCTGACCAATGCTTTATTCATTTTATCTTGTAATGCCTTTTTAGCGTCTTCTTTGCTCTTTCTTTTTCTCTCCTCTTCAAGCAATTTTCTTTCTTCCTTTCTTTTTTTATTCTTTCCTCTTCTTTCCTAATCTTCTCTAATTTTTTTTCTTTTCTCACAGAAGTTCCTTTTCTTTTCTAATTTCCTCTCGGTAGGAGAATCATCTTCCTAGTGGTAGGGGTATAAGCTGATCAGGTTCACAGATACAGGTTCGGTTTCTGTTGATGACAGGAGTAATAGGTTCAGGATTTGGATTGAATAAAGGCTCAGTCTCACCCATTCCAGTCTCATCCATACATATATCTACCGTTATACCCTCTGGGTCAGGAAATGTGGGTGGTGGTGTAGAAAGGTGCTGAATATCAGTATCAGAATCAGAATTACGTGAAACAATACTGCTCCAATTAAAGCACTATTTTTATTATTTCCTGTCATAAAAAAACGTTAAGGTGTTCTTAAAACAGCTTTCCACTTATTTCTTGTTGCCATATCCATAACTTTTACAAGATTTTCTATGGTCACTGTTTTATCGGCATGTGCCAGCTATTGCAGGTTTGGTCGTTACCAGCCAATTTAGCTTCCCCAGTGCAGACTCTAACAATTCAAGGCCTGGCACATACTCTTGTTCTACAGCAAATTGCAAATCAAGGAAGTAATTATTTTTAGCCGGTTGCAGTTTTCTGCGAAGGTTGATTTGAGCTTTTAGGTGAATGCACCAATAATCCGTTCGGATTAACCATTGTTGAAGTAATTAAAAGAAAATCAACAACAAAAGATACAATATCTATCAGTATTGACTATATTGAATTCAACACTTACCTTATTTCTAGATTTTATGAACATAAGCTATATTGGTTCATTTTAATAAATCCATAAACTGCGTTGTTCTTAGCTCCTAACTGATAAACAACTTTATCTACTTTAGAAACTAAAATAATATATCTGAAAGTATGCAGTAATACCAACAATAAGACCGGCAACCGTGGTTACCACATTGCAGTATAAATACCATTAGATAGTACCGAAACGTTTAGGTTTCCACCTTCTACATTAATTATATCGTAAAATGCTGCCAAATCATACCCATTACCGTACCGAAGCCAACCATGGGTGCTGCTCCTGGGGATGTTGCTAAAGTAGGTAAGCCTTTCTCAAGCTTTGCCACCTCAGGTTTTCCAACATTCTCAGCTGCTGCATTTATATCTGGTAGAGGTCGTCCTATTCTTGATATTCCTTTTTCTATCATTCTAGCTATAGTACTCTGATTGGATTTGCAAAGAGCCATTGCTTCCCACCTTGCCTTGAGTTATATAATTCTTAATCTCTGGCTTATAGACCATGACTATCTTCTTTTGCAGCACGTTGAATGGACATAGAAACGTTCAATAAATATATAAACAGAAATTATAGACTTATGATGAAAATTGGTATCATTATCCAACCTCCTTTTAAAAAGTCATATCAAACAAATTCAGTTCTTCTTTTACAACTTCATTAGCCATACCGCCCACTTGTTCTGCAATTACATAACTAATTTGCTTTATTTGCAATAATCCTGAGTAATGTTCATAACATATAATATTAGCTAATCAAACCTATTTATTAGTGCTAAGTTATAAAAAAAAGCAGGATATACATAATAAAAAAGTATATCCCATTTAAAGAAGAAATATACTAAATGTTTTGGATTTGAACTATCAAAAAACATTTTTCAATTCGAATATTTTATGCAAACATGAGTATATAGACAACTGCCAGATAAATAACCTAAAAGTGCAATCCAGCTAATTTTTCAAATACTGAAACAAAGTCAATTTTCTCTAACCCCATTGCTGCAACACCGGCTGCCGAACCAATAATAAAATACCACCACACTGTACCGGCACAATACGCTAAAAACTTTACAAAATTGCCATCAGCAACAAATTCTTTTGCATATGATAATTGTCAGCTTCTATTGTTTGAAGTATGCGGAAATCTTCGGCGCTAAATTGTTTTAATCCTGCAAGAATTTCGGGACTTAACCAATGAATTTACTCCAACAGACAACTCGCCTATTTGAAAACTGAATTTGTTTAAGGTAAACGAGTAATTCCGGAGTTAAATTGCCACAAAATCAGGCATAACTGAATACATTCCCATTACGCACAACCAACGGCACATTATCAATGACGAAGATAATATACCGATTGCAATATTAATTCCATATACATTTCCACTATGTTTACATCTAATGTATTTGCTGAATACAGATAAATGACCTGCTGACTGCAATGCTGCTGCAACTGCCGATAATATTCCTAAAGAAGAATACAGTTGCAACATCTACGTGTTTTTAAAATAGCTATTACATTGAATTTTCTAAGCCCAGCACAAGGATTTTTTTCCTGATGCGTATTTCAGTAGTAATCAAATAATACTGAGTCAAACAACATTCCTAAATAAGGAGGAAAGGTGTGTAACGCTATCTTAAATACAGGCACAAACAATAAAGCACTCACCTAAAGAAACAAATAATAAATTTGACTCTTTACTTGAAACACTCTTCATTATTTTCGTCGGCAATGACTTCAGGAGCAACAACATTACCTTTTAATATAAAGCTCAATACAATAGTAGGAACTAATAATGATGTTAAACTCACCAAAAAAGTATCTTTAATAATAGCTCCGGCAGATATTTGTTCACCTATCCACAACATTATCGTAGTCACATCACCAATTGGTGACCATGCACCACCAGCATTAGAAGCTAACACAACCATTGAAGCAAAAAACCATCTTTCTTTCTTATCACATAATTAGTTCACGAAGCAATGCTAACATTACTATAGTTGTTGTAAAATTATCTATAGCACCGACGACATAGAAAGAAGGCAAGAATACTAAAAATCCATAACAGCTTTGCCTTTTTAGTTGCTCTTAATTAAGTTTATGTAATTATTTTGAATCCGCCATGTCTATCAACTTTAGCTTCTACTATTATCATAGCGCCAAGAAAGGAAAATTGAAATTTCAAGAAATCTCAATCAAATGATGTTTCTAAATCACCTTTAATAAACTCAACAACGTAATTTCCTAGATTACCACCACCATGCTTTGTCCAAGCACTTCACTAAAACCCTGCCCCAGGATATCCAAATCCATTTAACACGTAGACACTCCATAAGACCACTCCCTAACAACAATGCTGAAGCAACCTTATCAATACTACAGTATGCTCCAGTGCTATAAAAAAATAACAGCCTAGAACAAATAAAATTACCATTGCCAAAAACATAATAATAGATTTTTTAAGATTATATATCAAAGTTATAAAGAAGAATAAGAAATGAACCTAAGTATATTTCTTAATTATTGACAGATTATTACGATATCTGAATTTATTTTCAATGTAAGATACTGTCTCTATAATTTTTTCTTTGTTTGCTTTTTTGTTTTTGACAAGATCGGCAAATAGATTAAATTCTTTTGTATAAAAAGAGCCTAGACCTTGAGGTAGATGAGTTCCAGTGATTCATCAAAGGATCATTGCTAAATTGAGAGAAACCTTACTAAGTCTTAGATTGCCTTTCTTATTGAGTTTTACCTCCAATATTCCCGTCATAACTATTTCCGGTACTCTTTGTAGCTTCTCCTGCATCATTGGTACCTTGAACTCCAAACTCAGTAACTCCGTTTACACTCACCGAAACTCTATCTTTCCAGCAATTGAGTTGATAATTGCCACTTCAACTTCATCAGTAGTTGTTTTGACTGCAAGGGTCTGCCACTTCAATTTTGGCCACCTACATTAAATTGTTACTGTATTTAATTTTAGACAACCAATTACTTTCAGGTTAGATAGAAGCTCCATAGTTGTAACGTTCAGAGCGTTTGGAATGCCAAGAAGTTCTAAGTTATTAGGATTATTAGGATCGTAAAAAGTTGTTAAGAGCAAAGAAACATAAACTGCATACTCTTATCTTCTTTTGTGGAAATATTAATAATCTCCTTTTGCCTCATTTACAGTGGAAGTACAGTTATATTAAGTTCAATTTCAGGGACCATTAATTCATTTTCAGATAAATACCTTACCCTCAACAAACCTTTCGCTTTTTGTATCAGTCAGTAGTATCTTTCAACTAATCTCATCAAATTTGATAATGATGATTTGGTTCTATATATTGCATTTAAATTAATATCGGCCTTATAAGGATCCACTGATCCAGAAGATCGTACTTCCGGGCTCAATATCAAATTTTTATTTACAAGTAGCTTCCGCTGACAAATAGATAATCTCCATTATCTATTTGATATTCATAAATATATTAACATCGTTTTTTTGAGTTATAAATATTAAAATCCCTTATAATACCACGAGCTTTAATAATATCTCCGGCTACTTCCCATCTAATACAATTTGAATCAAAACATCGGGCGTTATTTCTAAATCAAAACTAATATTAGACTCCGAGCCAATTTCTTTTTCCTTTTTTTTAAGATTTGCAACAGAGTCGGCATTATAATTTCCAAAATCTATAAAATTACTGTTTATTTCTCCATTTGATGATAGTATTGGAATACTAAAATAGACTTTCCTGTTGTTTTTGCAACAATATTATAATCAGAACCAAGAAACGAATCACCAATGATATTAATAATACCATCGACATAAGAACCGTTCCATACATATCTTCATTATCTTTTCTTGTAGTATTTAAAGCCAGAAAATTAGTACCCTCGATAGATATATCATAAAGATAATTAGGAAAAGGACTAAATCTAAATGACATTGAGTTTGGCCATGTTTAAATTATTATCTCTCAAAGTATTATTGTCGAAAACAATCTTCTGTCTCTAAAAACTACATTTACCAGAGACTGTAAAAGGAGAATTAAGCGTTTTCAAAGTAAATCCACCGCCCTTTATAAAAATATCGCCATAAAAAAGAGGTTTATCAATTTGCCCAAGAACAGAAATATTACCGCTGGCATATCCTTTAAGTTCTTTGAGTGAAGATTTTAAGAGCGATTTATAAGCCGATAAATAGAGATTGTCAAAAGTCCAAATTCAATGCTAATAACTTGGTGAACATAAAGATATCTCGCTGAAGAGTAGCCATTTTGTGAAACTTTTTCAATCTCTGCATCCAACTCTAAAGCTTCTCTTTATTGATTCCATCTAGATTTAACCAATAATTTACCAATTCTTTCTTTATTCAGAATTAAACTATCAACAACCAAATCTATGAGAGTAAGTTTAGGATTTTGCAATGCCGATTGAAGATAGATATTGCAATCTAAAACTCCTTCAAAAGGTCGCTCATAATTTGCCAGAAATGGCTTTAGATTAAAAGCAGAAGATAGAAAATCTCTAATAGAAACCAGCAAGGTGTCAGTCTCTGATTTTGTAATTTTGCCGTTTACCAAATGTTACTTCTGTTTTTATTTTCAATTTTAAAACCATCAATCACAACACCAGATTCTGATATATTAAACTTAGTTTCAGAATATCTCATACAGAATCTTTTACGGTACAAGATCCACTATCTATTATTTCCACCTAAAATATTTTTTCATCAATGCGTTGATAAAGGCAAAAACGATAATTCTCCGCAAACTTACCTGCTTTTTGACTAGCTAATTCAATTTTGATTTTATGATATCAGATTGCAAGAAAACAGAAGCTTTAACTTTTTCAAATTCTATTTTATAAACATAGTACAATCAAATACGGAATTAAACAAACACATCAGCTTTCTGTTTCTGTATTTATTTAGGTACATTTTTAAATGAATAATCATTGAAATTCACATATGCAAAATCCGCGTTTACTTGCACTATGAGTATCCTCGAAACATACTTACCTCCAATATGAATTATTTGCAATTGCAAATTGCGGATAAAATATCAAGAAAAAATTATCAGCATCTTTTGTTTGCAGACAAAAGTAAAATCAGCAATATCGAATGTCATTTTTATAATCCTTTAAATGAGGCAATGAAGGAATATAATGATGCAAAGATGAAATCAAAATTGATCAAAAATAGATTTAAAGAAAACATTCCATTCAGAGTAAAATCAATAAGTTGAGATTGTAATTGAATATGCTTTTCTTTTTCCGACATATCTACGAATTAAATCTGCCTGCGGGTGAATAAAAACAGTAAAGCTGTTTGAATGACCCAAGATTTCTCACACAAACATGTTTCTCGGACATCCTGTATTTTACCAAAAAAGAAAACTTCAATATCTGCCCAAAAACTAGAAAGTGAATCTTTAGCAAATTCAACAGCTAAATTTGCCCCTTTAACAACCGCAGTAAAATCTAGTTCAGGAACCTCACCTTATATTTAGAACTCTTTACAATCTAGATTGAAATATTTTTATCATTAATCAACGCCATTCACCATCAGATCAATTTTTTGAAATATATAGATCCCATTTGATTCGGAAATAAGAATAATTGGCCACAAAACAAACTCTGAAATAGATCCTTTAACATAAGCATCTATATTGTTTTCCAATCAAATGAAACATCGATTCCTGTATTTAAACTTAGAGGTACCGAACGAGGGATTGGCTAAAACATTGCCTAGTTCAAGAATTTAAAGCTTTGGCTTCCCTTTTAAGATAGTGTTGAGTTAATGGATGGTTTGACCCACGATATCGCCCAGCCCAGCCTCTTCCACACAGTAAGTTTTCCATAAAAATAAAATCGTTGATATCGGTAAAGATTGCCTTTATATTCAAAATGACCTAATCTTTTAAGTTCTTCAGGAATAATTGCTTTTTATTCTTTGACTGCTTTTCTGATTTTCAAAAGAACTGTTAAATTTCTGAGCGTTTGTAGTCATTCTTTTTATCTAAAAATATCTCGGTGTTATGAATATCCGTTAAAAAAAATATATGTCATGTCTCCATGAAAAAAAGTTCTTTTCATACCAAATCCTAAAATCCCCGCAGCTTTAAATCTTGGTTGGTTCAATTAATATTCCGAAAAATGGATAGCATCTTCAAAACTATTAATGCGCCACAAAAACACTTAAAATCGGAAGGATAAACTACATCTTCAAAGTTGCTTTAATATTTATTTTTCAGAGAATTGCTAAAATCTTTAAATGTCTTTTAAAAATCAAAGTAGGCTTTAATGATTGTGATTATTTATTGAAACATTATATTATTGTAATTTCCATTCATAAAAAACGACCAGTCAAAATCTTGCTTTCAAACCCAGACTTCTCTTTAAAGGAAAGATTATCAACAATAAAATAGAAAATATTATTTTCAAACTGTAATAATGTTGCATAGAAATTAAGACTATCAAACAGCAACTTAGAAAAGTCTATTTCGCCATCAATCACTTCCGATTTAATAGCTTGTGATACGCTCACCTTAACGTTTTAATCATCAATCCATTTACACACTTGCCGGCCATGCGGCGGAAGTAGAATCGGAGGAGGATGATTTTATATTTTTAAAAATCAAAATTTGAATTTCCAATTGAATCTATTTGAATAGTACAAATAGCATTTTGATAGTTCAATATCGGTAATCGTAACTTTACGTTCAAAAAATCTACATCACTGGTTTTAAGAATAAATCTATTTACAAAAAGAGCGAATCACCTTTAATACCAGAAACTTAGTGAACTTGATCTAATTGCAATCCATTAAAAAAAACAAAGTCAACTTTTTGAATAGTTACTTTTACTTCAAGTTTTCTGAAAGCAATTGTGCAATTGTATTTGTTAAATAAGTTTGTACAATACTTAATTTAAAAACAGAATAGAGTAATAGCAATAACACTAAAACAAAGCTCAATAAATAAGCAAGTAAGGATAATATTTTTTTTATTTTTTTTATATCTATTACTTAATTAGTCTAACTTTGCAAAGGTAACCAAAACTCTGATATTACACAGGAAATAACTTGCATACAAATTAATGAGTGTAACAATACTAGCAATTGAGTCTTCATGTGATGATACATCAGCAGCAGTACTCCGAAACGAAACTTTACTATCTAATATTATAGCCAATCAAGATGTTCATATAAAATATGGAGGAGTTGTACCTGAATTGGCATCGCGATCGCACCAGCAAAACATAGTGCCGGTAATTGATTTAGCTATTAACCGAGGCTAGGAGTAAAGCAAAGACGAAATTACAGCCGTAGCTTTACCAAGATTAGGGTTTGCTAGGCTCACTATTGGAGAAGTACATCATTTGCCAAAGCATTCGCAGTGAAAATATTCCGTTAATTGAAGTAAATCACTTACAAGGTCATGTTTTGTCGGCATTTATTAGAGAAGTGGGTGTGGAAAAAAAACATCCATCATTTCCGTTTTTGTGTCTTCTCGTTTCTGGTGGACACACTCAAATTTTGGTTGTAAAAAGCCATTTAGAAATGGAAATTATTGGTCAAACAATTGACGATGCAGCCAGTGAAGCATTTGATAAATGTGCAAAAGTTATTGGATTACCATATCCTGGCGGTCCAGTAATTGATAAAAATGCTAAACTTGGCAATGCAAATAAATTTAAATTCAACAAACCCAATATTGAAAATTTAAATTTCAGCTTTAGCGGATTAAAAACTTCTTTTCTTTACCTAATTAGAGATGAGTTGAAAAAAGACGAACATTTTATTGAAAATAATGTTATTGACCTATCAGCTTCTATTCAAAAAACAATAATAGAAATTTTAACAGATAAAATACTGAAAGCACAAAAATTAACAGGAATAAAAGATATTGTTTTAGCCGGTGGAGTTTCTGCAAATTCAGGTCTTAGAAATGCAATGGTTGAAATTGGAGAGCAAAAAAAATTAAATATTTTTCTTCCCGAATTAAAATTCACTACAGATAATGCTGCAATGATTGGGATAACAGGTTACTATAAATATTTAAAAAATCAAATAACCGATCAATCTATTACCCCACTTGCACGATATGAAATTCAAAATATATCATAACATTCATTATTTTTATTACAGCATTGTTTTTATGATTAAAATGCAATTTAATAATCATACCACACATTACTCACTAGTATACGGCTAATTATCTATTCAGTTTTATTAGTAAAGCAGATCATCTCTAGTTTTATTTTTATTTGATGGCACAAACTTATAATAAAATTTTAAAATGTAACACATTGAAATAATGTAAAATAGATACTTTTTCAAATAAAAACATGTTTTGAATCTTAAAAATTGGTATTTATTTGTTATATTCGTTCATTTCAGTTAGTTTTGTTAATGAAAACAATGAACCCATTTATGGAATCACTAAGAATTGAGCCCTACTGAGTTTACTCCTTTAATAAATTATGATTTGGAAAACCATTCAATTGAAATATCAGGTTTTCCAGACCAGAAGATGTTAGAAGGTTTTATCAAAAGTTTTTGATTGGATAGAAGAAAATCAGTCAGAAATAATTGTAGTAATAAATCCACCACAACACTAAAGATAAATTTTGAATTAATTTATTTTAATTCTGCTTCATCTAAATGTTTGTTAGATATGGTAATATTATTAAAAAAGTTATATTCAGGAAAATTGAATATCAATTGGTATTATGAAGAAGGCGACGAAGATTTACTTGAGGCAGGTGAAGAGTTTCTGATGCTGTAGAAATGCCATTTAATTTTGTTAAAACAGAAGAATGAGTATTCTTGATATAGATATTTATCAAAAATAAAATGACAATCCTCCCATTGTTAACATTCAGAAATAACAATATAGACTACAACACGGTTAGTAATCCTATTAGCCCAGTTGTGGACAATTTTAGACAAGTATGATATAAATGTTAGCAATAAAAAGAAAATATATTCTATTTGCTACCGAATGTCTAGAAAACATTTACAAACATTCTGAATTTATTGAAAAGAAGATTCAGTTTCGTTTCAAGTTAATCTTTTAAATAGCTCTATAGAAATAAAAGTTCTAATCCTATAAACATTAATGAAATATTGCCCATTTGCGAACGCATTGAGTTTCTTAAAGTTGAACAATAACAGTATAAAACAACTTTACCTGCATAAAATTAAAAGAGGAATATCAAATAAAGGGTGGCCTTGAGTTAGGACTTATTCTTATGGTAAGAAAGCTGAAGGCAAAATTGATTTCAGAACTGAAACTATTAATAAATTTGTTTCTTCATTAGTATTAACAATTAATATTTCTTTTACATAATATGAAAGATTTAAGAATTGAAGGGACAAAATATACTCCAGAAATTATATTTGACTGTACAAATAAGCATTTTTCTATTTCAGGAAATTCAAGACCCGAAAATGCCGATGCTTTTTTTAAAGAAGTCTTTAATTGGTTTGAAATCAATGGTGAAGAGGTAATGAAGCTAGATGCAGTTGGTCTTATTATTGATTTAGAATACTTTAACTCATCATCTTCAAAACAAATACTAAATATCTTATATAAATTAGAGTATCTTAATCCGAACAATACAGTGATAAAATGGTATTATGACGATGAAGATGAAAGAATACTAGATACAGGCAAAGGAATTCAGAAGTGATATCTCTAAGTTTTGAATTTCATAAAAAAGATAAGTTCTAAAAAGATGATTTATATTACTATAATTATTGTTTTTTTTTTTTTAATTTTACTTTTGTCAAATCTAAATAATAATTATTTTGTAATATAACAAGCAAAGAAAAATGCTAAAAACTCGACTATGGAAAATATTTCAAAAGGTACTCCCAAAACACCGGCAGTAAATTTTGATTACCAAAAGGGACTTATTGAAATAAAAGGAAGATCTATTCCTGAAAATTCAATTGAATTTTATAAACCAATGGTAGATTGGCTTGAAAAATATGCTTCTTCGCCAAAAGAAGTAACTAATGTAAATATTCAGTTAGAATATTTCAACACAAGCTCTTCTAAATGTATTCTTGATGTTTTCAAAAACTCCGAGACTATTCATAAAGCTCACCAATAGAAGTTGTTATTAATTGGTACTATGAAGAAGATGATGAAGACATGTTTAGAAGCAGGAGAAGATTATCAATCTATAATTAAAGTACCTTTCAGAAATGATTGAGATTGAAGATTAATTGAATAAAAACGCTATGTAAAGAGGGTATTATAAAGATAATACCCTCTTTACATTATTACTATAATACCCTCTTTGCATTACTTTTTAATACAAATTAAAAGCTCAATTTCATCTTTATTAACAAAAGTTCAGAGGTGCATTGTCTGTATCTGTTGCATGAATATTTGTCCAAAATCATCTCTCAACAGCAACCTTACAATTTTTGAGGTTCTTTCCTTATCCAATTTATCAAATAAATCATCTAAAATAAGGTTGAAGGCTCATTAAAATATTGCTGTGAAGTCTATACTGAGCAATTTTAGAGCATATAGAAACGATTTTTTTTCTGTCCCTGTGAACCAACTAATTTCAGTTCCATTTCATTTAATTTAAATACAAAAATCATCTCTATAATTCCAGATGTGGTGTATTTTAGAATTTTTTCTTTTTATATCTATTTTTCAACAAATCACTATAATCGTTGTTTTGACGTTTGACTAGCATACTCCCATTTCTACAATTTCTTTTGTAGAAATAAAATTATAACAGACTATAAATTCTTTTTAAATTCAGTCAACAACAATCTTCTTTTCTTTGCAATATTTTCACCATATATAATTGGGAGGCATCTATGACAGAAAATAAATCATAATCTACTAATTGAGTACTTTCAGCTAATTTATTTCTGTGTTCAATAAGGGCCCCTATTATATTTAATTAAATCATTTAAATATTCTTTGTCGTATTGTGAAATAAACAAATCAAAAAACTTTCTACGATCAGCTCCACTTCCATTTATAATATTAATATCTGTGGAAGTAATAAAAATTAAAGGGATAGTGCCTATATGTTCTGCTAATTTATCGTACTTTTTGTCCAGTATTTACCGCTATTGAAACCTGATACAATCCTTTGTCATTCACAAATTCACCAGCTACATAAAAACTTTCAGTTCCTTGTTTTATACTTTGTAAATCTGATACAAAATTGCTTTTACATAAGGCTAGATAAAAAACTGCATCCATTAAATTCGTTTTACCAACACCGTTACTGCCAATAAAACAATTTAAACGCTTAGAAAACTCCAATTCTTTATCTTCGAAATTTTTAAAATTTAGAAGCTTAATACTTTTTAGAAACATACATATCTGTAAATTGCAAAAGTATATAAATTATTAATGCTATTCACATTCCTCTACCCTACTAAAGTGGCAGCATGAACCAAATAAATTCATCCTACCACTTCATTATTTGTATAACTATCTGACTATATACACACTACCCATTTTAGTATATCTACCATTGGCTTTCTTTTTTCCTTTCCACGGATTGCCTCTATATTTGGCTTCGCATTTATAGAAGTATGCTCCTGCGGTTAATGGCTCATTGCCATACAAGCCATCCCATGCTTCTGCCGGTTCGCCTTTGTCGGTGAGCTTGTCTGTGTACCAAAGTAGGTTACCCACTTGTCGTAAATCCATAGCTCATAGCTCTCTAGGTTATGTCCTTTGGGCTGAAACACATGTACTTCGGCTGCTGCATTGGTTGGTGCTAAAGCGTTCGGGAAAAACAAGCCATAGGTAATATCTACCTGCACATCCGTCTGACTATAGCGACTACTGCAACCAAACTCGTTGATGGCTTCTAGTATTATCTCGTATTTGCCATATTCATATTCTAAGCGCTGTTCTTTGCTATTGTTTCTTTACCAATATGGTGTCATATAGTCGTCCGTAATCCAGTAATAATCTACTCCTATGTTCACCTGTCCGCCTTCTTCCAACTTGGACTGTTCTGATTGGTTTTCAATCACTACCAGAGCTTCGCTTGGACTCTCTGCTTCAAAATAGGCCGGTTGGTGCGGGGCTATATAAACAACTACAGAATCGCTGCCGCTACATCCGTTGCTACTTTGGGTTACTATGACGGTATCTATACCTGCGCTCGAGTAGTCTACCATGCGGTAGTTGGGACTCTCATCTTTACCCAACACGTAGTTTCTGCGGTTGCCGCTTACGTGCCACTGGTAACTATCATCTTCGCTTTCTCCGGTTGTAGAGACTACGTTATATCCTATTGCTATGGCTCCGGCACACAAACTATCAGGCCCTTCAAGCTGTGGCGATGGTATTGGGTAGGCTTGATAGTCTATCTTCGCCAATTCGCTATAACAGCCGCCTAGCTTCTGCTTGGCATAATAGACATAACTGCCCGACTCACTGATATTGCCCGGTACACAACCCGACTGTCCTTCACAATGACTGAGTGGATTCTGCTGTGCATCGTACCAATAAATTTCACCTGCACTCACTTCTATTTTGCTAACTCGGGCTGCTCTGGATTGAAACAGCTTTGAGTGACTTGCTCCAGTGCCATAGGCTACGGTTGCAGCTGCATCGGTAAACCATTTCAATTCGCCGCCACTACCTTGTGCTTGTAACTGGTAGCTTGATGGTACGCTCGGGTACAGATACTCTTCGCTGGCGGTATTGCCAGTTACTTGCGGAGTGGATACGGTTTCTACGGTTATAGTTTGTGTTGCAGTGGCTACACAACCGTCTTTATCGGTATAGGTAACTTCCAACTGGTGCGTTCCTACCCCTGCGGTGCGTGGCTGAAATACATAATCTAACGGGGTTTGATCGACAACTCCCGTTCCACTAAAAACCTTGGCACGCTGACTGGTTGATGGCTGTTTACTAGCACTTACTTTGGTAGATAATTGTATACCCGACTGTTCTATACAAACTACCGGATTAGTCATACTAAATGTTACCGTTGGCAATGCGTAGATTTCTACGGTCAGAGCCGATTGGTTGCTACAGCCGCTCACTGCATCGGTATAGGAATACTGCAGGGTATTGTAGCCTATTTGTGCAAGTGTTGGGGTAAACTGTGTCCCGCTCACTGCCTGATGACTGGCTATACTGCCGCCTTTGGGAGCTACATAATCAATCAAATCGAAGGCTGCGGCATCGGAACATCTGCCTGTAATGCTACTTATCGTAATTGTTGGTAAATCATAGATCTGTACGCTTACCGGTGTTACTGCTGCTGGTTTGCAACCATTGGCATCGGTATAGTTCAACTGTATGTTTACCGTTGTCTGTGCGCTACCTTTGTATGCTGATGGTTTAAGCACTGCCGAACCTGTTACGCCTCCCGGCACTACTTGCCACTCGCCTCGTGCTGGGTCGCCGGTATGGGTAAGGGTTACATCGGCATCGCTAGTGCAATATTTTGCATTGATACTATTAATGCTCACCTGCGGCAAAGCGTGTACTAAAATACTCTGTGAAACTTCTTTACTACACGAAGTGCTACTGTTGGTATATTTGTAACTGATTGTTTTACTTTCATCTGAATATAGACTTGGGTCAAATTCGCTTATGGTTTGTCCGTCTAAAGCAAACACGCCTCCTGCCGGATTACTCAAGCCAGACAACTCTATGACCGCTGCGCTAGCACATACTGCTGTGGGTAAGTTGAACGTTACATTTGGTAAACTCTGGGTGCTGAGAACTAACGGGGTTACCGCACTCTCGCAGCCATCAAGATTGCTTACATAATAGGTTTTACTACTGCCTGTTGCAGGTATTGTTGCAGGAACATAATCACCGCCACTTTGCAAAGGTTGTTGTTTTAATACATCGGCATACCACTGTAGCGTTCCTGTTGCCTGTGCGGTCAAGGTTGGTGGCTGACTGCCTTCGCATACCGATACATTGGTTACCGTTGGCGCCTGTGTTCCGCAATCTGATACGGATACAAGTACCAACAAAGGCTCACTTTCACATCCGTTCAGTGTTTGGGTAAGATAATAGCTAAATATTCCGGCATCGGTATGTGCCGGATTGTAGGTTGGCCCTTGCGCTACGGGTTTCATATCAGCATCGTACCACTGAAACAGGTCGGCACTGCCTACTGCTTCCATAGCCGGATGCGGATCGGGAACCACACTACTCACTGGATTGACTTTCACACTTGGAATTGCGGTCTGATAAACTCTATAATTCTGCGTACTACTACTCTCACAGCCTACTGCGGTGGTGTATGTGTAGTTTATGGTATAATCTGTTTCGGGGGTAAATACCGATGGACTTACCAAACCCGTTGCGCTAACTCCTGCCACGGCGCTATAGACTCCTACACCTCCTGCGGGGGTACCTGTTGCCGAAAGCTGAAAATCGCTATCGCTCACACAGCCCGAAGGTATTGGTAAAAAGTTGATACTCGGGGTTTCTGATACGGTAATTTCTAGCTCTGCAGCATAGCTACAACTACTGCCCGAGGTTGTATAGGTATACGTTACCGGGTAAACGCCTGCGGTACTCAAACTGAGTTCGCCACTTGCACTCACGCCAGTGCCTGACCATACGCCGGTTCCCAAAAGCGGTTGCTGATTCTCTGCCTGCAATTGAACTACCGTTCCCACTGCATTACAAAGTAATCCGGGTGAAACAATCTCTGCATACGGACTCTGTTTTATTTCAAACTGGCTACTTACTTTTGCAGCTTCGCAGCCGAAGCGGTATAGCAAACTAAGTTCATGGTTACCAATACTCAAAGTGCTTGGTACTATTTCTGTAGCCGGTAGATTATCTATAAACCACTCATACGTTCCTCCGGTGGCGCTCACCGTTGCCATGCTGCCATCAAGGGCAACTGCTTCATCGGCACTGCAATATGATGGCATCGGACTCTTTATTTGTGCCGTTGGCAGGGTCACTACTTCTATTTGGTGCGTGGCTTTTGACTTACAGCCATTGGCATCGGTCACTTCATAGCTCAGATCATATTGTTTAACCACCGTGGTATAAAAGCTCGGGGTTTGAACATTTACATCGCCTAGTACTGAGCCGCTCTGTGTCCAGAGGTGTTTACTATATGGTAAGTTCCACCTGTGGCTACTCCTTCCATTGTTTCTGACACACCCGAACACAATTCCGTTGCTCCTGTGATACTTGCTTCGGGACTTGGGTAGATTTCTAATTGCTGTTCTACAGCGTCTGACACGCAACCTGCATTATCTAAGGTAACCGAGATGGTAAAATTCCTGAACCAGACAAGAGTAAATCTACTGCTCCGGTTTGCTCATTGAGCGCTCCGGCAGGAATATCTACACTGCTATATTTGTACGTACCCATGTCGCTACTGCTTACATAATCGCTCAAATCAACATTATCTCCATTAGAGCAAACAGCATCAGGCTGTAAGAATATCAATTCCGGCTTGGCCTCTATCTGTATGCTTACTGTTTGATTCGGGTCTATATCTGCATAACAGCCATTTGCGGCATCTTGTAGTTTAAGCAAACTGAACGTATAGGTTCCACCCTGCATTGAACTTGGGGAGAGTTTGAACGGACTGTTTACACTTGTCTCTATCACACCTGCACCTACTCCATCGCTATAGGCAAAGCTGTATGGCCCTGTGCCTGTTATGGTTAAGGCTACCTCTGGAAAAGCACTTCCTACACAGATGCTCTGCGGATCTGTGGTGCTTATGGTATATTCGGGCAGAGCTAACTCTACCACTTCTATATCTACTAAACTAACATCACACAATCCGCTGGTTACCGTTACCGAATAGGTGCCGGGAAGGGCTGGTGCATAGCTGTTTGTCTGTGTACTCAATGCGCCATTCTCATCTGTCCAAGAATACACGCCGCCTGTTATTGCAGTTACTTCTATCAAGCCTCCTGCGGTGCCTTTGCAGGCTGATAATACCGAATTGCTGGTAAGTGCTAATGCTGGGCGGATATCTATCTGAATTTCTATAGTGTCGGTATATGAATAACAGTTGGAATTCGATGAATTATACACTATTGCATAGTATGAGCCACTCTTACTTACCGTATATTTATCGATGGCGCTTATTGCTGGTAGATTGATTCCTCCTATCTCAATAAATGAATACTCCCAACTGCCCGTACCTCCAGCGGCAGTGAGCGTGACGGTTCCCTCGCACTGAGCTGTTGCACTGGCACTGAGCGTAGCTGTTGGCAGTGCATGAACTTCTACCGTTACCGCTGCCGAGGTGGCTTCGCACAGTGGGTCGCCCACCGGATAGACACTCACGCTATAGTCGCCCGAGGTCTTGGCATAGTAAGTGTTTTTCGTTCCCGGACCCTGTACGGTCGTCCCATCACGCATAAATACATACTCATATTTGCTTCCGCTTACCGGCAATGCCATCAATAGCACTGAATCGCCCTCGCAAAGACTTGGACTACTACTTGCTGTTAGTAAGACTCCTGAAGGTGGTGTGCAGATGGTGCTGCCGCAGGAAATAGTATTAAGAACTCTTAGAGTATCCATACCATAAACAGAAGCCTTACCTAAATTTGTAATAAAATTATTACAAGATTTAACTTCCGCATTAAAAGTATAAACTAAAGAATCGTTAGCTTTTATAGGACCTACAATTTTAGGCCAAGTAATAAGATTTTGACTTGCATTCCAAACACCAGCATTAGAAATACTTGCAACACTTCCTAACTCAACAGGTAATTTATCATAGAGTGTGATATCAAAGGCATGATCGAAATCTGTATGAAAAGAATTCATTTTATGTTGATTTCCACCACTTCCACTATAAACACCCACATAGCCAGCAGTAGTAGTTACCAAACCTGAATATGATTTCAATACGGTTTCAAAATCATTCACATAAACATACATTTTATCATCCTGAATTCTAACTTTTATATCAATCGGATTAAACGTACCGGCAGCATTTGTAGGATAGGATACATTAGCTGTTTCAGTTGCAACAACTTTAGTTCCATCAAGCACTTCAAATTTTATGGTACCCTGACCAGCAGGTACTGGAGTTACTCTCAAACAAACACCTTTAAAATCATTGGCATAAGGCGTTCCGGCAGTATATCTAAAAACCAAATAAAACAAAGAAGTATTCGTTGCGTCCCAGGTTGTTTCTAAAGTACCGTTAACACCATAAGATTTTTCATGAGCAAAGAAATATGGAGGTGGAACACCTTGATTATTATTCTGATCTAATGAAAAATAACCTTTAGCAAGAGGTATATTTCCATTAGCAAGTTTCTTCCAACCAGTCTGAGTAGATAAATCGCCATCTACAACAGTACCTTCTGTATTAATATATTTAAGAGTGTAAGTAACAACTTCTCCTATATCAGCTTTTGACCTATTTGCTCTTTTAAATAAAGAGGTCTGAGGGTCAATAACTGGAGGCAATTCGGCGCAGGTAATCATCAAATCAACTTTTGAAGAATCAGGCGAATCAGTCTCTGAAGAAATCCATGCAGCATTTTCGAAAAAAACATCAACCCCATTCGGGCAATTAATATCAGCAGCAATAGCTTCATAGATAAGAGTTCCCTTTTCACCCACAAGCATTTCATCAACCTCCCATTTCACAATACCTGTATAATTTGCGCCTAAAGGAGCCGGAGTATAGGTTGCATTTACTGTCAATGCCATACTATTCACAAACCCCTTTCCACTTCAAATGTTTAGGAATAGTATCAACAACAACAACCTTATACGCCTCTTTGCCAGGAAGCGGTCCACGACCTTGAATACGACGCCACGTATATCCATCAAACTCTTCAACTAATACCCTGTCATAATTATCAACATCTGGATCGCAAGAGTGTCGAGCATAATTTGTAATTGGGCTTCCTAAATTATTATAGTCAGCCCAACCTGGAGAAACAGGATAAAACAAAGAGCCCTGCGCTGACAAATCAACATTCTGTAATTTAGCAGCATACGACCAGTCGTCAGACACTTTTGATTTCATATTCGTAGCAGGATCGGTATATAATCGAGAACGAATAAATCCGGGACCAAAAACACCTTTATGAAGTAAATATTTACTATCTAACTTATCATATACATGCGTTGCAGGTGCAGTTAAAACATCAGCAAATTGAATCATTATACGTTGATTCCATTTCCCATAAGTATCTTCACCGGCAGGTATTTTTTGATAAGCAAAAGTTACAGGCCCACTTGCGGGATTGTATCCATACTTATCCATATCATTCTGATTATCTACACCAAACAACCAGCCGTTAGGATTAGTTGCCGATTTAAAACCCTTATTTATATCATTCATAAAATATGAAATTCTATAGTTATTCATATTTATATATGCCTCATGAGAATCGTGCCAAAAACGATAAAATTGATAAAATGATGTATTTGCCCAGTCTCCATTATCATTTATAGCTGGCAAATAATTACCATAAGAAAGATACACATTACATCAAACATACACGAGGATTATCTATTTTTGCTACTTTTACAATAAAAGTAACAGAATCTATTGTTTTTGCAAGCTGATCGGATTTAAAACCCGGTATTTTCCCTACATTCCAAGTTATTGTATGATTAGAAGCATTATACACACCTCCTTTATTAGCAGAAACAAACTCAAAATCAGCATCTAGCGGTGTAGTTACAGTCACACCGGTAGCCTCAAGTGTTCCATAATTTCTATATTGAACCGTATAATTAATATTATCATCCTGATAAGCGTATGTTTTATTTACAGACATATAAACCTTCACATTTGCGGATGGAACCATGTCTTTAGGAGCATGTAAATTACCGGAATTGGTAAGTAATCCGAGAATACGAAATATACCATGAAAATATTTAGGAGTACTTTTAATATAACGTTCGTCATCTGTTAAGTTTTTTGACTCAGTAGAAGCATCATCCCAAACAAGCTCAGATTGTCTGTACATATCAGCAATAAGTTCTAGATCTCCTGATGCAACTGCAGCAGGAGCCCCTGTACCAACTGAATAATTTGAACCGGCACGCTCCATTATACCACCATTTAAATTCCAACTTTGTGGAATTTGAGCAACACCCATCCATCTGGGTTGTCCTGGATCTGGAGAAGCTCCCATTTTTTTACAAATCAAATTACCACCTTCTGTTGGAGTTTTTAATATATTGGCATGTCTTAAAGCCATGTCTCTCTCAAACGTATTTGCACCAGCTTTTACTTGGTGAGTGGCAGGATCCCACGTTTCAGTAGGATTACCATTCCAAACATAATTAAGTATAGTTCGCCAAGCACAACGAAAATCTTCACCTGAATTAAATGATGTAAATGTAAAAGCACTACCGTCAGATGAACTATTTACTTTACCTATTGAAGGAATATAACCTTGTTTATAAGCTTCTCCCATCAACCAATCAGAAGATGCTTCGGCACGTTTAAACTGATTTATCTGCCAAGGAGTAGCATTTCCTTCTGTTTCTAGAAAATGGGCAAATTCTTTAAAATAAGCAGGAGCATTATAGTCAACATAATGTGAGCCATAATTTCCTCCTAATGTTGGAAGTGCGTTTGCCCATGGATAGGTGTTCTGAGTAGCCCTCCACATAGTTAACTCACCCCAAGTATTACCACTTTTCGCATAACCATCAACACCAATTACACCACTCATATATCCGGCAAATTGCTTATTATCCATAAAATCGGGTATTGTATCTACCAAAGCCTTTATAGCTTTTTCGGCAGCTACTTTCAATGAAATAGGATTACCACAGGCGTCTTTCACTAAAGTACCATTGTGATACATAAATTCACCCCACTGTCTATATGCTAAAAGTAAACCCATCGCAATATCAAAATCTCCATCGGCAGCAGAATGTGTAGAACCATCGTTGGCAGGGGTTGTTTCATCGCAATCCCAACCAGCAATATACTCACCAGTTTTCTGAGTAGGCCTAAGCGGTTGACAGTCTTTGTACTTAGTCACTTTACTCATTCTATTATCATGAATCCACATCCATAAACCATTGAACGTAGGTTGATCTGCAAACATGGCAGCTGCTATAAGAATATATCCGTCTCCCTCAGAAACGAAGGTATTAAAATTGTGAGGTACAGAACCGTGATTAAAAGTAATATAAGGAACACCTCTGAATGTTTCTCCAGTATATCGGCAACGGTGCGACATAATTTCATAAGCCTCACGCATTGTTTTTTCCATATCGGCATGGGTAACACCTTCTGCATTATATTTTGCCAAAGTCTTACCGGCAGCATATTCCAAAAACTGTGGAAATGGAAATGTAGGATTACCAGAATTTATTTTTATAACCGGACAATTTGTAATAGGTACCGGACCTTGAGAAAACAATTCTGACAAAGAAAAAAACAATAATGAAAGTATTATGAAATATCTCATTGCTACAATATATTATATAACTGATAACTTTTATTTTACACAAAAATGCAATAATATGACTATTACAAATATAAAAAGGTTGCTGACTATATTAAAATAAATATCAAAAAATAAAAACTATATATCAGTTTTAAGTTAACAATATTAAATTATTGTTACTTTAAAATAATATTGTATTAAATCTAAAGAACCAAACACTATTATTATAGACACATAAAAATCATTCTGAAACAAAAAACAGTAAAACGGGCAAAAACAATTTAAACAACTGGTTTTAAACAAAAGAAGAGTAGAAAATAACTAGAAGAAATATTTTTTCACAAAAAAACAGTAAAAAAAAACACTAAATAATCAAGAATTAAAAAAAAACAATTAAATTTAATCAAGAATTCGTATTGGGGTTACTTAATAAAAATTTAAAATACAATTAAAGCAGTTATTATAAAAAAAATTACAATTAGTTTGTAACCTTTTACAAAATGTGTGTTTAGCGATGGGGTGTGAAAGTTTCAAAATAAAGTGATCATCTGCAAAAAAGTAATTTAAAAATTTTTAATTATAGACAATTTTTATTAAGTTTGCTTAAGGGGGTGGTTAGATACTCTTATAGCATTGTATGTTAAATAGAATAAACAACAGGATAAGATGAGAAAAATATTGAAGTTAATGTTTTCAATTTTAGTGCTTACAACCGCGATTACAACGTCGAAAGCACAGGATCCTAACTTTTCACAGTATTTCTTCAAAGAAATGTATTACAACCCTGCATTTACAGGGATTAATCCAGGATTAAGAGGGGTAATAACAACAAGAAATTTATGGACGTCAGTTTTAGGAAATTACAGCACTCAAAGTCTTGCATTCGACTTTTTTGATAGAAAGTTCGCAACTGGTGGTCTAGGTGCTATGGTTACAAAAAACACTCAAGGAGAAAACTTCTTGGATACTTGGATGGCGCAAATAATGTATGCTAAAAGAATTACACTCACACCCGACTTCATAATTCAAATTGGAGCTGGAGTAAGTTACATTCATCGATCAATAAACTATGAAGAGTTAGTATTCTCAGATCAATTAGATCCTCGTTTCGGTAATATATATGAAACTGAGTTTGTGGAAGGTATAGGCTCTAAAGGAAAATTTGATGTTAATACAGGTTTGGCTATGCGTTTCAATTTGAAACAATCGCCGGTGAAAATATGGGCAACAAATACAATAGGATGTGCTTTTCACCATTTAACACAACCAGACTTCTCTATGTTGGATGATGGTAATGAAGCTCGACTACCAATTAAATTCAATGCCAATTGGTATTCTATGATTAAAGTAAATAGAAGTAGTTTCTATAACACGTATTTCTTATTAGCTCCCGGAGTTATTTGGGAAAGTCAAGCAGAAGCTGAAACTTGGTTTGATGGCCTTCCTACAGAATCAGGCTCAAAAACACTTTCTTTCGGGTTTAATGCTATTATCCCTTCTAAATTGTCATTCATTTCGTCTCTTTATACAGGTGTTTGGTTTAGAGCTCAATACTTGCCATACGACAAACTTAGTGATTATAAAATTGAAGGCAACAGCTTAGATGCTGTAATATTTATGCTTGGTTATATTAAGTATTCAAGAAATATGAAAAGGTTATATAGAGTATCATATAGCTATGACATGACAGTTTCTTCAGCAGGTCTGAACACCGGCGGTACTCATGAGCTTAATATTTCATTTGAAATACATGACTTAGCGTTACCGGGTAGAACAGGAAGTCGCTCTGCGATACCTCACCCTGCCGACAGATTTTTCCATATGGGTAGATAGAATAATTAAAAGTAACATATATTCTTAAAGGAGGTTTAATCAAACCTCCTTTTTTATTTGAAAAAAATCGATTTTTTAACACAGAAAATCACCAAAATATCACATCTTTATACATGACTATTTTTCAATTTGAGAATATAAACATCAAGTTTAATAACACTTAAATAAAGAAATTTCAAAATAAAAATAACATCTGACTAAGTATAAAAAAAAGTAAAAACAAACAGATGAATGATACCTTTTTAAAAAAAGTAATTAACGACTTATACATCAGAAATAATAATTTTGATGATTTCATTCTTATTTTGCCCAACAAACGTCCTGCTCTCTTTATTCAACAAGAAATTTCTTCTATTATAAAGAAACCTAGTTTTTCGCCTGAGATATTCAGTATTGCAGAATTATTTAAATCTTTTTCACATTTAAATATTGAAGACGATTTAAGAATAATGATTAGAATATACTCAATCTACAAACAAATTTCAAATACCAAGGAAAGCTTTGACCAATTTTACTTTTGGGGAAAAATGATTGCTTCTGACTTTGACGATATTGATAAATACTTAGTATCTGCAAAAGATATTTTTGAAACTATAAAAAATATAAATGAAATAGAATCTATTTTTAATTATTTGTCAAGCTCCCAAGTCGATGCAATAAAGCATTTTTGGGAAGGATTTGATCCTGAAAAAAAATCAAAACATCAGAAAATATTTCTTGAGCTTTGGCAGGTACTCTACAAAATATACGAAAATCTAAAAAACGACCTACTTACATCAAATTGCGCATACGAAGGACTTCTGCAAAAGTGTGTCATCAGTGATCTGAAAAGCAAATCAACAGACATTTCTACCAATAAAATTTATGTTTTTATAGGTTTCAATGCTTTAAACAAATGAGAAGAAGAGCTATTTAAAATTCTACAATTAAAAAACCAAGCACTTTTTTATTGGGATTACTCACCATCATATGTCAACGAAATACATCATGAAGCTGGATATTTCATTAGAAAATATAAAATTTTATTTCCCGAAAGTATTACACCAGAAGAACCTATAGACAATAAAAATCTAACAATAATTTCAAGTTCGGGTTATGTTGAACAAATTAAATACATAACTGAAAACATAAATAGAAACAATACCAAGACCTCAATTTCAGAAACTGCTATAATTTTGGCAGATGAAAACATGCTTTTACCGTTACTATACTCCCTACCCGATACTATAGACAAATATAATATCAGTATGGGTTACCCATTAGTTAACTCTAGCACACACACACTAATGAAAATGATTTGTGAACTTTACAAACAAAAATCATCATTTACTATTAACCTACTTTCTCTTTTCTCAATAACCTTGCTTAGACAAACCTATCGCGATGATATTGAAAAAATTGAAGCTGAAATAAAAGCAAATACATTAAAGAAAAATAATTGGAATAACATACCAAATACAGAACTCACAAACATTCTCTCTCCACAAAAAGACAATAACTTCTCTGTAATATCAGCTATATTAAATATAATAAAATCTATTTGTATTAAAGGGAAAAGTAATATAAACAGTCTTGACTATGAGCTATTTGTAAAGATATACCGCAATTAAAAGTTTAGAAGAAATTTTAATTGAAAGCAAACTTGAGTTAACCGACACTGCTACTATAGCAAATATTATTGAAACTCATATTTCAAATATTTCCGTAGCATTCAATGGTGAGCCTTTAGAAGGATTGCAGATTATGGGAATGCTAGAAACCAGACTTTTGCATTTTAAAAACGTATATATTATCTCTCTCAATGAAGGTATTTTTCCAAAAGGAAAACCGGCACCATCATTTATTCCATACTCATTGAGAAATGGGTATGAACTACCAACTATAAAACACCAAGACTCAATATTTTCTTATTATTTCCATAGACTAATTGCCGGAGCCGAAAACATAACCCTACTCTACTCCAAGCAACTTTCTGACAAATCAAAAGGTGAAAAAAGTCGATTTATTTCACAATTAGAGTACTCCCCTAAATACACAAACAAAAATATTTCTCTGCAATTCAAACTTTTCTCCAGAAACAGTGAACCTATTTCAATAATAAAAGATGATGCGTTGCTAGAAAAAATAAAAAAAATATTTAACTGTAAAATACTTAGTCCAAGTGCTATAAGTAACTTCAATGAATGCTCTCTCCGATTTTACTTCAAATACATTGCTCAACTTGATGAACCAAAACAACTAACAGAAATACCTAGTGAGGGCGAATTTGGGTCTATCTTTCATGAAGCAATTTGTTCTATATATAAACCATATACAAACAAAATAATTGATAAAAATTTACTGCAAGAAATATTAAAAAAGGAAGATACTATAGATCAATGTATTTACGAGGCAATGGCTAAGGTTTTGTCTTTAGAAATAAACAAATCAAACATTTCAGGATATAATGTTCTTATTTTTAGAACAATAAAAAAATACATTACCAATACAATACAAAAAGATGCTCTTGATGATAATTTTACAATCATTTCATTGGAAGAGAAAACTTCAGTTGAATTAACCTTAAACGAAAATATATCAATAACGATAGGCGGTTATCTAGATCGGGTAGATTTAATTAACAATAAAATTAGAATAATTGACTACAAAACAGGTAAGCCCAAAAACCAAATTACACTAATAGAAGACTTGTTTTATTCCAATAAAAAAGAGAATTTTTCACATGTTCTACAACTACTCACATATTGTTACCTGAAAGATAAAACAGCTAATAAAACTGATGTTTTGCCTGAATTACGATATATAAAACAATTCAACACCAAGTCTAACGACTGCATATTTCTAGACCATGTCCCTCTTAATTCATATTATACATCGGTAAAACCGGTATTCGAAAAAATGTTAATTGAGTTGATTTCGGATATTTTTAATAAAGAAATAAAATTCTGCCAAACAGAACATACACAAAGATGTGAATATTGCAGCTTCGCAATCTTTTGTAGGTAAAATTGAGCGTGCTTAATTATATAATAATCAGCGATTAAGAAGTGTAGCTTTCTTATTGTATTACCTTGAAATAAGGATTGAAAAATACATAAAAAAAGAAAGGAAAAGCTTTTGTAAAACTTTTCCTTTCTTTTTTATCTAAGATATAAATCTTAAACAATTCTTTCTTTAATTCTAGCTTTCTTACCAATAAGACCTCTAAAATAGAATATTTTCGCTTTTCTAACTCTACCTCTTTTATTTACTTCTATTTGATCAATATTTGGCGATGAAACAGGTATAATTCTTTTACACCAATGTTTCCAGACATTTTTCTGATAGTAAAAGTTTCTGAATTACCTTCACCTCTTCTTTGAATTACAACACCACGGAACTGTTGTATACGTTCCTTATCACCTTCTTTGATTTTATAATGAACAGTTATTGTATCGCCTGCGCTAAAAGCAGGACGTTCAACTTTGTTTTCAAGTTCTTTCTTTGCTACGTCAAGTAAGTTCATCTTCTAAAAATTTATTATTATTCTATTGAAATAATTGGGTGCAAAGATATTAATTTTTTATTATAAAACACATTCTTCATATATTTTATTTTAAATTTTATTAACACCTAACTAACATTTCAACTTTCATAAATCAATGATTACTCCAAACAAACTCAATAAATTCTTTCTAAACTCTCATTATCAAAACATTACAACAAACAAAATGGTATTTATTAATTGCAAATATTATTTATTTAATAAAGACAAAAGCGCGATACACTGCTTTGCTTCTTTTACATCATGCACTCTTAGGATATTTGCACCATTTTGGAGTGCAATAGTGTGTAAGACTGTTGTAGCATTTAATGCTTCTTGCGCTGTAATGTTTAATGATTTAGTTATCAGTGACTTTCTAGACACTCCTACTAACAAATTTTTTTCTAATATTTCAAAATCTTTTAATCTCTTTAGTATTGTAAAATTTTGTTCAATATTTTTACTAAAACCAATGCCTGGATCAATGATTACATCTACCACCCCAATTTTATGTAGTTGAGATAACTTAACCTGCAAATCAAATATCACATCTGTAATTAGATTTTCATATTTATATTCATTGTGCATAGAATCAAAACTACCCTGCAAATGAGACAATATATAAGGCAATCTGTACTTTGCAGCAATTTGAAACATATTTTTATCAAATACGCCCCCTGATATGTCATTTATGATGAATCCGCCAATTTTCTTGTAGACCATTTCAATAATCTCGGTTCTAAAAGTGTCAATTGAGAGAATTATATTTGGAAAATTATATTTTATGTTTTCAATTAAACTCTCAATCCTATCGAGCTCTTCGCTGATGGATAAAAACTGAGCATGTGGTCTAGTAGAAAAAGCACCAATGTCAACAATATGAGCTCCATCGGCAATATGCTTCTCTATTAGAGCATTAACCTGTTCTTGATGTATTTGTTTTCCTCCATCATAAAATGAATCTGGAGTCACGTTCACAATACCCATTATCAAAGGCTCGGATACATCAACTAAAATACCGGAAATCTGCAATGTTTTGCTCATAAAAAATGGCTGATAACATGAAAAGAAAATTAATCGACAAAGCTATTAATAAAGCTATAAAATGCAATATTTAAGATTGTATATTAAATATCATTTTTTAAATTTGCAGAAATATATATCTTGTAGTTTATGGGCAAAACTGAACAACAGTTTGATAAAGTAATTGGGTTTTGTAGTGAGATTTTTTTTAAGAAATATGCCGATTATGGAACTGCATGGCGCATAATGCGTCCAGAATCTATTACAGACCAGTTATTTATAAAAGCTCAACGAATTAGAAGTATTGAAGAAAAAGGAAGTTCTAAAATAGACGAAGATATAAGTTCAGAATTTATAGCAATTGTAAATTATGGCATTATTGGTTTAATTCAACTGGAACTAAACAAAAACAAAGCGGAAGTAATTGAACTAGAATTGGATACATTAAAAAACTTATACTACAATTTTGCAAATGCAGCTAAGACTTTGATGTTAGATAAAAATCACGACTATGGCGAAGCTTGGCGAAGTATGCGTATAAGTTCATATACTGATTTGATTTTAATGAAGTTACACAGAACAAAACAAATTGAAGATAATAAAGGAAAAACAATTATTTCGGAAGGAATAGATGCAAATTACTTTGATATGATAAATTACGCTGTATTTGCCCTCATTAAACTTCGTTTGGAAAAATAGAAAAAAATTCAAACATGAAAAATATAAAATACAAAACACTTCAGTCATGAATAAAAAAGACAACAAATCGGTAATCAAAAGAATCATAGGATTACTCATTTTAATGGCAGGAATATCAGGTCTGTTTTTTATTGATGTTTTCCCACAAGCTAGTAACAATCTACTTATACTTCTTTTAGGATCTGTTCTATTAATTTCGGTAGGACTTTCATTTATAACGGTAACTCAGAGGTATTTAGAAAACATATCAAGAATTTTTGTGGGATGTATTTTTATATATTCAGGTTTTGTAAAAGCAGTTGATCCACTGGGCTCTCAGTATAAATTTGTCGATTATTTTACTGCTTGGGGAATGGACTACATGGAACCAATAGCACTATATTTAGGGCTGTTGCTTAGTACTGTAGAATTTGTTGTTGGTCTGGCACTATTTTTTAACAATCTCACAAAACTGGCATCATTAGGTTCACTCCTTTTCATGCTTATATTCACCCCTATAACGCTGTACCTCGCTATGCAAGAGCAATCTTCAGGCAAAGAATTAGTACACGACTGTGGTTGCTTTGGAGATTCTATAATTTTGACCAACTGGCAAACTTTTATTAAAAACCTAATAATTCTTATTCCAGTATTTATTGTATTTTTCAGGAGAAAAAAGTTTGAATCAATTTTTGTATGTAAAGCAAATATTGTTCTTACAGTAATATATACCGTTCTAATCGTTTCATTATCAACTTACGGATTACTTCATTTACCAATAATTGATTTCCGTCCATATAAAATTGGAACGTATATTCCTGAAGGCATGGCTATACCTGAAGGCGCCCAACAACCTGTTTACAGCGACCCAGTATTTATTCTCAAAAAGAATGGTGTAACCAAAGAATTTAGCATGGAAAGTTACCCAACAGAACCGGGTTGGGAATATGTAGATAGAAAAATCGATCTAATAGACCCAGGTTACATACCTCCTATTCACGACTTTACAATCTCTTCAGATGAAACCGGTGATATTACGGAAGACATTTTAAATTCAGAAAAACACGTACTCCTCATTGTTGCTTATGATTTGACTAAAAGCAGTGTAAAAAAACAAGATGAGATAAATGCACTCTATAACTGGTCTATATCTAATAATATGGATATGATTTGTTTAACAGCTTCAGTTTCATCAGAAATTGATGTGTTTAAAGCTAAAACCGGAGCACTTTATAAATTCTTTAGCACCGACCCAATAACATTGAAAACCATTATCAGGTCTAACCCCGGTCTGGTACTACTTAAAAAAGGAACTGTCATAAATAAATGGCATTATAATGATATACCTACAACAGAATATTTAAGTAAAATAGTAGGCAAATAAGTTTATTAAACACAAAAAAGTATATTAAAATGAGAAAAAAAATTGTAGCAGGTAACTGGAAATGCAACACAACTTTACAAGAAGGTGTAGCATTAGCTAAAGAAGTAGAAAAATTGTATTCTGAAAAAGGAGACAAAAATGTTGTTGTAGTTTTAGGCACACCATTTACTCATATTACAGAGGTACAAAAAACGGTAAGTAATGTAGGAGTTGCAGCTCAAAACTGTGCAGCAGAAGCAAAAGGTGCTTTTACAGGAGAAGTATCTGCTGAAATGATAAAATCAACTGGCGCTAAATACGTTATACTTGGACACTCTGAAAGAAGAGAATATTATGGTGAAACGAGTGAGACACTTAACAAAAAAGTTGCGCTAACACTACAAAACGGATTAACACCGATATATTGCTGTGGAGAGGCATTAGCTATAAGAGAAGCCGGAACTCAAAAACAATATGTAATAAATCAACTTAAAGAAACAATTTTTAAACTTTCTGAAGAAGATTTTAAAAAAATAGTTATCGCATACGAACCTATTTGGGCTATTGGTACAGGCAAAACAGCTTCTAGTGCTCAAGCTCAAGAAATGCACAAAGATTTAAGAGACTCAATAGCTGCTAATTACAACAAAGCAATTGCAGACCAAACTTCTATTCTATACGGTGGTAGCTGTAAAGCATCTAATGCAAAAGAATTATTTGCAAACCCAGATGTTGATGGTGGACTTATTGGTGGCGCTGCACTTCAAGCAGAAGAATTTTTGGGTATTGTAAATGCATTCTAAGATTTTATTTGGAGCATTTTCAAATCATAAAAATTTCCACTTTATATAATATTTCAAAAAGGTATTTCTATTCATGAAGTACCTTTTTGCTTTTAAAAATGAACTACAATTCACAATCTATTTGATTGCTAATTGTTTAAATCAATAAATAAAACATATAATTAATCGCTATGAACTATTTTGAATTCTCATTTAATACCATAGAAAACGCACAAACAGAAGAAGATATAGCAATTGCTTTTCTTGGCGAAAGCGGTTACGAAAGTTTTATGAATGAAAATAATATTCTAAAATCATATATAAAAGAATCTGATTATAATGAACCTGAATTAACAAACTTTATTAAGGATTTTGCAATCACAAATAGTCAACTTCAGTTTATAAAACAAGAAAATTGGAATGCAGAATGGGAATCAAATTTGCATCCGGTAATTATTGACAAAGAATGTATAATAAAAGCGAGTTTTCATGATATACAGGAATCGTATAAATATGAGATAATTATAGACCCCAAAATGTCTTTTGGAACCGGACATCATGAAACCACCTCTCTCATGTGTAAAGAAATTCTAGAATTAGATTTTACCGGAAAAGAAGTTGCTGACTGTGGTTGTGGTACCGGTATTTTGGCTATTTTGGCATCAATGAAAGGAGCCGAGAATATTCTAGCTTTTGATATAGACGAATGGTCGTGCGAAAATACCAAAGAAAACATTATAAGAAATTCAATAAAAAATATAGCTGTAGAACTTGCAGGAGTAGAAATTCTCAAAGCAAACTATTATGATATATTACTTGCTAACATCAACAAAAACACAATACTTAATTCTATCAACACCTTATCAAACGCTCTAAAAAACAATGGAATACTCCTTTTGAGTGGCATTTACATTTCAGACATTGAAACAATTGTAAATGAAGCTATGAAACATAGTCTGACACTCGTTCATAGCAATGAGAAAAACAAATGGGCTTCTTGTCTGATGCTGAAAAATAATTAACACTCACTATTATTCAAAGAAAAATCCATTTTTCACCAATTCATTGGCATTAATTTACTAATTTGAATTAAATTAGATTATCAAATAATCAGAAACGAATATTTGATAAAAATTAAAGAAACATAAATCTATACATTCTATTAAACAACTTTGTATAAAGCGCAATAAATTAATGCATTAAGAATTTCTCAAGACCTTAAATAATAAAAAAGCAGACAAATGAAAAAACACATTCTTATTATACTGTTTTCTTTTGTAACATATATTTCTTATGCGCAACTTAAAAAATTCTCACTCATTGAAGAGGAGTTTTTTCATCAACTGCAAGAATTATTCATAGCCGCTCCTAATATTACTAAACAAAATAGTAGTTTAGAAAATTTCACGACAAACTGGGCTACATTTTCGCCCGAAAAAAAGGAAAATATCATAAAGACCTGCAATTCTTATCTTACAAAAAGAGGAAAAGCAGATCCACATTTCAATAATTATTTCAAAGCCATAAATACCTTTGCAGCAAAAGCTCATCCCGACGAAAGTTTTAATAAATGGAACGAAGGTGTAGAGTTTTTAATCAACAAAAAAAACATTAGTTTTTCTGACGATTACTGTAATACGGCCTATTCTCTCCTAGAAAAAGGAGAGATTTACAATTCAAGTTCAACTATTTGGACTTGCGATAATAAAGACTTTACATTCAATTTTAACGATATTCCGTACATAACATTTAATACTACAAACCTAACTTGTTTTTCGAAAAACGACAGTGCTTTCATTTACAATACAAATGGAATTTATTACCCAATTGAAAACACATGGATTGGAGAAAAAGGTAGGGTAAACTGGAAAAGAGCAGGCTTCAGCGAAAATGCCGTTTATGCCGACCTCAAAAAACATGAAATTGACATGAAAAAATCGACATATTCGGCTGATTCTGTGCTATTTACCAACAAAACCTATCACGACAATGCAATTTTAGGAAAACTTACCGATAAAGTTATAGTAGTAACCGATCCGGAGTTGATTTCCTACCCGCGATTCGACTCTTACGATAACTTTTTTGAGATAAAAGGAATTTATGATGGCATAGATTATAAAGGAGGTTTCTCTATGCACGGAGCAAAATTTATTGGTTCAGGTAGCAAAGAAGCATTAGCAGAACTCACCTTCTTTAGATTTGATACTCTTTTTCTTAAAGCAAAATCAGACCACTTCATTTTCAGAAAAGAAACTATTCTTTCAGGTAATTCTACAATAGCACTTTATATTGAAAGTGATTCTATTTATCATCCCGGATTGAGATTGAAATATCTTGTAAAAGAAAAAGAGCTACTTCTTATTAGAGACAACGACCCTAATAATATGTCTAGAAGTCCATATTACAACACGTATCATAAAGTAGATATGGATTTTGAGCAACTCTCTTGGAATATTAAAAAGGATGAAATGAAGATGGGAACTTTGAAAGGTTCTATCGTGAGTAAAGCTAAATTTGAATCTGCCAATTATTTTCAAGAGCAGAGATATATCGAATTAGGTCATGAAGATGAACTACACCCCTTGGTAGCACTAAGGAGATACTCAAAAAAATACGAAACAGAAGAATTTCAAGCCCTGGATTTTGCCAACTATCTTAAAATATCATTAACGCAAGTACGTCAAATGTGTATGGGCTTGTCTTATAAAGGAGTTATTGATTACAACATAATTACAGAAAAAATCAAACTTAAACAACGTTTGTACGACTATCTTGATGCGCGTGTAGGAAAAATAGACTATGATGTAATTAAATTTGATTCAGAACATGATATGATTGGACTAGAGAACGCATCGCTCGATTTGAAGTCTAAAAACCTAAAACTCTATGGAGTATCTCGCATACAAGTAAGTGATTCACAAAATGTTGTATTCTACCCAAGAGGAAGGCAATTAATGCTGAAAAAAGACAGAAACTTTGAGTTCGATGGTATAATTGAAGCAGGTTTATTTGAATTTTTCGGACAAGAATTTTCTTTCGATTACAAAGATTTTAAAATTGGTCTGGAAAGTATAGACTCAATGAAAATAAAGGTAGTAAGCTTTAAAGAAGATGAATATGGAGCTAAGAATTTAGTGAAAATACAAAACGTAATTGAAAACATTACCGGCGATTTACTTATTGATGATCCTAATAATAAATCAAGTGTTAAACATTATCCGCAATATCCAATATTTAACTCTAAAAAAGCTTCATTTGTATATTATGACTATTATCAGACACAAAATGGAGTATATGACAGAGAAAAATTTTATTTTGCCGTAGATCCATATACTGTTGATAGTTTGAACAGCTTTAGTACCGAAGGTTTGACCTTTGAAGGTGAGTTTGTTTCTGCCGATATATTACCGGTTTTCAGAGAGACACTTCATGTACAACAAGACTATTCGTTAGGTTTTACAAGAATTACTCCACCTGAAGGTTACCCAATATATAAAGGGAAAGCTACTTTTTATGACACTATAAACCTAAGTAACATTGCATTACGAGGTTTTGGACGCATAAAATATTTAAACACAGATGCAAAATCGTCAAAAGGTTTTTACTTTTTGCCAGACTCAATGAATTCAGTTGTTGATGAATATTCTATAACTGCACAAACGGCACAAATGGGCACGGAATATCCTCAAGTGAACGGAAAAAATCTTAAAGTGCACTGGGAGCCTTACAATGATGTTTGGAACGCAGAACAGACAGATAGTGCTATTTCAATGTATAATGGCTATGCAACGCTTGAAGGCGGCACGTCGTTCACTTCAAAAGGATTGCATGGTTGGGGTAAATTTAAATTTGACGAAGCAATTGTAAATTCACACAGCTACACCTTTAAGCACCATGAAATGTTGGCAGATACTTCTAGTTTTGATTTAATAAAAGATGAAACTCAGAAAAATTTTGCTTTTAAAACTGAAAACGTGAAATCGTATGTGAATTTTGAAGATAAAAAAGCAACATTTACATCTAACGATAAAGTTACCGTAGTACAATTCCCTCAGAACAAATACATCTGTTACCTAAATCAATTTACATGGGATATGGTAACCAAAGAAATCTTCTTAGGGTCAAACGTTGTAAATGATGTTGTTCCAGGCGATAATATTGCCGGTGCACATTTCATATCAGTACATCCTAAACAAGACACCTTAAACTTCGTTGCTCCAATTGCAAAATACGATCTTAACAAATATATTATAGATGCTAAAGAAGTAAAACAAATAGATGTAGCAGACTCAAGAGTATTCCCAGGTGAAAATGGTCAAGTTACTATTTATCAAGATGCTAAAATGGAGACGTTAAAAGATGCTAAAATTTTGGCAAATAAATCTGACAAATTTCATAATATTTACAATGCAACCCTTGATGTTACAGGAAGAATGGCATATTCAGGTTCAGGTAAATACGATTATATAGACGAAAATGCAAAAGCTCAAACCCTTTTACTATCATTAATAAATGTAGATACAGCATTCACCACCTTCGCAACCGGGGTAATTACCATTCCAGATAGCTTTGCTTTAAGTAATGAATACAGATATCAAGGCGATTTCAGATTAAACGCAAACCGACAATATTTAACCTTTGAAGGACACACAAAGATTGTACACAACTGTGATACAATGGATACTCATTGGATAAAATTCAAAAATGAAATTGACCCTTTGAATATAAAAATACCAATTTCAGAAGAGCCTAAGGATTTTGACAATAAGAGAGTTTACGCTAACATTTATATGGCTTTTGATTCAACCCATATTTATTCATCTTTTTTATCCAACCGAAAATCGGTTCGAGATCATTCTATAATTTCCGCAAATGGAGTATTGACGTACGACAACAAACAAAAGAAGTTCAAAATTTCTCCTGAAACAAGAATTAAAGATGAATTGGCAAATGGAAATATAATCACCTTTCATAAAGATTTTTGTTTGATGTATGGTGAAGGTAAGCTAGACTTAGGTTTTGATTTAGGACAAGTAAAAATGAATACCTTCGGCTCTATTTCGCATAATATACCAAGAAATACAGTAAGATTGGAAACTATGATGAGTTTAGACTTCTTTTTTCCAAACGAATTATTGAAAAACACTGCCGACACTATTTCTAAATTTGCAGGTCTACAAGCAGTTGATTTGACTAGGAAAATATACCAAGGTGCTTTATATCAAATTTTAGACAGTCAGAAAACGCAAGAGGTAATTAATGATATTAATCTATTTGGCAGCATGAAAAAGCTTCCGGAAGAGCTAAATCATACAATAGTTTTCAATCAACTAGATTTTGTTTGGAATCCGATAACAAAATCATATAAATCGGTAGGAAAAATTGGAATTCAAAATATTTTAGGAACTCAGATTAACAGACTTGTTAATGGCTATGTTGAATTGAAGAAAAGACGTGCAGGCGATGAAATTAATTTCTATATTGAGCTATCGACTCGTAATTGGTATTATTTCAGCTATACTCGAGAAATTCTACAAGCATGCTCCTCTGATGATGAATTCAATATGTATATAGAAAACATGAAGGAGAAAGATAAAATACTAGCTGTTGGCAGAAAAGACCCTAAATATTCATTCTATCTATCATCTGACACGAAGAAAAATATATTCGTGAGGAAATTCTTGTCAGACGAGGAGTATGAAGACGCGCCTGTTGATGACTATGTACCAGATGAAAATGAAATACAAATGGATTCCAATTCAACAAACTCTGATTCAACTAATTTGAACTTACAAAATGATAAACAAATAGAAGAAACCGGTAATAATCCAGATTCTAATTCACAAGAAACTGAAACACAGACTGATAAAATAGAAGAACAGCAACCAGCTGATTCACCAAATACAACTCAGCCGGAAAGAGAATTTAAATTACCTGAAGAGGATAAAAAAGGGAAAAAAGATAAATCGTATAAATCTAAAACTGACTTTTAATTAATAAGGGAATAAAAAAACCTCAGCAGATAAAATCTACTGAGGTTTTTTTATTCCTTATATTTTCAACTATTTCAAACCATTTAATAAATCTGTAATTTTTCTTTTCAAGCTATCACTAACGGGTATTAGAGGCAATCTAACAAAGCCTTCGCAAATACCAAGAACAGATAACGCAGCTTTAATTCCAGCCGGACTACCTTCTTCAAACAAACTATCGGTAAATTCAATTAGTCTCAAATGATTTTTTAAGAGCTGAACTGTAGTCACTTTTTTAACATCATTTATTATAGAACTGTAAATCTTAGGCATTGCATTAGCTGTAACAGAAATAGCACCCGCAGCACCTAAAGATAAGTGAGGTAGTAATAGTGAGTCATCACCTGAAAAAAGCAAGAAATTAGCAGGTAAACTTTTCTTCATATATGTAAACTGCTCTACCGATGGCGAAGCTTCTTTCAACCCAATGATATTCTTACAATTTTCTGCTAAACGCACTGCTGTACCAACTTCAATATTAGAACTTGTTCTACCCGGAACATTGTAGACAATAACCGGAATTGGCGATGCTTCTGCAATAGCTTTATAATGCTGAAATATGCCCTCTTGACTTGGCTTATTGTAATATGGCGATACGGATAAAATTGCATCAAATTTACTTATATACGAAGCCGTAGCAAGACTTTTTACCACAGCCATGGTATTATTTCCACCATGTCCTAAAACAAGCGGCAGTCTTTTATTAACTTTATTGCATACAAATTCAATAATCTTTATCTTCTCTTCTTCAATCAATGTAACGGGTTCTCCTGTAGTACCAAACAATACAAGAAAATTTGCGCCGTTACCAATTACATACTCTATCAAACGTTCTAACGATTGATAATCAACTTCTAATCGAGAATTAAATGGAGTTACCAGTGCAACACCGGTTCCAACAATAGAATTACTTTGCATGAATTTATTTATTATGAATATTTACATTGACGATTGAGAGATATAGCTCAATTTGATTTATCAAATTGTCTAGAGTATTGTTTTTAGAGACATCAAGCATAAAATCATAGACCTGTTCTTGCCCTTTTTCAAAACGTCCTACTTTTAATTTGGCCTTAGAGAGCTGAACAATATATTCTATAGGAATGATGATTGTAAACTTAAATCTATTAGAATATCAAAATTCTTTTCTATAAAAAAATCTACAGCAGCATTATTAGGTTTACCATACCAATTTAAATTCTTTTTTGAAAAAAATTTAAACCCTCTTTTATCAGCAAAAAAACTAAGCATTTGCTTATTATCTACATAACCCAATGCCAATACCTGTATTTCTTTGGTATTGATCATGAAGTTTGCGAATTTACTAGCTCTATCGTATGAATCTTGATTATTGGCACTAAAAATAATACCTACTGTCTGAGCAAGATCTAAATTGCAAATCTCACGCTTTCTCACAAGTTTTTTTGCTTTTTGAGATAGTATATATCTTCCTATTTTTTCTTTTATGCTCATGTAAAATTTATGCAATATTATAAAAAAAACTCTTTAATGTAAAGAAATTGCTATGTAATAATTAATAGAACCTTAAATATAATAACAGAAATAGTGTTAAGCAAGGTACAATTTTATTTTAAAAATTAAATATTACTGTAATCATTTTTCATTGACTTTGCAATTCTCAAGTATAAAACACTAATGAAAACAACTTTAAAGGTGAAGATTATATAACACTTTCATAAGAGTTTTGCTAAATATAAAAAACAGAAAAGGAGATCAAATGATCTCCTTTTCTGTTTACTTCTTTATGTTCTAATAAATTCTGAAACTATCTTATGAGTAAAACACTACCCAATTTTCTCAATTTATCATCATCTTTTATACCTTCCCAATCTGTACCATCTTTGAAAGAAGCTTCGATTTTCCAGTTATATGTATCAGATTTCAATAATTCTCCATTATTAGTACCATCCCAACCTTCTGATGGTTCACCAGTTTCCGAAAGCTTATCAGAATACCAAACTAAATTCCCCCAATTGTCATAGATCCAACACTCATAGGTAACCAAATTATAACCCTTAGGTTGGAATGTTCTTACGCCAATAGCTGGATTGGTAGGTGCAAAAGCATTTGGAATATACAAACCAACAAACACATCTATAAATACTTCTTTAGCAATAGAATCTTTACAACCATGGTCATTTTCTACAACTAACCAAATGTCATAATTTCCATAAATATATCCTGAAGATACAATCGGATTATTTCTATCTAAATATGTTTGTTTTACATCTACAGTATCTTCATTCTTACCAAAGTTCCAAGACGATGTGTATTTAACCTCAATAATAGAATCTGCAGGATAGCTAGGATGATTAAACGGCACCGTTTCAATGATGCTATCTTGGCGAGTACGATTGATAACTTGAACTCTATCAGCAGCTCCAGGAATTGTATAATCAAATTCTGGTTTTGGCTTTTCAGCAATTGTAATAATCAATGTATCATATCCAATACATCTGCCACCAGTATTTTTCAACAATATTGTTTCCTGAACAACAAGTGTATCTATTCCAGAGAAATCAAAATCTACAAGTATATAAGACTTATTTTTATCTACAGCACCTAAAGTATACGTTCTTCTATTTCCGGTAATAGACCAGCTATATATATTTGCAGTATCACTTTTCATAATGGTAAATGGTCTTTGATAGTCCTCTACACAGAATTTGATTCTGCTATCATTTATCTCAGGAACCGGTTGCAAACCAACTTCAAATAAGGCTAATGTTTTATTACTTCTACAAGTTATGTTACCTCCCGAAGTTAAATCAATAGTAACATCTCTGTCTAGATAGAATTTTCTAACCGTATTTTGCTCTAGATATGACTCATAATTAGGTATTGTTTTCAAATCGAATTCTCTACCTTCGCCTACTTTTGCAAGTGTAGAATCGTACCAATTAACGATACTTGGACCAAAACTCACGGCCGTTAGCAATGGTAATTCTATATCAGAATAATCGGTAGTACCCTTCGGTATACAGATACCTTCCGATACCGTTTGAGGAGCAATTGGTGTAGGAACGATACCAAATATAGCAGTTGTATCTTTCTCGCAACCTGCATAAGAATAGGTTACTTTATAGGTAGTATTTTTAATACTAGTCGCGGTAAGTAATATCTCCTCTTGCGTTGGTTTTACCATTTCTGAATATTTTGGAGTGTAAGTACGTTCATCTGAATCGTTATCAGATAATCTAACGTTATTTAACATCCAAATTACTTTACTATTATTATCCCAAGGTTGATTTACTTCTGCAAAAAACTCTTTAGTATTTTCAGGTGCATTAGCAAAACATGAATAAAGTGGCTGAATAGATATTTTTATTTCAGACAAACGCTCATATACCTTTTCTGCCATATCAGACTCACAACCTAAATCGGTAGTTTGGGTTGCATAAATATAACTTTTACCTACTGCCATTGAAGCAACTTGCGGTATATAAGTAGTTGCAGTAACATTTTCAGTAGTTCTAGAATTAAAATCATCTTTTATTGTGAACCATTTAATTCTTTCGCCTGTTGTAATTCTCACCGGATTACTATTTACTTTCATTTGTTCGTCAAGGAAGCAATAGAAAATAGAAGTAGATGCAAATACAGGTGGTGCAGGTTTAGCTCCTACTTTTACAGTAACACTAGCTTCCGGACCAACGCAACCATCAGGTACGGTAGATTGTTTTGCTGAAATAACATACGTGCCCGGTACAAAAGGAGACAATGTATAAGCTCCACCGGTAATTGAAGATATTACACTACCATCTTTTGCCCAAATAATGGTATTAGTACCTTCCGGATTTACTGTAAATTCAGGAGCATTTTCATACTCACAAACCGATGCTGGACCTGTAATTATAGGTTTTGCAGGTAACGGAACGATTACAAATTCGCTATAAGCAGTTTGACTTTCGCATCCGCTCAGTACTGTATAATCAATTTGTGAAGCATAACGTCTGTGGGTTCCTGGATCTGAAATACTCGTTGTAAGCATCACACCATCTTTTATGCTACCAGTTCCGGTAGTTGCATTCAAATACCAACGTATAGTATTTGCTTTAGAATTATCATTTTGTTGAAGCGGAACTGCATTGAAATTAGGTGACTGTGTATTTTGACAAATTCTATCATCAACTACAGTTACTACCGGAGGAACCGGTATTGCAACAACCTTACCTGTAGCAGTTACAGCAGACGATAAACAACCTTTCACCCTTTTTATAGCATGAAATTCATGATTACCAACCGCTCTCGCTCCAGCAGGTGAATAATTACCTGTAGTAATTGCAGCACTGTTAATTAGGGCTAAAGCATCGGCAGTAGTGCTGATAACTGGTTTTGTACCACCATCTATCCATAAAACATCGCCTTCTGATACAGATAAACTAATCTGCGCAAAAGGAGTTCCCTCGCAAACAGGTGCAATTGTTGGTAAAATAACCGGCAATACCTGAGGTACAGAAACTTTCACCACAGCGGCAGGACTCTCGCAAGTTTTCCCTGGCTCATATTCTCCTACTTCTGTAACATAAAAGTAAACTGAAGCACCCTTGGTCAATCGATTTTCCGTGTCAAAACTTGTTGTTGTTTCACTACTAATTAATCCGACTTTGTTTGCATCTTTATACCATTTAAATGTAGAATTTCCTATTCTAGTATAACCTGCTAAGAATGGCTGAGGTACAAGTGTTAAAACTGGTGCTTCATCATATTCGCAGATAGAAGTATCGCGCAACACAGGTTTCATTACCGGACAATTTACCAATTCTACAATAGCAGTATCCGGTTTACTTTCACAACCGTTTATTACCTGAGTTACAAAATAATTTGTTGTAATTTCAACAGCCGGATTAAGTTTAGTATCCCAAGTAGCACCATTTCCTACCAAAGTATTCAATGGTCTATAAATATTTATAGCTGTAGCAGCACCATCGGCAGTAGTATTGATTATAGGCGATGGAGCACCAAGGGTAGGTGTTGTAAGCGCACGTATCGGATTTGGAACTACAACCGGAGGAGGTGTAAACTGTACCGAGAATGGCACAACAGCAGAGTCTATACAGCCATATATGTTATCGGTTACAGTATATGTAAGCGAATGATTTTTAGTCGTTTCTCCCCAAAATTTAGGGTTAATATTTAAACCTCCTGAATACGTTGCATTATCTACAGTAATATTCTCATTTTTAACTCCATATCCTAAAGAAGTATATGCACTTGCCAAAGTAACATCTAGAACTCTAGAAGCATCAGGGTAACAGAATTTCGGATTGTTTTCATTTACCGTAAATTGCGGCGTTTGAACCACCATTACAGTAACCTCTTTGGTTGGAGACCAACATGTATTTTTACTAATAGGTTCAATAGCTTCATATTGAACATAGAACTTCTTAAACTGAACTACATCTTTATCAACACCAGTATTCAGTGAAATACTGCTACCTAGTTCTGTAGTCATATCAGAATCTAACCATCTCCAAGCGGTAACGGGTTCAGTTGTTGTAGGAACCGCAGTAAGCGAAGGAATAGCAACACCCTTACATCTTGCAATAGAATCTACATTTGGAGCTAGGAACGGACAATCAACCAATTCTAAGTCAATTCGATGCGCCTCACTTCTACAACCAAAGGCATCAATTTGAACTACATAATATTGTTTAATATAGAGTTTCGTTTCTCCTGAAGCAAGAACTTCTGCTTTTAGAGCTGGTCTGTTAGGTGTAAATGTGATTCCTGCAACAGGAGTATCTGAAGTATCGGCCTTTTCATACCAATAATTTTGAACACCTGAAGTAAGAGCTGATACCATAAAATTATCTGGAATTCCATCTATATCCGATATCATCCAACTTTTCTTGGTTCCGGTAGGTTTATCAATAAAGTGAGCATTTACCGTTGCAGCAGCTATTCCTATACAAGTAGTAGCACCCGTACCTGCACCATGAGAAGCCTCTACGGTATATTTTAAATTTATAGTTTGTAAAATATCGGTACTTCCACTCGGATCCCAAGAACGTTCAGTGGCGTTAAAACCACCAACATCGCCGGTAGCAGAAAGTATTCCACTTGGAGGATCTAATGTTGGTATAACTTTTCCACTGGTAGCACAGACATCGGTAGGGACATCAATTGTTGGATTTGGGGTATCTACTACGGTAATAGTAACCAATTTTCCGGCAGACCAGCAATCATTATCTGCATCATATTCAGCAGCATATATTACTTCTGTTCCAATAGCAGCAGCAGTAATTGCAGCAGTATGTGTAAGGTTAGCATCTTCTAAATCGGCAATGCTTGCTCCTTTTTTACCAACTGGATCGGAAGTAAACCAAGAAATTTTTTCTCCGGGAGAACCTGCAATTTTAGTAGCAAGAGCAGTTAACGACTGTGTTGAACCTAAACAATAGAAAGGATCTTCTACAGAAGGTGTAAGTGCTGGACAATTGGTAATTACTAATTGAGCTATTACACTATCACTATAGCAAACACCTCCGGCTATATTTTTAGCACCTCTTACCGCATATGGATATGTACCCTCTGGATCGCTTATTGTTTTTCCAGTACTAAAAGTAGTACCTGATGCTTGTAATATTGATTTTCCAGCTACAGGCATCCATTGTATATTATCATTGTCAGCTCCTAATGTGGCTGATAAATCGGTATTACCAGACAGTGTATTATTTGTAAGTTTTACAACAGTTTTCGGATTAGGTTGATTTACCGTTGGCACATCTACATCAACAACCGTAATTTTCAAACTTGCAGAATTTACACATTTATTAATATCAGTATATGTATAGGTGAAATTATTTTCACCAACCGCAGCTGTACTAGGGTCGAATTGAGCAGAATTTGAAGATGATGTTCCAGTAAAAGCAAATGTTCCAGAAGGCGTAGGACTAACGCTTAAGTTAAACGCCGAACTATTGTAGCAAACTTCTGTAGGATTTGTTGTGAAAGAAACAATAGGTAAATCGTAAACTTTTACCAATGTAGTTTTCTCTCCTTTACACTGATTTGCATCGGTGTATTTATAGGTAACAGTATAATCTCCAGCAAGGTTAGCTTTTGGATCAAACACTCCTGTGGTAGCATTTATCACACCACTATTATTTACACTAAACACTCCTGTTCCACCTGTTGGAGCAGTTGTAAAGGTAATATTATCAGCATTTGGTGCTATATGACATGCTCCTGCTACACTACTTGTTATCGTTACATTTGGCAATGGATCAACTACTAGTGATATTGTTTTCTCTAGTGCAATACAACCTGCAGCAGAAGTGAAGTTGTATTTCACTTCGTATGGCGAACCTGTTGCACCTATAGAAGGGTCGAAAGTCGCAGCCATTTCGCTAGTTTTGCTTACATTGCTTGTCCAAGTACCTGTTCCGGTAAGACCTTTTGCTTCGGTTGCAGTTATAATAGCATCGGCAGCATCAGAACACATTTTTGTTTTATCTGCTGACAGCGTAATTACTGGTTTAGGATCTACCGTAATAGCTACTGTTTTTGTAGCAGTACATCCACCTGTTGGTACCGGAGCAGCATCGGTTACCAGTAAAGTAACAGAAGTAGCACCATTGAAAGTACCTGAGTTGAAAACCGGAGAAGCTGCTGAGTTAGAATTCAAATAAGTAGCTCCCGTTCCCGACCATGCATACGTATATGGGGTAGTTCCAAGGGTAACTGCCGAATTCAAGGTTAAATTCACTCCCTCACAAACTTTTGCAGTCGTTGCAATTCCGATAACAGGTAAAGCATATATTACTATATCTCTTTCGCTTGTCATAGGGCAACTATTTTGATTTTCAATAATTTGAAATCTAATTTTATAAGTGCCTGCACCTGCATGAGTAAAACTTGAACCTGAAATAGATCCGCCGCCAGAGACAATACTATATGTCTTAGTACCTGCAGCAGCTGTAGCAAATAATGTAGAAACATCAATAGCTGTAGTATGACTAGCACACCAAGCGGTTTGCACGGCTGGCTGCGTAATAACAGGAAGCTTAATTTCTGAAATAGAACCTGTAGCTGATACATCTTTAAAACAGGTGGTATTTACATCGGTAACTCTAGTAATAGTATAAGTTCCCTCAGTATTCTTTGAAAGAGTATCAGTGTTTTTTGTGAATATTTGAGGGTTATTAGCACCTCCATTAATATTATAATCAACAGTATAACTAGGTGAACCTCCAGATATTGTAACGGTAATAGGAGTAGGTTTAGAACCTTGGCAATATTTTCCACCACCAGTAACAGTTACATCAGGTACTTCATTGCCTACAATTGTGGTATCAAGTACATAGTTGCAACCGCTTTTAGAAACAGTAACTGCATAATTACCCTTAGTTGCAGCATTTACCACATTGGTTGTTGAAGTTTTTGGACCAGTCCACACATAGGTAGCGCCAGTAACTACGTTTACACCCAAATTAGGATAATCTGTACCACAATAGGTGTACTTATTAGCAGCCAACCACGTAGTTTTTGGTGTGGGATTAATAACTATCGTAGTAGTTATAGAATTAGAAATAGTAGCAGTACAGTAAGCATCTTTAAGAGTGTACATTGAATAAACGCCAGCCTTCGGTTTATTAATAATATATGGATCAAGACTAGATGTAACTTGAGGTTCATCAGTAGCATCTATTCTATATACAAATGTATACGGAGCAGTCCCTGTAAAATTAATTTCAACAGGAGAAGTAGCACTATCGCAATAGGTGCGAGGATCTGTAAATGTATACGTAGGAGCCGGAGCCGACTTCACTCTAATTGTATCTATACTCCAACAATTAGATGCACTAGGCTCAGCTTTATCTCTTACCAATACCGTGTAAATTTGATATTTGGTAGTGGTAGAAATATCAGCATAATTAACCGCTAAAGTACTACTTGTACCAGAAGCAAACGCCTGAGCAACAGGCAAAGCAGTTACTTGACTTATATTTGTAGCCGCACCTTTATACCATGCAAATTCAAACTCATTTCCGGTTTGAGAAACATCGTCGTGAGTGGTGGTGGTTAAGGTAATAGTACTAGAACCATTACCAACCGGACACAAAGGCGGAACCGTAGTATTAGTAATATCTATTGGCTTAGTGAATTTTGCCGGATTAAGACACGGACAAGACTCAATAAGTTCAACTGGGAAACGGTTGCAGTAGTGTTGTCTAGTAGAAAACCTTGCAGCTAAAATATGGCCTTGCTTTAAATTAAGGCCTGTATTGGCATTTCCATTTGTAGAACTAAGTGCATACTGCATAATAGTAAATCCAGAATCATCATTAACAGGTACAGTTTGCGTACAAGAACCTGTTCCTAGCTTGAAATCAGCCGATAAATTAGTCGGGATTTTAGAAAGAGCAGAAACACTAATAAAATACGTTCCAGGAGTATTGATATTAACTCCCATTGGTATTCTATAAATCTTATTAACGTCAACATTACTATTAACAATCAACTCGCTAAAATTATATGTCACCGATTTAATTACATTTGCTTTATCAGCAATTTCATTTCCATTATTTATTCTTGCACCATAAACACTGACAGTAACAGCACCTGAAGCTGTTAAATTTGGATTATATGATTTTATACTAATCGGTACAGATAATGAATCGATAGTTACCGGTTCATTTATATAAAATCCAGACTCTAAAGCATTACCTAAATCTACAGTAGTCTGAAACCAAGAAGTATTACAAGCTTGAGCTTTTTTCATCACCATTCCACTTACATACCCATCTTCTTCAACCCACATAACTTTGTTGGTACCTGTTCCATTTAAAGCTCCAGTAATATTTATTTTTGCAGTTCCATCGCCAATGGTTGTTCCTTTTATAGTGCTACTTGTTTGTGTAGTGTACCAGTTATAAACACCTTTATTATTTAGAGAGTTTACTTTAACAATAGCAGAATCGCCACAATATTTTAAGGTATCTATTACATCAAAAGATTTTGGCCATGCTGAGATTGTCATTTCAGCCCAAGCGGTATCATAAGGTTGACAAGCATCTAAAGCTATATGGGTTACTTCAACTCTATATGTACCAAGTTGGGTAGCAGTATAATTTAAAGAACCAGTAGTAACCGGTTTTGCACCGGCACCTGGTATCAATAAACCATCTTTAAACCACTTAATTTCATATTTGCTCATTAAAGTCGCACCAATAACAAAACCAGATTTCAACTGCACACCAGGTCCAGCAAGAAAATCAAGTTCACAAACAGTCATGTCTCCAGGGTAAGATTAACCGTAGGTTCAGGGTCTCTAAAACCACAACCGGTAGGTGGAGTTAATTTTACAGCATTTCCAGCAAAAGCATTAGATCCAATTCCAAGTTGTCCATTATCATTTCTCCCCCAAGCGTAAAATGAACCATCAGAGCGACCATAAAAGCCCCATAAGTCACCTCTATTTATAAGAATTACATCGTTATGAACTAAATTAGTTCCATATTCAATATATTCGGTTTCTAAAAACGACCCATCTAGACCAAAACCACCACCATCTGTAGGACCTTTACCACCCCAAGCTACCGGTTTACCATCTACAGTCACAGCCATACCATAACCTTGACCACCACCAATAGACTTTGCTAATAAATAAGTTCCATCATGCGATGGAGGGTCTGTATCTCCTTTTCGAACTCTCATTGGAGTAGAAGAAGTTATTGTTGAACCATCTTCTGTTGTTCCTGTTGCATTATTCCAACCTCCATTACCCCATGTCCAAACATAACCATTTACATCTAATGCCATACCGAAAACATCGCCACATGAAATAGCAGTTATATTGTCCATAATTCTAGTGGTGGCATTGTAATACACTGGTCTAGCAAAACCATCAATTTGTTCAGTACCGTTATTCGGATTTCCTTGACCATATGTATTAGGAGGATTAGAACCCCATCTACCAAGTGTTCCATTTTTCCCATCTCCCCAAGAATAAACAGTACCAATACCGTCACCATCAGGATCGACCAAGGCATAGGCAGTATTATCACCCGCAAATATTTGAACTACACCTGTTAAAGCCTGTCCATTTGAAGTTTTTACATATTTTGCAGCGGATTCAATAGGTTTAAGAGTGTAGTCTCCAATACCTAACTGTCCATAGGAGTCATCATACCCTGCACCACTAAACCCTTTACCATTTGAACCCCAAGCAACTAACTTTCCATCATCAAGAATAGCATAACTGGTATTGTTTCCTGCATATACCACATCTACGTTTTTTAAAAAATTTGTACCAATTGCCCTATGCGCAGTATCTATTTCAGTGTCTGCTACTACTCGTCGAGGTGTTGCAGTAACTCTTCCTGCTTGTGCTGTGTTTGTAGTTCCATCGCCAACTTGTCCTAAGGAGTTATTACCCCATGCCCAAGGATTTTTATCACAGTCAAGTGCAAGGAAGTGAGATCCCGAACCTGAATTTATTTGTTTTACGGTTAACCCATTAGTTGCAAAAAAAGTTACTTCCTGTGGACTATTATACATAGTATCGGTTTTAGAAGAACCCAGACCAAGCAAACCGTTTTTATTATTTCCCCATACATAGGGAACTTTATTATTACACACAAAACTAGATACTTTATTTCCACCCGAAATAACCAAGTCTTTCTGTGCAAAAGCAGTGTTTCCTACAAATATAAATAGGAAAAGTAAACTTATGTTTCGGTACATTTTCTTATACTGTACCTGTTCAATTGCTTCTGTGAGCAAATTGTAACCCGCATTTAGATATTTCATACGTGTTTTTGTTTTTAATATACACACTTGGTTCATAAGAATGTATTTTATAGTGTTAGTTAATGTTACGTTATTTAATAGTTTTCAATAGTCGCCGCTTTTATTGTCTTTTTTCATTGCCTACAAAAAAAGCCGTATAAACAAATATAATTTTTTTTCATTTAATTTCCTACAACTGTAAGAACTATTTATAAATGGCAGACTATAAGGTATAAAAAAAAGTTGCATAGTAATAATAATAAATGCAAAAAAGGGAGATTTATTGAATTTTGAATAGAAAAAAAATTAATTGGTTATACTTAATGGACTGGGTTTATTGTAATAATGCAAGTTCGAGTTTATAGTACGCTCGTTCGAGTTCAATGTCATTAAGTTAAGCCCGAAGGGCTTGAATATGAATAGCCTCGGGTGATAACCCGAGGTGATAAAGCACAGGAGAAACAACCCTGAAAGGGTTGAATATTTAAATAATTCAACCCTTTCAGGGTTGTTTCTCATATTGATATCTGCCCCCCAGTTTAAACTGGGGGCTATTCAAATTCAAGCCTTTCAGGCTTTTACCATAAAGAAAGGCTTAACTGAATGACATAGAGTTTGCACCATCAGGAGAAAAAAAGTTAAAAAGTAAATAAGGAGCGTTAGCTTTGTAATCTTCATAGAAAAATGACAAATGATAAAATAGGAGCCTTAGCTCTGACATCTTTGCAGAATTAAGTAAAACACTTTTAAAATAAATTAAATATATGATTACCTTTGTAACCGAATTTTTGAAGCATTTGAAAATAAAATATTCAAAAAAGAAATATCTAAAATAGTTTATAAATCAAAAACAATAGAATCTTTTTAATATATAATCATTATGAAAATAACAGAGAACAAAGTAGTATCGCTCACATACACCTTGAAATTAGACAATGAAGAGGGCGAAATAGTAGAACAATTGGCGAGCGACAAACCGTTGAAATTTCTATTTGGTAGTCAGCAATTGCTTCCTAAATTTGAAGAAAACATAAAAGGTTTGGGAACAGGTGCTAGTTTTGCATTTACTCTTAATCCGAATGTAGCGTACGGAGAGATAAACAAAGATGCAATTATCTCACTCAGTAAAAATGTTTTTATTGTAGATGGCGTTTTAAGAGACGATCTACTGCAAATAGGAAACATAATACCTATGAGAGATCATAACGGTATGCCACTCAATGGTAAGGTGATAGAAGTTGGTGAAGAAGAGATTCTATTAGACTTCAACCACCCAATGGCTGGAAAAACCTTATATTTTGAAGGCGAAGTGGTAGAAATAGCAGAAGCTACGGAGCAAGAGATAGAACAAGGTTACCCGGAAGGCATGGGCGGCGGCGGAGGCTGTGGCGGAGGTTGCAGTTGTGGTAGCGGAGGTTGCGAAAGCGAAGAGAGCGAATGTGGTAGTGAATCGGGCGGTTGCGGCAGTAGCTGTGGTTGTCATTAGTTTGTAGACTATTAAACTCACATTATATCATTAACGGGGTGACTTTAAGTCACCCCGTTAATTTTCAAGTATAAAAAAAGAGAGCTACTGAAAAGTGGCTCTCTTTTTTTTGTTGGTTTGGTAGGGGCAATCTCTGTTAGACTGTCCTCCGTTAGGCGAAGCGTCATCGCTTCGTCTAAGTATTCAAGGCCTCTGGCCTGTTTTAAGAAAATATTTTGTGTTTTTGTATGTATGTAAATAACATACAAAAGGGCAACCACACAGGGTTGCCCCTACCGGTTGTACAGATGGTTAAATTAAACCTTTTTGATGTTTTTGGAGAATTATAAAAAAATAAGAAACAAAACCTAATCTTCATAAGGATTAACGACCATCAGATTGTCAATATTTTTAAAATCGGAGGTGTTGCGAGATATAATTGTTAGATTATGAACAAGAGCGGTTGCAGATATTATGGCATCTCCAAGGGCTATTTTTTTAGTTTGTCTAATAGTTATAGTTTTTTCTATAACTGCATCATCAATTGGTAAAATAGTTGCAATGTCTATAAAAGCATACAAAGGTAGCAATTGCATTTCGGTAGCATTCATCCATCCCAATAATTCTATTTTAGTTACAGCAGAAATAATTACATCTACAGAGTACAAAAGCATTTTGCCTTTTTCAGTTAGCTTATTTCCAAAGTTGTCAATAATGACATTAGTATCAATCAAATATCTCTGTTCCATTCTTGACGAGCTTGATCAGTATTGTTTTTTAAAGATAGGTAGTCGCTATCTGATAAAATTCCAGTAAAGTCGGCCATTGTTTTTTTCGAGCTTACCTCTTCCGAAATTAACTCATCTTTTGCATAAAGTAATACTTCAATCTCTTTGCCAATATATCTGTTGGGTATAGCTAAACAAATTGAGTTATTTTGTGGGGTTACTATTGTTTTTATCATAATATGGTAAATTAAGAAAATTAGATATTAAATTTCAATTTAGCCTTAAAACAAAGATAATTCATTTTTTATATTATAATTAAACTACATACATAATTTAATCCATTAATAAGCGAAGCGTCCTCGCTTCGTCTTAGTATTCAAGGCCTCTGGCCTGTTTTAAGAAAACATTTTGTGTTTTTGTATATAAATAACATACAAAAGGGCAACCACAAGGGTTGCCCCTACCGGATGAACAGATGGTTATAATGTGAAATTATATTTATTATAGGGCAATCATAAAGAAATCTTGTTAATCTTTTAATCCAAAAAATCTTGATTCAGACAATTTTATGAGACGCACGTTTTATAATGAGACGCACGTCCGTGCGTCTCTACGAGAAATATTGTGCGACGGGGAGATTGATAGAGCACGCTAAGGCGTAGCGAAGATGAAAAATATAAACCAAAAGGGCAACCACAAGGATTGCCCCTACCGGATGAACAGATGGCTATTTTGAAAAACGCAACAATCATACATCCATTTTGTTAATTCAAAAAAACAAATAATAACAATAATTATTTTGCAGATTTAACAAAATATCATATTATTGCAAAATCATTTTGCATTTTAGGGCTAAAATAGCAAAATGATATTCATACATATAAAAAAAATGTAAACAACCGGTTTGTAACACACAAGCCATGCTTATATATTATTTAAAATCAATTAATTATTAATCACTTAAAAACAAATTGCTTATGAAACACATTTATTTATTATTGATAGCACTGGTACTATCAACGAGTATTTATTCTCAAACTGAGTTTTGGGGGACATCTAGGTATGGAGGAGCAAATGGCACAGGATATATATTTAAAACTGATGGTAATGGAAATAATTTATCAATTTTATATAGTTTTCCAAAGTATAATAACACTGAATTAACCCCATTTTATCCTATGGGAGATATGATTCTAGCTCCAGATGGAAATTTTTATGGTAACTTTGCAAGTGGTTGTTCTGGATGCGGTCGTGGAGGTATTTATCAATTTAATCCGAAAACTTATAAATTAGAAGGTAAGATTTTTTTTCCTGAGCAATATTTTGGTTCTGTTGAAAATAAACAATTAGTCTTAGGAGAAGATGGAAATATTTATGGAATAACTATAAATAGTGGTGAATATAACAGAGGTTGCTTTTTTAAGTACAATCCAGAGATAAATGAAATAAATACTATTATCGATTTTAATGGTTTAAACGGGGATGGTTCACATACAATTTTAAAAGGTTTAGATGGGGAAATTTATGTTCAAACTTATACTAATCTATGCAAATACGACCCAAAAACAGATACTTTCACAATAATTTATGAAAGTACTGGTCAAAGGGGAAGACTTATTTTAGATTCTGATAATACTATGTACGGAGTAACTTACAACGATAACGATAAAAATGAGTATTTTACAATTTTTAAATATAATCTCAATAATAATGATTTTTCATACAGCACTATTCCCACGATACTCAACACTAGCACAACGGGGATGTTATTGGAAATTGTAAAATATAATGAATCTAATATTTCAGGTTGCATCTATGGACAAGATACTGAAATAAATTATGATATTACAACAAATACCATTTCAAAAATAGATATTTTTGACCAGCACAACATAATGCATCCTACAATACTATTTAAAGCAAATAATAACATGGTTTATGGGTTTGGATTATTATTTTATCAAAAATTAGTATTGTTTGAATACAACCCCCTAATTAATGAAGTTAAAATTAAATACACATCAAGTGAAAGTAACCAACAGGTTCCTAATAATTTCTTTAGCATCAAAGAACTACCAATTCAAACCCAACTATCAGCTCAATACAGAAATACAACCTTAGAAAAAATATTTAGTCCAATTGCATGTGATGCCGTTGTAGGAGCAACTAATTATACGTGGAGATTTACAAGCGGTACAGAAGTAATTACGTATGAAACAACGACGACTTCAAACATACTCAATCCGGCAGAAGCTGGAATAAAATTCAACACGCAGTATTCGGTAGAAGTAAAAGCGAAAATTAATAATACATGGGGAATATATGGAGAAGCGTTCCAAATAACTACTCCGCAAACTATTCCTACATCGAAACTACAAACTGCTTATTGTGGTATTACAATCAATGCACTAACCGAATCAATTAAATGTATAGCTACTTCTGGGGCTACTCAATATGAATATACTTTTGTTGACAACGTAAGTGGGAAAAAGATAGTGATAAAAAACTTAAGTACGCTAAGACTTGACAAGGTAGCTACTTTGGAATATGGCAGAACTTACACCGTAACTGTAAGACCGGTTTTCAATAATTCTTATGGAAATTCTGATGGATCTTGCACAATTACAACTCCTGCAACCATACCGACAACCCGTTTATCTGAGCCGTATAGAAATATGCAGCTTACTGCATTGAACACTACAATATATTGCGACAAATTACCTTGTGTTTCAGATTATCAATGGGAGGTAACCGATGCTGTAACCAATAAAGTTTTAGTAAAATTAAGAGGAAACAATTCTAATAGTTTTCAACTTTCTATGATTAACGGCATTGACTACGGACGTACTTATAAAATTAGAATAAAAGGAGTTTCTGGTACTTTAAAAGGTGCTTATGCTGAAAGTTTTAATATTTCGACTCCTACCGAAGTTCCAACTACATCATTGCAAGAAAACTACTGCAACAAAACGTTCTCTTCGCCCAATGACCTATTGGTTTGCAATACAGTACTAGGAGCTACCAATTACGAATGGGAAGTAAAAGATGTAGCAGGTAATATACTAGGAACAAAACTAAAAGGTTCAAGTTCAACCACAATGACTTTGGCTTTAATATTAACGGTTGAATATAATAAAACCTACGAAGTAAGAGTAAGAGCAAAAACAAGCACAAAAACAGGTAATTATGGTTCTGTTTGTACTGTAATTTTTTCTGGTACAACATTAACATCAAAATATTGCGGTATAACGCTCACTGCATTAAACCAAAGCGTATTCTGCAATCAAATTCCTAACGCTATAGGATATGAATGGGAAGTAACCTCTCCTACTGGTGCAATATACCCTAAGAGATTCAATACAGCTACAAGTTATTTTGTAAAATTCAATGCTATTTTCACACCCGAATACGGAAAAACATATCAAGTGAGAATAAAACCAATTTTTAGCACTGGTGATGGTGAATTTGGTGCAGCATGTAGCCTTACAACACCTGCATTCCCAGATATTTCATTAATAGAAACAGATTGTGGAAGTGAAATTACATCTTTAAATCAAAATATTAGCTGTACACCAATTTTAGGTGTTTTAAAATATGAATGGCAAATATATGCTATTGATGGTTTTTATGTAAATCCAATTACAACAACAACTCCTTACTTAAATATAAAAGATTTCCGTCAAGAAAATAGCACCTTTTATTCAATTAGAGTAAAGGGAATAACAAATACACAATGGCAAGTATGGAAACTCTTGTGTTATTACAATACCATCTACACTGAAATCAGGTACAGAATTTAATGAAACTGACGAAATACTTTCAGCAGAAAATCAATTTAACAGTTCTGATGAGAATATAGTAACTACGACAGTAAACAATGAAGTTGCATCTTTGTTTCCAAACCCTGCAATAAACGAAATAAATATTGAAGTAGGAAATCTTGAAAACAACTACACTGCTTATATTGTAGATGTAAAAGGTAGTCAAGTGAGTAAAGCTCAGCCTTTGACTCAAAAAGTTTCAAGCATTAACATTTCACAGCTAGAGAAAGGCTTTTATTTTGTAAAACTTTCTTCTGCTACTACAGAAGCCTTACTTTTGAAATTTATAAAAGAATAAACTTATTTTACCTCATTGAGAGGGTGACCTTGAGTCACCTTCTCAATTTTTAAGAACAAAAAATAGAGCTACCAAACGGTGGCTCTATTTTTTTTTGAGGTATGATAGAGGCCATCTCCGTTAGACGAAGCGTTCTTGCTTCCCGTTAGGCGAAGCGTCCTCGCTTCGTCTTAGTATTCAAGGCCTCTGGCCTGTTTTAAGAAAATATTTCTGTTTTTGTGTGTAAAAACACACAAAAGGGCAATCACAATAGGTTACATGTTATATTTTTTATTGAAAATCAAAAATATAAATATTTAAAAAGGGCAACCACAAGGGTTGCCCCTACTGGTGGTACAGATGGATATTTTGAAAAACGCAATAACCTCATATTAATTTTGTAAATTCAACAAAACAAAATATAACAATAAAAATTTTGCAGAATTAACAAAATATCATATTATTGCAAAATCTTTTTGCATTTTAGGGCTAAAACAGCAAAAAAATATTCATACAAATAAAAAAATTGTAAACAACCGGTTTGTAACAAGCAAGCCATACTTATATATTACTTAAAATCAATTAATTATTAATCACTTAAAAACAAATTGCTTATGAAACACATTTATTTATTTTTGGTAGCACTGGTACTATCAACGAGTATTTTTTCTCAAACTGAGTTCTGGGGGACAATAAATTCGGGTGGAACCAATGGTAGAGGACTTATATTCAAGTCAGATGGAAACGGAGAAAACTTAGAAGTTAAATATAATTTTCCTGACCTTAATTACGATTCTAAACCTTATTATCCATCAAAAAAAATGTTACTAGCTTCAAATGGTAATTTTTACGGCATTCACGGTTACTCAACCCAATCATGTTATGGTTGTGGTGGAGGTGGAATTTATGAATTCAACCCTAAAACATTAACTGTTGTTAATAAAGCTTTACATGGTTGTAATGATATGGTTTTAGGCAAAGATGATATAATCTATGGAGTTGGTTCACCATGGGGAGCTGTAATATCTTGTCTTTTTAAATATGACATTAAAAATAATACCTTAAATAAAATAGTTGATTTTAATTTTGCAATAGGAAGACATCCTCAAAATATCATTCTAGGTTCTGATGGAAAAATTTATGGTATGACAACCGAAGGCGGTATTAATCAAAAAGGAGTATTATTTCAATATGACCCAGCAACAAATATATTTGCAGTAATTCATGATTTTACAAACGTTGTAAGTGGTAATTTAGTTGAAGGCTCAGACCATACTATATATACAATGTATTTGAATGATTATGATTTTAATCAAAGAATGGAAGTTTTTAAATATAATATAAACAATAAAGAATTTTCTTACAACACTATTCCTTT
>JADKDL010000020.1 GCA_016714605.1 Bacteroidales bacterium | reverse complement strand
CAATATCACCAATGTTTGCAGTATTATAAAAACCACTTTGGTATTCTAAAGTATAGTTAAAATTAGCACTATTGTCTGAAATTAAAGTATAGGAATTAATAGACAAATTGTTTGTTTGCGCTTTTGCTATAAAAATGGCAAAAGCAGAAACAATTGCAATAAATATATTTTTCATCTTCTTGATTTTAATTTTACTAAAAGTATTTCAAAGCTATAATGCTTTTATAGGCATATACCCTAAACAAAAAATTAAAAATTGTATAATAATTTTAAAAACAAATCAACTTTATATAGTTTGTAGTTTATATCCGAAGTATTTTTATACATGTAAGTGTTAGAAAAAGAGATATTTGGGTTTATTGCAATGCTTAATTTTTTATTAAGGTGAGCATTCAATCCAATTCCCCCCATGAAATTCTAAAAGGTGTTTATTAAATTGTTTTTCGGGCAATGTTGTGTTTATTGATGCATGTAATAAATAACTATATTTTACACCTCCATTTATAAAGATATCAAATTTTGAGGTAATTGGAACTTTAAAAATAAAATTGAGAGGAATTTGAATGTAATGTACTTTATTTTCAGATTCGTGATTGACTATTGTCGTAATTGTATCAAAAGAAGTTTCTGTTATGGTATCTATCTTTTCTATATAGAAAGTATCTACTTTGTAATGCCAAATTTGCTCATTGTTCACCAATTCATAATATGAAGATGTATCTGTTTTGGTGATAATATTACTTACGAGTGAAATATTTTTAGTTTCATTAATTTTGTAATTGGTTTCGCTTGCATACTCATTGAAATTCATAAGTGAATAATTGCATCCGGTTGAGATAGATATATTTTTTCTATTTACACCTACCATTATTCCTAAAGTAGAACTGTATTTACTTTCGAACTTAAAGTTTGTATATTTCTCATCAGACTGAATTAATTTTCGATCTCCGAAGATAATTGGAGCATAATCAATTCCTAGCAGGAGTTTTGAAGAATGTTTCTTTTTGTCTTTCTTTTTTTCAATCCAACAGGTGTCGATTCTGTATATTGTATCTGTTTTTATTATAGTGTCTATTTTTAATATTGTATCAGTTATTTTTTGCAGAATTGTGTCAATAATATATACCGTATTAGGTTTGCTTGTGGAATTGTTTTGAGTTTTTTTTATTGCAGAACTCGTTATTAGTGTAGGAGTTGAAGCTTTTTTTGAGCAGCTGGGGTTGTTGAAGATTATGATTTGTTCTTTCATCTCGGTGAAATTTAAACACAAACCATCAAGCATTTGTGTAAGAACATCGCGTAAAGGCGTGTTTGCGAAATTTCCCGAGAATACTGCATGTTCGGGTATGAGGCTGCTATTTACAGAAAAATTTATTTTATTTTCAGATAGAACTCGTTTTAGTACAGAAAAAACCTTTTCGTTTTCGGCTTTTACCGTAATTTTTTTTGATAAAACCTGACTATACGATAAAACATACAAAAGCAAGAAAGCAATTAAAACAAATCCTCTCTTTTTCAAACACCCCATTAAATTTAAGCTTAAACTTTTCTAGTTTATAAACACACAACAAAATTGTCCAAAAATAGCAATTACTTTTTAGATTTTGGTATTGATAAATTAGAATGTTTAAAACATTTTTATTTTATAATATTATTGATTTTTCATTTCAAACACATAAACGCCATTGTGCATAGCATACTCTATGTTGAATGTCTGTTTTAGGATTTCCAAAACCACTTCTATATCTTGATTATCAAACACTGCGGATAGCTCATATTCCAGAATTTCAGGATTTTGAACCGTAAAAGCGGTATTATATCCTTTTTCAAGAATTGGGAATACGTCTTTGAGTTTTTTCTTTTCAAATTCGTAAATATTAGTTTTCCAAGAAATAGTGTTTGTGCTTGCAGTAACTGTTTTCTTTGCACTAATTCCTTGAGCTAAGTAAACGGTTATAGATTCATTTTTATGAATTAGAAATGTGTCGTTTGTCTGTTTATCTGTTATTTTTACCATTCCTGAATATACAACTACGGTTGTGCTATCAGGAATGGTAGCATTTACATTGAAACTGGTTCCAATTACTTCAATTAACAATTGTTTTGCAGCAATGGTAAAGGGGTGGTCTTTATCTTTGGCAACATCAAAAACACCTCGCCGCTTAAAAGGTCTATATGCTATTGTCTTTAAAATTATCTGCATAGCGTATTTCTGTATAACGGTTTAGGGAGATGGAGCTATTATCGGGCAATTTAATTTCTTGTACCAACTTATCAGAAGCCACCGTTTTAATTTCTACTCTGTTTAGATAGAATATTGTAGTAATAACCAAAGCTAAGATTGCAGCAGCAGAAAGCATTATTTTTACTATACTTCTTTCTTTTACAGTGGTTTGCTTATCGAAGTTGATTTTTGCTTTTTCTACATCAAATTCAATAAAATCTTCGTTCGTAGCAGAGAATATCTTCTTATAGTCATTGTGAAGTTTGCTGTATGCTATATCTGTTTCGAGCCAATACTCAACCTCTTTGCTTTGTGTTTCGTTGCACTCTCCCAATATGTAGTGTATGAGGAGCTCTTCTTTATTTATAGTATCTTCGCTCATATCCTAAAATGGTTTATTATTAATAAGATAGATAAATAGTAGAGCCATTGCCAAATATTCCGACAGATTTTGTCTGAATGTTTTCAAAGCCTTTGAAATATGATATTCAACCGTTTTAACAGAAATTTGTAACTGTTCGGCTATTTGTGGGTACGAAAGACCTTCATTTCTATTCATTTCAAAAATTTGCAGGGTCATCTCGGGCAGAGATTTCTTTATGCTACTAATTCTACTGCTCAGTTCAACGGTTTCAATCATATTTTCTGAATGCGACAAACGCTCATGATTAATGTCGAAATTATCGGTTACAGACACCTTGCTTTTTTTTCTCAAATACTCAATAGAGTTATTGTAAACAGCCTTGTACAGATATTTATCAATTTCATCGGGTAGGTGCAAAGCCTCTCTTTTTTCCCACAGCTTAAGCATGAAATTTTGCACAACCTCCTCTGCAGTAGTTTTGTCGTTCAAAACCTTATAACAGAAATTGCAGAGTTTATTGTAATGAGCATCATACAAATGATGAAACGCATCTCTATTGCCCTTTCTGAGTTCTGCGGTGAGCGATGTAATATCAGTTTTGACTTTGAATGTTTGCATTTATAGATTGATATGCCACAAAATTAACTATAAAAATTGCAATTAGATACCCTTGTGTGAAAATTAATTTTTTTTTAATTGTGTAATTGCTTGATTGTGTTTATGATAATGTGATTGATAAAAATATTTTAATTTTTTTGTTTAGGGTATAAGGGTGTTTTTGCATTAATGGTTTGAAAAGGTTACGTATCCTATACAAATTATTTATTAACAAACATTTTAAACTTAATTATTAAAAATTAAAAAATAAAATTATTATGAAAAACAGTTTATTTAAAATTGCAGTTTGCTCTTTTATGGCAATTTCGGGTTTGATGAGTGCTCAAATAGAAGTTACAAATGATATTTATAATGTTAAGCCTGTAAACGGGAATGGTCTAAGGTTTTGGAGTACCCAAGAAATACCCAATAACTATAATAAAATTTCTATGGGGAATACAGCAGAATACAAATTAGGCTTAGTAACAAATTATTCTATTAAGACAGCAATAAATAATACAACAGCAGGAAATGGTTGGACTTGGGGTATTGCAGGTCAAACGCCAGTTGCGTCTTTGACTAATACTGGTATATTAAATTTAAAAAACAATGTTTTTGTTGATGGGGTTAAAAGTGAAATTTTAATATATGCACCTGGAAAGTATGGTACAAGTTTACCAGGAAGTTTTTTGGAAGTTTCTAATTTAGGAATACATTTTGAAAATGTTGGAAATTCTTCTAATATGTATAGAGGCGAAATAGGATCGGATGGTTTAAAATTTGAAGGCGGAGATCTTGGTAGTACCACTATTTTAAATGCAAGAAGTTTAACAATAAGAGAAGTTTATACTTCAGATGTGAGAATTCCAACTGATAAGTCTATAAAATTTGGTTGGGATACTGAAAATAAAATGCAGCTATTTTCAAGTATTGGATATAAAGCAAATTTTATTGATTTTACAAAAACATTATTCTTTAGAAATGCCGATAATGCTACACAAACTCCACTTATAGTTCAAGCAAATGGTGGCGTAATTATAGGAATAGATCAAGATATTTCAAATAACGCAAAAGATTACAGCAATGGATATAAGCTTGCGGTTAAAGGAGCAGTGGGTGTAGATGGAAAAATTGAATGCGAAGAGTTGCAAGTAAAAGTTATGAATCTTGCAGATTATGTGTTTGCTGATGATTATGAACTAAAAGCACTTGATAAAGTTGAAGAGTTTATAAAAGAAAACAAACATTTACCAAATGTACCTTCAGCAAAAATAGTTGCAGAGGATGGTATGAATGTAGGAGAATTTCAAAACATTCTATTAGAGAAAGTTGAAGAGCTTACACTTTACATAATAGAACAACAAAAGCAAATAAATAAATTAATGCAAGAAAAAAATTAAGGATATGAGATATGTATTTATCAAAATAATTCTTCTATTTCTTTTTTGTGGTTTCCAAGTCCATGCACAAATATTAGAGCATAATTATTCAAATCTAGTGAAAAATCCTAGTTTTGAGACTCTTGAAAGCAATGCTTGGGCTTCAAATTGGAGTAGAACAAAGAGTACCAAAGCAAATATTGTTGGCTGGGGTAAATGTAGCGATCAGTGGGGTTATGAATGTGCTTATGAAGGAAGTAATTTTGCTGTAATTATTCAAAATGCTACAGAATTGATGTATATAGGAGGAGAATTTCACGAACAATTAGTCAAAAACACTCTTTATACTTTTAGTGCTCAGTTATCACTTGGTGATTATTCTCCTGATAAGGAAGGTGAATTAGAAATTATTCTTGCAGAAGGTAAAACAGATGATAAACCTAGTGGTGCAACTAAGCAGTTGTACAACGGTGAAATTACTAATAAGGACGGATGGAAAATTATTAGTAAATCTTTCGAAGCGGACAAAAACTATAGATATGTGTTTTTCAAAGTTAGATATCTTGATCTTGGAACATATTACGCATTATTTGTAGATGATGTTAAAATTCAAGAGTGTGGGTATGGTTCAGGAAAACAAACTATTGGAAAAATTAATCCAGTATTGGAAAACGGTGTTTCTGCAAATGGATTGTTGGTCTCAATAGGGAATTTAGCTAATGTAAGTTCTATCAAAGCTATTAAGGTAACAGATTCAGAAGGTAACACTGTGCGAAATATAGCAGATATCAATGATTTGAACGGTATTAAAGGAGAAATATTTTGGGATGGGACTGATAATAATGGCTTTGCGGTTGAAGCCGGTTTGTATTCAATATCAGCAATATATTCAAATGATTGTTATGTTGTTAATAAAAGTTTAGTAATAAATAGAGTATCATGTAGTAGTGCACCTGAAAATATTTATGATGTTGCTTACAGTGTTGTTTCTAATTACAAATTTGAGCAAGCTAGGCAAAATATAGCACTGCCTGCTACTGGAAAAAGCTTACTGTTGGAAGATGAAACTATCACAAATTTTCATGCCGGAAATTCAATAGTTTTAAAAAATGGATTTCATGCAAATTATGGTAGTGATTTCAATGCAGTACTTAAACCAGATGCATATGCAAATTCTAAAATTGAGTTAACTGATATTTCTAATGCTACAGCTCCTGGTGTCCCTCTGGGATTTACAGCAAATAATGCTGATTCTTATGAAGTTTCAATCTACAATAGATGGGGAAACTTGATTTTTGACGATAAAGGTGTTGTAAATGATGATGGTTATACTCAAATCTGGAATGGTAGCGATTTAGAGAAACAAGATGTATATGTTTTTTATCTTGAATTAAAAAATGATTGTGGTGATGTTCTTTATTATGGATCAGATGTAACAGTTCTAAAATCTGATGAAATCGTACTTTCTGAATCTGCTGATGATGTGATAACTAAAGAAGAATCAATTGCTCCAATATCAATTTCAGTTATGCCTAATCCAACTAGTGGAATTATAAAAATTGTTGGAATAAACGAAGATGCAATTGTTGAAGTTGTTGAATTAAGTGGAAAAATGGTTTTAAAGCAACACTTTAATAATTCTAAAATTGAAATTAATATTTCAAAGTTTTCAGATGGAGAGTATCTTATAAATATTTTAACACCTGATAATTACTATTCAGAAAGAATTATTTTGAGAAGATAAAAAATAATATTAGGAGGGGAATTTTACTATTTCCTTCCTAATTATTATATGCTTATAAGAAGCCTCTATTGTATTTATTTACATAGATAAAAAAATTAAAGAAATGAAAAGAAAAGTTTTAATTATATGTTTATTTATAAGTTCTTTTTTATTAAATGCTCAAGAAAATAGGTTGATTTACAAAAAGAGTATATTGAAATCAGACAGTAAAGCAACTTCTATTCTAAAAAAAAGCAATGCTAACAAATCTGTTGATTTTGTTAATATTAACCTCGAAGTACTTTCAAGAAATGAGGATTTTATTTTGCAGTTTGGTGATAGTGAGTATAGCATAGAAAAAGAAAAAATAAATGTTAGAGATATTAGGAGTTTTTGTTTTACTGGTAAAAATAAAAACCAAAATGGCTCAATTGTTATGTCTATTCTAGAAGATGATATTCAAGGTACAATAACTAATGGAAATGCTGTTTATAGGATTGAAACTATAGGTAAAGATGATTATGCTATTGTTTTGATGGATCAGTCAAAGTTAATAGAAAAGTGTGATAATACGACCAATGAAGCTGTAAATACAAGCCAGTTAAAGCATTATGAGAATGATTCAAATAATTCTGATGATTCAAATATAAGTACTAATTCCATACAATTCAAGTCTGAGGTATTAGAAGAACAATATAATAGTTGTAAAATAAGAGTTTTAGTGCTATTTACTCCAGCTGCTAAAGCATCTGTTAGTGATATAAGAAATACTATTTTACTTGCTATAGAAGAAACGAATCAATCATTTTTAAGAAGTGCTATTAATTATGAAATAGAACTTGTTTATATAGCAGAAACAAATTATGTAGAGCATGATATTGATATTGACAGGGTTAGGTTTTCCTTAAATGGTGATGGCTATATGGATGAAGTACATAGTCTTAGAGAAAAATATTCTGCTGATATCTGCGTTTTGATGAATAATGACGCCCGTTATTGTGGTGCTTCTTATGTAGGAGCTTCGTCAAGTTCTGCTTTTTGTGTTGTAAAAGCGTATCTCTGTGCAACCGGAAATTATTCTTTTGGTCATGAGATAGGGCATTTAATTGGATGTAGACATGATTTCAATGTGGATAATTCAATTACTCCGTTTTCATACGGCCATGGATATGTTTCACCCAATAAATTGTGGAGAACAATTATGGCTACTGGAAAAGAATGTAATGATTGTATAAGAATTCAAAATTGGTCAAATCCAAATGTTTCTTATGGAGGTTTTCCTACTGGTACTGAAGTTATATGTAATACGGCTCGAGTATGGAACGAACAAGCACCTACTGCTTTAGCATTCATGCAACCTGCAAATTCTGTAATTGTTTCATCAAGTGATGTTGCTAATGGCACGTACTCTAATATTGTGGCTAAACAAGATATTTCAACTTTAGGAGACGTTGATATCACAACAGGAAAGGCTTTGTGTTTTAAAGCAGGAGATAATATAATTTTAAAAACAGGATTTTCTGCTTTTGAAGGCTCTGAATTTTATGGAGGGATAGAAAATATTACAGATTGTGGATCAACTTCTTTAAAATTTGCAAAAGTTCAAATTGATGATGTTAGTGCTTATTCAAATGATGTGGCTGTTTTGACTGAGAATGCATTGTTTTTAGCTATTTCTCCAAATCCAACAAATGATTTGCTAAATATTGAGTTTAAAACATATCAAAATTCTGAAGTGTCAATTTCATTGGTTAATTTTTTAGGTTGTGAATTAAGAGTTATTCAGGATAGAGAAAATTTTGAGTCGGGAAATTTTAATATTCAAACATCTGTTTCAGATTTATCGGTAGGCGTTTATTTTATTGTTTTAAAAATTGGTGAAAAAGTTATTGTTAAAAAACTAATTATAAATTAACATAGATGAATTTTATTCAACTTTGTTAATATTCTGTTGATTTTTAAGATATATATATAGTATTTATGGATCATGATTAAAAATTATTAATTAGAAGAAATGAGTACGCTTTATAGTCTTTTATTGGTTGATTCTATAAATCCTCAAATACCCTTTTATTCCTTCTAAAATGTTAATGATAAATAAATATTTATAGGTGTTTTTTTATTATTCAAAAAGTTTAAGTGTTTGTGATTTAAAAAAAAATGTTGCAAGCTCTTTCTTCTGTTTTTTTTATTGATATTAAATAACAAAATTATGAAAAGAAATATTTTTATTATATCTGTAATGCTATTCGTTGTAAGTATTGTGAAAATGAATGCTCAAAACATTACGTCAATTTCTGAAACAAATAGTGAATATAAAATAAATTTCACATTGCCAAGTTACAAAATAAATGAAGTTAATATTTTTGAAGAATATGGAATTAATCAAAATTATTCAAAAATAGAACTTCCTGAATTTGGAGAAATTAATAAAATTGGTCTTCCAATATTGCCCCAGTATTCAGTTAAGTTAAGAATACCTGATGATGCTACAACATTTAATGTGTATGTTTCTAATATTGTGACTCAAACTATTTATCTTCAAAATAAAATTCTTCCTTTTAATGATTTTTTTGAAACTGATACAGTCAAGAAATTTGTATTAGATCAAGTGTTTTATTCAAGCAACGGGCAGAGTCTTTCAAGTAATTATAATTTATCTAATCCATTTACAATTATGGGGGTGAAGGGAATTAATTTTTCAATTCTCCCATTTAAGTACAATCCAATAACGAAAACAATTCAGGTAATTAAGAGTTGTACATATACAATTACTCATAATGGGAATAGCACTCTTAAAAGTGGAACTAATTCAATTGTGAGTGAAGATGATATTACACAAGAGTTTTTGAAAAATATATTTACTAATTATTCTCCAAGTCAATTGAAAAGTGGAATAAGTGGAATACAGAATGTAAAATATCTTATTATTGCCCATAAAGATTTATGGGGTGGTATTCAACAATTTGCTAGCTATAAGAGAAATTTAGGTTACGATGTAACACTTGTAAGTACTTGGGAAACTGGTACTGAAAAATATGGTATTCGCAATTACATAAAATCTAAGTACGATAATAAAGATACAAGACCTGTTTTTGTGCTTCTTGTAGGAGGGCCTGATCATATTGAACATTTCGGGTGGTATGATGATAATTTAGATCTTCAAGATAACGGAGATAGTGAGCATCCAGCAACAGATTTAGACTTTACTTTGTTGGATGGAGATGATTTTTATCCGGATATTCTGATAGGTAGATTTTTTGTTGATGAAAATGATGATTTAAAAGGTATAACAAGACGATTGATGTATTCTGAAACACATCTTGATGAACTTGGGGAAAATGCTCTTTTAATATCAGGAGGTCCCGAAGACTACTTCGAAGAAAATTTGACCGAAATTGAAGATGAAATTGTATTACCAAACGGATATGCAACTGATCACTTTTGTGAAATTTGTAATGATTCAAGAACAGAGGTTTTAAATGCAATAGCTTCAGATAAGTATAATTTTTTTATATATAGAGGACATGGTGGAAATGGATGGTTAAGTGGTTTTAATTTGTCTGCTTTTGAATTTGATCCCTATAAGGAAGGAGATAATGACATGTTTGGACCTATGGGGTTTGGATTTACTTGTTGGACTAATACATATGAAAAAAGATATGGGTCTTTTTCTTGTTTTGGTAGGAGGTATTTAAAAGTTAAAGGAATTAGTTATTTTGGTTCTTCAACAATTAGTCAGAGTTATTCAAACAATAAATTGTCTAAAGATGTAATTAAAAGTGTTCTTAATTCAACATATTTGGCACAAGGAACTGTTAGTGGTGTGAATAATTATCATGGAGGTTATACAACAACATTACAAGAAAGACAAATTCGGAAATATAATCTTTTAGGTGATCCATCGTTTGAGGTAAATGGGCTTGGGTGTAGGTCTAATTATAATCTAGTATATTCTCAAACCTTTGAAGATAAAGATATTGTTAAGTTTAAAGCGATAAATGATATAGTGATTGCTGGAAAAGGAGAGAATTTCGAAGTTAATTCTGGTGCGCAATTAACATTACTCGCAGGGAATCAGATTACTTTTAAAGAAGGTACTATTATAAAGTATGGATCTGTATTAAATGCTTACATTCAGCTTTGCGGTGGGTCTTTAAAATCAGGGGAAAATAGTTTAAATGAACTCAGTCAAGATTCTGATTCTGTAATTAAAGATAAAGGCATAATTGATTTAGATGATGTAGAAATAAACATATCTCCAAACCCAACTTCAAGAAAGATAACTATTTCCGGAATTAATGGCGATGCGTTGGTTGAAGTTGTTGATGTTAAAGGAAGTAAATGTATTCAAAAAAGACTTCAAATTCTTTAATAGATATAGATCTATCAGAATTGGAAAATGGTATATATATTATAAATGTATTAACACAAAAAAAGTTTTATTCGGAAAGGATTGTTTTAAAGAAATAAGAACTGAAAAGACATTTGCAACAAAATTTTTATTTTAAAAATCAATTAATTAGAATATTAATCAAATTAATTCATATAATTCCATGAAAAAAAGTTATTTACTAATTCTTTTATTACTGTCATCTTTTTTAATGTTTTCTAAAGCCGTAAATAAAAAAACGGCCATTGAGGTAGCTCGTAATTTTATGATATTGAAACGGCCAAATGCAGTCAATGAAATTTTAAATATTAAAGAAAACAAAGTAGGAGAAAAAATAGCATTTTACATTATAAATTTCAATAAGGATGGTTGGATTGTAATTTCTGGAGACGATCAAGTAACTCCAATTCTCGCTTATGGACTTCATGGAAATTTATATGATAATGATTCAACATCAGTTATTAAAAATTTTATTAAAAATTCGAGAAGCAGAGTTGAAAATCTCACCCTACTTAAAACTACAACCAACCAGGAAACAAAAAATAATCAGGAAATAAGGACTAAATGGGATAAGTATTTAAATACTAATGGAATTTCTATGTTAAAATCAGGTAGTTTCAATAATAATATTTTAGATACAGATGATAGGGGGGAGATTAGATGGAAACAATCCGGAAATAATGATGGTGGATGTGCACCTTACCAAACCTATAATAAATTTATGGAGGATGTGGAAGATTGTAATTTATGTGGCGATAAGCACTCTGTAGGTTGTGGAGCCGTTGCTGCTGGTCAAATTATGTGGTATTGGCAATGGCCATATAAATCAGATTATAGAACATATAACTGGGGAAATATGCCTAATAAATTGACAAATAGTTCTAGTGAAAGTGAAGGTACAGAGATTGCTAATTTATTGAAAGATATTGGTAGATCGGATGCTGCTAATATGCATTATTGGTGTACTGGGTCATGGACAACTCAATTTAATCTTCATGAGGCACTATCAGAGGATTTTGGATACCAAGCTGCTGAACTTAAAGATAGAGATGATTGGGATTATACCTCATGGAAAGAACTTATAAGAACAGAAATTAATGTTGGTAGACCAGTATTATATAGAGGTGGTGATGTTATTGATTTTAGTAATTTTGGCGATGTTCATTATTTTGTTTGTGATGGCTATGATATTGACGAACCTCATATTTTTCACTTTAATTTTGGGTGGGGAGAGACTATTTATAAGGATGGATATTTTCAACTCAACGATATTACACCTGGTGGTATAGATGAAAGTGATTATACTGTTTATCAATCTGCTATTATAGGTCTTTCTCCAACTTATGCTCATATATCTTGCAATTCATATCTATCAGACATAGCGAATCTATCCTATTCTAGCGTATTAAATAAAAAATTGGAGGTAGCTCTTAATACAATAACGGTTCCAGCTGTAAATAAAAGTCTTTCTGTTGAATCTGGTGGAGATTTAGAATTGAAAGCAGGTAGTTTAATAGTATTAAAACCTGGTTTTACTGCGAAAATAGGTTCGTCATTGAATGCTAGTGTAGGTGCTATTGATTGTGATAAGGAGTGTGGTATAGAATTAAATTGTCCAGTAAATGCTATTATTTATGGTTCCGAAATTAATGGTCGGTACATAATTTCTGGCAAAAATACAAATTCCTATGAGGTAATTATTTGGTCAAGGAATCAAGATATTGTTTATCGAAATGCTGGATTAATGGGAGCGGATGATGAGTATATAAAAATATGGAGTGGGGAGGGTGTTACTTATGAAGGAGTATATGTAGCCGATATTACTATACGCAATAATTGCGGTGAAAAAATTTCTCAGAGTAAAGATATTACTGTATTATCTTCAAGTCTGTTTAAATCAGATTCAACTACACAATATGTTTTCCCATCAGATTTTCAGAATAGTTCTAATAAACCAGAGCCTTTTAATAATTCAAACATAGAAAGTTCTTCAGAGTCTATTGATAATGATGTAGATAAATTTAAATACAATTTCGTGAATATTAACATCTCACCAAACCCAACATCAGGAATTATTTCAATTGCAGGTCTTGTACCAGCTTCACGTATTGAGGTAGTAGATGAAAATGGACGTAGTATCATGATTGAAGAAAATACTGATTCTAGTATCAAATTAGATTTGTCTAATAATGCTAATGGAGTGTATTTTATAAATGTAACTAATCCATTAAAAGAACCATTTACTGAAAGAATTGTTCTTAAAAAATAGTTTAGATTTATTCATTATCATAAAAGGGGCTGTCAAATCTAAATGACAGCCCCTTTTTTAGTTTTTTTAAAACCGGCAAGGGTGAATATGCTGAGGGAGATGTGTTTATTGGCGTTAATGTGCCAGTTCTGAGAGATATTGCTAAGCGCTATGCTGAGCTGCTTTCTATTGATGAACTAGAGGAGATTCTGCAAAGTCCTATTCATGAACAACGCTTATGTTGTTTGTTCATGCTGCTTATGTTGTTTAAAAAGAAACAATATGCCATAATTAAAGATGCTATATTTCAGTTGTATATGAGAAATACTGCTTATATAAACAATTGGGATTTGGTCGATTCGTCGGCGCATTATATTGTTGGGGCTTATTTGGAAGATAAAGATCGAAGTCTGCTTTTTTCGCTTACTACCAGCAATAGTTTGTGGGAGAATAGAATAGCAATGATTGCTTGTTTCTGGTATATAAAAAAGAATGATTATGAGGATGCTTTAATCATTGCCGATTTGCTGCTGCATCATAAGCACGATCTTATTCATAAGGCGGTAGGCTGGATGCTCCGCGAAATTGGTAACAGGCATTTGGAAAGCGAGATGCGATTTTTGAAAAACCATTATCGTACTATGCCTAGAACCATGCTTCGTTATGCAATTGAAAAATTCCCTGCAAATCTGAGAGAAGATTTTTTAAAGGGTAGGGTAGAGTAGTATATGAATTAAGCTGCTCTTTCAGAGCGATGTTGTATTTGATTCTTTACACCCGAGGCGTTGCCGTCGGGCTGAATTAATCTAGGCTTTCAGCCTGTTTAAAACTTTAAAGAACGCTTATCATAACTTTAAGAATCAACATTCAACAGGTATTTCGCATTATCAATCTAAAAAATATGCTCACTATAAGAAAAGCAGAATTACATGAAGCTTCGGTACTTACCGAGATTGCTTTTGCTGCAAAAAGACATTGGAAATATCCGGAAAGTTATTATGAAATCTGGAAAGATGAATTGACTATAACGCAGGAGTATATTACTTCAAATATTGTCTATGTCGCTGTATTTGAAAATATTGTAGTTGGATTTTATTCTATTGTTGAAAATAAAGAAGCGTTTTGGGCGGGAGAAGTTTATGTTGAAAAAGCGTTTTGGCTCGAACATGTTTTTATTCTTCCTGAATATCATAAAAAGGGTATTGGTACAGAATTGATTAAGCATACTTTGAACGTTATGCACGATAACGCAATTCCGGAATGTCTCATATTTGTAGATCCGTTTGCAACGGGTTTTTATGAAAAGGTTGGAGCTCGGTTCATTAGAAATTCTAAATCTTCAATCAAGGGTCGAGAAATTCCTGTTTTTGCATTAATGAATAATTAGTATTGTTGTTATTGAAACTTAAAATATTGAAGATCATGTATCAATTTTGTTTGCTTAAGCCACCAACAGGGTTTTCAACCACTGTCGGGGCTGCCGTAAACCCTGGTAGTGGTTAATTGCATGGAATTCTTTACTAAACGACATTGGATTATGTATCTTAAATTGTAGATTCAATAAATATTTAGCTTTCGCACATTAACAAATTAAGCTATTAGCAAATTAGCACATTATTTATAGTTTTTATTATATTTACCCTATGAGAGTATATGAACAATTGCAAACATATTCGGGTAAAAATCCGGTTGTTACAATAGGCATGTTTGATGGGGTGCATCTGGGGCACAGGCAACTTATCAAACGAATTACAAGCTTGGCTGAGTCTATTGGTGGTGAGTCGGTTATATTAACGTTTTGGCCGCATCCTAGAGTTTTTTTTGAGAAAGATCATACTTCGTTGAAGCTCATCACAACGCTTGAAGAGAAAATTCAATTGTTGCAAACTACCGGAGTGTCATCGGTAGTTATTCAAACCTTTGATGAGCATTTTTCTAGAATGTCTCCTTATAATTATATAAAAGAGGTATTGGTAGAAAGAATTGGTGCCAAAAAAATTGTTGTTGGCTATGACCATAAGTATGGCTATAAAGGTGAGGGCGACTTTGCTTTTCTTAGTCAACAGGCTGCTGTTTTTGGTTTCGATGTGGAAGAAATTCCACCTTTCGATTTGAACCATATAAACATAAGTTCAACCAAAACAAGAGAGTCTATAGAACAAGGAAATATAGATCATGCAAATAAATTTTTGTCGTACGAATATTTCCTAAACGGGAAAGTGGTAAAAGGCAGACAAATTGGTCGCAAGATTGGCTATCCGACTGCAAATATAGAAGTAGACAGTAACCTAAAACTTATACCCGGTAGTGGCGTTTATGTGGTTGATATTAAGCTTGATGGTAAAACATATCAAGGGGTTGCCAGTGTTGGTACAAATCCAACGATTGAGGTTTTTGAAAAAAGACATACCATAGAAGCATATATTTTCAATTTCAACGAAGATATTTATGATAGGAAATTAACACTGGTTTTTAAAACACGAATTAGAGACGAAAAGAAGTTCGATTCAATAATTACTCTAAAAGACGAAATTGCTGCCGATGTTGCCTATTCAAAAGCATGGTTTAATAGTAGAGAAAATTCATGAATTTTCTCAATGTGAATTGACTCTACAAAAATCTTAAAACGAACACTTTATGAAAAAACTGCTATCGCTTTTATCTTTAATAATAATATCTACTACAGTTTTTGCCCAACAGAAAATACAGCTTAGTGCAGAGAATATTATAAATATCTCGACATGGGGCAATGCCGATTTGTTGGTTGATGAACAGGAGTCTGTTGGCGATCCACTAAATCAAACGGTTAGTAATCCGGTAACCAAATGGCAACCCGGATATACGGCTTGGAACTATCCGGTATCGGTAGTTATTGATCTTAAGCATGAATATCAATTGTCAAACATATTGCTATTTGATTCAAACGGTTCGGGGAAAATAGAGTTTTATGGAGGTACACCCTTCAAATGGGATACCCTCTCTACCTACAATCAGGATCAGTATCAAAAGTGGAAAAACATGGAGGTTTCTATATCCACCAGATATGTAATGCTTACAATTTGGGAAAAGAACGTTGTGCCAGAAGAGATTTTTATTTATGGTGTTTTGAAGCAAGTGAATACCGATGTGGTAATTCCTGTAAACAGACCGAAGGCTTTAATGAAAGATTTTGTTGGCTTAAATGGCTTTATTGACGACCCTGTTGATGTGCTTGCCGTTGGCGGATTTCTAAGAGAATATCATAATTGGTCGTTTACTGAAGTGGCTGCAAATACATTTGAATTTAATAGATGGAGTGGCTTTTGGGATTTTGATAATTATTATCAAAAGCTTAAAGCTGCTGGAGTTACCGTTTGTCCGTGTTTGCAAAATACGGTCGATTTTCATGGCGCTCCCGGTAGAGAAAAACCGCTCTATTTAGATGAAGATTCGACCAATCCGCTTTCGTACAAGGAACATGCGCAGCTTATGTTTCAGTATGCGGCTCGCTATGGAACAACTCCGGTAGATCATTCATTGCTCTTGCTTAACAGCGGTCAGGAAGCAAAATCGGGTCTTGGTTATATTACCTATTATGAGAATTGGAATGAGCAAGACCGTTGGTGGGAGGGTAAAAATGGATGGTGGTCGCCGTTTGAATATGCTGCAATGTCTAGTGCCGATTATGATGGACATAAAGGTGAATTGGGCATGGGCTATGGACTCAAAACTGCCGATGCTAATACAAAGCTTGTAATGTCTGGTTTGGCAAAAACAGATTTAGAATATATAGAGAGTATGGTTTTTTGGTCAAAATTCAATAGAGACGGCTCTTTTCCTGCCGATGTACTGAATTTCCATCATTACAGTAATGACAATGGCGGACAAGGAAGCTCAACCAAAGGCATACATCCGGAAGCTGATAGTTTGAAGTTTAGAATGAAAAAGCTCGTTGCGTTTAGAGATACATTTCTGCCACTTCAAGAGTTATGGCTTACAGAATTTGGTTACGATACTCATGTGCAATCTGTTCAAAGAGCTTCTGCTTATGGTAGTTATACCTCGTATCAGGTTCAGGCTATGTGGTTGGTAAGAAGTTACTTAGAAATTGCTGCGGCAGGTATAGACCGCGCTGCAATGTACATGTCTAGAGATGTTGACGTAACCGATGCCACAAAATACAGCACCTCCGGACTTACCAATGTTAAAGGTTCGTGGGCAAAAAAAGATAGTTGGTACTATGTCTCAACGCTCAGAAAACAGTTGGGCGATATGTTTTTCGATGCCGAAATAAACAGTGGTAACGAAAATGTGCTTCTTTATCGATTTAGGAATGAAGATAATACCAAACAAGCTTATGTAGCATGGTGTCCAACTGCAAACGGAACAACCGTTGCCAATTATACTCTAAGCTTTGATGCGGCAATGGAGCAAGCGCAAGTTATTGATTTTGTTAATAATGATATTGATGGCGATACCCTTTTTACTTATAATAATGTAGCATCAGTAAAAATACAAGTTTCTGAGCGTCCTCTTATTATCAAGATATTGCCACAACAGAATCTGCAAAGCCAGAATTTGCAGTTGAAAAAAGGTTGGAATTTAATCTCTTTGCAAATAAATCCGGTAAATGCCGCTGTTGATGCTGTTTTTGGTGCTTTGAATAGTAATTTTGAGACACTGAAAAACTTTGATGGGTTCTATAGCAGCAACCAAGCAGCGGTATTTCAATCTATAAAAACCATAAACAGTGGTAGCGGTTATTTAATTAAACTTACTGCCGATGCCGATTTAACTGTAGTAGGTAGTTTAGTAGAATTGCCAATGGTTCAGAATCTTACTAAGGGATGGAATCTTATTGGAGTGCCTACTTCTAAAACTCAAACTATTGAAACCGTGTTTACTGCAATAAGTCAAAAAATTACTACAATTAAAAATTTTGATGGGTTTTATGAATTTGGAAATCCACTAAATAGTATAACCGAAATAGAACCTGGGAAAGCTTATCTTGTGTTAGCTACAGAGAATTGTAAGTTGGAGTGGAAAGAATAAGCTTTTACCAAAAGTATAATTAGTAAATATGTAGGCTGATTTGTTAAAAATACTATCTTTGCCCGTTTTTTAATAGGATAAAGATGGAAACAGAATCAAAGAGACTTGCAGCATTAGCAGCATCTCAAACTTTGGCAATGGCGCAAAAAAGCAGAGAGTTGAAATCAAAAGGGGTTGATGTTATCAACCTTAGTGTGGGTGAACCTGATTTTCATACACCAGATCACGTAAAAGAAGCAGCAAAAAAAGCGATAGACGATAATTTTTCTTTTTACACACCCGTTTCCGGTTTCGATGATCTTACAAAAGCAATAGTTAATAAACTAAAGCGCGATAATAATTTAGATTATAATCAGAAACAAATTGTGGTTTCTTGTGGAGCTAAACAATCTATTACCAATGTGTTTCTCAGTGTACTAAATCCCGGCGATGAGGTTTTGATACCTACTCCATACTGGGTGAGTTACCCCGAAGCTATAAAACTAGCAGAAAGTAAACCGGTGTATTTACGCACAACGATAGAAGATGATTTTAAAATCACCGCCGAGGAACTGAGTAAAGCAATATCTAGACGAACTAGAATGTTTGTATTCAGTTCGCCTTCAAATCCGGCAGGAACCGTTTATAGTAAGGCTGAATTAAAGGCTATAGCCGAAGTGTTGGCAAAAAACCCTCAAATACTTATACTTTCTGATGAGATTTATGAATATATAAATTTTAGCGGAAAGCATGAAAGCATAGCACAATTTCCAGAGGTTAAGAATCAAACCATTATTGTAAATGGTGTGTCAAAAGGATATGCAATGACCGGATGGCGTATTGGTTATATTGCCGCACCAGAGTGGATTGCAAAAGCTTGCGATAAATTGCAAGGTCAATATACTTCTGGTGCATGTTCTATTGCTCAGAAAGCTTCTGTAGCTGCTATAAATGGCAGCTTAGAGTACCCTGAAATGATGTGCAAAGCATTTTTAAGAAGACGAGATTTGGTTTATGATGGACTTTCGAAAATAAAAGGTCTAAAATTGAATAAACCGGAGGGGGCGTTTTATATGTTTACTAATATATCAGCCTTTTTAGATAAGAAAATAGATGGTTTGGAAATTAAAAATGCCAACGATTTGAGTCTGTATTTGCTTGAAAAAGCACATGTGGCAACAGTTGGCGGAGAGGGATTTGGACATCCTGATTGTTTACGTATTTCTTTTGCCGCATCAGATGAGATGTTGGTTAAAGCAATAGAAAGAATAACGAAAGCTCTAGAATATTTGATGTAAGGATATATTTGTTTTTTTTGTTTTTATACTGAACCTACTTTATGATATTATAGAGTAGGTTTTTTTGTGCCAAGCATAATGAATGGTTTAAGTCCGTTATTGGTGCTATCTGCTACCAACCTTTTGCTCAATAGAAGGTTGGACGGCGCTATATAGAATCAGAAGGAAGCCAGTGTCGAAATTCCGGTCAGAGCAATACAAAAATTATCAAGTTCAATTTATAGAATGAGATTTTATGTGATTATTACAAAAAAATATAAATAGGTTGGATTCAAATGATTTAATTTCAATGATAATTACAAGAAAGACTCATACAGTAAATCGTGGTATTGCGCCGTGATAATTAAACCCACATTAAATATTTGGCCAATAATTCATATTACCAATAAAAAAAACAGCAAAATAAAAATTTCCGAAAAAATATCGTAATATCTTTGCAAACTATACTTTAATAAACACTACTTTAAATACTTATTTGGTAAAAAAATAGTGCAACTAAAACATTTATCTATTCACAAATTTTTATGAATAAACAAAATACATTATTCAAAGCAAATTTTCAAAGAATCATTGCCGTACTTCTACTGGTTTTGGTCATAGGAATTATTACGCTTTTACTTCCGGCAGAGAGAAAATTCAAACTAGAATTTCAGAAAGGGAAACTCTGGATGCACGATGATTTATTTGCTCCCTTCGATTTTGCTCTTTACAAAACAAGCGATGAATTGCAAAAAGAAAGAGATAGCTTAAAGTCGAACTTCGTAAATTATTTCAGGTTACATAACGATATTTATCTAAAACAGAAAGAAAAATTCACAATCGCATTTTACACCTATATAAATGCAAACAACAAAACCATAATTGAACAAACCGACAGTTCTTTTTCAGAATATAAATACTACACCTTTGGATTGAAAATACTACATAATATATACACCCAAGGAATAATTGACAACAACGATAAAATTGGCGAACTGGGCAAAATAAACCTCATTAGAAATAAATTTGTTGATGAAATTAGAGTTGACCGCCTCTACTCCATTACTGCAGCAAAAGTAGAAATAGCCGAAATAATTTCAAGCAATGCCCTTAAAGATTCCAACTATCTTACCTTGCAGAAAAACGTACCGCTTAGAGCCTTTATAACGCCAAACATAAGATACGACAAAGTTTTCTCCAAAGACCAAGAAGCTAAAATGATACAAGCCTTATCTCAAGCAAGGGGCATGATAGCAAGTGGAACAAAAATAGTGTCAAACGGCGAAATTGTAGACGATGCAATATATCACATGCTGTATTCATTAAAAAAAGAATACGAAATGTCAAACATTAAAGATAAAGAATTGTATTTTATCTACATAGGGCAAATTATTTTATTACTTTTCCTATTTCTACTACTCACACTTTTTATTTACAACAATCAAATGGAAATACTATCCAACAATAAAAGCACTTCTTTTATTTTGTTGGTTGTTGTGTTTTTTGTCGCTCTAGCAAGTGTAATTAGCAGATTTAGCCAACTGAGCATATATATAGTTCCATTCATAGTAATTCCTATATTAATAAAAACATTTTTCAATCACCGAGTTGCAATATTCACCTATATAGTTTCAATACTAATAATAGCATTCTTAGCTCCCAATAGTTTTGAGTTTGCATTTATAAATATTGTAACCGGAGTAATTGCTATGTATTCCATACGAAACAATTACAAAAGAAGCTCACTATTCTGGACTGCTTTGATATCACTAGCCACATATTCAATAGTATATCTGGGAATAGCACTCATGCAAGAGGGAAGTTTAAAAGCAATAAATTACGAACATTTTATTTGGTTTGGTTGGAATAGCTTGCTATTACTCACCGTCTATCCGTTTATCTATATATTTGAGAAATTATTCGGCTACGTGTCAGACCTTACCCTCATAGAATTATCAGACACAAACAACCCATTATTAAGAGAACTTTCGGAAAAGGCACCAGGCACATTCCAGCACTCGCTTATGGTTTCTAATCTGGTAGAATTTGCGGTTTCAAAAATCAAAGGCAAAACCCTTCTTGCTAAAGTTGGCGCACTGTATCACGATATTGGAAAGGCTGAAAACGCAATGTATTTTACAGAAAATCAGAAAAACAACGATAATCCACACTCACAGTTAGAACCCGAAGAGAGTGCTAAACTTATAATTAACCATGTGTTGCTGGGTGAGAAAAAAGCTAGAAAAGCAAAATTACCACAAGAAATAATTGACTTTATTATGACTCATCATGGAACTTCAAAAGTACGTTACTTTTTGCACGCATACCAAACACAGCACAAGGACGAACAAATAAACGAAGAAAACTTCAAATATCCGGCATACAAACCTCACACAAAAGAGCTTGCTGTAATGATGATGTCTGACTCTATTGAAGCAGCTGCACGAAGTTTGACCGATTATTCTCAACAAACATTAAGCAAATTAGTAAATAGCATTATAGACCGAATTATAGATGAACGACAACTTGACGATGTGGAAATAACTTTCAAAGATCTTACAATATTGCGAATAGCCTTTGTAGAAAAACTTATGAGTATTTACCATGCAAGAATAGTATATCCGGAATTAGTAAAAAAATAAACACAAGAACGTGGAACTTATATTCTTAGGAACCGGCACATCGCAAGGCGTACCGGTTATTACTTGCACCTGCTCTACTTGCCACTCAAATGATAGTAGAGACAAGAGACTGCGAACATCGGCAGTGTTGAAATACAAAAACAAGACGATAGTCTTTGATGCTGGGCCAGATTTTAGACAACAAATGCTTAGAGAAAAAATTGTTAGTCTCGACGCAATTATTCTTACCCACGAACACAAAGACCATGTAGCCGGACTAGATGATATACGACCATATAACTTTAGAAAAAATAAAGCTATGAATATCTATTTAGAAAAAAACGTAGAAGCTAGACTTAAAAAAGAATTTGAATATGTATTTGATGAACAACCCTATCCAGGTGCACCTCAAATGAACCTTATAAACATAACAGAAAATCCCTTTCTTATTGATGATATTACGGTCGTTCCAATCAGAATAATGCATAAAACGCTCCCTATACTGGGCTTTCGGATTGAGAATATGGCATATATTACCGATGCTTCATTTATTGAAGACAAAGAACTGGAGAAACTTCAAAATCTAGATGTACTCACTGTGAATGCACTAATGCCTGAAAAACACTATTCTCACTTTAGTTTAGAACAAGCACTAGAGGTTATAGATAAAGTGAAGCCCCAAAGAGCTTATCTTACCCATATAAGTCATTCTATGGGTAGGTATAAAGAAATAGAAAACTCGCTACCCGATAATATATTTTTTGCATTTGACGGATTGAAAGTAACTATTTCCTGAAAAACACATAAAAGACAAGCATCATTCTTTTCAATGATATGTATCTTTATCTTATATGTACAAAATATTTTTGGTAAAATACTTTATTTACATATATTTGGTTAAGCAATAAAAACAAGACACTAATTTGATTTTAAAACATATCACTTTGTCATAGTTTTATCAATTTTCAGTATAGAAAACAATCATTTTAATAAATAGTACCAATGAAGCTATTATCATTTATTAGAAAACTAAACGACACTTCACTGTTAATAAAGTTCAGTGTTATTTTTGTGATATTACTCATAATTGCTTTTATTAATACAACACAATACTTCTCCTACAAAGAAAAAATTGACGATACTCATGCCAAAACATTAATACTTTCTGAGATGATGTTTCAATCGCAACAAATTATTATGTATAGCGAATTTGTTTTGAGAGAAGTAGAATCGTCTAAAATAAACCTTGAGAGAGCCAAACAGTTATATGAAAAAAATCTTTACCTATTGAAAAACGGCGGAGTGCTTAATAACGATTTCTATTCTAATAAAATAAAAGCTCTTGACGATATTTCAAAAATAAAACTCTCTAAACTGGAAAAACTTTGGTTTTCAATAAAAGAAAACACGGAATCAATAATAGATGAAGAAACCTTTATTGGTGGTAGCGAAATGGCTACAGGTTTCATAGATGTTTCGGGCGAGTATGTTGTAGAAGATGCCTCAAAACCCCTTACTACCGAAGTAAAAAACGCAGTGCGCTCTCTTGAGAGAACCAATGATAAGTTTTTGAAATTAAATTCGGAAATTTATGAATACCACGAAAAACTCATCATTGAATTAAACAATTCTCGCGATTTATTTGTAATTATTCTATTCTTAGTAATGGCATTTTTTGTTTTATTCTGTTTGTTTATCATAAACAAGCTTATCATCAACAGGCTCAAACGACAAATGGCTTACGTTAAAGAAGTGTCGTCGGGAAATTATAATGCTGCATTTAAAAACAGCATGAACGATGAAATAGGTCAGATAGGAACACATTTCAATGGTTTTGCACTACATATAAAAGGAGCCGTTGAATACATCAAAAACATATCAAAAGGCAACCTAACCGATAATTTTGAACACAACGGAGAGTTTGATGTGTTAAGTGAAACATTAACCGTTTTAAAAAACACCTTGGTAGACGCATCTACAGAATCTGAAAAAAGAAATCAAGAAGACAACATAAGAAGATGGGCAACCGAAGGCATTGCTAAATTTGGAGAAATACTTCGTTCAAACAACAACAATATAGCCGACCTATCATACAACATACTTATTAATCTTATTGAATATATTGATGCAAATATTGGAGGTATGTTTGTAATGTATGAAAAGGACAATGCAAAATACTTCAACCTTGAAGCAGCATATGCACTAGATCGTAGAAAATTTGTGACCAAAGAACTAGAATTTTCAGAAGGATTAATTGGAAGATGTGCTCAAGAAAGACAATGCCTGTATCTCACTGAATTACCCTCAGATTACATTGAAATAGCATCAGGTCTAGGTACTTCAAAACCGGTAAGTATATTACTCTCACCACTCATTTACAATAATGAGGTATATGGAGTAATAGAATTAGCAGCATTTAAAGAAATTGAAGATTATAAAATTGACTTTGTAAAAAAAGTCAGCGAAAGTATTGCATCTACAATATCAAGTGTAAAAGTAAACGTACGCACAGCTCAATTACTATCCGAATCAAAACAGCAAGCCGAGAGACTGTCTCAACAAGAAGAAGAAATGAGACAGAACCTAGAAGAAATGCAAGCTACCCAAGAAGGAGCTGCTACCAAAACGAAAGAAATGGAAGGCATCTTTAATGAAATAAGTCAGTCGTTTGGTGTTTATACCGTAAATTTGGAAGGCGATTTCTTGTCGGCAAATTCAATTTATACCAGTTCAATTGGCATAAGCGCAAAAAGTATTTACGATTTAATGCACAAAGAACTGGTTAAAAACAGCTTCAAAAACGACAAAGAATACTTCAACTTTTGGAATCATATTGCCAATGGTAATAAAGAAGAACGAGATATTGTATATATATTAAAATCGCTACAGCCAATTATATTACACGAACTTTACATTCCAATATTCGATACCTATGGAGATATTTCGAAAATAAATGTAATTACCTATCCGCAAAATGGTATAGACCCATCATTACTTAACAACCTAGTTCCAAATAACGTACCTCCACATAACGATTTTGAAGACGATGATATTTCAGATTTTGAAACAAATGAAATACATACAGATGAAGCTGTAGGTGATGATTTTGATATAGAACACGATCGACCTGCTAATTTGAATCAATCCATGATTGAGGATCCTTATAGCGACAATATTCCTGAAGAACGCACTGAAACAAAATCTAAAAACACTTCAATACCAGAAACAGTAAATATTACAGAAACAGTAACTGATACAATACCAGAAACCAATACAATACCAGAAACAGTAATAACTTGGAATGACAACCTACTCTTAAATCACTCTGAGTTTGACCAACAGCATAAAAACATTTTCACTCTTCTTTCAGAAATTTCTCATAAATGCTTTGCTGATAATGAGTTTAAGAATATAAAAAATCTACACGCTCAACTTTTCGAATCAATTTTAATTAATTTCAAATCGGAAGAAAAACAATTCACTGAATATAACTTCAGTGAAAAAGAGTTACATAAATTACTACACAGAGACATTTTAGATGCTTTTGACGATTTTGAAAAAGCGCATAATGCAGGTGATGAGAAAAATTTATATGCCTTCTACATAAAGATATATGAATGGTTCAATATGCACATATCTACAGAAGATTGTAAGTATGTAAATGAATTTAAAGTTGCAAAAGAAAGCGCTCCTGTTATAGAGTCAAATAATTTAGAAGCTGAACTCATACTACCTATGGAATGGAGCGATGCTTTAGCGGTGAATCTTGATTTCATAGACGACCAACACAAAATATTATTTGACTTAATTAATCAGATTATCGACTCACATACTGAAAACCGAGCTAAGAAAAACATAAAAGGTTATCTGAAAGGATTAATTGACTATACCGAATATCATTTTGCTGCCGAAGAAAAGCATATAAAATCTAAAAAGAAAGAACTCTACGAAACTCATAGAGAACAGCATAACGCCTTCTTAATGAAGCTTAATACCTTTCAAAAAGATTTCAATGCAGGAAATACCAAAATAACAAACACGTTTCTTGCAGAAATTATAGAATGGTGGCTAACACATATATCAGAGTCTGATATGCAATTGAAACATTAATACCGATTTTTCTATTATGATATTGTTTCTAAACTAACAATATCGTTAATACAAATTATTGGTGAAAACAATATTTCATACTGTTCAATTTGACTAAACAGTAACTGCTGTTTTTTGCTACCGGTCTTGAGCAATTCCAGACCGAAAACAAAGCTATTTGATGTATTTAATAGTTGCTGTACAGATTTCACTCCTGTTACAAAATATGAGAAATTTAAGCCTGATTATCGGTCTGTATTTCATTTAGAATAGCCATCACATCATTTTCGGTTTCGTACAGTTTCTTCTTACATATTTTTATAAGCTCACCAACACGCTGAACATGAGTACTTAATTCATCAATTTCAATCTCCTCAGACTCAATTTTAGCAACAGTGATTTTTATTTCACTCATTGCCTCTTTGTATGTAATTTTATCTTTAATCTTACTCATTGCTGTCATTATCTTTATTTAACAACTTGGAAATTTCAAAAAGCAGATTTTTCTGATTCACAGGTTTTAGAATAAGATTAGTAAATCCGGCAGAAATTATCTTTTCCTTTTCACTTTGCATAGAATATGCAGTAACCGCAATAATTGGCACGATAGTACTGTCTTGTCTTATTTCCTTAGTAGCTTCATACCCATCTTTTATAGGCATTTTTATATCCATCAAAATCAAATCGGGCTTTGCAGCGTAATACTGGTCAATAGCCTCTTGTCCGTTTGAAGCAGTAAATAGTTGTGCATTAGTAATAGTCAAAACAGAACTCATTAAAGTAACATTTACAGGCTCATCATCAACTATCAAGATTTTAAATGCTGAAAAATCGAACTTATAAAAACTTTCTTCCACAATTATTTCTTTGTAAGGAATAGTAAAGTAAAACTCAGAGCCTTTACCATATTCCGAATCAACCCACATTTCGCCATCAAGCAATTCTGCAATATGTTTGGAGATAGAAAGTCCTAATCCGGCACCTCTATAAATGATTCCTTTTCTATCTTCAATTTTTGTAAATCGCTTAAATACTAGCGGTATTTGTTCCGGTTGCAACCCAATACCGGTATCGGAACAGAAGAAACGTATATATTTATTCTCGCCCTCACCTATTAATTCAAAACCAAAGAAATCTCCCTTATCTGTATATTTTACAGCATTATTTAACAAATTCAACAAGACTTGTTCTATTCTAAAAGCATCAGAATAAAGCAAAATATTTTTATCAAATTCACTTACTTTAAATTTTGTTGCAATTGATTTACCCGATTTAAGCACCAAAGTATTTAAATGAGAAAGCATAATTTCGCACCTGCTATAAATAGAAAAAGGCTGTTTTTTAAATTGTATTTGACCCGTTTCTATTTGCGATAGGTCTATTATATCATCAATCAATCTTACAAGTGCTTCACCATTGCTAGAAATCATCTCTAAATAACGTTTGCGCTTTTCTTCCGATATTCCAGGCAAAGAAAGTAACTCAGAAAATCCTATTATTGAATTCATAGGAGTTCTAATTTCATGCGATATATTAGCCAAAAATGAGGTTTTAAGTCTATCAGACTCTTCGGCTCTAATCAATGCATCTCTCAATGCACCTGTCCTCTCTTCTACCAGTTTTTCAAGATTATCGCGGTGTATTTGCAACTCATGATGCTGTTTGGTAATCTGATCTTTCTGTATGAGAATTTGCTGTTCTGTGACTTTCTGTTTAGTAATATCAGTTATAACCAAAACGATTGTCTCAATATCTAGCAACCTACTAAGAACAGGCGTTACAGAAGTCAAAGTGAAAATTCTTTTATTAAACTTATCTTTATAATCAAACTCAAAACTACTGCTTACTTTATTCTCTATACAGGTTTTAAAATTATCATACAACACTTCGTTACTCATCTGAATAACAAAATTAACCGGCTCTTTTTTCAAAACATCAAAAGGAAAATCGAAATTTTTGTAGAAACATTCGTTAGCCCATTCTATAAAACCAGATTTATTAAGAATGGCAATAGAACTATCTGCCTTGCTTGCAGCTAAATTAAACTTTTCAAGCTCAATATTTTTTGTTTCTAAAAGTCGCTTCTGGTCAAGTATTTCTTCCTGTTGCGAATATATTTGTTCTGTCTTCTTGAATACTTCATCTCTTTGTTCGGCAAGTTCTTTGGTTCTCTCAGCTACTCTTTCTTCCAGTAACTTATTGTTCTTTTTGAGTTTATAGGTATTATATTTTATCAAAAAATAAATAAACAATATTAAAAGTAGAGCAACTAATAAAATGAACCAAGATTTTTTCCAATAAGGTGGTTCTACTTTTATGTGCAAAGATTTTATATTATCGCACCAAACACCTTCAGAATTGGTAGATCTTACCTTAAGCGTATAATTGCCCGATGATAGTTGAGTATAAGTAATAATTCGACTATCTGCGTTGCAGGTATGCCATTTTTCATCCAGTCCCTCTAATTTATACTGATACTTTATTTTCTTTGAAGATTTGTAATCTAATGCAGCAAACTCTATAGATATAACGTTATGTCTATGAGAAAGAACTATATCTGTTGATGTATTTATACTCTGCTCTAGAACATTTACACCTTTGGTTTTCGAATTTATTACAACATCTTCATATCCTATTTGTAGTCGGGTGAAAAGAATTGGCGGAGTGAAATTTGAAATTGATATACTATCCGGATGAAATATATTCAATCCATTATCTCCACCAAAATACATATAACCCAATGAGTCATAAAAGCTTGAATTGTGATTAAAAACGTTGCTCAACAAACCGTCTTCCGTATCAAAACTTTTAAAATATGTTGTTGCCGGGTCAAATTTATTAAGTCCATTAATTGTACTTACCCAAAACACTCCCTTTTTATCAGGAAGTATATCGAGCACTACATCGTTAGATAATCCTTCATTTCCGGTAAAACTAATTACTGAATTATTATAAATATCTTTACATTGAATACCCATACCTCCGGTACCAACCCAAAGAAGACTGTCGTCACCATTTCTATAGATACTCATGAGCATATTATCTAGTTTATTTTCTCCTTGAACACCAGAATCAGAATAAATAAACTTCATGTTTTTTGAAAGTCTTGCCAATCCTTTATTATTGGTACCAACCCAAATATTATTGCTAATATCCTCAAATATTGAAAGTACTACATTGTTCATTGCAGAAGTGTCTAGAGTATAAATTGAGAAATTATCTGTTTCTTTATTATACTTACAGAGCCCACCTCCGTAGGTTCCAAGCCACATATTATTTTTAGAATCTCGAAACAAAACATGCACGGCGTTATTGCTCAGACTCGAAGAGTCATTTGTTTTATTGCTTAAATTTCTAAATGTTTTTGTTTTAGGATTGTAAATATCAACGCCACTACCATCGGTTCCAAACCAAATATTACCTTCAATATCTTGATTTATGGACAATACACTATTGTTTGAGAGTTTACTATTTTGGGTTGTAAAAATTTCTTTGTCACCATTTTCTTGGTTGTAATATACAACTCCATTCCCCATTAGTCCGAGCCATATTTCTCTGTTTCTTGTCAGAAAAACAGACTCAACAGAATTTGAAGTAAGCGTAGGAAATAAATATTTAGGAGATATTTTTTTGAAATTTTGTTTAAAGATATTTAATGTGTTTATACCCTTGTCTTCTGTACCAATCCAATATATTCCGGAAGCGTCTTTGAATATTTCCAAAATAGTATTACTAGAAATTCCATTTGTAATATCGGGACTATAACTTATTGTTTTAAAATCTTCTGTGAGCGTGTTGAAAATATTTATCCCTCCCCCACGGGTAGCAATCCAAACTGTATTATTATCTTTGACAAAAAACTTCCAAACTACATTATTGTTTAATTTTGAATTACTTACATTGAAATTTTTAAGAGTTTTTCTTTTTTGATTGTAAATAGAAAACCCAGCTCCATAGGTTCCAATCCATATATTTTGACTTGCATCTTCAATAATATGCATAATGGCATTATTATTATGAGTCAATTTATCTACACTAGTGACTTTACCTGTTTTCAAATCAATAACATCAACCTTTCCGGTTTCATAACCAACAAATAAAGTATTACTTTTAGTAACACACAGTGAACGAATTGAATTACCACTTATTTTATTTGTAGACCCTGTAGTATTATACGAAACAGTCTTCTTGCTTTTAGGATTAAATTTATATAAACCCTCACCATACGTACCAATCCAGAAAGAGCCTGTTTTATCTTCAACAATTGTATAAACATTACATTTTTCTGAATTTGTTTGTGTTTTAAAAAAACAGTGATTTTCAAAGCAATCTGTTTTATGATTGTACCTTGAAATTCCACCACCAGAGGTAGCCACCCACAAATAACCCTCATTATCAATCAATAAAGCTTTAATATTATTATTACGCAACGTATTCTCATCTAACGGATTATGCTTAAACACTTTAAACTCATAACCATCAAAACGATTCAACCCATTCTGAGTGCCTATCCATATAAATCCTTGTTTATCTTGATTTATGCAATTGATGATATTTTCAGACAGACCATTATTAACATTATACTGACTAAAATTAAGCAATTCCCTTTGAGCTATAGAACTGAGGCTCATTGCTAATATGAATAGAATAACGTAGTTTTTAAGAGCCATAAATAATTAATGAGTTTCGTGATGCAATTTATTAATTTTTATTGAACGATATAAAGTAATTTATTTTTTTTTGAATGTTACTTTTATCACATACTTTTTAGATAAATAATTTCATATTTGTATAATTGATTGAATGATATATTTTAAAAGTTGAATGAATAATTATTATTATATTCTCTTATTCCTTTTGCAAAAGCTTTTATAGTACTATTGAAGTTCTATAAAAGTTGTAAGTTTTTTGGAGACATTTGTTTTAGAGCATAATAATATTCATCAATTGTAGTTAATATAATATTGTATTAATAAAAAAAGAAGTGCATTTATGAAACAGTTTTTATCTTTTTTGGTTGTGTTAATGATTTATGGTTCACTATCGGCACAACTACAATTCTCGGGCGATTTTGTGAAATGGACCTATTCGCACAAATGGATATCTGAAACAGAAGTTCAAATAGACTACAAAGCCGCAATAGACAAACCTTGGCACTTGTATGATGCAAATATTCCGGCTGGCGGACCTATTGCTACCAATGTAACTTTAAATGACAGCCTGATTTATAAAACCACAAAACCGCTTTTTGCTGTTACAAAACCAATATCTGTTTATGACGAGGCATTTGCCATGCAGCTCAATTATTTTGCAGACAAAGCCCATTTCAGACAAATACTTAAACCCTCAAGCAGTAAGAAACAAACACTCAACGGTGCTATAGAATTTATGATTTGCGACGATAGTAAATGTCTGCCGCCCGATAGAGTTGAGTTTGCAATTGCAATAAATGCTTATGATGGTGCAACTAAAAACACTGAAACAAATCAGAAAAGCAACGATAGCGCTGCAATAACTGTTGCTACATCAATGACCGATACTAATAAAGTTACTGCAACAACCCCAACAGATTTAACAACAACAACCAGTTCTGATTCAAATATTGAAACTGCTAAAACAGAATCTACAAACACTGCAAATAAAAGCTTAATAATTATTTTCACTGCTGGTTTTCTTGGTGGTTTAATAGCATTATTGACCCCCTGTGTATTTCCAATGATCCCTATGACGGTGAGCTTCTTCCTAAAAAAAGAAAAAGGAAAAGGAGTTAGAGATGCATTAATTTATGGCTTTTCAATTATTGCTATATATCTCATTTTAGGCATTTTAGTGTCTTCAATTTGGGGACCGGATTCGTTGAATGCACTTTCGACAAATCCAATATTCAACATCGTATTTTTCTTATTGCTGGTAGTTTTTGCAATTTCATTCTTAGGAGCATTTGAAATTCAACTACCTACTTCATGGGCAAATTATTTCGATAAAAAAGCCGACAGTTCAACCGGGTTTATTTCTATTTTGTTCATGGCATTTACCTTAGCAATCGTTTCATTCTCATGTACAGGTCCAATAATTGGCACCTTGCTGGTAGAAGCAACCGTTTCGGGCAGCAAAACAGGCCCTATTGTAGGCATGGCAGGGTTTGCTATTGCATTGGCATTACCATTTACATTATTTGCTTTATTTCCGTCGTGGCTCAACTCTTTGCCAAAATCCGGTGGATGGCTTAATTCAGTAAAAGTGGTTTTAGGATTCTTAGAATTGGCTTTGGCTCTTAAATTTCTATCTACTGCCGATTTGGTGGCACATTGGGGTATTTTGCCAAGAGAAACATTCTTAGTACTTTGGATTGTAATATTTGCACTCCTCGGATTCTATTTGTTGGGAAAACTGAAGTTTGCTCACGACTCCGACCTTAAATATATTTCTGTACCGAGACTTTTTTTTGCTATTGCTTCACTTTCGTTTGCGTTATATATGATTCCCGGACTTTGGGGAGCTCCGCTTAAAGCAATTTCGGCTTTCTCTCCACCTCAACACACGCAAGATTTTGATTTGTTTACCCGCTCATTGCAATCTTCAAACACAAATAAAAGCAGTGAAAATGTTATTTCTAAAAAGAAATTTAGCGAAACCTTCCATTGTCCGCACAACTTAAATTGCTTTTTCGATTATGAAGAAGGTTTGGAATATGCCAAACAAGTGAACAAACCAATACTTATAGATTTCACCGGCTGGGGATGTGTGAATTGTAGAAATATGGAAGTAAAAGTATGGTCTGATAGTAGAGTTTTATCTCTTCTAGAAAATGATTATGTGTTAATATCGCTCTATGTTGATGATAACCTAGAACTACCAGAAAACGAACAGTTTATATGGAATATAGGAGAAAGAACCAAGAAAGTGAAAACCATAGGGAATAAATGGAGTCATTTTCAGGCCACTCGCTTTGGAACCAATTCACAACCTTACTATGTAATACTTGATCACAATGAAAAAATGCTATTAACTCCCAGAGTATTTGATTTAAATATAGACGGATATATAGATTTTCTAAAACAAGGAATAGTAGAGTTTAAAAAATAAAAAACAGTCCCTAGATGGCGTGAGTTTGTAGCTCGCGCCTTAAAAGACTCCTTATTTTTGACTAATGTGCTGATAAAAAGCCTCTTTATAGGTATCACCAATAGGAATAATTTTATCAGCAATATAAATACGATGATGTTCTATTGAGGTAATCTTTGATATAGAAACAACCCAAGATTTATGAACACGCACAAACATATTTACTGGAAGCAGAGAACATAATTCGGTAAAGGTAGTTTGGGTTAAAATTTTAGATTTCGCTGTGCTAACGCAACGATAATCTCTCATGCCTTCTATGTATAAAATTTCGCTATTTTCAACTTTAACGATCTTGTAATCTGTCTTTAAAAAGATATAACTATCAGATATTCCTGCATTTTGATTTGCTCCAAACAAAGGTTGTAATTTCTGAACCGCTTTCAAAAATCGATCAAAAGAATATGGTTTGAGCAAATAATCAACAATATTATATTCATAACCTTTGAGGGCATATTCGCTATATGCAGTGGTAAATATAACATGCGGTTTTGTGGGCAGACTATCAAGCAATTGTAATCCGGTAAGCATCTCCATCTGGATATCAAGAAAGAGCAAATCGGTATTATTGGTTTGCATATACTCAAGCGCAAGTACCGAGTTGGAAAACGTTGCCTTCAACTGCAACCATGGAGTCCTCTCTATAAACCCTACAAGCTTTTCTAATGCAGGGGGTTCGTCTTCTATAACTATGCAACTTATCTTCACAATCTTTCAATTTTTTAGTATTTTAGTATTTTCCCAATTATGAAACATTCTTAAATATAGAGAATCTCTCAAATAAAAAATAAATATTTCATTAATGATTCATTTTACAATTTATAAACAAATAGTTGAAATCAATTACAAAAAACAAAATATCAAATAAAAGCAGGTTGTAAAAGTAAATAATTCAAGCTGTTGTAATTACTAACTTCACAAAATAAACACTACCACTGTCTTTTATTTCAAGGGTATGACTATCAGGATACAATATTGATAACCGTTTTTGAACATTTTCCAACCCCAAACCACCCTTTTTTAGTTTACTGTTTTCTACATCATTGTAGGTATTAACACACTCAAAAACAATAGTATGAGACTGCTGCTTTAATGAAATTTTTATAACCGGATAGGTATCCAAAAATTGAGCATACTTGCAAGCGTTTTCTACAAAAGGTATAAACAAGAGTGGCGCAATTGCAACTACTGGATTTTCAATTTCGGAGCGAAAGACAATATAATTTTCATGTGAAAATCTAATTCTTTGCAATTCAAGAACATTCTCAATGTGTTTATTTTCCTGAGCAATGGTGTTTTTACCTTCCTGAGTTTCATAGAGCATATAACGGAGTGTTTCCGATAATGTTATGAGCATTTTCGATGCTTTTTCGGGATTGGTGAAAATATAGGAATCAATATTGTTTAAGGTATTAAACAAAAAATGTTGGTTTATTTGAGTTCGCAAGGCTTCAAGCTCTAAAAGAATATTACGTTTTTCCAATTCGCTTTTAATTTTAGCCGATTCAATCCACCGAATGAATCCACGCAATAAACTTCCGCAATTGGCTATAGTATAGGTTCCTGCAATGGTAGTAAAATCCCACAATGGCTCAGGAAAAAACTCATCGGTAAAAATAAAAACACGAACAAGTAGTATAAATACAACAGATATAGCTCCTACACTTAGCACAGAAAAAATAAAATACTTGAAAAACTCATGTTTTTCAATAAAACGATACAAGAAAAAATAAAAAAAATAAAATGCTACTACCGCCCATGTAATAGCAACAAGCAGAGCGTCATAGTGCTTATAAATAAATTCAGGATCATCGCCCATCTGAAAACTAACAACTCCGGAAAGTACAATAAACACAATCCAGAAAAATAGATGCAGTATGATTTTTAAAATTATATTCATGTAGATGATTGTTTTTAGAGAAAAATCGTAAATTTTCTTTACGGTCAAAGTTCAAATTGTGCAGGGAAAAATCGTAAATTTTCTTTACAAATAAATGTTTTACTAACTCTTTTTTTTATCTATAAACAAACGTTGAGCTTTTTTCTGCATTAATTTCAATATAATAATATGAAAGGGTTTGACAAAGAAAAAATAAATCTTACCAAATACATTATTATAATGCACTACCGTAGAACAGTAGTATGTATAACTCCCATCATTAGCCGGTAGCAAAGTATTATAAATATAGAAATTTAAATGCGCATCGGCTTCATAAAGTACAATTTCATTTGTAGTTCTACTTTTTACTGTAAAAAAACCGGCTTTTTCGCCCGGAATAAATGGTTTTGAGAAAAACTGCAAGGTATCTTCTGAATTTGTTCCCTTTAATCCAAATGGTTTCATGAGAATATTTCTAATTTTCAGCAAGGAATTAACCCATGAAATATCTATACTAAAAAAATCGGCCAAAGCATCATCAATAGTAGAATTTCGTTTTGTAATTCCATAAATGGGAATAAGATCAACAAAATGGATAGTTCCAAAACTCGAATCTATTTTAAATGGGTAATTTTCAGGGAGTTTCATAAAAACAATTTGAAATTTTGAAAATGAGATAATTTGAAATTTGAAAACAAATAAACCATACTTTTTAGCTCCTGAAATAGATTTAGACTTAATAAGTGTGTATTAGAAAACTCATCATTTTTCAAAGTGCTTTCTCTGAGAGGCACTAATTACTTTTTGTATAAAAAATATAAAGCAACTACACCAATAAGAAATATCAAATAAGGCGGACTCAGTTCAAAACTCAAACCTACGGTTCCTATTACACCAATGAAGGTTGTAGACATAGCTGACACTATGGCGATTCTGTGAGACAAAACTTCTTTCTTTTCGATTCCGCCCAGTACCATCAAATCCACTAAGCCCATAAAACCTAAAAAAAAGCCCAATCCTAAAAACCATAAGATGTACTGAATTACCAGAAATTCAGACATTTCGGTCTTGATATTATAATATTCAAAATAGCTCCCAATGGTATGAATTACACACAAAGACAATAGAATAATGCCTTTTGCTTTGATTGCAAGTTTTAGTTTTTTAATCTTTTCCATAATTCTGTTTTTTAATTGTTGGTTCTGTTTTTAATCAATGGAAATCCATAACCTATGATAGGAATAAGACATAAAATAATAATTACGGGAGATTGCATTTGTGTATATCCCCATAAAATAAATTCACATACAATGCGAATTGAATAAATCATAATCATGGAAAACAACCAAACTCTGCCTAGTGTCTCATTTATAAGCTGTTTAGAATATCTGAATGAAATGAATGCAAACAAAATAAAAAAGAAATCCATGCAAACATTGAAGGTATGGAAAATAGCCCATGTGTCAAGATCTAGATTTTGTAGTTTTACTTTCCAGTCGAAAAGCCAATAAAAGAGTAGATGGAAACTGGCAAATAGAGCAGTTATAACTCCTGCAATTCTGATTGAGATAATTTGTGTGTTCATTTTTTTTTGTTTTGGTTAATACAGAGTGAATAATGAAATAAATTCATACAAATATTGATGCAGTGAGCTTTAATAAAAAATAAAATCTGCAAACCATAGAAAATAGTCTGCAAACAAGCAAATAGAAGCCGCAAGTTCGAGTCGTGCTAAGAATTACAAAACGGTATTCTGTATAATCAAGAAGCAGATACGGGATTATTTACCGTATAGATATTTCTCAACTTAATTCATGCTTTTGACATGCTTCGGTTTCTTAATTCAAACTCTAACAGACTAAATATTATAAAAAGTAAAAAACAAAAAACAGCCTTCATTAACGAATTGTCTCTACAGGAGGTTTGTAGAATTGTGATTTGGGCAGTATGCCAATATCCTTTTCTTGTATTTGAAAACTAAATTTATTGAAAATAATATAAGGACATTTTTCTAATCTTTAATTTTTGTAGTTCTATGGTGTTACATACTAAGTGAGCCTTTTACTTTTTTAATAGCGAATGCCCTAACATAAAAATAAAAATAAAAATCAAATACATTAAAAATTATTTCATTTAGATTATTTTTGCAAAAAATATACCATGTCTGAGTTGATGCCTTCTTTAGGATAGTATTTGAAGTGGAAGAAAAACCGCTTCTTCATGTTAATGGAAAGTTGAATAGAGAGTGTTTTGATTTGATTTCTATGATTCTTTCAAATTGTATGAATAGTGAGAAAGAAGTTATTTTGGTAACTGCCGGAGCTATTGCTTCCGGTATAGAAAAACTTACCATGTCTAAATCTCCACAAAGTCTAACTGAAAAACAAGCTATTGCAGCCATTGGTCAGGTGGAACTTATTCGTCGTTACCAAAATGTTTTTGATGAATACAATCAACTTATCGGACAGGTTTTGTTAGACAGAAATTCTATTGTCAATCCGAAAAGGAGAAATAATGCTCAGAATACGTTTAATAGATTGCTCGAATTGCATGTTATTCCGGTTATTAATGAAAATGATACAACCTCTACCGAAGATATTGAGCATGAAGATAATTATCCACTGGCTGCATCGGTTTGCGAAATTGCATTAGCTCATGTGATGGTAGTTTTATGCGATGACTTGTCTTTTAATATATTGCTTTCAAATTCTAATGTAGTTTTAAATGCATCCGATAAGGATAAATTATTTGAATTTTTAGCCGGATTGAATGCAAAAGACATAGTGCCGGGAGTTTTCACTGATAGCGATACTTTTGATACTTTACCTGTAAAATGTTTGTAAACAATTAGGGTAGGGCTAAGCTTCTTTACCTTTCTTTTGTGCTATAATGCTTATAATTATTATTTGCATTGCGTGGTAAATCATTATTGGTACAAGGAAGATTCCTATTCCTGCCGAGCCGGTGAAAAGTATTTTTGTAAAAACACTCCCGTGCATAAGCGATTTTTTTGAACCACAAAACAATAATGTTATGCTGTCTGCACGGTTTAGTTTGAAAACTGAACCCAGAGTTTTCATTGTATAATAAACAATTACAAACAGTGCTATTACTGCTACAATAAGCAATACGATTCTTCCTGTTGATATATTTGAAAAAATATGCTCGCTGAAAGATTTACTAAAACTGAGCAGTACTATTGATAAAATAACAGATTTGTCGAAATTGCCGAATTTCTTCTTGTGCTTGTTAAACCAAACTCCTACGTATTTATTGAGCATTACCCCAATTGTAATAGGAAGAACTATTTTTAAAACTAGTGAGATTAAAATATCTACAAAATTGGTGTCGGTTGAGCCCAGTTTCATAAACAGTCCCATCCAAAGTGGCGTAAGGAATATTCCAATAAGTCCCGAAATACTTGCATTAAAGATAGCTGCAGTTATATTACCTTTGGCTATAGAAACCATAACTACCGATGATGAAACGGTTGAAGGTAAGGCTGCCAGAAAGAGCATTGCCAGCCAAATTACTTTATCATCGGGATTTGATGCTAAGAAATAAAAAGGCAAAATAAGTAACGGGAATAGTATAAACGATGATGATTGTACTAAAAGGTGAAGTTTCCAGTTGCTTATGTCTTTTCTGATTTCAGAAATACTTAATCGGCATCCGTAAAACAAAAACACTAAACTTATGCCTATTTCTGAGGCAAGGTTTAATGTATTTTGCACATTTTCATTTCCTAGTTGGGGAAACAAATATGAGCAAACAATCATTATGAGCAGACCGAATATGAACCAATCGGTTTTTTTTATGAAATTAAACATTTGAAAATGGGCTTTTATATTGAATTTGTTAATCTGTTATGTATTTTTATCTCTCACATATTCAGATGGTGTTTTGTTGAATTGTTTTGAAAAACAAGTACTGAAATATTTTGGGTCAGAGAATCCTACGTCATAAGCAACTTCTGATATTCTGTATTTCCCTGTTTCAAGCATCTGTGCAGCTTTTTGTAGTCTGTACACTCCTAATATACTCAACCGGACTATAACCGAGTATTGCTTTGAATTTTCTGAACAACTGTGCTCTACTCACCCCAATTTCTCTGGCAAGAAACTCTACCGACAAGTCGGGGGCTTTCATATTAGCCTCAACTATTTCGTTTACTTTTCTGAGCAGACTTTCGTCTTTCGATTCTGTTTTTATATTCTGTAAAGGTGAAATTAATATCTCTTTTTTGAGGTAATTTCTATATTCATTTCTGTTTTCAATGAGAGCATTTACTTTGAGTTTAAGTAATTCTTTGTTGAATGGTTTTTTAATAAAATCGTTGGCACCAAGTTCCAGCATTTGTCTTTCTTCATCCAAGTCTACTTGCGCCGAAACAATAATGATAGGAATGTGTGAGGTAATATGTTCTTTTTTTAAAGCAACACAGAGCTCTTTTCCGTCCATTTCGGGCATGTGTATATCGGTAATGATGATATCGGGTATCATTTCAATAGCTTTGTTGAAGCCTTCAAGTCCGGTATAGGCGGTTTCTATTTTGTGTGTTTGGTCAAATAAATCAGAAATGTATTCAACCATTTCGTAGTTGTCGTCAATAACTAAAATTAGTTTTCGAGCGGTTTTATTGGGTTTATTCTCGTTGTTCGTTAGAGATATTGTGTTTTTAATTTCCGCTCCTATTGGTAGCGAGATTGTAAACTGTGTGCCTTTGTGGGGAGTGCTTGTAACGAATAGGTCTCCCTTGTTTATCTCAATAAATTCTTTGCAAATTCTCAATCCTAGTCCGGTGCCTTTCTCGTTTTCTGTTCCTAGCGTTGTCTGATGAAATTCGTCAATCCAAAGTTTTTCAAGCTGTTCTTTAGTCATTCCCATGCCTGAATCAGATACGGTAATCATGATTTGCTGTGCTTGTTCTTCTGCCAATACCGCTATTAGTCCGCCTCTTGGTGTGAATTTTATACTATTGCTTATGAGATTTCTTATTATCGTACTCAACATTCGCGAATCGGCAAGTGCTGTGTGTGTAATTTTGAAATCGGCAACTATATTTATTTCTTTGCTGTAGGCAGTATCGCTCAAAAGAGAAATCACATCGCGTACAATAAGTGCTATGTTTACATTTTCAGGTGTGTATTTTATATTGTTCGACTGGGCTCGTGCCCAATCTAAAAGGTTGTTTAGCTTTTCCAGTAATTTTATTGATGATTCGTTAATCAAATCGGCATAATGGGTGACTTTTTCTTTGGCAATGTTCTTATTTACCTTTTCTTTAAGCAATTGCGAAAAACCTATTACCGAGCTGAGTGGAGCTTTCAAATCATGAGCGATGATAGAAAGCAGTTTATCTTTCATTTTCAAAGTTTCATTCAATTCGTCATTTCTCATTTTTATTACCAACTGGTTTTCTTTGAGTTTGTCAAACTGATTTAGCACTTCAATACTTTGCTCTTCAAGTTCAAAATTAGCAATCTCCAACTCTTGAGTACGCTCCGACACCATTTGTTGCAATGTGGAGTTGTATTTTTTAATATTGCGAATGCGTAAGTAAACGATGAGTGTAATTATGCTCATTACCGAACTAATAACCAATGCTCTAAACCACCATTTCATCCACCAAGGGCTATCTATGGTGAATGTTATTTCTGAACTTTCGTTGTTCCAGAGCCCATCTTTATTTGCCGATTTTACTCTAAAGGTATAAATGCCCGGTTGTAGGTTTGTGTATGTTGCTCGGCGGTCGTTGCCAACGTAATGCCATGAATCATCGAAGTTTTCGAGTTTATAAGCATATTCTATACGTTGGGTAGCGTGAAAATTTATAGCTACATAGTCAAACATTATGGTTCTACTGTCTTGGTACGAAAGTTTTTTGCTTTTCTGATGAATCAAATTAATTGTTTGATTGTCTTTATCTCTGTTTATATTGTTTCTATTCCAAATAAGCATAGAGCTTATGTATGTTTTCGGCAGACTAGTATCGGGGGTAATAGTAAGAGGTTCAAACACATTAAAGCCATTGCTGCCGCCAATAAAAATCTCACCGTTTGTAGTTGCAATACTTGCTCTGTCTATAAACTGATTGCCTTGTAAACCATCGAGAATTGTAAATTGTCTCAGTACACTATCTTTAGGATCAAACAGGTATAAGCCATCTTTAGAGCCGAGCCAAAATCTTTTTTTCTTATCTTGGGTAATTGATCTTACAGACTCCGGCATACCTTTATAAATAAGGTTTTGTCTAATAAAACAATCGTTTTTACGGTCGTACAAATCTAGACCGTTTGTACCCACCCAGATATTTTCATCAGCATCTTGCAATAGGCAGTAAACTATATTTCCACTCAAACTCAGCGAGTCTGCTTCTTTGTAGTAATATTCGTGCAGTTTTTGTCCGTCCCATCTAAATAAGCCCAAAGTAGTAAGTATCCAAATGTTACCTTGTTTGTCTTTAATAATATCATTACCCCAAAGAGGAAGATTCATATCGAAAGGAAATTGTTTGCTGGGATTTTCTCTATTATAGAATTTGTTGTTTTTTATATCTAATATATTTACACCCCTGCCGTGACTAGCTATCCAAAGATAATTACCATCCTTTAATATGCCTTTTATATTTGCATAGTTTAAGGAAATATTGGTGTTAGGAGTGTAGTTTTTGAAATGTTCAGTTTTGGGGTCGAATAGACTAATGCCTCCACCCCAAGTGGCAAGCCATATTTTACCATCGGTTTCGGGTTCTATGTCAATTATAGAATTGCTCAACAATCCGTTGATTGTTGTATATTTTTTGAATGTGTTATTTGCTCTGTTGAAAAAGTACAATCCGCCCAGATCGGTGCCTATCCATACATTCTTTTCGTTCGTTTCGTAGAAGCAGGCAACTCTTTTGCCATCAAACAAATCTTTAGAACTTTGCGATTTGCCATAAAATGAAAATAGATTTTTCTTGTAGTCGAGCAGGTATACCCCATCATGCGATGATATCCAAATGTTCCCCTGGCGGTCTTCTGTAATGCGAGTTATGCTGTTGGAAAGCAGAGAATAAGGTTCATGGTCTGACGAAGAGTAGGTGTAGAAATTATTTTCCTTGCGGTTGTAGCAGAGCAGTCCGCCGTTTATAGTACCAATCCAAAGTTGTTTTTTTGAATCCTCAAAAATATGGTAAATCTCGTTCGATGAGATTTTGAGATTTTTTATACCTCTAGTTGAGAATATTTCAGATTGATTGGTTTTTAAGTTTATTTTCACCAATCCCGATTCTATTGAGCCTATCCATAAGTAGCCAAAGCTATCTTCAAGCATACAGGTTATGCTTTTGGTGTTTTGTATTTTACCAGATTTGTTTAGCGATATTTCTTGAAAAGTATTTAGCGTTTTGTTGAATTTAAAAATATTTCCAGCATCTCTAAATCCAACAATAATAGAAGAGTCTCTGAGTTGGGTAATGCAGCTAGAGTATCTGTTTTTGAACGATATACCCTCACTTGATGAAGCATACCATTTACCGGTGCTGTCATTTGCAGAGAAACAAGCAACACCATAAGTATTTACATGCCATATATTCTTATTGAAATCTTCAAATACTTCATTGAAACTGTTTTTAAGAGCCTTGTCGGAAGGCGTATTCGCGTCAAAGATTTATTAATAAACGAGTCTGTTTCTGCACTATACAGAGCAATTCCGCCTACCCTAAAACCAATCCACAGTTTGCCTTTAGAATCTTCAAAAAGAGTATAAACATGATTATAAGCTAATGATTTTTTTTGATTGTAATTGTATTTATAAGCTTTGCAGTCGTAGCCGTCGTACTTGTATAGCCCATTATCGGTAGCAAACCACATAAACCCGTTTTTGTCTTGTAAGACAGATTCAACATAATTGTCTTTTAGACCTTGTTCGGTGCCAATATAGTCGAATTTTAATTTTGGTTTTTGAGCTATTGTGTTTTGAAAAACAACAAAAAGAAATATAAGAATTGAAATTTTCTGCAATGTAGTAGTTGTAATGAGTTGATTGTTTTTTTAATAGCTAACTAAAAGAATCTCTTTTCGTTTAGCTGCAATTTAGTAAAAAAACAATAATGGTTTTTTAAAAATTTGTGGTTTTATTTTTATTAAGTTTATACATTCAGTGCATAATTTGATATTGAATTCCTAATGTGATAATGAGACAATTTGAAAATGTGGAGATTTGAAAATTAATCCTGCAAATCATAATCATCAAAAAAATCATGGTTCAGACCATTTACTCTACGGCTAGAGGCCTTGGAATCTCGGACGAAGCGAGGACGCTTCCCAACACTCGTGACATACGCTACGACGAATTGTAATAAGCGTTGCCTCTATATAATATTGCGTCGAGGTTCAGCGTAACGTTACGTTTAACCTCGACGCAACGTTGCGTTGCACCTAGACGTAACGTTACGTCGCGATACAACGCAACACATTACACTACACCAAAACCTATTGAAACACGCTACGAAGAGTCTGAGATAATTTTTCATATATGCGCCTTTATAAGAGGCTTAGATATGTACGTATCAGTGGTTCGCATACGCTCATATCTATGCCTTAGATACGGACGTATCTACGACACAACTACCCCTCAGATAGCACAAACTTGCAACCCATACCTTTTAAAATCTACTTCTCTTACTTCGAAAAGTCCGAGTTACAAACTCGAACCAGCCTACTATAAATTTGAAATTGCATTAAATAGTAAGCACTGACCATATAGGGGGTGCAACTACGCATTGATAAGAGAAGCTAAACCCAAATTAGCGGAGTTGCTCTACACAGATTTGGTTCGGTAGGGGCAATCCTATGTGATTGCCCTTTAATGCATTATAGCTGTCCTATAATACACATTTCGCAGACTTTCAGCCGTTAGCAGCCATATTCTCAGTAAAATACCTATCAATTTTAAGTAGAATTTCAGAAAATAAAAGCCGAACAATAACGGATTATTTACCCCTCTTCGAAATCATACATTTGCATCATAGGATATAAATCAAATTTATTAACACAAAAACAAGGATTATGAAAAACAGTTATTTATTAAAAGTAGTAGTGGGGTTGATTACTTTAGTAAGCATGTCGACCGTTGCATTTGCACAAGAAGAAGCAAAAGCTGAAGTAGCAGAAGAATCAAAAGTGTCTATTGATGGAGGTCTTGATATATACTCTAGTTATGTATGGAGAGGTAGTAAGTTTGGAAAAGGTCCGGCATTTCAACCATGGGTAGAAGGTGCATTTGGAAACTTGGCTATAGGTGGTTGGGGTTCTGTTAATGCAGGATCGGCAGAAGCTTTTGAAATGGATACTTACATTAGCTATAGCTTCGATTTTGGTTTAGGTATTACCGTTTCAGATTATTTCTTTGGAGATTCTGTAGGTTTAGGATACTTGGATTTTAAAACCAATCATTACATTGAACCTAGCTTAAGTTATGAAATTAAAGCATTTACTTTTACTGGTGCGTATATGTTTCTTCCTGGATTCTCTAATGGTGGAGATATGTATTTCGAGGCTGAATTTTCTAAAGGAGCATTTAGTTTTGCACTAGGAGCAGGAAATGGACAGTATACTAGTGCAGGTAAATTTGCCGGAGATTTCATGTTGTGTAACGTGAAAATAGGCGCTTCTAAAGAATTACAAATAACCGAAAAATACGCTATACCACTTAGCGCTGCGGTAATATTCAACCCAGCAACTGAAGGCTTTTTCATAGCTGCCGGTATATCATTCTAATTATTGAGAATGCCCAGTTTTATATTCGGGAAATAGTTCTTTAGATATTTCCCGAATTTTTTCAATAAGACTACAAACAAAAAATTATTCAATTTCAACATATTAAAAAACCATAAAAATAAATCACATGAAAAAGATTGAAGCAATTATCAGAAGAGATCTTTACGAACAAGTGAAAGATGCTCTGAATGCAGTAGGAGTACAGTTCTTTTCTTTTTGGGATGTTAGAGGATGCGGAAAAGCGCATGACAAAAAACAATACCGTGGAACCGAGTATGATACTAGTTTTATAGAAAGAAGATTTCTTTCTATAGTAGTAAACGAAGCTTTTGTAGACATTACGGTTAAGACCATTTTAGAGTCGGCTTGCACAGGAGAAATAGGAGACGGGAAAATATTCATCTCACCTATTGAAGAAACTATAAGAATAAGAAATGGCGAACGGGGACCTGAAGCTATTTATTTGAAAGAAAAAGAATAACTAACCATATAAATTTAGATAGATTATGTATACATTAGACAACCTTTGGGTACTGATAGCAGCGGCGTTGGTATTCTTTATGCAAGCCGGATTTGCTTTAGTTGAAGTTGGATTTACTCGCTCAAAAAATGCCGGTAATATTTTAATGAAAAACTTTGTGGATTTCGTTGTAGGAACTATTTTTTTCTTCTTTATCGGGTTCTCGCTTATGTATGGCGAAGATATAGCCGGATTCATTGGAAAGCTTGATTTTAACATTATAAGCGATAGAGTAAAAGCGTTCTCTGAGGTTCCTAATTTGGAAAGAAGCGGACTTACTCCATATACCGATTTCTTTTTTCAAGTAGTATTTGCGGCTACAGCAGCTACAATTATATCGGGAGCTATGGCTGAAAGAACAAATTTTGCAGCTTATATTGTAGTAAGTGTGTTTATTACAGCGGTTATTTATCCTATTCAAGGTCACTGGATATGGGGTGGAGGATGGTTGTCTCAATTAGGTTTCCACGACTTTGCTGGTTCTACAGCGGTTCACTCAGTAGGTGGATGGGCTAGTTTGGTTGGTACTATTGTTTTAGGTCCTAGAATTGGTAAATATGTAAACGGAAAATCTCAAGCTATTTTGGGTCACAATATTATATATGGTGGATTAGGGGTTTTCATTCTTTGGATTGGTTGGTTTGGTTTCAACCCAGGTTCTGCTTTAGGATTTAACGTAACTGCCGAAGCTGATAAAGTTCTTTCTGTATCGAGCATTTTTGTAACCACAAATGCTGCTGCTGCTACCGGTTTTGTTGCTGCTATGTTTACATCATGGATTAAGTACAAAAAACCTGACGTTTCTATGTCGCTAAACGGTGTACTTGCCGGATTGGTAGCTGTAACTGCAGGTTGCGATGTAGTTTCTCCTGAAGGTGCAATGATTATAGGTGCTATTGCAGGTGTTATTGTAGTACTTTCTGTAGATTTCATTGACAAAGTGTTGAAATTAGATGATCCTGTAGGTGCTATTTCGGTACACGGTGTTTGTGGTGCTTTAGGTACTTTACTAGTAGGTTTCTTTGATACTACAAATGGATTGTTTTACGGTGGTGAAGCTACACAACTGTTAAATCAAGCAATAGGTGTAGTTGCTGTTATGGGTACAACTATAGTATTGAGTTATATAATGTTCAAAGTTATTGATATGACAATGAAATTAAGAGTTTCTAAAACAGTTGAGATAGAAGGTCTTGATATTCATGAACATGGTCAATCGGTTTACAATAACTAATACTTTTAAGTCTTATTTTGACTTACAGATTTTTTCCTTTGTTTTAAGGTGTGTTAATTTGGTTTGGTTAGGTTAACACAAGTTCATAAGTGCAATATTCGGCGGAATATTGCACTTTTTTGCTTTCATAAAAGTCATTCAAAAAAGTCACCCCGTCACTAATTATATTAAAAAATTTAGTGACGGTGTGACTTTTACTACTTGTTTGTGCTAATTACCAACATTTCATTGCCACCTTTCTGAAATTCATATTCTACCGTTACAATCTTTACCGTAAAATTCTTTTCAAAATGTGCTATTACGCTGTTTAGTAGGGGAGTTTTCTGTGTGTTTAAATCAATTATAGGGAAAATTCTCAGTTCGTTACTTATCCTGAGTATTTCGGTAATTGTTTCCAAATGAAATGTTTCTCCCAATTGTGAATACAGCAATAAAAAATGTGAGCAAAGTGCCAAATCAAATTGCTTATCTGCAAAATTTGTTTTCTTTGGCAATTCATGATTTATATACCGTTGTTCCCTTATGCCTTGTTCGTAATCTTCCAGAAAACGATTCATAGCAGCTAGTCTGGCTGTAACCAAAGCAGTAGGGTTGGTAAATTCTTTCCAAATAAAGTTTGCTGCATTATTTTGCGTTTGTTCCAAAACAATATCTTTGGTTTGAGATATACGCTCTTGTATCTGGTCTTTAGTGAATTGGTAAAGAGGGTCAATAGAAATAACCTTTTTTCCGTTGGTATTCATTTCTGCATTAAAACTCGCCGGACCATCGCCAACTCCAAGTATTTTTAGGTCTAGGTCTTTATCGGAAAGACTAAACATTTTGGTGTATTCGGCCAATGTTCTACCCCAAGGTACAACTTGCTTAAGTTCGTATGCCATAAGAAAAATTTTAATACATCAAAAAAGCCACCCCGTCACTAATTATATTAAATAAATAAGTGACGGGGTGACTTTTATCAAGGAGATTTTTTATATACTAAAGTTTTTACCAAATGAGTTTGAGTGCAATCTTTCTTTAAGCAGTTTAGATTCATCAAAGCCAGCTTTGGTTTCGTCGGGGTATCCTATAGAAATGATAGATTCCACCGCAATATTCTGTGGTATATTTAGCAAGTTTTGAATCTGTTGTTCTGCACTTACCTCGTCGGTGAAGTTGCGGTTTCTAATTTGAATCCAACAGCTACCCAAGCCCAAGTCTTGAGCTACAAGTTGTATAATTATAGAAGCTATAGAAGTATCTTCAACCCATACATCGCTTTTTCGGGATTGGCACAAACAACAATTGCCATAGGTGCATCTTTTAAAAATGCTGCCCCATGAGGTTTGCAAACACTTAGCTTTTCTAGCAATGATGCTTTATCAACAACTATAAAATCCCACGGATTGCTTCTCTTAGAAGCTGGCGACATAAGTGCTGCTTTTAGTATTGTCTGTATTTTTCAGGCTCAATAGCATCAGTTTTATATTTTCTTATACTTCTTCTGGTTTGTAATAAATGATATAACGATTCCATGTTTTTGATATGATTTGTTTGTTTTCAAAAATACAAAAAATAAGTCACCCCGTAAAAAAAATCACACCGTCACTTTTTATTTGGAATTTAGTGACGGTGTGATTGTAATTATTGCTTTATTTTTATAAAGTATACTTAATAAAAATATTATATTTGTAAAAAAATGAAGTATAGTTTATATGGTAGTTATAGAGCGCGAAAATTATTTACAACGATTAAGACCATATTATGGAAAATCGCTTATCAAAGTACTTACCGGACAAAGAAGAGTAGGGAAAAGCTATCTTTTACATCAAATTAAGGATGAGTTGCTGCGTCTAGTACCTGATTCAAATGTTATTTTTATAGATTTTGAAAAGTTTGAGTTTGATAGTATTACCACTTACAAAGAGCTTCATGCTTTTATTAAAGAAAAAAGTACAGATAAACAAAATATTCTTTTTATTGATGAAATTCAACAAATAGAAGGTTTCGAAAAAGTGTTACGCAGCTTGTTGTCTGATGGTAATTATGACATATATATTACCGGAAGCAATTCGGCAGTGTTTTCGGGCGATATGGCTACATTTCTGAGCGGAAGGCAAATTGAAATCCATATTCAGAGTCTTTCATTTTGTGAATTTCTTAAATTTAACAATATATCTGCATCTAATCAAACATTAGTACGCTATTTCAAACATGGTGGGTTGCCTTATTTACGTAACCTGCCCAACGATGATGAAATTGTTTTTGATTATCTAAAAAACATCTATGCTACCATATTGTACCGTGATATTGTAAGTAGAAATCAAATTAGAGATATTACATTTCTTGAAAATCTAAATCGGTTTTTGGCCGATAATACTGGAAGCATAGTTGCTGCTAATCGTATTTCGGAATATTTGAAATCGCAGAAACAAACCAAGTCAGTATCAGTGATTATTACCTATTTGGAATACTTGACCAATGCCTATTTCATTAGTAAAGTTGCTAGACAAGATATAAAAGGGAAAAGAATTTTTGAGACCGGAGAAAAATACTATTTTCAAGATTTAGGTCTAAGAAACAGCATTGTTGGGTACAAGCCTAGTGATATAAATAAGATAATTGAAAATGTTGTTTACAATCAGTTATTGTATCAAGGCTATAAGATAACGGTGGGTAAAGATGGTGAAAAGGAGATAGATTTTATAGCTGAAAAACAGGGCGAGTTTTCATACTATCAGTGTGCTTATTTATTGGCAGACGAGAAAGTAATAGACCGTGAGTTCGGAAATTTGTTAGCCATCCCTGACAATTTTCCAAAGTATGTAATATCGATGGACGAATTTTCTACCACAACTTCATACAAGGGAATAAAGCATATAAAGTTGATTGATTTTTTGCAGATGTAATTTATAAAATAATTCACCCCGTCATTTTTATTATTGTGAATTTAGTGACGGGGTGACTGGACTGTATTAAGTGACTGGATATTATTTCTTAACTGTCATACTTTTGGTTGCAGTATATTTGTCTGTTTTTAATGTATAATAATAGGTGCCTTCCTGAAGTGAATCTAAATCGCAAGCAATAGTATGTTTTCCGGCTTCAAATTCTTTTCCGGCAGGTTCAATTAATTCTACACCTTTTATATTGAAAATTTTTAAAGAAACGTAAGTTTTTACCGGAATTTCAAATGAAATATTTGTCTTTCCGGTAAGTGGGTTCGGGATATTTTGTTGGAGCGAATATCCGGGCAAATCAGTAACTTCTTCTAAATTCACCAAAGTAATTTCAGGTGCAAAAACAACAGCAGCCTCTTCACCTATGCTTACCGGTATAATTTGAGTGTTTTTCAACACCAGTTTGTCTAGCATCGTTCCAACCTCGTTCATAGCAAAACTGATTTTATGCACTCCTTTAGACAGGTTGTGACTTCCCAAAGCCAACCACTGCCAACCGGTGGTAGATAGATTGTCGGATAATTCATAAGCTTCATTATCAACTTTTATCCAGTAAGAATCTGCTGTTGCAGATGGATTGTTAAATCTGCCATACAAATAATACGTAGTATCTGAAGCCAGCGTGAAGCTCATCTCTATGGAATTTGATTGCGTAGTTGGAGCTTGTGTAGTATTTGTTTGATTAGGAAGGTTGGTTACATAACTTGCATTAGAAGCGAGTTTGTCGGCACTTATCATCATATTTTCTCCTACGGTTCCACATTCAGCTTCGGCATACACAGCTTCTTTGCCCATTGTATTGAGCATTGTAACCGCATATCTTCGTCCAAGAGTTCTATAACCTTCGGCATTAAAATGGGCATTGTCGGCTAAATCAGGACAACCTTTTGAAGATATTACATAAGAATTTGCCAACGTGTCTGGAAGTCTATTTATGATTGTATTCATGCTTGAACAACATCCATTATAAGCAGCATCAACAACTTGTCCTGCCAACAAAGGAACTTCTGTAGCAGAAAGAGAAAGTTCAGTTATCATATCATTATAAATTTTCTTTACATACGTTGGCCATTTAGCATCGCCTGTGTTTGTTTCTCCTTGATGCAAAAGAATTCCTTTTATCACTCCGTCTTTTTGAGCAAGCTTTGCCAAATCCATAAGGTGCTTGTACGGATTGCCATTATACATTTTCACTTTGTCGGCAAACCAAGCATCTTTGTATGTAGAATCATAATCCGTATAAATATCCTTATCAAATATTCTTATGTCGCAGCCACCAATGGCTACATTTATCACACCTACAGTTATGCTGTCGGGCAGGTTTGCAACCATGGTTCTTCCAAAGTAGTCGGCAGGAGAAAGATTCGAATAGCATTGGCATAAAGGCGGAACTGCTGTGTACCATGTAGCTTTGGTTCTCGACATATTTGAACAATCGAGCGACTGAAACACCTTGAACCTGCTGTCTACAATCTTATCGGCTGTAGTTATTGTACCCTGACCTTCCATATTCGACTGTCCAAAACACAGGTAGATATGAAAATTTGGATCTTGTGAAAACATGTTTGTGGCTATTAAAACAGAGCCCAGTAACACTAAAATTAGTGCATTCCTTTTTTGTTTTTTCATTTGTGAATAATTTTAAACTCCCCTTAACTCAAGGGATGCAAAGCCAAAGAGAGTATGAATTTTTTTTGATTAATATTTTTTTTGAGTTTCCCAAATCTCAGTGCTAAACTAATCAAAAATATTTATAATACTATAGGTCATCCTGTTAATTTTTATACTATTAATAAATTTAAAGGATTTCCTATATCTACTTACCATTTTGGTCCAGACACCGACCTTACCTTACCTCTTTTCTCTTCATAAGGTAATTTATATGTTATTGAGAATTCATGAGCACCTCCGCTTTTTTGGAATTTGCTCAGACTTATATCGTAGCTGTATTCTACATTTAGTTGTTGAAATGAAAGACCAACAGCAATAGTAATTGCTTGGTTTTGGGTAGAACCTTCGTACCTATCGAATGGATTGCCTTTATACCACAATCCTAACTGTAAAGGCTTATTGAAAAAATAACCTCCCAGTGAATATTGTGCAAAATTAGCTTGCTTATACCAGCTAAACGTAGGTGTTAAAGATTTTCTATCTTTCACCGTTTTGTTCAGATAGAATATATAACCTGCATTTATATTCCACAGTATTGGTAAAGTGCTTTCACTTCCGAGCAGTAAAGAAATGTTGGGTCGGGTAACATGAGCAACTGAAATTCCAATCCACGATATTTCTTTATATGAAAGCAAAGCTCCAACAGCAAAATCTGCTTTGTAAATTGCTTTATCACTGATGTTTTCTTCTGTCTCGTTGCCTGTGAGTGTGCCATTTTCGTTATACTGATCGCCATATAATAAATTCTTTCCTAATTTTCTGTGATACAAACCACCTCTGAGTCCTGCTTTAATAATCAGTTTTTCTGAAAGTTGAATGCTGTATGAGTATGACAGACCTATTTGATTCACTGTTTCTTTGGTGCCAATGTCATGCCCATTAAGTGCAACCAGTGAGATGCCGGAGTTCTTTATGTTGGGTACAAAATCTATAGCTAGGCAGGTTGCTGGTGTTGCTATATTCTCATAAGGCCATTGTAAACGATGAATAATGGTTGCCGACAAACGATCCGTATTTCCGGCTACCGCAGGGTTTTGATATATTTGCGATGTAGAGGTTTGTGAAAATATATAATCTTGTGCAAACAGGGTTTCAGAAATGCACATTACAATAAAAATTGTTAGTATTGTTGTTTTAATGTTTTTCATGGTTGTAGGGTTTTATCGGGTTAATACAACTTTACCATTCACCGATTTTTTAAGTCCTTCACTGTCGGTGTAATGTGCTTGCCAAGTATACGTTCCATCAGGAGCAGGACTATCATGGTAGTTTCCGTCCCAGCGAAGTGCATTATCGGTTGCTCGAAACACCTGTTCTCCACATTTGTTTACTACAATAAATTCTATTATTTCGAAATGGTGACCAAATATGCGCAAATAATCATTGAGGCCGTCACCATTGGGGCTAAAAGCTTCGGGTATGGCAAACTTAGATGTACAACCATCGGTTACAAAAACGGTGTCGAAACTTTCGCAGTTATTCTCGCTTACGCTGTATGCCAGATAACCGGGTTCAGTAAACTGAACAAGTGGATTTGTCTCAATAGACTGTTCTATTTTATACTCAACAAAACCACTATCCGGAACCACCATAAGTTGTGGTTCTTCATCGAAACAATGTTCTATTATTCTGTTGCCTCCAAGATTTGGTCCTTCTTTAACAGATACCGAAACACTACCACTTGCTATTCCCTCAATATTATTCACATCAAAAACAGAAATCAATGTAATAGTAACATTAGCAACGGTTGGGATAATTATTGAACTTTCCGAAATATTTCTGAGCGTATCAGCAATACCATTTCTTTCGAATGCAAGCATCCACGGTTCATTACCAGTAAAAGCAACATTAACCGATGGAAGTGCAATTCCTGAACAAACTGCTCCTCCTCCACTAAGTGTAGCAGTAGGAACATCGGAATATTCTATAGTTGCGCTTCCAGATGTAGTTCCCGTACATAGGGCATCGGAGACTGAACTTATAGTGTAAATATTTGCAAGTGTTTTTGGAATACTATAGGTGCTTGTGTTGATATCCGAATAAAGCGTTCCATCGTTGAGCAAAATGCTGAAAGGAGCAGTTCCAGTAAAGTTAATTGTGAGATTTGCAGTTTCTCCCTGAACAATAATTGCATCGCCAGAAATTACCGCAGTTGGTATAGGCAGAGATGCAACACTAAAAATTACAGATGAGGATGAAGTACAATAAGCGTCGGAAACCGCAACAATAGTATAATTCCCTACTTCAAAACTACCAATTTGAGCAGATGCAGAAGTAATCGGATAAATTGTCGTGTTCAAACCATCACTCACCGAAACAGACCACGGTGTAGTTCCACCCTGTATCTCGATAGCAACATCTGTATTATCTCCTAAACAAATAGTTTCATCCGAAACAGAAACCACCGAAGCGGTATCTCTAACGGTGATTTCGCCAAAACCATTTACCTCGAGCGACTTATTTTCTCCATCGCTTGCCGAAACCAACGTGACATTTCCTGTAAGAGCGGTTGAAAAGCTATATGGTGATGTTGTAATTCCTGTAATGGTTTCCTGACCTCCAACTCCGGCAATGGTAACATTCCAAGGAGCCATCCCTTCAAGTGCAAGACTGAGTGTTCCGTTTTCACCAGGGCAAACCTCATCATTTCCTGAAATTACGGCATATTCAAACCCGATATAACTAATCGTTGCAGAACCAAGGGACTGACCTGCACAATGTGCATCGGAAGTGCTTGTAATCGTGTATGTTGCAGCTTCTGTAACAGAAATTGATAATGGCGATGACGTTATATTATTGAATGTCTGACCATCAGAAAGTGTAATACTCCAAGGTGATGTTCCAGTGAAAATAATTTGTAAATCTGAAGTTTCACCTTCGTAAATGCTTGCATCTCCAGATATTGTCGCCGTGAAAGCAGGATAAATATCTGCAACGATTGTTTGTGAAATTGTTGCTGTACATGAATTATCTCGTAATGTTTGTATTAATAATTCATCAGTTGAAGCAATTTGCCTTGTATATGTATTTGAAGTAATTGTTTCATTTACTAAAGTTCCACCATTCAATCTGTAAGACAATACATAAGGAGCAGTACCAGTAAGATTAATGCTTATCTGTGAATTAACACCATCGCAGGATTGAGGTATGATTATGGATGCAATTTCTGGTAATGGCAGTACCTCAATATCCTGTGAATATGAAGCAACCATAACATTACTGCTATTCCTGAGTTCAAGACTAATAGTTTTTGTTCCACTACTAGAATAACTCACGTTTGGCGGTGTTGATAATGTTGAGCTTGCAGGAGAAGCATCCAATCCAAAATTCCAAGTATATGATAAACCATTGGTATTTGTGCTTTCGTTTGTAATGACCAAAACAGTCCCAGCACACACAGAATTCACATTAGTTGAAAAATGTGCCACAGGCGGCAGATTCTCGATAAGCACAAGCGGAAGCGTTGTATATGCAGTATCGCTTTGCTCAATTACAGATGCTTTAGCTACTACCTTTAGACGATCTGTCAATCCATACAAGGAACCATCAATTTCAATATCGATATAATTCACTGTAGTTGTAATTTCACCTCCAGAGCCAGAAGCTTGCTGCACTCCATTAGGGAGAACCCATACATATTCTTGGGCAAACTCGACCTCGGTAATAAAATACCGCACAATCTCAGGTTCATAAATAGTATCTTCTGGTAAAATAAAGACTGGTGTTGCCAACTTACATCCAGCACCATCAAAATTAATATTCTGAGAATAGACAATTTCGCTAGTAATATTACAAGAACTAATGATACCTCTGGCTGCAATTTGCACAGGACTACCAGTATTTGTAAGCATAGAAACCGTTACTTCCCGACTTCCAGTAATAATAGTTCCTGTAGCACCATTTATGCTCATTCCTATTGGTAAAGTCCACTCGTATGCTTCTGCACCAATATCGCTAATCCTATATAAATAATCCATGCCTTCACAAACAGAAGTCTCCTGAGTTGCAAAAACAGGAGTTGTGAGTTCTCCGGTGAGATTAACCGGATCGGTACAAATTCGGTAAGGACTAGCACAGCCCGGAACAACCGCTTCAACACAGACTGCACCACCCATTGCGGAGCGAACCGGGATAGTAATCGTTGTGTCATCTTGCATGCCTAATAGTTCGAATTTAACAGCATCGGCAACAGAAAGACTGCCCCCGCTTGCATTTGTTGCAATTCTTACCGAACCACTGGTACCAAGATTGAAATTGAAATCGCCCAACTCGTGCCATATACCATCTTCGGGGCGAACTTGCATGTTTACAAACATATTGTTTATGCCATCACGATGAGTAACTGTAACGGGTACGTCGGCTCTCGTATCCCAACTGGTAAAATATGAAATCCAAACTTTATACAATCCAGCTCTTGGTATCTCCGGTGTGAAGACAACACTATTGGTGGTGCTATTATTAGAAGCAGACAATGCACTGCCGTTTACCATATTTGGAACATTTTCCTCATTCCAATTACCCGATACAACAGCTCCAGCATCATCATTATCTATCGTTACCGCAGAAAGACCTTCGGGCAAAATCCAATTATATGTTCCTGCACCAATATCGTTTACGCTGAATGTGAGTTCTTCACCAAGGCAAGCCGCCGTTGGAGCATCAATAAATTCAATACCAACAGGTTCGCCTTGAATGGTAACAGGATCGGAATATTGAGTAGTGGTTTGACTCAAACCACAGACATCACTCACTGCATATACCTCAACAACACCACCGGAACCATTAACTACCGAAGCAGTGAGGGAAGGAATGGTGGTAACAATATCATCGACAAGCAAACCACCCGGCACATGCCAGATATATTGCTGGGCAAAAGGAATTTCCTTTATCTCATAATTAACAGAACTTCCCACACATGCACTGGTTGGAGCAGATGTAAATTCTGGAACTTGCTGATTCATTGGAATTGCCCAATAATAATAAATAGAATCGGTAACATCTGCACCACCACAAGTATTCACGGCAGTAACATATAAATATCCACCATCAGATCCGTCGTTGCGACACCGCCAGTTTACCCATGAAATTGGCATCATGGTGTCTGTTGGAGAAGTACGGTTTGTGAGTTCGTAGTCGTTGTCATTATCATGTCCGGGTTCATGCCTTGGTTCAAACTGAATAGCAGAACCTACAATATCCCATATATAACTGTTCGTGTTCGACCAACGATGATAAATAGGTTTATTTGCATCGTTTGTACAGACCTCAACAGAAGTAATCGGGTTGTTGTACTGGTCTACAAACCCAGTGGAGCTCAAAGCAACAGCATTTATCCATATATTAATCTCCAAAGCTGTACTTACATTTGTTCCAGTACGTGCAAAAACTCTCAATATCCCCGATTGTGCATTATTGATAATCTGGTTTAAAACAGGAACAGCAGTAACAAATTCGGTACCGTCGGGAAGTGTCCACACATATTCGGTTGCACCAACATTACTAACAGTGATGTTAAGGTTGGTTGATTGACATATAGTTGTATTGCCCGACACATATTCGGGAGGGAATAAAGCACCAGAAACCGCAATTCTAAGCTCATAAGCATTGCCCGCACACCCCATCTGTGTAATTGGAAATACTTCTAGGGTTCCAGCTGCCGAAGCAATCACTCGTATTTGATTAACCTCATCATAAATATCTCCATCATTCACCATTTCAAAACCGTTTGGCAAATTCCAATAATACAGATTGCCAGTTCCAGTTACCGTAAATGTGTATGTTTGACCAACGGTTAGATTCAACGCATTTTGTGCAACGGGATTTGTGATTTGAAGGTTCGTAATCTCTTCTGGATTAAAATCTCTTGCCCAACCATAGAATTCATACCATTCACTGGTATTACATCCCACTGCATTAGTTACAGAACGCACATAGACATTAGAATTTTCATTACCAAAAGTAAATTCGGCACCATTATTATTATCACCAAAATATCGAATATGGTCAACCGTTGTTTGCCATTGCCATTCGTATTGCACTGACGGATCATAATTCCGAACCCAAAGTATTGCATTATCATTGTTGCAAATTGCATCGGCAGTACCGCCATCGGTTCCGAGGTAGAGCATAGGTTTTGCAGGAGCAGGTCGTACTTGAACCAAAATGCTATCTGCGGAGTTTACCGAAGTACAAGCATTGTAATATGCCTGTGCTTTTATATAGCCACTTACCTCAAGAATGCCTTGCACCTCAATAGACTCGGTCGTTGATTTTGGAAATACAGTAGGATAAACACCAAAAGGCATTGTCCATACAACAGAATCCTTATCGGCAGTGTATTGAATCGCTATGAGTTGATCCACATTCAAGCACAATACCGAAGGTGTATCAACAAAAACGGGTTTTTCGGGAACAGGACTAATACCAATTGCAGCACTCACAAAAGCTGGAGAAGCAATTCCGTTATATACAGCAGCTACAGATATTGCACCACCATAACCGTTCCCAATAAGAATAGTTGCTTCATCGCCATTTTGCGATACGAGTTGCATACCACTTGGCATTGTCCATAGGTATGAATCTGGACTTACATCCTCTTGAGGTACAGCCTTTATAGTTATCTGTTGTCCTTCGCAATAAGCCAATCTAAGGACTTTTCCATCTGCCATAATAATATCAGAAGGTGACGGAGCATAATTCAACCGCATTGAATCTATTGAAGCCGGACAAACACCGTTACTTATGCTCCATTGCAATATATTCTCACCAACTATAATATTGTTTACCGAAGTATTTGGATTTTCATTATTAGTAAAACTCACATTACCTGACGAAACAGTCCAGCTACCAGTTTCAGTGAGCAGTGGCAGGTTTCCGTCAAGCACCACAGATGTTTGAGGTGGTAAAAGAATTATATCCGGACCAGCATCGGCACGTGTTGGAGCGGGAACTATTTGTATTGGATAAAAAACGGTATCACTACTACCATAGCTGTTTGTAGCAGCAACAGCAATTGTGGTGTTTATTATCGTTTTACCAGAGTAGCTACTATTGACAATAATTGTATTTGAATTTGAATATCCATTTAAGAATTGGGGAACTATCCACACATAATTTGTAGCGGTGCTATCTGGTGTGACAGTAAAAATAAGATTGGTTTCGTTTCCACAAAAACTGGTTCTGTTGGTATCGGATGTTTCGGTTATAAAAACAGGGTTTTCAGGAGCAAGATAATCGTTTAGAGCCGAGGTAGTTGTAGCTCCAATTACATATTCTCCCTTAGCCTGATTTGTAAGCTGAATTGTATTGGAGCTCGCATTCGGAAGCGTGGTTAGATTTGCCAACCACGGACTTGCGGCATTATCGAATCGGCTTAGTAATCTAAGATTCGCTTCCTCTGCAAGATTTATCTGTGTATTATTTTCGTAATTATAAATAACTGTTTGCTGATTAACAACGCCATAGTTATCCACAACATACATACCCCAGTATCGAGTAGAGTCAATATTCACAATTGAAGCACTGCTCGTTGATGCAGTAACTGGAGGCATATTGTCAATTCTGTAGAGATGAATACCTGTTGAACTACCACTAGTACGATTTGCTGTTAGAATATCACCATTTGGATGTATCATCTGAATATTCTCAGGACTCAGATAATCGTGAACACTCTCATTGCCAATTGCAGCCCCCGAACGCACCCATTGGAAGCCGGAACCATCGGTTGTCAATACAATATCAGATGAACCACGTTTGTCTTCAAGCACAGAACCATTGCCTTCATCAAAATTGAAATAAAGTACCAGATGTTCACACTCATAAGGATGGGCTTCGGTAACCTTCTTGCACATCCAATCACGGATGGTAGCCTGATCCAGAGCCATATCCCAAACTTGTAATTCATCTATTGTAAGACCACAATGTCCGTCCGGATAATTGCCTGTTTGCCATTGCGGATCGTTGAAAAGATGCATTTCATTTATCGTGTAAGCATCAAGAATATTACCACTGGCAGCCTCTATTCCATTAATGAATATTGTAATTTTTGTTCCTTTTCTGGTTACGGTGTAGTGTTTCCATTCATCATCTGTTGCAATTCTCGAATTTGGCGTTATATATTGCGTATTACCCCAGTTGTATGAAGTTCTCATACTACAACCTAGTCCATGTTCCCATTCAGGACCGATGGAAAACTTCTGTTCATTTTCGCTATATTTACCCGTAAAATTGAATACCTCGCCCCAACCTTGTGCCCAGAAAGATACAGTGTAGTCGTGCAAATCAAGATATAAAATCTTTCCGTCTATGTTTCCCGATGGTACTTGTGCATTGCGTAAAGCCATACCCGAACCCGGACGTACCGGGGTTTCAGCTTGACGATAAGCCAGACAATATTCTCCGCGGTATTGTTCTTTACAATTTACGTCCAGACTTTTCGATACTAAACGTTGCAGCGCTCCGGCATGTTGCCAGAATTCTGATCCATAATGTTCCCTGCCAAGCAAACGGTTGTTTCCTTCGCTTATCCCTGATAGGGCAAAGGGGTTGGACTGATATTCATAATGTATATCGTAATTTGCATTTGTTCCGTTGGTTGTATATACTCCGTAGGTTCGGTTAGTATCAATGCCAAGATAATATTCTGGAACATCGTGATAGTAAGGGGTGTTGTTTATCAGATATACATGCACACCATCGGGTGTGCCGCTACCAAGATTGCTCACCGCAAACATGTCGCCATCGGGATGACGGAGCGAGAGGCTTATATCTGTCCACGATGAAGGATATAGATAGACACTTTCATCGCCAAGTGCAGCACCAGAAACAGCATACCGAGATCGTGCTGTGATAGAAATATTTTTGAGTTGAGCTGTTATAGATTTACTAGCTCGGTCAAATACTCCGGCATTAATATAATCGGGAGAATCGAAGCGATAATAGGCTCTTAGATTTGAAAATGATGTATAAGAATTTGGTATCTTTTTACACATAAAGTCTCTTATTTCATCCTGAGATCTTGCCACAGACCAATAGCGGAATTCATCAATTTCTCCACAAAAGTACATGCCAGTTGCATTGCTTAATGAAGCCCCGATAGTGAAAACATTTTTTGGCAAAGAAGGCAGCGTTGCATTTATACTTGCTACAATAGTTCCGTTAAGATATAAACTGTACCTGTTGGCATTTTTGGTAACAGCCACCTGATTCCAAGTATCTTTTACAATAGTATTCCCAACGAGTTTCATGACAGAAACACCATTATTAAAAATTTCCCAAACGAGTTTATTATCTTCTCGTATTCTGAGAAGATTAAGAGCCGATGTTCCAACAGAATTAGACAGTGCAAAAATACTTTGTTCCTTATCAGACACCGTTGGTTTAATCCACGTTTCAAAACTATAATTCGCTGTTTCATTGGGCAAATTAGTCATTGTCGGCTGAACATAATCATTGAAACCATCGAGCATTATAGACAATCCCGCACCAACGGAGTCTGCCTCAAGCACAATTTCCAATTGCGTACAATTGCTCGATTTTATTCTGTCTGAGAATACTCTAAATTTTGGGTATTTTGCTAATAAATCTGGTAGCGGGTCGAGTAGGTCGCGTGGTTGAATAAACGACCAAACACCATAACATGATGATGATCCGGCAAACGAAAGATGGTTCGCCAATTTTACGCCAGCAGATTGCAAACTATCGATAACCTCCTCATAGACCTCAGCCATTTGCTCCGACTCATCGGCAACAGCAATAGCATTTACAAATCCATTATCGGTAATGTAGTCGGGATAGGTAGGATTATCAAAATTCAGCTCACCATCGAGAGCTCCTCCAGTAGGACCATTGGTGCAACCATACATCGTATGATTTCCACCCTCGTAACACACAACATACTTGTCGTAGTAATTTGCTAATACCACATCAGAATTATTGGCAAAACCTCCAGTACAGCGAAATTGGTTCAACAAACAGTCACGATACATTGTATTAAACCCAATCTGATTGGTTTGATTAGCTTGCCACCAGTTGTAAAGGGTCGATCGCCAGTTTGTTCCCGTTGCTGGGTCGACACATCCGTCGCCATCGGCAGACTGAGTAAGATTGAAATACCATGTTGTTGCAAAAGCATCCCAATTATCACGATTTATGTAATTAAGTGTTCGGTTGTTTACATCGGTATAGCGAGGCCAGCCAGCAAACACTCTCACAATTCGAGAGAGGTTTTGAGCTCCGGCAACTTCTCCAACCCTTTGGAAAATACGGTTTATATGTGCCCCATGTGCTTCAAAATCGCCCAAGCCCGGATATTCAGTAACACGTACAGCAGCTTGCCAGAAGAATCCGTCAAATTCGGGAGCGAAATTCCACAATTCATTCCCCACTTCGACATACAGCGTCAAATCGGGATCAAGCTTCTCCATAAAAAGCTGAACCAAACTATCGGTATATTTTTCGTCGGCACAATAAGGAATATTTACCCAAGGGTCGGTTTTTGTGAGGTTCGATAACTCTATAATATATTCGTAGCTTCCTCCATTACCATTATTGAGACAGTACCAGTTTTCACCAGTACGTTCCTCCCATCGGAGCCAAGAGAGCATGTCTGTATAACGAAAGGGGTTGCAATCGGCCATTACCCGTCTACTTTCAATTCCATTTGAATTAAGATACCCCATATACCTGAGCGAATTAAATTGACTCATTCGCTCAACATATTGCGGATTAAATTTCTGACCAGCATCATATTCATCCTCCAAACCAGGAAACAACATAACCACGTTTCTAATCGGATCATTTGGGTCAGATTCCACTATTTCCAATACCCAACCATGAATCATCCAGTACAAATCGGTTACAACCCTTCCATTACCATTTGAGGTAAAAGTATAATCATTGCCCGAAAATGTATATCCAGCAGGATACCAGCTTCCACCGGTTTGTTGAGACGTTGTGCCTGCATCGGCAACCACATTTTCTAGTCCCTGGAAATTTATTGTTCCAGTTCCCTCCCATTTTAGCACCCACCCAGAATGCGGCAAACCTTGCGGGAAATACATGCGACGAGTAAACTGAGTGATATTAACAACCTGAGATGTATTTACACCTTGTGCTGGATCTTCCGCCTTTGTGTGATACCTATAGACAGAATTTGGTATTTGAGTTGGGTAACCATCGGGTCTAATCTTTCCTTGATCAACCATCATATCCCAATAAGAAATATATGTATCATCCCAAGGTTCGCCCCAAGCATCATTATTGACATCACAACTCCAATCGGTGTCGTAGTGGTAATATGAACCATTCACCACCTTGAATTCATTCATATCAGCACAACCATACCATTGCTTTCCGGTATTATCGGCAACTTCCCAGCGTTGGTTATTCTTGAAATAGTCGATAAGAGCATATTCGCCATTATCCAAACCTATACCAACACCAAGGTCTATACATTTTTGGGCAAGTAATGATATATTACAAGAAACAAACATAAGTAGAAATAATACTACCTTTGAAAATAAATGATTTATCATGCTAGAGGTTATAGAAGAGGGCTCAATAAAAACATTTTTAACTTTCTCAATCACAATATAGAACCCTATTAAATATGTGTTGAAAAGTAATATAATATTATAATTTTTTTTTTGAAATATTGTTAAGAATATAAAAGATTTTCATTTGGTTATGTTTTTTATAATTAGTCAGACTACTCGATAATTTTTTAAAGCATATATAGATTACGTGGTAACTGAGTATGTAATCTGTTTAAAACTTTCTACATCTTAACCACTTCATTTTGAGTAATTATATTTATTTTCACTCTCGGAAATTGCAAGATGAGAAGGAGCTATTTGAGGGTTTTGTTTTTTGTAATTATTGCATAATCATATTTTTTTGGATATTTGAATAATAGAATTTTCAAATATAGATTTACATAGATATATTCGTAGTTAAAAGGAATTAGTGGCGGATGTAGGGATGTTAATAGTTAATAAACAAAACAATGAGAAATGAAATTAAAATATTGATAATAAGTATATTGTTTTTGATAAGTGCTAAATCAAATGCAAATGTAGGCGGTGCAACAATGAAACCTGGATTAATTGGAGACCCGATAGTTTGGCAATTGACAAATATTTCTGTTTCTAAGGAATATTTATTTTTAAAATTTTACGAAAGAGACAATAAGAAAGTGTGTTCGTTTACGGCAATTTATTATTTACACTGTGATACAAATCAAATAGTTCCAGTAAATGGAATATTTTATGGACTACGAGCAAATAATATTCAAGTGTTTTTTAACGATTTACATGTAAACGAACAAATTGACAGCTCTAATTTTAAACAAATTGATGATTTAATATTTAGAGAAACTCAAAAACGAAATCATGATGCTGTTTGGTCCGATTGGAGTAATCTGATAAAAGAGGGTTTAAAATTTAATTATACTCCTCATCAAAACAACATATTAAAAGTAACTGGCGAAATAATTTTAGAGCCAACTCAAATTTGGTATGGAATGACTACTTCGGCAATTTATGCAAAACATCCATTTTTGAATAAACAAATTAGTAAAGACGATGAAATATTTCATTATTTGATTACCCCAATTGAAACATGGAAAAGTGTTGGTGAAATTGAAATAATAGTTGAATATCCTGACAGTTGGAAACCTACGTTTAGTAGATTTAAACCAAATTCAATGAAATTAGAAAATGAAAATAATGTAACAAAACAACTTATCGTATTTAGAGATACAATTCCTCAGATTTTTACGATAAATTTTGAAAAAGCAAAAAAATATTTTTACGTAGGCGGTGGAAATATTGGATTTCATAAGATAGGAAAGTCTGATTTTGCAACAAGATTTGGGTGGGAATTTGGATTTAATCATGGAGTTTTGCTCAATACAATAATTGCAATTGATTATGAAACAGACTATTCAAGTTACCATCAATTTTGTATTACAGCTATACCTTCAACACCTTGGTTAAGTTTAATTTGGTCTAGTTTTGGGGCTGGAATTGGAGTTCCAATGCGAATTGTAGATAAAAAAGTTTACACAGGAATACGATTAAGAACGGATTTTAGTTGGGGATTGTTCAATATCAACCTAAATTGGGATTTTATTCCTAAATTAAATATAGATCATCAAAAAATGAATTATTATGGATTCACATTTTGACGAATTGATTGATAATATGATAATAGACATAAGTCTGAACTAGACCCAAAGTCACCCCGTCAATTTTATGCTATAAAAAATTGACGGGGTGACTGTCCCAATTACAGTAAGATTGTTTGGATTGCTAAAGCTTTATGCTCTCAAAACAAGAGAAAACACTCTGTCTCTTGTTTTGTTTTAAGAAGCGGAAGTGTAGATGCTACTTTTCAAACAACTAATAATGACCTTTACAACTTGCAATATGAATATCACCATTTTCATCTATTTTGTAAACAAGTCGGTGTTCTGCATTTATTCGCCTACTCCAGTATCCACGTTTGTCAAATTTCAATGGTTCCGGCTTTCCTAAACCTTCAAAAGGTTGACGGACTGAGTGCTTGATGAGTTCAATAATCTTCTTGAATACTTGCTTGTCATACAGAGCCCAATTGCTGAAATCGTCAAAGGCAGCATCCTCAAAACGTATATTTCTCATTATACTTAGAGGTTTTGCGTGTGTTTATCAAACTCATCGGCTGTGAATGTTACAATATTTCGATTATGTTCTAAGTTGTCGATAGATTTTATTATTCGCTTTTCGTATAATTCGGGAGTTTCTTCATCTGTCAAACCAAAATCATCTACAGATTTTATTGCTATCTCCAAATTATCATTTCCCTTAAAAAAATGTTGGATTTTCTCAAGAAGTAAAGGAGTTAATTCATTGTATTTTAATCGTATAATAGTTTCCATAGTATAAATTATTTATTACTCAAATGTACTAATAAAAGAATAGACATGCAAGGGGAATCTATTTCTACATTTTTCAAGTCGCCCTGTCAATCTAAATGCTATATTCATCGCGGTGAATATATATCATTAATACACAACTATTCATTGCCGTCTGCTTTAGCTGACGGAATTAAGACAGTAGAAAAATAAGGCCTTTTCCCAAAATATTTGTTTCTTTGCAGTCGCATTATGAAAATTTGAACCTAAGCATTTCTCGTGTGACAAGATATTTTATCAAACTCTCTTATTCCGGCAAAAATTTTAATGGTTGGCAGATTCAACCAAATGACCCAAGCGTACAAGAAACTATTGAAAAGGTGCTTTCAACCTTGCTTGGCGAGGCTATTTTGGTTGTTGGGGCAGGCAGAACAGATGCGGGCGTGCATGCGCGTAACTATATTGCTCATTTCGATGTTACTTCTCCAATACTTAACCTATCCGACTTTATGTACAAAGCAAATAGATTTGTTCATAAAGATATTGTTTTTCACGATATTGCTTTAGCTCAAGAACCTTTGCATAGCAGGTTTAGTGCTACAAAGCGTACCTATCGCTATTATATACATCAGCAGAAGGATCCTTTTTTAGAAGGTTTTTCTGTCTATGTTCATTATAAACTCGATGTGGAATTGATGAATCGTGCTGGGGAGATTCTCTTGCAATATTCAGATTTTACCAGTTTTAGCAAACTGCATACCGATGCCAAAACCAACACCTGTGCTGTTTCTTTGGCGCAGTGGCATAGAGAGGGACATAGGCTCATTTTTACCATCGCTGCCGACCGTTTCTTGCGCAATATGGTGCGTGCCATTGTGGGTACTATGCTCGAATTGGGACGTGGCAAAATTACTTTTGAGCAGTTTCGCTCAATTATTGAACTAAAAGATAGAGGCAAAGCAGGCACATCAGCACCTCCAGATGGTCTTTTTCTGGAACAGATTGATTACGATTGTACTATTTTTGACAAATAACTCTTCTAAAAGAAGTCAGGGTTTGACTCAACGTGTTTTTGCTGTAAACAGTCAAGCCCTGACTTATGGATATATGCACATTCCTATTTCCACATGGTTTTGTTAAAGAATGCAGGTAGTTCCTTAGCACATTTTGCATAGGCTTCGGCTATTCTCACGGCGGCATCAAAGTCCTTCCCTCTATTGTCTCTGCCCGGATTTCCTATTGATGAATATACACAAATCACATTTTCTTTATTGGCAGTTTCTACAAATATAATTTCTGCACTAAGCATTGCAGGATCTTTTACCATTACATGATTAAAGCCCGGTTCAATGTGCGTAGTATTGACAATCATGGTATATTGACTGGCATTATCTTTAGAGATTTTAGCACCATATTCCATACCCATAGAGTTGAAAAGTTCCTCGAATTTGGCTTCAAAATTAGCCCTTTGCGATATCCATTTTGCTTTCCATTCTGCACCTTTTTCTGGTAGTCCTTTATTGGTATATTCATCAATCTTTTTTTGAATATATGCCGCTTCGGTCATTTCTCCTACAAACATATGCTCGTAGTCATATTCCACGTTAAACGTTTTAATTTCTTTTAAAATAGCAGGATTGCCGCTTTTTAGTTTAAGCTCTTGCGAGAAAGAAACATTAAGTACAAACAAGAAAGAGCAAAGAAAAACAAAAAACTTTTTCATGATTTTTTTAAGATTTTTATTGATTAGAAAGGTTATTAATTATAAGCATACAAAGTTACATGTTTTTTGTAAAACTGTAATGTTTATTTATCATCCAACATCTAACATTTAAAATTCATAGTTCATATTTCATAATTCAACATTTAACATTTAGCATTTAGCATTCAACATTTAACATTTAACATTTACATATTTCATTAAAAAAACTAAATTTGCCTTGTTTTAAAAGAATTATAGATATTCTTATCGACAACTAAAATAGCACATAAAAGATGAAGATAGCCTTTATTTATCCAAGGTTTGAAAAGCTTATAGAATCACGAATAGAATTAAAAGAATCAGGAATATCGAAAAAGAATTTGGGCGATTTCAGTATGCCACCCGCTTTAGGTATTCCAATTATGGTGGCACTTACTGGCAGCGAGCACACTACGGTGCTGTATGATGAGAATATAGAACCAATAAATTATGATGATGATGCAGATCTTATAGCCGTAAGTTTTTTCACACCTCAAGCCGAATATGCCTACAAAGTTGCCCAGCGGTTCAGAGAGAAAGGTAAAACAGTTATAGCCGGAGGTATGCACCCATCGCTCATGGTCGATGAAGCTTTGCAATATTTCGATGCCGTTTGTATTGGTGAAGTGGAAGCTGTGTGGAACCAAATCTTAACCGATTTTCAAAACAATAATTTGCAAAAAACATATCAGCAACTGGTAGAAAATCTCGATACTATTCCCTTTCCTGATAGAGCGGTGTTTAGGAGCAAAGACAAGTACGACTGGACTGCTAAACTCATTCAGGTAATGAGGGGTTGTGCTTATTTCTGCGAAAATTGTATTATCCCCTCAGAATTTGGTAAGAATTTCAGATTTCGCTCCGTGGGTAAGGTTATTGATGAACTGAATTTATATCCTATTTCCGGAGATTATTATCTGATTGATGATACACTTTCTCTGCCCGATGAGCAATGTGAAGCCTATAGAAATGAGTTGTTCAACGCCTTTGCTCAGTTAGAAACCAAACCCCGATTGTTTATATCGGGCTCTCTAAACATGAGCTGCAAACCTGAGTTTCTGACCATGCTTAAAAATGCCGGTGTTGTAAATCTTTATTTGGTAACCGGTGCCGATCCTTATTCTATAAGAGCTTTGCAGGGCGACAAAAAGTTTATTGACATGGGATTAAATATGATTGAGACATACCGAAATGCAGGAATTGAAGTATATATTTCTGTAGGCTTGGGCTTTGATCATCAGAAACTGTCTGTTTTTGATAATGCGCTTGATTTTATTCAAAAAGCAAAGCTCTCAACTGCCGAATTTTATATTCTTACCCCGTTTCCACAAACCAGAGTTTGGCATAAATTCAGAAGCGAAAATAGAATTTTGCATTACAATTGGTCTAAGTACAACACCGCAAATGTTGTATTTAAACCAAAGCACATGACCGAGCAGCAATTACTTGACGGATATTTGAAGTGTTGGAATGAGTTTTATACTTCCATTTCAATTTCCGAATCGCTTAAGAATTTTAAGAAATAAAAGAGTTTAAATTTTAAAATAGTAACAGTTGAAAACAGTGTTTTTTGTAATGATTTCATATAAGTATTAAATATACTTATCATAATTGATAGAATATTCTTTTTTGGTTAACATAAAAAATATATTTTTGCCAATATTTTAAATAGACAAGAAGTGAGCGTTATAATAGAAGAGAGTTTGAAACTCGAAGAGATAAATGCAATTTTATTCGCCAACGAAAAATTAGAAATATCCCAAGCCGTTTTAGATAAAATAAATCAAAGTCATTCATTTTTAATTGATTTTGCTGCCGACAAGGTAATCTATGGTATAAATACCGGACTAGGTCCAATGGCTCAGTATAAGGTAGATAACGACAAAAGTGTAGAGTTACAGTATAATTTAATAAGGAGTCATGCTGCCGGTGCCGGTAAAAAGGTTGACGATCTTTATGTTAAAGCTGCAATGCTTGCCAGACTCAATACATTATCAAAAGCTTATTCGGGTATAGATGTTTCTACGGTGTTGTTGCTTAGAGATTTGATTAATAACGATGTCTTCCCTTTTATTCCTGAGCATGGTAGTGTAGGAGCAAGTGGCGATTTAGTTCAGCTCTCGCATTTAGCACTTGTGCTTATTGGTGAAGGCAAAGTTACCTATAAATCGGAATTAAGACCCACTGCCGAGGTGTTTGCCCAACTAGGTCTTAAACCTATAAACGTTTCATTGCGCGAGGGTTTATGTCTAATTAACGGTACATCTATGATGACCGGTATTGCGCTTGTAAATGTTCTTAAAGCCAAAAATATTTTTGAATGGACACTTATGGCTTCTGCAATGCTTAATGAAATTGTAGAATCTTTTAACGACCATTTTTCTGATGCCTTGAATAGAGTAAAACTACATCACGGACAAACCAAAGTTGCAGAGTATCTTAGACTTATTCTAAAAGACAGCAAACGTATAATTCATAGACACGAGTATTTCGATAATAATGAAGTAGGAGAAAGAGTATTTAAGAAAAAAGTACAAGAGTATTACTCTCTAAGATGCATTCCGCAGATACTTGGACCCGTGCTCGATACAATTTTATATACCCAGCAGGTTATTGTAAACGAACTTAATTCGGTGAGCGACAATCCTATAATTGATATGCAACTTAAGGATGTTTTTCATGGTGGAAATTTTCATGGAGACTATGTTTCATTGGAAATGGATAAACTGAAAATTGCAATGACCAGATTATCAATGTTGGCAGAACGACAAGCAAACTATTTATTCAACCCTAAATTGAATGAAATTTTACCGCCGTTTGTAAATTTAGGTACGCTTGGACTTAATCTGGGCATGCAAGGAGTGCAATTTACTGCAACTTCTACAACAGCAGAAAATCAGATGTTGTCTAATTCTATGTATGTACATAGTATTCCTAATAATAATGATAATCAGGATATTGTAAGTATGGGTACAAATGCAGCTCAGTTTACAAGAAAAGTAATTGACAATTGCTCTCAGGTACTTGCAATAGAGCTTATAGCAATAGTTCAAGCTGTAGATTACCTGAAAATTAGAAATAATCTCTCTGCCTTAACAGGCGGTGCTTATGATAAAATAAGAAGCTTAGTGCCTGTTTTTGTTGAAGACACACCAAAATATGAAGAGATAGAACGTGTTGAAAAACACATTTTTAATAATTCTCTTGATATATTAGAAAAATAGTTAATAAATAATGTAAAGAAAATTCTCGAATTTTCTCAAAAAAAATACCATCTAAACAATTTAAAACATATAAAATAGCAACATATGAAGTATGCACTAGTAACAGGAGGATCAAGAGGAATTGGGAAAGCTGTTGCAATAAAATTAGCTGCTGATGGTATGTATGTAATCATCAATTACAAATCGAACAAAGAAGAAGCACAAGACACCTTGCAGAAAATTGAAGAGCAGGGTGGGGCAGGAGAGTTGCTTCCGTTCGATGTTTCCAATCCTACCGAAATAAAGCAAGTGCTTGGTGGATGGATGGAAAATAACCAAGACAAAAAAATTGAAGTGCTGGTAAATAATGCTGGTATTAATTCCGATAATTTATTAGTATTTATGTCAGACCCAAATTGGAACGACGTAATTTCTACAAATTTAAACAGCTTCTTCTATATAACCCGCGAACTGATAAAAAATATGTTGATAAACAGATGGGGTAGAATAATAAATATTGTCTCATTATCAGGACAAAAAGGGCAGCCGGGGCAGTGTAATTATGCTGCTGCCAAAGGCGGAATTATAGCTGCTACAAAATCATTGGCTATGGAAGTTGGTAAGAAAAATGTAACGGTCAATGCGGTTGCTCCAGGTTTTATAAGAACAGACATGACCAAAGACATGAACGAGAAAGAAATGAAAGCGCTTATTCCGCTCAATAGATTTGGTACTCCCGAAGAGGTTGCAGAAGTGGTAAGTTTTTTAGCTTCTGAAAAATCGAGTTATATTACCGGAGAGGTTATCTCCGTTAATGGTGGTATATATAGTTAATCTTTAGGCTTATGAGAAGAGTGGTAATAACCGGAATGGGAATATACTCTGTTTTGGGTAAGAATTTAGATGAGGTTAAAAATTCACTTCAAATAGGAAAGTCAGGTATTGTATTAGATCCGGCTCGAAAAGAACTTGGCTTTAGATCGGGACTTACCGGATTTCTTGAAAAACCCAATCTTAAAGGGGTAATTCCTCGACGTATGAGAATTGGATTGGCTGAACAAGGCGAATATGCATATGTATCTACCCTTGAGGCTATTGCTAATGCAAAAATTCAGGAAGATTTCTTTGAAAACAATCATGTTGGTATTATTTTCGGAAACGATAGTTCCTCAACTCCTGTTGCCGAAGTTGCTGATATACTCAGAGAAAAGAAAGATACTATGCTCATTGGTTCGGGTTCTATATTTCAATCAATGAATTCTACGGTTTCTATGAATCTTTCGGTTATTTTCAAACTGAAGGGTATAAACATGACAGTGAGTGCTGCTTGCGCCAGTGGTTCGCATGCTATTGGTTTGGCATATATGTTTATACAGAATGGATTGCAGGAAATGGTTATTTGTGGCGGCGCACAGGAAATAAATGCCCTCTCTACTGCCAGTTTCGATGCTTTGAGTGCCTTTTCTGTCAGAGAGAATGACCCAACAAAAGCATCGCGTCCGTTTGATGCAGGCAGAGACGGACTGGTGCCGAGCGGTGGTGCGGCAACAGTAATTGTTGAGAGTTATGAATCGGCAGTGAAAAGAGGTGCCACTATACTTGGCGAAATTATCGGGTATGGTTTCTCTTCAAATGGCGATCATATCTCTATTCCAAATGTAGATGGCCCGGTGCGCTCTCTGGAGTTGGCTTTAAGACAGGCAAATGTAACGGCTAATGATATTGACTATGTTAATGCTCATGCCACATCTACTCCAATTGGCGATTCTAATGAAGCACAAGCATTATTTAAGGTGTTTGGTAGTAAAGTGCCTATAAGCTCTACAAAATCTATGACCGGACACGAAATGTGGATGGGTGGTGCCAGTGAAATTATTTACTCGCTTCTTATGATGCACAACGATTTTATTGCACCAAATATAAATTTTGAAACCCCCGACGAAGATTCTAAAAATCTAAATATAATAAGCAAACCGACCAAAGCAAAAATTAATACTTTTTTATCAAATTCTTTTGGCTTTGGTGGTACAAATTCATCGTTAATTGTTAAAAAATATTCGTAAGGAAGTTCTTAGATTCTGTATGTTAGAGGTTTACTTGTGTTTTAAAATAAATACAAAACATTTAAATACAAACTGTTTAATTTTAATTTTTAACTTTCTGAAATGTTTGATATATTCACGCAAAATTTAATATATAAATAGTATGCAAATAGAAGAAGTCATTAAAATTGTAAATGAATTTCTTATCGATGAGTTTGAATTAGAAAAAACTCAGTTGAAGCCTGAGGCTAAATTAAAAGAAGACTTAGATATAGAAAGTCTCGATTTTGTTGATATTGCTGTAGTTATAGACAAGGAATTCGGAATTAAAGTTAAGGGCGAAGAGATGACCGGAGTAAAGACACTTGGCGATTTGTATAATTATATTAAAAGTAAAGCAAACTAGGTAGCTTTATGGCTGGTTGGACAGGACAAAGTAAAGGAACTATTTTAGGATATAAAATTTTTGTGTTTTGTCTTAGAAATTTAAATATTCGTATCGTTTATTTTGTTTTAAGAATTGTAGTTTTTTACTATTTCTTGTTTAGCAACAAGGCAGGTGTTAAGCAGTATTTCAGTAAGATAAAATCTTATAAGTCATTCAAACTATATTGGTTTATATTAAAGAATTACAATATTTTCCGCAGATTGTTCTTGATAGAATTGCAATTTTATCGGGTATGATACACAAATTTACTTTTACAAGATCGGGCGAGGAGTATCTCACCCAGTTAGCTTCTGAAAAATCGGGCTGTGTGTATGGGCTTCCATGCTGGAAATGGCGATGTTGCTGGTAAAGTACTCTCTCCATTATTGATGCAAAAGTAAATATTGTAATGTATGAAAATGAAAAAAGTAATCTAAAAGCATACTTCGAGTCAGTAATGGAAGACCGCAATATGCACTTCATCTATATAAAACCTAATGATTATTCCTATCTGTATGAGATGACTGAAGCGCTCAAAAACAAGGAGTTTCTTGCAATCTATGGCGACAGGTTTGTGCCTGGAACACAGACAATGGTTAAGAAGTTTTTAGGTCACGATGCCGAGTTTGCATTAGGTCATTTACATTTAGCATGTAAACATGGAGTTCCGGTTAGTTATGTTTCTTTAGTAAAAACAGGCACAACAACCTATCATTTAAATGCAACTAAACCAAAATTGTATAACTATCCATCAAGTTTAGTCGGTCGCAAGGAGGTTATTAGTAGTATGTTAGATGATTATATAAATGAAATAGAACGCGTATTGTCTTTATATCCACTTCAGTGGTTTAATTATTATAAATTTTGGAAAGATTCACCTAAAAACTAATTATGTCTTACAATTTTGGAAGTGATAATAAAAGTGCTTCAGATGCACAGGCCGAAGCGCAGAAAATAGCTTTTGCTCCTATTATGTTTCAAGCAGCTAGAGCTTTAAGAAATCTGGGAATACTTGAACATATAGAAAAAAACCGAAAAAAGGGTGTTACTATAGAAGAGATTGCACAGGCTGTAAAGCAATCTGTTTATGGTGTGAAGGTGCTACTCGAAAGCAGGTTTGAGTCTGGAAATGGTTTATGCTAAAGACAAGAAGTTTTTTATATCAAAAGTTGGTTGGTATATTCTTAAAGATCAGATGACTAGAGTAAATATGGATTTTACTCATGATGTCAATTATTTAGGATTTTTTGAACTTGAAGAAAGTATAAAGAATACCAAACCAGAAGGGTTAAAGGTATTTGGTAAAATGGGATACTATTTATGAAGCCCTCTCGCAATTGCCCGAAAAAGTACAAGAAAGTTGGTTCAATTTCGACCATTTCTATTCAGATATTGCTTTCCCATTGGTATTGCCAATACTTTTTGAGCAAAAACCTAAGAAAGTTTTAGATGTTGGTGGCAATACTGGAAAATTCTCTGTGAAATGTGCTCAGTACAATCCATCGGTAGAAGTTACAATACTTGATCTTCCCGGACAATTGGCAAAAGCTCAAAACCATATAAACGACAATGGTGTTCAGGATAGAGTAAAAGGACATCTGTTCTTAATTTATTAGACCACTCTATAGCCTATCCTAAAGGCTTCGATGTGGTTTGGATGAGTCAGTTTCTTGATTGTTTCTCGCAAGAAGATATTATTCAATTGCTATTGAAAGCAAAAGCTGCACTTCTCCAAATGGAGCTATCTATATACTTGAAACATATTGGGATAAGCAGAAAAATTACGGTGGTATGTATTCCCTTACTGCAACAAGCTTGTATTTTACCTGTTTGGCAAATGGTTGTAGTCAGATGTATCATCATGAAGATATGTTAGCTCTTATTGATAAAGCTGACTTGAAGCTTGATAAAGAATATACTGATGTAGGTTTTACTCATACCCTTTACCGATGTGTGAGCAAGTAAATACTATAGCTCAAGGCGAAGATATATTGAATTACATACCCCAGCGTATGCCGTTTGTAATGGTAGATACCTTGTGTGTAGCTAATGAAAATGAAACAATTACCCAATTTACTATTCCTGATAGTAATCCTTTGGTTTTTGATGGAATATTTTCAGAGAGTGGCTTGTTAGAAAATATTGCTCAGTCGGCTGCTTGTGGAGTTGGATATATTTGTAAACAGAAAAATATAGAAGTTCCGGTAGGTTTTATTGGAGCAATAAAAAAAATTAATATATTTGAAATACCTAAAGTAGGCGATTGTATTGAGACAAAAATTACAACAATAGCAAATATTATGGATGCTTCCATCATAAGTGCTCTAATAGAATGCAATGGAAAAGTTATTGCAAGTTGCGAGATGAATATTTTTCTTAAAAAAACCGTAAATTGACAGCATCAAAATCTATAGCAATTATATGTGCTTCAAAGTATGGTTTTACTTTACTGTGTTCATTGGCTATATTCAAGAAGTTAGCTGATGTCGGAGTCTATGTGTCTCTGAACAATCTTGCAGAAGAGACTCCTGATTTGAACAAATATGACACTGTAATACTTGGAGGCCCAATACATAACGGTAAGTTTTTCAGACCTTTGAATAAATTCATACAAAACAATGTAGAGCAATTACTTACTAAGCAACTAGCTGTTTTTATAACTTGTATAGACGAGGAGCGGGTAGAAGATTATTACAAATCTGCTTTGCCCGAAGCTGTTTATTTAAACACTTTTTATAAAACCTGTTTGGGAGGTATGCTTCAATTTAATAAATTACACCCAATTGAAAAGAGGTGATTTTTAAAATTTCGGGAATAGATAAGGATTATAAAAAAATAAACAAAGAAAATGTTGATTCACTCACTTCGCATATAATTTCACTAACCAAAGTATAAGCACACTTACTATGAAAGAAAAAGATTTATATATTGAGTTCGCTCCCCAACAATCTGTTTACTATGTAGAAAAAGAAGACAGTTCTTATGGTCCAATAGTAAGTGGTTCGCATCTTTCGGCAAATTATCTCGACGATTATTGGCTTAAAAGAAAAAATCTAGAAGCCAAACTTCGCCAGCAGATTATTAATAATGAAATTAGTCCTATTTTTTATTATATGACACTACAAGAGAGCTAGGCACTAAAGATTTGGCCTCTCGAGTAGGTATCAGTCAACGTAAATTGCTCAAGGTGTGTAAACCCGAATATTTCAGCAAAATTACGGTTCAGAAGCTTTACGCATTTGCCGAAGTTTTTAATATTCCGGTAGCAAATCTTTTCCAAACCTTTCTTATAAAAGATGAAGATCGTAGTCATATTATCATAGAACAACAATCTTCTAAAAATGAACTTTATTGCTTAACTAAAATAGCACATTCTTAAGGTATGAATATTAAAGTAGATTTTACTCATAAAATGGCTGCGCATTGCGAAACCGGTACACTTACCGGATTACTAAACAATGCCGGAATGGAAATTACCGAACCTATGGTTTTTGGTATCGGACAAGGTATGTTTTTTGGCTATTTTGAATCTAAAAATTTTCCATTTCCAACTTTTATTGTTAGAAGCAAACCAGGCGAAGTAAGAGAAAAAGTAGCAAAAGCACTATCCATAAAACTTAATAAATTCACCTTCAAAGATAGAAATGAAGGCATGAAAAAACTTGACGAGTTATTGGCGGCAAACAAGGCTGTGGGTACGCAGGTTGATTTCTTTTATATGGATTATTTACCCGACTGGATGCGAGTTCATATAAATGTGCATTTTATAAATGTTATCGGGAAAAATGAGAATAAATATGTTATAAGCGACAGCTATTTTCCAAAAGTTGCCGATCTTGACGAACAATTACTTATTAAAGGTCGTTGGGCTGGTGGGCACATGGCTCCAGAGGGTTTTATTTATTATCCGGAATTGCTAAAATCTACGGTAGATTTTAAAAAACCTATTATAGAAGGCATCAAAAAGTCTTGTAGAAATATGCTTAGCTATCCTATTCCATTCATTGGCGTGAAAGGAATATATAAGTTTGCTCAGAAAATAAAATGAATGGCCAAAACATGCTAGAGATATTGAACATCTCTCTCATGAAATTATGAAAATCAATGTCTTGCTAGAAGATCAAGGTACCGGAGGAGCAGGTTTTAGATATATGTTTGCCACATTCCTCAAGCAAGCGGTGCCTATTTTAGAGAATCCTACTCTGAACGAAATGTCTGAGAGAATCATGCGCATAGGCGACGATTGGAGAAATATTTCTTACTTTGCCGCTAAAATTGGCAAAACCAGAGATCTTGGTGCCGATAAAATTAAAGAATTGAGCGAACTCATCAGAAAACAAGGTGATGCTGAGAAAGCTTTTTTTACCGATTTAAAAAAGGTATATTAGTTTATTATCTTTTTTATTTTTTATTTTTGCTGAATTAAATTAAGAAAACGCTGAATTAGTAAAATATTTTATTTTTAAATCAAATCTTTAGAGTCAAACTATAAATTGCAATTACCGTTTGGTCATTTTTTTGCTTTTGGATTTGAAAATGGAAACACAATTAAATTACTAATTTTCAATAAATTAAAATAGATATGAATGTAGATGAAAAAGCTAAATTAGCAACAGAAATTGTACAGATTATAATTGATCGTTTAAAAATAACTCATATTACTGCTGCAGAAGTGAGAATACAGCTTCACCTCTTTTGACAAAGAAAATGAACTAACTCGATTCTATTGATGGAATTGAAATAGTAATGGCATTGCAGCAAGAGTACGGTGTGAGAATTACAGACCAACACCCAACTCGCGAAATATTAAACTCAATAGATTCTATTGTTGATTTTCTTATAAGTCAAAACGCAACGAAAAGAGTTTCTTAGACGGCGTTTTTATTTGTTTGGAAGTGTGGAAGCATCATCTTTGTGAGTATTTTTTTGAAAAGTCATTTA
>JADKDL010000019.1 GCA_016714605.1 Bacteroidales bacterium | reverse complement strand
AGTTAAATGAAAGTCATTTAATCCGTTTTGAATATTCCAACTTCTAATCGGAGAGATATTCGTCCAAAGCGGAGAAAATATTAGGTCAACACCGTTTAACTCAATAGAAGTATTGTTGAGAAGATGTACGTTGCTAAACAGTAGTTCGTGAAAAGAATCACCCTTCAGGGAAATATCAAAGTGGTAGTATTCATGATTACCCGGAATCCAATAAACTTGCTCATATCTGTCACCCAAATATTTGAAATAAGGTTTGAATTTTTCAATTGCAGCCAAAGGAACAATATCACCGGCAAGTATCAATATATCCCCGATATTAGACAAAGGGTGTTTGTTGAGAAACTGTTGGTTAACCTCAAATTCAATATGTAAGTCTGATGCGTATTGTATTTTCATTAATTTTAAAAAAAACAAAAACAAAAGTAGTACATAAAGCACAAAAAGTAAAATTAGAAATGCAGATATTACTATATTAATGTAATATACACTGTATCTGTGTCTTATAATATGAAAATATGGCTCTGCCATACAAACCATATACACCATACTTGCCATATTGTATGGTACTGCTTAAACATGCTTAAACACCGCTTTAACATATATAATTCATTATATCAACAAATTACAGGCTTTGTTTAAGCATTTAAGCAATTTCAGGGTAAGATATAATTTGTAACACAACGAATACCATATAAAATTCTTAAATTAGAATAAATATCCCCAACCAACTCTTCCAATAAATTCAATAAAAACTTTAAAATGAAACGTTTTTAGTATATTCTTGAAATGATTTTTACTTTAAAAATCATTTTCATACCTTAACTTTGATGTAATCTGTAAAAGATATAAGCTTCTATAAACTAAGTTTGCAACGTATGAACTAAACGGGAGGGTTCGGTTGTTTGCGAGTCTGTGCTGTGCTTAGCATAGATTCGCTCAACCATCTATTTTATTTAATTTGAGTACAAATTTGAACTTCCTGCATAAAAAAAATATTATGAATAAGACAATCAAATTACTTTTTACTGCATTATTGATACTTTCTGCATTAGCTACCTCTGCTCAAGACGAGTGTAAGCCAATAGGTTGGGCAAATTTCGATGGACAAACCAACGTTGGTGCACCAACCGGCGGCGGAAGTGTTGCTGTTGTAGAAGTTACTACCTTTGCCCAGTTGAAAGCTGCTGCCGAATCGTCTGATGCAAAAGTAATATACGTAAAAAACTCTGTAGGCAACGGCTACAAAGGTACTACAGGCGATGTGTTGTATGTAAAATCCAACAAAACCATTATTGGTTATGCGGGTGTAACGGTAAAATGCTCTTGGCAAATAAAAAATGTTAGTAATATCATTATTAGAAATATGACTCTGAGCGGTCCGGGTAATTCAAACTCTGAACAAAACTGGGACTGTGTAAACATTGAAGGCTCTAAACGTATTTGGTTCGACCACTGCACTGTAATGGAAGGTGAAGACGGAAATTTTGATGTTGTAAAAGGGTCTGATAATGTGTCTGTTACATGGTGCAAATTTATGTATGTTACTGGTGGCGAGCACAACCTTTCAAACCTTATTGGCTCTAGCGACAGTGAATCTGCAAGTCATGGAAAACTAAATGTAACGTATGCTTATTGCTGGTGGGATAATGTTAATTCTCGTTGTCCAAGAACTCGTTACGGGAAAATTCACGTTCTCAATAGTTATTACAATAAAAGTGGGAAGTGGGGCTTTTGCTGGTTTTATGTCAAATCTTAGAGTTGAAGGATGTTTTTTTGAAAGTAATGTAAGTAACCCAACGGGCCGGCAATAGTGCAGGTGGACAATCAGGTGTTTTTGCAATAGATTGCAATAGAGGTACTACACAAACTGATGGGTATAACACAGTCTTTGCTCCTCCATATCAATATAAAAAATATGCTAATTCGGAAGTGAAGTCCATGGTTACAAACCCAACCTGTGGTGCCGGTCCAACTATGGATAGTCCTACACAATGCGGGTGCGGAACTATTACTAATCCTACTTTGGTTCTTTCTTCTGGTACTGCATCGCAAACAGTAACCTCTGGTACTGCAATTTCGCAAATAGTTTATACTTGGGGTGGCTCTGCTACCGATGTTGCCATTTCTGGATTGCCTACGGGGCTAACATCTGCTAAGAATAATACGGCAAAAACACTTACTATTTCAGGAACTCCAACAGCAAATGGTACTTTTACTGTTACAACGGTGCAAACTTCGGGAACAGCCATTGCGCTCAATGGAACTATAACTATTAAAATACCTGTACCTCAAGCCCCTTATGGCGGCACACCTCACCCAATTCCGGGTACTATACAGTTTGAGAATTTCGATGTGGGTGGCAATGGGTTTGCTTATTCTGATAATACTCCGGGTAGCCAAATTACTCCGGTTGTAAACTTTCGCACCGATGAAGATGTAGACATAGAAACCTGTGGCGATGCAGGTGGCGGTTACAATGTTGGTTGGACTGCTGTGGGTGAGTGGTTGGAATATACGGTAAATGTAGCATCGCAGGGTGTGTATAATCTCGATTTGCGTGTAGCTTGTAAAGCTGACAGTAGAACCATAGCTATAGAAATTGGGGGTAAAGTTATCGCTTCGAGTATTGCTATTCCAAACACTGGCGAATGGCAAACATACCAAACAGTGAAGCTAAGCAATATTTCTCTCAATGCAGGTGTGCAAATTATGAAAGTTACCATTGGTGCATTGGAAAATGTAAATCTTAACTATGTAACCTTCTCAGCTGGTGTTGACTGTGCTGGAATAAATGGTGGCACTGCATATACCGACAACTGTGGCGCTTGTGTGGGCGGAACTACAGGAAAAATCGCTTGTTCGCAGGTAAAAGTTCAGGCAGAAGATGTTTCATGCGATTTTCCGGGTATTATTGAAAGTAAAAACCTTGGTTTCGAAGGTGTTGGCTATGTAAATGTTGATAATGCTGCAAATACATCTGTTTCATTCAACATAATTGCAAACTCTGCAACTGCCTTAAAACTAGGTATCAGATATGCAAATGGTGGTACAGCAGACCGACCTGCACGAATACTCGTAAACGGAATTGAGGCTATTGCTTCATTCTCAATGCCAATAACTACATTGTGGACTGATTACCAAAATATTGAGACAAATCTCAGTCTCAAAGCAGGAGTGAACAAAATAACTTTGATTGCACTTTCTAACGATGGGTTTTCAAACATCGATAATTACTACCTATACGGCGATGCTCAATTTGCCGGATGCGAAACCACGCAAACTATAAGTCTAAGCCAAGGTTGGAATTTGATTTCTATAAATGTTATACCTACTCCAAATATTGTTGATGGTAAAGACAAGGCAAGCCTTGTCTCTACGATATTCAACGGAGTGAATGTATATGAAATAAAAAGCATGAACACGTTTTGGCGTAAAGACCAACCCGAATTTCTGAATTCATTACAATCCATCACCGCAGGAGAAGGCTATTTGGTAAATATGAACACTACAGGAACATTATCAATTACCGGTACGCCAATTTCATTTTCAAATTTTCAAATTTCATCATTTTCAAATTGGACATTACTAGGTTGCCCTTTTCAAACCTCCACACCATTTGCCAATTATTTCAATTCAAACAATTGTGAGATAATAAAAAATTTCGAAGGCATTTGGATGCCAAGCGGTACAATGAATACAATACAGAATTTTGAACCGGGGAAAGCATACTTTATTAAATTGAGAATTGAGAATTGAGAATAGAAAAAGTATGAGTATAAAATAAACGCATGAAATGAATTTTCAAATTAACATATTTTCAAATTATTTGCTCATGACAAATCGCTTTCTTTTACAAACCATTATATTATTTTTATTTGCATTTTTAGCGAAAACAACTTTAGCTCAAACACTTACACCTGCAAATAATGCAACCGATGTATGTGTAGATATGCAGTTTAAGATTACATTTAGTTCTAATCCGGTATTTCAAAGTTCGGGAACGGTAAAATTATATGAAAGCAACGGAGCGCTTATCTCAACTATAGATTTGTCAAAAATGCCAATAGGTACACCAATGTCTGCAACATGGCCTTGGACTGAGACGCTTAACAGCAACACCATAAGAGTTATGCGAGCTACTATTGATGGTAAAACAGCTATATTCACATTTCCCATAAACTCATTGGTGTATGGGAAAAACTACTATGTTACCGTAGATAAAGCTGTGTTTTCTAATGCATCAAGTCTTGGTTTCAATGGAATTTCAGCTAATCAGTGGGCGTTCAAGGTAAAAACTATACCTGCTTCCGACTTGAATTATACTGTTGCTGCCGATGGTTCGGGTGATTTTGCTACGCTTCAAGGTGCTTTTGATTTTATTCCTAACGGTAATACCAATGCAGCCAAAATTTATATTAAAAATGGTGTATATGTTGGTTTGGCTTTCACAAAAGGAAGAAATAATGTAACGCTACAAGGCGAAAGTCTGAATGGGGTGATTGTTAAAGGTTTTAATAATAATAATTTAAACGCAAGCACACATTGGCGTTCGGTTGTAAATATTCAAGGCAACGATTGGTTTATAAGCAATATTACCTTTATAAACACTACCCCCAACGGAGGAACACAGGCAGAAGTGCTTAAATTGCAAGGCGATAGGGATATAATTGTGAAATGCGAATTTTATAGTTATCAAGATACTGTTCTCATAGAAGGGAAAGTCTATTTCAAAGATTGTTTGCTTGAGGGCGATGTAGATTTTATTTGGGGTGTAGGAACTGTTTATTTCCAAAATTGCGAAATTAGAGCCAATGATAATGGGGGCTACAACGTAATGGCTCGCAACGACAATACAAAACATGGCTATTGTTTTGCCGATTGCAAAATAACTCGAAAAACTTCAGTAACAACATCTCAAACCCTCGGTAGAGATGCAAACACATCATACCCTTATGCCGAAATTGTTTATCTCAATTGTTCATTAGATAAACACATCACTGCAGAAGGTTGGAATATTAGAAATGAAATGGATGCTTCAAAAATATTCTTTGCTGAGTACAAAAGTGTTGATATGTCGGGCAATTTGATTAATACTTCATCACGACATGCTAAGTCTCGACAACTTGCTGCTAATCAGGCTGCCCAGTATAGGGATTTGAACTGGTTTTTCAATGGTTGGACTCCCGTAGTGCCAGTGCAACAGAGCAGTCCGACTATTGCCATTACTTCGCCAAGCAACAATACTACAAAAGATGCTCCGGCTACTTTATCGCTTACGGCCACCGCTACAGACTCAGACGGAACAATTGCCAAAGTTGAATTTTTCGACGGTACCAGTTCAATAGGAATAGCAATAGGTAGTGGCTCAATATTTTCGTACACTTGGAATTCAATACCAGCAGGAACATATATAATTACAGCAGTTGCAACCGATAATAACGGAAACAAAACAACCTCAGCAGCAATTCATGTTATTGTAAAAGGTTCAGACTGCGCAGGAGTGGCGGGTGGCACTGCATATACCGACAACTGTAGCTCTTGTGTGGGCGGAACTACAGGAAAAATCGCTTGTTCGCAGGTAAAAGTTCAGGCAGAAGATGTTTCATGCGATTTTCCGGGTATTATTGAAAGTAAAAACCTTGGTTTCGAAGGTGTTGGCTATGTAAATGTTGATAATGCTGCAAATACATCTGTTTCATTCAACATAATTGCAAACTCTGCAACAGCTATAAAACTAGGCATCAGATATGCAAATGGAGGTACAACAGACCGACCTGCACGAATACTTGTAAACGGAATTGAGGCTATTGCTTCGTTCTCAATGCCAATAACTACATTGTGGACTGATTACCAAAATATTGAGACAAATCTCAATGTCAAAGCAGGAGCGAACAAAATTACCTTGATTGCACTTTCAAATGATGGGTTTGCTAACCTTGACTATTTTTACCTTTACGGCGATGCTCAATTTGCCGGATGCGAAACCACGCAAACTATAAGTCTAAGCCAAGGTTGGAATCTGATTTCTATAAATGTCATTCCCCAATCAGCAACGATTATAAACATTTTAACGGATTGGATGTTAAAGAAATAAAAACCATGAACACGTTTTGGCGTAAAGACCAACCCGAATATCTAAATTCATTACAATCCATCACCGCAGGAGACGGCTATTTGGTAAATATGAACACTGCCGGAACATTATCAATTACCGGTACGCCAATTTCATTTTCAAATTTTCAAATTCCATCATTTTCAAATTGGACATTACTAGGTTGCCCTTTTCAAACCTCCACACCATTTGCCAATTATTTCAATTCAAACAATTGTGAGATAATCAAAAATTTTGAAGGTTTTTGGATGCCAAGCGGTACAATGAATACAATACAGAATTTTGAACCGGGAGAAGCGTATTTTATAAAATTTAGAATTGAGAATACTTTCGAAGACTAGACCAATTTAAATTGAAACGCTTTATGATTTGGTTTGCACCTCATTTTCTTTCCATTAAAATATTTTTTTTTATTTATTATCAGGGTATTAACAATAATTATTGTAATAATTATTAAAATTAGAAACCTATTTTATATTTTTGTGTAGAAACGAAGTAATGATATTCATCACCATTTTTATTAATATTAGAAATCTTGATAGATGAATATCGCCAATTCTATATAAAACATTAATATTCAAAAGTTAAAACATATGAAGTTAAGAGCAGGAATCGTAATTCTGTTGATGTTAGTCTCATGTCAACTTTTTTCAACAACCTATAAAAGTAAGGTAGAATATAAAGGCAATTGGGAGTCAAATTCTTCATGGCAAGGAGGTTTAGCCCCACTATCTTTCTCCAACAATGATGTGATAGAAATTAATGGAACAATAACCTCTAATTCAAGTATTACAGTAGATAAACAAATAACAATTAAAGTGAAAGATGGAGATACCCTTATAATTGCAGGTACGCTTAATCTTGATTACAGTTCAGGTAGTGGCTTGGATATGGAGGTTATAGGAACTGGTGTTGTTATTGTGTTAGGTTCTTTAACAACAAATAAAAATTTAGCAGTATCAAATACAGGAAAACTGGTTTGTTCTCGGTACTTTATCCAGTGGCGGTGGTTCAAATACTGTAAGCAATTCGGGCGCTATCTATACTGTAGAAGGAGTTTCTGGGCTTAGTATTACTAACACTGCGGGTGCTATACATGGCGGATTAGATGAGTTGCTTGCTAATGAATCTGATATTGTAAATTTGATAATGACTCAATATCCAGGTTTTGGATTGTTATTGAACCCAAAAATTTATGCCATAGCAGATGGTAGTTGGTCTAATCCACTTATTTGGTCAAGAGTTGGGTCGGGGGGAAGCAGTTGTAATTGTATTCCGGCTGTGTATGATTCTGTAATTGTTGATAATAGAAATATTATAATGGATATTGCCTCTACTGTAAAACAATTGAAAATTGAAAATAATGCTTCTTTGAGTTTGCAAAATGGAAATTTGGTAATTTCAAAAAGATTAAGTCTCATAGAAGGTCTAGTTCATACTCAGTCTGATGCAATGATTGTAATTGAGCATGGGGCTACTATTGTAGGTGGTAATGATAATAGTTATATAAGTGGTCCGTTACAACAGAAGTGGTCGTTTGCAACTGATTCAGTACTTTTTCCAATAGGAAAAGATGGCAAATATGCTCCGGTAGCGGTTTTGTTGGCATCATCAACTGTAACAGTTTTTACTGCTGAATATTATAGAACAAGTCCGGTAAATGAAACCAATTTGCAAGATGGATTGGTTGAAATAAGTTCTGTAGAGTATTGGGATGTGCATAGAGTGAGTGGTGCTAATGCTTATGTGACTTTGTTTTTTCCTGATTCTGAATTTAGTGGAGTAAATGACTATTCCTCGCTTGTATTAGCTCATTGGAATGCTTCAGGAAGTGAATGGGAATCAAAAGGGAAAGTTGCAGCCGATGCTTTCTATGTAACTTCAGGACTTATGACAGATTTTAGTCCGGTTACCTTGGGCGGCTCTTCTTCAAGTGCATTGCCTATTGAATTGCTGCTTTTTGAGGCAAAAAGTAATATTAGTGATGTGGAATTTAAATGGATTACTGCTACAGAGTTAAATAACGATTTCTTTGAAATACAAAAGAGCAATAATGGCTTAGATTTCGAAACAATACAAACTATATCCGGTGCAGGTAATAGCACCGAATTAATTACCTATAATTCATTATATAAAGAAAACAGTGAAGGTGTTATTTATTATCGTTTGAAGCAAACCGATTTTGATGGTGCATATTCTTATTCAACCATCACATCTGTTGAATTTAATCCGATTGCAGATAGAGATATTTTATTATTCCCAAGTATTGTTAGTGAAAAGACTGCTGCTGTAATGGTGAAAAATATTTACACTAATAATTCTAACGCACGGGTTGAAGTAATTAATTTTTCAGGTAATGTAATTTATGAAAGTGAAATTGGTAATAATGGTCAAATGTATGATGAGATTAGTATACCAGCAGAAATTTTCAATTATAAAGGCTTGTATATATGTAAAATAAGTTCATTAGAAGCTTCTATTACTAAAGAAATAATAGTAAGATAGAATTTAGTTTCTCTCGAACAAAACATTTACTGTACCTTTTTTATTTTCTATATTTCCTTGTGTGGTAGAATATTCCAGATGGTAAATGTAAGTGCCTTCTTGAACAAATTTACCATTACTTGTAGCATCCCAATAATCGTTTGGATTTGTTGATTCGAACTGTAATTTGCCCCATTGGTCAAAAATTACTAGTCTAAATCCTTCTGACGAGAGGTAGGTTGAGTATACTTTAAAAATCTTGTTTTCTGCTATAGAACTGTTTGGAATAATGGTATTTGGCACAAAAACCCTTGCTGTTTTATTTATGCAAAACGTATTACTTTTGCTCCAAATTTCTTTTTCATTTTGTATTGGTTTTTGTATAGTTTTTATATAGTAACAAAACGAATTGTGGTCTTCTGCAAGTAGGTTTAGATAATCTGTGTAGGTAAAATAATTATTAGACAGACTGTTTATTTTTTCAAACGTATCATTATCTATAGAGCGGTAAATTTCATGTCTGCTTATTTCACCATTCCAACCTATATACTTGTTCCATTCCAAAAAAGCATCAAAAGCTGTTTTTTCCTGGATAGTGAGTACTATATTTGAACCAAAATTTGAGGAGTCGATTATCTCATTACAATCATTTAATAAATAAAGTTTAAAAAGATACTTTTGCTTTGAATTTAGGTTATTAAGTTCTACAATGTTTATAGTATCATCTAAATTTGTGAAACTTGTAGAATCTAGTAGTTCAAATTTTTGCGATGGATTTTCAAAATAATAGAGATGTAATTTTTTAAACGAAGAAGTAGTATCATAACGAAATTCTAAATTCAGTTTATCATTATCGCCAACGGTAAGGTTGTCAATAGCAAAATAGCGAGGTTTATCGGTTATTTTTTTTTCTATGCAAACTTTGTTTGAAAAGGAAGTGCAGGGCTTATTATCATATCCTAAAAACGATACCCCAATGCAAAAACATTTATAAGCTTCAATGCTTTCAGCATCAAAAACATACGAATTTATATTACCTTCTACTTGTTTAAGTGGTATCAATTGGTTATTGTTTATACCATAAATAGTGTAGTTCTGAATTGTTTTAATAGCTAATTCTCCGGTAGTATAGGGAGTCCATGAGAGCTCAACTCTCTCAGGGCAAAATAAATAGCTTCCTTTCAAATACATGGTTTTATGAAAGCTATTTAAAGCCAATTTTCCATTATTGTTTATGTCATAGACAGACACAGAGAAACCTAATGGTCTATCAATAGAATCTGTATCAATTATGCTATTCGGTATTGTGTCAAGCGAAAATGTTATTGAAGTATCTCTATTAAAGTGCAAATCTAACATGTCTCTGCCAAAGCCGTCTCTCAGCACATAGCTTATTCGGGTAAATGCAATATTTGCCGTTAAGCTTGAGTCCCAAGCAATGGTGATTTCGTTGTTTAGCGGATTTATAGTTACATATCTAATGTCCGGAATATCAATTATTTGTCCGAATAATCTGCAATTGAGTAAAATAATAAAAAACAGAATTTTAACCGGCAATAACTTCATATAATTGTTGGTCTTTAAAATAACTGATTGCAATGGCTTGTAAATCTGTAGAACTAACATTTCTTACAATTTGTATAAAATTGTCGTAATACTCATAGCCAATATTATATTCAAGTAAGGTCTTTAGGTTTTCTGATAACGCAAAAGCTCCGTCGAAATTGCGTAAAATAGTGCCCATCATATAATTTTTTACTAATTGAAGCTCTTCGTCCGGAATAAGTTCCTTTTGGAGTTTTTCTAATTCATAATAAATTTCATGCAATGCTTTCTGATAGACATCTTTACCAACCTGAGAAACAATTACAAAGTAGCCTGCTTCTCTGTGAGAAACTAGGCCCGAACCTATTCCGTAAGTATAACCCTTGTCTTCGCGTATGTTGGTCATAAGTCGCGAACTGAAATAGCCGCCAAATACAGTATTAAATACTTGTAAAGCAGGAAAATCGGGGTGGTGTTTGTTTACTAACTCTTTGCCTATTCTTATTGCAGATTGAACAGCATCTGGTTTTTCTAAATATTGTTTATAATTATTTGATGGTTCTTTTTGCCATGAAAGCGCTGGCTTTTCGGTGGTGCAAGCCCAATCATTACCTCCAAAATATTTGTTTATTGCTTGAATTACTTGTTCATCAACCATACCTGCTGCTATTATTTTGCAATTATTAGAACGTATGTTGGTCTGATGAAATGAAATAAGATGATTGAGGTTTATTTTCTCAAATGATTCTGTAGATGCTGAAATTCCGTATGGATGGTTATTACCAAACAAATTTTTAGAGAAAATTTGTTGCGAAATAACTTCTACTTTCTGACTTTCAATAATATACTGTTGAAGTTTTTTACCATTATATACTGAAAATCTATGTTCAGGAAATATTGGTCTTTTTATTATATCTTCAATAATACCTAGGGTTTCAATTATATGTTTAGAAAGCGTATATACACTTATAACATTTGTGTGTTTGGTAGAAGAATAATAGATGTAAGCTCCTAAATAATCTAATTTTTCTGCAAGTTCGGAAGCGGCAAACTTCTGTGTACCTTCTTGCAACATGTTTACGGTATATTCCGATATTAGAGAGGCATTTTGTACCCATTCTCCAGCTTCAAAAATAAAATCCAATTTAATAACTTCTTGATAACCAACGTGAATAGTAAAAAGTTGAATATTATTATCAAGAGTAAGCGGATTTGCTTTAATATATTCTATTGAATCAATTGTTTTATAATCAGGTGCTTTAGTTCTATCAATAGTCATGTTATTTCTTAAATTTTAGATTTGTAATAAAGTGTAGAACAATTTTCATATTGAAATATTTTATTCGCAACTGTTTTTATGTCATTTTTTTTTTCTAACTTTTACCAGTTCATATTCAAACACATAACCATTTTTTAATTTTTCAATTTCATCCCAAATAGCTTTTTCTGCTGTAATTAGAGGTACGCCTTTCATTAGATTTCCTGAGAATATAAATAAGCCCTCATCCATTTCTCCGCTTATATAGGCATTGATTTCGCTAAAGAGTTTCTTTTTCTGAACCAAATTTTGGTATAATCTTGATGACTTTCCATTTGATAAAATATCAGAAATCAAATCAGAAGCATGATAATTCTTATCCATTCTATCACACATATGAAATGTAAGATAAATGGAATCAAAAGGCACATTTCGTTCAATGGTAAGTCTTCTGTGTTCTTTTTGTTCGGGTTCTTTAGGTAGATTTCTAGGAATCACGTTTCTAGTAGGAATAGGAGCAAACCACTTTTCCGATAATTGTTTAACGGTTTCAAATGTTACACTGCCCGATAATACCATTATTGCATTGTTTGGTGCATAGTGGGCATAAAAGAAATCTTTCACATCGTTTAGTGTTGCTTTTTGAATGTGCGAAATTTCTTTACCTATGGTAGGCCACTGGTACGGATGGACTTTATATGATAATGGTCGCAAATACAACCAAACATCGCCATAAGGTTTATTTAGATAGCGCTGCTTAAACTCTTCTATAACTACATTTTTTTGGGTATCTAAATTTTTTTGTGAAAAGTCAAGATTCAACATCCTGTCTGATTCTAACCAAAATGCAGTTTCTATATTTTCTGTAGGAAGTGTTATATGATAATTGGTAATATCAGTATTGGTAAAGGCATTGTTTTCGCCACCAACTCGTTGCAGTGGAATATCGTAAATAGGAATATTAACGGAGCCTCCAAACATAAGATGTTCAAATAGATGTGCAAATCCGGTTTTTTCGGGGTCTTCATCTTTCGATCCTACATCATACAAAATATTCATAACCGAGAACGGTGTAGAAAAGTCTTCATTTACAATAATTCTCAATCCGTTTTCGAGTGTAAATTTCTTAATGTCAAGCATATAAATTATTGTAATTGTAGTTTTGATATGTTTTTTTGTGTCTCTTTAAATTCAATGATTATATCGTTCATTATTTCTTGAACAGATTTTATTTGATTAATCATTGATGAAACTTGACCTATTTCAATTTCTCCGTCGTCGAGGTTTCCTTCAAATATCCCTTTTTTGCTCTTCCTTTTCCGAGCAATTCAGATAATTCTGTTGCTGTAGCTCCTGCATTTTCTAAATCTTGTACTTGTTGGAAAAATTTATTCTTTATTAAACGAACCGGAGTTAGTTTTTTTAATGTGAGCATTGTATCACCTTCTTTGGCGGCAACAATATTATTTTTGAAGTTTTCGTGTGCTCCCGATTCTTTCGATGCGGCAAACAGTGATCCTATCTGAACACCTTGAGCACCCATACAAAATGCTGCTGCCATGGCTTTACCGCCTGATATTCCTCCCGCTGCAATTACCGGAATAGTAACTGCTTGGCATACACTAGGTAGCAAGCAGAGGGTGGTTGTTTCATCTTTTCCGTTATGACCTCCGGCTTCAAATCCTTCTGCAACTATGGCATCAACTCCGGCAGCTTCACTTTTTAGTGCAAAATTGGTACTTGAAACTACATGAACTACAGTTATTCCGTGAGATTTTAATAGTGAAGTCCATTGTTTTGGATTACCGGCAGAGGTAAATACAATTTTAATATCATTCCTAATAATTATATCTATATGTTTATTTATATCAGGATATAATAGTGGTAAATTAACTCCAAAAGATTTATTGGTTGCTTGTTTGGTTTTTATAATTTGCTCTTCTAGTATCTCAGGGTACATACTTCCGGCTCCAAGTAAACCTAATCCACCACAATTACTTACCGCACTTACTAGTTGCCAATTGCTGCACCATACCATACCACCTTGAATAATAGGATATTGTATATTTAATAACTCTGATATGCTTTTTTTACTCATTTAATTTTTATTGTTTTTTTAAGGTCAGTAGAATAGCCTGTCTTTTAAGAAAACATTTTTCAGCTAAAAATAACCTTAGATTAGTCTGAAATATTAGTACTAATTTATATACATTGACGTAGAGGCAGTGTAAAATCTAACAAATATATAATTTTTTTAAAAGGCAACCTATATTTTTTTATCAATCTAGGGTAATTTAACTAATGTTTCTGTCTAAATGTAGCATTAAAAATATTTATTGTATATCATATAAAAGAGTGTTAATTTTAAAAATTTGATTTCTTTAAGTGTTTAGTAAATTTCTTTAATATTGATGTAAATAATTTTTATATCAATTAAAATTTATTTAATAGGTGAAAAATAATTTAATTTTAAATATTTTGTTATCAATTAATTTATGTAAGTTTGCATACAACTTTAATTAATTTTCTTTTTAACATTGTCTGTTTGTAAAGAGATGTTCTTTTAAAATACATTTTGAGCTTTCAATAATATTATTTTCAATATTATAACTATTAAATTAGACTGCATTTTTATTGATATTATTAATGTTTACCAGTTTTAGATATATTATAGTAGTAGGGATTTTCTTTTTTACTATATTTTCAATGTGTAAAGCGCAAGCAATTGCTGAGTTTAGTATTACAACTCCCGGCGACTCTTGTAAAAGTCGCACATTGCGTCTAGATGCTTCTATTTCTACAGGCGAAATAGTAAATTATTCATGGGGTTTTAAGAATATTGATTTGGGTATTGATATGGGCAGTGGGTGGGGTAAGGTTACTACAAGAAACTTACTAAACCCCGGATTGTATGAAGTTACTCTCAAATTGCTTTTAGCCAATGGTTCTACTGTAGAAAAAAGTAAACAAGTAAGGGTATATGAGTTACCAATTGTAGATTTTGAAGCTATTCCTAATGAAGGTTGTCGTCCGCAATCAATACAGTTCATCGATAAAAGTTCGGCCGAAGATGGCACTATTAGTAAGTGGGAATGGAACTATAGTGATGGTACTAGTGCTGTTTTCAATATAGCCACTAATCCAAGTCATGATTACAATGCCTCCGGAAAATACACCCCTTCGCTTATTGTTACTAATAGTTTTGGTTGTACTAATTCACTTGCAAAGCCCGATTATATTAATATTTATGATAAAATAACTCCCACATTTATTGTGTCAAACAATATGAGTTGTTCTAATTCCCTAACGGCTACTTTTGAGAATACATCGCCACTCGATGGTCCATTTCTCTATGTTTGGGATTTTGGCGATGGTACTAAAGATACTACCTCTGAGCGTATGGTAAAATATTTTTATTCCAAACAGGGCGTATATGTTGTGCGACTTACAGCAGTAAATAAAACGGGTAATTGTTCATCATATAGTCAGACTTCCGGAAATAGAGACGTAATTATAGGTAAACCTTCTGCCAGTTTTACTATTCAATCGCCAATATGCCAGAATCAAACATTGACACTTTCCGGAGGAGGCGATACTACCGGAATAAGTACTACCGGACGATGGATTTTTGGTGATAATAATACCAAGAATGATGGAAAATCGGTAAGTCACAAATTTTCAATTATTGGTACTCATACTATTAAGTTTGTAGCTTTCAATTCATATTCCGGATGTTATAGTGATACAGTTTATCGTATTGTGGAGGTTCTACCAGTTCCAACAGCAAATTTTGATGTTAATAATCCTTTTGGATGCTCAGTTCCTCACATGGTTTCATTCAAAAATACGAGTGTAGATGCATCTCTCTTCAAATGGAATTTTGGCGATGGAACTCCAGTGCAAGAAACCACAAGTGGCAATGATACAATGCGAACATATACAATTTATTCAAATGGTATAAGTATTCGTTTGGTTGCTACAAATCTTGCTGGGTGCAGCAATGAAAAGGTGTTTAATTATATTCAAATTCAGAAGCCATCTATCAAATTTACCGCCGATCCAAAGTTCGGGTGCAAACCGCTTCCGGTCTTCTTTGATGCCACTGCCAATTCTATAGATCCGGTTATTGGCTATGTATATGATTATGGAGATGGTTTAATTGATACGCTAAAGTCTGCAACAAGATTGCATTCATACAGATATGCAGGAACTTATCTTGCAAGGGTAGGAATAATTACAAGTCAGGGTTGTGTTGTCTATGCCGAAACTCAAACTATAACAGTTGACGATATTTGTAATGGCAATGGCAATGGCAATGGTGGAGGTGGTGGTAGCGGAGGCGGAATAGATGGTGGTTGGGCAAAAGATTGTAGTAGTAAATATTCATTTACTTTCCACGATACATTGTCGGGTACGGAAATTCTTTATTGGATATTTGATGGAAAAACTGTTTTGACTAATCAAAATCCAATAAATTATACTTTTCCTAATAATCTTGGTTATAAGAAATTCCTTGTTACATCGGTTTATATTGACACACTTTTGAATGATACTCTCGACAATAAAATGTATATTACTGTAGTTGATGAAAAAGCTCATTTTATTCCTTCGGTTTTTTGATATTTGCAAACATATAAATGTTGATTTTTCTACTTTTGGAATAGACTCAAGTTTTATTGCAACCTACGAATGGGATTTTGGCGATAGTACAGAACGTGAGGTTATTGACAATAAATCCTATTATAATAATTATAAAAAGTATTTGAATGGAAATACCAAGCATGCGTATGTTGATTCAGGTACATATTATGCAAAATTGATTATTACCGACATTCAAGGTTGTAAAGATTCTATTACTTATCCTATTCCTATTGTTGTTAAAGGTCCTAAAGCTCGTTTCGATATTGACACAAATTCATTTTGTGATGAAAATTTCTCCGTTCATTTCTCGGACAATTCTGTTGCTCATGGAACTACACCAATAAAGACTTGGTTTTGGGAATATGGAGATGAAGCTTCTATTTTAAATACTACTAATGATGACACTTGGCATGATTATTCAAATACTACAAGTCGGAAAGTTTTCACTCCTAAACTTACTGTAACCGACGAACTAGGATGTTATGATTTTGCTGATACTACATTTACTTCATATCGCCCACATGCTCGTTTTTATTCTAATGACACCTTGCGTTGTGGATTGATAAACTTGAACTTATATAATAATTCAGATGCTTATATTACAAATAATAATCAGTTTACTTGGCTACTTAATGGTACTAATTTTCAAGAGTCGGTAACTGGTTTTAATGCGAGTTTTGCAATTCCTGATATTGGAAATTATTCAGTTAGCCTTCTAGTGGTTGATGATGGCGGATGCAAGGATTCAATTACTAAAAATGATTATGTAAAACGAGTTTTTCCTGTAGCTGATTTTTCTATTGGTTCAGATACTTCTCGTTGTGTAGGCGAATTTTCTTTGCCATTTACATCAACATCTTTATTTAGTAGTAGTTACGAATGGAGTTTTGGTGATGGTGAGAACGCATCTACCAATAATTTACAGGTAAGTCATTTTTATAAAGAAGCTGGTTGGTATGATATTAACCTTATTGTATCCGGACTAGATGGTTGCAAGGACACAACCTCTAAATCGGTAAAGATTAAAGGACCGAAAGGAAAGCTCTCTGTTAGTGACTTTTATATATGTTTGGGTGAGCTTTTTTCTGCTTCTGTATCGGGAGTAAATATAAAAGAATATTTTTGGGATTTCGACGACCTTTCGCCTACCAATGATTATATATATGACTCTATCGTGTCGCATAAATATTTGCAAACCGGAAGTTTTACGCCCAATGTTATTTTGCTTAGTTCGGAAGGTTGTCAGGTGGTGTTATCTTTGGAGCAGCCCATTTTTGTAGATAAATTTGAGGGCGGTGTAGATATGCATTTAGATTGTAAAGACGAGTTTGTTGAACTTAAGGGTACTAGTACGCAAAATATACCGGGTGTTTATATTTGGGAATCTGATACGAATTCCGTTTTTGTTCCTTCAAATGTTGGTTTAACGGTACAGGTTGATAAACCGGGAACTTACATCTTAAAAGCAAAAGACAGTATGTGTGCAATGACCGATACGGTGATTGTTACTTCGTCTGGAAATTATCCGCAAATATCAGCTGGATCTGATAAAATTATAGATTGTATGGTGGATTCTATGCGTATTGAAGGTTTGATAAATAGTTTGGTTGATACTTTTTATTGGGAAAGTCCTGTTCTTAGTCAGATATCTAATGCATCTATTCCACAACCCGATGTAAATAGCACTGGAATGTATGTTTTACATGCTCAACATCAAACATGTTTGGCAACCGATACCATGTATGTTTCACCCTGTACATTAACGCCAAAAGATACCGTAGTATGGTTGTGTAGCAATTTTAAAGCATCAGTAAATACAAGAAAAAATTATAATCTTAGCCTTTCTGAAAGTGCTGCTTATGGAGATAATATATCGAAAATAACATGGTTTAAAGATTCCCTATTTTTACAAGCAGTATCATCTCCACAAAGTATAGATATTGAGGATTCTACAGTTCTATTTGCAAAAATCCAGAGTTTTGATCTTGTACAGACAGCCAAAGCTCAAGTGCTTTTTAGGGTACACAATTATATTGAGATAAACTATAATGAGATTCCAGAGGTTTGTGCAAAATCTGGAAGTATACAACTCGCAGAACCTGTTCCTTCAGGTGGGGTGTATAGTGGAATTGGAATTAGTGCTACCGGACTATTTGCAGAGCAGGCAGTAGCACAGAAATATCCTGTTGTTTATACTTATACCCATCTCAATGGATGTAGCAATAGTATTGATATTTCTATTAATGTAAATCCATTACCACAAATTGTAATTCAAACGAATCCTATTGATGGAGCTACATGTTCTGGAGATACTATCCTCTTGCAAGTTAATGCATCAGGTGGTCGTGCTCCCTATTTGCACCAATGGATTTGTACCGATGCCACATTGGTAAATGATACATTGAAGGAAGCAAAAATTACAAATGCTGTTAATGTAATTACAAGAAATAAAGTTTATTATTCAATTACAGATTCTATGAGTTGCAAAATGAAAGATTCTGTTTATGTAGTCTTTTATCCTTATCCGGTTATAGATTTTTCTGCTGTTGGAGATTATTGCAATTCAGTTGATTCTGTTGCTTTAAGTGATAATGCTATTCCGGTAGGTGGTGCATGGAGTGGGAAAGGTGTTGATGAATTAAACGGAAGTTACACATTCAGACCCAATTTGTGCGAACCCGATACGTTATATTTATCCTATTCTATTTCAAATATCACAACATTTTCATTGCCACTTGGTGTTCCTGAGTGCATCAGTATAGGTAGTACACCGTCAATAATATATCCTTTGCCTCAAGTTAGCTTAGTTTCAAGTAGAAATGAATTCTGTTTTAAAGATACTTTATTGATTGAAGCTACCGGAAATGCTTTATTTTATTCTTATTTAGACAAATACGGAAATAATACATACATATTTCCTGAAGTTGGTGATCATAAATATTATGTAACTGCTTATAATGAACACTTATGCGAGTCTAACGATTCAATTTCTATTACCATTCACCCATTGCCAATAGTTTCAATAGAATCCTTATTGCCAATATGTGAAAATGCTGAGTCGTTTACATTAATTGGACGCAATGAATATAATGAAACTGGATTTTATAGTGGTTTGGGAGTAAGTGATAATACATTCAATCCAGTAGAAGCGGGACCAGGCGAACATATTGTATCTTATTATTATACCGATTTTCGCAATTGTACCGATACCGCAAAAACTGTTGTAAATGTGGGAGATATGCCATTTCTTTATGATGTAATTGGTATGGAAGATGTTTGCTCGGGCGATACTATTACAATAAACTATAAGGTTAAGGGAGGTCATGAGCCTTATACCTACGACTGGAGTACTCTAAATAAGTCGGAAATAATAAGTAGCGAGGGTTCGGTTGTTTCTGTTACAAAGGTTACAAAGGTGCAGGAGTGTAGTGGTTTAATGCTTCGATTTACCGATGATTATGGTTGTGTATTCAAAGATACTCTATGTATTACTTTTTATCCGTATCCGGAAATTGTATTCAGTGAATTAGGTCCGTTTTGCAGCGACTCTTCTCTTATCGACCTCTCCAACATGGTTTCTCCTAAAACTGGAAAATGGTCGGGCATAGGTGTAACATCAGTGAGTGATACTTATTCATTCCAATCGAGCGAAGCAAACGTAGGAGAAAATCGTTTGGCTTATGAAGTGTATGCTAGAACGCAAGGATTGTTTCAAACGGACATATTTAAATGCGCCAGTTACGATACGATTTCTGTTACAGTCAATCCATTACCCAAGTTTACTCTGTACATTGATAGACCGGAAATATGCTTATTCAACACAGCTTCGCTTTCAATAGATGGAGATGCTTTGAATACCTACGTATGGAACGATACAGCTATGTCAGGAATGAAAAATGAAAGTTCGCCAACTGTAGGTTTGCATCAATATATTGTAAATGCAAGCGATAGTAACGGATGTGAGTTTGCAGATTCTGAAACACTTTTAGTACGTGCATTACCCACTGTTTCAATTGATTCTGTATTGCCTGTTTGTATTTATGCAGATACTTTGAAATTGGTTGGGCATAATGATTATGATGAAGATGGTTTGTATTTTGGCAATGGGGTTGAGGCAGACAATTTCATCCCAGTTAAAGCAGGAGTAGGGGTTCACAAGCTTGTTTATTTATATACAGATGACTATTCTTGTACAAATATAGATTCAACAACTATTCTTGTAAATCCGAGACCTTTGGCAAATCTTTCTGCTTTCCCAAGCGATGCAGAGGTTTGCTCGAACGATACTGTTGTAATTGAAAATAACCTACTTACCGATGCTATGGTTCGTCAAACATGGACTTCTAGCGAAGGCACAATCACTATAAATCAATTTGGAAAAGCTCAATTAACCGACAAGGTTTCTGTTTTGACAAGCAGAGAGGTCTATTATTCTATATTAGACACCAATGGATGTGAGAATTATGATACATTAACTGCCAAATTTTATCAGTATCCGATAGTGAGTTTTACTAGTTTTGGACCTTTTTGTATTGAAGATGACAGAACGAGTTTAATGTCAATAGCTACACCTTTGGGAGGTGAGTGGCTAGGAAATGGAATAGTTTACGATTCAAGTGTTTACTATTTTTCACCTGCCAACATGGGCGTTGGTAATCATAGTATAAATTATTCTATAGATAATATTACGGTCTTTCAACTTACTGATGATGAGCCATTGTGTGTGAGCAAAGATTCTTTGTTTGTTGTGTTGAAACCTTTACCCGAATTGTCAATACCAGAAAATATTGTTTTTTGTAAAGGTGAAAATTATGAATTGAAAACCCAAAAAAATCATGATACTTTTAATTGGAATACTGGCGATTATACACGGTCTATAACAGTTATTGAAACAGGAACTTATATTGTAATAGTTTCTGAAAATGGCTGTTATGCAACAGATTCAACCCATGTACTCGTAAATGAACTACCAGAACCCCAGCTTGCTAATGATACTTCTATATGCGAAAATTCTTCTATCTTAATAGAATTGAATGAAATATTTGAAACATACGTATGGAATACACTTGCAACAGCATCATCTATTAAAGTATCTACAGAGGGAATGTATGTTGTAGCAGTTTCGAAGAATAATTGTTTCGCTTCCGATACCATAAACATATCCATAATTTCGCTTCCGCAACCTAGTTTACCAATAGATACCTCATTTTGCGATGGCGATTCTATAGTTTTAGTTGCCGATACCGCCGATCTATATGTATGGAGTACAGGGGCTACTACTCAATCTTTTGTAGTAAAGCAGGGAGGTGTTTATACTATTGATGTAGAGAAGAATGGTTGTTCAAATTCAGATACTATAAATATTGAAATGAGGTTGCTTCCGGTTATTACCTTACCCGATAGTTTGTATATTTGCGAATCAGGCTATATCACTGCTCCTGATGGATTTGATTCTTACCAATGGTCTGATGGAACGATGGAGCCAACAATTCAAATTTCTCAAACGGGAGATTATGAATTAATTGTTGAGAAAAATCGTTGTACTGCACAAGATACTTTAAATGTAACGATTGAGTCTCCAATTATACTTACTATTCCTGATACACTTTTTAATTGTGAAATGGATACCTTGGTTATTCATTCAAATGTCTCTGTATTATCATATCTTTGGAATACTGGTGCTACTAGCAATTCTATATTTGTAACAGAACCTGACATTTATTATCTTTATGTAACAAATAAAGCATGCGAAAATTCTGATACCGTTGTTGTTGTATCGAAACCTCGACCTCATTTTGAGATATCAGGTTCTGAAAAAGTGTGTGTAAACACAAATAATAGTCCGTATACCAGTATTTCTAATGATGCTAATTTAACTTACAAATGGCAATTACACAGCAAAAATTATCTTATATCAGGCAATAGTTCTGGTATAACATATATAGATTTTATGCATGAAGGTGTTGATACGCTTGATGTAACTGCATATAATTCATTTGGTTGCGAGAACCGCGAACTTAAAATTATTGAAATAGCCCCGCAACCTGATGCAGATTTTTCGACTTCAGAAATTGCAAATTATGGTATGTCTTTTATAGACCAAACTCCATTAACATACATAGAGGACAGTGAGCGAGAATTAACACAAACCTACAAATGGCATTTTGGTAGAGAAAATGATACTTTAGTTACCGTAAATCAACAAGATACAACTCTAAAATACTCCTATGGATATTATGATGTAATTCATATTGTACAAAATGAATTTGGGTGTACAGATACTATTAAAAAGCTTATTTTTGTTGATGTATTTTGTTCATTATATTTACCAAATGCTTTTTGAATGTCTGATACTTATTTTTGGAAAATAGAAGCAACTTTTATAGATGGTACATTCTGGCCTGATATTAATACAAATACAGAAAAAATCGGAACTATGGGGTCGGTTTTATTAATTAGATAAAAGTATTTTGATAGATAATTGGACAATTAATAATCTAAAGATTAAGTATTAAGTGGAAAAGAAAAGTTTTCTTTTAAAAAGAGTTGATTTATTGAGCTGTGTTATTAATAATATTAGTAAAAAGACACATTAGATATTTGTATTTTTTCCCAAAAGATAATTTTTCTTTCTATTGAGTGCAAGATTTTTAGAAAAAAGATAAAGGTTTGTTTAAATTATTTTAACTTTGCAAACAATAAGATAATAAACAAGAAAGCAAGAAATCAGAATATTTTGGTTTTATAATTTAAATAAGGTGCTATTATTGTTATGGTTCTTATTCTATTTTTTAAAGTAGAATAAAAAACATAATGATAGAGAAGTATATAAATCTCACACCTAATTATTGTTATTTTGATTATTTAAAAAATAAAATATTATTTTTAATTATTTAGAAAATAACATATTGTAATTGGTAACAATTTTACAATAGTTTTAATATACAGAAACAAAATAGTACAGCGAGCATGTTCGTTTAAATTTTTGAGTTTTATACATGTAAATAAAGCTCTATGAAAAAAAACATATCATTATGGAAGTAAAGGATATCCTAGAAGAATTAAAGAGCCATGCAGACGATGCAACAAGAGCTGTTTATCAAAGACTTGGTGCCGGAGATAATTTATATGGTGTAAATTTTAATCATTTAAACAGACTTAAGAAGAAATTAGGTGGCTTTAATACAGCGCTAGGATTACAACTTTGGGATACTGGAAATATTGATGCTCAGAGTCTTGCTACAATGCTTATTAATCCGGCAGAATTAAAATCTGAACAAATTGATAAAATGGCTAATCAGCTCACATTTCATCAGTTGTGCGATATTTTTGTAAATAATGTTGTTTCTAAAACATTATTCCAAACAGCAATGTTTAGAGGTTGGATAAATTCTGAAAATCTATTCACTCAAAGAGCTGGATGGCAATTGCTATCTAAAATTGCTACCAATGATAGAAGTATTGAGGATTCATTTTTTGTACCTTATATTGATATAGTTGCGGAAAACATTAGAAAATCGCAAGATATTATAAAAGAAACAATGAATTCTTGTTTAATAGCTATTGGTCTAAGAAACGATAAACTTGAATTGTTGGTTTTTGAAGCAGAAGAAAAAATTGGAAAATTATTTAATGAGAATACTTTTTTCTCTTTTAGATATCCAAGTCCAAGAGCTTATATTGAAAAGATAAAAGAGTTTAATACATTTGGTGACAAACCGTATTAGTAGTAACTAGTATTTAAATGTTTTTTTGAGGGTGATTTTACTTAATCTATTTGATTATGTAAAATCACCCTTTTTAGTTATTTCACTTTTTTATTTTCCTTTTTGCATGACTTGTTGCCTGTTCAGTCCAAGGGTCATCGGGCCAAACATGTTTTGGATATTTAGCTTTTAGTTCCTTTTTTACTTCGTAATAAGTATTGTTCCAGAAGTTCTTTAAATCTGAAGTTACCTGTACCGGTTTGTAGCCTGGCGATAAAAGATGAATAAGAATTTTTGTTTTACCATTATTTATAACAGGCGTATCAGCTAGTCCGAAAAGTTCTTGCAGTCTAACCGCTAATATTGGTGCTGCACCATTGTCAGAATATTGCAGTTTTATAGATGATCCGCTCGGTACGATAATCTTTTCTGGAGTAAGGATATTTAACTTTTTTTGAATATCAAAAGGCAGGAAAAAATAGATTATTTCCTTTAGATTTAATTTTTTAAAATCTTCCTTTTTTCTAATGTTTTGAGAATAATTAAGTAACCAATTTTCACAATGGTTTAGCAATGATTTTGTAGTAACATCTGGAACTTTGATGTCAGAATTCCATAGCTTTAGGCAGATTACACGGTTTTGTAGTTGAAGAAATTCATCATCAAAATTGAGCAGTTGTTCTCCGTTTTTTTTAACCGCATCTACAATTGCTTTATTTACCAATTGACTATCTAACTGATGTAATGGTTTAGATTGCAAAAGGATATTTCCAATTCTTAATTCTTTGGCAGCAATAAGCGCATCCTTTCTAAAGTCCCATTCAACGGTTATTTTTTCTTTTACCATTTGAGCCAAATCTTTAGGATTAAGGGGCGAAGCCAAGAATATTTTACCCGAATTTTCATACGAATGCAGATGAGCAACAGCCAACCAAGATTCATGAGCCAAATTATCTTTGTGACCGATGGATGCTATTCTTCCATTAGCAAGCTGAAATTGAGCATTATTTCCAGGAGTAGCACTCGCAATTCTTTCCGGATAAGCATGTACCAGAAGTAATCCGGTATCGTAAATATCAAACAATGAATTATCGCACTGAATTGAAAAAAGTTGACGGTACTGAGCTGCAATTCTTTCAACTTTCGACATTTGCGCTTGAAGCCTGTCTTCTTTTCTTTGTTTACGTAGTGCTTCAATACGCAGATTTATATCTATACCACTATCTTTTGGCAGAGGGTCGCGCTCTTCAAGTATTGCGGCAATATCTGTTGCTAAAGCTATCGTATTATCTTCTTTGGCTTTTATGAGCATGTGAGCTATGCGTGGGTGGCACGGAAGCCTGTTTATTGCAGTACCGTGAGGTGTAATTTTACCATCAATCACCGCGCCCAGTAGTTCTAAAATCTCTTCGGCTTGCTTCACATGACCCGACGGTGGCGGAGTAAGCCATGCTAATTTAAATATATCTGTAACTCCCCATTGGTAAAGTTCTAGAACAAGTGGAGCTAAGTCGGCCTCCGAGATTTCAGGTATTCTAAAAGCCTTTTTTCTATCTTCTGTAGCCTTAGACCACATTCTGAAACAAACTCCCGGACCCAACCGTCCAGCTCTTCCCGAGCGTTGGTTTGCCGAATCCATAGATATTTCTATAGTTTCTAATCTTGACAAACTAGAATTTGGGTCAAATTTCATTGACTTTGTCCATCCGCAATCAATGACAATAGCCACACCTTCAATGGTCAAACTTGTTTCGGCAATAGAAGTCGCTAGTACAATTTTTCGTCTGCCTTGTTTATCAGGCATAATTGCAGCATACTGTTTATTTGGAGGCAACATACCATAAAGCGGATGTACCATTACATTTTTATATTTTCCGTAAAGCAAACCTGCTGTTTTTGTTATTTCGGCTTCGCCGGGTAAGAATACCAAAATATCACCTTTTTCGGTATTTATAGCAGTCTGGATAACTTTAGCAGTAAGTTCAGGAAGAAGTGTTAAATCATTTTCTCCAGTATATTTTATGTCAACCGGAAATATCTTTCCTTTACTTTCAATCACCGGAGCCGATATAGTTTGCTGTAGGTTGGGCAGGTTTAAAGTAGCCGACATGATTACAATACGAAGGTCGTCTCTCAGAATATTTTGAGTTTCCCTGCAAAGTGCCAAAGCAGTATCGGCATGAATACTTCTTTCGTGAAACTCATCAAACAACAGCACACCAATTTCAGGAATTTCGTTATTTGATTGCAACATTTTTGTTAATATTCCCTCGGTTACAACCTCAATTTTTGTCTTAGCAGAGGTTTTATTGTCAAATCTTATTCGGTATCCAACGGTTTGTCCAACATGCTCATTAAGTATTGCTGCCATTCTTTCTGCAATGGTTTTGGCAGCAAGTCGGCGAGGTTCGAGCATGACAATCTTTTTATTCTTTAGCCACGGCGAATCAAGTAATGCTAAGGGAATTAAAGTACTTTTTCCGGCACCTGGAGGCGCGTGAACAATGAGGGTATTTTTTGTCGCTAGCTCCTGTGTAATATCAGATAATATTTCACAAATAGGATAATCAAATTGTTTAAAATCTATCATTTATGTTTGTTGAAATTCAATTTTTAAAGTAGTAAATAAGAGTTTCTTATTTGCTTAAATTAATTAATTATATTTTGAGATGTCCATAGATATAATCCATATCAACACATTCACGAAAAAGCGTAGCGAGTTTGTTGTATTGCTGCTCTTTGAAATCGGTATGATTTATTGATTCTGCTACCGAGCTGTTCACTTGGTTGAGAATCTGTTTTACAATGGTTTCGTTGTCGAATATGCCATGAATATAGGTTCCCCATGTTTTTGAATTAAGATAATAGCCGTCGTTTACCGTGCCGTTTATTTTACAAAGCGGTTGTTCGGGTTCAGCATCCGATTTACCGACGTGTATTTCGTAACCCACATTTTCAACCGCACCATCTAGAAACGAAAATCGACACTGTTCTGTCTTTTTCTCTGCTGCAAGGGTGGTGATTATTGGTAAAATACCCAAGCCCGGAATACTTTCAACATCGCCCTCAATATGCAGCGGGTCATGTATTTCTTTACCCATAATCTGATAGCCACCACATATTCCATAGAGCGGTTTGCCTTGACGGTGTCGCTCCCAAAAGTGATTTTGCTATGCCAGATTTTCGCAAAAACAACATATCGGCAATGGTGTTTTTGCTGCCGGGAATTATCACAATTTCAGCCTGTAGCAAATCTCCCGAACTTTGCGTGTAGAACAGATTCACATCGGGAATTTGCTCCAGCATCTGGAAATCGGTGAAATTAGACATGTGTTGTAATAGGACAACTGCAATGGAAATTTTCCCCTGATTGTTACCTTTTTTCATTGTATCGAGCACAACAGAATCTTCTTGCTCAATAACAATATCTTTGAAATAAGGCACAATGCCAACTACCGGAATGCCGCATAAACGTTCTAATATCTGTTTTCCTTCAGTAAACAAATTAATATCGCCTCTAAATTTATTAATGATGATGCCTTTTATTAATTTACGTTCATGTTCGGGCAGCAGCAGGAGTGAGCCATAAACAGAAGCGAAAACGCCGCCACGGTCTATATCGGCAACCAAGTAAACATTGGCTTGTGCATGAAGCGCCATACGCATATTCACAATATCTCGCTCCCAGAGGTTTACCTCCGAAATGCTTCCGGCACCTTCCATTACAACCGGATTGTGTTTCCTGTTGAGCATGTCAAAAGCCTTGGTAACTTCTGCAAAGAGAGTATTGCGGTTGTCTTCGGTGAAATAGTCGGCTGCGCTTCTGTTGCCAATCGGTTTGCCCCAAAGTACTACCTGCGAACTCATATTATTTGTAGGTTTGAGCAATACGGGGTTCATCTCTACCGAACAAGGAATTCCGCACGCCTCTGCCTGTACTGCTTGTGCTCTGCCAATCTCTAATCCATCGGGGGTGGCAAAACTGTTGAGCGACATGTTTTGTGCTTTAAATGGGGCAGGAGCGTAGCCGTCTTGCATGAAGATACGGCAAAGAGCCGAACATAATACAGATTTTCCTACATCGGAGCCTGTACCTACAAGCATTATGGGACGAAGTTTTGCCATTTTATAAAATTGAATAAAAGAAAAATGTAAAAATAGGTAAAGCGTTTTAATCGGTAATTTTAATCATCAATTATCAAGATTTTTATCGTCAAATTAATTGAACAGCAAAGTTAAGATTAATGAAGTTTGCTGCAAAAACTTTTAAAGTTAGTTATTCACTATTGTAATATTTCTCAATTCAAGGAATATAACAATCACAATGTCAATTATAAAATTATAATGATTACAAATAATTGCCAAACTTCTAATTTTGTTCTGCTTCTTTTACAGCTACATAGAAGAAAAAAGTCATATTATATTTGTAAAAAAAAGTTTGTAATAATTATTTTAAATTATATTACCATGGGAAAAACGCAAACAATTTATCATCAAGGTTTGAAGATATTTCAGCTTGATCTTTCAAATCTAAAGACGCCCGAAGAAATAGGAGTAGTACTAAAGGAGTCAAAATCGTTTATTCAAACACAACCAAAAGCATCGGTATTTTCGTTGGTAAATGTAAATGGGATGCATTTCAATAATAAAGTAAAAGAAATGCTGATTGATGTAGTGAAAAGTAACAAGCCCTATGTAAAAGCTAGTGCAGTGGTAGGAGTAAACGGGTTGTTGCAGGTTATGTTTAATGGATTTTTAACCTTAACCGGTAGAGAAGTGAAAACGTTTTCAACCGTTGACGAGGCAAAAAACTGGTTGTATTCAAAAAGAAATTAAGATTTGGAACATTAACGGGGTGACTAAAAGTCGCCCTGTTATTATAATCTTGAGCTTGCATTATTCATTAAGTTCAGAGCATTTTTGGAGATTATTGGTAAATGTTTGTTGGTAGTTTACTAAAATGTGACTCGTTTTTTAAAAATATGTTTTTACGGCAAATTCAAATTGTTCCATAAAAATATCCTTTATTTTGGAAATATTGTTCTGTTCGTAAAACAATAACATTGCTTTTTTATAGTCAATGGAATCAACGGTTCTAAAGGATAATGGACAATGTTTTTCATTCATTAAAATAGCATTGCTTACAATTCTGGCAGTTCTTTTATTTCCATCTACAAATGGCTGAATATATGATATCAACACTAATGCTAATATTGCTTTTTCAAAAATACTAACCTTTGAGTTAATTACATCACAGGAATTCCTTAAAGCTTCTAATATTTGAAATTCATTATCTAAAGGGCGATAATTAGTTCCAGAAATACCAACACGACGTTTTCTCAAATTACGTTCAACCAACAGTTCTTTGGTTAGAATACTATGAATATCCTCAATTTTTGCAACAGATAAAGGATGTAAAAAATCAGGATTTTCAATTATGAAATCTAATGCATCTTTATGGTTAAGAAGCATTGTTGCTTCCTCCCTTGTTTTACCTGCTGCTGTTTCCTTGTCTTTTAGTAGCCTCTCAGTTTCTAATAATGAATATGTATTACCTTCTATTTGCGAAGATTTCCAGCTTAAATCAATTGCTAATCGCTCAAACTCTTTATTATATTCAAATTCGGATAGTTGCGATATATTGTTCAGAAAATATGTTTGAAGTTGGTTGAGTTTTTCTAATTCAGTATCAGTAAAAACGCTATTCTTTGCAAGGACTTCGTTGATAATTGAGAAATTGAAACCTTCTTTTATGTCTCTTTTATCAATTTCTTTCTCATAATACTTTTCAATATCAATTGGTGCAAGGAGCTCAAATGTTGGTGAAATACAATATTTAGTACTTTTTCCTTGGCCTAAAGACGTAAGATAGTTTTCTGTTACTAACTTTGATAAAATTCTTTTAGTGTAGCATAACTTACTGATATGTCTACATTATCGTGAACTATCTTTGAAGAGCAAGCTCCTATTTGCTTTATAAAATCAATTATTTTCTGGTCTCTAGATTCAATCATTCTATAATTTTTAGCTCACAAAGATAGTGTTTTTAGCTCATTATCTGTTTTTTTTAGCTCATTATCTGTTTTTTTTGAGCTGTATTTGCTTTTAAGATGAGCTACAAAAATTCAATATCCCATCTTTAAATGTTCTATTCTGTATATATCTGCTATATTTAAACGTTATCTTATCAGCTTCTAAAATTACCTTTACTTAATTGAAATATGCAAGATATGTTGTTTTGTGTTGTTTATTCTTTTGCTAAAAAGCTTAGGAATGGATTGAGCTAAATGGGAAAAACAATTACTTAAAACAGCTCAAAGGTTTTAAATACAATTACAATACGAAGATACTTTGAATAATGGGGTGAACTTGCGTTATAAATTAAGCTCTGTAAAACAAGAGTCAGGCTGAACCCAGACTCTTAAGTAATATTTTGGGTTTGGGATGCATACTAAAACTTGCTGGGGCAAGGGTTTTTACTTATAAAATTATTGTTATAAAAGTAAATTGTTTTTTTTTAATGTTTCATAACTTTGTTTTAGAGTAAAGAAAAACCTTTTCATAATTTTAAAAAATGATAAGTATTTTAATAGTTGTTTTTATCTTCATTATTTTTCTTTTTTTGATTTTAGTCAAATCAAACTTTAAAAAAATTTCAGTTGAGTTTGGAAAATGGATAAAAGTCTATGCAGAAAAGTGACAAAAATTTTAATGGGTTACTTTTATAAGTAACCCATTTTTTCTGTCTATTTATCAATAATATTTGTTATAGAGTAAAGATTTACCTCACAATCCAATCCAGCTCACAATTGCTGCTTACTTTTACCAGATAACCGCCACTCCAGTTGAGTTTGGTTAAGCTGTTTAGAAAACCTGACTGCGATTTATTGTAGAAAGCATCGTTGTTTTTTACTACTTCAACTTTATCCCAAATGCTCGATAAGGCTTTTGCTATATCGGTACTGCCGTCTATTGGGCAACCTATAAGGTTCCAACCTGTTTTAAGAGAAATTGTAGTTGGCGGTAGCGACTGAGAGGTGAAGCTCATATAGTTAAGATTCACATAGTCGGTAGCACCAATGGTAAGTCGTAGTGTTTGAACTCCGGCTTCTAGATTCACATCGCTGACTGTTACATCTTCCCAAATTTGCCAACCGGTGGTGTTTGGAATGGCAATAGTATTAGCTATTGTTGTTCCATTAGTAGAAAGTGAAACAGTGCGACCGTCGCCATTACAAGCAGCTCTGAACGTAAGGGTGTATTTTCCTGCTGTAGCCACGTTTACCGTATATTCCAACCATTCGCCTGCGACTGTCCAACCTAAATTGTAGCCGGTGCCTACATCGGTACAGTTTTCTATGTCCACATCTTCGTCGGTACGGAAATTAGGACGTGGGTCAACTTGTGAGCCGGGAGTATTATCAGAGTAAGCAACAGCGTTTCCACCCACATCGAAGTTTTCAAGCTCTATCTTGCCCGGAATAGCATGTGGAGTGCCACCGTAAGGACCTTGGGGAACGTTTACCTTCACCGTTACAATGTCTTCGGCTTTATTGCCACTATTATCAGTAGCAATGGCTTTGATTATATATGTTCCGGCATTGGTTGCGGTATAGTTGAATGCGTAAGGTGCAACCCACTCTTCTTGAACAAGCACATCATTTACATAATAAAAAATATTACTTATAGTTCCATCGGCATCGGCTGCTGTTACGTCAATTGGAATAGTTGCTGGAGCTGTAAATACGGCATTGTTTACTGGTGTGGTTATTTTAATAGTTGGTGCAACGACAACATTTTCGGGTTCTACCAATACTCTGTAGGCATATAAATTACTGCTTACGTTTACCGGAACGGTTATCGTATTGTTCGATACATTGTATGAAGTGCTAGAAATAGCGGTTGTTCCAGAAACAGGCGAATCTTTGTTCACCCATGTTACATAGTCGAGTGTTACTTTCACTTTAGAACCGTAGGTTGCAGGTATTCCATTTATTTTCACATTTACCGTACCGGTGTAATTTCCACCTATACAAATACTGGCATAGTTTAGGGTTTTGTCAATACATCCAAATCCGTCTATACCATCGCTTTTGTCGTTGGGAGGTGTAACTTGCACCATGTTCCCTGACATATCGCCATACCATTTGTACAAATACCATCCGCCACCTTTTTGGTTCGATGGGGTGAGCAAACTTCCCAACCGTCCGGGATATGCAGTGTGCCACCATGAAATACACGCACTTTCTACACCATGACGCTCAAATTTTGCAATAAACGGAACCGAATATCCGGGGCAACCTTCATACGGGTCGCTGGTTTTTGATGAATATTCGTTGATAGAGACAGCACGTGGCGAAATACCTAAACTTACTTCAAGAGCTCTGTAATTATTAAGCGCATCGACAAAACCAGCGGCTCCCCACTGATGCCAACAGATTACATCGGGCAGACAATTATTAGCTTTGCAATAGGTAAGAAAATCTTTCATCTGAGAGCTACTGTAATATGCTAACGATGGTCCGATAATACGTTCGGTTGGATCTAATTTTTTTATCAAATCGTAAGTAGGTTTCCACAAAGCAGAGTGGAAGCTGCCATTAGCATCGTTCCACGTTCCATAAGGTTCGTTCCATATTTCATAGCCATCGTAGTTGGTTCTTCCTGATGCTTTCTTTGCATTTATAATACTGGTACACTGATTTAGCCAACTTGTTAATCCGGGCCATTTGTAAGGCCATCCGGGAAGAATATCAGCCAAACGTACCTGAACTTTAGCAGTTGTACCTACGAGTCTTGCTGACACTTTAAGCGCATCGCCTATAGGTTGCTGATGCCCTGTGCCACTTATAGCAGGGTTGGCAAATACTTTTGGTTTAAGGGGTGCTACCATTGTAGCTACATCGGTAGGCAGGGTTTCTGTGAATCCATAGAGCGAACCGGAAGCACAGTGCGTAACCGGACGAATCTCTTTCGATAAATCGACAGTAAGCGTTTGTTGTGCTATTGCTATATTTGCTAATAAAGCAAGTGATAGTGCGAAAATTAATCTTCTCATAGTTACATTCCTTTCATAAAATATTGGTATAATTTTCTTTGTCTTTGTGAATGTAAAATTATACTGCAATATGGTTTATGAAGTTCTACAGGTGTTTCAATAGTGTGCTATAAGTGTAACTTAAAGGTGCAGTTGTTCAAATTCGGGGTGCGACTTAAAGTCGCACTCCGAATTTGAACATTCTATTTCAAATTATTCATTTTCTCAATATACTGGGTTGGAGACATGCCACATTCCTTGGCAAACCACTTACTGAAATAACGGGGTTCTGCATATCCTAGCTCTTAAGCAATATCTGATATGCGATATTTTTGGGTTAAGAGTAGGGCATAAGCCTTTTGCAGTTTGCGTTCTTTTATATAATCGCCAAGAGTCTCTCCGGTTCTGCTTTTGTACAATCGCCAAAGTTGTGTCCTGCTTATATTTAGTTCTTGGGCTATAAAATTTACATTCAGTTTTTCTATGTTTATGTGACTATCTACAAATGCGTTAACCTTCTGTATAAGCTTATTATCATACTCATCGGGCATGTCGGGGTAGAGCTCTATGGCAACATCGGTTCTTGTTTTTTCACTTATTTTCTGTTTCAAAACGAGCAAAGCTTCAACCTTTTTCAACAACTGGAAGGCGTTAAACGGTTTCTCAATATAGTCGTTAGCACCTACACTAAAAGCATTGTTTTTTGTCTCTTCGTCGTTGAACGAACTCACCATAAGAAGAGGAATGTGAGCTGTTTTTTTGTTTTTCTTCAGGTATTCGCACAGCTCTATTCCTGTAGTTCCGGGCATTTGTATATCGCTTATAATTACATCGGGCAATACCTGCATTGCTATACTTATTCCCTCTTTACCGTTTGGTGCTTCAATCACATCGCAGTATTCTTCTAGCGTTTTCTTAATTATATTTATTACTTCCTTGTCATCGTCAACCACAAGAACAATATTTTTTGAACGACTTACGGTCTGTTCTGCTAAAGTAGTGTTTTGTTCTGTTGTGTTTGATGTTGCTTCTTCCAATATATTTTTTGAGCCTTTTGGGAGCGTTATAGTTACTACCGTTCCCTGCCTTTCTGCACTGGTGATTGATAGTTTACCATTGTTTTTATCAAGGAATATTTTGCTCATTCGTAAGCCAAAACCAGTACCCGTTTCATTATCGGTACCCGGTGTAGATTCTTGCAGTTCATCGGTTGAAAAAAGGCTGTCTATCTTTTCTTTTGTCATCCCAATTCCATTGTCTACAAAAGAAATTGCAACGCCTTCGGTCGACTCTTGTATCAATATGGTTACTGTTCCGCCTTGGTGAGTGTACTTAATAGCATTAGATAAAATATTCCTGAAAACCATGCTTCCCATTAGCGGGTCTACCACAGAATTGAATACACAATCGTTGTGCAATTCAATAGAAATGTTCTTTTGGTCTGCAATGGTTTTCACCAACGAAATAGCATCTTCTACAAGAATCTTTGTGTGAATTTCAATGGGGTTTGCCTGTAGATTTTTGTCTTCGGACTTGGTCCAATCAAGCAGGGCAACCATCTGACCAACGAGCGATTTTGCTGAATTTGAAATAATATCAATAAGTTCGTCTATTTTATCATATCTCTTTTTGTTTTTTTCATTTTGAATAAGTTGAGCAAACCCGAATATACCATTCAGCGGGCCTTTGAAATCGTGTGCTATAATATTTATCAGTTTTTCTTTTGATTGCAGCACATCATTGAGTTGTTTGTTCTTCATTTCCACCACAATTCTCTCTTCTTGCAGTGTTGTGTTGTTTTTTTGTAGTTCATCAGTACGGCGAGCTACAAGCTGCTCTAGTCTTATGTTTCGTTGCTTTAAATTTTTGGTGTAAAAATATATGAGCGAAGCTATTGCGATAGTGAAAAAAAGTACAAATGTAAGTCTGAACCACAGCATTTTCCACCAAGGAGGCGATATGATAATGTGCAACATACGAGGCTTACTCCAAATATTATTGCCAAGCGAAGCCCTCACTACAAAGGTGTATTTTCCATGCGGAAGGCTCACGTATATAGCCTGTCTTTCTGAATATTTTGTATAAATCCACTGCTCGTCTATGCCTTCCATCATGAACGAATAGCTTACGCTCTTGCTGTTGGGTTGCAGTATACTGGCAAATTCTAGCGAAAGCGAATTTAGATAAAACGGCAATTCTATGGTATCGGAAAAGGTGATTGACTTGTTGAACGGCACTATGTCTTTGTGCATTTCCCTTGGATTAATCTCCTTTCCAAACAGACGAATAGCCGAAAGTTCTGGAATAGGAGCTATTTTATTATTATCAATATATTTCGGATTGAATGTAAGAATACCTTTATCATCGCCAAAATAGAGCGTGCCATCGGGATTGCTTTGCGCATGACAGGTAAAATATCTGCTATAAACACCATCGCTTGCATCGTAATGCGTTATGGTTTTTTCTTTGGTATCTAATTTTGAAATGACATTAGACGAAAACCAAATATTACTGTCAAGATCCATTACAATAGCCTGAACCACATTACTTCTCAAACCATTATCGGTTGTGAAATGCTCGAATGTTTTACGTTTCTTGTCGAAACGGTTCAATCCGCCACCGTTTGTGCCTAACCAAAGAGCATTTTTACCCTCATTAAACATGGATGTAATAAAATTGTTGCTCAGCGAGTTTTCGTTTTTATTAAATACATATTTGGTAATTGTAGGTTTATCGGAATCAGGATTTTCAACGTGTTGCAAACCTGCACCGAAAGTTCCCAGCCACAGCGAACCATCGGCATCTTCCAAGAGTGTAAACACTACATTTAGACTTTTATCTTCTTTATCAACATCAATTTGGTAGTGTTTCTTTGTGAGAGGATTGTAGCCTTCTAAACCCGATTCCCAATGCGTAACCCAAATAATTCCTCTAGAGTCGATAATACCGTTTTGTAGGTTTTTGGTCTCAAAGAGCGAGGTTTTTTGTTTGTTTTGGTGTTGTATACGAGAACATTGTTTTCTCGAATACAACATATTCATTCTTTTTATACTGAGCAAGCATAGAGGTTACATTGCTCGTTATTCGTGAAAAGCTAGTGCTGGAAGCGATTTCAGAACTTTTTTTGTGAAAAGCACCAAAGTTATTGCACATCAAAACCTCATTATCATCTACTACAAAGCTCGAAGCATATAAATCTTTAAACCCTTGTGTGTTTATAGAAATATGTTTGAAAATATTATTGCTTTTACTTATTACAATAACGCCTTCGTCTTGTGTGCCAAGCCAAATGTTTCCATCATAGTCTTGCATAGCGTTGAATAAAACCAGCTTATCATAATCTTTATCATATCCCGAAGTAATATTAAACTCCTCTAATTCGCCCGAAGCAGATATTTTATTCAGTCCTGGAAACTTCAAAATCCATAATGCCCCATCTTTATCTTTAAGGACATCGGTATTGCCCACAGATGGGTCGGAATTTTTTAGAATTTCCTGAGCTTTGAACAACTCAATTACCAGCGTTTTTGTATTTAGCGTATAAATTTTTTGATTCCAATCAACTAAAAATAATTCACCCGTATTACCTTTTCTTATAGAGCGAGGACTGGTAAATTCAATGGGAGCTTTTATCAATACAGCAGTTGTATTTGACGGATTAAAACGAATTACCCCAAGCGAACTAAAAACCCATAAAAAACCATCGGCATAGGTTATTCTTTTGTTAAACAATGGTTCTTTACAACCCAAAATCGAGTCGAGTTTAATATGTTTAGCTAAGTAATTTTTCTCAGAATTAAGATTTATTATGGTATTTGAATTCTCAACACCCCAGACCCTTCCACTATTGTCCACACAAATATCTTCGGCAAGTTTATTATTTTCTCCCTCTTTGAAATGGATTTTTGAAAACGACTCATATATCGGTGAATAACAGCAAAAACCTCTTCCGGTACAAAGCCATAGATTTCCGGCTAAATCCTCGGTCATTGCATTTACATTATTGTTTTTTAACGAAAGACTATCTTGTACATTCTTAAAATATTTCTTAAAAGAATACCCATCAAATCTGTTTAAACCGTCAGAAGTTCCAATCCAAATAAAACCTTGTCTATCTTGCGGTACACAGTTTACCGTTTTGTGCGACAAACCTTCGGCAGTAGAAATGCTCATAAAAGCATAGGGCGTTGCAGCAGTATTTGAGCAAATCGCAAATAAAGCCCAAAGAAGAAGGAAATATTTTTTTATGCAGATTGTCATTAGATATACAATATATTTAATGTATTAGTTGTCTTTGTCTAAAACTAAGTTTCTTTTTGATGTCTTAACACGATATCATACCCAAATAACAACATCATTTTTTCAATTGGAGTTTAAATGTTGTATTTCGGTCTGAACCTTCATTAAAGATAACCAAAAATTACATAAAGTTTGAAGATAAATAGGAATTTATAAAAAAAATGGGATTTCTAGTTAGTTAGAAATCCCATTTTTTAAAATTGAGTGTTTGACTTCAAGTCAAGCCCTCAATGGTGAGGTATAAATCCTTTTTTAATATAAAAAGTATAATTTAACTAAAAATTATGATTTTAATTTTAATAAAGTTGTTGTTTAAAAATGCTTTATTGTAAGAGAGCTTTAAAATGAAGTATCTTATTTCTACAAATTGAACCTTAAGCCCCCAGAAATATCAATTCTTGAAATGCTTTCTAATACTCCTTGTGCTAATTCAATTTTGAATGTTGATTCATCACTCTCTAATTCAAAATTGCTTAAGGTACCTGAAAAATAAGATAATTGAAGTCCTATGGATATGAAATCTGTTAATTTTAAATCATATCCTAAGCCAAAACCTATGCCCGAAGTACTAGACTTTATTTTGTAATCATAGACTAGAACCATTTTATCTGAGTAGTTTAGATATCCTGCTGTTACGTGAAAATTGATAGCATGTCTATTTTCTGAAATAAAAAATCTACCAACTAGCGTTGGTCCTATATATGATATTGATATACGATCTTTCATCTCGCCATATTTGCGATTTCCGTAAATATCTTCAATATAAATATTATCAATTTTATTTGAACTTCGTGAAAAATTGTAATTCACTCCAATCCCTATAAGACGAACAAAAAAATATGTAGCATCTCCTCCTAATATTAAACTAGAACGTAAATTATTTGCATAATTTACAAATTCATTAGGAATATCTTTACTTAATTCTGCGGTTCGATAACCAAATCCACTATTCAATGCAATTTTAAAATGCTTATTATCTGAATAGTGTTGCTTTTTCAATTTTGATAAATCCTCTTTAAACATAGACTGTTCTTTATGCTCATAAACATCTGATAATGCTACAACTTTGTTTTCGAGAATACCTTTATTCTGATAGATATAATAAATACTATCATTATTAATAGTAATTATTTTACAATTCAATGTGTCCAAATTAGTTGTAATAATAACATCTTGAGCATTTATATTAAAAAAGGAAACGAAAACACATACAACAACAATAAATATTTTTCTTTTCATATACATGGTTTATCTGTTTATACAATAATTCTAATTAATATTTATATATAATAGTCTTTCTACACTTTTTTTGTGTTTTGTCGCAAATATAGCAAAATGTTACTGATGTATTATTGTATGGAGGGAAATAGGTTTGGATTATTTTATTGATTTATCTAAATAAAATTCATATGATTTATCAAAGTCAACTTCTGCCTCGTCAGATAATTCTATACTAAAGGGCTTTGTCTTCATATTTTCCTTTAATCAAGTCCCAATTTTTAAAAGTCGATTCGCCATTTTCTATTCTTTGCAGCCTTTTATCAAGCAAATCTTTATGTTCGGTTGGAAGTTCATGCAATTCTTCTTTCACATTAACAATCTCTATGTAATCCATATCTCTTATTAGATTAAGAAATGCAGCTATTTTACTCTGTTCTTTTATATTAACGGTAAGTTCCATATCAATTTGTTTTAGACAAAGATACTTATTAAAAATACAATTGTTTATTCTAGAAGCAAGAAAGTTCTAATGCTATTTCCTTATACCTAGAAATAAAAAAAAGAGAGCCTGACTCATGTCAAACCCTCTCTCTCTGAACTTCTTTTTATATTTTAAATTTGCTTACTTCACATTCCAATCCAATTCGCAATCGCTACTTACTTTTACCAGACAACCGCCACTTTCATAAAACAGGCCAGAGGCCTTGAAAACTGAGACGAAGCGAGGACGCTTCGCCTAACGGTGTTCTAATACTATTTCCTTATACCTAGAAATAAAAAAAAGAGAGCCTGACTCATGTCAAACCCTCTCTCTCTGAACTTCTTTTTATATTTTAAATCAATTTACTTCACATTCCAATCCAGTTCACAATCGCTGCTTACTTTTACCAGATAACCACCACTCCAATTGAGTTTGGTTAAGCTGTTAAGGAAAACAGATTGAGATTTATTGTAGAAAGCATCGTTATTTTTTATAAGCTCAACTTTATCCCAGATGCTTGATAAGGCTATTGCAATATCGGTACTGCCGTCGAGTGGGCAACCTATGAGGTTCCAACCTTTTTTGAGCGAAATGGTAATTACAACGGTTGGTTTTATAGTAACACTAATTGTAGCTCTTGCACTCTCGCAGGTGCCAATGGTTTGTGATACATAATATGTTGTATTACCAACAGTTGCTGTACTTGGAATAGGAGCTGTTGTAGCAGCTGTACCACCAGCGGCAGAGGTGTACCATTTCAAAGCTGTACCAGTTGCAGATAATGCCGTTGCTGTTTCACCAATTGTATAGCTTACCGGAGTTACAACCTGTGGAACAACAGGAGTTTCAGAAACATTTACAACTATAGCTGCTCTTGCACTCTCTATGTCGTTTATTGTTTGCGAAACATAATAGCTTGTTGAACTTACTGTTGCTGTTGATGGTGTAGGAGCCGATGCTAGAGCTGAACCTCCTGTTTCTGCGGTGTACCATTTTAGAGCTGTTCCTGTTGCAGTAAGGGCTGTTGCTACAGCATCATGACAATATGCTACTGGTGTAGTAACCGTAGGAGGGTTTGTGCCAACGGCAGCAAAACTCATATAATTAAGATTCACATAGTCGGTAGCGCCAATGGTAAGTCTAAGCACTTGTTTACCGGCAGGAAGCGTAACTTCGGTTTTTACGTCTTGCCATACTTGCCATCCGGTTGTGCTTGGTATTGCAAGATTACTTGCTACTGCTGTACCATTAGACGACAATGAAACTGTTCTGCCATCGCCTTCGCAAGCTGCACGAATAGTAAGTGTATATTTTCCGGCAGCTGCAACGTTTACCGTATATTCAAGCCATTCACCTGCGGCAGTCCAGCCCAAATTGTAGCCGGCACCAGCATCGGTACAGTTTTCTAAATCTACATCTTCGTCGGTGCGGAAATTTGGTTGTGGGTCAACCTGTGAACCTTCGGTATTGTCTGAATATGCTGTGTCTAGGCCTCCTGTATCGAAATTTTCAAATTGTATTGTACCCGGAATAGCATGAGGTGTTCCTCCATAAGGACCTTGCGGTTCGTAAACATTCACGGTAATACTTGCTCTGCCACTTTCAACACCTCCAATTGTTTGTGTTACATAATAAGTGGTAGAACCAACTGTTGCTGTTGATGGAGTAGGAGCGGTTGTACTTGGCGTTCCGCCAGTTGCAACGCTATACCATTTTAGGGCTGTTCCTGAAGCAGTAAGAGCTACAGCGGTACTGTTTTTTGCATAGCTCAGTGTACTTACCCGTTGGTCTTGGGGTAGATGAGGTAGCTGCATCAGGATTTGCAAAATAAATAGCACCGCCATCAGGAACAGCATCAAACATTGCATATGTTTTCCATTTGCACTAACAATGCTTGAAGTAAGCAATTTATTATTTTGCCATGCTCTTGCTTTTGTCCATCCTGAAGGTAAAACTCTTCTTACGGTAATGGGTGTATTATAAATAGAATTATCAAGATTATCGGTAAGAGAAATGCTTAACGAATCGGCATTTACAGCAGTTTCTGTAAGAGAGGCTGCGTTTCTTTCTTTGATGTATTTTATAGCGTTTCCGAATGTAGCTACCCAATAGTCGGCAGCGTTATTTTTTACATAGGTCAAATGTGAGTTTACTTCAGACGATTCTATAGGTGAATAACCTCCATCGCCATTAAATCCATGAAATAAGAGTACGCACCATCCTTTTGAAGATTTTGCTTGTGCTATTTTATCGTTCAAAGCTTGTGCGGTATTCAACCCTGTTGAACCACAAATGATTGAACTTATTGTATAAAAATCTGACGGTGAACTTGAAGCAATCTGACCACTACAGGTTCGTCCACCGATATAATATTTAGAAATAGTTGCATTATCGCCCATATTACAATTAGGGTAAGCAATTGTAACACATTTTGTGTTTGTTATGTTTTGGTTAATGGTGCTTTGAGCGTTTTTACACTCTGTATCTTGACTAGAAACAGATGCACCTTGAAAGTTTAAATGTGAAACGGTATGACTTGCTATTTCATGACCATTTTGTGACACACTAAGTAATTTTGACCAGTTAGGACTCCAGCTCGTTACAGTAAACATTGTAACTTTATAGTTATAAGAATCAAATAAAGGTATAGCCACCGGCAACTGATTGCTAGTACCATCATCTAAGGTGTAACTTACGGCCGATGTTTTAAATTGCGACCATGTTCCAACTTCCCAATTTGCTGCAATTTGTGCTTGTCCGCTATTGAACGATACAATAAGCATAATACAAACACACGCTTTTATAATTTTCTTTATCATGATTGAAAATATTTGAATAAAACCAAAAAAACATTAATAATAATTAACATAAATCCCAATACTAAGTTAGTATAATCTATTAAGAACTATTTATGAAATATGTTGCAGTTTTACCGAAATTTGGAGCATTGGTTGTTTGCTTTTTAAAATTACTTTGTTTAATGGTGAGCCTAACGAAATTACTAACGTTTTTTAGGAACACTAAATATTTTTTTACGGAGCTAACTAGATAACAAATTCAGAGAGAATAGGTAATGTGTAAAAGGAAACTAAAGCAATGCTATTTCTCTCGTATCAGGATTTTCTAATGTAATATATTGAAACTTTGGAAATAATGTGCGTAACAACGTTGTTTTTCCCGATTGTCGAGGGCCTGTAATGGTTATTACAGCAAATGCAGATGTTGACTTTTGAACTATAATTTCAATTTTTTCTTGAAATATACATGGTTTAAATATTTATGAAAATGTAAATTATAACTTTAGATTTGCATAAATATTGATTGTTTTATTACAATTTAGAAATTATTCTTCGATAGAATAGATATTGAAAAAAATATTACTATTTGATAATAAGCGAATTAAATACATAAACAATACAACTCTTGTTATATTAGACAAAAAGTAGGTACACTTATGTGTATTTACAGATTTTGCAATATGTATATTGGTGCAGCAGATAAATTTTTAAGTTTATACAGAGAGTTTATTTTCAAGCTATAACAGAAAACATCAAAAAAATTGCACATTCATTTGGGTTTATTATTAAATAAAACTAATTTGGATTTTGAATATAAAACAGTTGTGAACAAAACGGATATATGGAATTGTAGAGGGGAGTAAAGTGTATAAAGATGTTATGTGTCACTTTAAAAGACATGTTTAGACGTATTGAAACAAAATAATGGTAAATTCTAATTTTTTTGATAAAACACTTGTATTAATTATATGTAATAGCATTTAGATGTGATTATGAGTTGGTCGAAGTTAGGATTATCTTCAATCTTGATTCTCATGAGTTGTTTGATTTTCTGATTAACTATTTATAAGTAAATCAGTTATTTGTTTCATAATTTTAGTTTTTTACAGGATATAGTTCCATCTTCTTTGGTAACTAAAACTATATATATTCCCTTATTAACGGCTATTTTATGTAAGCTAAGAATAGCATTTTTAGAATTATTATAGTTTTCTTGATATACCTTTTGTCCAATGCTATTTATAACTTGTATTTCTTTTATTTCTCTTTCGCATTGCACATGAAAAGTGTTTTCTGATATCATTGAATACTCAAGAGGAGTACTAAAGGAAGATGCACTTTGAGTTATTGTATTAAAGTTCCTTTGCAATTCAATAGTGATTTATAGATATTCCATTTGTTGTTTCTATACCACCTTCCAGTAAGTTTATTGAGAACGCTTCTTGTGTAGTTAATTCTTTACTAAACAATAAATGCAATGCATTTAAACTTTCATTGTCGAGAAAAGCCCCAACTATTTCGACTGAGTTATTTTGTATTAGTCTATCATCATTGTATTTGAGAGAAATGAAATTCTCATCAGTTTGTAATATTTTGATGTTTCTGTCAAAATAAATAGTTAATTCATTGCCAGATATTGTAAAATCATAAATGGAGCATTCTTTGTCATTTTCTGGAATATATGGACCTGGACCACCGTCTTCCATAAAAGATAAGCCAGTAGATGAAACAATCCACTTTGTTCCATCAATATCTATTGCTATAGACTTTATTGAATCGTTAGCTCTGGAATCTCCCAGACTAAACTTTGAAAAAACATCATTTTCAAATAGATAAATGCCATTATCAGTACCAAACCAATAGTTTTTATTTTCATCTGTAGCGATTGTGTGAATTTGACTAGGAACTTGAATTTTTTGAAACGAAGTTTTACTACATATATAAGCATTTTGATCAATTGCAATACAATATTTTTTATGGCCTACTCCAATCAATGCATTTATATATGGCAATGTGCTTAAAGAATCGTTGGAATAAGTCGTCCATGTGCCATTTGTATTTTGCAAAATAGTTCCCGATTGTGTTCCTACAGTGATATTTAAATCGGCATCAATGACAAGTGAATTTATTTTAAAATTTGTTGTCTCATCAAAATGAATCCATTCACTACCATCGTACATGAATACACCATTGTTTGTTCCTATCCATATGTTGCCAAGGATGTCTGAATCAATAACATTTACATATGAATTGTTTATTTCGTTGGCATAAGAAGTAACGGTACCATTTGAATATTCTGTTAATCCGCTTTCATCTGCAAACCATTTATTTCCAAACAAATCAATACATATAGCTCTGCAATTGATGATCTGATCTAATACAAGAATTTCATTTCCCAATTTATCTAATTTTATTACACCCTTATTCTTTGTTCCTATCCATAAATATTCACCTTGTATCTTCAGAGCCGTAATGTCATTATAGGACGAAATAGTCACTATATTAACGTCAATTGCAAAACTATAACCAAAAACAAAAAATAGTATGAATGTATTAAGTGTATATTTCTTTAGTAAGTTCATATGTATCGATTAATTGAGATTCAATTATTTGTTATGTTTTTTTATGAAATATCGTATTCCTAAAAGGGCTCCAAGAGTCCATTTGTTTGCATTCAAGCATTAGCACCCTGAAAACGATAATTTACACTATATGACAATGATGATTTTACATAAATAGAGAATGAATGTATATTATATCCAAGGCCAACATTCACATTGCAGGTACTGTAAATAGGATAATAAACATTTTCAGCATTTGATATTTTCATATAGTCATAATTTAAAAGATCTCCTTTAACGTTTAATAGAATGTTTGTTACGAACCCAAAACCTACTAGAGCACTCATCATTTTATTTATATTATGTTCATATTCAACACTAAGAGGTATTTTAAAATATGTTGCACATATGGAGCTACCAAATTCTAGAGTATCTGCCCGATAACTTAAAATAGTATCAGTCTTGTAAATAGTAACGGTATCTGTCTTTTGCAACACAACATCATTGGTTGTTAATGTTGTATGTATGATGGTATCAAAACGTGTTCTATTAATTTTTTTCTCGTAACCCTCTTCTATAAGTGAATAAGAATAATTATGGTTATTTATATGAATGCCAATACCGGTACTCCACCTTGTTTTTTTACTTGCTACACCTACATTGAAATTGAAATTGAAATTACTGAGTGTTTTGTAAGATAAACGAGCATTCTCGTACTGCTTTGATCTTTCTCTATTTCCAAATTCGTCTTTTTGATAATTTACTCCAATAAATGGCATAAACTTGTTTACAGAGAAAATAGAATGAGCTTTTAGATTTTTTGTGATTGTTTTATAAATAGTATCGGTTATTATTATAGTTTTCCTTAAGTGAATTGTGTCTACAACTGTAGTGGACTTCTTTATAGTATCAAACACTATCATGTTTCCATTCTTATTATTTTGAGAAGAATTTTCCTGATCGGTTAAAGTACGAAGCATTCTTTTTGAATTTATAAGTAAAGTGTCTTCGGTTAATTTTAGATTTTGTTCTTCAATACGAGGAGGGGAGTTTGTTTGTAGATAATCTAAAGTGATCTCATCCTGTGTTTGTATTCTATTAAGGAAAATTTGGTTGTCGGAAAAACGTACTATTATTGAATCCCGTGTATTTTCACTATTGTCTGCATTTATGCAGTATTGAAGAATACTAAGGAGGGCTGTGTTTTTAAAATCGACAGATATAATACGATCTCTATTTAAAATGTTACTGTTATACTGAATGCCTGCGTTAACACGCTTTCCAAGCAGAAATAAAGCATGTTCCAACGAAACACTATCTACCTTAAATGTTATTTTTTGATTCTGTAGGTCTTGTCCAAATATCTGATTATTGAACAAAAACAGAGACAGTATTATGATTAAAAATGCTGTTTTTTTCAATTGCAAGCTTCTCCGTCTAAATAAAACATTCCGTCTTGTTCGTAATAGTCAAGATCATATACCGTAGTAAACATAGTCAAAACATCCTCAAAATCTAATTCATTAATATCTGCATTTAGCAAGCAATTTTCCAAATGTTTGTTTTTAAATCTAATTTCTTTTCCATAAACCCTTTTTATATCAAGAACGACCTGGCTCAGTGGTGTATTGGAGAATTGAAGTTGTTTTGAGATTAATGGAGAGGTCTTATTTTGACCTGTATTCTCTATAGTATTAGGCGTATTAGCAGATGCTGTAATCTTGTGATTGTCTTTTTTTACATCGTCATCCTTAAGCTGTTTATGTTTGATAATACTCAATTCTTTAGCATTTTTTGTTTCAGTATACTCAATGTAATTCGATTCCATTTCCAAATCTATTTTTACAACACTATCCTTTATTGCAACTATGGGTTGAATAACATTATCATGTAGCTTATGTACTTGTTTCTTTGTACTGTTTGCATCAGCGTCATTGTTAAAAATATCATTTAGATCAAATACATAAGATAGTGTTGCACCTGCAACGGCTATACTTACAGATAATAATAGAACTGGAATAATAAAGCTGGCCACTCGTTTCTTTGTAAGGACTTTTACAAACTTAGAGAATGGAGTGATGCTATTCTCATTTATTTTAGGTGAAGAATCTAAATGTATCTTTTGCTTTAAATCTGTATTTTTCTGCATTGATAGCTTGTTTGCCATAGCAATGTGGGCTTTTTTCTGAAAATTAGCAGAATTGAGATTTATTTTATTTGTGAGTGCTTCAAACCCCTCTTCAGACGAGAAATGTTTTCATTCAATCGTATTATAGTATATATTGCTTTGTTTTACGAAATATTCATGATTCGGCAATGCATATGTCCATTTCAAGAGCTGTTCGACCTCACTAGCTGTGGACAAATTTTCTGTGTAACGCAGAATTAATAAATCTATATATTCAATTTCCATATCCATAATTATCAATAATTCAGCATGTAGTAATAATGAGTTGCCATACAGAGACATAAAAAAATATTTGTTAATGCTTCAACTGTATTAAACTTATTTTTCAGCATTTTTATTGAACGACTTATGTATGCTTCCACCGAGCGGGGAGTTATACCAAGAATCTTGCTTACCTCTTTTGTGTTGTATCCATCGAAATATCGTAGTTTAAAAATATCTTTATTTTTGGGTGGAAGTTTTTCAATTTCTAAGCGTATTTTATCATGAATCTCACTGCAATATGTGTCCTCAAAATTTATGGCATAGGACTGTTTTAATAAATATGTCTCATGAGATGCATATTTGTTTTGATGCTCTTTGTGTTTGAAGTAATTTAAAATGCAATTATATACAGACTTATATAAATAGAATCGAAATGAATTAATTTTGTCGGCATTCATTCTGTTTTCCCATATTTTCACAAAACAACCTTGTACAATTTCCTTTGCATCTTCTTCATCGGGAAGAAAACGCATTGCATAGGCACACAAATCAGCATAAAAGAAATGAAACAGTTCTTCGAAAACCTTTTGACATTCTTTTTTTAGACCTTCTCTATAATAATCGTCTGTCATTTGTAATGATACAATTTAGTATATTTAATAAAGAGTAATACTCTTTTCTCTTTTGTAAGACAATTGTAAAAGATTAAAACACTCAAATATCTGATAAATCTTTGAAAATAAATAATAAGTCGATTTATCTTTAAAATATAAAACAAAAATGAGTGTAATCTTAAAGTATAATTGTCTTAGTATTAAATATGAAATAGTACATTAAACCTTAAATCTTTAAAAATGAGAAAGAGTTATCTGCCACTTATTATTGTCACATTTATTTTGTGCTTCACAACAAATGTCTTTGGAACTGGCACCAAAAAAAAGACAAATCAAAATTTCAATATCTAGATAGTCTCATTAACAAATCTAATGGTCAAAATAGTCAAAAGATGTATTTTGTATATGATGAGTTCAATCAGTTAGCATTCAGTATAGAATATAATTGGAATAGCACCTCGCTTGATTGGGTGAAATATGGGAAAACGGATTTATCATACAATGAAGAAGGAAATGTGACACAACAAACTATATTTTCATGGGACAATGATGATTCTATATGGTTAGAAAAAAGCAAAACTAATTTTTTGTTTGACGCTGCGGATATATTAAAGCAAAAAATTTATTCTACATGGGATACTACAACTACAAAGTGGTTGAAAACAAGAGAGTTCTGGTGCGATGAAAAAGGTAGAGATACTCTGGAAGTTCATTTGCAAAATGATATAATCACTTATAAGTATATTTTTCGTTACGAGAATGATTTATGCACACGAAAGGAGACGCATAGTTGGTACAACGATTCATTCATATTGGAATATTTACACACATACCAATATAACAATAAGAAAGAACTGCTTCTAAGTGAGTCGTATAATATTATTTCCGATACGTTAAGGTGTATTCTAAGAGAAGAACAATTGTTCGATGAAATGGGTAATAAAATTCATTATGCTTATTATTATAATTCTCAATACGATTCTTTCGAATGTACCGAAAAAGATTCAATGTATTTTGATGATAATGGGAACCTGATGTATAGGGAAGTAATTAGATCGTCTTATCCTGCTTACAATGTAAGCTATGTATATAACTATAAGACCATTTATAACTATGACAATAATTTTAACCTAGTTCAAATACAAGAATTTTCTAGAAGAAGAGGTGCCAGTACTTGGAATTTGGTTAGAGAAACCCAAACATTTTATGATATAGATGGAAAAGATTCTCTTGAAATAATAAATCATGATTGTAATGCAAATACATGTAGTTCTACTTCTGAAACTGTATATTCTTATGATTATCAGCTTGAAAATCAGAATCTATTGGCATCAAAACTTGAAACACATATTTCAAATGGGAATGTCATTGATAAAGAAAGAACTTGTTATGATGAAAATGAACATGACACTTTATACGAACGATATTTGTGGGATAATGTATTAAGTATATGGAATAAAAACAATTATACAAGAAAAACATACAATCTTCAGGGAAATTTATCACAAATAGATGAATATGAATGGAGTGAAGAATCTGAAGTATGGAAGAAAATACGATTTACGGAAAAAACATATAATATTGAAGGGAAGCTTGTGCAATCAGTTGAAAATTATTGGAATGAAGAAACGTTGCAATGGCATACAATAAGAGAACTTGAAAATGTCTATTCAGCAACAAACCAATTATTAGAAGTACACAATTATTGGTGGAACGTTAATAGTGATTGGGGTACATTATATTCAACATTTTATAACGAAAATGGTACAGACACAATATTCATCAACTCACTATGGGATAGTATTGGAAATACTTGGGTAAGAATGGAAATAAGAGAATTCATAAATAGTACCAATTCATATAAAGCAATAGGATATAACTTGGCAGATTCTAGCCGTATTGAAGAGAATTTCTCTTATGAATATAACTCTAATAATGACTTGATAAGATGCAATCTTTATAATTTGAAAATAGATAAAAACAATTACAGAACAGATATTTACAGAGGAGTATCCCGTAAGATGGAATTTTCTTATCCCTATACGGTAAGTGAAGATAAATTGATAATACCTGATGTTTCGATAATGGACGGTAAAATTTATGATATCCCCTTAAGTGCAGGTACACCCAAAGATTCACATGATCGATTTTCTTCATATCTTAAATACTATTACGAAAATGATGAATGGACAGTTTATTCTGAAAGGATAATGTATTATTCGCAACTGGAAACAGAAAAGCCAACAGCTATTGAAATGCTTCCCAGCACTCAAACAAAAGGGGATAAATCCACCTTTGTTTATCCAAACCCTGTAAAAGAAACACTACATATTATTGTTCCAGATAGTGTACAGACATATACAGTAAGACTGCTTACGTTAAATGGGACGTGTGTTCTGGTAAAGGAAAATGAAGATGAAATAAGTGTTGATAGTTTTGAAAGTGGAATGTATCTTTTGCAAATATTAGATAATAAACATACCATCTTTACAACAGAAGTCTTTATTGAATAGTGTAATAAAAGAAACCTGAAGATATTGCTATTACATTTCAAATGGGGCTGTCTAAAAAGTCAGCCCCATTTATTTAAGCAACAACCTGTAAGTTAATCTCCATTTGCTTTCCTTTAAAAAAGATTAGATAATTTTATTTCTTTTTAACTGTAAACGCGTTCTTGTTTTGTTTTTCGCAATCTTAAGATAGGAAAAATTTGAACTTTACACACTTTTTTATACAGTATCCTTTAATTACAACTTTTGCCATAAATCATAATTAATGGCTCTAATATAAAGAAATTCAATAACATATGTAAATTTTAATCCAAAAAAAAAGAAGCTGTCTTTACTTTTTAGACAGCCTCTTTTTTTAACAATTAACTATTTCAATAGTTTATCTCACAATCCAATCCAACTCGCAATTGGCTGGAAACCTTAACCAGATAACCGCCACTCCAGTCAAGTTTGGTTAAGCTGTTAAGAAAACCAGATTGCAGTTTATTATAAAAGCCATCGTTATTTTTAACAATCTCAACTTTATCCCAGATACTTGATAAGGCTTTTGCAATATCTGTACTTCCGTCTATAGGGCAACCTATTAAGTTCCAACCAGCTTAGCGGAATAGTAATAGGAGCAGCGCTAACAGTTATTGTTACTTTATCAGATGAAGTTATACCGGCATTGTCGGTTGCTGTTGCTGTAATTTCATATTCGCCTACTGCCATACCTTTCCAGTCGAAAGAGTAAGGTGCGGTTTCATCAGTAGAAAGTAAGGTAGTTCCTGAATAGAATTTCACATTTGCAATAGTTCCTGTAGTGCTCGATGCTGTAGCCGTAAAAGGTATAGTCTGTAAAGTATTAAATTGACTTCCGGTAACAGGACTTGTAATTTTTACGGTAGGCGGTACCGAAGAAGGAGCAAAGCTCATATAATTAAGATTCACATAATTGGTAGCACCAATAGTAAGTCTAAGAACTTGTATTCCGGCAGCGAGGGTAACTTCGGTTTTTACATCTTGCCAAATCTGCCAACCGGTTGTATTTGGAATAGCGATATTATTAGCTATTGTTGTTCCATTTGTAGCAAGTGAGACAGTACGATCGGCTCCATTGCAAGCAGCTCTGAAAGTAAGAGTGTATTTTCCTGCTGTAGCCACATTTGCTGTGTATTCCAACCATTCTCCGGCGTTAGTCCAACCTAAATTGTAACCGGTACCTACGTCGGTACAAGTTTCTAAGTCCACATCTTCGTCGGTACGGAAATCAGGTCGAGGGTCAACTTGCGAACCAAGAGTACTATCTAAATATGCAACACCATTGCCACCTACGTCAAAGTGTTCAAGTTCAATTTTGCCAGGTATAGCGTGTGGAGTTCCACCGTATGGACCTTGCGGAATGTTCACTTTTATAGTCACCGCTTCTGATGAAGAAGTAGCACCAGTATTATCGGTAGCTTTAGCAGTAATTATATATGTTCCCGCAGCTACATTAGTCCAAGTATATGAATATGGAGAAGTAGCAGCTTCGCCAAGTTTAGTAGTGCCGTTGAAGAATTCAACTTTAGATATAGTACCAGTAGTAACTGTAGCGGTTGCCGATATTGTAACCGATGCAGGAGCTGTAAAACTAGAAGTTGCTGTTGGAGCTGTCAACGAAACTACCGGACCTGCAGAAGCAAACTTCCAATAGTCTAAATTAAATAAACTTGTAGAGCTTCCTTTAAATACGAAATAAACTTTTTGTACCCCTGAAATTTTGGTTGTGCTAATGGTAACAGTTTGCCAAGTTTGAAGTCCTCCTGTATTAGGTACGGTTACAGTACCTGCAAGAGTTCCTGTAGTGCTACCAAGTCTTACTTCAATAGTACCTCCGGTTTTACTACTCGCAACTCTAGCAGAAAAACTATTAGCTCCGGCAGTACCAAAATCTACACCTTCAACCATTGTCCAATCTCCATTGTCAATAAAAGCAAGATCCATACCTCCAGCGCTACAAACTTCAGTGTTTATGCCCTTTTGGTCGCTCATTGTTTCTCCCTCTTGACGAATGTATGGGTCAAGATATTTTAGTTGTTTCACCCCATCAACGGTGTTTACCATCTTATTAATTGTTCCGTTTGTGTTATGTGAGAATGCGTCTATAGCAAGATTTCTGTGATACGGCATCTCTGCAGTTCCTAGGTTATCTCTTGCAACAATTCGGTTATGATAAACTTGATACCATTGGCCATTAATATTAACTATCGCCTGGTGATTGTTATTGTTGTTAATAGGTGGTTGATCTGATATTACTCCTCCGTAGGTAAATCCAGTTGTTGGGTTACTACTTATCATATAATCTATTCTCATTCCATTACTCGGGTTGGTAGAATATGATAAATAATATTTTCCATTGTATTTATGCATCCATGCGGCTTCAAATAGATTAGTGACAGTAATCTTACCTACACTTCCATTAATGCTTATCATATCATCGTTCAGAGTTGCAACACGCATGTTATTGTCACCATTTCCACCAAAATACATATATGCCTTACCGTCATCATCTACAAATGTCATAGGGTCAAATAACCAACCATCAAAAGGTTGAACGCCCGGTGTACTACCATTTGCGAGAGCTTTTTTTAGCGGATCTGTGAATGGTCCAAGTGGATTATCAGCTACAGCTACAGCAATCGCACTTCCTCCATTTCCATAGTAAAGATAAACTTTGCCATTTTTAACTACCGGCGATGGAGCCCAACTTAAGCTAGTCCAAGATGTCTGCTCAGGAACATTGAACACAATACCATGGTCTGTCCAGTTTTTAAGGTCACTACTTGAAACACAAACAATAGAACTCATTTTATAAGAAGCTCCACCTATCGGATTTTCGTTATCGTTTGAACAATAGACATATAAACGCCCATTATACCACATTGCTCCAGGATCGGCCAAATAACTATACCCAACAATTGGATAGTCGGCATAGGTGAAATTTGTAATTCCTGCCAAGAATACAAAAAACAGAAGTATTGATAGTTTTTTCATAATAGAAATATTTAGTTATTAATTTTACTTTGTTGATTTATGATTTGATTTATTATTTTACATTCCAAATTAACTCGCAGTTTTGGTTTACAGAAACAAGATAACCACATCCCCAAGAAAGTTGCGTCAGTCCGTTCAGATACATGGGTTGAGACTTATAGTAGAATTTGTCCATATCTTTAACCACGAGAACATAGTCCCAAATACTTGCAAGAGCAATAGATACATCAGCACTCAATTCATAAGGATAGCCAATAAAATTCCACCCTTTTTTTAGAGAAATAGTTATAGGAGCAGCAATTATCTTAATACTTACCGTGTCAGATGCAGTTATGCCAGCATTATCGGTAGCAATAGCAATCAGATCATAAGAGCCAACCTGCATACCCGACCAATCTAACGAGAAAGGAGCCGAATTATCGGTAGCTAGAAGTGTAGTTCCAGCATAGAATTTTACACTTGCAATAGTTCCGGTTGAACTTGAAGCTGTAGCAAGAATTGGTACTATCTGAGATGTATTAAATTGACTTCCGGCAACAGGGCTTGATATTTCTACTGTTGGTGGTACCGAAGTAGGAGCAAAGCTCATATAGTTAAGGTTTATATAATCGGAAGCACCAATAGTAAAACGAAGTACCTGTTTGCCAGCAGGAAGAGAAACTTCGGTTTTTACGTCTTGCCATATTTGCCAGCCTGTTGTGTTTGGTATTGCAATATTATTAGCGATGGTCGTTCCATCAGAAGAGAGAGAAATAGTACGCCCATCGCCATTACAAGCAGCTCTCAACGTAAGTTCATATTTTCCGGCAGTCTTAACATCAACCGTATATTCCAACCATTCACCAATGGTTGCATAGCCAATATTATAACCAGTACCTGCATCGGTACAGGTTTCAATATCCACATCTTCATCCATACGGAAAGCTGCGCCTCCAGTGTTTGTTGCTTCATTGTCGAGATATGCTACGCCATTTCCACCAACATCGTAATGTTCAAATTCAATTTTTCCCGGTATTGTATGAATAGTCCCGTTATATGCACCCTGCGGTACGTTTACTTTTACGGTAACTGCTGTCGATGTTGTTTTATTAGAAGCATCATCGGTAGCTACAGCAGTAATAGTATATGTGCCTGCAGCAACGCTAGTCCAAGTATATGAATACGGAGAAGTAGCATCTTCACCAAGTTTAGTAGTGCCATTGTAAAATTCAACTTTTGATATTGTACCAGTTGAAACTGTTGCCGTTGCATTGATAGTAACAGATGCGGGAGCTGTAAATGCAGCATTGTTTAATGGTGCTGTGAGAGAAACCATCAGTTTAGAAGTTACAGGAAAAGGGAATAGATTATTTATAGAACTTCCTATTTTGAAATAATCGAAATCTACATATCCACCTGCCGTTTTTGTAGCAAAATTAAATAAAGCAAATCTATATCCTGTAAAGTGTGTAAGTTGAAAAGACATTTGAAGCGTATTGCCAATTGCAGTCCAATTAGTGCCATTGGTGCTGTAATAGAAAGTTGCTTTATCTGTTTGGCTTTGAAAATTACAATCAACTCTCAAATATACTGTGTTTTGGTTTAGTGCGGCGGTAGCAACTTCTGTAGCTGTACCCGAACTTCCGTTTACCATGACTATAGATTTGGTTGTTCCGGTCATTTTTACACCTACAAATCCATATCTATCTTGATAAGCAGATATTCCTGCATAGTCTCCGTCTTTCATATTGCTTACATCTAAAGCAATAACTCCTGTACTAGTAGGTCCGAAGGTTCGTTGTGTGAGTGTATTTCGTGCTGAGTATATATTGGCATCTACACGACTTGTTGTAATTCTAAAATACCCCGATCGTGCGGTCATAGACCAAGAAGCGGCTTGCGGATTGTGATTCCATTGCCATATAGGACTGATTTTCACTGGAGCAGAATAATTAAAATCATCGGAAGAAACTATTCCGGTAAGACCAATTGTACTTTCAGGAATATCTAATTTAGCTGGAGCTGTCATCGTAGGCCAGTTATTAGTCCATGTTACTTGCGTTAAATATGGAATACGCCCCACAGCGCCATTGTCTCTAAACAACAATCCATACCACTTGCCCGATGGCGTGGAAACGATACCTCCTTGGGCCACACCATTATTGTTAAGTATTACTTTACCTTCCCATGGCCCATTGATACTGCTTGAACGATATACTATTTCTGTCCTTCCCGAACCATTTGGCCACGTAATAAGAAATAAATAATACATACCATTTACTTTATGTATATGAGAACCTTCGGAATTAACAATAAAACTTGTACCTGCTACCGAACCGGCATTTGAAATTAATACCTTATCTATACCACCTGTTTTTACTGACAAACCATCAGAATTTAATTCTGTTATGCGAATATCTGTTCCTCCATAAAAAGCATAAGTTTTACCGTCATCATCAAATAAAACCGATATATCGTGCATATTTCTGCTTATGGAATGTGAAGTCCATGGTCCGTTTTCTATATCGGTAGTTCTGTAAATATGTGTTTTATTGGTCGTATAAGAAAAAAAAAGTAAACATAATAATATCCGTTTGCATAACGTAAACTAGCCGCCCACGAACCCTTACCATACATGCTTTTTCCATTCAACATATTTGTTTCATCTTGGTTCGATAAAATATCATACACATAGCTAACGGTAGTCCATGTAACAAGATCTGTAGATTTCATAATAGGTACACCCGGATTGAAATACATGGTAGTACTTACCATATAATAATTATTTCCAACTCTTATAATACTTGGATCAGGTGCATCAAGCCATAAAACTGGATTGCTGGCCATGGTTTGAGCAAATAGTGGTGTTTGGCAGAGTATTGCTATCAACACTAAAAGAATTACATATCTAATTTTATATAGGTTATTCATAATACATCGAATTTAATTAAATATAGAAAAGAGAGATTTCTTAATATTTTTCTATATCAAAGGTATAATGAGCATGATGTTTTTAATAGGTAAATATGTTACAGTGATGAGTTGAATTTGTTTCATATGTCTATTTTATTCAGGTTTTCTATTGACTAATGGTAGAAATATGAAATAGTTTTTCAATTAGTGAGTGAATTTGTTTCAAGAGGATTTTGGTGTGTCATCCATAGTTGCTAATCCAATAGTAAACGAAAGAAAATAGCCCCATGTTTTTAAAAGCATGTGGTAGGCAAAATGTTTAATTTTATAAGGAAATCATTCAGGAGCCAATCATCCACGTCTTTTTTACTTTAAATCATTATTCTTTGATTGATTTATACAATTCTAATGCTTTATTAAGTCTATCTTTAATATTTCTCCTTAGTCTTTTAGGTTCAATAACTTGAATACCATCACCCAAACCTAATATTTCTTTTTCTAGTTCAAAATTATGTTGAACAGTAAGTTCAATTGTAATTCCTGATTCATTTTTATTAATAGTTTTTTGAGAGTGATGAAATGGTTTCGTTAAAACATATGGAGCATGTTTGTTATTTACAAAAAGAATTACTTTTTCAGGTTTTAAATTTTGACTTACCGTTACACCAATTACATTTTTAAAATACTCTTCCGAGTCAAATTCAGGCAGACTTATATACTGAGCTTCAGAATGAGAAATATTATTTATTCTATCTAAAGCTAGAGTGAGTATTCCCTGATTATTTTCCTTTATTCCAATAACAAACCATCTGTTTCTAAATTCTTTAAGTAAAAAGGATGAAAAACGAAGGTGCTTTCCTGTCTGGCTTTAAACGATTGATATTGTAAAATGATAGCTTTTTTATTTATAATTGCCTTATATAAATTATCAAGATAGTACAACCCTTTAAGATTATCATTTTTTTCAAAATCAATTACTGGTTTTTGATTCGTTTTTTGAGCATAAACATAATCTTCAAGTTTTTGAACCATGCCATCGAGTTCCTTAAAATGTGAAAAACCCTTAAATTGTTTTAAAAACTCAACAGATTCATTTAGTTGTAATAGATCTTGATTAGTTATTGGAATGTTTGTTATACTATAGTTTGAATCCTCATATTTATAAAATTTATTTTCATAAACAACAATAGGAGCATTATATCCAAGCTTATCGCTTCGCATCATTTGAATATCTAATTGAACACTTCGCTTACTAATACCCTTATATATTCCTTCATATTCATATAATGCTTCTGAACAAGCTTCAATTAAATCTTCTAAAGTCCATGTTCTGTAATTATTCTGTAAACATTTATCAATTGTTTTATAGCGAATTAGTGCATTTCTGTTTACTGGCATATATTTTTTTTAATAAAAATAGAATTTTTTTTTTTATTACGCAAAAAGACTGCGTAATTGATGTAAATCTTTGCATTGTATTTAATACGAAACGTTCTTTAACATTGCCATAATTTGAAATGGAAATTAATGTGATTATTTAGGTAATATAATTCAATTGGACGAATTACTACAAATTTGTAGTTGTAAGGGTTCGACTCCCTTTATTGCCACGATAAATTGAAAATATTAAAAGACCTGATGTAAGTTTCTGAATAGCTTCATAGTATTACATTTTAAATTGTAATATGCTTCTTTTCTTGTTTTCATTTATCACCACTCTGTAGGTCGAGGGTTCGATTCCTTCTCCTGATCTTGTATTAGGATAGTTCAGTTTGGTAAGAACAGCAGAACAGGTGTAGTGGGTTCGAGTCCCACCATACAGTAATATGTATGTAGCTCATTTGGTTAGAGCACTGGACAGTTAATCCGGTAATGGACTTAAAAATCCATTTTAAATGAAAGTTAATCACTTTTAAAAATGATTGCAAGGAATAGATTAATACAAACTGTTTTATGTTTTTTTATTATAAAACAATTGGATTTAATCGAAAAATGAGGATACCGTTAGAGTAAGTCCTTGTGCTTTCCAAAAAATAAGTTCGGAATGTTTTTGAATTTTAAGTATCAATTTTCATTTACATTCTGATAAAATTAGAAAGAAACCACTTTGATAAATTCTAACTAAATTAATTTTCTATTAATGAAGATGTTTGTATTAAGCTGTTCCTATTTTTTTTAAAATAATAGAAATGTCTGCTATGTGCAGAGTAAAATTAAAATAGTATGAAAAGAGTTGTAATTAATGCAGGAACAGTAGGATTGGTTTTTAAAAAAGGAGCCTACAAAAGAGTTTTAACGGAAGGGAATTATTGGTTAAGAATAAATGAAATGGTAACCATTTATAATTTAGCAAAACCATTTAGCCCACCGTCTGAATTAAGTATATTGTTAAAAGATGAAAGATTGAAAGCTCTTTTATTAATTATTGATGTAAATGATAGTGAAATTGTACTTCAATATGAGGATAATATATTCAAAAAAGTTCTAGAGTCAGGACGTTATGCATTTTGGAAAGGCGTTGTTGATTTTGAATTTAAAAAAATTGATTTAAATTCAAAAAATATAGCACAAGATATACATAGAAATGTACTACTTAAACCTGAAGTTTTGAAGTATTTAAGGGTTTTTCAAATCGAAGCTTTTGAAGAAGGTTTGTTGTTTGTTGATGGAAAATTTGAAACCCACTTGAATGCCGGTGTTTATTACTATTGGAAAAATGCTGAAGTTGTTTCTGTTTTAAAAGCAGACATGAGACAAAGACAAATTGAAATATCAGGACAGGAAATACTTACAAAAGATAAAGCGGCATTACGCTTAAATTTCTATTGTCAGTTTAAAATAGAAGATATAAAGAAAGCTCTTTTAAATAATAAAGAATATGAGAAACAACTTTATATAGTTTTACAATTGGCTTTAAGAGAATTTATCGGATCATTTACATTAGATAATCTACTAGAACAAAAAGATTCTATTTCTCGTGATATTCTAAGTATTATTGTTGAAAAAGCAAGAAATTTAGGTGTTGAGTTATTAGATTGCGGTATTAGAGATATTATTTTACCAGGAGATGTGAAAGATATAATGAATCAAGTTTTGGTTGCAGAAAAAAAGGCTCAAGCAAATATTGTATCTAGACGTGAAGAGACTGCATCAACACGTAACTTACTAAATACAGCTAAGTTGATGGAGGAAAATGCCATGTTGTTTAAATTAAAAGAAATGGAGTACATTGAAAAGATTGCTGATAAAATCAACAATATATCATTGTCGGGAGGGAATCTTGTAGTAGAACAATTGAAAGGATTTTCTCTCCAACTAAATAAATATAAACTCATTATCTTAAAATCCTATTGGGAAAAAAAAACATATATATGAAAAAAGTAATTTCAACAGAGTCTAAGCCTATTAAATTATGGTTGGATGATATAGAAAATGAAGCACTTGCTCAAGCGAAAAATCTCGCCAATTTGCCTTTTGTTTTTAATCATATTGCGATAATGCCAGATTGCCATCCCGGATATGGAATGCCTATAGGTGCGGTGTTGGCAACTCAAAAAGTTGTGATTCCAAATGCTGTTGGTGTTGATATTGGATGTGGTATGTGCGCATTAAAAACTAGTATCAATAGTATTTCTAATGAAAATTTAAAAGACATTTTAGGTGTTGCCAGAAAATTAATTCCTTTAGGTTTCAATCATCATGAAGCAAAACAAGATTACACCTTATTGCCAGATAATCATGAAGATTTATTTGTAGTAAAAAATCAATATTTGGGTGCATTAAAACAGCTAGGGACTCTTGGAGGTGGAAATCATTTTATTGAAATACAAAAGGGATCAGATGGTTTTATCTGGATTATGATACATTCAGGTAGTAGAAATATCGGTCTAAAGGTTGCGAATCACTATGATGGCATTGCAAGAAAGTTAAATGAAAAATATTTTTCACTTGTTCCCAAAGAATGGCAATTAGCCTTTTTACCTATTGAAACTAATGAGGCAAGGGCATATATGAGTGAAATGAAATATTGTCTAGATTTTGCTTTAGCAAATAGAAAATTGATGATGGATAGAATGGTGTTTGCAATGAAAGAAATAATTGGTGATTTTAGTTGTGATGATATGATTAATGAATCTCATAATTTTGCTGCATGGGAAAATCATTTTAATACAAATGTATTAGTTCATAGAAAAGGAGCAACAAGAGCGTATCTTGATGAACTGGGTATGATTCCTGGATCGCAAGGTACCAAATCATATATTGTGAAAGGGCTTGGAAATGAACAAAGCTTTAAATCTTGTTCCCATGGTGCTGGAAGAGTAATGGGTCGAAAACAGGCTCAGAGAGAATTAGATTTAGAAACAGAAATAGAGTTTTTAGAAAAGCAGGGTATTATACATGGAATGAGACACAAACAAGATCTTGATGAAGCTTCTCATGCATATAAAGATATTGATATTGTAATAAATAATCAGAGAGATTTAATTAATATACTAGTTGAATTACAGCCCTTAGCCGTTTTGAAAGGGTAATAATTAAAAAGAGACAGCAAATAAGTTGTCTCTTTTTTTATAAACAGACACCATTTCTCAATGTATATGAATTTGTTTTAAGTAGATTTTTTTAATACGAATTTTTGATAATGCTTTTCTCTTTTACTCACTGTATATGTTATCAGAACCTAAAAAAAATGTAACTCAAAAGCATTGTATGTTAATAAAAAATTAACATTTACGTGAGATTATTGAAGCGTAAAAATCTAAATATAAAAATGAATTCACCAACTCTCTAAATGTTGATATTCTTACAATAAAGACCTATAATGATATGATTAACAATACTAATTCTATCTGTATGCAACATTATTATGTTTAAAAAGACAGAAATAAACTACAAAAGTTAACATAAAATTAATATAATAATAACTATTTTTGCGGCATAAAAAAAAACTATAGCATTTATGGAGTTGTATTATCAAATTTTAATTGGGATTTTAATAGTATTTGCCGTTTTCGACTTAGTGGTAGGGGTTGGTAATGATGCGGTGAATTTTCTTAATTCAGCAATTGGTTCAAAATCTGCATCGTTTTGGGCAATTATGGCAGTGGCAAGCTTAGGAATACTTGTGGGAGCTACTTTTGCCAGTGGTATGATGGAAGTGGCTAAGAAAGGTATTTTTGATCCTAGTCAATTTTATTTTAGCGAAGTTATGATAATATTTGTAGCAGTTATGATTACTGATATTATTTTGCTAGACACCTTTAATACGCTCGGTTTACCTACATCAACAACGGTTTCTATAGTATTTGAATTGCTTGGAGGTGCTGTAGCTATTGCGTTTATAAAAATAATGAATTCAGATCAGGAATATTCTCGATTGGCCGAATTTATAAATACAGAAAAAGTGCTACTTATAATAAGTGGAATATTACTCTCTGTAGTACTTTCATTTGGATTAGGGTCTCTAGTGCAGTGGATTTCAAGATTAATATTTTCTTTCAAATTTGAAAAATCTATTAAATATGGTGGCTCTTTATTTGGTGGTATCTCAATAACAGCAATTACCTTTTTCCTTCTTATAAAAGGAGTAAAAGGTGCCTCTTTTATGACCGACGATGTGAAAGATTATATTCATACCCACTCGTTTACAATTATTTTGGGAAGTTTTGCTTTTTGGACAATCTTTTTGCAGTTGTTTCATTGGTTGTTTAAGTTAAATATTCTAAAATTCACCGTACTTACCGGAACATTTGCACTAGCAATGGCATTTGCAGGTAACGATTTGGTTAATTTCATTGGCGTACCTTTGGCTGGTGTTGATGCTTATAATGAATTTGCTGCAAATGGTATGAATGAATCGGTGCCTATGGTTGGGTTAAATAATCATGTTGTAACCCCTACCATGTTTTTACTGCTTGCCGGACTTGTAATGGTGCTTACGCTTTGGTTTTCTAAGAAAGCAAAAAAAGTAACCGCTACTTCGCTTAATCTTTCAAGTCAGAACGAGAATACCGAGCAATTTGGTTCGTCTGCCATTTCAAGAAGTATTGTGAGAGGTACATTAAAACTAGGTAACTCAATTGATTCGATTCTACCTGACAGAGCTAGAAGATTTATAGAAAAACGATTTGAACAATCTGCTCAATCATTACAAAAAACCGGTGCTTCATTCGATATGATTCGTGCTACAGTAAATCTCCTTGTGGCAAGTGTACTTATTGCAATAGGTACATCATTCAAACTACCGCTTTCTACAACCTATGTAACCTTTATGGTTGCAATGGGAACATCTTTTGCCGATGGAGCTTGGGGTAGAGAATCTGCTGTGTATAGAATAACCGGGGTTCTAACCGTTATTTCCGGATGGTTTCTTACCGCATTTATTGCATTTGCTGTGTGTGCTATTGTTGCTATATTGATAAGTATTGGTGGTGCGTATGTGATTGGAATTTTTCTGCTAATAATATTCTATGCAGCAATTAAATCATTCTTTACGAATTCGAAAAAGGCAAAAGTAAAAGAACTTGAAGATGCAAAATTTCTAGAAAATTCGAACCTTGACATTAAAACTCGTTGCGAATATAATGTAACTAATACACTGACCGAAGTATCGGAATTGTTGCAAATTACTTTGGATTCTCTCTGCAAGGAAGATAGAAGAATGCTCAGAGCTTCTAATAAGAGAATTGTAGAACTCAATTTGGAAGTAAAAGAATTTAAAGACAAACTCAGCTCTACGTTAAAGCAAATGAATATGATTACGGTTGAAACCGGACATTTTTATGTGCAAATTATTGACTATTTGCGAGAAGCGGCTCATTGTTTAACATACATTAATACTCCTGCTTTTGAACATGTGAATAATAACCATAAACCGTTGCATGTTCAACAAATATTGGAATTAGAGGAGCTGAAAACAAAATTAGCAAACCTTATTTCAACGGTAATAAATGAGATTACGGAGCGAAATTATTCTAAATTGGGAATGATAATAGAATCGCAAGCCGAAATTATTGAGCTTATTGGTAATACAAGAAAAAAACAAATAAAGAGAATTAAGAAGTCGGAAGTAAACACCAGAAACGGTATGTTGTACATGTCGCTACTGCATGAGTTGAAAACAGTTTCATTATATATTATAAATATTCTTAAATCGCATAGAGATTTTATTAATGCGGGAATTGCTGAGCATGAAGAGAAATTGTAATTTGAAAATTTGAAAATTTGAAAATGAGTATTAGTTGCTCTGTTAGACTTGGGCTTTGCTTGGGTTAACAGAGCAATTTTTTTTACAAACATCTCTGTTTGGCTTAGGCTGTGCCTAAGTCGAACATATTACATAAGGCTATTGCCTAATGATTAGAAAAGAAATGTTTTTTTAAGATTTAATTTGTCAATTAGAATTTAAGAATACAGAAATTATATTGAAAAAGATTTTATAAATAAAGGCAAAGCCTTTGAAGATATAAACGGCTTAGGCACAGTCGAAGCCGGACGGGGTAATGAAAATTTCCTTTATTATAATGAAAAAAGGCACGAACTTCATACTCGTGCCTTTGGGAAATCATCATTATCTAACCAGCCTTATTCATTAAATAGAATTGTGCATTCTGAGTTTACTAAAATATAATATCCAATACCCCATTGCAGTTCGGTTAGGGAATTTAAATGTTGTGGATTGGAAATATCATAAAAACCATCGAAATTTTTAACTGATACTACGTTTTGCCATATATCTTTCAGTGCTGTAGCTAATGGAACGGGGGTGATGGAAGGATATGCTATAATATTCCGTCCTTTTTTGAGATGGATAGATTTTGCTTCTGTCGGACAGTTCGAAAATACGGCATTACCAAATAGTTCAAAATAATCTATGTTTGGCAATCCGTCTGATGTGGTAGATAGGAGTTCTACTTTGTTTACTCCTTGCTGCAGGTTTATGTTTTTGCCTGTAGTTTTGTATGTAGTCCAAGCGTTTGTAACCGGAAGCAATAGGTTTGGCGATTGCTGTATATCGTTTATAATGATTTGTGCAGGTCTGTCGGATGTACCTCCATTGGCGTAGGTAACTCCAAACCAAATGCTGCCTGCTGCTTGTGCATCTATATATAATGTGAGTTTCGCCCCAATTGCATTAGGCGAATTTATATAGCCGGTTCCTTCAAATCCGGCATTGTCGGTATCTATAGTACCGTCGAAGCTGCAGATGGTTTCTGCTTGTGTTTTAATTGGTGTACAAGCAGTGAGTCCGGTGTTTCCGCCTGTGCAACGTCCACATTTGTCAAGTATGGCTGTTCCATTGGCTACTCCATTGCAATCGGGAATGCTTACAGCGGTGGCTTTATAGCCTAAAACACATTCGCCATTGCTGTTGGTGTAGGCATTGCCGTTGTATACTCCTTTGCAGTCGTTCACATTGCAATTCATAGTAGCTAGTGAGCCATAGGTGCCAGACATGAGAGCGTTTACAGCATCTCGGTCGAGTACTTTTCCGGTGCTTCGTTCGAAAAGTGTTGTACTGTTATTGCCCACAAACCCCGGATCCCAATAGTAAGGTAACAGTCCGTAACGTTTTGCTGCATGTGCAAAATATCTCAAATAATAATTTCTTGAGCTTATATGTAAATTGTAATTGTCTCCTGAAAGATTGGTTCTTTTATTCACTCCAAATTCTCCTATTATGACCGGATAACCTTTGTCAACAAATTTGGTTTTCATAGCCTGAAACTGTGCGTCCATAAATGCTTCTTCGCCCCAAGTTGGATTTCTGGAAGCATCGGAGGTGGAGTGGAAACATTTGCCCCAGTAGTAAAACATAGTACCCCAATTGGCATCTTCGGTCATTAAACAATATTGATAAGGGGAATAATAATGTACCTCAACCATCCTACGGTTTTGAACATTATCTGTGGGCAGGGTGTTCATGAGGGAGTTTGTTTTTTCGGTGTCGGTACCAGGACCTTGCACAATCAATATTCTCTGACTGTTATTGCCTCCGGTAGCTCTCACTGCACTTACAAATGTTTGCAGGTACGAAAGTAGAACGGTCATTTGTGTAGCATCTTCTACATTGGGTTCATTGGTTCCGGCAAAAAGGAGGTATTCGTTGTAGTCTTTGAAATAGTTGGCTATCTGTGTCCAGTATGTTTTCTGTTTAGCATTTACTTCAACTTGCTTTGCTAGTGTACAGTTGTTTTCAAGCCAACCATTGTCCCAGTGTATGTTTATTACTACGTACAATTGACGGCCAATACAATAGTCTACCACTTGTTTAACTCTGGTGAACCAGGCTGGATCTATGACGTTGTTGGTTGAGTGATAGTCCCACGCAACGGGGATGCGAATGGTGTTGAATCCGGCAGCTTTTACCGAGTCAATAAGTCTTTGGTTTACGTATGTTTCCGACCAAGCATCGTTGCTCCAAGTGGCTTCCATAGTGTTGCCTATGTTCCAGCCAATGTTCATTTTCTTTGCTAGTTCTGTTGCCGTAGGAAAGTTCTGAGCAGATGCGTTTACAATTACAATAAACACCGCTGAGGCAAGTAATATGTTTTTTATCTTGATCATAAAATTAATTTGAAAATGTGTATTAGTTTCTTGTAATCAAATATACGATATGGATGCAGTTTTAGGTTGCAAAATACGTTTCATTAATAAGATGTTTTTGTTTCAGTAATGGTAGAGACGTTATATGTAACGTCTCTATACGGTTTGGCTTTTCATTGCCGTCTGCTTTAGCTGACGGAGCAAGAATATATATACAATTGAAGGCTTTAGCCAAATAATGGTAATAATTTGGCTAAAGCCCATTGGATTTCTTTGAATTAATTCCGTTGGTTAAAACCAACGGCAATGAAATCTGAGCTTTGGGGTTGGTTTTATTGTTAATTATTTCATGGAATTGACTTTAAATATGTGGCCAGAGGCCTTGAATGCTGCGACGAAGCGAGGACGCTTCGCCGAACGGGGCATAAGCAGACAGCTGCGGTACAAACTCGTAAGTCTCAGTTTGGCTTTTTCATTGCCGTCTGCTTTAGCTGACGGAGTAAGAATATAAATACAATTGAAGGCTTTAGCCAAATAATGGTAATAATTTGGCTAAAGCCTATTGGTTTTCTTTGAATAAATTCGGTTGGTTAAAATCATCGGCAATGAAGTCGAAGCTTTGGGGTTGGTTTTATTGTTAATTATTTCATGGAATTGACTTTAAATATGTGGCCAGAGGCCTTGAATGCTGTGACGAAGCGAGGACGCTTCGCCGAACGGGGTTGGTTTTATTGTTAATTATTTCATGGAATTGACTTTAAATATGTGGCCAGAGGCCTTGAATGCTGCGACGAAGCGAGGACGCTTCGCCGAACGGGGCACGAACTATATGCTCGTGCCTTCTGCGGATTTTATATAATCTACTTTGTCTTTAAAAAATATCCTTTTCCGGGGCTTAGGTTGGTTATGCTGTTCATTGTTGCGCTTGGTATCCAAAAGCCTTCGAAATTCTTTATCTCTTGACAATTGCTTGTGTTGAAATAATTGGAAAATGGAGTCTCGGTTTGGAATGGACAGCCTATCAAAAGCCATGCATTTGGCATTGAAAATTGATAATTGATAATAAAAATTTCTTTCCCGGTTATTGATAACGTTCCGGTGTTATTCATTTTCACCAAGTAGCCTTCGCCAGGGGTTATGGTGTGTAAGGAATTGAGGTATAGGGCTTGGTTCTTTCGCCAAAATCCTTCTTGATTTTTTATTTCAATTATATCTAGGTCTTTAAACATGGTGGCAATGCTAGAATCTGTAGTGCGTAGGTAGGTTGAAATAAGGTTCCAGCCTGGTTCTAATGCTACTTCTTGTGTTTGTGTTGGAGTTGTATTCGTGGAAACGAATTTTGAGAGCAGACGCAAATACCCTACTTGATATCCGCAACTGTTTTCGGTAACCGACCAGCTTCCTAAAGGCCAATTGTTGTTGAAATCTTTGTAAGACTTTTGAGCGGGTTGGTTTTTGGGTGGTTCTATTGATGTTTCAAAACATTTTGCGTAATTAGCAGCACTTCCGCAGGTATTAGTATTACAGCAACCATCCCAGTCGAAACTTGGGTTTGGTCCGCCTACAAGGAAACCTGGTGCGGGGCCGTAGGTAGAGGTTATTGTATTGTCCCACTTCGGACTATTCTCTGTAAACCAAGTATGATAAAACTCAGAAACACTATTCTCGGCTCCATAAGCCGCCATATTTGACAGATAACATTTGTTGAGCGGGTTTGTTCCGTGCAGATAATGTATGTAGCCCTCACTATTATTAGGAATATCGCTATTTCTACTCGGATTGGTATTGTACAATAATGCACTGTAGAACATACTACCTTGCAGGGTATGAACATTACTACTACCCCAAGTAAAAGATTCTATATGTGCCTTGTAAGGGTCTTTTTTTGTATCAATTATGCCAAACTGATTGTCGCGAGCCATTGCTGATGAATATCTTTCAATAATATCGGATTTGACCGTTGCTGATATATTGGGAATGCTTGTGTAATACAATAATATATCTTGATTCTCTGCCTGATAAGGAAAGGCATACCACCATTGCATCATATTAACATCGAGATAATTTGATTCGAAATATGTTTTATAGGTATTGTTTCCGGTAATTTCATAAAGATGAGCAGCAGCATTCATTTTCTTACAGAACCTGCCATAGTCATCGGTTTCTTGCTGTCCGGCAGCTAAACCAGAAGTTCCGTAGTTTTTATCGTTGTTGTAAAACAGCACCGAAGGGTTAGCATTTGCCCAGTTCCAAGCATTTACTGCAGCAGTTTGTAAGGTATTAGCGTAAGCAGTATTTCCTATAGCTTTAAAAATTTTTGCACCGTAGGCATACGCAGCGGCACAAGATAGTGTGGCTGATGTACTCGGGCCACCCCAGAAACTTTGACCTGTAGCTGCAGATGGTGGTGAGGCACTGCTACAACCTATTACCGAGATGCAAGAGCCGTTTGAGAACTGCAATCGTAATAAATGATCAAGACCCCATTTCGCTTCGTCAAGAATATCGGGAATACCATTGCCCGATTCGGGGATTTGAAAATCGTCTGTCCAAGGAGTTGTGTTCTCTTCGTACATAGTAATCATAGCCATTATATAGCCGGCAGTCCAACTGGTATATTTATTCAAATCTCCGGCATCGTACCAACCGCCACGAACATCGCGTTGGGTAGTGGCATCATTGGCTTTGCCCCATTGTCTGCATTGAGAATCTTGCAAGTTGCCTAAGTGACTGGCTCCGTCTACCCAACCTACACCAGCATAAGGTGTTTGTTTTGCAAAACCAGATCGTTGATAGAAAAAGGTTTTAAAGGCTTGGATTAAAACATCTTTATACACATCGTTCTGAATTTTGAAGGTGTATGATTTAACGTTTTTCTGCACATCGAGTACGTAATATTCTCCCGCAGTGGTATATGTAGAGAAGTCGAACCACCAAGCTTTATCGCCCGATGTTGAGTCAAGAGCTCCGCCATTCCATATTTGCAATGAGCTGGTAAATACTTGTTGTTTGTTTGCCGTATTTACAAGGGCGTAAGTAGCGCCGGGAGTGAATGATTCGGATGCATCGTAACCCAATTGCGGGTCGCGGATAATGGCTACTTTCTCGCTCTGCGGACGGTAACCAAATTGGTCTATGCAGATGTATTTACTGATAGTCTGACTGTGCAGTACTATTGTAATGAAAAACATGCTGAATATTGATAGATATTTCATGGGTTAATTTGAAAATGGGTTAATTTGAAAATTTGAAAATTTGAAAATTTGAAGATTTGAAGATTTGAAAATGAAAAAATGAAAAAAATATTTTTAGTTTCTTGTAATCAAATATATAAAATAGTTAGGTATTTAAAAAGTGAAATACGTTTCATTATGATGATGTATTTGTTTCAGGAATGGTAGAGACGTTGCATGCAACGTCTGAAACAGGGTTAATCGGTTTGGCTTAGGCTGTGCCTAAGTCGAACATATTTTATTAGGCTATTGCCTAATGATTAGAAAAGAAATATTTATTGAAGATTTAATTTGTCAAATAGAATTAAAGAATACTGAAATTTTATTGAAAACGATTTTCAAAATAAAGGCAAAGCCTTGGAAAATATAAACGACTTAGGCACAGCCTAAGCCGAACGGGGGGGTAACCAAACAGCACGTAGAGACGTTGCATGCAACGTCTCTACACAATAAAACCAAGAGGCCTTGAATGCTGCGACGAAGCGAGGACGCTTCGTCGAACGGGGGTAATCCGAGGAATATTCTATAGCATTTGTTTTGCTGAATTGACTGTTATTTCTAGCACTCGGGTTAGAAATGAGAATTTCTCTTTCATAAAATCATATTCGGTGCCGGAGCTGATATATTTGGCGGTACCTTTAACAACAAAGCCTGTTCCCGGATAATCTTTATAACCTAGAACTTCTCTTGTTCCCAATGTAAGTATCACATTGCTATTCACGTTAACATTCTCTTCTGTTTTTTTAAAACCATAAGCAGGAATGAGGATTCGTTCATCGTCGGTTACTACAAGAAAGGAATTCCATGTATTTACTACGTGGGTTTCTACGCCCCATGATGTTATTGATACAACGCCTTCATGTTTTAGAACAGCTAAGAATTTCTCGGGCAATATTTTATTTTCACTCATAATAGATTTGTTTTTAATTACGTAGTTCGATTTACTTATTTAGCTTGCCAATAACACCTCTTGGGCGATTCTATTGAACCTTCAGTCTTTAGTGCGGTCATGGCTTTGTCTACCTCTTTGCGGTCTATGTTGGTTAACTCAACAATTTTACCGGCATTTAGTGGTATACCGGCTTTTTTCATTGCAGCAAGTACTTGTTCTTTTATTTCCATAGCTTTTGCTTAATTTATATGATTAAATAATTAAGATTTACAGAAACAAAATTACCAATTACCGTGCTTCAAAAATATTAAGCTGGTTTAAGAAATAGCTACGAGAGATTTTTTTTTCGAAGTTCGCTCACATATTCCGGCGTAAGTCCCAGATAGGAGGCAATCATATATTGTGGAACACGTTGTATAAATTGGGGGAATGAATTACAGAAATGCAAATAGAACTCTTCTTTCGAAAGTTCATACATATATTTTACTCGCAGCTGCGAGGCGGCAACGGTACGTTGCATAATAATTCTAAAATACCGTTCCATAAGAGGCAATTCTTGAAGCATTGCGTCATAGGAGACGGAATCAATTGATAGGATATGGGAATTTTCGACCGTTTGAATGAAGTAAGGAGATGGTTTTTTATCTAAGAAACTAAAAAAGTCGGTAATCCACCAATTCTCCATTGCAAATTGGGTAATCTGTTCTGTTGTTTTATTGTTTATAAAATACATTCTTAAACAACCTTTCTCTACAAAATGAAGCGACTTACAAACCTGTCCTTCTTGTAACAGAAACTCTTTCTTTTTATAGTCTGTCGGTTTGAAATACTTATTTATAACCTCAATTGAACATTCATCAAGTTCTATATATTTGCTGATATGACTAATTAAGTTGGCGTGCATTCCTTTACGTATTTATTGTTTGGGGAAGCTTTTATCAATAACCTCACGGATTTCTGATAACCAGATAGTACGTTGATTATGATTGCTATCTTTTATAACCCGAAAGTTAATTCGTTTGAAATTGGTAACACCACAAAATTTAAAGACCCTGTTTTTCCAAATTGTTTCGAGAGGATCTTTAAACAACTCTTCTTCTAGTTCGTCGGGGGTGTTTGATGTATTAATTACTATGGCAGATTGAGCCTTAAGTAATCCTTTTGAATGGTATTTGCCCTCAGCATCTTTTTCTATTCTGTAGGCAACCTCGGGCATTAATACTCTGTCGAGCCAACCTTTGACAATGGCAGGCGGTTGTCCCCACCAGTTAGGATGAATAACGATAATTCCATCACTATTCACCAAATCGGAGCTGTGCTGTTTGATATCATTATCTTCGGCGGGGTTTGATGAACCCAAGATAGGATCGAATTGCTCTTTATATAAATCATGAAACATTGCGGTGTGACCGTTTTCAGATAATTGAGTCTTGCACACATCGGCTATGGCATGATTAAAACTGTTGCTGTGAGGATGTCCGAGTATAATTAAAACATTCATTTGTTTCTGTTATAAATAAAAATGAAATATAAACATAATAAGAGCAAATATACATAAGAATTATTAACAGATGGTTTGAGGATAGTTTATATGTTTTGAATTTTGATTAGAAATGGGAATTAGGGGTTGAATAATATTAGATTATAGGCCTACATCGCAGTTTGGCTTAGCCTGTGACTAAGTCGAACATATTTTATTAGGCTATTGCCTAATGATTAGAAAAGAAATATTTTTTGAAGATTTAATTTTTAATTTGTCAAATAGAATAAAAGCAAAGGCCTAACAGCCATTACTTATATATTACGCACCTTTGGTGCTAGTAAATACGGTAGCTCCAACGGAGCGTCATAAATTAGCATAGTCTGTAGGACTATGCTGTCAATAATTACATTACAGTTTAAAATAAAACAAACAATAATAAATAGCGAATGAATGTTGAAATGGATAAACATACTATTGTTGTGGATGAATACATGAATAATATGTAGAAATGAACAATAGTTGTTAAAGAATGAAGGAATACAAGTAAGAAATAAAGGAATAAAACAAAGAAATGAGCGAATGCAGTGAAGAAATGAAGGAATGCAGTGAAGAAATGCGTATCGGAATGATGGAAATGCGTATTGGAAGAGAAGAATTGCGGAAAAGTAGAGACCGTAAATAATTTAGAATGCGGAAATTATATTGAAAACGATTTACAATAAAGGCAAAGCCTTAGCCGAACGTGGATATATATTTAGTTAAAGAGCGGACTTGGGTATATAGGGATGTTGTGGTGTATTTTAAGAATCTCATCCATAATATGTTAGGACTCGTGAGATTTACTTTGTAATTTTGAATTAAACCTTTCATAAACAGAAAAGATTTCATATATTTGTATCCAAATGAATACGCATTTGTAGATGTACTTAATTGAGAAAACAGACGAATTTGACAAATGGCGGAGTAAAACTAAAGACTTAAGAGCCAAAGCCAAAATATTATTTCGCATTCAAAAGATTGAGGTTGATGAACATTTTGGCGACTGCGAACCTGTTGAAGATGGAATTAGGGAATTAAAAATTAATTATGCTAAAGGATACAGAGTATATTTTAAAGAATCTGACGGAAAAATTATTGTTTTACTCATTGGAGGAGATAAATCAACTCAACAGAGAGACATTGAAAAGGCAAAAGAGATTTTAAAACGACTAAAAAAATAGAAAAATGGAAACTTCAAAATTTGATATAGCTGACTATTTAGAAAGCAACGAGATGATAGCAGAATACCTTAATACTGTTTTAGCAGAAGGAAACGAATCTGATGTTATTGTAGCTATTGGACATGTTGCAAAATCAATTGGAATGGCCAAGATTGCTCAAGAAACTGGATTAAGTAGACCAAGTTTATACAAAGCATTGTCGGAAGGAGCAAAACCTCAATTTGAGACAATTATGAAAGTATTGAGAGCAATCGGTGGAAAGATACAAATAAATCCCATGACTGCATAAAGAAAAATTCATCGCAACAATGTAAATACGAAATAGGCGAAATAGTAGTAAGTTTGAGGGCTGTAGTCCGCAATCGCCTACTTCGTATAGTGTGCCGAGAAGCAGAACATCGGCAAAGTAAGTTCTGTATGCTGTAAATAAGATGGTGGAAGCAGTTGTAAACCCAGAACCTTACCAAACTGTTCAAAGAAGCCGATGATCTGTTGACCAAACGAATGGACTTGGATATAGAACTGTTTAAGACCTCGAACCCTGATTTTTACAGTCAGTACAAGACCGCCCGACTTGTAAGACCAACCAGAGGCGGAGCAACCTCGGTGTTAGGCAGTGTAACCGAAGCCCAGAGCGGCGAACCAATAAAAGGAGTAACATTTACCTTTGTAGCAGTAAGCAACGGAACGGTGAAAGGAGCAACAGCAGAACTCCCAAAACCGATAGTGAAAAAGAGTGCCGAGAAAGGTAAATTTAGAGCATCGCTACCCGAAAACACCTACCATGTAACGGTTGAAAAAATAGGATTTCAGAAACAAGAATTAACCATAACCGTAGCCAGCGGAGAGACAACGTATTTGCATGTAGAGCTTGTGAAACTTTGATTATTTAGATTAAGTGATACGTATGCTTAAAGAAACCCTGCCCCAAAGCGGGGTTTCTTGTTTTGGAGAGATTGAAAGAGGTATTTTTCCCACACCCCAGCAGTGGTTTCACTTTGAAAATCAGCAAGAAATGTGTGCGTAATAAATTTGGTTTTAAGGATAATTTGTTTATTTTTGGATAGGTAAGAACTGTTTTGAAATAGGAAGGATAGAGTAGGATATTCTGGTGGGAAAATGAATAATAAAAAAAATATATAAAGAAAAAAGATATATACGTAGTTGAAGAGCGGGGTTGGGTATATAGGGATGTTGGCAACAAGCACAAAAAAATAGACACTATATTACTATGGAAAATAAAAAAACAAATTGGTTTGTCAGAATATTGATAATTCTATTGAGTTTATTCATTGGATTTTTAATTTTTTACAATTTCTTTTTTACTTGTCCCTCTGGACAGATTAATTCGGGTTTAATTGTTCTAATTGCATTCTTGATAGTTTTGGTTTTAAGTGAATCATTTGACAACTTCTCTGTTGCTAAAATTATTACACTTGATAGAAACCTTCAGGAGAATAAGCAAAATAATCAAGAGTTAAAAAAGGAAAATCTGGATTTAAGAAAACAGATTTTCAATATTACAACTTCAATTAGTAATAGACAGGTGAACTCTCCGACTTTTGTTTTGTCAGATGAATTAATGAAGGCATATAAAATCAAAGAAGCTGATGAACCTGAGAAAATAGCTAAAAAGCAGGAAAATGATGAGATTCCATCAAATCAAGAGCCCGCAAGGAAATTTATATCCTTTTCAAGATACGAAGAAGTTGCTATGGATAGGTTTCTAAATCAAGAAAAGCTTAATCAATTGCCAATAATTAGAGATGCTAAATTTGTTACAGAATTTCATCAAATCGACCCTATTAGTGAATATAGCCCAGTTTTCGATGGATATATAAAAACTGTTGAATCTGAGATTTTCATAGAACTAAAACCTAAGCTTAATACAATGATGCTTAGAGAGCGAATTTATATTATGCTTAGTAAGATACATTATTACAGGACTGTAAATAGGGTTAACGCTTTTTTATTTTTGGTATTAGTTTCAAGACCAGACGATGATAAACGTCGATTTTTTGATAAGGTTTTGACTGAATTTGAACCAGCAATAGCAAATGGATTATTGAAGATAAAAGAAATTGAAATAACAGAAGAAGAAAACGAAAAAATAATTAAAGAATAAAAATGCCAATTGCCAACAGAGGCTCATCTGTAATGTGGGTTTCAGTAGATTTCAAACATTTTAACCCGTATCAAGTTTCAGTTGTTGTTTGATAAGTTTTCACTTCGAAATCCCACATTACGGACAACCCGGACGTTATTCCATATTTAAAATAACAGCAGACTAATAATGAATTGGAAAGAATATGAAAATGATATATTAACCTACTTTCAAGAAACTTACCCTGAAACAACTATTTCTTTTGATCAGAAAGTTTTAGGGAGATATTCAAAAGTCCTTAGGCAAATTGACATCCTAATCGAAGGTGAAATAGCAGGCTATCAAATTAAAATTGCCGTTGACTGCAAGAATTTCTCAAAGAAAGTTGATGTAAAAGATGTCGAGAGCTTTTGCTCAATGGTTGAAGATGTAGAAGCACATCAAGGTGTTTTAATAACCCAAAAAGGATATTCAAAAGCAGCAATTAATAGAGCTCACTATGGAAATCAACAAGTTGAGCTAGATATAATTAACTTCGAAGAATTAAAAGAATTTCAGTGTTTTGAAGCTCTTTCATCTGTAGGACACTTTTGTGTTGATGTTCCAGCTCCGTTCGGATGGGTATTAGATTTAAAAGATAAGATTAACTCTTTTGCGACAATTCATCAGCGTGGATTAACACTCAATGAAGCTCAACAAAGAAATGAATGGATGTATATGCAATTTTGGAAAAAAGACTTTCCAGAATTTGGGATTGAGAATCTAATAGAGTTTCAGAATGACCTAATCATGGAAGTGGATAAAGGTTCAAAGTTTTCATATAAAAACAGTGTGAGGAGAAAGGATGGATTAAATACTAAAATAAGAATTGCTGAAGTTCCAAAATACCCTTTCATTGAAACTACGGGATTTATTGAATATGAAAGCCATATATTCTTCATTGTCCTTTTTACACCAAAAGAGTTAATGAATAAAAACATACGGAAACTTCAACATATATTAAAAGTTGCAGAGTCCGCTGAAATTCAGTTTGATAACCACCAAGTAATCCTACAATGCCTTCATGAAATTAATCATATAGAAGATCTTGAAATAAAAGCAGAGAAATATTTTCAGATTGCCAAATGGTATAAAGAGATGGATGATAGCAAAAATGCATTCCAAAACTATGTCAAAGGAATTGACTGCTTTCCAACCCATTACACACACTTGAAATTAATAATTAGAGAAGCTCTCTCCCAAGGTTTAATTGAACAAGCAAAAAAGTATTCAATACAACTTTTTGAAATTGAGCCTAAGAATCCAACTGTGCCGAAAGATTTAATCGAATTGTATTTTGTCAGTAAGGAAGAGAATACATTAGTTGATATGCTTATTCACTTAACATCACTATTTACTGACAATGAAATTTTAGGTAATTTAAACTTTCACATTGGACTGACATATTTAAACATGGATAAGGTGGAAGATGCGAACAAATACATCTTAGAATCTAAAAGACTATTCGGAGAAGTTTACCCCAAAGATCATCAAGTATTTAAAGCAATAAATGAATTCAATAAAATAAAAAAACATGGAATAACAATGTAAATGCAAAATAGGCGAAATGCTGGTAAATTAAAGGGTTGTAGCCCGCTTCAAAAGCCGCTAATTTTGGTTTGCAACCCAAATATAAGAATTAATGGTTTTTTAAAACGAATGATGTGGTTGTAACATTTTTAAAGGAATTTAATTTAGGTTGTAATACCACAAGCGAGGGGTTTGGAGTGATATTCCCCCGCTACTTTGGATTTGCAATCCAAAGTAAACATATAAAGGTTTTGCAACAAAAGAAGGGCTTGTAGCCCGGCAGAATAAAGGAAGTAGAAAATTTGTAATGAATGATTATATTTGTTTTATAAGGAGAAAAAGTTTTGGAATATGTTTGAAGTGTAGCGTAAACTTTTAATGCTATGAGGTCGGGCTACAAGCCCTACTTTACTTTAAAAAGAATAGCGTTTGGGTTGCAAACCCAAACGAGCGGGCGTAAAAAAAAGTAGCATTAACATATAAATTCATGATAAATGATAATTGAACGAAGCGTAAAATCAGATTTGGAAAATATAAAAACCTTACTTCTTGATAATGATTTGCCAATTGATGACCTTGATGATGAAGGTATTCAATTATTTGTTGTAAAGATTGATTACATTATTGTAGGAGTGATTGGACTAGAAAATTATAACACGATTGGACTTTTGAGGTCATTAGCTGTAAAAGAACAATATAAAAATCAAAGGATTGGAGAAAAATTAATTAATTATCTGGTTCAAATTAGTAATCGACTTGGCATTCAAGAGTTGTATTTGCTGACAACTACTGCTGATAAATATTTTGAAAAATTTGATTTCAGAAGAATGATTAGAGAATATGTGCCAGAATCAATAAAAAACACAAAATAATTTATAGATATTTGTCCTATATCAGCTATGATTATGAAAAAAGAACTAAATAATAATAAATAATAATGATTGCGCAAACGCCTGAGCCACCTTATTACGCTGTGATTTTTACTTCAATAAGGACTGATGGGGATAATGGATATTCGGAAATGTCAGATTTAATGGTTGACTTAGCAAAGCAACAAGATGGATTTTTAGGAGTGGAAAGTGCAAGAAATGGATTAGGCATTACTGTTTCATATTGGCGGGATTTGAATGCTATTAAAAAATGGAAGGATAATGCTAAACATTCAATTGCACGAGAGAAAGGAAGAAATACTTGGTATAAGAGTTTTAAAACAAGAATTGCGAAAGTTGAACGAGATTATGACTTTGAAAAAGAATAACCCCCGCTACTTTGGATTTGCAATCCAAAGTAAACATATAAAGGTTTTGCAACAAAAGAAGGGCTTGTAGCTCGGCAGAATAAAGGAAGTAGAAAATTTATAATGAAAGATTATATTTGTTTTATAAGAGAGAAAATGTTTTGGAATATGTTTGAAGTGTAGCGCAAACTTTTATTACATTTGAATTAAGAAATTATTAGGGATTATTCCCTTGATAATTTTTTCATATTTTTGTTGTTAATAATATGAAATAGAGCGGTGAAAACCGCTCTACTTATTTTATTACAGACGCGCTGCTCATTTTTGGTTTAGCTTCGCTGAGCACTAGGTGGTTGTAAACTAAACGAGCGGGTGGGGGTAGAAGGAATATTTAAAGAAAAAAACAATTATAAACATAACAGATATATACGTAGTTGAAGAATGGGGTTGGGTATGTAGGGTTGTTATGGGTAACCTAAAAAAACAAAAAATGAACGAAAATAAAATTAAAGAAGGAATGACCAATAAGACAAATGAAGCATTGGTCGAAATTGTAACGAAGTTGAGAAATGAGTACCAACCGGAGGCAATCATAGCTGCTGAAGAGGAATTGAAAACTAGGAATATTGATTTTTCAGAAATCACCCTTGATGATCATAGATCTTCCACTGAAACCAATTTTTCAATAGATTACATGGAAATCATTATAAGAATTTTTGCATTAATATTCCCATGGATATTCAATGCGATTGGTAGAAGCTTATTATCATTATTTATGCCTCAAGTTCTCACCATTTTGATAACATTTCCCTTAACAATATTTTTGCAGATTTTAATATACAGAAAATTAGTGAAAATGGATTATGTAAAAAAAGCAATAATTTTTAAAACATGGACGTACATTGGATATGTTGGTTCTGTTATTTTAGGCTTGATTAGTTATTTTTTAATCAAATTTGTTCTATAAAAAAGGCAACACATAACACGCTGTCATAAAAAACTGCTGTGTCCTCGCAAACAGTAGCCTCATTGCCCGCTAGTAGTTCATTGCGGGCGATAGGTTACAGCCGCCGCACATTTTGGTTTAGCTTCGCTGAGCACTAGGTGGTTGTAAATTAAACGAGCGGGTGGGGGTAGAATGAATATTTAAAAAAAACAATTATAAACATAACAGATATATACGTAGTTGAAGAATGGGGTTGGGTATATAGAGTTGTTGGTAGGCAATTTAAGATGAAGAAAACAACATTACACATATTATCAATTTTAGTTGGATTAAATTCATATTCACAGAATGAATTACAATCAGTTAGACTTTCTGATGACTATTCATGGAGAAATCATTCTCAATCAGAACTCGATGAATTTTACTTCAATATTGAACCCTTAAAGAATTCAATGTACAAGTTCCATTTTCGACATCAGCGGGACGGACAGATAATTGATATTTATAGTGAAAATGGGGAGAATTTTTCAGGTGAATTAATAAATTCAATTACAAAATACAAAGACATTAGAACTGACCATGGAAAGGATTCAAAAGCTGATGGTTACATTTTCGAAAAAGTTAAATTAAATAATGACAGTGCAACTAAGGTTAGTAAATCGATTTTAAATCAGATATTTTATTCGATACCCACTGATACTTTAATTGCAGGGTGGGATTTTGGTTGGTTAGATTGTGGAGCAATAAGTTTTTCCTTTAAGATTAAAAATGAATTTCGGTTTTCAGAATACACTTGTCATTGGCATCAAAATGATTCAATAAATTATGTTCCTGTTATTAAGTCCATGTACGACGCAATTAATCAAATACTTGATTTGCAAAACAAATATTCTGAATTTGAATCCAAACTGGAAAAGGGAAAAAAGTATTCTAAAAATGGTTTTATATTGATGTATGTAATGACCGAAAAACAGTCATCAGCGTTCCATAAAAGCAAACCACAAAGAGAATATTTAAAATCAATAAAAGATACGATTAACACTTATTTAAAATCGGAGATTGCCAAACAGAAAATCAAATTCAACGGAATTGACTGCTTTGAAGACTATCAATTGATTTTTTAATAAAAATGTAGCTTGGAAAAAGTTAATGTATCAGATTACGATAAACCAAAATTATCTGACGGACTTGACTTCTATTTTGAAGACAAAAGAGAAATTCGGAATTGTAAAAAACAGATTAAACAGATTTTTAAAGAAATTGACCTAAGTTCTTTAAATCTGAAATACAAGATATATAGAACATTAAGTTTTGGAAATGAGAATGAAGTACAATTGAGAGATAATACGATTTATTGAAAAGAAAAACTACACCCGCTTATTTGGGGTGTGCAACCCTAATTAAACAAATAAAGGTTTTGCAACAAAAGAAGGGCTTGTAGTCTGGCAGAAAAAGGATATAGAAAATTTATAATGAAAGATTATATTTGATTTATAATATTGATGTTGAATGGCAAAAATGGCAAAAATTTTAGGCACAAATGTGATTCCCACGTAGAGACGTTGCATGCAACGTCTCTACATGATAAAACCAGAAAACAGGGTAACACCAGAATACACGTAACACCACAATACACTGTTAATTTAGGTTTACAACTAAAATAAGGTTTATAGCCTAGCAGAATAAAGGAAGTAGAAAATTTATAATGAAAGATTATATTTGTTTTATAATATTTGTAAGGCAAAAGACAGATAAAAATTTCAGGCACATTTGTGATTCCACGGTGGGAGACGTTGCATGCAACGTCTCTACAAATAAACCAGAATTTAGGTAAAACCAGAATACAGGTAACACCACAAACATCGTTAATTTAGGTTTACAACTAAAATAGGGCTAATAGCCCAGCAGAATAAAGGATGTAGAAAAATTATAATGAAAGATTATATTTGTTTTATAAGAGAGAATATGAATGGCAAAAATGACGAAAATTTCAGGCACAAATGTGATTCCCACGTAGAGACGTTGCATGCAACGTCTCTACACGACAAAACCAGAAAACGCCGCTAAACCCTAACCGGCTGAGGATGTAGGCAATAATTTAAAAAAAAATACTATGAAAAAAACTATTACTTTATTTATTTTAATGACTTTATTATCGAATTTTTCTTTTGCACAAAAAGACTCAACTGCAACCATAGAAGTTGTTGGATTTGCTGTGAAAGAAATTTCTCCTGATTATATAATAGTAAGTTTTGAATTGTCGGAGTATAATTCAGAGACAAAACAAACGAGAGCAATAGCAGAGCAAGAGAATGAATTATTCGAAATTTTAAAGGAGTTAGAAATTAATGACAAAGAATTAAAATTTGATAATTTTGGAAAAGACAAGGTTTATAAAAAGAAAGCAGTAGATGTTTATGATTCCAAATGGTATTTATTAAAATTGACTAACATAAATAAGTTAATGACTTTCAATAGTCGTTTAAATGCACTTAATGTAAATAAATTTACTATTGACGAATTAAAAAACTCACAGATTGATACTTTTAAAAAGGAGTTGTATCTGGAGGCGATGAATAATGCCAAAGAAAAAGCTGAAATTCTACTTTCGGTCTTAAAGAAAAAAGTAGGCAATCCTTTGGAGATTAAAGAAAATCCATCTTCATACGACTACGATCCGGTTAAAATTGATAATAGTACAAAAAGAGAAATTGTAAGAGATGGGTATACCGGAGCCACCGATATTACTTTAGGTAATTTGAGACTCAAATATAAAGTAATCGTAAAATTTGAAATAATTAACTAATAACTACTGCTAATAAACGGGAGTCTGATCAGTCTGCAAGTCCTAACTTTATAAATAAAGTGAAAGGGTTAGGGTTGTAAATTAAAATAAATTGAGTAAGTTTAGAATAAAACAACGGACAATTAGAAATAATTTGTATGCAAAAGTACATTCCCACATATACCGATATTTCCGAATGGAATTTACAAGAACATTTGAATACGGGTGGTTCACGAAGCAAAAAAATTGCTATAAATCCCAAAACCGATGAAGAGTATTTCTTTAAAGGTTCAAAAATCACAAAAGATGGTGGCATTCGTTATCCAATGGAATTTTGGTCTGAAATTGTATCGTCAAAAATTGGTAAATATTTGGGTTTTCCGGTACTCGATTATAATATAGCTTACCGTGCCGATCATCATAAACAAAAAGTTGGGTGTATATCAAAATCAATGGTTGTATATTCCGAAAACCGATTAACCGAAGGAAAGGAATATTTAACAGGCTACGATTCAAATTACAATCCCGAAAAAGACAAAAAAGAATATACCTTTCAGTTTATTAGTAAATCATTAAAGTATTTTGAATTACAAAAATACATTCCTAAAATTATTGAAATAATTGTTTTCGATGCAATTATTAGCAATTCCGACCGACATCAAGAAAATTGGGGCATTCTTCATAATTTTAAAGATACGTATGTAGAGATTGATAAAGTAATCGAAGATATGAGTTCAAATTCTTTTAAAAAATTTATTCTAAAGAGTTTGAAATTTATATTGCAATCAAAAAATGATGAGGAGTTTAGCAAATCGGTCTTAAAAAACAAATTTCTCAAAAGAATATTTTTGCATTTTGAGTCGGAAATAGTTTTGCATAATTTTGCTCCAATATACGATTCCGGTTGTTGTTTAGGTCGTGAAATTGATGATTCGGAAATAGCGGAATACTTATCAAACAACGACAAACTTTTTTCATATATCAACAAAGGAGTAGCTGAAATTCATTGGGAAGGAAAAAGCAAAAAACAAACACATTTCGATTTGATAGAGTTATTAAAAAAAGAATTTTCTGAAGATGTAAAGAATTGTATTGAACGAACATTAAACAAGTATAATAAATCAGATATTGAAGAAATCATTACGAATATTGATAGAAACTTACCCGAAGCCATGGAAAGTTATAAATTACCCGATATTCGTAAAAAACTCATGATAAAAATAATAACTTTGCGACTTGAAAAACTAAAAGAAATAAAATGAATGCAATAGGTAACATATTTCTTGTATGGCGTGCTGGAAAAGGCAGTCAAAGAATTCCTATTGGGGTTATTAAAAAAAATGTAACTGAAGGAATTCGTTTTAAATATTTAAAAGATGGAATAGAGGAAGCTAAAAAGCATGGATTTACATCGTATGAAAGTTTTCCTGATACTTTAAAAGAGTACAGCAATGATGTAATTGAAATTTTCGGCAAACGTATTGTTAATACGGAGCGAAACGATTTACAAGCATTTTTTGATTTTTGGAAAATAGACACTCAATACAAAGACGACAAATTTTATATGTTAGCATATACACAAGGTATGCTACCTATAGATAACTTTGAGTTTTTGGCAGATTTTATACCTGTCCGTAACCTTTCATTTATTACAGAATTAACAAAATTGTCGCATTTGCAATTACTGCCAAATGCTTTAACTGTAGGCGATTCATTAACCTACATTCTTGAACCTTCTAACGAAAATGATACTAAGGCCGTAAAGGTTTTTAAAGATAAAACAGAAGTAGGATTTATTAAAGAAATTCATTGTAATGTTTTTAGTAAAACTTCTGCAAGATTTAAAATTACGGTACACCACATAGAAAAAAACGGTCATATTAATCGAGTTTTTGTACATGTAACTCTGTAGTATTATAAAAATAAAAATAGGCCCCCGCTAATTCGTGTTTGCAACCCAAAGTAAACAAATAAAGGTTTTACAACTAAAATAGGGCATATAGTCCGGCAGACTAAAGGATGTAGAAAAATTTATAATGAAAGATTATATTTATTTTATAAGAGAGAAAATGTTTTGGAATATGTTTGAAGTGTAGCGATAGCTTGTAATGCTATGTGGACGGTCTACAATCCCTACTTTATAAATAAATTGATAGCGTTTGGGTTGCAACCACGTAGTGCTCAGCGAAGCTAAACCCAAACGAGCGGAGTAAAATGATTTGGAATGGAATTATAAGTATGTTTTTTAGTATTTTGTATCTTGCATACCGATTGATAAAATTAATATTCAACTTGGTGAAGAAATAAATAGAGTCATATGACAAACCGCTCAATTATATTTGTGTCAAAGAAATTAGAATCAGTTGTACCATCGACTTTGATTCAATTAGAATCTGACTTGAATGATAATTATTTCGGTAAATGGAATGCTACAATGTTTTATGTAAGCAAAAAGAAATGTGTGTTGTTGACTAATTCGTCAGCAAGATATACTGTGATTATACCTGGATTAGTAAAGAATGATTTTAAAAACATAACTGAGATTTTAATTGAAAAGCTGACAAAACAGTTTGAAAAGGATGAGATTTTGATAACTCAAATGGCTTTAGTGAAAATTATTGGAAAGGTTTCGATACTGAAAACTGATAATGACAAGAAAATTATTGGAACTCAGAATTATATTCTTGGATATATAGACGATTGGAAATATGAATTTGGCGAGTTTGCAAATTGGGATTTCTATGAAATTGGACGACGAATAAATGAAATCCCATATGAACAAATTGGTTGGATGACTCCAAGAGAAAAAATGAATAAGATTATAAATGAAATTAATGCCAGCGCATCATAAACAGGAATCTGAGCGGTCTGCAAGACCTACTTAATAAATAAAATGAAAGCGTTAGGGTTGTAAATTAAAATGAGTGAGGGAAAATTTGTATGAAAAATAAAAAAGTATTTATATACACACTAGTAGTATTTGTATTGTTAAGTGTGAATGTGTTTTGTCAAAATGGTATAGATTATTATTACGGACTAAACGTTGAAAAAAATTACCAAAAAGCTTTAGCTGCTTTTTTAGAAGACAATAATTCTTCATCAATTCCTTTTATAATAATAATGTATTTAAATGGAGATGGTGTAACAGTAAATCCAAATGAAGCATTAAAAGTATGGAAAAAAGCTACTGAATCTGGTAAGTATGTAGATATTACAATGGAAGGATTAAAACGTACCATTGATGAACGATTGGCAAATCCAGATAAAAGGTATCCGCGAATTGAATACTGTGAAATTGCAATGACTACAATAGACATGAATATTTGTCAAGATATAAATAACAGTCTTAAAGATCAAGAAATACAAATTAAAATATCTAAAATATCAACAGAATTAAATGCAAATCAAAAGTCAATATTTAATTTAATTGAAGGCAATTATTCAAAAATTGAAAAAAATGATGCAGACCGTATGTATAATTTATATATAGAAGGAACAATTCGTAATGACGCATATTCTGGCATGGAGTCATACATTAAGGAGCGGCATAAGAAAAGGATTGAGGCTTTTTTAATTAAAAAATCAATAAAAGAATATAGTGAATCTGACTATTTAAATGCAGATAAAAATCTTAATGAAGTTTACAAAAAACAAAAACTTCAAAATCAAAATAAATATCAGGAAATGATAGAAATGTATAAAGATGACCCGGAAAAAATAAAATATTATCAGGATCTAATTACAGAGATAAATCTCAATTTAAAAAATGCACAATTTGCATGGATAAAATATCGAGATAATTGGGTTATACTATTAAAGGAGATTATTGGCAAAGAAAATACTGAAATATCTGTAAAAACACTTTTAACTTTAGAACGAATTGAAGAATTAAAATATGATTCAGTAGGACTATAATTGCTGCAAAACCCGCTCATTTAAGTTTAGCTTAGCTGAGCACTAGGTGGTTGCAAACATAATGTATGGTTGGGTTTAGAAGGAATATTTGATGCAAAAAAAATAAATTATAAACATAACAGATATATACTTAGTTGAAGATTGTAGTTAGGTATATAGAGATGATAGCATACATTTTATGAAAAGACAGCGATAATATAAGTATGGGTATTGATTGTGATTGGATGTAATTCTTAAAGCAACAAAACAAAACCTGATTCTTCTAACATTAAACAGATTATTAATATGGATTCAATAGAGAAAAGAATAAATGATGTTTCTGATAAATTTAAACCTATAAAACAGATTTCTTATAAATATTTAAAGTTCGGTGGTAGTTTAGAAAAAATGATTTAATGATTTATAATCAAAAATGGATTGCTCCTTTTAAGTTTGGAATCATACTTTTTGAACAGACACCAGTTGAATTTATTGCAAAATTGAAAAGGACAACAATATTAAAATCCCTTTGGTTTATAAGGATTTTCTTCGGGAAATTAATGGTTGTTTTATTTTCGATTTTGCTTTATTTGGTTTGACTCCATCAATTTATACAACTGGACTTTTGGACAGAAGTAAAGTACAATGTTTTGATTTAGGAACTGCTAATAGAAGTTGGATTTCTGAATATGAAATTGATGAGAAATTATTTCATTTTGGAGGTCGAGCATATTCATATGATGAAAATATCGGATATTTTATAGATATTAATGGAATTATCAAGTCGATTAGAATAAATGGTCAAATTATAAAAGAATGGTCTGATTTTTCTGAATTTTTAAGAGACGAAATCGAAGCTGCCGAAAAAATGATGATTGATGAGTTACCGAAGGCTGAAAAAGAAAAACTATAGCTAATAAACAGGAGTCTGAGCGGTCTGCAAGACCTAACTTTATTAATAAAATGAAAGCGTTTGGGTTGTAAAAAAAAAAACGAGCTGGGATCGATTTTTTAAACTGTTATCCTAAACTTGTAATAAAAGAATAATATGAAAAGATTAGTGGTTGTATTAGGTGTTATTGGCTTACTAATTGGGTGCTTTTTACCGGTTTTTAGTATTCTTTGGGAATTATCAGAAATACGTGGAGCTTGTCAAGATTGTCCTGTTAACTTTTGGAAAAATACTACTTATTCAGATATAGTGAATATCATATTATATGGAATTGTAGGAGGATTAATAGGAGGTTCGATAGGCTTGGTAATGTACAAACTCTTTAAGAAATAACGTTATGTAATTGAGTAGACTGATAACAATCAGATAATTGCCAGTTCCTCCGCTTATTTGGTTTTGCTAAGCTGAGCAATTGGTAGTTGTAAACTAAATGTGGGTGAGGGTGTAAATATTCCACAAAAAGGTCAAGGACATTTAGATATAGTCGTTGACGAGGAATTCAAGAACGGGGTTAAACAGGATATTAATTAATAAAAAACACTTTCCCAGTACAGTAATTAACACAAACCGAATATCAACTAGATATTCCTAAAAATCTCAATTAAAAATTATTTTATTATGTTGTGCAACAGTTTGTATGCATTTACTGTCTGTCCTTCTGAAACAACATATTATAACCAGAAATTATGAAAAACAGACTATCACTTATCTCTATTCTTTTAATAGTAAATTTATGGGCAAATGGACAATGTTTAACTCCCAAGCCAACCGTATCGGGGGACACAAATGTATGTAATTACGAATGTAAACGACTTTTAGCCACATCGAGACCTGGTGATACAATAACTTGGTATAAAATTGAAAATACCGATACACTAATGTTAGGCAATGGAACTCAAAATTGGGATTCAATATCTGGATTGAGTTATGAAGGTGACCCAGGGAAATATACATATCTGGTTACAAATAAAAATGGATGTGAAAGCGATTATGTTACTATTCCGGTTACAGTAAAACCTAAACCAACATTAACGATGTCTTCAACTTATTTTGGAATTTATGATACTACATTAACAGTAAAAGCGAGTCCGGTTGGAGGAAATTTTTATTTAACAGAAAAACTCGAAGGTGAATCAGTTTTATATATGTTGGCATGTGAAGAATTTAAAGGAATTTCATCAAAAGGTACTGATTCAACATTTACTTTCGCAAAAAGTCAGATGAGAGAGGGTTACTACTATCTATTAACATATATTTATTATGACAATAATGGTTGTGGTTCAAAGAGTACCCAAAGCTTAGATAATCCACAAATCTCTGTACCTACCGGAGCTTCCGAATATGTCTTCAAGGTCGATAAACCTAACAGAATTATTACAGTACAAGGTGATTCTGCAGGTTTGTACACTTGGTCTTATAATCAATACGGAACCTCAATAATTGCAAATAACAGCAGTAATTCATTAAATATTGACAATATTGCAGGTATTCAGGGGCTGGGAACATATAAAATTTACGTTTCTCAATCTGTTAATGGTTATAAAAGCGACTTTAAAGAAATTTCTATTACCCTTACCAGTTGTCTTGCAGTAGCTCCCAATGTGAATCAAAAAGTTATTGAAGTTGTACAGGGAACATCATTCCCTACAATAAATGCAAAGTCAACATCTGTAAATAGTGAACTTCAGTGGTATGACTATTCAGCCTTTAATACAAATAAACAGATTTTAGCAACAGGAAATACGTTTACACCCGTTAAAACAGGAGAATATTGTGTTTTGGATTACGATACCGTTGATATATGTACAAGCCCATTAACAAAAATAATTGTAAGACCAATATGTAATTCCGAACAAATCCCGGATATAGATTCCGTAATTACTGATACAATATTCTCTAGTTATGCAGGAGCAAATTTGGCGATTAAAAATACACTACTGGCATCACAAACAGTTAAATGGTATTTGGATTCTACAACAACGGATTATATTGGCAAAAACTACATTAAAACATTTAATTCCTCATCAACTCAAATATTTGTTTCAATTTATGATACAGTTCAACAATGCGAATCTAAATTAAAAAAACTGAAATATAAAACGGTGCAATGCACGTCAGCTTTCACATTTCCTGAGAACAAATATTACAATTTGTATAATGTCGATACATTACCTACATTTACAATTTCGGCACCAGGTCAAACCATTATCTGGTCGCAATACATTAGCAATTCAGGTTCTTCTGATTATGTAAACGTAGACACAGGAAGTACTTTCACGCCGACAATCTCAATTGAAGGCAACTATTCATACAGAGTTCAATCCGACGATGGTCGTTGTCCATTCTCCAAAAATGTTTCTTCTATCACATTATATGAATCGTATATCTCTGGCAATATTTCAACTTCCTCTAATGCAAATACATCAATGAATTCACCTTTCTTGAATAATCAGCTAATTCACATTATGCCCGACGATGTTTTTGTTACAACCAATACAAACGGCTACTTTGTTTTTAAACCGAAACATTATGGTACATATACCTTAAGCCTTGTTCCAAACAATTACACCGATGTAGTTAGCTCACAGAACAATCTTAGCTTTGATATAAATTCACAAAATAGTTATTATAGAAATGGCGTTGTTTTTATTGTTAAACCGAAACAAGCTGTCGAACTTGCAACATCTATTACCAATATCTCTCCTGCAGTTGTTGGTAGAGCATTTGAAGTTCGTTTATCAGTTGCAAATCTAGGAACTAAATATAAAAACATACCAGTTTGTGTTACTTTAAGTCCATATTTGGTTCTTGATAGTTGCAAAAACTCTAATTCGATAATTAATGACAGTACTCTCACTTTTATTATCGACTCAATAAACGATTTTGATCAATATAATACTTCTTTATATTGCAGGGTTTTACCAGACTTTCTTCTTGCTGGTAAAAATGTCGAAATGAAGATAACCCTTGGAGATGTATCATCTGGAGATACCAATCCATCGAACAACTCCGATAGCATAAATACACCTGTTTTGAATTCTTTCGACCCTAATGATATTCAGGTAAGTCCGGGATTTACAGACAAGGGTTACGTTCTATTCAACAGTCAGCTCACCTATACAATTCGTTTCCAAAACACAGGGAATATCGATGCAGAGAACATTAAAGTAATTGATACACTCGATGCGAACCTTGATATTAAAACATTGCAGGTTATAGACCAAAGCCACACTATGACATACGATACCGTAGGAAATGTTGTAATATTCAGTTTCAAAGATATTCACCTTCTAGACAGTACTACAAATGAAGCAGCCAGTCACGGTTTTATAAAATTCAGTATTGATTCAAAAACAATGACAAAAGAGAATTATCTATTAGAAAATAAAGCATATATTTTCTTTGATTACAACCCGGCTGTTGTTACAAATATTGCACAAAGCACTTTTGTAAGTATTCTTCCTGAACCAGAACCTTTAAAAACGCAGGAAATTATCTTTACTTCTATTCCTGTACAGACACTTAGTAACAAAACTTTGACTATTTCGGCAATTGGTGGAGAATCGGGAAATAAAGTTGTTTTTTCAAGCTCAGATACGAGTATTGCAGTTTGTAGTGGACTATACGGACAAATAGTTACATTAAAAAAAGAAGGTAATTGTTTTATCTATGCTCATCAGTCAGGAAATAGTAATTATGCAGACGCTATTTTTGCTCAACAAGTATTAGATATTAAAAAGGGAATAATTAGTATCAAAGCCATTGGAAATCTTTCGAAAATATATAAAGACGCTGATCCTGAATTACTTTATACCTATACTTCGAGCAACGGAACATCTGTTTCCATTACAGGTAATCTGATTCGCGAAGTAGGTGAATCGGTTGGAACATATAGCATTACTCAAGGAAGTTTACTTGCCGAAGCCGATTATATTATTGATTTTACAGGGGCAGTGTTTACCATACTTCCAAAACCTGTTACCATCACTGCTCTACCACAAACAAAAATTGTTGGAACTACTGATCCTGTACTGAATTATAATGTAACTCCCGAAATTACAGATACTGATTTTATTACTGGACAATTGCAAAGAACTGAGGGTGATACAATCGGTATATATCAAATAACTATCGGAACGTTGAGCACTGACACTAATTATTCTATTTCTTTTGTTGGCTCTGAATTTACTATCACAAATGATCATACAACAAATATCGAAAACACAACTATTAATGACATCATAACAGTATATCCAAATCCTGCGAAAGCAAATGAACCAATTATCATTGATTTTGAAGACGCAGCAAGTATAATGCCTGCAATTCTTACTATCTACGATTCAAAAGGATCTTTAATTCTGAGCAAAAAAATATCTCAGAATCAGGAACGTGTTACTTTAACTTCGGGAATATACTATTGCTCTGTTATTGGAAATTCGGGTAAAATATGTTCATGGATAACTTCTGTGATTGAATAACAAATAATAAAACGCCTTGAGATGTTGTCTATTATAAACATAATAGATATTTACTTAGTTGAAGATTGTAGTTAGGTATATAGTGATGAAAGCAGTCATACAAAAAACACTCCGATACATATGAATAAGTTGACGAAACATATATTGATTCTACTAATTGGATTTTTCTCATTTGGATTTACCATTTATTCAGGATTTAATGATAAGAAGAGCCAAATTAAAATTCAATGGATTGACAATTTGACGGGAGATTTTGATTTTAGGACAAAATGGAGTTATCCAGAAGATGTTTATAGAAATAAATACGGACAATTAAGTTGTGATGGATTTTGTCCAAAAGAAACTGAATCAATGAAAGACAGTGATGGCAAAATAAATCCTGATTCATTGATCAGATTTTATCGATTAGTTGATACTACACATCAATTCCATTCTATTTCGTGTGAAGCCTGGTGTTATGAATGGAGCGGGACTTATTTTATTACAGCAAAACAAACAAATAAAAACCAGATAATTTGTTCCACTCAGACTAATGCAGGAACTCATTGTAGCTTGATTTTTGAGATTAACTATGACACCTGCATTCCAAGAATAGAATTAAATCCTATATCTGCACCTGGACTAAAAACTTATTTTTGCAAAGGCGGTTTTATTAAAATTGACAGGGATTCTTGGGCAAAAGGAATTTTAAAAGCGGAGTTTAATTTTGATTTTAATAATAAAGATGAACCTGATCAAAAGATGTTTTGGAAGGGGAAAATTTATACAATGATTGAAAAATTATAAAAAAGCACGAACTCCGTTTGGCTTAAGTCATGTCAGAATTCACACCTTAGCAGATTAAGTTTTCACGTTATGTTTATTTCTAAATATTTGTATATTTGATGCCTTTTCTAAAAGTTTTAAGCATCGTTGGTTGCTATTTTAGAAAAAAACATGGTCAAATCTAAACATATGACAAAAAAACTTAATTTATTGATGATTACACTTTTGATATTTGGGTTGTATTCATGCACTAGTAGTTCTTATATTGACAATGGTTCATTAACCAAAAAGGCGGCAAAGTTTGTTGCAAAACAAGCAATTGAAGCAGGGAAGGGCATAAATGAAGTTTTAAAATCGGACAATGGCAAAATAGCAGAATCAACTACTGAATCTGTTGGAGAACTGGTATATGGAGCTTCAAAAGGTTTAGAAAAAGTATCCTCAGAAAAAGGGCAAGAAATAGGAGAAAATCTAGGAAAAGCTACAGTTACATTTTTAAGTGGGTATGGTCAAGGTTTAGAGGACAATTTAACCGATTTTAAATGGAAAGTTTCTGAAAAAAGTTCAAATGATTTACAGGTATTGGGTGCGACGAAGACTCTTATACCAGCAAAGAAAGTGAACATATATATTAGATTTCTTAAAAGCGGAAATTTGAAAGTTAGACTTGATGTATATGATAAAAATTGTACAGAATTGTTAGGCTCAGTAAGCACAACTGTGAATGTCAATAAGTATGATTTTAAAGCAATCGACTTTGATTTTGGAAATTCAGAAACCGTACAGCTTGGGGATTGTATGATTGTAACGTTAGAATAAAAAAATGCAACATATCGAATAGGCGAACTGAGAATTATTTGATTGCCAGTTTGCCATATTCCGCCGCTCATATTCTGGGATTGAAAATTGAGAGAGAAATGATAAATTTTAGTAAAATTTAATTTACTGAATATCAACGATAAAATTTATAGTTGATAGGAATGCAAAGGAAATAAATAGTAAATAATGAAAGAAATAAAAGTGGGTAATTTTATAAATCGATTTAAGAATGCTTTATTACTCATTTTCGCATTTGCATTAATCTTTTCATGTATTAAGGAAAGTGTTGACGATAAAGTCACTCATGAAACAGAAGAGCAGCAAGCTATCAATAAAGCTCAACACATTGTAGATAGTTTAATTAATAGTAAAATGACTGAATTTGAGAAGATTCTTGTTTTGCACGAGTATATTACAAGCTCAGTTAAGTATGGGATGTTAGACGGCAAAACAAGTGCTTATACAGCATTGGTTCATAACCAAGCCGATTGCGTGGGATTTGCTCGTGGACTTGACCTATTATTTTCTGAGGCAGGCTTAACATCTTTTGTTGTGGTTCGTAAAGCCGGACACCTATGGGTAAAGGTAATGATTGATAATACATACTATAACATTGACCCTACATGGTGTGCCCTTAAAAGTGGTTGGCCTCAATATTCATGGTTTTTACTTAACGATGAGCAAAATATCGATTCATTAAAAGGTGAAGACCATAAATTAACATCGGCAGAAGAATACACGAAAGCCGACAAATTGTTTGAGTTTAAAAGCAGTTATTTCCCTAATATGGCACAGCTAAGAGATTTTAATAAATTGCGAATAATGGGCACCATTAGCCTTCCTAATGGAGAGACGGCTCCTGAGCGTGGTGTTATAGGTTTTATAAACAGCAACAGGTTTAAAATTCCATATGGCAAAAGCTCTGTATTCTATATAAGTTATATTACAAGAGATAATAAAGATAGTACACTAAGCTATACTTTGTTGCAAGATCAAACTGATAGATATGCCAAAACCGGATATTATTCTCAGTCTGCTACAGTGATAGGAAAGCATGCGGCACTAGATAATAATTTGAACAGCAATGATATTACTAATATTAATCTTACTATATTACCTGTTCAATACCGATTTAATGGGGAGATCTCATTACCTGATAATGAACTTGCTCCCAAAGGAGGAATATATATAACTATGACATTAACCGAATTGGAAGAAAGAACAATAAGCTACTGGGATAAAATATATATTCCTGAAGGCAGTAACTCAGCAAGTTTTATATTAGATATTTCAGATAGAGATATTGATAAAGAATTTTATTTGTATTATTGGTCATCAGGAGCAGAAGAGCATGGATATGTAAAATACGCCTATTATACTTCAGATGGAACTACATCCAACTCCAATGACAAAGAGATTGTAAATATAGCAAACAACTCAAATGATATATTAAAGCTTAAATTGGTTGAGAAGTAGAAATTAAATAATTAACGCCGAATAACTAAATTGTAGTAAATATGAGGTGTTTCGCAAGTGATTCAAATTCGGCACTTTATGGATGTATTGGCTGTGGCATCAACCGCAATCCTTTAATCCTTGATGGCTATGACAGACAAATGAGAAGAAACAAGTTGAAGCAGATTCAAAAGACTATATGAAAATAGTATATGAGCAGTGTTCAAAACCTGATATAGTTGAAGTAGAAACAACTACAGACGGATATGTTGAAGTTGAATACTTATGCGATGGTAAACGCTATGAAATAGGCATAAGAAATAATACATTGTTGTATAGTGAACACTCAAACCTTAATGAAATACCTTTAGACAAAATTAATAGCAAACTTGAAAAAAAATATCTTGGTTGGATCCTTGACGAGGTTTCACAAGTCAAAACAAATGACACTACATTTCTGAAAGTTGAAATTTTAAAGGATGGTATTGAGCAAAATTTATATTTTACAAACGATGGAAAGTGGTTTAAAATTAAACCTATAGATATTTCTTCAACACTTGATTTCAATGCTGTTGAAAAGAATAGCATGTATAAATCAGCAAAATATAAATTCCACAAACCCGATAGCGTGTATGAGATGCCCGATTTATTGAAAGAAGTTTCGGGTATAGCTTTAAGTTCTGAAAATGTTATTTACTGCATTCAAGATGAAATCGGTTCTATATTTGCATAGGATTTAAGAAAACAAGAAATTTCTAATTCATTTAGATTTACTGATATTGGTGATTTTGAAGATTTATCGATTAATAAAACATTGTTTATGTTCTGAGAAGTGATGGAAATTTATTTGTGTGATTTTAAAAATAAAACAAAAACATCACAAACAATGCTTCAAGATAAATTCTTTGAATATTGAGGGAATTTGTTTTAATGATGGTATATCTATATTGCCTGTAAAGATGCTTTATTCAATGATGCAGAATCAAAACGAATGATTTATAGAGCTAAAACAAACAGATTTGATAACATTGAACCTTATTTGGAGATAAATATTGATGATTTATCTAATTTTCTAACTAAAAATTATTCTGAATTAGGAATTACAAAAATTCTGTTTAATCCATCATCAATTGCAATTCATCCAATTACAAAAGAAATGTATATTCTTTCTGCTTCCGACAGGTTTATTGCAATATATAAGGACAAACAATTAATAAATATAATTCCGTTGTCTGCTGAGAAATATTACAAACCCGAAGGTTTGTCGTTTTATGAAAATGGTGATTTATTAATATCATCAGAGGGAGATAAAAAAGGATTTGTAACGGGTTCGATATATTTAATAAAGAATGAATGATGTACGCGCCGCTAAACCCAAACGAACGGGAGGTAGATTAGAATAAAAAATTACTTAATATGGGATTAAACAATATTATGATTAAAAACAAAACTATGAAAAAGATTAAATTATTCGGACTTACATCTATTTTTTTTAGTTTAATTGCTTGCGGACAGACAACTCAAAAAAATGTACAATCCGATATTCCTGATGATTGGAAAACCATAGATGAATCATTTTTTACAATTCAGTATCCTGATAGCTTTGAATTAAATAAGTCAGGACAAATGGGTATGTCCTTTATCCTTTTATCCAAACAGACTTCTCAACAAGACTTATTCAGAGAAAATGTCAATTTAATAATTCAAGATTTAACAGGACAAAATATAAACCTTGATAAGTATGTGGAAATATCGGAAGGACAAATAAGAACAATGATTACCAACGGAAATATCATTGAAAGTAAACGAATTAAAACTGATGATTTAGAATATCAAAAAGTTATTTATACTGGAACTCAGGGACAGTTCAAGCTTAAGTTTGAGCAATATTATTTGATTGTTAAACAAAAAGCCTATATTTTGACTTTGACATGTGAGACAAATCAATTTGATAAATACCAAGCAATCGGTGAAAAAATCATGAATAGCTTTAAGATAAAATAAAAAATGGTATAACGCCGCTCATTTTGGTTTAGCTTCGTTGAACACTACGTAGTTGCAATCTAAATGTGGGGTTGGGTATAGAAGGAATATTTGATACAAAAAAACAATTATAAACATAACAGATATATACTTAGTTGAAGAGCGGTTAGGTGGGGAATGTTGGCCGGATGTTGTGGTAGCAGAAAAAAATCATATTAAACTATTTAAAAAAAAATGGCAAATAAATTTAAGTTGTCCCTGAAATTTGCCTTTTAACCGGAGTTATGTTTGGTCCAAAGTCGAAAACCTGGATTTGACAAAAAATTCTATTCAAATGCCAAATGTCAATTTAAAGCATTTAAGTTTGCCCACTAAATGGGAAATATTGAATAATTCTGAGTACAATCGGTTTTCCTAAACAACATTTTGATGGGTTATACGATCAGTTAACTTGGAAACTTGAAGAAAAGAATTTAAATACTGTAATTGAACTGAGTTATTCAACCCTTTCCTTTGCAGGAGACTACTTTTCATTAAGAAATTACGAGTTTAATTTTTGGATTCTATATCACTTCAAACTGGAGTAATTATATAAAATCTGAGTTGGAAAGAAGTCATGCTACCAATTTTGGTCCAGTTTTTAATGTTGACGATTTGTTGAGACATAAAATATTATTGGCTTGAATTAGATAAAGCATTTGTTTGATAGTACCATAATAATAATTGTGGAGAAATGTGATTAAGAATGTGTGGTTTATAAAGAATAAAGCACGAACAACCAATACGCCACTCTTAGGTTTACTTCTGAACACTGCGTCAATCGTGGGTGAGGGGATAGAAGGTATATTTGATACAAAAAAAACAGAAATATACGTATTTGAAGATTGTGGTTATGAATATTGGGATGTTATAGGGCATTTTAGAATAACAGCGAAAAAAGTTATCCAAATTAAAAGATGAAAAATATTCTATTACTGATAACCATAATTATTTCAACAAACAATTATGTTCAGGCTCAATATATCTTATATTCAGTTGAAAGCGCTTGACAGTTAAAAAAAGGAAAAGGAGAATCTTTGTTTAGTGGAAAAGCACAAAAATGGAGAATCTTATCATGGCAATATCTTAATGGAACCGAAGAAGGGCACAAAAATCGATTCTCATTTATAAACAGGAAATTATTAATTATAAACATGTTTGTGAGTGAGCTTTAATCAGTCAGAGAGACTTGAATAAGATGTACTATAAAGAAGGCAAATTTGATGGTTTTTTATAAAAATATGCCAGTAAAATATCGAAATTAAAGCAAATATAGAATGGCATTATGGGAAAATTCATATAAAATTGATGTCAAATGATACGAGAAATGTATTTGTATAAAAAGGAGAACTTAAACATAAAACAACATGAAAGAGTCTATAAAATAAGAAATATTTAATAAGAATTTCAAAAAACAGATTTTCAATTAGAATTGGTATGTAACTTTTAATAAAGAAACACAAAAATTATCCCCAAGAAAGATAGTCTTATATAGATTCATTTGGAATGTTTTGTCCGAAATATAAATTTTATGCAAAAACACCTCAGTTTACTAAAGAGATGATAGAATTTAATTGACAAGTGGAGAAATTCATATTAATCGAATATGTAGAAATTTTGTCAAAAAAATAAAACTTAAAGCAAAGAGGTGTATAATAAAACCTCCCACTCATTAGGGTTTAGCTTCGTTAAGCACTTCGTGGTTGCAATCCCAATAAAACAAATAAAAGTTTTAACAAAAACAAGTGTTTGTAGCCCGGCTGAAAAATAAAACAGAAATACAATATGAAAGTTGAATGTGTTTGTAGTAGTATGTTTTTGTGCTATAAAGTAATTGAGTTTGGTTTTTAAATATAAAGAATAATGATTATAAGGTTTTTAATGATTACAGTATTATTATTATCAATTTCGAGACTACATTGTCAGGTGATTGAATACGATGATATATTACTCAATTGCGACACAGCATACACAACACTAGAATATAGATTCTGTGCGAGTTACAAACTGTATCAATCCATTGCAAAATACGATTCGATTATCAGCAAGATAAATACATGTTTAGATTTATTAATAATACAAGATTCCGTATCAAGACAAAAAGCTCTGGAAGAAGATTCAACGATATCTTTTGAAAATTGGACAGATTATAAAAAGATAAAAGAGATATTCACAGAATCAGATTCTTTATTCATACTATTTGTCACAAATGAATCTTCAATTCTTGGTGAGTTGTATGGAAATGGTCAGGAAAGAAGCATTGCTGAAAATGGAAGAATGCAAGAACTTTATGATCACAGAATTAAAGATTTGATTGAGTTTTGTAACATTAACTGTGATATTGAATAAACAATAGAAAAAAAACAGAAATATGAAAAAGAAAAGTTTTATTTTGTACCTATCCTATTCGTCTTAAGCACAGTTTAAACCGAACTAAGCCGAGCGGGGAAAAACTATATGGAAATTTCAATTATTATCACTTACTATTAAATAGAAAATCTAAAATGAAAGAAAAAATTGTTAAAATGTTTGGGCTATTGTTGTTTATTCTTAGTGTTCTTGGTTGTTCTTCAACAAAGAATAGTACTACTGTTAAACAAGATTCTGATGTTACTAGTGAAGTTAAAATCTATTTAGCCGAATTTGAGAAAGCTGTTGTTTCTCATGATGCAACTAAAATAATGCAGTTAATGGATAAAAATTATGTAAAAGAACAACATGATGATTTCCTTAAAGGTAGAACAACTCAGTTTCTAAATGAGTTTTTTTGTGGAAATATTGTAAATAGTAATAGTTTTAAATGTATAAAATACGATGAAATAGAGGGTTTGCAAGAAACAAATTTAGTTAAAGAAAATGATTATTATAAAGTTACTTGTGAGGTTTACTCTAAAAAAATCAGAATTAAAACAAATTGTTGGGTAATAAAAGTTACTACTATAAATGGAAAAAGAGTTTACGGATTAGTTGGTGCTTCCGGATAGTTTGTGCTACTCTGTTAGAGGATTGCGCCATCTGTGAGTATCACCGTAATTTACCATATTTATTTTCACAAAGACCTAACAGCCATTGCTGATATATTCGGCATCTTTGGCGCTAGTAAATCCGGAAGCTCCAGCGTAGCGTAATAGTTTAGCATAGTCTGTA
>JADKDL010000018.1 GCA_016714605.1 Bacteroidales bacterium | reverse complement strand
CCTGAAAGGAATCACATCATATCAAGCTTTTACTCAGAAAATACTCAGCAAAAAGATAGTAAAGAGCAAGAAAGTTTTCGACGATGCAAAAATTACCGATCACCATGCAATTATCCCAACCGGTGTAAATCCGCCATCATCGCTCCACATAGATGAGAAAAAGGTTTATGATGCAATAACTCGTAGATTTCTTGCTGCATTCTATCCCGACTGTTTAGTTTCAAATACCACCGTTATAGGATTTGCAGGAGATACAGAATTTAAAGCAAACGGAAAGGTAATACTTGAACCTGGTTGGCGTGAATTGTACCCTAAGAAACAAATTGCTGATGATAATGAACAAGATGAACAAATAATGCCTGTATTTGAAGTTGGTGAAAAGGGTGTTCACCTCTAAAATTCAGAAAAAGGAAACCACTCCGCCCAAATTATATACAGAAGCTACCCTGCTCAGAGCCATGGAGACTGCCGGAAAAACGGTACAAGATGAAGATTTGCGCGATGTAATGAAAGAAAACGGAATTGGCAGACCTTCTACTCGTGCCAACATTATTGAAACGCTCTTTAAACGAAACTACGTTCAGCGTCAAAAAAAAAATCTTGTTCCTACACCTACAGGAGTTGAACTAATTAAAACCATACAAAATGATTTGCTCAAATCGGTTGAACTTACCGGAATTTGGGAATCAAAGCTCCGAAAAATTGAAAAAGGTGCTTATGATGTGGCTGTTTTTATGGATGAAATGAAACAAATGGTTAATGAATTGGTCTCTGTTGTAAAGTTGGAATCGGGCAAGAGAATTACAATAATTTCTGAAGATACTCAGAAAAAGAAAAACACTGAAAAAAAACCAAAGAACTACACCCCAAAAGAAGTAAACAATAGTGCCACTATTACTTGTCCGGTTTGCGGCAAGGGTACCATAAAAAAAGGAAAAACGGCTTACGGATGCTCACTTTACAATAATGGTTGTAATTTCTTAATACATTTTATTCAGTTCAACAAAACCCTCACCGACAAACAGGTAATTGGTCTACTTGACAAAAGAAAAACAGCCAAAATAAGTGGTTTTAGCGAAGCGGGAATTACTACCGATGGTATTTTGATTTTGGGCAATGATGGTAAAATTACATTGCAAAAAATTGAATCAGCAAAAAAACCTAAAGATGCAAAAGATGCAAAACCTATTTCTTGCCCTATCTGTAAGAAAGGCCATTTTGTAAAAGGAAATTCAGCCTTCGGATGCTCAAACTATGCCAAAGGTTGCAAAACAATAATACCGTTTTCTGTTTTACAAGACAAATATGCTAGTAATGATTTGACAACCGAAATTGTGAAAAGCTTTTTTACCGATGCGCCTTCACTTTTTTAATTTTTTCAGTCAGAATAATAAATCAAATGCAATATTGGTAAGAATGTTTACTATTGTATTTGATTTTACAGGAAATCAAAAAAATCATTACTTTTGAATTTCTTTCTTGTATTGATTAATGATACTATAAAAAGAAAGTTTCTTTATTGATATTTTTTATGTAGAAAACGTGAATTATACTTTTAAAATTTCAAACTATATTTTTAATATTCTTATTAATAATGCAAAAGCATTTAATAAACTCATTTTGCATTCATACTTGAGTGTTGGAAAAATAGCCTTTCTGTTCTTTATTATTTCAGTCAGTGGCTTCTCTCAGAAAAATACCGTTTCTAAAAACGATGTAATTTTCTCATACAATTATCATAACGGAAGCATTAGTCAGAAAGAGTACTCCTATCCTCTTAAACGCTCTCACTATGCTGAGTTTGGCTTTTTGTGGCAAACCAACGGCAAGAAACAGTGGCATCATGACTACCATTTTCCTGAAGTGGGCTTCGGACTAGCAATTGGCAACCATGGCAACGATACTATTTATGGCAATTCCATTGCAGTTTACCCAATATGGAGATACCGTATCTTCGAAAGAAAATACTTCAAAATGTCTGCTCGTTTAGCTATCGGATTGGCTTATTTTTTTAACCCATATAACCGTTTAGAAAATCCCTACAACTATCTTATTGGTTCTCGCATTAATAATTACACAAGTTTTGGATTGTTGTTCCATTTTACACCTCACAAAAATATAAGTATAAACGCCGGAGCAAATCTATTTCATTACTCAGCAGCCCATGCTCTAATTCCAAATTTGGGATTAAATGATATGCCTCTTACCCTAGGAATTTCATACAAAATAGGACAAACAGAACGTAAAGCCTTTGCTCCTAAGGATTCTGCAAGTAAAAAATTGCCATAAACATAAGAACCGGACTAGGTATCCAGAAATTTTCCGAATCTATATCACCTGCTTATGGCCCTACGTATCCTCTTTACAGTTTAAGTATTTTTGCTTCAAAAAATCTCAATTCCATTTCCGAACTTCATTTAGGATTAACCGGATCATATTCTCAGGCATATAACGATGTGATAAAAATTGAAGAATGGTATAAGAATGAAGAGTTTAAACATTCATTGGTATTGGGAGTTATTGTAGGTCATGAATTTCTCATTTCACATTTCGGATTACTTATTGAGGCCGATTTTCACTTTTACAATCCGTTTTACAAAAGATTTTACTCCTATTCAATTGAAACATTCAATTCATTATGGATAAAAAGCATACTTGGCGGACGATTGGGTTTTAATTACTACCCTTTCAAGAAATCATATATTATGAAAAATAATGTAGGAATAGGACTCTATTTAAAAACTCATCTTGGTCAAGCTGATTGTGTAGAAATGAACCTTATGTACAGTTTTTAAATTGCTTTCAAGAAAACAAAAAAGGGCAAAATAAAAATTACTTTGCCCTTTTTGTTTTATGTATAAAGTATCTAATCTTTTAAATACCTTATAATTTCAAAAGACTTATGTTTGTCTGATTTTATTGAAATGAAATACATTCCGCTACTCAATTCTTGAGTATTAATTATGGCTGGAAATTCTGCCCTTTTTTGTTCGTAAACTACTATTCCTAAACTGTTAAATACAGCAACATCAGCAATGATATTTGAACTGTTAGAAATTATTTCTATTTCACCCTTCTGATCATAATTCAATAGCTGATAATTATTTTCGCTATCTATTTCATCACAACCTATTGTAAGGTCTTCTTTTATTGCAATGCTATCAATAACAAAATCACCGGTTCTTACAATATATAGTTTAAGAATATGTTCTCCTGCTGTAATCTCTCTAAACATCGAAAAAGCTTGGGTTTTGTCTATACCTCCTGTAGCTTTTACATAAACACTTCTGTCTTTTTCGCTTATTGTAGTTGTAACTAGTCCTTTATCGGAATTTGAGCCAATGTATAAAACTATTTCATAATTGGCAGTTTTAGCTACATTAATTGAATACTCATACCATTCACCAGCTTGATTGTTAGCCAAAGCAATAATATCATCGGCAACTAATTCTATGTCTGCACCCTTTTCTGTTCGATATAAAGTAGGATTGGTACGAACAAAATCTTTGTCATAATAGGTAAGCCAATAACCACCTTTATCAAAATCTTCTGCTTGGAAACTACCCGGAATTGCAAATGCTTCACCCTTAAACGGTATTCTTTCCGATGCCAAAGGTTTTAAAAATAAACGTTGTGGGTAGGAATAAAATACAGAATCATTTCTAAACATTTTAACTCTATAATGATAGAAAAACTCCGGATTAAGATTGTTATCAGTATAACTAGTTGATGAAGATGGCAAAGATGCATGTAAGCTAAACTCCGGACCATCTATTTTTCTTTCTATATGAATACTATCAGCATTGGTCAAACGATTATTCCAAGCAAGATTTATGTTGTAATCGACAGAACTTACCGTAAAAAGATTGGGACAAAGTGAAGAATAATTAAGCAATAATTCTTTGGTTTCGTGCCAATTCTTCTGTTTTCTGCGGTACACCTGAAATGTACCACCATCATCCCAAACAGCAAAGGCAATATTTCGTTTATCGGCTTCTTCAACATAGTGAGCTAAGAACAACATTCTCGAATTATAATCACACAAAGTATCGGTACCAAATTCGCTAATTACAAGGGGAATATTATTCGTCTCGCTCCATACTTTTCCTTTTTCTATACGAGCCGCCATAGCTGCAATATCAGAAGCAGTACCCCAAGTACCTTGGCCTTGTCCGGCAAATGACCAAGGCTCATACGAATGATAGTAACCCATTATATAATCATCAGCAGGTATTTTTGCAGCAATTAAATCATCTACATTAGCCCAACCTTTTCCTGTAAAAAATACAATACGAGTTGGATTGGTTTTTCTAATAATTTTCAAAACCCTTTCGTTCAATTCATCTACCTGAGCTAATGTCAAGCCATTAGGTTCATTTAATATTTCGAAAAGTAACGACTCTGGCTTATCTTTAAAATAGGTAGACACCTGACTCCAAATACTATCGAAACGGGCTTGAAACACCAAATTGCTGTAGTTTTTCTTCAGCCAATCGTCGTGGTGAGCATTTATTATTACATATAAATCTCTTTCCAAAGCCCAATTTACAATTTCATTTACACGTTTTAGCCAAACGGTATCTACGGTAAAGGGAGCTATATCAAGCGTATGAGTATCCCAGGTTATAGGTATTCTAACACACTGAAATCCGGCTTCTTTATATGCATTAAAATAAAACTCTTGTGCAGGTCCATTATCAGACCATTCAACAGGTGCAGTTTCAGCCACTGTCCTTCTACAGGCGGCTCAAGTGTATTACCTAAATTTATACCACGCATAATATGTGGTAATACCTCAAACGGTTTTATTTGAGCAAATAATTGAATAGTAAAATACAGACCCAAAAAGGTAGTAAATAGTTTAATCATAGTGTTTTTTATTCGTTAATAATGCTTGTAAACAAAGTGGCTAAAGATATATAATTTTCAATATATACTCATAATTCCCAAAAAAGCAATTATTTTCAAATACTACACACTACACTAAAAATCAATAAAATATAAAATTAGATACAATATTTTTATATGTAATAGTATATATAAAACCTCAAATAAGCATATCAAAGCTCTTTTATACAGGGCAAGACAAAACCATATTGATTCAAACCAAAGTTTAATTTCAATGTATCAAACCCCGACACGCAGCTTCAAGGTATTTCAATATATTATTTTCATAAAGTAAATGAATATCCAATATCCAATGCTACTATAAAATTAAAGGTATTCCGTTTAAATGGAACACCTTCTTTTACGGCTTTATTGTCTAAACCTATTTCACTGCATCATTACTATTATGCCCCCAAGATATTACAAAAAAAGAGTGTGAATCTTTGAAATAAATATTCTTTTCAAAGATTCACACTCACTAATAGGAACAAAAAGTATATTCTTATTTTTTAATGATTTTAAATGTTTTAATATCTTTACTGTCTGCAATTACGGTAAGTAAATATTCCGCAGCATTGAGTTCAGTCATATCAATCATTGTTTGCTCATCGTAACAAGTTCCTTTCTTGCAAACTTTGCTTTGTATATCGGAAATGATATACTCTGCCTTTTCAAACTTCTCGCTATTGATGGTTAATGTAAGGTAGTCTGTTGTAGGATTTGGGTGAGCATTTACGGTAAGTTCTATTTCCTTTATTTCCGGATTAGATACGCTTATAATTTCATAAGCAATCTGAACTCCTTGAATCAATGAAGCATTGCTACCAATTACGGTAGTATATGCCATTTGTCCTAAGCTGTATGAAAAAGAACCGCCTGAGCCAGTACCATTGCCGCCCGAACTAACAATTGCAGCCTGCGAAAAACCACAAAGCGAAACTATTACAAATGATAATAGAAGTGCTATTTTTTTAATCATTTTTTCTCTTTTTTTAATAATTATATTAGGTAAAATGAAGCTTTCGGTTCACGAAACACTCCTGTTGCTTTTCAAATTAATCTTTTACACAACGTACATTCATACCATAGTTCATATCTACCCTTGCATTAATGAGTAAATTAGTATTGTCATTGTCTATTTTCACATAACTAGTTTCTGTTGATGTCCACCAATGTTCTTCTGAACCAAAAACAACATAACCTCCTGCATCTTGACGCAATCCGGCTGGATATGCTGAAAATCCGGTATAATTATTACTGCTCATATCATTACCCGGTGCACCAACAACCGAAGTCGCTATCCAACCTTCTGTACCTGATAAAGCTTTAGCTATATCAATTCCGGTACCTTCATAACCGTAACCTGAATTTGTAAGGAAGTACATTAAGTTGTTCCACTCATCTTTACTTGGCACATGCCAACCTTGCATACATAATTTGCCAGTCTGTACTGCTGGTTGATTGTATAAGGTACCATACTTTGCTGAACTATCCGGAGAATTATTGAAATCGGCAAATGCTCCTTCTGTTAATGCGGCCCATTGGTCATTGGGAATTATATTTGGAATTATTGAACCATCGTTATATGAATTAACGCGGAGATTTTCTGCCATCCACAACTGGCTGCCTATTTGAACTACTCTGTATGTATGATTTTCAATGTCTGTTACTTCAAATAAGGTTTTATTTAAACGTCCTTCTAATGTAGCTATCATAGAACTTATATACTTTAAATCACTAGAATTTAATTTACTATTCCAACTAGCAACATCATCGGCTGTAATTGTTTTTGCAACGGTAAGTTTCTCATCTGTTACAGTACTTGCACTTAATGCATAAGGAACGGTAAGGAGCTGACTTATTGCTGTGATAGAAAATTTAGTATCGGCTGTTAATGATATCTTTGTTTCTAGAAAATATGGCCCTTGCGACCAGTCAATCTTTGTAAAATCGGTGGTTTCTGTGTTGGTTCCAATTTCAATTGTAAGTAAGCCATTTATATTTGTTTTTGTCGTTTTATACTCTTCATACACAACATTAGAAGTATCGGCGCCTTGCAGTATTGTTGATTGTACTCCAACGGTTTTGTTTTTCAGTATATTATCATCAGAATTTCTAACAATAGCTTGGTAACTAAATGTTTTTGGCATTTGTGCAAATGTTGCTAAACATGCCAAAGTGGTAAGTAATAAAAGTAGTTTTTTTCTCATGTTTTGTAATTTTAAATTTGTAATAGTTATGTGGTTTGAATAAATAAAATGACAACACCTCGTTTTACCAAAGTGCTATTTTTGTATTGTAATTGCCCTAAGATTAGTATAAATATAACTCACTATGAGTAGATATAGTTTTTAATAAAAAATGATTTAGTTTCCTTAAGTTCAAATATAACTTTTTTTTTATTAATACTAAAAATTATCAATAGATTTCTATTTCTGCTTTGTTAATTATTGATGATTTCCATTCTTAAAAAGCCTAAAACTCTACTGTTGTCTATTTGCCACAACTCATTTTGTTCTAGTAAGGAGATTGAAACTCGCGAAGCTCCAAAGGTTCCCGGATTTTGTTGAATGATTTCAATTTCATCGTTTTTCACATCAGCTACTATGGCTACATGTCCATACATGTTGAAAACACTTGCGCTAAATACTACAATATCGCCAACTGCGGGTTTCTGCTTGCTAGGATTGGTAAATTGAATTAGGTTTCTTTTCTCATTCAACTGTCCGTCTTCAATTGAAATATCGAAGTAATCTTTTGCATGACCAAAACTATCGGGCATTTTGTGGTTATAATGTAATAAATAATAACGCTTTACAAATTCAACGCACTGATATTTAAGACCTATATTATACCCATCGGGCGATAGATTTCTTTCAGATACATTGTTTACTCCCCCATTAAAATGAACATACACTCCATCTAAACTATCTATTTTTTCTCCTATATAATGGTCTCTATTAAAATTGTATTTATTGAATACATAAAAAACAAGAATTACACAAATCAATACGAGGAAAACTATTAAAAACAAACGCTTCATCTTTTAATAAGAATAATTGAACACCTATAAATTTGCACCAAATATAACAGGGAAATAGCAATATAAAATGCTATTTAAATTGTTTGTTAAAAAAACTAATCTCAAAACAATTGTCTTTAAAGACAGATGGAGAATTTGAAAATTGAGTTTACACAAAATTATTTACGGTCTCCAGGTAGAGACGCACGGCCGTGCGTCTCTACGGTGTATATGTGCCAAATTTGGTAGACCTTTTCAATAATGAAAATGAGGTGTAGCAAAATCAACTCCAGTTGTTCCCAAATGAACTCCAGTTGTTCCCAAATGAACTTCGGGTGCTTCCAAATTAACTCCAGTTGTTCCCAAATGAACGTCAGGTGCTTCCAAATCAACTCCGAGTGCTTCCAAATGAACGTCAGGTGCTTCCAAATCAACTCCGAGTGCTTCCAAATCAACTCCAAGTGTTCCCAAATGAACGTCAGGTGTCTCCAAATGAACTCCGCGTGCTTCCAAATGAACTCCAGCTGTTCCCAAATGAACTCCGTGTGCTTCCAAATGAACTCCGAGTGTCGCCAAATGAACTCGGAGTGTTGCAAAATTTAGTTACTTTATCATCAATTTCTGACTAACGACAGCATTGTTTCCAGTAATTTTAAGAATTACAAGCGACGAGTCTAATGAATGTGTTGCTATGCTTACAGGAGACGTACTTTTACTTTCGAACAATAATTTACCTTCGGTAGAAAATAGCTGCACATAAAGCGGAATGTTTTTCCCCTGAGCTTCTATTACAATTTTATCGTCAAATTGTGTAATGGTAAGTGGCTCATCGGCTATCTGCGTTAAAATTTCATTTGAAATAGCTTGATTATATACAAATTTGTTTGAGGGACTGGATTTCTGGAAATTATAATTCACCGCCTCTACCCACACAGAATCAAGCTGTTGAAGAGCAGTCGCTACTAAACTCGTCTTATTATATTCGGTAGTTGCAATAAGTCCTTTACTATTGTAAATATTGTAGTACCAAATTTTGTTAGCTTTACTATTTGCATCCCGTATGTCATTCCACGAAAGTGAAATACCCGGTATATCAAGTGAAGCTGTTAAAGTAATCTTTCCGGTAGGTTTTAGGTATGTAGTATCGTCTTTAGAAAATGAAAACATCCAATCGTAAAACGAAGGTTCGTTCTGAGCCGTATTCCATATTTCATGACCCATATCAGGATAGTTTGTATAGCGCATTTTCTTTGCTCCCATGCTTACCAGTTTATTGTAAACACCTTCGGTAATTGAAGGCGGATTGATATCATCTTTGCCACCATGAAACATCCAGAAAGGAGTTTTTGCAATATTCGGAGCCCAGCTGTCTCTACCTCCACCGCAGATAGATATTGCAGCTGCAAATGTGGTAGGTCGCTTATCGAGCAATTCAAAAACACCTTCGCCACCCATAGAAATACCATACACATAGATACGATTTGTATCGATAGGGTATTTTTCGATAAGAATATCCATTTGTTCAAGCGTTGATGTCATTTGTTCCGTTAGGGAAGTCCACCAACCGCTCCAAGTATCAAACCATTTACCTTGTGCATCAACATAAGCATTTGTTCTTGGGGTATAAACAAAACAAGGATTAGCGTTTTGAACATTTTGATCGTAAATACCAAGGTAAACAGGGTCTACACTTCCAAAACCATGCAGGTACATCACCAACGGATATAAACGTCTTTGATCAAAATTTTCGGGAATATAAAAGCCATAGTTAATTCTTTTATAAGTGCCATCGGTATAGGTTTGGGGCAAATATGAATAAGCCTTGCTCAAAACAATTCCAGTATTTGCAGAAATGCTACTTGTACCCGAAACCATTTCAGCTCCGGCAAGGGTAAGGGTAAGACTGGTAATATTTGAAGGATAGGTACCAATAGTTGAATTTCCACTCAAAAATACCGTTACCAGAGTATCTCCCACTCGAACCAATGTGTCTATCACCACACCTGCGGGTTGATTGCTCAATGTCCAATGTGAGGTAGTGAGAACGTTTACAAATTTTCCATTCAAAAGCAAAACATCAAACGACTTTCCGTTTTCTTTTCCCTCAATAATTGACATGGTCTGTTGCAAAACAATTTTGAGAGATGTAACTACATTTACATTTGAAAATTCTTTAACGTCAAGAGCCTTAGAAAAATCGGCACCTACTTCGCGAATATCGCAACGCCACTTATAACCTGCTGCTTCTGCTGGAGCATTATCAAGATTGACCACAACTTGAGCCTTTCCGGTACCGGCAGCCACCTTGAGCATTCCACTTCCCAACAAGGTATTGTTTACATCGAAGAAATCTACATGAATTTCTCGCTCCTCAGTTGCATTATAATTTACAGCAATAGTATAACTTGCATGACTTTCAATATTGTTGGAAGCATTACTAAACGAAACATTATCTACCGAATAAGCATCTATTATACTTTTTACTTGTTTGCCAGCATCGGTATAATTATTATTGAACCATCCGCCCGATGTAGGTGCGCCCGATTTTAGAATTGAATATTTCTCACCATCATTGTCATTTACACTCCAATTACAAATACTTACGTCTTTGCTTTTCATAAAATCTAACCAGAGGTTCATTTGCTCTGTGTCTGAACTTACTCCCCATTCGGTAGCAAATAGAGCAATTCCCTTATCAAGAGCGTTAGTTATACGGGTACTATAGGTACTCAGGGTATAAGTACCACCGGGGAAGAAATGAAAGGCATACGCCACGTTTTCATCATCAATCTTATCGGCAGCAGCTATATCAACATCTTTTGCCCAGTTTGTAGTGCCTACAATTATCAAATTATCCGAGTCATATTTTCGTATAGTGTCTATTACATCATTGGCATAGGGTTTCACAACAGTACTCCAAGAAATATTTCCAGGTTCGTTGTTCAATTCATAAATTACGTTATCGAATGCACCATATTTCTTAGCCATTTCTTTAAAAAATGCTATTGATTGACTTTTATAATTATGTGCCGTTTCGCTATGGAAACAGATTATCACATAAATTCCTTTTGCTATACAGGCATCAACCACGGTGCGTACTCTTTTTTTGTTCGATGCAGAATCTTCAATCATGCCACCACCATCATTTACACCCATTGCAACCCGAAGAACGTTGCATTTCATACTATCAACCAATGTGTTTACCGCTCCAGCGGTATAAAACTTATGTCCGCCCCAGTCGTTGTTGGACCAATAAAAACTCATCCCGGCAAGGCGGATGGTTTTTTCGTTTTTATCTACTATTTTATTACCATTTGTGTGCAAACGACCGAATTTCTCTACGGTGGATTGACTGTGCATTAACTGGCTCATACAAAGAAATAGAACCAATAAAAAAAATAGGTTTAGGGTTTTCATTATCGTTTTTTTATTATTTTAATCCGAAGCTAAAATTAAAAATTAAGTTGTTAAATAAAAACGAATAATGTTTCAGAATGTATCTAAAAATGTTTCGGATGGGTTACAATACATCCCCAATGTTGGTACAACCTTGTAGGGGCAACCCTTGTGGTTGTCCTATATGTATGTCGTGTAGGGGCAACCCTTGTGGTTGCCCTATATTTTTACAATATAGTGTAATTCAAGGATCACAGCCACGCAGGGCGACCCCTACCAAAAATTAACATAAATATTTTAAAAAAAATATACAATATTCAAAAATAACGAGTATTTTTACCTACCTAAAAACTAAAAAACAGACAACTTTTAATTAAAATTTATTATTTTTTTAATTGAATTTACAATTAGATTTTCTCACTCAAGTTCCTTATACTATTTTAAAAACTAAAAACAGTTTCTATTATGCGCGGTAAATCAAAGCATTTGTTAAGCATACTATTGCTATGTTTAGCAGCAAGTATGTTCGGTCAAACAACCTCTGTGCTCCCACTAGAAGGCCAGACCGATATTATAAAGTTGCATACCTTTATTCTCGATGCAGCTTCAAAGCATTATCAAGGTAATAGTTCCAGTATAAACCAAAATTTATTTCCACAGTATGGAGAATTTTCGGTTTATTTAGCAGCAGATGGCAGTAAAAAAGGATCATTCATTTATCCGGATACTGTTCCACAAACATATAGTACTTTACAAAAAACAACACAAAGCAGTTATGATTATACCACTGCCAACCATTGGACAGTACATTACGACAAGACACCTAAAAAAATTGCCGTTTTTAAAAGTTCGACCGTTGCAAACAACGACATAATTTCATGGCAAGCACTTCATTTTCAAAGTATACTTGACAAGCTTTTACCTAGCAATGGCTACTATACTATAGATGAAAATGAATTACAAAACAAAGGCATATCAGACTCAACCGATCTTATTATATTTCCTGCAGTGAAAATAAACGGTCAGGATTATAATTATTATGTTAATGAGATTGTAAATAAAATACCATCGTTTGCACAGAAAATCAAAGCATTTCTTGATAAAGGCGGAAAAATTTATTGCGAAGGAAATGGTGCATTGTTTCTTGAAAAAGCAGGTATTATAAATTCAGGAAGTATTCTCTATTCAGAATCTATTGCTCATGATGGTTCTAATCTATATGATGTTCAAAAAGCATCAGTAAATCATCCGGTTCATTTAGCAGTAGATTATGCTTCAGCAAAAATATATAGCAATACTATACCTAAAGTAAATATAAGCAACATAGAAGCACTCGTTACATTAAAAGACCAAACCAATCCGGTAATTTTTAATGTTAAAAGCACAAACACCATATACGAAAACCAAATTTTGGTGAATTTAGGGTTAACCAGTATTCAATCGGCAACCGACAATAAAAAACAAACTATCTATACTTTACAAAACTTACTGAGCTTCTTTACTTCAAAAGTAGATGCATTCCGCACGGTGAGAAATGTACTATCAGAAAACATAATAGCAGGAGAAAATGCAATAGCTTACGATGTGGTAGATACCTTTAGCGTAACCTTAACGATTAGAAACTTGAGCGATAAAGCTATTTCAGGAGTTTCTGTAACTGAAACTGTAAATAATTTCTTTACTATTTACAAAACCGATCAAAATATTACTTCAACCATAACAGGGAAAACTATTCAATTTTCAGGTATCAATCTATCTCCATTTGAAGAATTAACTTTGGAATATCAACTCATCACCCCCGAACCGGGAAGTGAAACCCACGAAGCGGTTGATTTGTTCTTAGACGATAAAAACTTTATTTCAGTAGCCAAAAACTACATAACATACCAAACAGCTAATGGATATGTATCATCTTATAAAAATATGGCGTATGCAGACATATTATTCAGTGCATCTATTTTTGCTGATGCCGATGTAAACTGGAAAAATTTTCTTGGCTTAGAATATCAGCCATTTAAAGTTTTCATGAATATGGAAAATAAAGCACGTACACAAGCAGAAAATGTGGTTTATACCCAATATATTCCTAAAGATGTGCCCTATTATTGGAGTGACAATTCTATAAACATTCCAATACTTAGAACTCCAGGCGGAAAGTTCGCAATGGTAATGAGAGGTAGCAACGATGCTGCAAATCCTGAATTATGATTTTGACAGCGACGGCAAACCAGATGCGTGGCTCGATACAGCTTCTATTTATCCGAAAGGATACATTCTTGAAGAAGACAGCGTTTATTGGAGCAACCCATGGTCATATCTGAAAACCGGAAACATTGATGAACATATTTTTGAAGATATAGACCACGATGGCAAACGAGCTTTAGACACAGACAACGATGGAATTGTTGATATTGAAGAGCCCGGAGATAAAATGAGAGTTTGGAAAATTACTTGGAATATAAATACCGTAGCCGGATATGAATATTACGAACCATATTGCTATTATGAACTTTGGTTAGACCCTCCAAAACCTGTTGAACTTGCAGCAGGTGTGGCATATAGTCAAGATTCATTGCATACCGCTTTCAATGGTATGTTCTACCCTAATACTCATGATATTAATGATGCTAATCAAGCCGATACAACATGGACTTATTGGATGGAACGCGACGATAACGGCAAAATTATTTGGAAAGAATTAGTGCTTCAATCGCTCAATAATTATGAAGGCTATACTTTTGTTGATACTGCTTCTACCAACTTTAGACTGCAACCATCTGATAAAGTTATAGGTAGAGCACCACAACCACACAATGAATTTATAGCTGTTGTTTCACTAGGTGGCGAAGAAATAGATATGAATCACTGGATTCCAAAAAAGTCGCTTTATTCGAATGTTGATTATAAAACAATTTTCAACGAAGAAAAAACAACACCAATACGAACTACATATACTTACTACGCTCCACTGCCAAACCCATTGCAATTTGAATACTTGACCGATTGCTTTTCAATTTTCGATACATTGGGCAATAAACTAGAATCTCTACCACACAGAGGAAAAGCTGAGTTGCAGTTCGACATTAATGCTTCTACAGAATACACCTATTATTGGATAAGAGGTGTAGGACATGATGTAGATTACAACGACCCATCAGAATTAGCAGAAGGAGCAGAAAACGAAGCCATGGGCGATGGTGTTTTCGGATATTTTGTTTATGAAATTCCTAAAGGTTTGGGAGGATATTCTATTACCTTACCTAAAAACGAAGATGGTAGTTATAATATAAACGAAATAGTTCAAGTAAACGGAAAGAATTTTGAAAAATGGCTCGACAATCCGAATACTTCAAATGAAGTACAAGTATGGGATGGTCCAATGTCATACAAAATATACATTCCTCAAATACTTATACCACCTGCTCTAGACGATGATAATAACGACGGAATAGACGATTGGATTGATGACAGAGGTGATAGATTCTCTTCTAAAACAGGTTTTCTACACGATGCCTTTATGTTTGATAATGGCGAAGCTTGGTTAGACTATCCTGCCGAAACACACTATGATAACCTTCAAGGAAATGTAGATTCAGGCTGGTACTTTGGAGCAGACAAAACCTTTGGCGATGATGTTTTTGAAACTCTTGGCAAAACACATTTTACAATAAAAGCTCTATTTGAAGGCAAAGGAAGAGAAGGCAATTTAGAATTGAGTAAAGGAGGAACTTTGGTTGTAGAAGAAATTTTTGGTGGCTCTCCTTGGGTTATCTCTTCTCATGTACTTTCAGGAAAAGCTGAAGGTAGCGATTTGGAGTTAACCTCAAGCGTTCAACCTACAATAGTAAAAGTAGGTATTGATACCGTTTTTATTAAACACAAACTGATAGATAAAAATGAACCACACCGTTTCAATATAAACTTTGATCCTTACCACGAGTCTATCGGAGCTACAGATGCTAACTTCACCACACTTGTTGGTACTAAAGATCCATGCAATTTGCTTGAACCTGCAATTGCATTGCCTGCAATAATCGATTTGAAAAAAGATGTACACACATTAACACTTATACCGGGAGCTGATACCTTAAACAGTAGTGAGTTGTCTAACTTTCCTAAATCTGTATCAGGTAGTTTTGTAGAAATAAGAGTTGAGGTTTCTAATGGTTCTAATGATAATTGGGAAGATGTACAAATAACACCAAGTCTGCAAAATAACTTAGGTTCTACAAAAATTGAATTACAATATGTAGCCTATCCGCGACCTTTGGTACCAAACGACAACTTTGGGTCATTCTCAACCGGATGGAGATTTAACCAACCAGAAGGAGAAGTTGTAGTTCAACTTGGCAACCAAATACCTACTATACAACCTACACGTAGGGCTTATTTCATATTCTTGCTTAAGTTAGACAATAGCTTGGAAAATGGAATATACACCGTAGATTTTACTGTTTCAGGTAAAAAAGTATATTACACTGGAACTCAAAATGGAGACCTCTCCTACTCGGTTCCTTCTGCTAAAATTTGTATAGCTGAGAAACATGCGAATGGAATGGTTAAGGATTTTGAAAAAATAATACTAGGACAAACAATTCTGAAAAATATTGAAGTAAGTACATTACCGGCATTCACATCTTTGGGCGAAAGCAAATGGTCGATTGCTGATATTTCTCCAGTAGATTATAAAAACCTTAAAGATACTCTTACAGTAAGTAGAAAAGACGGAAAAGAAACTATAAACTTAGCTTCTATCGGTGCATTTCCAACCAAAAACTACTCGGAAATTTACATACTGCAACCCGGGATTGTAGATAGTTACAATGCTACTGAAGCAACTTTGAAATTAACCAATGGTCAAATACTTAATTATGAAACCTATGATGGCAAAGATTCAATTTTAGAATCAGATGCTCTCTCGGTTACTCCTATCGGTCCAAAAGTTAAAATTAGTCACACTATTTATAGTATCAACGGGAAACTGGTTACAGAAGGAATAGAATATGAGTCGGACAAGCCTATTTATGCTTCAACATTGCTTACCGTTCAAAACACTGGAGCCGATATCTCTAGAAATACTGTTGTAGAAATTTTAACAGGTGCCTATTTCGATGTAATTAAAGATAGTTTACCTGAAAATACAACCGTTCAAGGAAAAACTATTCAAATCAATATTGGCGACTTAATACAAGGTGAAGAGAAACAAATGTACCTATATTACATTTTGTCTACGACTATTCCAAAATCTGTTGATATTACGGTTTTAGTTAACCAGTCGGACATTGAATATACCGGTACTGTAATAGATCAAAATTTTAAATTTGCATCGAAAAATCAAATCATTGCAAGTCTTTATGATTTTGAAATACAAGAAATAAGCTACACACAGATAGCAGATAATAAAGTGCTTGTTAGTGCAAAAGCATTTAATAAAGGTATTGATGCTGAAAATGTATGGTTTAGAATCTATCCAATATTTGGAGGCGGTGCTCACGAATTTGCAATTGTAGAAGAAAAAATTGCAGATTGGAAAGCAGGTGAAGTAATAAGTATAGAAACTGAATACACATTGCCAGGCGTTGATAAATCTCTTGAAATGATTGCTAAAATTGATGACCAGTACAATACAATTGAGACAACTGAAAAAAACAACTCGGAAAAAACCGGATTTATATTAACTTCACTTTCTGAAAATTCAAACCTTACTGAAGTGAAAGTTAATCCTAACCCATGCAATGAATATGTAGAATTTATTTATAACCTAGAAAGCAATTATGATGCTATTGAAATTATCATTACAAATGCTCAAGGAGTTATCGTTAAAGAATTCGAAAAATGTCCGGCTTCAAAAGGTGCGAACAAGTTATCATGGTTTAATATAAATCTTCCTTCGGGAGTTTATTTTTATCATTTATCATCAGAATATCAATTAATTAAATCAGATACATTTATTAAAAAATAAAATGATATAAATCATATCAAATTCTAACTTTTAAAACTGTCTTTTTACAATATTTATATAAAATATTTGGAGTAAAAAGACAGTTTTTTTATTTGAGTTTAATGCAATATAATAGTTTAAATAAGCTTTCTAAACCTAATAGTAAATAGAAACGTTGCAATGAATATTTCTACAAATTATCTACTTAGTAAAAAAACTAAAATGAATTTTAGGTCATGCAAATATATTTTGTGTTTCGCCTTTAACTTTTTTATATTTTTATCGCAAGCACAGATAATTGTTCCTGATACTATTTGTGTAAATAAACCTGTAGAAGTTTCTACCGATAATAATGCTGATTATATTTTTTGGCACTTCTGCTCTGGTAATTTAAATACTCAACCCGAGGGTAAAAAAATTGAAAATCTCAATCTAAATGAACCTGCATTTATTTCAATTGTTAAAAAAGACAGTTTGTATTATGGATTTGTTTCTAATCACCAAACTGGAACAATAAGTCTGTTAAGCTTTGGAGATAATCTGAATAATGAACCAACATCAATAGATTTAGGAAATTATAATGACAAAGTACCCAAACATACTCAAGGAATTCAAATTATTGAAGATGCAGGCTATTGGTATTGTTTTGTAACCGGCGGACAAAAAGAAGATTCTAAACTTACTCGAATTAATTATGGCACTGATATAGAAAATGAACCCACGGTTTCAGAATTTTATTTTCCGGGTGTATTAGATTATCCTATTGATTTAGAAATAATGTACGATAATAATAATTGGTATGGATTCTCAGTAAACTACAATACTGGAATGCTTACAAAATATGACTTTGGCAACTCTTTGGCTAATACTCCAAAAGCAACCAATATTGGAAAGCAAAATACCTTCACCAATCCATGTGGAATAGCGCAACACGAAGAGAATGGAAACAAATACTTGTTTATTACCAACTTCACCGGAAATACCATAAGCAAAATTGATTTTGGTAATTCATATGCAAATATTCCGGCAATTGAACATTTTGCTCCCAATGAACAACTCCTCTACCCTTTCGACTTGTCAATAATTGCAGACTGCGAAAAAACCTATGGATTTGTGTTAAACAGATATGGTGATATGGTGAGAATGGATTTTAGTTCAATAGATTCCGAACCGGAATTTGTATCACAGGGCAAATTAGATTATTTATTTAATCCGCAAGGCATTTCAAACGTTATTAGGCAAGGCGATACCCTTTATAGTTTTGTTGCAAATATTGATAATTCCAGCATAAGCAGAATAATGTACCCTACCTGTGCAGTTGCAAGTCCGTCATGGGCAGAAAACAGCAAAAACAATACTGTCGTATATTCCCAGACCGGAAATTACAACATACGACTAGAAACTAAAACACCAGATGGAACACGTACCGAATATTGTAAAAATGTAATTGTGGTTGAAAATCCAGAGGTAGAATTGCCCGAGGAGGTTCTGCTTATTCCTGGAGAAATTGCAACATTAGATGCAGGTTCACAACATAGCAGCATTAAGTGGTCGACCGGAGAAACAAGTCAAACGATTAATACAGTAATATATAAGTGGTATTATGTAACCGTAACCAACGAATTTGGATGTGAAACAACAGATTCTGTTGAAGTAAAATTTGCAGGAATACCGGAAGTTATCACCCCAAATAATGATGGATTTAATGATGTTTTTGAATTACGGTTTATTGAAAAATATCCTGAAACTAAAGTTTCAATTTACGATCGCTTTGGGAATATTGTAGTATCATATAAAGCCATTGAATACACTTGGGATGGAAGCTATAGCAATAATACACCTGTAAAACCCGATACTTACTGGTATGTAATAGATTTAGGCAAAGATAATAATATACAAAAAGGAAAGATTTCTGTAATTAGAAATTAATTAGTTATCATACTATAAATGATTTATGAAAATATTCTTATTTACATTATTTATATTATCATTTTACCTTTTATCTGCTCAGGATATTTCTGTGTATAACAACTATTTTTCCATTCCTGAGATACACAATAGTGCATATATAGGAGCATTGCCTTGTACAAAAATATCACTATCTCAAAAAAAGCAATGGCTTGGTATTAAAGGTTCTCCAAGTCAACAAATACTAAGTGCTAATATCTTACACCAAACAAATAAGTTTAGAAAAAGCGGATTTGGAGGAATACTTTTTAATGACTTGAATGGCGATTTCAGAACTACCAACCTACGGTTTATATATGCACAACATTTTATGATTAAAAAATCTAAAGGACAATGGCTCAGCTTAGCTCTAGCTTTAGATATGGCCAATAAAGGAGTAACAAAAAACTTCACCAACATAAACAATCAAAACGACCCAATACTAAACAGTATTACACAAAACAAATTCTTATTCGATGCAAATTTTGGCTTACTCTATTATTCAAATAAATTTAGTTTAGGGACAGCTTTTTATCAACTATTTTCACATAAATCAATTGCTGATTTTTCATATAAAACAACATTTTTAGGACTTATTCACGCGTCTTATACTTTAAGATAAACAAAACCAAACACATAATACCGGAACTTAGATTTGTTTATGAAAATAAAAAGCAATCGAGTATTGATATTCTAATTAGATATAAGATGGTAGATAAATTTTCTGTTGGTGCTGCAAACAGGTTATTCATTGGTAATTTCGATAATTACGAAAATGCAATTATTGGATTACTTGCTTTAGATATTAAGAATTTCGAGATAAGCTACAATTTCGATTTAGGTCTTACCTCATTACAAAAGCGCAATGTTTTATCGCATGAATTGAGTATTTCGTACAAAATATGTAAAAACAAATGTGGTTGTGTTGATTGATAATGTAAAGAATTTTAATATTATTTATTGAACAACATATTTAAAGAGAAATTAATATTTTCAAATTCAATGTAGAGTTTATAGATGATATAAAATAACTTATAAAGATTAAGTTGCTTTATTAATACAATGATTTAAGAACATCTTTTGTTAGTTTCAATATCATTAAAATCTTGTAAAAATTCTATGGCAAACCACAATTTTTATATTTTTATAATGTAACTTTACAAGTAGTAAGCCCGTTAAGGCTACAAAGATTAAGGAAACGTTGTTTTTAAGAGGCTCGCAAATATTTACTGTTTTTTAATATTTATTTAAAAAAATATTAAATAAATGCTTTAAATATTAGTGAACACATTCTCAAAATTTTTCTTTTAAACTATAACATATATTTTTACAATTATGCTAAAGAAAACCATCATCTTAATATGTACGCTAATGCCGTTATTATTGATTTCTCAAACAGGAATTAATGTACCCGGAGGTCCACCTACATTAGAATCTACCGCACAATTTGAAATTCAAAGTACCGATAAAGGTTTGCTAATACCGCGACTTTCTGATGCTCAAATGACAGGAATTGGTGCTGCAGGGCTAGCCGACCAAGGTTTGTTAATATACAATATCGACCATAACTCCTTTTACTATTACGATGGAACCGCATGGGCGAAGTTGGTGGAACTTGTATAAAAATAGTAGATGCCGATGGAAATACAAAAATAGAGGTGGAAAAAACTGCAGATGAAGATATTATTAGAATGACAACCGGAGGAACAGAAGTTATACAAGCTACAAGTACCGAAATAACACATAAAGCAGGTACATTGAAAACAAACTCAGGCACGTTAGTTTTTGGTACCGAATACTCATTACCCGAAACTGATGGAATCTCTGGCGACGTACTTAGTATTGACAATACAGGAGAAGCTGTTTGGAGAAATCCGGCTGCTGCACTTGGCTTGGTTGTGGGCATTGAAACAGCTAGTTTTGCAAATATCATGGGTTCTCACAGTCTTCAGGATGAAGTATTCTATGTTAGAGTTATGCCATGGAGTAATATTAGAGTTACCAAAATGGCATTTTTACTAAGAAGTTCAACTTCAGCAACTCTTCCTCAAATTGGCATTTATGATAATTCTGCAAGTCCTGTTTTACTAGCATCAGGAACTGCAGCGGCATCAATACCAAATCCTGCGCCTAATTCTCAATTAGTAGAAATTTCTCTTAATGCACCATACACATTAGTAGCAGGACAGATATATTGGTTTGCATTGGTTGATAAAAATAATGGAGGAATGACCGTTTGGAGATACACTGCTGATGCTGCAGCCGAATTTTCAACAAGAATGCAACTTAACCAAACACAATTACCCAATCCGGCTACACCAGTTACAATTTTGGGCACGTCTGATAAAGGTATATGGATGGCAGCATATTAATATTTACTTAAAGAAAATGACACATTCTAAACAAATATGAAATGAAAAAAATTATCACCATATTATTTTTTCTGACTGTTACATCCTCATATTCTCAAGTAGGTGTGTATTCTGAACCGGTACATACAAAAGCTGAATTTCAAGTAGCAAATACTACAAATGATAGAGGGGTATTAATACCAAGAATGACTACTGCACAGCTTCTCCTTATTCCCAGTCCGGAGACTGGTTTGTGGGTATACTCTACCGATAATAGTACCTTTTTCTATTTTAACGGAACAGTATGGCAGATGATTGGACAAAATTGCTCAATAGTTGAAGATAATGACCTTGATACTAAAATTGTTGTAGATAATGGTAGCGATAATGATGAAGCGATATTCACTGCAGCTGCTACCGGTGTTTTTACAATTAACAAAGATGGTTTTCATCAAACTATTGGTGACCTCCTAAAGACGGCCGGATTAGTTACTATAAATAATAGCTAACACCCTACCCAATGTAGATGGAAATAATAAAGACGTACTGCAACCAATGGTTCTGGTGCTTTAACGTGTCAAGACCCACTAACACTCTGGGACTTGTCAGCAGGTTTACAATCAATTCCTCTAGTAACAGGTAGAGAAATGCAAACACTAAATGATAAAGCATTTTTTACAGCAATTATACCTTGGAGTAACATAACAGTATCAAAAATTTCATTTTATGTTAATGCAGCAGCTTCTCCAGTAATTGAAGTAGGTATTTATGATGGACTTACATTACTCGTTTCAAATACAACAACAATTGCTACTGCCGGATTTCAATTTGGAACAGTGACTCTAGGAACTCCTATTAAACTAATTGCAGGAAAACTATATAGAGTTGGTATAGTAGATAGAAACAAAACCGCCTCAACCTATATGGAAAATCCAAATTATCAAAGTCCGTTACAATGGTTTTATACATATGTAGCAGCACCACCACAAATACTTCCAAATCCTATTCCTTCATATTTTACAAATCAAAAACCAATTTGGTTTTGTTTATATTAAGTAGAAAAATGAATTAACGAGAACGAAAAAAAGCACTCTAACAATGATATTAATTTTTAAAATTATCACATTTTCAAATTTATCTGCATATGAAAATTTTTATCTTTTTATTACTGATACTACAATATCATTATTTGCTCAAGTAGGTATTAATACAATCACACTGATGCATCAGCAGATTGATATTGTTAGTACCGACAAGTGTGTTTTGCTGCCAATTGCTTAACATAATGGACAAATGTAGGTTAGTATCTCCGGCTAATGGTCTTATTGTTTACAATTCTACTGAAATGGCATATTACTATTTCAACGGTTCTATTTGGGCTAAAATAGGCACCGTTGGCAAAACCCTTAGAGATGCCGATAACGACACGTATATTCAAGTTGAGGAATCTGCTAATGAAGATATAATAAGAGTAGATATTGGGAATAACTTTGGAGCTACTTATGAAAATAAAGTTACCATTAGTTCAACACAAACGGTAATAGAAGGTGATTATACAATACCAAATGGAAATACTCTAAAACTAGGAGCTACTCCATTCATTATGCCCGCAACAGCAGGTAATAAAGGCACCGTAATGGCAACAGATGGTACTGGTAATTGGAGTTGGATGGAAGCTCACGGCGGATTAGGAATAGCCTCTGGAGTACAAACTTTATATTTTGCAGAAACCACCTCTTTGTTAGCAATATCAAACAATACATACTATACGCCAGTAATTCCATTTTCTTCAATAACAGTTGACACTCTAAAGAAATTTACGTTGGTGCTATTGTGGGTACTCCATCTATGAAATTAGCTATCTTTGATGCTGCAGGGAATAAAGTTGCAGAAACTAATGCTGCTAATCCTGGTGTTGCGGGTCTTTTTCAAAAAGATTTAGTATCACCTTACACATTAGAATCAGCTAAAATGTATTATTTTGCAGTAACAGATGTAAATAATACCACAACAACCATTCTTGTTAATGGTCAATCTGCAAATCCTTTTAATCTTTCAGATAATACTTCTAAATTAGTAAATCCAACTATGGGAACACCTGGAATAAGTGTTAACTGTATTTGGATTGCTGTGCATTGACTTTCTTAATGCACAGCAATCCATTGTAGAATATATTTAAAAAACACGCTTTTTTATAAACAACTACTCATCAGTGGTTATACAAGTTTACTTGATTAAACGACTTTGATTTAGGATTTTAAATATAATACTATTTAATTCAATATTATTATAGAACCATTGTAGCTAATAATTTAAGTAATTCCTTTTCGTAGTTACTTAAAAGCGCTATTCTATTTACCAATACCTGGCTTTACTGTATCTGTACCTATTCCTCCTTTGTTTCTACCTGAATTTGATGCTTCTGTACTATATTTTTGATAATAAGTATGGTTAAATGGGACAATATCTCTTTTAAATTCCGGATTATACTGTATCAGATAAACTCCTCTATTTGCATAACCTGCAGCATTACCTAATCGTTCAAATTCGAACTCTGATAATAAGCCTTTGTAGGTATTAGCGCTGATACAACTGTTCAGATTTGATCCGTATTTATTAAGCATATCTGCAAAATAATTCATCACATCAAATCCTCTGAAGCTAAAGAAACTTGGATCGGTTTTAAATACTTCTCTATATTGCTTTACAAACTGATTTGTTTCTTGATTTTTATAATCTATATTACTATTTGTAGCAAATAAAAAATTTAGACGAAATAAATACTCAAGTTCTACATTTTCATATTGTTCCCAAACAGACAATCCACATATAGTAATATCATATTTATTTACAAACTGATATAGTTTTGTAACAATATCATTTACAAATGCCTGATCTCCAGATGGTATTACAATGTAATTCTTTATACCCGGCTTGAGAAGTGCTTCTATTTTTGTAATATTTGATTCAGCATAATTTACTTCTTTTATTTTCAAATTATTATAAGCACTACTATCAATGTTTCTGAATATTGTTTTAGAATATTGTATTAAATCATACTCTCCTATGTGTGCATTATAAATATAAACAAAATTGGCAGTACTTTGTTTAGAAAAATAATATGTAAGTGCTTCCATTCTTGATTCTTCTGGTGTATTAACCATAATCATATTTGGCTGAGAGTGTATCTGGGTAGATTTAGAAGACAATGGTGATACTACCGGAATATTATATTTCTGAACATATTTAGTAACTATTTCTAATTGTCTTTCATACACAGGACCTAAGATAATATCTAATTTTGAAGGATTTATCTGCGATAAAGCTTTAATAAGCGATGCACTGTCTTTTTCAGAATCTATAACATGTAATTTAACAGATACTTTGTTTTTTTTCAACTTATCAAGTGCAATCAATACTCCTTCATAAAACTCTACAAAATTCAACGACCTGTTATATATACGCTCTTGACGACTTATAATATTTTCGCTCAAATCCATAGTATCATTTGCAACTAAATATAAAGGCAAAATAAGAGCAATATTTAATGTTCTATTTTTATCTGTTTTCAAACTATCACAACAAATAGCTTTTATAGTATCAGCACTTAAAACAATATTAGAAGTTACTGGAATATTTATAGAATCGGAAGCTATATATTCATATACCTTTTTCTCTGTAGGAATTTTCAAAATATCACCTAAAATAATATTATCGGTATCAATTTTTTTATTTGCTTTCTTAATATCTTTTCTTGAAACATTATATTTTGTGGTGATAGAATACAAGGTTTCACCTTTTTTCACCTCATGAAAAACAAAATCTTTATTTATATTTTCTTGAGCAGATTTTACATTTTCAGGATTTATTGCAATTTTAATAATTGTTTTGGCTTTTAATCCATTTTCAACATCAGGATTTAAAAGCGTAAAAGGACTCACCTCTACCGAATATTTTTTGAAATTGAATATAATGTTTCGCCTTGTCTACAGTATGGAGAATAAATTTACGCTCTACAAAGTCGCCTGTTTCTAATGGAATTTTCAATTCCTGTCCGGTTTTTAAACCATTTTTCAAATCAGGATTTTCCTTCAATAATACCTCTTGAGGAACATTATAAAGAGTTTTTATTGAAAATACCGTTTCACCTTGTATTACCTTGTGTAATAGATATGTTTTACCTGAAATAACTACCTTATTGGTACTTTTTGTTCCTTTTACAGGTGCAACAGTAGTTGTTGTAGTTTGATTTGAACTTACACTAGATTTTGAGGCTGTAGGAATATATAAAACCTGTCCTACGGTAAGTATATTAGTAAGACCAACGTTGTGTTCTTTGATTTGTTCCGGACTTACATTATATTTTTTTGAAATGCCATATAATGTTTCACCCAATTTTACAACATGAGTATATGATTTCACACCATTTACATTGGAAAGCTTAACTATTTCTGTCTTTTCTTTAAAAGGAATTTTTATTTGCTGCCCAACGCTTAAACCTTTTAAAACATTCACATTCTTAGCAGCAATTTCTTCTACACTTACCCCATACAACTTGCCCAATGAATATAATGTTTCACCGGCATTTATGGTATGTATATATAACTTCTGCCCTTTTTCTATTACAAATGTTTCACTCTTTTCACTTCCTATTTCTTGTGCCGACAAACTAAATTGTAGAAAAACGATAATAAGAGATGAGAAAAATAATCGAATAAATTGTGTCATTTTTTTTTGATTAACCCTGTACGAATTTAATTTGCAATAATACAAAAAAATGTAGATTCAATTTTACTGAATTGTAAAAAACAGCAGGTTACTAATAAAACTATATACATTTTTATGTTCAATATCATTTGGATAATGATATTGAAACTCCTAGTGCAATACCGGCAGATAGTGAATAATAATTTTTTCATTAGAAATGAAGGTGTTAACGATGTTTGAATACACGGACTAACATAAGAAAATTTGCAATTTTATTTAGTTTAAAAATAATTGTTGGCGATAGTCCTAAAAACAATGAAAATGATGCACTTTTGCTTTCAGTTTGAATAAAAGCAGATTCCTTGGTACTATAATATGCTCCGGCTACTTATTCTAAGTGCTGTTGATAAGGTTACTACTAAAGAAAAATCTACCTTTTTTCTCGATTGTGTTTTATAGCAAAAACGCAATGGCAAAAAGTAATCATGTAATTGAATGTGTCATGTCTTCTTCTATGGTTTCTGTAGTTTTATTATAAGTATACCATTTTACCGGATAAGGTGAAATTTATTGTATCATATAAAATAATAGCTTTTTAATACTTCATTAATCTTTAAATAATAGTGTGCTGATTCTCTAATAATAGTTTCTATTCGCTTCTTCATTATGTTCTGTAGAATCTAAACTTGGTAGTTTGCTTAAAATAAACCGATGCTCCATTTTGCACTAAAACTCGCCTAATCTTCTCCCAAACCTACATTTTAAAATTCTTTGAAAAGGGCAAACTGCGGATCCAAAACTTAATTTTGCAACATCATTTTAAGGAATTGTGACCTAATGATAACTTGGAAAACCTTCAAATGCATAATAAATTGCTTTTATTTTATTTGTTTTTTTTGCTTTTGATACTCCTGGCGCTCTTTCCTTTTTATATTTCACGTACCTTGACAACGGGGTATCAAAGTAATGAAGAAAATTTAACCATATCGATATAAGTAATAGTATCATGTATGATAAGTGTATCATTTATGGCAGTTTTTCATGAGCTATACCCGTTTTTCGTCTTGAATCGCTCTGAAAAAGTGTCCCTTGTGGAATATCTCTTCGCCTTGATGGAATTATGTATTACCAAAATTCATAAAAACCAAATCTGAATCATCAATCAATGTTTTCACCAAAATCATTTAATTGATGTGTACTTGGGAGAAGCAGCCTCAAGGTTTTACTCAACAATGGTAAAGTGTTATGTTAAAACGAACATCTGCCAGTCGTTCAATTTTCTTTGAATACTGCAGGAATTTTTTTGGTTCTGGAAGGAAATGCTTCCTGTTTTTGGATAGCGGAAGGATTGTGCAGTATTGGTATGCCATTTTGCGCAGACAGATTGACTAATAAGCATAAATTATAATTAAGACAAGTCTTTCAAACATCACACATATTACTACTTTATTATTATTCTTTATATAACAGCAAATATAAAGAAAATACAAAATATTGAGTTTTAATTATTTTTTAAAAACTTTCTAAAAAAATCTATTACAGTAGATTGCTTTTTAGCAAAATAACGCTATCAGTGTGCTCTATTCCAATATCTAATAAGTTGTAATAAGGTTAAAACCGAATTTAAATCAAGGAACTAAAATTTGCTACATAACGGATAATGTGAAATTGCTGAATCGGCGACATAATTATTTTCTTATCAAATAGTAAGAAAGTTTTATTGCTACTTTGCTTAATTCGGTGCTTCCAAAGCAAGTTCATTGGTTTGCCAGAAGCTATATCATTTTGTCATAATAATTTTGGAACGATAATTCATTTTTCAATTTATCAAACACCGCAATCTGATTGCTTTAACGTTAACTGTATCTAATGCTGATGTAACCTTGAAGCAAGTACCAGGAAAGCACTCTTACTTCTTCGTAATTTTGATCTAAATGTGCATTTACAATATGTACTTGTACCAAGCACCTCTATTGAAATACTTTTTGTTTGAATTTTAAAAGTTTTTTTCCGATTGCGACGAACATCAAAAAGCTTCTCCTTCTAATTTCACCAATCGTTCTGATTTTTGATTTCAAAAAACAACAGTTTGATTGTTGTTCAAAACCACTGTTGAACTATCTGGTAATATAAAATCTTTTGTACCTGCCTTTCTCAGGAAATATAAGAAATTGATTCTGCTTGTTGGGCAATAGCAACTTCCAGATTTATTCATTTTCAAAATATAAAGATACTTATGCCAACGGCAATAAGAAACAGATGCGGCAACAGCGAACTTTTTCCACATTATCAAAACACGCGAATCCTTATAGCCACCAAATTTATTGTATTCTTGTTTTCATCAATCGTATCTATATGCTTTG
>JADKDL010000017.1 GCA_016714605.1 Bacteroidales bacterium | reverse complement strand
ATAAATAATATGAAAAAAGTAGCATTTAAACTGCCAGAAGATATTAAGGTAGTTTCTCACGAAATTATAGATAATCAGGTAGTAGTGACTTATGAAGAAAGTAAGAAGTTGCATTTAAAAGTAGGTGATAGTAACTATCTATGTGTAAAGTACGGTAATGATGTAATTGGACATATTTCCGATAAAGGCGAATGTTCGATTATATCAATTAGAAATCATAGAGAAACATATCTTAAATGGGTCGCAGACGGTATGCCTGTAGACAATACAGAGGTTGAATGGAGAGGTAAGTTTTATAAAATAGATAATTTAAAAAGACTTCTTAGCAATAAAAGTATAGAAAATAGAATATTTAATTTTGAAAATGCTTTCTATTACACTCATTGCACCGACTCAAACATCCAACGCTACCCACATAATAACACACCAATAGCTTATTGATATGAAAACACAACTCCCAATAGGCACTATATTCACATACGAATACATTGAGCTGCAAGTATGCGAAGGCGGCTGTAATGGCTGCTATTTTCAAAACAAAGAAGATTGCTTAGGTTATACTAAGAATTGTAGTAAGGATTTTAGAGATAAAGGAGACTCGGTTAATTATCAGGAAGTAAAAAGTAAGTAAACATGAAAAAGTATACACGATAGTAGTTTCAATAGACGAAAAAGGAAAACAGACAATGAGACGAATAAACAAAGGCTTTTCAGCAATTGAATTACTCGGAACATTAGAATTAACAAAGTCAGAAATATTAGAACAAATTAGAGGCACTATTAAGCCTGATGTAATTAATCGACAAATAGTAAAGTAATATGAACAACGAATACGAAAACTCGGACTTTGACAAAGATTCCCTAATTCTCTCAGTTCTATTGACTGTTTTAGGAATAGTAGGATTTATAATCGCATTCTTAGTAATAACCTTAATTTATTAGAATATGGCAAACTTAGACTACAAAGCAAAAAAGAAAACAACCGGAGAGTGGCTGTTTGGAGTTCCGACATTCGACAGTAAATATATATATGCGGAAGACTTCGATATTGATATTATCGAAAATTATGAAATAGAACCGGACACAATCTCTCAGTTTACTGGATTGAAAGATAAAAAATGTACTAAGATTTATCATAATGAGATATTTAGATTTAAAAAAGGCAATAAAGATTTAATTTATCTAGTTGTATGGATTGAAGAAAAAGCTTGTTTTGGTTATAAACTCATAAGTAAAAGTAAATATATATACGAATTTCCATTTACATTTTACGATGAAATACAAGAAGACTTTCTTAACTATTGCGAGGTAATCGGCAATAAGTTTGATAACTCGGAATATTTAAATTAACATGCAAACTAAAAAAACAATCATTACTTGAATCTGTAATAAATATACGTATAAACTACAGTAACATACTAACTATTAATAACATGTCAAATCAATACATAATAGAGAAAAACATCTTTAACGGAACTATATTTGAAAACATCGCTTTAACATACATAGAAGAGGTTTTTCGAGACTTAAACAAGCAAAATGAAGCAGCAATAGAAAGCAGTAAAAAAGACATTAAATTAACTGGTCTTGAAAAATACAACATTAAAAAGATATTTGATGCAAAAATTGAAGCAAACAAAAACGCTTTAAAAAAATACAAGTCATCAATGGTATTATCAAAGGCTTTAATTAACGTGAACAAAGAAATAGATATGAAAAGTTTCATTGAAAACATGAAAAACTTCTATGCTGATTTGACAATGCTAGTTTTCGACAAAGTACCTGATTATCGTGAAATCAGAAAAGAAAATATAATTCCGGCACTGGCTCAGAAAGTAGATGCTTTTGAATCAGGATGTATAAAAATAGGTGACGAATTTTATAAAATAACGATATAAATTAAATATATGGTTATTTTCCAAACATGGTAAATGCGTACAATCTATATATAATAATAGCATGAAAAAACACAACGTACAGTATAGTACTTCAAGTGTGTGTTAAAAATAGATTGTTGTAATTGCTACAAATCGCATTAAAGAACTTTAACCATATATTTAATTATAAAATAACGATATAACATATTTGCAAAACAACAACGAGAAAAAATACATCAAAAATATAATGGTAAATGCGCTTATTGTGGATGTGAAATAATGTTAAGTCAAATGCACATAGACCATATTATTCCTAAAACATTTTTTATAGAACATGTTAGAAATAAAAAAAGAGTTCCATATTTTCTGACACATTTAACTGAATCTGATGTTAATCATGATGATAATTTAAACCCTTCATGTATAAGTTGCAATAAATGGAAGTCAGCACATGATATAGAGACATTTAGGAATGAAATATACGAGCAAGTTAGACGGTTAGATATATATTCTGCTAATTACAGAATGGCTAAAAAATACGGACTGATTCAAGAGACATTAAAACCTATAATATTTTATTTTGAAAGTATAAAATAACGATATAAAATATTTGCAAATCGGAAAATAAACACTATATATTAGCTTATATGTTTGTTAAGTTGATATGTTTAAAAATAGGTAAATCCCTACAATAAAAATTAACAGAGTAGCAAAAAGTTACTCTGTTATGTAAAATAATTTAAAAATAAATAATAAACATTCATTGTAATTTAAAATATTAAACTATATTTGTAAAATGGAAAAAGAAAAATACATACCAGTAAAAGACTATGCTATTAAGCATAATATGAGTGTGCAAAATGTATATCAGCAATTAAAGCGCAAGAAATTAGAGGGTAAAAAAATAGGAAGTTATCAACTAATTAAAGAGTAATTTTTTTTGTATTAATCAGTGAAAATATTAAACAATATATGTCAGGATGGATTAAAATAAACCGCTCAATAAATAATCATTGGATATTTAAAGACCCTATTAAATTTAAATGGTGGATAGATATACTATTAATGGCAAATTATGAGTCTAAAAGAGTCTCAATAGGATATAAAGTATTTGAATGTAATAGAGGTGAATGTTTGATGAGTTTAAAGTCGTGGGGCGAACGTTGGGGAGTATCAAAAACAGTTGTAAACAATTATTTCAGTATGCTTGAAAGTGACAACATGATTAAAACGGTTAATGAAACGGTTACAACACGGCTATTAGTCTGTAATTATGATAGTTATCAGCAAATAGAAAACGGAAACAAAACGGAATCAAAACGGAAACAAAACGCGACAGAAACGCAACAGTCCACAACTAAAGAAAGTAAAGAATATAAAGAAAGTAAAGAATTAAATAATAGTTATAAGAAACGTCTTTTATCAGAAATTAACATTTCTGACTACCCTCACTTAAATGAAAGATATTATAATGCTGCTATTTCATTTCGAGATTTATTCATAAGAAACTTACAAGACTTTGGAGCAAGTACTGTTCATGTTGAAAAAACAAAAGGAAGTGCAATTGATGAAATAAGACATATAATTGAAACCGATAAACACACATTAGAAAATTTAATAAAAGTATTCGGATTCTTAGAAAATGAAAAACCAAAGGGCGATTTTAGTTGGAAAAAAAATATACTCTCGTTTAAGACCTTAAGAGAAAAATTTAATAAACTTTTGATAGATTCACAAAAAACAGAAAAAAATGGAATATTCAGCACCGGAGCAACCATGCAGCAACTTACCGACATTGTTTCAAGTCAATTCGCAGATTTGGACTAATGAGCAAGGCGAAAACTTTATATCGCATTATCAGGACAAACTAAGCAAGGAAGAAATTATAAAACAGATAGCAAACATAAAATGTTCATTTCCGTCTTTGCCTCCTGAGTTTTATTTGTTGTTTTCAGAGAGAATCAGAGATAATAAGTTTACTGATAAAAGGCTTCGGGATTCAGTGGCTCATGTGATTGATACATGCGTTTATCCTAATCCTACAATAGCACAGTTTCTTTCGTTTGACAAAAGAGAGAAACTTTATACAAGAAACGAGATGCTTAAAATCGTAAATGATGGCGGTGTTTGGAATCATTACGAAAAGGTTGAAATTAAAAACGAAACGTTTTGGATTAAAAAAAATGCTACTCAGATAATTACAGAAAAGCAAAACGAAACAAAAAAGAAAGAACAATCACAGCAATATAAACCTGAAACAAAAGAGGAAGGAAAACATTTAACAGTAGACGAAGCATACAAACAAGGATATATAACTAAGTGGTTTTATGATTTAATTACCGATGAAGGTGCTAAACAACTTGCCAAACATAATAATAAGTTCAAGTCGATAAAAGATATAGTAAGTAAATAATTAATTGAAATAAAACTATGAACAAAGAACTTCACGACAAAGCATGGAATCTTCTTGAAGAAAGAGGGATTAAATTAAACGAAAGAATGATGATAAGAAGTCATTTTTCAAGTGCTTACAAAGACGAATATCCTTTTATTTCTGTTAAACACGAAAAAGGAGAGGTTAAATACTACTTTTCAGATATTGAAGAAATTAAAAATTTAATGTTTGAAACTGAAAAAGAAGTCATTTTGGCAAATGCGATTTATGAAAACGTAAAAGATAAGTTCAATATTAATGAATTTATCCAAATGCTGAAATATACTTTTAGAGTACTGAATGTATCGAGTAGCTGGATTTAATGTTGCCGCTAACGTGTTGCAGATAGGCGATGTAAAAGCCTTGCAGAATGTTTTAGGTTAGTAGAATGTTGGTGGCTTTTATATTGCCTATCTGCTGTTATGTGCCGTTTTTTATTCACGAATTTAATTTAGAAATATGAAGAAATATAAAACAATAGTGGCTGACCCAGCATGGGAAATTGATTTTAGTAGTGGCTGGGGTATGACAAAAGAAAAACAGTATGATACTGTAAATATTGACTTTTTAAAAAACATGCCTATAAGCAAAATATCTGATGAAGATTGCAATTTGTTTCTGTGGACTACACACACAAGATTAGAAGATGCTTTGATGTTAATGAGACATTGGGGATTTAAATTTCATGTGGCAATAACATGGAACAAAGGACATGGACTTCATGCTCACGGTTTTTTTAGACAAACAGAACTTTGCCTTTATGGGTTTAAAGGGAAAATGGTATGGACTAAAAGTGGCAAGGCGTGCAAAACATACATTGAAGATATTCCAGATATATTTTATAGTAGGTCAAACGGGCACAGCGTAAAACCACAAACACTATTTGACATAATTGACATGAAAGCAGAAGGAAACAAAATAGAATTATTTGCCCGTAAAACCCGTGAAGGTTGGGATGTTTGGGGAAATGAAGTAGAGAGTAGTGTCGCTCTTTAAAATGGCACATAACATCCTTATATAAGTAATAAATATACGTATAAAACACAGTAACAAACAAACAATGAGAACCGAAAAAGAACTATTAATCATCCTACGTGATTGGATGCATGAAAATTTCGAGAGTAAAATGATTTCAGGAATTTGCCAAAGTATATTTTTTATCGAATTTAATGAACGATTAATTACAGTGTATGAATATTGTAAATTGAGAGATTTATTAAACAAAAATTATCCGTATAAATGGCATTCAGGCTTTTGTTGGCATCCTCGACTACTAAAACCTAGAATAGAATTTATTAACAAATTAATTGAAAGTTATGAATAAAGTAAACATAAAAGATAATATTTGGATTGAAGGATTTGATACATCAGATGAATGTATTACAGCTTCGCCCAATTATTTCTAGGCAAATTAGATAATATTTTATATGAAGGTAAAACTTCTGGACGTAACAGAAGATATTTCGTATAATTGTAAAAGTATTAACGGATATGGATTTAGGAATTATATAATGCCAGATTATAATGGTGGTTCAAGTCCTTTTGATGTATATATTCCTTATTCATGCAATACACCCAAAGAATCAATTAAATCAGCTTGTAAACAAGAATATTGTATAATTTATAAAATTTAGAACTATGAATAAACTAGAAAAACTAACGGCTTATTTGCATAATTACGTAGAATGTAATATTGATGGAGTTTATATTAGAACATTACACTCAATAGACACTATAGGCACTGGTATCTTTTATAAACACATTGAACCAGAAGTTAAAATAGAAAATATTAAACCATACCTAAAACCAATTACAGACATAGATTTCACTCCGTACATTTTACAAAACGAAAATGATAAAGAGAAAATATCTGATGCTGTAACTGATTTTATTAACCGATATGAAAGCTGCCCCGAGAATCTGTTAGTCGAACATTTTAAAAGTTGTCCTTATTGCTTAATGAGGTGGTGTCTTTCTGAGCATTATGATGTATTCGGAATGATTGCAGACGGAGATGCGATTGAAAAAATGTAAAAAATAAAAATATGAGTGAATTACAAGTAGTACACATTGACGAATTTAGTCGTATAGTGCATGAATCAATAGGAAAATATAAAGTTACATTAACAGGTAGTTGCGAAAGGTCTTTTACTGCCGACTGTTTTAAATATGAAGTTCATAGTGTAGAGCCTGAATTGCCAATTAAATATATTTATTCTGATATAAAAATATTTGAAAAAATATAAAATAAAACACATTAAAACTTGCAAAATAAGCAAAAAGAACTATATTTGCGTATTGAAAAGTATTAAATAAAACAAATATAACATGGAAAACGACAGTATTAAATTATTAAATGAAGGAATTGCAAAAGGTTTAGAAGCAAATAACCTTACAGGATTCGAGAAAGCATTCAAATTAAGTGAAGCAATGGTAGTTTTAGAAAGTCTGTTAACAGACGACTATATGAAACCTATTATTGCAATGAAAGGTAGTAGACTTGGGTTCAAAACAGACAAAGATACTAAAGGAGATTCTTATAGTAAAGAAATAATTAAACGTTGCTTGATTGAAGCTGTTTTAATGGGTGTACAGCCAGTTGGAAATCACTTTAATATTATTGCAGGAAACGCATACATCACACGTGAGGGTTATGGTTACTTATTGAGTAATATTCAAGGGTTGTCATATTCAATAATTAATGAACTACCTAGAATTGCTAACGATAAAACAAGTGCAGCAATTGAAATGAATATTAAATACACTTACAAAGGCAATTCAAATTCTGTTAAAGTACCAATTGCCTTAAAAATGGATTCTTATACCTCAGTTGATGCAATTATAGGTAAGGCGACTAGAAAGGCTAGGAAGTGGTTATATGAAGCAATAACAGGCTGCGAAACAACAGACGGAGAAGTTCAGGATTTGCCTTATGAGTTGATAAAAACAAAACCTGAAAATGAATCAAACATAAAGAATATCATTGAAAAATCTAAAACAGTCTCCGAACTAGAAATAGTTAAAGACCAGTTAGCTACACCGGAACTTGAAACGTTGTATAATGAAAAAATGTTTTCGTTATGCAAGTAACAAACGAAAATTACTACAGTAAAGAAGTGCGCTCAAAATATCTGAGCGCAACTTCTATAAAAGAAATAATCGGAACGGCAAATAGTGATAAATCAGGCTGTCCGGCTGCTGCAAAAGCAAAACAAAACGGATGGAAGTCGCAATTTGATAAAGATGATAAAGCTTTGTTAATAGGATCTTATGTAGATGCTTATTATGAAGGTGCTTTGGAGCAATTTAAAGAAAACAACCCTAAAATATATAATAGTAAAACTGGCGAGTTAAAAGCAGACTATCAACATGCTGACATAATAATTAAATACATTGAGCGCGATTCATTATTCATGCAATTTATGAAAGGAGAAAAGCAAAAGATTTACCAAACTGAACTATTTGGATTGCCAATAATTGCGAAACTAGACTTTGAACAAAGCGACAAAATAATAGATTTAAAGGTTATGGCAACTATGAATCCTGAATATATAAAAGGACTTGGATACGTACCATTTATAGAAGCTTGGGGCTATGATTTACAACTAGGGGTTTATCAAAAAATAATTGAAAATATAACCGGAATTAAGAAAGATTGCTATATAGCAGTAGCAACAAAGCAAAAACCGCCTAGAAAAGCAATTGTTAAAATACCTCAAGAAAAATTAAATGATGAGATTATGTGGATTGCCTCTCAATTAAGCGTATTGGAATATTATTTAACAGACAATCCACAACCTCATTGCGGTAAATGCGACTATTGTTTAGAAACGCAAAACATTACTAAAGAAACCGATTATAGCGATTTATCATTTAAAAACTAACATAACATGAACTTATATAAAATATATTCAAACTACATTCATTACAATCTATATTTTGTTAATGAAGCAATGAAACAAAGAACGGAGCAAAACGGCTTAGAGTATCATCCGCGTAAACTTAACGGAATAAACAACGGTAAAATATATCTAGGTAGAGACTTTGAAGGTGTACATATCAATGTAATTACTGAAAAACAGACAGACAAGCCTATTTTGACTAGAATATCATGCGTTGCTTATGATTACAATGTAGAAATAGATTCAAACGTTAGATCTGAATTGCAAGATTATCATCTAAAATTACTAGATTTAGACGATATGAGTTTAAAAACATGGAATTTCTCGAACAAACATAAGCTTGATTTGTTTGATTTAATCGACAAAGATATGGCTATTGATAAAATGGTAATGTTTCCTAATAGTCAGTATTAACGTTGGTGGTATGGTTAGTTCCGATTGCGGCTACTTTCCTATCAATTTACACAGAATTACAAGCGGGTGGTAACGCTTTAAATTAGCACTAACACGGCAATTAACTATACCACTGGTTATAGCCAGTTAATTATATTTCATTATGAATTTAAGATTTGAAATTACAATGCCAAACAATAATGCTTGGAATGGTGTTGACACAGGAAATAAAGGCGGACATTTTGCATTTAGAAATGTTGACAAAGCAACTGCCGATAAATTAGATGGGAAAAGTTTTTACTATAATTTTGGTGATGGGTGGTGTGCAAATGTTTCAGTAACTAAAAACAGAAAATGCCCGACAAGTGGATTCCGTGGTTATGAATGGATGATTGAAGAAATATTGAAATATGGTGAAATAAAAAATGTATCTGAACGCAGATTTAACAATAAACTGCAAGATGCTTTTAAAATTTTTATCAAAGGCTTTATTGCTGAAAATGGATACATTAAAACTGATTCATCTTTCCAATTTGAAAAGCTACATTCAATTTTCAATGCCGAAATGTACGCATCGAAGCCGTCCGTTTAATGGGCTATAACGTTAAAAATATGAAATGTACGGGATTAAAAGCGGTATCCTATCCCGGTACAAAAAAGTAAATTAAAGGTAGTACCGTTCAAAATACCACTGACACCCGTATATTTTATATTTAGTGTTAGCTGTTGTTAATCTTATCATTATGAACTTAAATGAATTTAAACTTGTAAAAAACAAACAAAGACCAGGTTTCTGTTATGCTTACGAAAAGAAAACAGATAGTAGAAAGTATTCAATTTTTACAATGGACGGAGGAAAAACATTCCTTGCATCAGTTGAAGAACCAAGAATGGATAAACGCTGGTATTCTGAATTTTCTGAAACACATAATTCAGTTCAGGAATGTTTGGATGCGTTCGGTCGTTTTAATAACCGCTAACGGCTGAGGCTAAGAATAGGCAGGGGGCCCCCCCCCCCCCCGAGTAAACAAGCCGCAACCCCCCCTGCTTATTTGTTGTTTGGCGTGGGCTGGTTTATTAACAAAAAGAACCCCGGGTAAGACCAAGTTAGCCCTGTTTACGACAGTCTTCCCTTTTTTGTTAAATGGTAATGCCAATGCGAGAGATGCCGATGAAACACTCACAGAACCAGCCATTTGCTATATTGCGTGTTGTAGCCAGTGTTTTTTTATAGTTTTAGATTAAATATTAACAAATGAAACAGAAATTAGAAATTAAAGATTTATCGCCATATTTCCCGTATGGGATTAAAGCGACATTAAGTTCAATTGGTCGATTAAATTTAGATAGCGAGTATCCTAATGAACATGCAAATAAAATCGGCGTTGTCGATGAGTGGTTTGTTAATGACAATGAAATAGGCGGTGTTTTGAGGGTTGGACAAAACTATTCATTTGATTTTCAAGAAATAGATGAAATAGACATACATCTCCGACCGTTGGCATGGATTCAAAATGAGATAACGCACGAAGGACATAGTTTTATTCCTAGCTTAACATTAAAACTCAGTTATCCTGGTGAAATGATTGGGTTAAACCCAGCAACATGGAGTTATCGAGTTATCCAAAAACTTTTAGAATGGCATTTTGATGTCTTTGGACTAATCAGCAAAGACATGGCAGTGTCTTATTAACATTGGCTACAACGTTTTGGCTTTAGAGCAACTAATACCTTGCTTCGCTGTTTTGAGTTTGATAAGGCAAACCAACTAACCAAAGGTGTATGAGATTCAAAGTTGTTATCCTTATTCACGAGGAATTGAAGTGCTAAAAGATATGGTGCTCGAGACCGTTAACAAGAACGCTTTTATGGGATGTGATAAGAATACCAAACTATGAAACGATCCGAACCACACCCAAAACCGAAAAGCTAACAAGGAAATAATACTAATAATAGCAGACCAAGCTTTTATTCTTTGATAAGCGAGCTTATGCAATGGCTATAAAAGAAAATAGAATTTTAGTTGAAATAAGCGAAAAACACGTTAATTATGAACAAGCCGCGGGGGGGGGGGCATGATTACAAAGGAAAAAGAGTTGCGGGGTCAAGGTTATAAATTAGCTGGTTTTGATGTGATAGGATCAATGAATTGACCCTAAAAGATTGAAGCATACAAAGCTAACCACAACCCAAAATATGCTTTTTAGAGCCAATACAAACCTTTAAAATGCGTGAAGATTTGCCACAGGAACTTTATGAACTGGATATTTTGGACGGTTCGCCACCTTGCAGTAGTTTTTCAATGGCTGGAAACCGTGAAAGACAAAGATAAGGTTTTTAGAGAAGGCAGCAATGCAGGTTTTAGATACTTTGTTTGACTTTATGATTTGGCAAAGAAATTACAACCTAAAGTTGTGGTTGCTGAAAATGTAAAAGGACTACTTTTAGGTGATGCAATACAATATGTAAGGCAAATTTATAGAGAGTTTGATTTAGCTGGTTATTATTGCCAACATTGGCTTTTAGATGCCTCAAAAATGGGTGTACCACAAAGGCGTGAACGTGTGTTTTTTATTGCATTGCGTAAAGATTTGGCAAAACCATTTTTAAAACAAATGAACTTATTTGATATTTTGCCCGAAATAAAAATGGAATTTAATGAACCTGAAATAAACTATGGCTCTATTAAAACAGAACTTGGAAGGATTGCAAGCAAATTGTATTATGAACGCTGGACAAAAAGAGAGCCAAATGATACAAGTTTTGGAGATATTACAGAGCGCTTAAATGGTAGTGGTTCGTGCTTTAGTGATGTTTTTGCAAAGGATGAATTACCACTACCAACAATAACAAGCAAAGGTGGAATTTATGACTTTGAGAACGGGCATTTTATTTCTGACGATTCATTTAAAAAAGGTGGTTCTTATCCGTTGGATTATGATTTTAAAGGAAATAAAGTTCCTTACCTTGTCGGAATGAGTGTTCCGCCTGTAATGACAGCAAACATAGCGACTGAAATTTATTCGCAATGGCTTTCAAAGTTGGCACGGTCTTAAACTTGTGCATAACATCCTTATATACCACATAAATATACACATAAAATGCCGAAACAATCAGAATATCAATATACTATCAGAAAGCATATTTTAATCAATAAAATTCAATATGATAGTTTAAAAGTACTCGAAAATTACGGTGTTAATGTGTCTCAGTTTATTCGCGCTGCTATAAAAGAAAAATTGCAGCGCGATTGGAATGAAATAAAAGAATCTAAAAAAGAAAAATTACCTTATTAAATTAAATATAACATGAAACATCAAATATCAGCAACCGAAAAAACAAGACTTCAAAAGTATCTAAAACTTACACCCGAAGCAAAAAAGAAGTACATAATCGAAAACATGGGTAAAGAGCATATTAACCGTACTTTCTTTCGTTCGCTAGGATTTATAATGAAACCTAGTAAACATAGTGATATGTACAATGTTTACAAGGAAAATAAGCAACTAGGAATAAAAGATGAATTAATCGGTTTAAAATCGCTTGATGATATGCTAGAATACATAATTAGTATTAATTTTCATCCGGATATTTGTTTTTCTGAATATCAACCGGATGGATTTAAATTTGTAGAAAAAAATGATACAATAAAATTTCACAATAAAGCAGGATTTGAGATAAGAACTGATGTAAAATTACAAACAAAATAAGAAAATGAAAATAAGCAAAAATAATCCGATTAAAGCCGAAAATAAACCATAAAAAGCTTGACTTCTATTGATAAATGTATTATCTTTACATCATAGAAATTAACAAAAAAATTAAAGGTTATGAAAAATCAAGCAACTTACCAAGGTACAACAAAAGAACAAATAGAGCTAATAATCATAAATATTGAATATACTTTATTAAATAATGAAATGGAAGTGTGGGAGGCAAAAGAATTAAATGAAGTGATTAATGAATATAAAAACCAAATTGCAATCATTGATGAAAACCAAAAAATATTAAACGAAAATTATTAATTAAACCCATAAATTATGTTAAAGTGGATAAAAATAAAAATATTCATAAAGAAAATGCGAGTAAAGCATAATAGATATGATTTTAAAATAGTAACAACAAATAAAGAAATAATTATTTATGTTGATGGGACAGATGAACAATTACGACTACATTACTAAAAAAGCTTATGAAAACTAACCAACTTCACTACATTCTCACAATCTTTTCAGAAAAGTACAGAGAAAATAAAACAGAGCTTATTTGCTCAGTAATTGGAAGTATCATAGTATTAACCGCCTTTCTTGCAGTTATGCAAGTAGGGCTAATTTGAGAAATATGAAAACACCTCTTTTAATTAAAATACGCTATGCAATTAGATTTACTGCTTTTGTAGCAATTATGTCAATAATAGTATTTATTATTTATATTTCATAAAATGAAAAAACCAGATAAAGTATTAATAGCATTTATCACAATGATAATTCTCGCAGCAATTCCAATAATAATCACAGTAATACACTTTAACATCTAATAACATGAGCTATATAAAAAACATCATAAATGAAAAAAGAAAAGAATGTAAGCACACGGTTAAGTACTTGCATGAGCAAACCGGAATAAGCTACGATAGCCTACAAAAGTATTTTTCAGTTGAAAGTATTGGAACAATTAAGACTACCGAAATATTAATGATATTTTATAATTTAAATATAGTTCATGAGGATAATAGATTTAAGAAACAAAAAGAATTTGTGGATTTACTCAAGTATCATAATTCAAAGATAATTCATGAATTTGAAGTAGTTATAAATGATTTAGAAAGACAAAAAGAGTTTATTGAGCTTATGACAAATCCACCAGAACCGAATGAAGCATTAAAAAAAGCAAAAAAGAATTTGGATAAATTGTCTAAAATGAAAAGTAAAATAATGAATAAAAGCAAAAATAATTCGCTTTAAGCCGAAAAAAAACCATAAAAAGCTTGACTTCGATTGATAAATGTATTATCTTTACATCATAATAATTAACTAATCATTTAACAAAAAAATTAAAGGTCATGAAAATAGAAAATTTAAACTCAACAAACATCTCTCATTTAACTGAATCAAAAATTAATGAAATAGAGACATTTTTAGGAAAAGAAATTGAAGTGGTGAGTAATTATAAAAAAGATTATAAATATAGTTATTGCGATGTAATGCCTTACGATTCAAACGCAAGTAGATTCAACCCGTTTACGCGCGCAAATATTAAAAAAACATTTAATCACGAAACAGGAATATGCAGCGTAACTGGACGTAATAAGTATGAACGAAAAAATGTAACTAAAATGTTTCAATTTGAAAAGGTGGGTTATAAATTACAAACGACTAAATTAAGTGAAGGGTATATTTGGGGGAATCCAAAAGAAATTAACTAACTATGAACCAACTAACCTACATTCTCTCAATTTATGAATATAAACTATAACAATACAACAGACGAATATGAACTAATCACAGAATTAGGTTGCATATTCTGGTCTAAAGTTAAAAGTGAAGTAATAAACTATAAAAAAGCCTTAGAAAATGAATAAAGACAAAGAAACCTCGGACTTTGATATAGAGTTCGAGGATATGGATTTTGATACAAAAAATTTCGACATTGATTTGGATTTAGACTTTGACGAAAATAAACGGTATAACAAACCCGTTTTGATTAAAGGAGTTTTTACACAGGGAACGAAATACGAAAATTGCGAAAAACTAATAAAGACCTCGAATTAAGAAAAGAACAACAATATCATTGCATATTATCAGGTAACTTTATAACTGGTGAGCTTATTGAAGCACTTGCAAAGAAATATAATCTAATTATAGAAGACCTCACAATTAGCACACTTTCATTAAGTCTCGAAAATATAGACTCAATGAGAAATTTAATCGAAGGAGGGTATGTAAAAGAGCTTAATTTGATAGTTTCAGATTACTTTTACTCACATGAAAGACAAAATTTAATAAATGCTATTTTTGAGCGTTGCGATATAGGTAATAAATTCCAGTTAGCAGTATCACGTATTCACACTAAAATATTTCAGATAAAAACTGAGCATATATACATAACAATATACGGTAGTGCTAACATGAGAAGTTCGCAGAATATAGAGCAAATTGTAATTGATACAAGCAAAGAAACGTATAACTTCTATAGGGAGTTTCATCAAGAAATAATAGACAAACAAAGCATCATTAATAAAAATATCGAAAAACCAAACAAAAAAGCAAAAAAGTAATTTATATTTGTGTAAACTATAAAAATAAAATATTATGGCTTACAATGGAATTTCAAAAGCAGGTGCAAAGAAAATAAATCAATATAAAGACCAAAGTACTAAAGCATCAAAAAGAAAAAAATTTGTTGGAGTTACACAAGCTCAATCAGGTGCGCCTTTTTAAAATAAACAGTAAAAAAAAATAAACTATGTCAAACGATGACGTTAAAAGAAAAGTTGGAGGTAAAGGGGGAATAAAGCCCGAAGATGGTAAACAATTTGAAGCAGGTAATAAAGCCGCAGAAAAATGGACAGAGCCAGAAGCTTTGAAACTAGCTGATGATATAATTGATTGGCTCAAAGATGAAGATAAAAATATTTTCTTTGAGGATTTCCTTTATTTAAAAAAACACGTTAAATATGCAGGTAAAATAACACCTCAAACAATATCATATTTAAGTAAAAAATTTACCTCGTTTTCGAATCTTATTGTTATAGCTAAAAAAATAGAGGAGGTTAAGCTTACAAAATATGCTGCATTTGATAAAATGAATAGCGGATTTGTTAAGTTTCTTTTATCATGTAACCACGGTAAAGCGGAAAAATCGGTTGTAGAAACAAACAATCCATTCCTTGACTTAATGCAACGCGCTTCTAAAACAGATGAGTAACGACATTGACATATTCAAAAAATGGCAAAATGATTGGTGTTTATTCGCAAAAGATGTATTAAAAGCAAATTTGGATAAACAGCAGCAAGAAATACTGCATTCAGTACAAATAAATAAAATGACTACGGTTGTTTCGGGAACTGCAAGAGGTAAAGACTATGTTGCAGCCGTTGCAGCCGTTTGTTTTTTATACCTTACACCAGTTTTTGGTAAAGATGGGAGTTTGATAAAAAACACTAAGGTAGCATTAACTGCTCCAACCGACAGACAGGTGAAAAACATTATGATACCTGAAGTAAGGCGACTTATTAACAACGCAAAAGTATTGCCAGCACGATTAACAGGCTACGACATACGCACCGACTATGATGAATGGTTTTTAACAGGATTCAAAGCTGATGAATATAATCACGAGGCTTGGTCGGGGTTTCACGCAGCAAACACCATGTTTGTAGTTACAGAGGCGACCGGATTGCCTGATACTATATTCTATGCGATTGAAGGAAACTTACAAGGAAATTCACGATTATTGCTTGTAATGAACGGTAATACATCAACCGGATATGCAGCAAATTCCCATCGCTCACCACGTTTTAATAAATTCCGATTAAGCTCTTTGGATGCTCCAAATGTTTTAGCAAAAAAAGAAATTATATCCGGACAGGTTGATTATGAATGGATAGTTGATAAAGTAAAAACATGGTGTACTAAAATAACTAAAAATGAATTTAATGAAGGAAATGGCGATTTCGAGTTTGAAAACGAATACTACCGACCAGATGACATTTTCAGAGTTAAAGTATTGGGAATGTTTCCGAAAATTTCAGAAGGCACTTTAATACCTATTGAATGGATATTACAAGCAAATGAACGCTGGAAGGAAATAGTAGACATTAGAACAACTGATAGTATATTTGGGGCTGATGTGGCAGGAATGGGCAAAGACAAATCTGTGATATGCGAACGTAAAGATAATTATGTTTATCCGATTGAAAGTTACACAGGTACTGGAAGCGTAGACTATACACATTTCACGGGTGTGATTGCTAATAAACTAAAAAACAATCCTAATTCGTTTTGTTTCATTGATACAATAGGAGAGGGGGCAGGTTTATTTCATAGACTCAAAGAAATGGGCTACAATAAAGCTATATCATGCAAGAACTCAGAAAGCGCAGCCGACTTACACGACATTACAGGTACATACAATTTCTACAATATGAGAGCGTATATATTTTGGTGCGCCCGTAGTTGGTTTAACCCTGCAATAAATCCGCACTGTTGTTTTCCGCCAGATGATGAATTTTTACAAGAGGCAACCGCAATCACATGGTTTTTTAACGGGGATAAAGTTCAGATTGAAAAAAAAGAGGATATAAAGAAACGCATTAACCGTTCAACTGATAAATTTGATAGTTTCGCTAATACATTTTATCCGTGCTATAATTCAGTTAATGATGAAGATGATTTAATATATCGTTTATTGGGATAAAATATTATGTAATGATATTTGAAATAATTAGTATATTTGAATAAAATTACATATATGGAAATTCAGGAGCTAAAAGAGTTGTTCTCTTTAACAGATACATCAAAGATAGTTGAAGCTTTAAGGAAGTCTAGTTTTGATGTTCCTAAATGGGCTGAATTGGAAAAACAATACGACCCATTAAAGCACAAAATAAACGATACAGCAATTTACCCACCAATTACCGATGAAAATGGTAAAGATGATTTCAAGCGCACTTCATTAGGACTTCAAAAACTATTTGTTGATAGAATTACTCAAGCTATGTTTGCAACGCATCCAACGCTAACATATAGCTCTGTTGATGAAAATGAAAATACAACTAAGGCTATTGAATTATTCGAAGAGATTTATTTGCATAGAAATTATATTAATGATGACAACATAGAACGCGGCAGGTCGCAAAATTCAGCATGTGAAATTGTCACACTTTGGAAGGTTATTGATAAGCCTCAATTAATCAAAGGAATCAAATCGACAAAGAAAGTAAAACATATTACATATTCGCCGGATAAAGGTTATTCTATATTCGCCCAAACTGACAATGATGGAGAAATTACCGTGATTTCGATAGGTTATAAAGATGAAAACGGCATTGATGTATTAGACACATATACAGATGACACATATTATAAGTTCATAAATAAAGATGGTTGGCAAATTACAAAACAGGCTATCCCTTTTATGCCTTTAGTTCATAAAGCATCTAAAGAGCCAGTATGGGGAGGAGAGGCGGTAACTAAGCTTATTGAGCAAATAGAAGAGGAACTTTCGTTTCAAGGGCTTTACAATAAAAGAAATTCAAAACCGACATTTGCACGATATAAAGGTAAAAAAGACCCAACAGATAAAGACTCGACTACAACAGAGAAAAGCACCGATACAAGAGCAATTATAAACATTGGTGAAGGTGGATTTATTAAAGATGTAACTTGGCAAGGTGCTTTGGAATCCGTAAAAGACAGACGAAACACATTAAGAAATGCAGCATTTGAACAAGCTCAGGTAGCCGACATTTCATTTAATACATTGATTAATACAAATACATCAGCAGAAAATAAAGAGTTCCTTTTGACAGATACAAAGGCAAAAGCTATAGATTTGGGCGGCGAATGGATTAAGTTTTTCTATGAAGAAACTCAACTAGTTTTACGAATATTAGCAGATGTATATAGCGAGTATAGAGAAGTATTTGAAAATCTAACAGTATCAACAAAAATAAATCCTTACTCTGTAAACACAACAAAAGAAAATGTAGAAGTCGTTGAAAAGGGAGGCTCTGCAATGTCATTAGAGACTAAAATAAAAACAATAGGTTTAGTTTCGGATATACAAGCCGAAGCCGAAGCAATAAGAAGTGAACAATCAGCATTAGCTAATCAAGGTTTATAAGATGCCGTTGCCTTTAGAAAAATATTATGATAATATACACCGTGAAAATCTTGACAGATATACTAAAGAGGTTAGGGCTGCATATTTAAAGCTAATCAAAGAAGTAGAAAAAAGATATAGTTCATTTCGTTTAGACTCCAATAATAATTTCTTTTTTTCAAACAATAAGACAATTGAAAAAGAGATTAATGAACTTATAAAGTCTTTATATTTAGATGTTTACGGAACAACAGTAACAAACATAAATAGCGAATGGCAATTAGCAGTTGATAAACATAATGCTATTGCCACTCAGGTATATGGGAAAGTACTATCAAAATTACCTGAACAATACAAGAAAAAAACATTCTCGACAAACGACAAAGCGAGAAAAGCATTTATTGAAAGAAAAATAAATGGGCTTGATTTGTCGGATAGAGTTTGGCGCAATTGTCAGCAGGTAAAACAAGAGCTTGAATTATCTTTAGAACTAACAATAAATAACGGTAAAAGCGCAGCATCAGCAGCAACAGAAATAAAGCAATATCTTAATGAACCTGATAAACTATTTAGACGCGTAAGAGATTCTAAAAGTGGGTTATTAAGACTTTCAAAGGCTGCAAAAGCATACAACCCCGGGGCAGGTGTTTATAGAAGCTCGTATAAGAATGCTGAGAGACTTGCAAGAAACGAAACTAACTTTAGCTATGAAAAAAGCCAAAAAGATAAAAGAGGGCAGCAAAGTTTTGTAGTGGGAATAAGAATTGAAGTTTCACCAAATCACAACCCATTAAACGACAAAGGAGGTGTTTCATGTTTAACTTTGCAAGGCAATTATCCAAAAGACTTTGATTTTACGAATAAATGGCACGTTAACTGCTTATGTCAATCATATTCAATTTTAAAAACATACGACGAAATAGACAAAGATACCGATTTAATACTCTCAGGCAAAGAGCCAGATACTAAGTCTAAAAATGAAGTAACAAAATTATCAGATACATACAATACTTATATTTCGGAAAATATTAAAAAGTGGGAAAATTATAAAAACCCACCAAGATTTTACACAAATAATATTGAAAAATAAAAATTCGTATTATATTTACGCAAAATAATTAGTGTGTTTTGATATTTTAGTTAAAAATTACATAAATTTGATGGTAAATTTAAAAAACTATCAAAATGAAAGAAAAAATCCTTCAAAAACTAAAAAGTCAAAAACCTGCAAATTCAAGCGTAAGTGATAGAACACTTGACGAACTTGCATCGCACTACGAATTATTTATTACAACAGATGAATTACTTGAGAAAGCCGACTTTGCAATAGCAATTAAAACTATTGACGGTAATATCAACAATCATGCTGCAAAAGCAGTAGAAGATAAACAAACAAAATTAGCTAAATTAGAAGCTGATTTTGCACTTGCTAAAAAAGAACTTGAAAAAGGTAAAGAACCTGAAAAGCAAGTTCAAATGTCCCCAACAGAAAAACTGTTATTAGACCAACTCAACGAAATGAAAGCCGCAATTGCAGCAATCACAAAAACAGATATGAGTAAGTCTAGAGAATCTCAGATAAATGAACTATTGAAGGAAACCCCCGAAGTGTTCAAAAATACGATTTTAAATACTTTCAAAACAGCATCGTTTGAAAGCGATGAAATGTTTGAAACGTATAAAAAAACAGTTGAAACATCCAAAAATGATTTTGTTCAACAAATGAACGAAAACGGATTAAAATTTCCTTCGCCATCTGTAAATGTGAAAAAAGCACCAGCCGACGAAGTAAGCCCTGCAATGCTTGAGACTATCAAAAGCATTACAAACACAACAGAAACAAAAAAACCTTTTTAACAACAAATAAAATAGAAAAAAATGGGAATGACGGTAAAAAAGTCTTCTGACATTAATATTGTTAGTCGATTTGCCTCAAATAAAGGCAAAGTAGCGGATATACCAAGTGGTGTATCTATTAAAACATCTGAATTAGTTGCAGGAACTATATTGCTTGACGCGACCGCAATTGGTAGAGCCTCTAGTGGTTTATGTTCAGTTCTAAAGTCAGCAAAAGCACTCACGGGAACTACAACAACTGTAATTAAAGTTGAAGGAAATAAAAGCCAGTTCAAAGTAGGTGAAAAAATATTCTCTTTGGTTGGAGGTAAACATTATGCAATTACTGCAATTTCAGCACCAACTGCCGGAGTGATAGATATTACTGTAGGAACTGCAATTGACGACCCTTTAGCAAATGGAGGTTTTATCTACCAAAACGCAGCAGCTACAGACGGAGCTACAGGCGCAGCATTCTTGGTAACGCCAGTTGCAATCACAGGCACAGCCTTTGAAGTAGATATAACAAGTAATCAAAGCGTTGATGCTTGGGTAATTGGAGCGGTAAAATATGGTACAGTAGGAAGCGCAATCCTATCTGCACTTAGAACAAGCGGTTGCGCAATTGCAGAAGTATAAATCTATAAAATCATAAAAGAAAATGACTACACTTACAAATACCTTAATGAAAGGGTTAAATGATAAGACAGCACAGGCGTTTTTAAACGAATTACCTATGCCTTTGACTTATCAATTATATTTTCCAATAGTAGAAAATCCATTTTTCTCATGGAAAACGTTGACTAATAACATTCAAAAGCCGAATGTTGCAGCAGATCTTCAAGCACAGAATAGCTCAGTAGCCAGAAAAACCCGTCCAAATTTTCAAGTTGCTTCCGGTGACTTACCTTTGATTTCAATATCAAGGGAATTGAGCCGAGAAAAAATGAAGGAATATGAAATAATGCTTTCAATGGCAAAGGGCAATGTAGCTAATCAAAGCTTAGTAAGATTTTGGGCTGACGATATTTCATTTTGCTTCAATGGTGTTCAGGCAGAATATGAGTACATCGCATGGGCTTTGCTTTCAAAAGCAGGTAAACTAGCGTTCACAACTTCAAACAACGCAACATTTGCAAATGAGTTTGATTTGGATTACCAAGTTTCAAGCGATAATAAAGATGCAAATTCAACATCTTGGGCGACCGCTGCAACCGCAGACCCTATTGGTGACTTCCAAAAAATTATGAAACAAGCCAAAGCACTTGGTTTGAATATTAAGCATATTTGGATTAATCAAGACAATTCTTATTTGCTACAAGCGACTGCACAAATGAAAGATTTAACGCAAATCTATAGAGCAAATGCCACTAAGGTAGTTACAATTCCATCAATTGCTGAGATTAACCAATCAATTCAGAATATTGAATTATTGAAAGGCTTAACTCTTCACGTAGTAGACCAAACAATTACAAGAGAATTGACAGATGGAACTTCAACAAGTGCAAACCCTTTTGATAGCGATGTTGCAGTATTTACAGAGTCAACAACTCTAGGAAGCTCACAATTTGGCAAATTACAACAAACTAATCCAGCTGTAATTTATGCGCAAAGAGAAAATACACTTATAAAGAAATATGGTAATGCTGAACCGGTTTCTGAAGTTACTATTGGAGAATCTGACGGTATACCAGTACTCGACACAGCTTACAGAAACTTGTATTTGAAAACAAATGCCGTAGCTTGGTAATATGACTAATTTAGAAGCCATATTAAGCATTAGTATATATCCTATACCTATCAACACGGTAGAGCGTTACTGTGTTGATAGAGGTATAGTTTCATCAATAGACTATACAAAAGAAATAGGAATATCTAAAGAGTTTGAACTAATCACAGCCGATGTATATGACTATTTAAGTGAATATTTTGACATAAAAGAACAAGATAGTTCAATTAACGGGGATAATAATTTGAGAGATATTTTTAGGAAAAAAGCCAACGATATTTATATCAAATATGAAGACCCGAAATTTAAAGGACAAACTATCGGATTTGTAGGGGAGGATTGGAATGCTTAATAATGGGTTCATAGTATTTATAACCGAAACTGGAGGTTCAATAGGAAACGATGGAACAATTACACCGCCAACAAATTCAAGTAGTGCTAGTTTTGCTTGTAATATTAGAACAATAACAAGGCAATATTTGACTGTAGTTGAGGGACAAACATTACAAGCCAAAATATCGGTTATGATTGATGAAAATGTTATAAAAAATGTAACATTGAATACAGTTAAAAAAGTAAGTATAGTTGACAGCATTGGTAATAATTTAGGAGTGTTTCAGATTCAGAAAATAGAACATTTAAAATTGACTAATAAAATTAAAATAGTTGTTTGATGGGAATTTCACTAATAAATAAAAATGAAGTGTTTCGTATGATTTCAGGAAAAAAAGTTCTGATTGAAAGAGCATTGATTTATAATTTAGAAGTATTAGTTGAAAAGTTGGTAAATCATGCCAAAAGCTCAGCAGGTTATAAAGACCAAACAAGCAATTTAAAAAGCTCAATCGGAGGTGTTTTAGTAAAAGACGGTAAATCTGTTACATTTAGAGGCTTTTATGGCAAGGAAGAAGGTATAAGCAAAGGCGAAGGATTTATTAATGATTTAATAAACCAAACTGGAAGCGGATACACTATAATAATTGTTGCCGGAATGGAATACGCATCTTATGTTGAGGATTACCACAATTTAAATGTTTTGAAACTTTCTGAAATAAAAATGAATATAGAATTACCGTCAGTATTACAAAAATTATCACAAAAATTATGAAAACGAAAAACGACATAATTAAACAGATAATTACTATTATTAACGGAACAGCGATTAAAGATTTAAACGGGTCTGTTACTGCTGAAACTAGATTAACTGATAGTGTGCTTAATGATTGTGTAGTTGCTATAATAGCAAGTACAACAGATAAATTTATAAGATACGGAGCTTTAACGGTTAAGATTTTCTACCAAGATACATTTTTGAATAATACATATTTTGAAGACTTAACAACAGGGGCGACCATAGAAACATTGCTTTACAATCTATCAACAACGCTATTAACTACAAACGGGTACTCATTCGATGTAAATAGCCGTGAGCTATACACAGAAAGAGTACAAGACGACAATAAACACGAACATTTCGCAATTTTAAAAATAAACTTTAAACTCATAAACTAAAAAAAAAATAAAATCATGTCAAAAATAGATGTAGATTACAAAAAAGTACTAATATCCGATGTTGCAGCCGATGGAGGTCTTGGAACAAAATGGATTGAAATTGAAGGAACTACAAGGAAAGGTACAGCATCTCTGATGGGTTCAGATGCCTCGGTAACAGCTCATAAAAATGTACTAGGTGACATTCTCGCATCATCAACAGAAAAAGGAGACAATAACTTTAATTTCCAGTGCGGCGACATATCTGCAGATAATAGAGCTTACTTAATGGGTGGCGAAGTTGTAACCGACCCAGTGAATGGTAAAAAATGGAAAGCTCCAAAAACAACCTCGCTAATCAAAAAATCAGTAATGATAATTGGGCGCGATAATTCTGTAGAATATGCTGCAAATGTACAATTAGAAGCATATATCGCAAGGGCAGATGATGATTTAGCTTACATCCAAGTGAATGGGCTTGTTTTAGTTCCTGAGAAAGCAAATGAAGAAATGCAAGGCTCTTACGATAATATCGACAGCACAAAAAATGATATTGTAGGATTTACATTGCCTGAACAAACAGTTGCAGCGACAATTAACGCATCAGCTCACACCGTTGCAATTACAGTTGCAACAGGAACATCAAAAACAGCACTTGCACCAGTAGTAACAACTTCAATAGGTGCGGTAGTTTCACCACTTTCAACAGTAGCAACCGACTTTACAAGCGCGGTGACATACACAGTTAAAAGCGCGGATGGATTTTCTCAAGTATGGACAGTAACTGTTACAGTAGCACCGTAATGATTAATGATGCAAAGAAAATAGCTCACATTAGCAATGATGTAGTAGGTAAGATAGAAGGATTTAAGGTATTAGGGGTTATCCCCTTTTACCTTAAATACATTCGCATTCCTGTAATGGTTGAACTAGCTATCATTTTAGATAAAATAAAAGAATTGAAAGGAGATTCAGAAGTTACCATAGATGATATTTTTGATTCTAAATTAATGAGTAAAACAATGCCTTTAATGTTTGAATACGTCACCGTAGGACTTGTTAATAATACATTTTTAGGAAAACTATTCAAGCCGTTTATAAAACGAAAAGTAAAAGAGTGCAGCGCGGAGCAACTAAGAAGCCTTTATATAGTGATTCAGAATCTTAGTAATTATGCTTTTTTTTTCGATATGTACAAACACATGACGATAAAGACACATGTAGTATTAAGGGAGGATTAAGCATTATAGGACGTGTTACAGCATACAGAGAAAAAACAGGAGCAAGTCTAAAAGAAATAAATAATACCTCATACGCTTACATGATGCTTTCAATGATTGATTTTCCAACACCTGATTATGAATCAAAAAAAAGTAAGAATGAACCTAAAAAACAGAAATTAGGCTTTGGAACACCACTTTCTGAATTAGATGAAGAAACTAAAAAACTGATAAAAAAATAGCAATGAGCGGTTTATATTTTAAAAGTGGAATAGACAAAGGATTTGAGAAAGACTTGGCTCGAATGAGTCAGCAAATAAATCAATTCGATAAACAGCTAGGAAGCCTTTCAAGTACTATAAACAATACATTTGCCGCTGTTGGTATTGGATTTGGTTTAAATGAACTAGCACAATTTGGAAAAGAAGTTGCAAATATTACAGGACAATTTCAACAATTATCTGTAGCATTTGAAACGATGCTACAATCTAAAGATAAAGCCGATGTTTTAATGAAACAAGCTGTTGAGTTAGCATCTACAACCCCATTTAGTTTATTAGATGTCGGACAAGGTGCAAAACAATTATTAGCATACGGTTTTGGAGCAGACCAAATAACAGAAACACTTACTAAACTCGGGAATGTAGCCAGTGGTTTATCAATTCCATTAAATGATATTGTTTATTTGTATGGTTCTACATTAACACAGGGCAGATTATACGGAAAGGATTTACTTCAATTCACAACTAGAGGCATTCCAATGGTTGAAGAATTAGCCAAGCAATTTGGAGTTTCTAAAGAAAGAGTTTCAGAACTTGTAACAGAAGGCAAAGTCGGATTTCCAGAGGTTGAAAAAGCAATAAATTCAATGACTGGAGAAACTGGTAAGTTTTTCAATTTAATGCAAAAACAATCCCAAACTATTACAGGTAGAATTTCAAACATGGGCGATGAATGGGACAAAGCATATAACCGACTAGGCGAGGCGAATGATGAATTTATTAACGGTGTAATTGATGCAGGGGCTTATTTAGCTAAGAATTTAGAAGATGTAATATTTATCGTAAAAACTCTAATAGCTGCGGTTGGAGTTTATAAAGCTTCTGTATTAATTGCCAATGGTGCAATATCCAATAGTTTTAAAGCAATGAATGCAGTTGCAAAAGCAAACCCAATCGGATTAATCGCTACAGCTTTAACAATTGCGATTCCTTTACTTATAAAATATACAAGTAAAACAAAAGAATTAACCACAGAACAACTAGCATTTAATGAAGCTTTAAAAACAACCAAAATACTATTAGAAGATTTCAATAAAATACAAGACTTTCAGCAGATTAAAGGCACTATGTCGCAATCCGAATTAACAGACCAAAAAAATAGAATAGAGCAACAAATTAAATCCGAGCAAGAATTAGTAACAAAATTAAAAGTTGAAGCGAGTAAATTATTAACAAATGACAAGAAATTAGCTGAATTAAGGGCTAAAATAAAAAATGATGAAACAAACGAAATAGAAAAAGCTTATCAAGCTGGAATAAGGAATCAAATAAAACTAAGAGAGAAAGAAATAATTGAAAATCAAGATTTACTATACAAAGGCTCAAAAAATAGAATAGAAGAATTAAAAAGTTATTTATCAAATGTAGATAGTTTATTAAAAACAGCAAAAACTAATTTATCTGATGAAGAGTTAGAAGAAATAAGAAAAGCAGCAAATGAAAAGTTAGATTTAGAAAATCAGATAAGAATAAATAATATAACAGAACAAGCAAATCTAACTAATAAAAGTGATAAAGAGCTAAAAAAAGAATTGCTTAATAATGAGCTTTGGTATCTTTCTGAAAAGAAAAAAATAACAGATAATGAACTTGAAAAGGCTCAATTAAAAGGGCGTGAAATAGATATTAATTTTGAACTTAAAAAATTAGAGCTTTCAGACTCTGATATGATTGAAGCATTAGACAAAACATATCAAATAGAGCTTGAAAAATTAAAACAATCATACAAAGACAAAAAAAACGAACAAAGGAAATTTAATAAAGAATCTTTGAAATTAGAAAAAGCTAATTTGGAAGATAAAATGAAATATATTCAGGATGAAGAAACGAAATTAAAATATGATAATCGAATATCCGAAATTAACGAACTAATTGCAATTGAGGAAAAATCTATTGAGCAAGGGCAACAAAAAAGATTAGATTTAATAAAAGAAGCAAACGCTGAAATATTACAACTTGAAAAAGAATTACAATCGGATATTTCAAAAGATAGATATGAGGAACTGAAAAAGTCAATTGATATCTATAAAAAGCTTTTGGAAGATTTAGGATATGTACCAATAAAAGCAGAGCAAAGTAAAAGTGTAACTGATACTATTTACGGAATATCAAGCGCATTCGATGGGATGGGTGACGGTCTTGGTCAAGCATTGCAAATGATTACAAATAACATGCTTGATATTGTCGATACATTTACATCGAAAACAGCTACAACAGGCGAAAAGGTAACAAGTATTGTCGGTTTGATTGTTCAAGCAATGAAAATGATATGGGAAGCCGCTGTTAGTAATTGGGATGAAAACGCGCAAGAAATTGATGCTACAAATAATAAAATAGCTAAAACAATAGCATTTGAAGCGCAAATAAACAAGATATTAAGAGAGCGAATTGAATTACAGCGCGAGTACTCTGCTTTCTTAGATGCAAACTATAAAGACGTTTATCAAGATGCAATACAGCAAGTAAAAGATAGCACAAAAACAATTAATGAAACAATCGGACAATTACAAAGCGGTTTAACATTAGGAGCAACAGGTACTGGAAAATCTTTATTTGGATTAAACGAAACATCAAAAGAATTTTCATTTACAGTTGATGAAATTATAAATGGCGCAGGAGAAACAAAAAAGAAATGGACTAGAGCATTGAGTGGAATATTCGACCCTTTAGACTTATTTGGCACTGGTGCAAATGCAAAGGCTTACAACGATGCTTTCGAGCAAGTAAAAGTAGGTTTTAATGTTGCATTGTCATCAATGGGCAAGACAGCATCCGACACCGCGAATTTTTCTACTGAAGAATGGACAACATTTTATACTTTATTAGACGAAGGCGGTTTTATAATTGATGAAGGGACTAAGGCTTTAGTAACCGCAATGCGAGAATCTCAACAAGCATATACAGAAGCTTTGGAGGCTATGCGCGGAGTAATACAAGATATAGCAGGAGAGCTAGGAAATACATTAGGAGATTCAATTGTTGATAGTATTACAAATGGAACTGATGCAATGTATGAATTTGGAAAATCGGTAAATGATGTGCTTTTACAACTTGCAAAAGCAGAAATGAACGAATTGTTTTTTAGAGGTTTATTTGATAATCTACAAGCCGAAATGAACGCATCTATGGAAGGCGGAGATATGAACTGGCAAGATGATATATTAAGATTTTACGATAAATTGCCTTCTGCTGTTGGAAATGCTCAAACATTCTTAGAAGGATTTGACGAACAAATGAAAGCATTAGGATTTGAGGGTGTAACTTCAAGAGGTGGAGAGTCTGAAATGTCGAGAGCCGGACAAGTACAACAAGCTATTACAGAAGATACAGCCTCTGAGTTTGTTGGACGTTTAGGCGCAATTATGCTATCTAATCAAGCAATTGACAATAAAACAAACGATTTAGTTTATTACTCGATTCAAAATTTAGTCTATCAAAAGCAAATAGCAGAAAACACAAGCTTTTTGCCAGCTATTGAAGAAAACACAAGGCGAATGAACGAAAAACTTTAAAACATGGATATTCTTATAGATAATCAAAATATAGAATCAGTTTACGGGATTAAATGTCTTGATTGGAGACCTATTCTAGGAATTGCTGGACAAAGAAATGAAAGTCTTACATGGAATGACAAATCAGGTATTGATGTTAATTTGTCAAATGCGAGACTAGACAGTTATGAGTTTGTTTTAGAATTTATGATACAAGCTGATACTATTTCAATTGCATATAATAGAGCTAAGACATTAATAGAGTACATGCTTTCAAAAAGAGTATTTATTTTATCACTTCGCGAAACAGGTTTTAGAGAGGCATTTTTATGTTCACGTTCGACAACGATAGTTCCACATATCAACATAAGAAATGTTAATAGCTTGTATGTATTCAAAATCGGTTTTATTGATGTGAATCAAAACGCGATTAAGTACTATGCAACATCAGTATTAAATTCAGTAACTATAAGCTATACAAAGGGACAAACCGCGCCAATATATTTAGGAAACGGAACACGCGCAGAAGTATCAAACTCAGGAAACTATACATATACTTTACCAACCGGATTAATAGACATAATTATTGATGTTGATAAAGATGCGGCTACAGTATTGAGTTTAGTATGCAATTTTATAGCAGATATTACGAATGGAATTAAAATACAAGACGTTCAATTTACGGATACAAGCACCGGAGCGGTTGAAATATGGCTTTGGGATTTTGGAGACGGTGGAACAAGTTCAGAGCAAAATCCTTTACATACGTATATTGAAAGTGGAATTTATACCGTAACTTTACAAGTGTTTAATTCTGCAAAAGGATTTTCGACAATGACTAAAACAAACTATATAAGCATAAGAAATGCAAGAATGCTTGTAAGTGATAGTAATGATTTTGCATTAAGCGGAAATGGATTCGGTAATATAAATTAAATAATCAAGAACATGGCAGACAGTAGAGCGTATCAATTAGCTAAAAAGACAATAACAGCATTGTCACATTTAACGGGTGTTTGCTTCTGGACAGATAAATCAGGAGACAGTGCAGCACAACATATCGTATTGGCAGAATTATTAAAAACAACTGCTGTAGAAGAAGCCAGTACAGTAGATTACCAAATGGTAACACCAAAAGCATTTGCAGCAACTGTGGCGACGACAGACCGTAAAGGTATTGTAGAACTAGCTACACAGGAAGAAATAGCTTCTAAGGCATCAAATAAAGTGATTCAATCCTCCGACCAGACAGCCATGCAAACACAATGGATTAGTGATTGGTTTAGAAAAGAAGGTGAGCCTAATATATATTACTATGCAGGTTATGCAATGGCTTGGCAAATGGTAGATTTTATCAACACAATGAGTATCGGAAGCACCGCGCCTTTATCACCAATGCTTGAAAGTGCAAGAACCTTTGATAGTGCCTTAGTTACTTTATTAGTTAGCTCAAATCTTGGTGAGGCATATGGAATTTATAAAATACCAGCCGGTGCAGGAATAAAAACAACAGTTCCAGTAATGATTGGTGGAGTTTTAAGATTTTATCTTACGATTGATTCAACAAGAAAATATATAAATATAGAATCAGCAGCCTCTAATTCATTTATCAGAGTAAGCGCAACAATACAAGCAACATTATTATGATAGTTCAAATATTCAGGAATAATAAAGTAATTGCAGCGGTTAAGCCACTTGATTCCTCAGAATTGCAACAAGAAAAACAAACAAAAGACCAAATCTTATTAAAGTTTGTTTTGAGTGATTTTGTAGACATCAAAGTTGGTGACTATATTTCTTTTGATAAAACTAATCAAATATATGTAATTGATCAAAGTCCTGAAATAATAGAAAGTCCAAAAAACAACTCCTATACATGTTACTTTGAAGGTGCTATACAGAATCTTTATAAGACAAAAATTTTACTCGAAACTGAAAAAAAAGAGGGAGGTTTTTATAAAGATTACAAATTTTCATTAACTGGAAACGCACAAACATTTTTAAGTTTTATAGTTTCAAATTTAAATAGAAATTCAAATACACAAATAATTGCCGGAGACTTTGAAACAACAGAAACTAAAACATTTGAGTTTAACAATTGGAACGCTTTTGAAGCAATTACAGAACTTTCAAGTTCGTTAAATTTTAATTGGTACTTAGAAGCTAATGTTTTACATTTCGCTAAGAAACAAAATAATATAACTCACATATTGCAAGTCGGAAGGCGCAAAGGTTCAATCGAGTTAACTAGAATGAAAGTTTCAAACAATAATATTGAAACTGTAGTTTATGGTTATGGAGGCTCAAAAAATATGCCTCCGCGAGTAAATATATATGGATTAAGCTACGATAGCAATTTATTAAAAGAAAATAGACTATGTTTCGATGGAGTTCATGGAGAAAGCAAATTAGAAAAGAACGTTGATTTGTACGGACGCATTGAAAGCATTCAAGAATTTGATGATATATTTCCACAACGCACCGGAATAGTTACCGGATTAAGTGAAAATTTGCGAACGTTTTACGATACTAATATAGAATTTGACATTAACGAAAATCTCATTTCTGGGATAAATCCAAAAATCACATTCAATACGGGTAAGTTAGCAGGTCTTACATTTAATATTAGTTTTAATAATAGCAGCAAAGCTATTACAATGGACTATTACAGCGATGAGAGCGGACAATATCCAAATGAATTAATATTTACATCGGTAGGGGATTCATACAAGTTATATGATGTAATAATGCCACAAAATTACATAGACGAAGCAAAAGAATTATTAAGACAGACAACTCAGGACTATTTGAACTTACAAAGCAAATCTGTTGAATCTTATGAAGCAAAATTAGACCCTCAATATTTGCAAGAAAATGAAATAGTTTTAAATATTGGAGATACAATTCGAGTTGTTTCAGATGTATTTTTAATTGATGATTTTTACGAAATAAAAGAATTAACACAAAATATTACAAGACCATACAATTACACTATAAAATTTGGTGATATTTTGCCGAAAAGTTTACTATATTTGTTTAGAACAAATAATTTTTCAATTCAACAAAGCATTTATAATGTAAGTAATAATTCAGTAACAAATAACCAGTTAACAAATGTAATAGGGGGTGAAAAATTAGTATGGCAACCAGTGTAGAATTTAGAGAGGGTACAGAAGCTCAAATATTGGCTTTGACACCTCAATCAAGTTCGTGGATTGAAAAAGCTTTTTACTATCCTTCAGATAAAACATACTTTTACCGTGTTGTTAATAATGTAATGGTAAGATATGGAGCAGGTGAGGTTACGAATGTGGGAATAGGAATAACATTGAATGAAAAAGTAATTGGAGGTGTTAAAACATTTATAGAGCAAAATGATACATTATTAATACCTGATAATTACGACTACAATACATTTAGATTAGACATTGAAGGAACTATTAATTGTTTTGGACAAATAAATATTATGAATTAATGAGCGGACAAATCAATATAAAAAAATCAGGTACGCATCAAATCCCTGTAAATGGAACACGCGGATTTAAATTTGATGAGCAAGGAAATCCGGTTATTATTAATGAGGTTGGGGTTGCTATACCTATTTTAGTAAATAACGAAATAAACAAAGTTCTCCCAAATATAATTGCAAATTTAGGTATTGGAATTGCTGATGATTTGCCAACTACATTTGCAATAAATGATATTTATGTTTCGAGCGATACATTTAAAATATTTACTGCAATTGATTCAATTTCATGGAACGTAACAGATTTGCAAGTAAGTCAGTTTGTAACAGATTTTTTTAATGCAGTATTGTACCAGTACAATGGTACTTCTTTACAAGAAGTCACAGCAGGTGCAGGTGGTTTAGATTTTGAGTCCTACGGAGCTGTAATGGGCGACCCTACGGGTACAGAATTTCACCCAGTAAGGAATCCAGATACCACAACGACATTTATTGATGCGACTAGAACATTTAGTATAACACCAACGGGTGTAAGTTTTAATATTTGGATTAAAGGTAAGAAATATACATTTACTACAGCCCAATCAATTGTTATTCCGGATGTAGAAGGTTTATGTTGGATATATTTTAATGCTTCTGGCGTACTAACGGTAGTAAATTCATTTGATTCCGCAATAATATTAGACTATGCGATTGTAAAAATAATATATTGGGATGCGGTTAATAAAAAAGGGAAGCCTTTCGAGGAGAGACACGGTATAAAAATAAGTGGAATCGACCATTTGTATAAGCATATACATATTCGCGCTCAATACAATGAGGGGTTACAAATATCAAGTATAACAGCAACTGGAACAGGCGACCTAGATACAGATGCACAATTTGTAATTTCAGATGGTTCTTTTGATGACGAAGATTTATTGAATTTAATTTCAGCAACAACATTAGCAGGTGCGGATAAAACAATTTATTACATCGGTGCAGGTGGTGCAGTAAGATGGTTTGATAATCAGTCATTCCCTGTAAGAACATTTGACGGAACATCAGCAACAAGATTATGCTATAATAACCATACAACAGGAGCTTTAGTTCAGGTAGCAAGTGCAAACTATGTATTATGTCATGTTGTTGCACTAAACAACGGAACAACAAGTTTCTTTATCGGACAGGCTGAATATACATCAATTGCATTGGCTAGGACAGGAGCAAATGAAGAAGCATTAAGGCTTAAAACTGGGTTGTTTGATGCATTGACTGCTGAACATGTGCTTTTATATACACTGATATTTCAAACGAATTTAATATATACAAACACGGTAAATGCTAGAGTTCGGGAAGTGGAAGCAGGTATAAGCAGTTATGTTGATTGGAGACAAACAACAATAACAGGTAATAATGGAGTAACACCAACAGACCATACATTGCTGACAAATCTTAATTCAGTAAACTACACACACATAACAGAATCACAAAAGGCAATATTAGCAGGTGGGGCAACAACTAACGCGGATTCATTACATAAACATACGTCTCAAATAAGTGACATAAGCGGCACTGGTTTTGAAACAGCTCCTGCAATGTCTTCTAGTTTAGAAAGTGTTTTTAAATCCGCGACAGGTTGGTTTAAATTAGCATGGTCTTCTATTGTCACATGGTTAAACACAGGACAATTACTTGCAAGTTCTATAATTAACTTTCAAGCAACAGTATCGGTAAATACAGACGTAACAAATGCAAAGGAATATATTGAAGACAATTTAGAATTATTTGTTAATGATACCGATTTTCTTACAGCAGAAGAAGGTGTAATGAATGAAGGAGACATAAGACATTTAAAGTTACAAACACCTAACAAGGTTGCAAAATTACTCTATGATGAGAGTATTACTTTAACATTGCCTTCAATAACTGGAGACAGTGATGAGGTGTATTTTTATGTAATTCCAGACGGTTGTTTAGTAGAGCAAATAGTATTTATTCCAAGTGCAACAACAGCATTTACAACTCTAGAAGTAGGATTCTATATCTCAGGAAGCTATGAAATATTAGCAACATTTACATATCAAGCAAATGCAACAAGATATATAAGTAGATTAGATACATCTATAGCAACAAATTTAACAAATACAAACATTCAGATAATTACTCCTTATTACAATAATGGTGATAATGGCAATGTATTACTAGCATGTACTGGATTTGCAGCAATGGCCGGGACTGTTAATCTAACCATAAAAAGAATATGAAAATATCAAACTATATAGGATTAGGAAGCACGAAAAATACAGTAGTAAAACCTGCAATTGGTATGTCTTACTGGAATAGTTCATTGAGTACTGATTTGTTGGCTTTAGACGACAAATCAGGCAATAATTATAGAGCTAAATTGCTACAATCAAATACACTTCAATTAGACGGAACGGCAGTATTGCAACATCCTAATTTAACAGGTGTTTCTATTACTGAATTTAGAGGTGAACAATTTTATAAGAATCAAAACTGCATTGTTAATGTGGTTGCAAATGTTTCATTTACAATTCAAATAGATAGTATTACTCATTATTTCGTAAGGGTAACAAACCCAGCGATTAAATCAGATACATATCGTTATATGGGTTGCGGAAACGGTGTATATGACTTAGGGGGTGCAATTTTAGCAAATGGAGACAATACAAGTGTGTTTTATGAAGACGGTGGAACTGACTTTACTGGTGGTCTGCATGGTGGTGAAATGCTTAATTCTGCTATATTAACACTAGATGGGGTATCATTAGATTTAGCAGATACAAGTAATGACAATTACTGTAAGATAGCTGTATATACTGAATTAACAGATGTTTATAGCAATATAAACAATACAAATAAATTAGCAGAGAAATCTAAAGTATTTACTTTTGACTATAGATTAAAGAAAACAAGTACAAGAATAAGAACTGAGGCTACAGCAAGTTTCACAGTTCTTTATAATTATGTAAATATGTACTCTGCTGCATTAATTCACGATAGAGCTATCAACAATGGGATATTGTATGATTTAAACGTTCCAGAAATAATCCCTGATACACCGTATCAGTATGGAACAGAGTTTCAGTCTAATACAGGATATGGAGCAACTGTAATAGGATTAATACATGAAATACCTACAAATGAAGTTAGCCAAGAAACATGGATGGGTAGCAATTTAGAAGCTAACCGTAAAATGTATTGGGGAAACAAAACCACAAGAGTTTGGCAAATAGGGGATGTTTATGACAGTGAAACTATTGCTATTTATACGTTTACAGCTCCAGAAAATGGTAATTATGCTTTAACATTATTAGACGCAGCAAACGACCAACTTATCTGTATGCCTAAATATAAATATGTAGACCCTCAAAGATACCAAGTTGCATTTGATTTTAGAATCAACGGTGCGATGTCAGCTACTGCAATATTACTAAGAGATATAGATACATCATTGCAGAATGGTTGTAGAATAGAAATGTTTGCGACAGGACAATTAACATGTAGATTCTATAGAGATGGAGTAAGTGATTATTACGCACATACACCAAATTTATCTGTAGATACTTGGTATAGGTTAGAACTAATTAATAGAAGATTATATTTAAATGGTGTATTGATTAAGACATTCACTTCGACTAGAGGCACAACATACGAAACATATCCTTTGGAGGGAGCTGTTTTTAGCCGTACAACTTGCAATGTAACTATAAGAAATATATCCTACAGAGGTGAGAATTTTAACTTTATAGGGCAAAAACAATTCTTAGTAGGCAGTAGAGGTTCATTAATAGAAATAAACACATCTACAAGTCAAGCGACAAATACTAAATGGGTATCTGAAACTAGAGTAGCATTTGATTATAAGGGTGCTTACATGGATAGTGGCGACAATATTACTGATGCACACCCGTTTATATTGAATAATACAATAATAGCACCAGCAGGTATAATTTCTTATTTGAAATTATCAGATAATTCAGAATATACTTTTGCAGAAGGTAGAGAATATATTATTTATGACACTAAGAACACTAACAATTTAACAATTGCAACATATTCAGCAGCAATGCGAGTATTAAGTAATTTTGTTGCAGTTTGGAATATTAAGAATGGATTTACTAAGTTTAGTTTAGATTCTGATACAACTAAATACATTTATATGCCATTCAGAAATGGAGCTTCAATAGCAAGTACATTGACTAATTATACTTTATATTCAATTAATCCATCAGTTTCAGGACATAATAATTCAGAAAACACAATCACACTTCCAAACAATGGAGTAACTAATGTCAATACTATAGAAGCTGACGGAGACTACGGATATTCTCTTTTTGCACAATTAGGTGATGACGAAAATAACAGACTAATATCTATTACAAAAATATTAGATTATCCTAGTGATTTAACTGGTGAAGCTCTTGCAGCTACATTAAAATACTGTAAAATGTAATGAGGATAGGAAACACATTAAGACAAGGTAATTCTAGAAGATTAGTTTTAGGAAAACCTTCACAAAGACAATTAGAATTTTGGAGTGAAGAATCTAGTACAGACGGTCTCACTCTATACGATAGGAGTGGGAACAACAATCACGGTAGTTGGGTAAAATCCACATGTTTGAAATTAAATGGCACTAATAATAAATTACAAAATACGACTAAATTAAGTTATTTTGATGATACTAGAAATACTTGGACTATTCAATTCGCAGTAAAACTAAACAATATAACTACAAATCAATACATATTTTCAAATAGAAATGGAAATATTGGTTTTGGTATATTCTGTGGCAGCTCTGGTAGATGGTCTGTTATAATGAGAAATACATTAACAACAGATGATTTAATCGCTTACACACAAGAGCAGTTTACAGCTAATCAATGGAGTATAATTACAATATCTTACGATGGTACTAAAGTAGCATCAGGATTAAAATTTTATTTTGACGATGTGTTAATGACTACCTCAAGCAGTTCTAATACATTGACAGCGGACAGCGTGGCAACGTCGTGGACGAAATCCACATTCGGTGCAATGCAGACTAACACAGCTACATGGTTGAATTTCTTAAACGGAAATATTGGTTATATTAGGGCATGTGAAGGTGTGCATACCCCAGCGGAATTTGCCACACAACCAAAGAATTTAATTGATATAGAATTTAATTCAGGTCATGGAAGTAATGTGTTTTCAAGAATAGATGAAAACCATTTAACACTTTCAGGCACTGTGATGACTAGTACAAACTGGGCAGATACATACAATTTAAGTCATTCTAACTTATTAAATGGATTTGATAAATGGGTATTGACCTCGGATAATTCACAGATATTGCGTGTCAATTACGGACAGAATGGAGTACCTATAAGAACTACAGGTAGCACAATTACAGATTACACTTGGGTATCCACACATCCTAGATTTACTGTAGGAAGTAATACAGCAGAGGCAAGACTTTATTTGCCAACAGCAGGGGTAGAAATTGATTTTAGCAATTACGCCAATACTAGTCAGTTATTTGCAAGAAATTTAGTCACAAATTATGATAGGATTTTATTTTATTCATTACGTCCTATTAGTTGGGGATGGGCTGACGGAATAGATGTGACTTATAATATTCTTACAAATACATATAGCACTACATATAATGTAGCACTTAAAAAGAACGCAGTAGTTGATAGAACATATCAACTAGGTTCTACAAGAGCTTACACCACATTACAACAGATACACACACATTTAGTTGCTAATCCAACTAATGCAATTGAAATACAGGTAGATGACGAGCAATTCTATCAGCCATATATTAATTTCAATATGGCTACAAACATAAATATGATTTGTGCTTCTGGAAGAGCTGTATTCACAAATGACAAACTTTCATATCTAACACCCACATGGACTAGTCTAGGTGGAGGCACGTATTCAACAACGAGTTTTACAGACCCTGTAATAGTTCCTACAAGGTTATTTGATGCTAGTGTATTAGATAGTAATGGTAATCATTTATTGATGCTTAAACAGACCTCTATTGTTGATTGTCAAAATACATTAAATTCTTATTATTGGGATTTAGCTACACTAACTCTTTATGTGCATACTAGAAATAACCGCGCAATTGACACAGATATAAAGATATATGAGTATCAATTCCAATTGAATTTTAGAGGTAATGGAACTAATATTTATATGGAAAATATTGAAACTAGGGGGGGGAATAATTCAGTATATATACTTAGTCAGAATACTAATTTTGCAGCAAAAGGGTGCTGGTTTAACTATGCAAGTTTAGGAAATGGACTAGGTTATAGCTCAGATGGTGAATGTTTTTCACAAGACTGTCAGGCTAACTGGAATAGTTTTGACGGCTTTAATTACCATGATTATGCTGTACGTTCATGTGCTGTAGAAATAGATTGCATAGGTTCAAATAATGGTTGGGATAATGATTTAGAGTCTCACAACGGCACGACAATACATGAAGATGGAAGAGCTATTTGCATTGGCTGTACTTATGAAAACAACCTACGGAATATTCATAATGTAAATACAAGCATTGCTATATATTTTAGCTGTATGGCAAATACATCAAGAGGTGCTTTAAATGAATTTGATTCTTTTAATGTATGTGCAGGAGATGGTATAGATGAGACTACTATATATTTGTTTGGTGGAAATTTTAAAGGAGGTGCATTCGCGGATATATTAGTAAGAGAAAATTCTTATATTTACAGAAAGAATTTAGATTTAAACGGATATAATATTTACGGAAATGTAGATGATACTGATTATGACATATATCCTCCAGAAGGTTATCAATTAGCTAAAACACAAAAATATTGTAAAATAATATAAATTATGGAAACACTAACATTTACATTTGCTGACGTTAAATATTTAGTTACTTTAGCAGTTACATTAACAGGACTTTATTATGTTTTGAAAAGCAAAATAGACCAAAAAGCCGACGAAAAAGAGGTAAAAAAAGAAATAGACCATTTAAAAGATGGATTTGCAGAAAAGGTTACTAAAATAAATGAAGACCTGACAAAGAAAATAGACGGATTAATAATTTCTGTTACTGAATTAAGTTCATTACTTAGTCAACATATAGCTTATCACAAAGGTAAAGAAGACGCAAAAAACGATAAATAAAAAATAACATGGCAACAATAACACTACCAACTCCGAATACAAAAAACAGCCTTGCTGCTGAGTATAAATGTAATTATGGTTCAGGCGACCATTATTACATTGCAAATACAGATACAATAGTAGGTAATTTCTTTTCAGTAGAAATATTAGAAGATGCTGTTATTGATACATTGGAATGTATAGACCCTGATGGAGACGGAACGACGTTTGTAAATTATTTAACTAAGGCAAATATTCCGGCACAAAAACAAGGCTACCCGCCAATATTATGCTCAACTGTATTTACAAAAATAACACTTACATCAGGAGTTGTAAGAATTAACAGGTAATGACTGAACTTAACAAAGAAAAGATTATCGCTTACGTTTCTCAATTAAAGGAACTGTGCGATAAAGAGAATCGAAAGAGTCACGAACGAGTTGTAAGCCCGTGGCATTTTGCTGAACTGCTAAAAGAACCAGTTCACGAGTGCCACGAGCTTATGATGACAATTGTAACATTAAAGCCGCGTAAAACGGCGCATCATTTTAATACCTTTGAAATATTATGAGAGATAAAAATAAACTAAGCCAAACATCTTTAGATAGACTGAATGGAGTAGATGACAAACTTATTCAATTAGTGACTTTAGCAATTAGTATAAGTCCAGTTGACTTTGGTATTGCTTATGATGGGGGTGTAAGAGATGACATAAAGCAAAAAGAGTTATTTGATAAAGGTTATTCTAAAAAAGACGGTATTAAAAACAAAAGTAAGCACCAAAAAGCCAAAGATGGTTTTAGTAAAGCATTTGATTTTATTCCTTTTGTAAATGGTAAGCCTTGTATGGATAAACACTATTATTTTATGATTATTGCCGTTATGTTTATAGCTGCGGATATGCTTAATATCAAAATAAGAAGCGGTGCAAATTGGGATTCAGATAATGAATTTATTACCGACCAAACATTTCAAGATTTGCCACATATTGAACTACTATGATAATCGGAAAATATTCAATTCATAGAGCTTCAGTAATTAAGAAGCTTTTGCAGAAATCGGAAAAGAACGAAAGCGAAAAGAATTTAGTTGCTATCTTTATCGGAATTTATGTAAGTAGAAAATTTGGACTTTGCATTTATCGAACAGATATTGAGAATGATATAAATAGTAAAATATTAAATAATAAAATAGAAATATGATAAAAGTAGCAATATTAGGACACTCTGGCTTGGTAGGAACATCAACAGCTATATCAGAATTAATAAATAATAAAAATATTCAAGTTGTAGCTATTGAGAATAATAAACCAACAAAACTTGATGATATAATTGCAAATAAAATAATAGAAATTAAAGCGCCTGAATTATTGCCATCACCTACATATATTGAGCAAAAAAATAAAGATATAGGCAAGAAAAAATGGCAATCACCATATAAATTTCACAGATAAAAATAGTATTATGAAACTAGACATTCACACCCACGCATTTACAGCAGATGATTTGGGCGGTAATTACATCAAAATTATTAACACATGGTTAGAACGAAGAATAGAGAAAAGTTGGCTTTTGCGCCTTTGTTTGAGGTTGCTTAATCCGTTTTCGAGTTCCGACAAACTAGAGTACACAGCAAACTTCCTTCGGGAACAAGCTAAGTCAACAGAGCAAAAAGTATCCGAGTGGTTCAAGTTTATTAATCACAGGTATAAAGGCGAAGATTGGGGTTTGAATATCCTTACGGTAGACTTTGACTATATGAAAAGAGGCACTCCGAAACGCAAGTTTGAAGCACAATTAAAAGCCGCATTAGCCGAAAAATATAGAGATGCTTACAGACGTGAGCATGTGAAAGTATACATGGGAATAGACCCGAGACGACCCGATTTATATGAATTAATCGCAAAGTATATTAATCAGGTAGATGGCTTCAAATTATATTGCTACAACGGGTTTTTCCCTTATGATGAACGTTTGAACCTATTTTATCAAATCTGCGAAAGCCATAAAAAACCAGTTCTATTTCATTGCAGTGATACTAATATTAATTATTACGGAGGTTCTGACATAAAAGAGCTATTGAAAAAAAGCAAGTTTATTCTACTTAGTGATAGAAAACGAACTAGCAATAAAGACCTGAGTACTAACTTTTGCAACCCTGCCGGATATGAGCTAGTAATAAAAAACAATCCTAATGTTAATTTTATAATCGCTCATTGGGGAGGTTGTAAGCTATTTAGAGATATGGTAACTAGAATAGGTATTACTTATAAAAATGGATTTATAGACCCGTCTTTTTTCGCAGCTAAAAAAGAGAATCAAGATTATATGCTTGATATGTTCCATAAGTTCCCGATTCTTAAAGAAAAAGTACTTTTTGGTAGTGACACTCCAATGATTGAAATTGAGGGTGGCAAAGGATTAATCTATAAGATGGATAAGGTATTGATTCCTGAGACTTGGGAAAAAGTGACAACAAATTGGGAAAAGTTGTATAATTAATTGAAATATTTTGTATATTTGATTTCTAAATTTAGTACAAATTAAAAAAGTAAAAAAGCATGAAAAAATTATTTATTATTTCATTTCTCATGTTTGCTTTGACTAGTCTTTTTGCAATTCCAAAAGAAACGCACGAACCAGTCCAGAGCGACAATGTAGAAATGTATCAAGTTGATGAAATGAATATCAGTACTTTCGAGGCTGTGACATTTTCATATCAATTAAATGTAGTGAAAAATGAAAGTTTGTTTGGTAGTAATTGTCTTTATGTCACGCAAAATGAAGAAATTTATACTTATACAACTACATTGAGAGCAGAAAAGTTTAATAAACATGATTATGGTCTTACATCAAAAGATTCTATAATTATTAAACTATCCGCTAAAGAAAATAAATACGATAAATACGGGCTTGGTAGCGGTGGATTGCCATATAAGTGCAATAGAATCGTGACGATCTAATTATATATAAAAAATGTTAAAAGCTGTGCGAAAGTGCAGCTTTTTTTATATATTTGCTTTTGATATTTTTCATATAAGTTTTAGGTTAATATTTACCATTAAGCTGCTACGGCAAATAGCAGCTTTTCACATTTAAATTTCCGACCAATAGAATATATACTATCTTTCGATTTAAAGCTGCTTACTCGTGAAATCGAGGCAGCTTTTTTTGTATATTTGTATGTCATTGCCAAAAGGGCAAAGGACTTGGTGAGTAGAACATTTGTATTGTGACTATCTGAACGGGATACCTAAAGTTCCGCACTTAACTTACGGAGTTAAGTTTTAAATAAACTGACTTATTAGCCATAAGTATTATTTATATAAATTTAAAGCTGTCTTGATAAAACGAGGCAGCTTTTTTTGTTTATATAAAATAAATGATTCAATATAAAAAATAATAGAGAAAAACAATAGTAAAGCAAAATAAATAATTATATTTGTAGAATAAAAAAATGTAATTATATGAAAAACGAATTAGTACACATTATCCAAAAAGATGTTTTCACAAACACATTAATTGTAGCTGAAAATTTAGAAGTGCCTCACAGAGATTTACTCAGAACTGTTGCAAGTGTGATTGATAAAACAAAGGTACAATGCGCAGGGGCGCACATTGTATTTATAGAAAAAACATTCACTAATAAACAAGGTAGAACATACCCTATGTATGAAATGAATGAAGATGCTTATATGCTTTTAGCAATGCAACTTTCAAATTATGAAAAAGCTTTTGCGGTTCAATTAGCAATTATTAAAGCATTCCGTTCAATGGCAATAGCTTTAGTTAATCAACAAAATGTTTCATGGATTGAAGCACGTAAAAATGGCAAAATAGAAAGAGTTTCTGAAACCGATGTGATAAAAGAATTTGTCGATTATGCTACCAAACAAGGAAGCCAAAGCGCAAAAACGTATTACATGAATATTACCAAAATGACTAATAAAGCACTTGAATTTATTATACAAGATAAAACAGGTATTCCGGTTCGCGATTTGTCATCAATGGAGAATTTAGGTTTTATAATGGCTTTGGATAAAAGAGCCGGAAACGCAATTGCTAACGGAATGTCTGAAAACATGCACTACAAAGATATTTACCACTATGCAAAAGCAGAGGTTAATAAATTAGCTGATGTTTTAGTATTCAGACCAAATTTAAAGAAAATCTAGAAATTAACAAATAAAAACATATAATATGACAATTTATCATTTATCATCAAACATTGCAACGTTACTAAGAATTCATACTGAAAAAAAATTAGACTATATATTTGATACAAAAAACGGAGAGGCAAAAAAAGAGTTATTAAGACTTCAATCATTAG
>JADKDL010000016.1 GCA_016714605.1 Bacteroidales bacterium | reverse complement strand
TTCCATTTTAGAAACGCTGTTTACAATTGTTAAGTTTATTTTGAGGCTCTACTGTTGGCTCTTTAAACTCATAATGATACGACACACCATCATAAATATAAGCAATATCTATTAATTTATCAATCAAAAACTTATAGTCTGCCGATATACTATTAAACGGAGCAAGTATTTTAATTAAATTTTCCAACGAATGTTTTTGCTCTGCAATTTTCTGTACTACCTCTGCTCTATTAGTTTCTTTAGCAATCTCTACCATGATGTACAAACTTTCTATCCACCCACCTGCAAGTATTAGTACAGCTATACTATTTCTATCATTATCTTTTAGAGACGCATCGGCTTCTCTATATTTGTTTGATAAAATATACAAAAGTGAGTCTTTATTGCCCATATTTCTTTCAATACGCTCAAGTGTTGTAGCGTCAAATGTATTAGAAATGCCAACATCTTGAGATAATACTTTTAGGGTTGCAAAATATTCAACTGCATCGGGAACTTGTTCATAGATATTTAAATATCCTAAATCTGTTCCATAAATACCCATATTTATACCTTGTTTAAAGGACGATGTGTAATTTCTTACACTCTTTGAGGAGTTTAAATATTCTTTATTGTAACTTATTCCGAGTCCTTTAATGAAAAAAGCAAACTGATATGGAGATGGTATACTAAAAACAACATCATTAAATTTTATCAATTTTGTCTCTGATGAATCTAGTGCATCTTGCGCATTTTTGTCTAACTCTCCATCTGCATCAGACTGACTACCATCTGAATTACATGAATAGAAACATGCTATTGAAATGCTCATCAACAATAGAAAAAAGGGCTTAATTATATATTTCATTTTTCTGTATTTTATTTCTCAGACTAATAGATTGCTGTTTACAAATATAAAATAATCATTATATTCTACAAAAATATTAACAATCATTTATTAAAGTTATCTCTTTATATTATTTTATCAATTAATTAACATTAATTTAAACACTAATATCAACCATTATTTTGATAACATATCAAGCATTATTGAATAGGTATTATATAGTTGCACATCGTTCTCAAGCTCCTTGTACCACTCTTTCTGACTAGCATTTTTCACGGTATCAAGTCTTGTCTCCAATTTATCTTCTTTTTGAAAAGAACTTACTACCAAGCCTGTTTTTACTTTATTCAGTTCTTTATATTTTGAAGATTTAGTTTTTACATCTTCCTTATTTTTTTGATATGCTTCATATTCTAAACTATATAATGACATATCTCTTTGATTTTTCAACCAAAGTGCAGCCTCATCAATTGCTTTAAGAATGGTGTCTTTTTTTGACCTTTTTTCAAATTCTTTTTTCAAATCTGAAATTGACAGGTTACTTGACCATTTTTGGTATTTTACAGCAGGTATCTGATCCCAAGCCAATGGATAATCAAGTTCTTTTTCTCCTATTTCCAAATAAGAATAGTTGTCGGGTAAAACGATATCTGGAATAACTCCTTTTAATTGTGTTGTAGATCCATCAATTCTATAAAACTTTTGAATAGTAATTTTCAAGGAACCAAGAGGTTTTACATCGTCCATTTGAGCCGGCAGACTTTGATCTATGTCAACAACATTCTGAACTGAACCTTTTCCATAGGTTGAAGTTGTTCCTACAATAACCGCCCTTCCATAATCTTGCATGGCTGCAGCTAATATTTCTGAAGCCGATGCACTAAATGAAATTACTAATATAATAGAGGTAAATATTATAAACAATTGAAGGATCGCTATCTTCTTTAATAGCAGGAGCAAACATTTTTGACTTTACTTGAACAATTGGTCCTTTTTCAATAAAATAACCACCTATCTGCACTACATCTGCCAAAGAACCGCCTCCGTTGTTTCTTAAATCAAAAATAATACCGTCGACTTTCTCTGTATTTAATTTAATGAGCTCTGCTTTGATATCTACAGCACAACGTCTTCCCTTAGCATTTTCAAAATCAACATAAAATTTTGGCAAATATATATATCCAATTTTTTTGGAATTATCTTTAGAACTTAATATTGTAGATTTTGCAAATGTTTCTTCAAGCATAACCACATCTCTAATAATAGGTATAAGTTTAATGCTACCATCAATTTTCTTTACAGTAAGCACAACTTTACTGCCTTTTGGACCTCTTATGAGCTGAACTGCTTCATCGAGTCTCATGCCTACTACATCAACTGGCTCACTGTCTCCTTGCCCAACTTTTAAAATCAAATCTTCGGTCTCAAGCTCGCCCTGTCTCCAAGAGGCGCTACCAGGTACAATATTTACTACCTTTATATATTCATCTTTTACAGACAAAGTTGCTCCAATGCCTTCAAGTTTTCCGGAAATTGAAATATCAAAATCTTCTTTGTCATTTGGCGGTAAATATGAGGTGTGTGGATCGAAACATCCGGTAATAGTGTTTACATAAACAGACAATCTGTCTTCGCTGTTAAGTTTTTCAATTCGCTTAAATCTATTGTCGAATTTTTTCAATACATAAGCTCTTGCTTCTTTTTCTAGCTCTTCAAAACTCTTCAAAACAACAGTATCGCTCTTTTTCTTATTTTCTAACTGAGTGTTGTATGAATCTACAATTTTATCTAATGTGTGGTATTTTAGTGTTTTACGCCACATTTCTTTTTGAGCATTCTTATCAATCGGATAATTGATTTTCTCTTCATTAAGTTCAATTTGCTCTACAACAGTATAATCAAACGGACTTTGAAGCATTTCTTGATAGAGTAATGTAGTTTCCTCTATTCTCTTTTCAATAACTTCAACACTTAAATCGAAAAAATTGAATGTTTTGTCTTTAATCTCGTCATCTATCTTGTACTTATAGGTTTCTAATACATTTATATCAGATTGTAGAAGATAAATTTTATTGAAATCTAAATGTTCTATATATAATTTAAAACATTTTTCAGAAAAAGCATCATCAAGAACAACCGGACTATAATGATATGCAGATAGTATTTCGGATATTGCTCCTACTAAAACGCTTTCTTTTCTTTTTTGCATCTATAGAGGTGTATGAAAAAAGAGAAATAATAACGAGTGACAGAAAAATTAAAAATGTTATTTTTTTCATTTTAAAATTTGAGATTCAACAATAATTAAAAAAAATATTCACAGTCTTTCCTTGTTTCATTATCTTAAACAATGCTTGTTTTTAGGTAAGCAGCAAAGAGGCAACGAATGTATAAAAAAAACCTCTATAATTGATAAAATAAGTTACTAAAAAAAGAAAAGACTACATATTTTTGATGTTTTTGAAAAATAGGATTTGTATATTGTATCAGAAATATTAAAAAAACAAAATAATATAAAATTTATACCAAAGCTTTAAAAAAACAAAACACATTCTATTAAACACTATAAGTCAACACACTATAGATTCAAAGTATTATATTACGAATTGAAATAGGGAGAAAAATTAAATATCTTACTATTTACAGTCAATTTGTGATAAAAATCACAGTAAAATAAAACAATTATTTATTTCTTTGCCTAAGAAAAAATATTGAAACATTACTTTAAATAATTAAATACACGAAAAAAAAAGTAAAATAAAAAAGTTAAAAAAATAAATTATGAAAAAAGTTATCTTATTATTATTATCAAGTCTTTTTTTAAACTCTTGTGGTTCGCAAGACAAGCAGATATCTCAAGATAAATTAAACGAGAGCGCAACTATCTCACAATCTGAGGCATCTATAGCATCGGTAAGCAATATTGAGAAAAATGAAAATAGCAGCCAAGCAAATGAAAATATAGGCGGTGTGAGAAAAATTAACTCAGAAGAGTTTAAAACTTTAATTTTCAACTACGAAACTAATAAAGAATGGAAATTTGCAGGTACAAGACCATGTATTGTAGATTTTTATGCTGATTGGTGTGGACCTTGTAAAATGGTAGCACCAAGATTAGATGAACTGTCTAAAGAATATGCCGGGAAAGTAGATTTCTACAAAGTTAATACCGATGAACAAAGAAACTTATCCGGTGCATTTGGCATTAGAGGCATACCTGCTATTTTATACTGTCCGGCTAATGGACAACCGCAAATGACTACAGGAGCATCTTCTAAAGAAGAATATAAAAAAATAATTGAAAGCTTTTTACTTGCTAAATAAATGATTGAAACATATGGATACTTCTAAAATAGAAATAAGATATTCAGAACTCTCTCAAGACGATGGCTGTTGCCTTTCTTGTGGGGGTGCAATAAACTATTCTGAACCCCAAATAGGCGAGATTTGTGTTGATTTAGGTAGCGGTAAAGGTACTGATGTAATAAGACTAGCACAAAAAGTTGGTAGCTCAGGTCATGTGTATGGTATTGATATTGCTGACGGTATGCTTGAAAAAGCTAGAAAAAATGCAGAGAAGCTAAACGTAAAAAATGTTACTTTCTTAAAAACTGATTTGCATAATTTGCAATTACCTAATAACACTGCCAATTTGGTTATTTCTAACTGCACTATTAATCATGCGGAAAATAAACAAACTGTATGGAATGAAATATACAGAATCCTTAGAAAAGGTGGCAGATTCGTGGTTAGTGACATATACTCATCAGTGCCTGTTCCTGTAGAATTTAAGAATGATCTGGTTGCAGTTTCAGAATGTTGGGCTGGTGCTGTTACAAAACAAGAATATTTAACTCCAACTTAATAGCGCAGGCTTTACCGGTATACAAATTATTGAAGAAAGCAAACCGTATCAAAAAGGAAAAATTGAGGTATCGAGCTTTACAATAACCGGAACAAAAAAAGGCTGTGGCTGTTCTTAGCTTTATTAATTTTTATTCACTATTTAATAATTCAATTATGAAATCATTAACTAAAAGTACAAACAAAAGCGAAACTAAAGTAGCTCAATGTTGTGCGAAAAATTCAAAAATTGTGGCAGGCTGTCACGATTAAAAAAATTAAACGCCCCACAAAAATTATGGGGCGTTTATAAACTTCATATTCAAATATTTAAACTTACATAATCTGGAAAAACCATGTATTTCTCCAAGCATAACATATTCTCTAAAATCAAAGATTCTGAAAATTATTTTCTTGTAAATCCACTCCTTCAAAAAGCTGATATTTTAACAAAAGAAGAAGCTCAGAAAATAAAAAACAAAGATTATTCAGACTCTTTATTAACTGAAAACGGATATTTGATTGACGAAGCTACAGAAACTTCTCTTTTCAATGAAAAATACCTACAGTTTATTGACGACAGAGAAACCGATGAAATTCAGATTTTCTTTGTGCCTTGGTATTCATGTAATTTTGCTTGTTCATACTGCTATCAAGATGAATACAACAATCCAGATAACATTATTTCAAATGATGTAATTGATGCATTCTTTTCATATATTGATAATAATTTTAGAAACAGAAAAAAATACATTACAATATTTGGAGGTGAGCCATTGCTGAGCGGTGAAAAATATAAAAAAGCTATAACTTATATTATAGATGCTGCAAAAAAAAGAAAACTAGATTTAGCATTTGTTACCAACGGATATTCTATTGAAGATTATATAGATATACTTAAAGATGCTCCAATAAGAGAAATACAAGTAACCCTAGACGGACTTGCAACAACACACGATAAAAGAAGATTCTTAAAAAACAGACAAGGTAGTTTTGAAAAAATAGTTTCCGGAATAGATTTATTAATTAAAAATAATATTCCTGTGAATTTGCGAATGGTTGTGGACAAAGAAAACATTACAGATTTACCAATGTTGGCAAATTTCTCTATTGAAAAAGGATGGACAAAATCGTCACTTTTCAAAACACAATTAGGGCGCAATTATGAACTGCACCATTGCCAAACAAACAATCAACGACTTTTTTCCAGAATAGAGTTGTATGAAACGGTGTATGCTCTCATACAAAAGCACCCGGAGATATTAGAATTTCACAAACCCGGATTTTCAATTTCAAAATTCATTTTTGAAAACGGCGAACTACCCTCACCTCTTTTTGATTCTTGTCCGGGAACAAAAACAGAATGGGCTTTTGATTTTAGTGGTCATATATTTTCTTGTACAGCAACGGTTGGAAAACAAAACGAAAGTCTAGGCACATATTACCCTGAAGTAAAATTGCATAATGAATTAATTACCGACTGGGAAACCAGAGATGTTTTATCTATACAAGAATACGCTCAATGTAATGTTCAATTGGCTTGCGGCGGCGGTTGCGCTTCGGTTGCAAAAAATAAAACAAACAGAATATTATCACCAGACTGTCGTCCGGTAAAAGAATTACTTGAGTTAGGAATTAAAACATATTTCAAAGAATGAACTGTGTAAAATGCAATACTAAAAACTGCAGAAAAAACATAGCTTGTTCTGCTCAAAAATTTGATTCTGAATTGGTTTTGCAGGAATATCATACACCAGAGAATCAAGAAATAATACAAGCTGCTGCAAAACTAGTTGACAATGGAAAAGCTGGCACCTTATCAAGATTTGACGAAATTGTACAATTTGCGCATGAAATGCACTTCGAAAAAATAGGATTGGCATACTGCTATGGCATGGAAGCAAAAGTTGCGGTTATCTTTGATAAATTAAAAACGGCAGGACTTAATCCGGTTGCAGTATCATGTACAACCGGAGCTATGAGTCAATGCATTGTAAACAAAGAGAGTACAATAAAATCGGTATCATGCAACCCTATTTCTCAAGCAAAACAACTTAATTTAGAAACAATAGATTTTGCAATAACCATTGGACTTTGTCTAGGACATGATTTATTATTTCAAAAATACATAAAAGCCCCTTTTACCACATTCGTAGTTAAAGACAGAGTATTTGCAAACAACCCATTAGAAATTGTAAACCAATAAAATTATATATTATGAAAGAGATTACTGCAAAAGAATTCGAGAAAGAAGTTTTACAAGGTGGCAAAGTAGCACTAGACTTTTATTCTACCGAATGTCCGCCATGTGAAGCACTTGCGCCTAAATTTGACAACATGAACGAAATTTATGGCAAAGACATTACATTACTTAAAATATTCAGACAAGGGAACAAAGAATTAGCTACCCAACTAGATGTAAATAGTTCGCCTACTGTTTTATTTTTCGACAATGGTAAGCAAGTCGGAGAGAAACTAAGCGGCGGTATAAAAAAGTCCGACTTAGCAAGGAATCTAGATGCCCTGCTGCCAAAAGATAAAGTAGCCGTCATAAAATCTAAAATAAAAAAAAACAACCAGTGAGGTTGATGCTCTTATAATAGGAGGTGGCCCTGCAGGTTTAACTGCAGGTTTATATCTTTGTCAGGCCAAGGTGAATACTGTTTTAGTAGATGTACAATTACCTGGCGGACAAGTAGCTACCACGCACCAAGTTTCTAACTATCCAGGGTTTGAGAAGCCTCAACAAGGCTACATGCTTTCGCATTTCATGTCTGAACAGACCCGACTTTGCGGTACCAAATACAAAGTTGCGGTTGATGTGGCTAAAATTGACCTTGTTAACAAAACGGTTCTTATTGATGATTTTGAAACAATAAAAGCTAAAAAAATTATTATTGCTACAGGAGCAAGTCCAAGACCATTGGGTATTGCCGGTGAAAAAGAATTTAAAGGCAACGGTATTTCATATTGTGCTACTTGCGATGCAAAATATTACGACGGCAAAGAAGTTATAGTTATTGGTGGAGGAAATAGCGCTGTAGAAGAAGCCGAATTCATTACAAAATTTGCATCAAAAGTAACTATTATTCACCAATTTGCAGAACTTACAGCTAATAAAGAAGCGCAAGAAAAACTCTTTGCAAACCCAAAAGTATCTTTTCTTTTTGAAAGCGAACCTCGAGTTTTTGAAAAAATAGATGGTAAAATGTATGTTAGCTACGAAAACTTGAAAACTAAAAAAACAGAAAAAATTGCTTCTGATGGAATTTTTGTTTTTATTGGAATGAAACCAAATATTGATTTATTTGCTGATAAACTGGAACTTGACAACTGGGGCTACATAAAAACAAATGAAGATATGCAGACAAACATAGATGGAATATATGCAGTTGGCGATGTGAGAAGCAAAAAATACAGACAGATAACTACAGCCGTTGCCGATGGTACTATTGCAGCTATAGATATTTCGAAAAAACTTTAATTAACACATTATAAGAGTCGTACTTTGGTGCGACTCTTTTTTTTATTCAATTTCAAAAAGAAACTCAATTTCAAAAATTCAAGACGAATTTTATTTACCAAGACTTTCTTTTACCACCCTTGTCAAGCCCTCATAAACTAACTGATAAGAGTGATTTATCATATCGGAAAGTAGGGAATCAGGAATTGTAGTATCAAAACAGACCGAATTCCAGTGTCTCTTATTCATGTGATAACCAGGCTTAACAAAATCGTACTTTTCCCTATATTCAATAGCCTTTTCGGGATTGCATTTTAGATTTATTTCGTTACTGCCATCTAAACTTAAGAGAGCAAACATTTTACCACCAATTCGAAACACAACCGTATCATCGCCAAATGGCATATCCTCAGTTACCTGTTGTTTCGAAATACATATAAGTCTTACAGCTTCTATATCCATAATTTAAATTTCATGTTGAAAATAAAAAAAATACGAATAAACAAAAAATTCAAATCAATATACTCTAACCTCCTTTAAACTTTGTTTTATAACCTAAAGAATCTAAAATAATTTGCACCTTTTCGCGCAATTGACCTTGAATTATTATCTCTCCATCTTTAGCAGTACCGCCTACACCACAACGTTGCTTTACAATTTTAGACAAGGCTTCTAAATTATCTTGCGAACCCTTAAACCCTTCTATAAGAGTAACTATTTTGCCTTTACGCTGTTTCTTATCATGACTAATATATAGTAACTGTTTCTGCGGCTCAACCTCTTCATTTTCTGTAGAATCCTGACTACTATCATAATCAAATGAATCGCTCGTAGAATAAACCACTCCTAATCTTTCTTTCCAATCTTTAGCCATGTTACAATTCTATTTTAAATAAATTAATAAAAAACCAATCAAAATCTTTACGTTAAGACAGCCTTCCTCTGTCTATCAATAACTTAAAAAACATATATCGAAACAACTTAAACATTTTTCACTATATCTTATAATATACAAAACAAAAGAGGTGAAAAGTTGGTATTACACTTCTGTAGAAAAATTATTACCAATATATTTTAATCCTAAAATTAAGTATAAACTATTCCAAACAAAGACAAACAAAACTAATAAAAAATGAATAAAGAGATAAGGTATATAAAAAATTTCTTTTATGCATTTCTGATAGGCTTATTTCTTATAATGTCCTTGTCATTGGCTTGGAGTATTCAAAACAAACACACTACAGCCGAAAAATACGCAGAAGCCGAAGCAATTGGTAATTTCAATAAGGATTTAATATATAGGAAATGGGCTGCAATGCACGGCGGCGTGTATGTCCAAATATCAGAACATACTCAACCCAATACATATCTGGCAAACGATAAAGAAAGAGATGTTACAACACTTCAAGGAAAAAAACTTACATTAATAAATCCGGCATATATGATGAGGCAAGTGCATGAACTTTCGGCAGAATTATATGGAGCAAAAGGACACATTACCAGCCTGAACCCAATAAGACCCGAAAACAAAGCCGATGCATGGGAAACCGCAGCCCTTCATGCATTTGAGAAAGGAGATAGTATCTATATACAAAAAGCTGAAATAAATAAAACTCCATATTTGAGAATAATGAAACCTATTGTTACCGACAAAAATTGTTTGAAATGTCATAACTATCATGGTTATAAGGAAGGTGAAATAAGAGGCGGATTGAGCATTTCAATACCCCTTGATAAATTTTATAATATAGCAATAAAAGAATCTATTCACTCAGCCTTAAATCATGGTATTATATTTCTAATAGTCATAATCATTTCAACTTTAGGCTATAAGAAACTTATAAATGAGATGAAAAAAAGAAATGAATTCCAGTTTGTATTGATTGACAGCGAAAAAAAACTAAAACAACAGAATAAAGAATACCTCACCCTAAATGAAGAGTATAAATTACAGAATGAGTTATTGCATAGTGCTAATAAAAAAGCAGAAGAAAGTATTAAACTTAAATCGGTGTTTTTGAGAAACATATCTCATGAATTTAGAACACCTATGAATGGAATAATTGGTTTCTCAGAACTTTTAATCTCACCACAAAAAAATGAAAATCAAAAAAAGCAATATGCAGAAATGATAAAAGAAAGTTGCAACAAACTACTTGATGTGGTTACTGATATTGTAGAAATTTCTCAAATTCAAAGCAATACAATAGAGTTGAAATTACTAAAGTTTTCAATTAAAGAAGCACTGCAAGAAACCATAAAGAAAATAAATTTTTCGGCTGATAAGAAAAAACTAACTTTTAATGTTTCATTCATAAGCCACGAAGACTTCATTTATTCCGACAAACAAAAACTTATAAGAATAATTAAACACCTACTAGAAAACGCTTTAAAATACACAGAGGAAGGAAATATTTCATTTTCCTATTTGCTTTCATCAGACAGCGAATATACATTTACCATAACAGACACAGGTATAGGCATCTCTGAAGAGCTGATAAGCAAAATTTTCGACCCATTTGTGCAGGGTACAGAAGAAATGATAAACAATCTGGGAGGAAATGGAATTGGGCTTACAATTGCTAAAAATTATATTGAAATTCTGGGCGGAAAAATTGCTATAAATTCAACTATAAACACCGGTACAACTATATCATTTATCTTACCTAAAGGAATCTAATACATTACTAATCAAACGTTAAATAATAATACATTTGATATAAATTAAATGTACAAAAGAAATAATTTCCTAGTTGTTTTTTCCCTTGACAGCTAATACACTTCGTACAATTTTTACTACATTTGCATAGTGATTTGCTATTGGTTACATAGACTTTTATAAATATCAGTAAAAGAAAAACTGACTTTCTATTAAATTCACTTCTGTACTATTGGATAATGAAATATTTCAAATACAGATAAAACACAACAATTAAAATTAAATCAATGAACAAAATTCACTTTATATATCTTTTATTATTATTCAATTTACCGTTTCTAATAAGTACAGCACAAGTTTCTAACGGAGAAATAACCGGAAAAATAGTTCAAAAAAGCACGAATACCCCTCTTGAATTTGTAACCTTAGCACTTTATACGCTACCAGATAGTACGTTAGTAAACGGAGCAATATCGCTACCCGACGGTAGTTTCAAAATATCGGGAGTAGAACAGGGTAAATATTTTTTGAAAATAAGTTTTATAGGTTTCGACAATAAAATAATAGATAATATACAAATAGCCCCAGCATCGAAGAGTTTAGAATTAAACAAAATTATTTTACAAGAATCAAAACACCTGCTTGATGAAGTAACCATTGAAACAAACCGAAGTACCGTTTCATATAAACTTGACAAGAAGGTAATCACCGCATCGCAAGACATAAAATCACAAGGCGGCACAGCTTTAGATGTTTTAGCCAATGCACCATCTGTTCAGACAGATGCAAGTGGCGAAGTAAGCCTCAAGGGCAGCACTTCATTTACTGTTTTTATAAACGGCAAACCCAGTCCGCTCGATGCTTCAGAAGCCCTTAGCTCAATTCCTGCCAACTTTATTGACAATATTGAAATCATTACAAATCCTTCGGCGAAATATGACTCCGAAGGTGGAGGTGGCATTGTGAATATCATCACAAAACAAAATGCCATTAAAGGGATGAACGGAATAATCGAAGCCTCTTATGGCTCTCTGAATCAATATAGTGGAAATATACTTCTTGAATATACCCACAAAAAATTAAATATTTTTGCAGGCTTCACCCTCGAAAACAGACCTTTTAAAAGCCTAAAAACAACTACAATAAACTACACAGACACAAGCAGTTTGCTCAATAGCGAAAAAAATTCAGATCAACAAAATACTCGTAGTGGCATGCTTTTCAAATCGGGCTTAAGTTATTTGTATAAAGAAAATAGCTTTCTTAGTTTATCTTGGAATTTTGGAACTCGTAATATGAATAGAAATTCAATAACGAACACAAGCTATTCGGAAATTTCAGGAAAAAAATACTCTTGTTCAAAATACAGATTTTTTACTTGATATTTCATATTTAAATCTAGATGCAAACTGGACTCACACATGGAAAACCAAAGATAAAATAGCTATAAATCTATCTGCGGTAAATAGATTAACTAATACTACTAATACATACGATATTAAAGAAAAAAATAATCAATCACCTAATATTGACACTTTAATTTCGACTAGTAACAATAAAGATTTAGGGACACGGTTAGTATATACAGGTACAATAGATTACACCAAACAGTTTAACAAAAACATAGGATTTGAAACCGGCATTTTACTCAAACATTTCAAGTTTGACATCAATTATAAAGACATATTGAGTGGCATAGAAAACTACGAAAAATCGGGTGATTACAATTTGAATTACAATATTTTAGCCCACTATGCACTATTTACACATGAAAAAAACAAGTTCGCCTACAAACTAGGAGTACGGTTGGAATATGAAAATAGAAACATAAACCATTCTAATATTTCGGTTGTTAATGAGGCATCTTATTTAAATTTTTATCCTTCACTTCACCTCTCCTATAAACTCAAAGAAAAAAGCACAATTCAACTAAGCTATAGCAAGAAAATTAATAGACCGCACATGCACTCATTAAACCCAGATACTGTACACGTTGAATCAAATGACATAAGAGTAGGTAATCCTAATCTTAAACCTGAAAGTATTCACTCTATTGAATGTAATTATCAAAAACAATTTAAGAAAAATTCTTTAATCACAGAACTTTATTACAAAAAAACAACAAATATCATTTCTGAATTTAAAACAATGAAAGATGAATATTTTGTTTATTCATTTCAGAACTTTGATTCAGATCACGCTGTTGGCATAGAAACAACCTTTGATAGCAATTTGGCGAAATGGTGGAATTTCTACGTCTCTGGAAATATCTATTATTATTCTATTGATAATGCGCCTACAGCACAAAATTTTGAAAATAAGATTACTTGGAATGTTAAAACAAATACTTCATTTAGTTTAAAATCACAAACAAAAATTCAATTTTCTGCACGATATAATTCTAAAAAATTAAATATGCAAGGCTATTCAGACAGCTTTTTTAGTATAGATGCAGCTTTATCTCAACAATTTTTCAAGAAAAAACTAAGCGTAACAGCTTCTATCAAAGATATTTTCGCAACTGCCAATCAGACTAATTATATTTACAACGCCGATTTTGAAGAAGTATCATTGTCAGAGAATTTTGCTCCAATGATCTTAGTAAACCTGAGTTATAAAATAAATAACAATTATAAATCAAAAAAACAACAGCAAAAAGAAGATTCGGCAGAAGAATTCTAAATTATAAACATTTGCTAGTTTGTTATTTAAGAACCTTGGGGAAAATTTCACAATAAATTTCTATTCTTTTTGCGCAAATTTGATATTAAATACTAAATTGTTTTACATATATTTACTCACAACAACTAAATAGTGTAGAAGATTCATTTATTATCATAAGAATGGAATTCAATAAGACCTCAATTGAAGAGCTTAATATAAAAATAAAATCTCTTGAACAACAAGTAGACTTTTATAAAAAAATTTCGGACACAGCCCTAGACTGGGAAATTTTAAGAGATAAAGAGGGTACTATTTTATATTGTAACGACGCATTTGAAACAATTACTGGATACAAAAAAAATGACTTACTTTCAGGTGGAATAAGTGAAAAAGACATAATTCATCCTGATGATTGGGAACAAACAAGTAATGCACTCAAAAACTTGAAAAAAGAAATACCCGTGCACGACTTATTGTTTAGAATTGTGAAAGCAGATAAAAGCATTAGATACATTTACCAACACGCCCAACCTGTCTATAAAGACAATCTTTTTTACGGCATTAGAAGCAGTGCTAGAGATATCACAGAATTTAAACTATATAATGACTTTATAAACACATCTGAAAAGCTTAAACTATCAGAAAAAAAGTTCAAAACATATATATTAACGTCCCCTGTTTCAATTTTTATAACGGACAATAATGCAAAATATCAATTTGCAAATCCTGCAGCATGCAAACTACTGGGCTATACGCTAGAAGAACTAACATCGCTATCAATACCCGATTTGTTAGCTGCTGAAGATTTAGATGCCGGATATAAACAGTTTATTGAAGTGAGAGACTATGGTCAAACTCACAACTTTGAAACCTACCTCAAAAGAAAAGACAATACGAATGTAGAAGTCATTTTAGACGCAGTTAAAGTTTCTGAAAATGAAATAATTGCATTCGTTAAGGATATTTCTGATATAAAAAATACAGAAAGGCAGCTTAAAGAACAAAATAAAAAATTCAAAAAAGAAAAAAGAAAAGCAGAAGACTATGCGCTTAAACTTAATGAATCACAATCACTTGCAAAAATCGGACACTGGGAATATGATATTCAATTAGATACAATACTATGGTCTGAACAAATTCAGAAAATTTTTGAAGTTGAAAAAAATAATTCACCATTTAATTTCAAAAACTTTTTAGATTTAATTCATCCTGATGACAGAGCTTTGGTAAAAACAAATTTACTGAACACTTGCTTAAACATACTACATACAATGTAATAGCGAGAATAACAACACCGTCAGAACAAAAATATATAAACATACGATGCCGATCTGAAGTTGATGTAAATAACAATGTAACAAAATCTCTAGGTACAATTACAGATATTACAGAACTAAAAAGAATTGAAAACAAACTGAAAGAAAAAAATGAGAAGTATGAATTATTAAATAAAACACTTCAAGAAAAAAATAACGAACTCTGCAAAGCACATGATCTAGCTATTGCAAACGAATTACGATTTAAGGCAATCACAGAAAATGCAATGACAGGAATAGGGTTATTGAACACAGACGGTCAATTTACATTTATAAATCAGGAACTTACAAAATTATTTGGTTACACCGAACAAGAATTTTTCACACTTACCATTAAAAATCTTTTAGCAGGAAATCATGAACCTATTGTGTTTCAAGAGTCATTAAGAAATGGTTTTGCAAATACAAGCGATACCAAATTTAGATGTAAAGATAATACCATAATTTTTGCAGATATAAGTTACAAACTGATTAAATTAGATAACACTCAAAACGTACTTTGTATAATAAGAGATGTAACAAACAAAGTAATAACCGAAAGAGAATTAATTTCGGCAAAAGAGCAAGCAGAAACAAGCGACAAACTCAAAACATCTTTTTTGCAAAACATGTCGCATGAAATAAGAACTCCTATGAATGGAATTTTAGGTTTTTCAGAGTTACTTAAAAACCAAAATCTTTCTCAAGAAAAAAGAAATTCATACACGGAAATTGTAATAAACAGTTCTAAACAACTTTTGGCTATAGTTACTAATGTATTGACGATATCTTCGTTAGAAACGAAACAAGAAAAAATTAATATAGAAACATTTTCAATAAACAGTATTTTAGATCAGATAGTAAGTATTTTCAGAGTTCAAGCTTCGAAAAATAATGTATCTCTTAAAACATTGAAATTTCTAAACGACGATTTATCATACATATACTCAGATAAATCGAAACTTATTCAAATAATTACAAACCTCACATCTAATGCACTTAAATTCACAAAAGATGGAAAAATAGAAATTGGTTATGTGCTTGAAAATTATGACGATTCAACACTTACATTTTTCGTAAAAGATACAGGGATTGGTATTCCTGAAAAAGCAAGAAAAATAATCTTTGAGAGATTCAGACAAGCAGATGACTCTATTTGTCATAATTATGGTGGCACCGGATTGGGATTGTCAATCTGTAAAGGTTTTGCAGAATTACTCGGAGGCAAAATATGGGTAGAATCTGTAGAAAATGAAGGCTCTAGCTTTTATTTTACAATTCCATTTCTTTCTAAAAACGACATCCAATTTTCATCATATAACTTAAATGCAAATAATGAAAATTGCAAGTGCAAAATTATAGTTGCCGAAGATGAAGAATTTGTATTTTTATATATAGAAGAATTGCTGAGTATACTGAATTTAAGAATATTACACGCCAAAAACGGATTAGAAGCTGTAGAACTTGCAAGAAACAACCCCGATGTAAAACTTATTCTTATGGACATTAAAATGCCAGTGATGGATGGTTTTACAGCAGCTAAGGTTATAAAAGAATTCAACTCATCAGTACAAATTGTAGCTCAAACAGCTTATGCACTAAATAACGAAGTGAATGAGTTTAAGAAGCATTTTGATAACTATCTGACCAAACCCATAAAGGGAAATGAACTTCTAAAAATAGTAAACTCAATACTTGATATTCAACAAAACAAATAAAATAAAATAAAATAAAAAAAAATCAGGTCTTATGTATAAACACAAAAGACCTGATTAAAAACTAAAAACCAATTTACATTTTACAACTTAATACTGAACTATTTAAAAAACTCCAGCTTGTTAATGGTTTGTTTTAAAACAATCAGAGTTATAAAATATGCCTATCAAGCAGCCAAGCTCTAACTTTGAGGTTTCTATTTTTTACTTAAATCAACACAAGCTTTATAAATATTTTCAACCAATGCTGGGATTTTTTCTGTAGCCACAGCCGAAAATGCCAATCTGATAACCTTTCCTAAAACAATAACTCCGGTATCGTATTTTTCCAACAGGTGTTTTCTAATAGTTTCTGCATCCAAACCTTTCTTAGGTTCTATACACATGAAGTAACCTGAATTGAAAGGTAATGCTTCAAAATATTCGCTATAAATAGGTTTTGCTATCTCAGCTTTAAGTACATCATACCTTGTTTTTAACAATTCAAACTTCTTCGTTTTAGATGCTGAATAGCTTGGTTCTGAATAAACTTTATAAAGCAGAGATTGAGATAATTGACTGATATTAGATATATTACCTCTAATAGCTCCGCCGGTTTTGTTTTCTAATGCTTCATAAAAATCGGCAGTACCTCCTTTAACAGCAAAAGTTATAAAACCTACTCTAAAACCCCATACATAATCTTCTTTTGTAGGACCATCTAATTTAACCGCAAGTACATTTTCCGACAAATTTGCCAATTCTACAAAAATAGATTCGGTGAAAACACCCTTTTCGTATACTAATCCAAAATAAGCATCGTCAATAATTACAACAACTTTTTTTCCGGCATCGGAAACTTTTTTTATTGCGCCACAAATTAAACCTATTTCAGAAATCAAAGGTGTATAACCGGAAGGATTGTTCGGAAAATTCAGTAATATTATAATTTTATCATTTACAGAACTGTTAAGTTTTTTTTCAAATGCAGTTACATTAAAACCACCATTAGAAAACAACTCAAAAGTATCGATCTTCGCACCATAAGCATTATCGAAAATTAAATTATAATTTTCCCAATAATGATCAGATAAAAGCACACTATCATTTTCGTCAGCAAAAAGGTATCCTACTATACTAATTCCGTGAGTCAAACCATTGGTAGCTATAGGATTGCTTATAACGGTATTCTTAAGCGATGGATTCTTTTTATATATAGATTCCTTCCAAAATGTTCTTAATTCGGGCTTACCGAAACTTGGTGCATACGGATAAATATTTGAAATAGGCATATTAAGCATAGCATCAAACTCAGGTAGGTGCATCGATGTTCCATCATTTTCAAATGCTTCGCCAATTGTAGCATTAATAGCCTTACCCTTGGCTTGTGCAGATTGAGCTAGGATACCTAACTTAGGAAAAAATATATTTTTTCCTCTTTTCGATAGCATTCTATAAACACTCGAATTTACTTCTTCAATTTTTTTATTAAGCGATAAGGCTTGTGCATCCATATTACATTTATTTTATATTATTACCTACAAATACTCTAACTTATTTATTTTGTTTAATCTTCAATTATCTTCTGTCTGAACTGTTTCAAACCTAATTAACTTCAAAATTTCTAAAAATTAAATGAAGTTATACTTAATATATTTACTAAAAACTAGGGGGCGATTGTATCCAAAGCAACTCGCTAATTCCATCATAATTATTTATTGCATCGTGCTGAGTCTTAGAATTAAAATAGATATTATCGCCTTGTTTAAGCACAAAACTTTTTTCATTCAAATCAAACCTAACCTCGCCAGATAATACATGACAAAATATTTGACCTACCGGATTAGAAAACAATCCATCAATACCTGCTGCTTTAGCAAACCTTATTAAGTATGTATCCATCTGTTTATTAATATCATGCTGAGAAAGTAGATAAACAATAGTTCCTGATTTATTTTGATCTACATATTTTATATCTTTCTTAGTAACAACCGGATTGTTGACCAATGATTCATTTTCTCCAATGAGCTCACCTACAGTAGTATGCAAGTTTTCAGCAATAGATTTCAAGGTCAAAATAGAAGGAAAAGATTTCGATTTTTCAATCTGTGAAAGAGCACTTGGGCTCACTCCTACTTTATCAGCCAATTCATTAAGATTAAGATTCAAAAGTTCTCTTTTTTTTCTAATTCTTTCTCCAATTCGCTTCATAACTTTTTTTTACAAAAGTATTAATTAATTTTTTAAATTACAATTCATTTTTTAAATTTAATACCACTTTATATTTTGCAAAAATAATAAATTCAAAATATTTAAAAATTGCATCTTAAAATTTCATAGAACCCAGTTTGTTAATAACTCCAAAAACACTTTATTTCACATTTATAATAAACAAGTAACTTATTTCGTTACACTTGTTGTTCTTAACGATACAATGATTTATAGAAAAATCAAGGTTTTGAGCTACTAATGCAAATAGTATATAATATTTCTATTCACATTTTATTTTAATAACTATATTTGTCATAAAATAATTTATAAAAATGCATTCAAAAATTAGCACACAACAGGTTCTTTTGTTGGCAATTACAATACTTTGTTTTTCCTACGCTTGCGAAACTACTATTCCGCTTCCAAATGAAAACACTGACTTCACAGCAGGAATTTATGGAAAAGTTGAAGTTTTTAACGAATATGGTGAAAAAGAAAGCTCCCAAGAAGGAGTGGAAGTTATTGCAGATTGCTATGAAATACTTGGCTATTCAGAAGAAGACTCAAGCACTATAAGCAGAACAACTAATTACTTATCAAGAACTAATGCGGAAGGATACTTCAATTTCACTGAGGTGCCAACAGGCTCATACACATTAACTTTCATCTCTCCCGAACATGGAGTATTGAAAATCAGCAACTACTCACATGATTACACCAGAGCCGACACTATTAAAGATATCTATTTAGCTAAGAAACCTTTGGGTAGTATAAAGATCAACAGTATAAGAAAAGACGAGACAAAAAAAATGCTGATAGTAAACAGAACAATTTCATTTACCGGTATGACCGATAAAGCATACGGCATGGTCACTCGCTATTTCTTTCACTTCACTCCCGATGTTTCCGATAAAGTATTCAGCTACACTACAACTTCAGGAGCATCAAAGAGCACTGGAGGCAACAATAGTACGCATGATATATTTCTATCAGCCAAACCATTAGAATTATTAGACACGTTAAAAAACGAAACTAAAATTTACGTTGCAGCTTACTTAGATAATTATAAATCTACTTATTACATAGAATTTGATGATATGAATGACAGTATCATGAAATTTCCAAATCTAACATTGCCTTCCAATGTTGTTGTATTCGATAAAGATACTTTACAAAAATATTAATAGAACAAATGTTTTATTAATATTCTTACTATTCTCAACACATGAAGGTTTAGCTCATCCGTTACACTTATCAGTATGTACTTTGAATGAAAACAAACAACAAATAGAAGTATGTATTAAGATATTTGCAGACGATTTAGCAATTGCAGCAGAAAAAGAATTAATAGCACAATACATTCAGAACAAATTGATAATAGCAATAAATGAAAAACCACAAAAATTATTACTATCGCTAACTGAGATAATAGATAATGCCTAATGGTGTTATTTTCAAATAGAAAACTTCGAGAAAATTAGAAATATATCCGTTACTAACAACATACTTACAGATGTTTTTGAAGATCAAACTAATCTTGTAATTGTTTCACTTAGTTCGGTGTCAAAGGGATACAACCTTAACAAAAAAGAACATTTCTTTAGTTTAAATACTTATTAAAAATGATTATTAAAACATATTTTAGCCGTTGAAACACTTACTCTACATATTATTTTTATTATTGACCACATCATTATTTGCAACACACAACCGTGCGGGCGAAATTACATACAAACAAATTTCAAATTTCACCTACGAAATTACCCTTACCACCTACACATACACTCCAAGTTCAGCTAATGAATACAGAGACAGCATTTTAATAGCTTTCGGAGACGGAACTTATTCTTACATACAGAGAATTTCACGAGAATATTTGCCCGATGACTATACAAAAAACACATACAAAGTAACTCATTCATATTCAGGAGCTGGTAGTTATGAAATAATAATGGAAGACCCCAATAGGAATCAAGGTATTTTAAATGTATTTGATTCTGTAAACATTCCATTTTCTGTAAAAACCCTACTCACTATAGATCCTATTTTGGGAGCGAACAACACCCCACTTTTATTAAATCCACCGGTAGATAAAGCTGCTGTTGGCGAGATTTTCATTCACAATCCTGCTGCTTATGATCCCGATGGTGATAGTCTGGCGTACAGACTAACCGTATGTGCAGGCGAAGGTGGTATTGCTATTCCTCAATACTCATTTCCTCCTGCATCAAATACATTTTTTATTGATTCTATAAGTGGAGATTTAATTTGGGATGCTCCCACAGAGATTGGTAAATATAACGTTGCTATTGTAGTAGAGGAATGGAGATCAGGGGTGAAAATTGGAGAAGTAGTACGAGACCTTCAAATAGATGTATTTCAAACAAAAAACAAAAAACCTGTTATAGAACCACTGAATGACATTTGTGTTAGAGCTAATGACACCGTAAGATTTACCGTATTTGCTTCAGACCCTGATAATGATAATATAAGCCTTAGCGCATCCGGAGGTCCTATGTTTGAGGACTCTTCACAGATTAGCTTTCCTCCCATTAACGGGAAAGGCTTAGTCAGTTCTGAGTTTTTATGGGTACCAGATTGCAAATATATTAGAGAACAACCTTATTTATTTGTTTTCAAAGCAACAGACAGCAACAAAGAAGTGAGCCTTACCGATCAAAAAGAGGTAAATATAAAAGTAATTGGTTACCCTCCAAACAAACTCGCTTTAGATGCTAACTATAACAGCAACAACATTTCATGGAAAATACCTACGTGCAACAATGCTGTCTCCTATGATATTTATAGAGCTACTTATGCTCAAAACCATATTGTAGATTATTGCGAAACAGGGTTTCCTAATTCACTACAATATACACTTATCACATCGCAAGAATCAAGCAAAAACTTTTCATTTCTTGATGATAATGACGGCCTCTATTTGTCAAAAGGATTTGTATATTGCTACAGAATGCTGGCTAAATATCCGTCTGGTGCATACAGTTTTGTATCAGACGAGGTTTGTACCCTTATAAAAGAGGGCTTGCCTGACTTGCTCAATGTTTCTGTTGAAGAAACCGACTTGTTAAATGGTAAAATATTGATCAGATGGACAAAACCTTCTTTTGATACAAGTATATATCTTCCGCCTTATAAATATACACTTATGAGAAGTACCGGCATAGATGGTAATAATTTTCAAAACATTAAAGATTTTTACAATCTTAATGATACTGTTTTTATAGATAGTTTACTAAACACATCCGAAAACGAATTTAATTACAGAATAAGACTTTACCATACTGACAAAGATACATTTACGGTATTGGCAGACGCTCCTGCGGCTTCTCAACCTACTATAAATTTCCAAAGCGCTAACAAGGAATTGGTAATAAACATATCGACAATTACCCCTTGGGAAAATAATGAATACGTAATCTACAAAAAAAATAATTCCAACAATGAATTTGATTCAATTGCTACAGTAAGCGAACCTACATTTACTGATAAAAATTTGATAAATGGTGAATCATATTGCTATAAAGTCAAAACTATAGGATCTTATAATTCCGATTTATTGTCTTATAGTTCAATCAATTACTCACAAGAGAAATGCGGTATTCCTAATGACACTACCCCACCACCGGCAGTAGATTTCAAACTTGAAGCAGATTGCGAAAACGAACTTATAAAACTCACTATTCTACCCGGTGCAGAAACCAACAAACTGGAACAAGTCTCTCACTTTAAAGTTTATTATAAAAGCTGCATAAACAACCCTTATGTTTTTACCAAAAGAGTAGAAATTGATTCTACAATTATACATTTCGACTTTTCTGATTCGACCAAAACCATGGCAGGTTGCTACATGATATCCGTGGTTGATAGTGCAGGGAATGAGAGTAAAAACAACTTTGACACCTGCATTTATACCTGTCCTAAATATGAATTACCAAATGTATTCACACCAAATCACGATGATGAAAATGATTTGTTTAAACCAAAAATAAACAAATATGTAGAATATGTAGATATGAAAATATACAACCGATGGAATCAATTAGTATTCGAAACGAAAGACTCGGAATTAAATTGGGATGGATCTAATCATATTGTAGACGCTCATTTACCCGATGGTGTATATTATTATGTTTGTGAAGTATACGAACAATGGCTCGATTGCTTGGAGCATCCACGAAGACTTATTGGATTTATACACAAATTCTCCAACAACTCACCTCAGAAATAATTGTGAAGTTATATTCAAAAAAAACTAAATATTTAATGCAAACTTCAGAAAACCATATATATAAAACAATGATGCGTAGTATTTTTTTTACCATTGCATTTTTTTTAACACTAACTCAAGCGCAAGCGCAAAATGACTGTTTGCAAGGTTTTTATGCTTATATTTATTATAATCAACTCGATTCTGCATTATCAATAATAGAAAAATGCGATTTTGGGGATATTGAAGAAGCAAACTATCAGAAGGGGATTGTATATTTCAAACAAAATGATTACAATCAAGCTTTAATACATTTCAATACCGCAAACTCATACAAAGATTCAAAACTATATCTTTCAAAAATTTACGCTTTAATGGGAGACAGTCCTCAAGCATGCAAATTTCTTGAAACATATTTAAAACAGGAGAACAAACTAAGCAAACAAATAATTATCTCAGACACTTGCTTTTTATCAATACAATCGAGCAATGAATGGAAAATGGTTTGGAAAAACGACTGGTATTCGAAAGAAGAAGTGCTGTTTTGGAGTCTAGAATCGAAATTAGAATTGGGCAACGAGTTAGAAGTTTTAATTACCATAGAAAACATAGAAGCATCTAGCAGTGCTAGTGCACAAATCTATTATTTAAAAGCTCTGACTTACAGAAAAATGCTAAGTTATTCGAATGCAATTAAAGCCTTAGAAAAAGCAATTGAACTTTCAGCAAACTTGCTCTATTTTGAATTATTAGGTGATTTATATGCACAAACAAACAATTTCAATAAAGCAACTACAGCATACTCAAAACTACTAAGTTCTGAGACAATGCACGGACATTTAAAGTATGGAATTGCCAACTGGAAATCAAAAAATTACAATATTTCAATAGAAATGTTAAAACGATATTGCAATTTATATAAATATGATTATAATGCTTTTTCTGTTTTAGCAAATATTTATTTTGACGATAAGCAGATAAACAACAGCCTGCTAGCTATAAACAAAGCCATTGAAATAGCTCCGCGTCAGGTTAATAATTATCTGATTAGAGCTAAAATATTTGCAAGTTCTGAATATAATTTAAAATTTGCAGATATAGATTTAACTACAGCTTTAGATCTAAGTCCGGCTCCTGAAATTTATTTTCAAAGAGGATTGGTCAGAATTAAACTTAACAACAGCATAGGCACATGTTCTGACATGCAAAAAGCGAATTCAGGCGGCATTTCGCAAGCTGAATACTACTTAAACAAGCATTGCTACCAAAAATAAAAAAAGCCCGTTAAAACGGGCTTTAGATCAATATTCATCTTCATTAAAAAAGAAATCGTCTTTACTTGGATAGTCAGGCCATATATCTTCAATGCTTTCATAAACTTCGCCTTCATCTTCTATTTCTTGTAAGTTTTCAATAACTTCAAGCGGTGCACCGGAACGAATTGCAAAATCTATAAGTTCATCTTTTGTTGCAGGCCAAGGAGCATCTTCCAATTTTGACGCAAGTTCGAGAGTCCAATACATATTAGTTTGTTTTTAGATTAGAGTTTTAGATTTTTTGCGAATATAAAAAAAAATTATTCATTACAAATAGGGAAACCAAGGAATTTCATCTTTTTTATAATCTTTACTAACTTTCTTGATAATATAAACAAATAATCAGATAATCTATTAATATATTTAATAATAAGCTCACTTACCTCAACCTCTTCCGATAATTTTACAATATTTCTTTCAGACCTTCTGCAAACAGTTCTCGCAATATGACAGATTGAAGCTACCGGATGTCCTCCAGGTATCACAAAAGATTTTAAAGGCTCTAATTGACTGTCTATTAAATCTATTTGCGATTCTAAAAAAACTATATCGCCCTCATTAATTTCAGGTATTCTATTTTGCTTATCTACAGTTTCATTTGCCAATGAAGCACATACTGACATGAGTCTATATTGTATTTGCAACAAAATCTCTTCTAATTCACGGTCTGATACAGAATCTCTGAGTAGCGCAATGTGTGCATTTAATTCATCTACAGTTCCATAAGCTTCAAGTCTTATGTGATATTTAGGAACTCTTGTACCTCCAAATAACGAAGTTGTTCCTTTATCTCCGCCTTTTGTATATATTTTCATTGTTTTTTTATTTTGTTTAACACTTAAGACATTCTTATTGAATAATCATTACTAAATATATTGTAATTTAAATCAAGGCTTAATAAACAAATCACAAACACTTATGAATTAATCTTTTACAGAATAGCAACAATTCAAACTTTATTTTTTTAATAATCTTCAGTAAAAAAGTTTTAGTTGTAAAGAATACTTATAAAGCTAGAATAAAAAAAGGGCTCGACTGAAACTATGAAATTAAACAATGCTTCATTTCTTTTCTTAGTTTTAGTTAAGCCCTTAATAAATTTTAGCAAATCAGTTACTTCAAAATATCATGTTGCAATTTAACAGGAGAAGTTCCTACAAAAGGCATATCTCCTACAAGAGCTTTTACAACAGCTTTTTGTGAAAAAACATCACTACTATAAGCATTTATATTTATAGGAGCGGTTTCTAAATAAAAACTCACGTAATAAGGGTTTGAATATGATATTCCAATGATTTTTTCACGTGGCAATACATTTACCATCCACAACGACAGAGCTTCTTTATCTTTAAACAAAGAAACACCAAGAGGTTCAAAATATTTATTTTCAAACATTACAATAATTCTACTGTATTTATCGAAATAATTAACTCTCCATCCATAATCAAAAAAAGACAGGTGGTGCATCAGGGTATCTACTTTAAAACCTTTTTCTTCTAACAACTTCTTAGTCAAACTAAATTCCTTTGTTTTGTTTGAATGGCTAATATTAACCAAAAGCAGCAAAGTGTCACGTTGAGGAGTTATTGGTAATTCTTTTCTAACATCTTTAATTAGTGTAATTGCTTTATCAGCAATAGCTTGACCTGTATTGCTGATAAATTCTTTATCTTCAGGTGTTAATTTTTTAAAGATACTTGATTCTTTTTTCAATAAATTAAATTTCTCACGCAAAGCCCAAACTCTACTAACAGCATCATCTAACCTTTCCATAGGTATTTCGCCTCTTAATATACGAGCTTCAACGGTATCCATATATTCTAAATCAGGCCATAGTACGACATCTACTCCAGCCTTAAAACTTTCTACAGCTGTCTCAATTTGGTTTTTGTAATATCCGGCAACGCCACCCATATTCAGAGCGTCAGAAATTATTACACCTTTAAAACCCATTTTACCTTTAAGCAAATCGGTCATCAATTCTTTCGATAAAGTAGCAGGAGGCAATACACCATTAATACTATCTTTCTGATATGCAGCAAATCTTAAGTGACCAACCATAATTGATGCCGCACCGTCGTTTATAAGTCCTTGAAAAACCTTGCCAAATGTACTCTCCCAAGTTTTCATATCTAAATTGTTGGCAGAAGTTATCAAATGCTGATCTCTAATAGTTGCTCCATCTCCAGGGAAATGTTTAATTGTTGCTATGGTTCCTTGTTCTTGAATTCCTCTTACTTGCTGTTTCAGTAAAGGTAAGGCTCTGTCAGCATCGTCAGATATTGAACGCTCAATAACCAATGAGTGAAGCGGATTCATATTTAAATCTACAACCGGATGCAACAACCAATTCACTCCCAATTCCTTAGATTCTCTTGCAATTGAACTTCCAAAATTATATGCCAAAGTAGTATCATTTGCTGCTCCAATAGCCATCTCGGAAGGTAGATGAGTATATTGGTTATATGTAAGCCCTACTCCTCTTTCAAAATCTTCCGAAATAAATAATGGAAACTTAGAAGCCGACTCATAATCTTGAACGCATTTCAACATATATTGGAAAGATGAATCTCTATTTGGACAATTTTGAGGAAAATGCCAACTCGCAATAAAAATACCACCTACCGGGTAATCTTTCATAAATGAATCAATGGGATAATTCTCTCTTGTCTGAAAATAATAATTAGATTGAATCATCATTGTCTGACCAATTTTTTCTCTCAACGATAATGATTTCCATGAAGTATCGGTAGCAACAAAATTATAAGCATTTGAGCCTGATTCGTCTTTTCTAACTTGATTTTCGCAACCACTTGAAAATAGAACAAAAACCAATATCGCAAAATAAAGACTAAGATTTAATTTTGACATAGTAAGCAAGTTTATTTAAATTTATTTTTTTTTAAAATTATACAAAAATACCAAACCTAGCACAACTATAAACAAAAAAGAAGTAAAATATAATAGATGAATGAAAAAACTTTGATTTTGTTTTTAGATAAAAGAATTAACTTATATTAAGTTTCAAAAAAATTACAACCTACAACTCGGTACATTTAAACAACCTAAAATATTAAACCTTATTTTTCAAAATTTTAATTCTAAGAAATTTCTGCAATGGTTTTTCTACCTTAACAAATGAAAAATATGATGCTAAAAAAAGAATAATAATAAATAGAACAAGCAACCATTCATTAAAAAAATAATCTTTGGGTAAACTAAAGGCGTAAAAGATGAAAATAAAAATCATCTGCAAAGGGAAATGTAGTAAATACATAGAATATGTCAAATCTCCTATTATGCTTATCCTTTTACCAAGAGAACCTTTATATGTTTCTGCAATAACTAGCGAAAAAATTGTTAAAGGAAACAAAACAGCAGTTGCAAAATATTTTAAAATCACTTGCACTATATAATCAATCCATTGTATTTCAGAACTTATAGTAATTTGATAATTTGAAGATATACTATAAAATGTAAATACCCAGAGTAAGGTAGTTATAATACAAATAAAGTATATAAAAGGCAACTTAATGTTTTGACCTGTCTTTTTATAAAATAAGTACACAAGCCCACCAACAAAAAAAGAAAAGAAACCTCGCACCAGCATATCAGGCATATTAGGTATGTAAGTACAGCCAAAAATTACAAGAATGCAAAACCAAAATTTTCTTGTAAATCCTAAATAAGAAAAAATAAAAAACACAATATACAACATCACTTCAACAGAAACCGACCAAATTGGCCCATTGAATGAAAAATCGGTTTCAAAACCCCAGTTTGATATAAAAAAGATATTTAGTATAAAATTATATAGGTCATTATTCGGATAAACAATAAAATTACCTATAATTTTCATTGCAACAACCTGACCAATCAAAACAAGTATAAGTGTAATGAAATGAAGAGGATATAGTCTTGAGAATCTATAAACAAAAAACCTAAAAGCATTTACCTGCTTCAAGAATATGTTGGAAGCATAAAGCCAGAAAAAAACAAATCCTGAAAGTGCGAAGAAAAGATCTACTGCTAATGCACCTTTATGATAAAAAAGATAAAACACACTATAAAATGGTTGTTTACTGACATCAAACAAAGTGCTTTTAGTACCTTGATAAAAAAAATGTTGCCAATGCCACAAAACAACACTGAGCGAAGCTAAACCCCTTAAAACATCAAGGGAATAAAATCTTTGAGGGGTTATTCTTGATTCTATTTTCATAATATGTTGAACTTTAGCTAAAAAAAAATAGAACTGCAATTTTAATAAAAATCACTATTTTCAAATTATTCTCATTATCACTTCATACTATCAAAAATAACAGATATTTCATAATTACAAACTATTAATCTTAATTATAAATGAGAATCGAATTAATAAATTGAGAATTTTAATTCAAATATTGTTTTTGATATTGTTTTTGATATTGTTTTTCCTATTTGAACATAATTTTTTAATATTTAATCTTTATATAAAGTGATATTAATCTCCTGAAAAAGTTTTAATTGATTGAAAATTAATAGTTACTTTGCCAAAAACATTATTGAACATGGATTTAATATCACTTATTACCTCAGCAATATTGGCATTTGTGATGTTGGGAGTAGGGATATCATTAGATTTCAGGAACTTTAAACATATCATACTAAGACCGAAATCATTGCTTCTTGGACTTTCTATTCAAGTATTATTATTGCCAATAATTGGAATAATTATATGTAGCATATTTCCCCTAAGCCCTGAGCTAAAAATTGGAATCATATTGCTATCTATTTGCCCAGGCGGGACAACTTCAAATTTTATTGTTTATTTACTAAACAGTAATACCGAATTATCAATAATATTGACTGTTCTCAGCAGTGTATTATCGCTGTTTTTTATTCCTTTTATTTTAAATTATACAATTTTATATTATTTAGGAGTTGATACTATTGTTTCTATACCTATTACTGATATTTCAATTCAAATTCTTTTATACATATTGATTCCAACATTAGTAGGAATCATTATAAAAGAAAAGTCTGAAAAAATCAAATATATACTTGATAAGACCGCTATATTTACAATTTTGAAAAGAAAAATTGAGTTGAATTATCTTAAAATAATAACATTAATTTTACTTGCATTAATGTTTTCCATAAAACTATTTGCCGATGAATCGGCAGGTGGTGTGGGTATAAAATCAGGAGACTTTAAAGCAATATTGCTTCCAGTATTTCTACTAAACCTAATTGGGATTTTAGCTGGATTTTTAATTCCTTATTTTACAAAATCCAGCATCAAAAATGCTGTTTCAATAAGCATTCAAATCGGACTTCAAAACACAACTATGGCTTTCTTAATAGCAACAACCGTCCTAAAGAATAATGAAATGCAAAAACCAGCTCTAATTTATGCCTTCTTTTCATTTTGGTCTAGTATACTTATTATCATCATACTGAAGCAATTTTTCACTAGAAGAATAAGAAAAAAGGCTCAGCTAAAAATAAGCTAAGCCCTTGTCCCCCAACATAAATAAAACTATTTCTTAAGTCCCCATTCAATTACAATTCTTCTTGGAATAACTGCGTTGTTTTCAAACACATAAAAACTTCCTTTTCCTGAATTTTTCAATATAATATGTTGATCTAGTAATAAATTCTCGCGTTGTGTTGTAAGAGTAAATCCGTTTGCTGTTTTATCTGAAACCAGCCAACCATTTACATCGCTCGTTAGAGCAAAATCACCAGTATCAATTTCAAAAATTATTTGAATTGAATTATCAGCTGGTAGATTTACAGCTATAGAATAACTATCTGCATTTATTTGCAATAAAGTATCAGACAGTAAATTGAAAAACTTAGCTTTGATTGGATATTCAATCAAAGTTTTTTCAAATTCATAAAGACTATTTATAGATAAAAAAGCACCCAGAACGCTTTTTAGCTCAGGTTCATAAAAGGGCTGCCCTTTATCGGCATAATAATTCTTTAGATTTAAAATAAAAGAAGCCAATTCATTCGTGTCAAGATTCGTTTTGAAGCTTGTTATTCTATCTTTATCATCAACCTTACCATTGTCTTCAAAATCTTTAAGCAGTGCATTAAAATTACTCTTAACAACAGCAGTATTTGATGCTTTATTAACAACAAAAAAACTAGCTGCAACCAATAATTCATTCTGGTAATAATAATTCATAAAATCAATATCATAAAAATCAGTTGCTTCAGAATTATATCCATACAATGCACATAATTCGGCAACCGCTTTTTTGTGAGCTTGAGATGGGGTATAGTTTTTTCTTACATAAGTTAATGTTCTGGCATACAACATATCTGTAACAAGACTAATAGTAACTTTGCTGTGATCTTTTAAATCAACCAAGGCTCTTAAACTCAAAGTATCATCAGAAATAGTATTTGAATATTCATTAAAGAAATTTCCTGATGCTGTTAATAATACATAGGTAGAGGAAGCGTTTATGTCTACAAACTTAAAATGACTTAAATCATTTTCAACAATCAAACATTCTGGTTTTCCTACAGGTACTAAATTATCATTTAGTACTTGCAAGCAGACCTTTGCTCCTTTTTGAAAAGGTCCTTTAAAAATATATCCTGATAAACTATCGGAATAATTCTCAATAATAACTTCCGGTTCTTTACTACAAGATGCTAAAGCCAAAATAATAGCAATAATAGAAAATAATATTGCGGATAAATTTCTCATAGCATTTGCGTTTTGAATACAAAAAGTTTAACGCAAATACATGAATTTAAGTTTAAGATTTTATGATATTTTTAATTATTGTGAAGGTGAAAAAAAATTTGAGTTGGAGAAATAAAAAAAGGCCAACAAAAATGCTGACCTTTTTTTGTGATTCAGCTGGGGCTCGAACCCAGGACCCTTGCCTTAAAAGGGCAATGCTCTACCAACTGAGCTACTGAATCGTAATGTTTATCTAAAATTACGGGTGCAAAATTATACAGTTTTACCATACAATCCAAACATTTTAGCAAAAAAAAACAATATATTTTCAATCACCTCTGATTATCAAACACTTTAAAGCAAAAAAAAATCACGTGTATTTTCAAAATATTAAGTTTTCTCATAAAAAAACGAAGCTTTTAAGAAAAAACCACTATTTTTCTATTAAAATTCGCAGAATATTTACAATTTCTTAACTCAAAAAACAAGTTTTCATGTTCAACTTTCGAAATTTGAACATGAAATTAAATATTCATATCTAGAGCTAAAAGAAAATTAAATCTAAAATACAGTTACAAACAGAAATTTTTCAAATGATTTTTAAATAGAAACAGAAACATTCTTCATTTTTTGAAACATTAATATGGTAATCATTCTTTCTGTATAAGTGATTGTAAAATCAATATTTATAAAGGCACGAACATATACTAAAAAAATTCCATATGTGTAGCTCAATTTTAATAAAAACAGGCAGTATAAATATTAAATAGGATTAAATTTATAATCATTATTCTTAAATTTTATGATTTTAATAAGTTTAACCCTGAAATTCAAAAATTAAAAAATCAGGAAAACAAAGAATAAAATTGAGTATTTGCACTCACTATAATTAAGTCTTTTATTCATCAATAATAAAATATAAATACACTAAAATTGCTAAAGTAAACTTTTACAAAAGTTTAACATTAAAAAAAATTTCTCAACTTAAATTTTAATCAAATGTTACTTCCATCAGAAAACAGCGAATTTGAGATTAACGGAATAGGTGAAAATGACACAATCACAATTCTAAATGAGCAAGGCAAACAGGTTGATATAAAAATAGTAAAGTTACATCCTGAAAACATTAAGATTCAAGTAGATGGATTAGGTAAAGGGGTGTATTTTTTAATGATAAATGATATTAAACTTGATAAAATCATTTTGAACTAAATTACTGAACAAACAAATATAAACTCAGATTTACTATTCAAAGGGCTGGTTTATATGGCTCCCATCGCAATATGGTTGTTTCTTTGAAAGTCCGCATCTGCAAAACGAGGTGGCCTTTTCTGAAGTTACAGAAGTTTCTTTATCATAAATTATCTTTATTTTTTCCCTAATCAGCAAGGGGCCATTTTTAAAAATTTCCACCATTGGGAAATGTTCATTTTGTAAAATCAAATTTTCAGAACTATCCTCGGAAGGAAACTCAATACCACTCCGTTCCTTTACCCCAATAATAGACTCTCCATCTACCTTTTCAGTATTCATATAATAATCTAAAGCCAATGTAGGGCATTGCTTCACAACGTCAATAATCTGAGCAGTTTGTGCAGCATTTATATCAATCCATGGTCTCTTATGCAATCTAAAAACATTTGGCAATTTAAGCAAACAAATAGATGAGTGATTGCACAAATGCGGTAGCCAAATAACAGTTACTTCACCATTGGTATATTCCTTTTTTATTTTTTTTTCAATCATTATTATAAAGTATTTGTTTGTTTTATCAAAAATAATGTATATTAGTCGTTCCTAAATTAAGATACTAAATTAAAAAATACAAGTTTACACAAAAACTCCAAATTTAAAAATCTATGAAAGATTTGAACAAGAAAACTATACAATTAATACTTATTTTGTTTGCTTTTTCTACACTCTTATTAAAAGCTCAAACGAGTTCTCTAGACAAAGCTAATGAGTTATTAAGTAAGATGACCTTAGAAGAAAAAATTGGTCAAATAGCTCAAGTTGACCTAAGTATCATTAAGAGTAGACTTACAGAAATTGAAAAATATTGCATAGGTTCAATTCTAAGTGGGGGTGATTCAAAACCATCAGACAATAGTTCTGAAGCATGGAAAAATATTTATGACTCAGTACAATATTATGCTTCCAAAACACGCCTTCAAATTCCTGTAATTTATGGAATAGACGCTGTTCATGGAAACAATAGTATAAAAGGAGCAGTAATATTTCCTCATAACATAGGTTTAGGATGTACGAAAAACCCTGAATTAATAGAAAAAATAGGTAGAGTGACTGCCATAGAAATTGCAGCAACAGGCATAAATTGGAATTTTGGTCCATGTATGGCAGTTGCGCAAGATGATAGATGGGGCAGAACATATGAAAGTTATAGTGAAGACCCAGAATTGGTATCAATATTATCTTCAGCATATATTAAAGGCTTACAAACTGATAATTTACAAAATGAAACCGCAGTAGCAGGTACAGCTAAGCATTTTGCTGCCGATGGTGCAACCTTTGAAGGAAAAGACAGAGGTGATGCTATAATTTCTGAAACTGAGTTCAGAAAAAAACATGTAGATATTTACAAAAGTGCAATAGACCTTAATATTGCAACAATAATGGCATCATTTAGCAAATGGAATGGTAAAGAATGTCATGGAAATGCTTATTTACTCGATACTATTCTAAGACAAGAGTTAGGATTTGAAGGAGTAATAGTGTCTGATTGGGGTGCAATTGATTTACTTCCGGGAGACTATTATTCTGATATAGTAAACGGTATTAATTCAGGATTAGACTTAATAATGGTACCTATTCAATACGAAAAATTTCTTGTAGAATTGAAAAAAGCAATAGAAAATGGAGACATCTCAATTGCAAGAATTGATAATTCGGTGAGAAGAATTCTTAAATTGAAATATGATTTAGGAATGTTTGACAAAAAAGAAACTAACAGAGAATTACTCAAAAAAATAGGTTCAAAAGAACATAGAACTATTGGCAGACAAGCTGTAAGAGAGTCTATGGTTTTGCTTAAAAACAACAACAAAACACTGCCTATTTCAAAAGACATAAAAAAAATACATATTGCAGGTTCGCATGCAGATAATATTGGTTATCAATGCGGTGGATGGACTCTGTCATGGCAAGGCATGAGTGGAAATATAACCCCTGGCACCAGCTTACTACAAGCTATAAAAAAGACAGTACCTAAAGCAGAAATAAGTTATTCAGACAATGGTGAAGGTGCAGATGAATCTACACAATTAGCTATTGTAGCTATTGGAGAAACTCCTTATGCTGAATGGTTTGGAGATGATAAAAAATTAATGCTACAACAAAAAGATATTGATATAATTGAAAATTTAAAAAGAAAAAACATTCCTGTTGTATGTGTATTAATGACTGGAAGACCAAGAATAATTACACCTATCATTCATAATTGCGAAGCGGTTGTAGCAGCTTGGTTACCAGGAACAGAAGCAGAAGGCATAACAGATATTTTGTTTGGTGACTACAATCCTACAGGAAAACTTTCATTTTCATGGCCTAAATCAATTGAACAAGAACCAATAAACATAGGAGATTCTAAATATGACCCATTGTTTGCTTTTGGATATGGCATGACTTCATTTGAAGACGATTTATCAATGAACCCAACATTTCTTACCGCAATGCTCTTAAACGAAGGAAATAGTATTGAGATATTGCTAAGTCAGAAAATAGTATCATTGCCTGGAATAGAATCATTCAAAATAATGACAGACCAAGAAAAAACCATACAAATAACTTCTGTAGAACCAATTGCAAACAACCCATATAAACTTAAGCTGAATTTATCTGAAAAAATAGAATATTCAAGTATATTGTCGCTAACTTACACAGGACAGGGATTAGTTTGTGGTGCTAAAAAAACACTTGCTGCTTTTGAGAATCAAATGATATATTCTATTCAATACAGAGAAGATAAAATAAACAAAGCCCCTGGAATGATTCAAGCAGAAAATTATTTTAATCAACAAAATATTACAGTTACTGATGGAAACGATCAACTTGGAGGGGAAAAGGTAATATTAGAAAAAGATGAGTGGATAGAATTATTTATTGATGTAGATAATTCAAACGTTTACGATTTATTTATGAGGTTTTACGGTGTAAATAAAGCCACCTTAGAGGTTTCTGTTGACAATATTAGTTTTGCTCCAATAAAAGTACCGGAAGGAACTGAATTAGACTGGAAAATGGAAGCTTATAAGAATATAGAATTAACCACAGGCAAACATATAGTAAAATTAAAAACCGTTGAAGGTACAGTACATCTAAACTGGTTGGCTTTCGATACATTTAAGAAAATACCAAAAAGAAATTAATTTTTAAATTTAATATGTCAATAAACAATTTACCTGAATATACTAAATCTTATTTGGCATTAAGAAACGGTCAGGATAGGGAAGAGATTTGGGTAGCATATAATGGTATTATATACGACGTTACAGGTAGTAGAATGTGGAGAAACGGTATGCATTATCAAAACTGGGCAGGTCAAGACTTGACAGAAGAGTTAAATAAACTTGCGCCACATGGTGAAAAAGTATTTGAAAAATTCAAAGTCGTAGGCAAATTAATACAGTAACAGTGACATTAAAAGAGCTAAAAAACCTTAAATGTTTATAGTTAAATAAATATAAAATTTTAAAAATTTATTTACACTTTATATCATAAGGTTTGGTTCCAATATCCATATACTAATAAGCTAACTGCATTCATGCAAAACAATGAAAAAATTATGAAAACACTAGTTGTTGATGACAATGCAGATAATAGAGAGTTAATAAAAGAAATCCTCTCACTGCGTTCTATAAATTGTTTTGAAGCCAAGAGCGGACTCGATGCTATTAAATTAGCTATTCAGCATGATTTTAGAATCATTTTTATGGATGTACAAATGCCATTAATTAATGGTCTAAACACAACTAATGTTCTTAGAAATAAAATATTACCTAAAAATAGTCAGACAAAAATAATTGCAGTAACAGCATATACAGAATATAAAAATGACTCTATCTCTTCATGGTTTGATGAAATAATACCAAAACCAATTGAAATAGAAAGAATAAACGCTTGTATAAGCAACGAACTGTTGAGAATTTCAAATCAAAAATAAAATTTTATAAAAGATATTAGATAAAACTTAATAAATTTGCGCAAGAGGTATTTACTTTTTGCTTATTTGGTTTTTTAGGCTAAATACTTCTAAATATATTTCATGTAAACACGATTATTTCATTCAGATTAATAAAAAACACAATAAATCTTATTAAATATTTTTGGTTTATATTGTAAAGTATTTACACAAAAGAATATCTAAACAATAAAACGAACTTGAATAAAAATAAATGAAATTACAAACTACGATACTCATTTTTACACTTTTAATATCAACATTAAACGCTCAACAAAAATTACTTCGCGGAAAAGTTTTACATAAATCACATAAAACACCTGTTGAATTTGCAAATGTTTATGTGAAAAATTCTTCAATTGGAACAATTACAGATGTAAATGGAAATTTCACGCTTCGCATACCACTTAACACCCCTGAGTTTTATGTTTCGGCTGTAGGTTATATAACCAAAGAAATTAAGGTTGCAAACCAAACAGAATCATTAACTATAATGCTAGAAGAAGATATACTTCAGATTGAAGAAGTGGTCGTTAGTCTTGGGAAAAATCCGGCTTTGGCAATGCACGACTCCATAATTAAGTACAAAAAAAGAAATGATCCTTCTAATATTACAACCTACAAAGCAAAGATTTATGAAAAAGAAACATATTTATTTACCGGACTAGATACAGGATTTACAGAAAATGTATTTTTCAGAAAGCATAAAAACGCATTTATGAAAATGGAGCAAGATTCGCAATTTTGCTTTCCAATTCTATTTTCAGAAAAAATCTACAACAAATACACACAAACAAATCCATACAAAACAAGAATTGAGATACTTGCAGAGAAAAAAGATGGAGTTAATTTCATCAAAGGCAACGATTTAGCAGAATTTGTAGGTACAATAGATGTGAATTTCTATCAAAACCATTTATTTGTTTTAGACAAAGATTTTTTAAGTCCATTATCTTCTACAGGACCTATTGTATACAATTATTTTCTAACAGACACATCAAAATCAAACGATACAACATTTTATAAAATTAAATTTAAACCAAAAGTTAGCCGAGATTTACTGCTCACAGGTTTTTTTTGGTACAACTCCAAGACACATGCTGTAACTGAAATAGAAGCTAAAATAGATCCGAGAGCTAATCTGAACTTTATTCAAGATTTCAGGATAAAAAAATCGCATCAACTAATTGATGGTTCATATTTTTGGAAAAACGAATACTTTATCTTTGACTTTGTATTTCTAAAAAAACAAGACACTACAATTGAACGAACCACCATTAGACTGGTAAAAACCACCAACTATTCAAATGTAAGTACAGACACAATAAAAGAAGTTGCCTTTGAACAGCAAAATACAAATTTTGAAATAATAAAAGAAGAAGAAGCAACTGCGAAAGATTCAATCTTTTGGCAAAATAATAGATCTTCACAGTTGGACTCATCAGATTTACTAGCGGAAGTAGCCTTGCAAAATGTAAATAAAATAGGCTTAGTTAAAGTAACTGACAGAATGGCTGACATGCTTTTAAGTGGATGGATTAAAGCTGGTGCTATAGAGATAGGTCCATGGGAAAGTTTAGTCAAGAAAAACATACTAGAAGGCTTTCGTTTTGCATTCGGAGCAAGATTGGCACCACATATTGCTAAAAGAACATTAATTTCAGGATATACTGCTTATGGATTAACTGATAATAAATGGAAATTTGGAGGCACAATAGGTTATTCATTTACAAAATCAAAATTTCATACCATACATGCCAAATTTGAAGACAATACAATTTCAACAGGAAACTACAAAAACTATGTTTCATATATAAGAGAAAACCTTTTTGTAAGAGATGAGCAAAGTCTCTTAGAAGCATTATTAAGTCACAAAGAAAACGACAGGGTTTATAGACTTATAGAAGCAGAAGTAATGCACATAAAAGAATGGAAACCAGGCATTTCTACACGACTATTTTATAGTTATTATGAACATTATTCAAATAAATACTTCCCATTTACTCACAACAACCAACTCTTACCAACCCTTATTAATAATGAAATTACAATACATGCAAGATTAACAAAAAATGAAAATGTTAGTAATGGTTATTTTAAGAGAAGGTATTACCTAACCAAATATCCAAGAGTGCATTTAATATCAACGTTTGGTAAATACAGAATTGGTTCAATTACAGACAAATATCTTAGCCTACGAACGGTTGTTGAACATTACTATCCAATTGGTTTTGGAAAATTAGGATATATAGTAGAAGCAGGCCACATTTTTGGAACAGTTCCTTACTTATTACTAGAAATACCGAGAGGTAACGTGTCTTATTCATATAATAGATTCAGCTATAATCTATTAAACCCATTAGAATATGCAAATGATACATATGTAAATCTATATCTTGAATATCAAACCAATGGCTTTTTATTTAATAGAATTCCACTTTTGAAGTATTTAAATTTGAGAGAAAGTTTTACTGCAAAATTAATGTATGGTAGCACAAATCCTGAACATCAGCAAATAATAGATTTTCCCGAAAGAACAACTGCCCTGAACGGCTTCTATTCTGAAGTAGGTTTTGGTGTAACTAATTTATTTCAATTTATAAGAATCCACAACACATGGAGACTAACTGATTCTAAATCAACCAAAACATTGAGGTATATTTTCCAAATCGGAGTTCATGTAGAATTTTAAATGTTTTTAAATATAAAATTATTATCTTAATTTTGTATTTAAATACAAAGTTTGGACGACATAAAAAATTCAACCAATAATTAGATTATAATTGCTTTTGAAAAGTCAATTTCATCCCAAATATATAAATCATAATACTAAAAAATTACAATAACAAATTTTCAAACAAACACATTATCAAATTTCACACTAATGAAAAATAAAATAAACTTTTATATAATTATTTCTGCATTAATATTTTGTTTTGCATTAAACATAAGCGCTCAAAGCATTGAAGGAAATTGGAAGACTTTTGACGATAAAACTTATGCTGAAAAAAGTGATGTATATATATGGAAAGAAGGAAATGAATACTACGGTAAAATAATTAAAATATATGACGTCAACAAACAAAACTCTATCTGTGTAGAATGTGATGAAGATGACATGCGATATAATAAGAAAATAAATGGAATGACGATACTTACCCAATTGCAGAAAAAAAACAAAAACTTTTGGGATAATGGAAAAATTCTTGACCCAGAAAATGGATCTGTTTACAATTGTAGTATTAAGTTGATTTCGGAAAATGAAATTGAATTAAGAGGCTACGTTGGATTCAGTATGTTAGGACGTTCACAAACATGGAAAAGAATTACAAAACCTTAGTAAATTCTTTATCGAATATCCTTTAACTCTAACTGCAATTTGGTTTCTCCTCTAAAAGTATTGGTAGTTATCGAATAGCAAATATCAAATTTCTTGTTCTGACTTATTGCTTCCGCTTTGTGACCTAATCCAAATCCAATAACATCAATAAACCCTACAGCTTTAGACAAATCCTTGACAGATAGTTTTATATGCGCTTCGTTTTTCCCAACTTTTTTTCCTAGACCGATATCCTCAACTTCAACTGAAGCAAATGTCGGATTCATATTGCCAGGTCCAAACGGCTGAAATTGATTCAATACATTGAAAAAACGAGGAGTTATATTTTGTAATTCCAAAACAGTATCAATGTGTACTTTAGGAGTTAGTAAATCTTCAGAAATATTTTCGGATACAAATTTCTCAAATTGTTTTTCGAAAAGATCAAGTTTATCAAATTCCAATGTCAAGCCTGCAGCATATTTATGACCACCAAAACTCACCAATAAATGGGCACAACTTTCTATAGCCTTATACAAGTCAAATCCATCAACAGAACGAGCAGAACCTGTAATTAAGCCATTTGATTTCGTTAATATCACGGTAGGGCGATAGTAATAATCAGTTAAACGAGAGGCTACAATACCTATAACCCCTTTATGCCAATCTTCTTTGAATAATACGGTTGTCTTTTTACTTAATTGATATTCGGAATTTGCAATTATCTCAAGCGCTTCGGAAGTAATTAAATGATCAATATCTTTTCTTTCTTTATTACAAATATCAATTTCCGAACAAATTATTTCTGCTTCATGTTCATCAGAAGCAATAAGTAAACGAACAGCACTTTCACCAGACTCAATTCGACCTGCAGCATTTATTCTAGGTCCGATTTTAAAAACTAAATCATTAATAGTAATCTCAGGAGCTGTCAACCCAGATATAAGTTTTATTTGTCGAACACCTTCAAGTGGATTCTCTGCAATTTTTTTTAATCCATAAAAAGCCAAAATCCTATTCTCATCAACAATAGGAACAATATCAGAAGCAATACTTATTGCAACCAAATCTAAATACTTAAAAACAAACTTATTTAAATCAAGATTTCTTTTTGATGATAGTGCAGAAATTAACTTAAAACCGACACCACAACCAGACAATTCTTTGAATGGATAATTACAATCTTCTCTTTTAGGGTCTAAAACGGCAACTGCATTAGGCAAAACACCACCCTGATTATGATGATCGCAAATTATTACATCAATATTAAGACCTTGAGCATAATTCACTAAATCAACCTCTTTGATACCACAATCTAACGTAATAAGTAAAGCGCATTTTTTCTCAACGGCGTACTCTATTCCATGTTTAGAAAGTCCATAACCTTCTTTATATCTATCAGGAATATAAAACGCTATATTATTTTTATTATAGATCTCTTTCAAAAAAAGATACATCATTGAAACTGAAGTGGTTCCATCGACATCATAATCGCCATAAATTAAAATATTCTCATTGTTATTTATAGCAAAATTAAGACGTTCAACAGCTTTATCCATATCCTTCATTAAAAAAGGATTATGCAATTTTTCTAGACTTGGTCTGAAATAATCTTTGGCCGTATCGAAACTAGTAATACCTCTCTGTATCAACAAAGTAGATAAAACTGGATTTATATTAAGTTGTTTAGATAACTCATCAATTTTTTCAACATCACCTTGTTCTCTAAAAACCCATTTTTTTTCAAGCATTACGAAATTTTAAACTTATAAAACGTTATTGGTTAATTGTTTAATGAAACATCTCTTGCGTTTATGCTGAACATGTTCATAGTTTTTCCAATGTTGAATAGCTTTAGAATTGGTTTCAAATATACCTGTAGTTTCAGCATACTTAGCACCATTCTCCTGAGCCGTTTTTTGAGTTTCAACCATAAGAAGAGCAGAGTATCCCATGCCTTGCAATTTAGGATCTATACCAGTTAGTAATAAATCTATTGTGTCATTATTCTTATACGCATTAAGCAAATGATACCAGCCAAAAGGGAAAAGTTTTCCTTTGGCTTTTTGCATTGCAAGTGAGAGTGAAGGCATAGGAACAATAAATCCAACTAAATTTTCATCTTTATCTATTATGAGTTTAACAAACTTCGCTTTCAGAAGTGGCAAATATTTATTAACATAATAATCAATACTACTTTCTGAAAATGGTACAAAGCTAAACAATTCAGAAAATGCTTCATTTATAAGAAGAAATAAAGATTTGCCATAAGGAATTAAATCTTTCGTATTATTAAAAGCAAGAACTTTCATTCCAAAACGCTCTTTTACAGAATCGGCAACTTTGATAGCTTTTTCAGGAATCTGATCAGGTATTGTAACTCTAAACTCAATCCAATCTGTTTTTTTCTCATATCCTAATTTGGTAAGATGCTCTAAATAATAAGAATGATGATACTCAGAAGCATAAGAAGGTAAAAATTCAAATCCTTCAACTTGCATACCTTGATGATCTAAATTTGAAAATCCTAAAGGTCCAAGTATTGCATCTGCGCCTTTTGCTTTTGCCCAAGCTTCTGCGGTATGAATCAATGCTTTAGAAACTTCAATATCATTAATAAATTCAAAGCGCGTAAATCTGGCAACATTTTCATTTCGAAATTGATTTGATTTATGGTGAATCATAGCACCAATTCTTCCAACAGGTTCATTATCTTTGTAAGCAATCCAAAGTTCAAAATCAACATCTTTTAAAGATGGATTAGTTTCCCTTTTGATCGATTTAATTTCATCTTTCTTTAAAGGCGGAACCCAAAATTTGGAGTTTTTATATAATTTAAATTGAATATCAACAAAAAGACGAATATCTTTCTCTGATTCTATTTTTTTAATAATCACAGACATAATAATATAATTAAATTCCCCACAACATTCTCGCAAAAGAATAATAAATATAGGATATTTCCAATTATTAAGCTGTTTAAATTACATATAATAAGGTTGTAATTATCAAACTGCAATAAGACAGATAGATGGTGGAAATAAACTATTTGAAAAGAATACCTCTAAAAAACCAACTTTAGAAAACAATCAATTTTTTATACCAACTAAACATAAAATTAATAAAAAACCAATATTTAATTTACTATTTTAGATGAGTATCAAAGTAAGAAATAATTTTTTGATACAAATGAAATCTAGAGTTTATTGTAAGAACCCCATGTTTAGCATTTGGATATATAAACATATCTACAGGAACATTTTTTTCTACACATTCATCTACAAACGAATAATAATTTATTGGTAAGGTAACATCATCATGTCCACCACCAATAATGAGACATTTAGATTTAATTTTCTCTACTTTCCCTAAAACACTAGAAGCTTGATAACCTGCTGCATTACTCTGAGGAGTGCCCATATAGCGCTCAGTATACATAATTTCATACAGATTCCAATCAGTGACTGGAAACATAGAAATTCCAGCTTTAAAAGCACTTGGATACGTTTGCAACATTTTCAAGGTCATAAAACCGCCAAAACTAGAACCATAAACTCCAATTTTAGTTGTGTCGGCCCAAGAATTCTTTTTCACCACATCTAATATGCTTTTCTGGTCAATAGTCTCAACCTTTCCTAATTCACCATATATTTTACTTTCAAAATTGAATCCATAGCCATAAGCACCTCTCCCATCTATCGTTAATACAACATAACCTTGCTCAGCTAATAGATATGGTAAAAATGATTCGAATCCTAACCAAATATTTTTTATCATTTGTACATGAGGGCCTCCATATACATTTAGTATAATGGGATACTTAATTTTTTCATTAAAATGTGAAGGCTTGATAATCTTATAATTTAAAACAATTTTGTCAGGAGTAACTATAGAATCATAACCTACTTGAGGCAAAGAATAACCTAATAAAGGATTTACAGCTGAATAAACATCTTGAACTTTTTCACCTCTATTGTTTAAAATTGAGATGTCATATACAGATTTATTTGACGAAAAAACATCTAAAACCGTTCCGTTAAAACTATTCAAAACAGCAGCATGAACACCTACTGAATTTGTAAGTTTGGTTACTTTGAGAGAAATTACATTTACCACATAAATATCTCTTCCAAATTTATTTCCAGGTGATGTTCCGATAAAATAAAAGTTTTTACCTGTATTATCAAAACCAACAACATCAGTTATTTCCCAATCGCCACTAGTCAATGGGTTTAATAATTCGCCATCAACAGTATAATGATAAAGATGTTTATATCCTGATTTTTCACTCAGCCAAAGGAACTCATTAGATTGGTTGGACGCAAACAGAAGTCCATTTTCAGGTTCAACATATAACTTATGCTCCTCTGAAAAAATTGTTCGTACATAATTTCCGGTCGAAGCATCAAATTGCTTCACTGTCAACATTTTCTGGTTTCTTGTCAGAAAAACGACATAAATATAATTATCATCAGGTGACCATGATACATTTGTCAAATAACCATCAAAATTACCAGAATTTAGATATATCAATGTACTGTCAACAAAATTATAAACACCAATCCTATATTTTTCATTAGCAGTGCCAGCAAAAGGATATTTTTGATAACTAACAGACGGATAATTACTAGAAGAATAATTAACAAACGGAAAACTTTGAATATCTGCTTCATTTTTTTCATAAAAAGCAACTTTGTTTTCGCTGGCAGACCAAATAAAAGACTTTGTAATACCAAATTCATTTCTTGCAACCGACATTCCGCTCGTTATATTTGGTTTATTTTCAGTAACTCTTTTTACATTTCTATTCTTATCTATAATATAAACATCGCCATTTTTAGAATATGCTACCGTGTTAATAGAACTTATAGAAATAGAATCGGCCAAGGAATCTACTGTAATTTTCGAGATAATACTCTTCTTTTTAAAATCTACTAAAAACACCATATTCTTATCATCTGTATGAAACTGAATAGTATCTTCACTTAAAAAAGTAAACTCAGGAATTTGATCAACAGAAGTGCCCAATAATTTATTTATTATATCTAATGTCGCAATTTCTTTGGCTTTAGGAGATTTTGCGCTACCCATCCATATAGAATTGTTCAAACTATAACTATACTTGTCTGTGTTTCTTATCCACTGAATATTTTCGGGTTTTGTTACTCGGTAAACCCCATTAAAAAATTCATCAATTGTGATATTTTTTTGACAAAACCCCAACAAATTCAACAATAAAAATGAAATAACAAAAAAGAAAATCTTACCCATAACTTCGATTTATAAGAAATAAACATTAAAGCATAATAAAAATGATGCTTTAAAATAAATGATATGAAAACTATATATTTGTTTTATTAACTTAGCTTTTATAAATTCTATCTGCTTTTCAAATATAGGAAATAATAAAACATGTTCAAAAACGGAATAATATTAAATATGATTTTTTTATTGATATTGATTACCGAATCATGCAATCAACCCAAACAGGAAGAACAGATTAGTAAGCACACATCTACCGATTCTCTCAAAGAATCCACTTCAAACTACTCACATCAAGATACTTCTGTTGCAGAAGTACTAAGTAAAGATTCACTTTCTGGAGAAACAACACTAAATGATTTTTACAAAAAAATGTTAGATTCTTTGGGTTTTATTAATCTACATACAATTGACCCTACTATAAAAATTGACTTGAAATATGCAAAAGAAGATAATTTTTTAAACAAAAACTTATATAACAGTTTCAAATTTTGCTACCTAGAGAAAGAAACAGCTAAAAAGCTAAGTGAAGCTCAAAAGCTGTTAAAAGCTATAGACAATGGCTTAAGCATAGTGATTTTTGATGGTATAAGACCAAGAGCCGTACAAAGTGAAATGTGGAAAAATGTGGATTTATCTTCAATTGATAAACAAAAATTTCTTGCAAAACCCGAAGCAATTTCTATGCACAACTATGGACTGGCTGTAGATGTAAGTATAGTATTAGCTGACAATACGCTATTAGACATGGGTACTGAATTTGATTTCCCTGGAGAATTGGCATACCCAATAATGGAAGATTATTTTCTTGACAAAGGTATTCTTGGAGATAATCAAATTGAAAACAGGAAATTACTTAGACAAATAATGAATAAAGCCGGATTTATAGCAAATGACTATGAATGGTGGCATTTCAGTTCATTAACAAAGAAAGAAGCACTTGGAAAATACGTAATAATAGAATCATTTCAGACGTTTTCAAGTCCTAAACAGGAAATTTATGTACAAACTACTGACAAACCAATATTCAAAATTCAAATTGCAGCTTCAAAAAAGAAAATTAATAGTTTTTCTTCTATAAAAGACAGAACAAGCATTTCATACTATGAACATGAAAATCTTTATAAATACACTTTTGGTAATTACAATGACCCTAAGAATGCATTTAGAATAAGAGATAGTTTGAGAAAATGTTGTATAAATCAAGCATTTATAGTTTGTTTTTATAATTCAGAGAGAATACCAATAAATAAAGCCTTACGATTACTGGAAAAATAGGATATGAAAAAAATAAAGTTAGTAGATTTAGGAGTGATTGATTATGGTAAAGCGTTTGATTACCAACATACTATATTTGAAAAAGTAATTAATGAAAAAATAGGAAAAACAACAAATTCGGAAGAGCAAATAATATTTTGTGAGCACACACCTGTTTTTACATTAGGAAAAAGCGGTAAAGCTGATAATCTTTTGGTAAATGAAGCATGGCTCAAAATGAGTGGGGTAGAATTCTATAAAACAGACAGAGGTGGTGATATTACCTATCATGGACCCGGACAGATTGTAGGCTATATAATAATAGATTTAGAAAAATATTCAATTGGCATAAAAGAATTCATATCAAAAATAGAAACAGCAATAATAAAAACACTATCAGAATACAACATTAAAGCAGAAATTCTAGCTGGTGCAACCGGAGTTTGGATTGACACAAAAGAAAACGCTAGAAAAATATGTGCAATTGGGGTAAAAGCAAGCAGATATGTTACAATGCACGGATTTGCATTAAACATAGCCACAGACTTAGATTATTTCTCTAAAATTGTACCTTGCGGAATACCTAATAAAAGAGTAACTTCAGTAGAAAATGAATTGAACGGAAAAGTATCAATAGAAGAAATAAAAATGAAATTAAGACAAGAATTAGCAGGAGTTTTTAACTGGGAATATTACTAAAAAACTCAACAGTAAATTTGGTTGAATATTTTTTTAGCCTCTTCTAACTCTTCAATTTTTCCAATATCAACCCACAAATCGCCAGTGTGATTATAGCAAATTATTTTATTTGACACAGCCAAACGTAAATATACGTCGATAATTGAGAACGCACCTTCTTCATTTATGAGATTGAAAATTTCAGGACTCACGACCTGTATTCCACTAAATGCTAAAGGTAGCAACAATGAGCTTCTGTTAGCAATCTTTGTCTCTAATGTTTTTCTGTTTTCCCAAGCACAAAGTCTATCATTTCCATCAAAAAGCAAGTATCGACTAGTTCTGCGCTGAAGTACAGCAAGAGTAGCTATTGCATCATTCTCAATATGCTTTAAATACATCCCCTTTAAATCAATAGTACTTACAACATCAACATTATAAACAAAAAAAGGTTCATCACCATCAAGAAAACAAGAAGCTTTCTTAAGTCCACCACCAGTATTTAATAATGCATCACGTTCATCTGAAAATTTTATAGTTATACCGAAATAATTATTTTTTTTAACAAAATCTTCAATTAAATCTGCAAAATAATGAACGTTAATTACAATATAATCAACTCCAACAAGCTTAAGCGAATTAATGGCATTTTCCAATAAGGTAACTTTATTTATTTCTAATAAAGCCTTAGGAATACTATCAGTAATAGGTCTAAGTCTGGTGCCAAGTCCGGCAGCGAAAATTAATGCTCTCATCAAATAAAGATTAAACTAAATTAAAGAACTGTAAAAAAACGATGAACTTTAATTGTAAAACAGATGCAATTTCAATATACAATTAATTTAATCATTTATTCTGAAATAAAATAAACATTTAATAACTATTTTGACTTAAGCAACTCTTCAAAAGACAACTTTGTCATTTTTTTCAACGCATTCAATAAATAATATAAAACAGCAAACATAAGAATTGTAGAAGGAACAGCAATTACAGGAAAACTAAGTCCGGTCATTTTGCCAATTTCTTTTGTGAAAGCTTCTGTTCCAGGCTCACTTACTAAAATTATTTTTGCTAAAGCATAATTAAGAATAGCAGAAACGAAAAAAGAAATAGATAATAGATATGAAGCACGATTAAAAACTCTATTAAAAGTTTCAACCATATTAAACTCTAGAAGTTTAGAGTCAATTAAAGAAATATTTAAAATTTGTTCGTTGAATAGTAATTTCTTAACCAAAGGATAAGAAGTATTAACAGAAATAAGAACAAATACACCAATAATTAAAGGCACACTAGCTTCTTTAATAGCAAACCACTGAGCATTAAGCTCAAACAAACCAAAGGTTCCTGTAAGTAAAATACTAACAAATCCAAGAATTGACACAAAATTAACATTCTTTCTGGTTATGAAATCATAAATACCATAAACAATTGGGAATGCAATAGCTACAATAAGACCATAAAGCGGACCTAAATACTCATCCGAACTAAATTTGGTCATAATAAGAACCGGTAAGACAATATTGAAAATAAGATTTAGAAAAACACTTTCCTTTTTAGTAGAATTAGTCATAGAAATAAAATTTTAAAAAAAAAGCATCTCTAAAAAGAGATGCTTTTATATGTATAATAAAATTAATTTTAAAAAGTATTAACGGAAATATTTAAAGTATCAGAAATATAACCATTACTAACTACAATTTTAAAAGGAGCAGTTACATCAACTTCGGTTTTACCAGAAGTAAGAGGAACTTTAGTACCAGAATTATAAAGTGCACTTACATTAGAAAATCGATCAGTAGCAAAGTCGAATGCAAATTTATTTCCTTTAGCAGAAAGTAAATTAGGATCAACCGTAAAAGTATAGTCCTTTCCTGTAATAACAGGAGTAGTAAATGTAGATGCAGAAATTTTCAAACCTGAAATAGACAATTTTTCTGTAACATAAGCGAAAGAATATTCAACAGAAGAACCATCTTGAGCAAATTCTTTTATCTTTTCATTAGGATTACTCATATCAATAGTCACAGTAAAACTCTTTTGATAAAACTTTTTAATAGTGTCAGTTCCTTTTAAGAAAACATTTCCTTTTAATCCACCTATAGCTAATAAATCAAGCGTAGTTTCACCTTCAGGAATAATCAAATTAATTTTACTGTTTACATTGTCAATTTGAGTAATGTAACCGCTATGGTTTAGTACTGTTGTCAACAGATTCAATTTTCTTAACAGAACTAGTACCAAATGCTCTAACTACATTAAAAGTCTTAACTTTTCCATCATCAGATTTAACATCAAATTTAACAAATTGAGTATAATCATTCTTTGTTGCATTAACTTCATCTTTAAGAAAAGAAATCTGTTCAACCCCATTTACAGAAACTGAATTATAACCAGCATCGAATTCAGACACTAGTTTCTCAGCATATAAACTAAAAGGTATTCTAACATAAATAGTATCATTAGAAGTATAACTTTTAGCTACAACATCTTTGTATTTAGTAGAAGAAGTAGGTTCTCTATATCGCAAAGTAAAAGATTTAAAAACACTAGAAGTATCAAGAACTTTAATTTCCTTCATTGCTTCAGCAGTTAAAATCGTAGCAGCTTTGTTGCCATCAGCAGAAGCAATTACATAAACTTTGAAAGAACCACCTTTTGAAGATACTTTATAACCATGTTGAAAACCATAGCATTCATTAATAGCATCAGCTAACATTACTTTACCAGTATTAAAACTAGTACTTAAAGCAGTATCTCCAGAATTATCAGTGTTATTATATTTATCATAATCAGAACCCGGCTCTCCTGTCCAAACTACAAATTTCTCACCTTCATTAAGTCCAGATGTTCTAAAATAGATGTAATCTCCAACATAAACATATTCAGGATTTTTAATTTCTTCCTTACCAATTACATAATATTCAAACGAGGCATCAGGATCAAGTACCTTTTCTTTACATGAAGTAAAGAAACCAATTGCTACACATAGCAATATATATCTATATAAAATTTTTCTTTTCATCTGTTTGATTTTTTATTATTATTTTATTTAACACATTTATATACCTCTTACTAAAATATCAATTAATCTCAGAAATATTTAAATTAAAAAACACTATAAATGTGTTAAACTTTAATGATTTTACTTTTAATAACCAGGATTTTGAATAAGATTACCATTATGTAATCTTAAAACTTCATACGGCAAAGGCATAACTTTATTATGAGGTTTATAATTACAAGCAGCACCACAACCATCAACTTTAATTTTAGACAAAACCTCATCAGCTTTGTTTAAACGAACTAAATCATAAAAACGATGTCCTTCACAAAGTAATTCAAGTCGTCTTTCAAGGATAATATCATCTAAAGTAATAGATTCCAATTTTGCTGGTGCTGTACCCTCAGTATATACTCTATTATAAGCAGTTAATGCAGAACCTGCAACAACAGGCTTGATCGACACAACTTTACTTTTTCTAGCTCTTTCTCTAACGGCGTTAACATACTCAAGAGCTTTCGCGTCATTTCCATTTCTAAAAGCACACTCTGCAACCATTAAAGCTACATCACTATATCGAATCATAGGGTAATTTAATCCAGAGTTTTGAACATCACCAACAGCTTCACCTAACTCAGTTTTTCTATTATAATAACCAGTTTGAGAATACTCTGTAGCTATTGTGTACCATCCTTGTCCTTGCATAGTAGCAAGCGGACTTGCTATATACATTGTGTCCCCACTTTTAGCAATCATATCTAAACGAGGATCATAATCACCACCAGTAGAAGAATTGTTCTCATATAATTTAACTACCTCTTCTCTAGGAACATTTAAACCATAACTTATATAATTACCCTCTAGGTTTAGATTACCTTGAGCATCAAGAGAATCTAAATTCATATTTTTCTTAGATCTCCAATAAACATATCTAGGAGCTTGAAAAACATTTCTAATAGTACCTTCTCCTGTATAATCTTTGTTCTTAGAAGCAACAAACTGTATTTCAAATAGAGATTCAGCTTTATCTACGAAACAGTCATGAAATTTAGTTGTTAGGCAAGCTTGAACTCCTCCACCTAATATTATAGCAGAATCGGCAGCTACTTCTCCTTTTTGAAATAAATTTTCATTAAAGTAACCCGAATAATACATATATGCCTTAGCTAGAAGTGCATATGCACTAGCTTTAGTTACTCTTCCTATATCATTTTCACTAGCATATTTAACAGGAAGGTTAATAACAGCATTTTTCAAGTCCGCAATAACAGAATCCATTATCATTCTTTTCTGTAAAGTTCCACTATTATCATCTCCTGAAACTCTGTTTTTTAGCTCTTTATATTCATCAGTTGTTAATACACCATTATAATAAGGAACAGGACCAAACATTTTAACTAAATCGAAATAATAATGAGCTCTTAAAAAATAAGCTTGGCCTCTATATTCCTTAAATTTAGCATCAGAGAAACTACTGTTAATATTTTCCTTAGTTAAATTGGTTAAAACATCGTTACTTCTAGCAACACCTTGATATATTACTTTATAAAACCCTAACAATAAATCATTAGAAGTTGTGATGTTATATCTATGGAAATCTCTCATTTGAGCTATATCCTTACAACCAGTTTCTCCGCCTTCTTCAGTGTCGTCAGAAGCCATATCACCAACAGCCCAATAAGCACGTGAATATGTCTCAATACGACCTAGTGGATCATAAACTGCATTTATAACTTGTTCACATAAATTTTCGTCTTCATAGTAAGCTGTTGATAATGTTGTTCCAACTATTTTTGCATCAACAAAATCATCATAACATCCGGTTGTGAAAATCAAGATTGATATCCACGATATTATTAATATTTTTTTCATATCTAAATAAATTTTATCAATTAATTAAAAAGAAAGATTTAAACCAAGAATAAATGCTTTAGCTTGAGGATATGCACCTCTATCGATACCAAGCTCAAAACCTTTATTTCCTTGTGAATCAAACCCTTGCTCAGGATTGTTTCCGATTTCTGGATCGTAACCCGAATATTTTGTAAAGGTCAATAAGTTTTGAGCTTGAATGTAAACTCTCAATTTTGACATTTTCAATTTAGAAACTAGTTTATCAGGTAAAGTATATCCAAGAGTTATATCTTTTAATCTTAGAAAACTACCATCTTCAATCCACCAACTAGAAACTGTATTATAATTTGTATTAGTTAATGAATTTCGAGGAATATCAGACCCAGTGTTATCTTCAGTCCAAGCTTCTAATCTTCTTATACTTTGATTGTAACCATTAGCATTGTTGTCGGTGAAGAATTTCATAGCATTAAACAAATCGTTTCCTTGCGAACCAGTTAAGGATAAAGAAAGATCTATTCCCTTATAATCAGCTCCAAAAGAAAATCCATAAGTAAAATCAGGAAGTGGTGAACCAATATAAGTTTTATCGTCATCATTGATTAAACCATCATTATTAATATCCACAAATCTTAAATCACCGGGAGCTACAGTTGAAGAAAGTGGTTTAGGTCCATTATTAATATCAGCCCATGTTTCATAAATTGGATTCTCTTCATCAACTTTAAAACCATAAAACGCACCAACATCTTGAAGTTCAGCATTTCTTACAACTTTAGTTTCACGAGCAGCAATTTGACCAGCCGACTGAATATTTGGTTCAATTCCAGTTTGACCCATATAAGCAAGTTGATTTTCTACAAAAGAAATATTACCATTTATATTGTAATGAAATTCACCTTCTTTTTTCTGATAACCCAAATTGAATTCATAACCTGAGTTCTTCATTTCACCTAAATTCACAATAGGGTTTTCAAGGAAACCTGAAGTTAAAGGAATTGGGTCTTCAAGCAACATATCAGTTGTTAATCTAGTAAACCAATCGGCAGAGAATAAAATTTTTCCTTTAAAAAATTGAAAATCCATACCAATATTTGTTGTTTTAGCAGCTTCCCAATGCACGGCAGTGTTAGCTAACGTTCTAGGAGTAGCACCAGTAACTACCTTATTATTAAAATTATAATAAGCTTCTGTTTGAGAAGTAGCCATCAAAGAAGCCCAACCATAAGAGTCTGCAGCTGCTGCATTACCAATTTTACCCCATCCATAACGTAATTTACACTCACTTATGAATTTGAGAGCCTCGCTATTTTTGAAGAATTTCTCATTGTGAATTTTCCATGCAAAACCCAAAGATGGAAATGATTGCCATTTATTTTCAGGTCCAAATTTTGAAGAACCATCACGTCTAACACTTACATTAAAATTATATCTGTTTAACAAACCATATTCTACTCTACCCAAATAAGATGCCATAGTCCAAGTATTAACACCTTGCCATGACTGTCTCTCATATCTAGATCCACGTGCTATCCAAGGTTCTCTAAGATTTTCATCTTCAGAATATAAATTTTCTCCCCAAACTGTAAATGACTTGTCATAGGTCTGATATTTTTCAGTAGCTATTACAGCATTAAGGCTATGAACAATTTTAGTAGAATCTCTAACACCATCTTTTTTTGCATAAAACAGTTTATTATAAGATAGTTGATGTGTTGTATTTGAATTATGACCACTTATATATCTTTCTTCTAATCTTCTTGAAGATTGAAAATCTGGAGCTAAATAATATTCATTACTATAACGATATCTCTTTTCGTCCCATAAGCTCATTGAGAATTGTGAACGATAGGTAAGACCTTTAAACAAGTCTACCTCAACATAGAAGTTACCACCTAAGCCATATGTAGTATTTTTATCAGAATGTTCGTCTAAAACGGTAACAGGATTTCTAACAACACTATATGAATATGCTTTTGGATTTCTTTGATTGTATAAATATAAGGTAGAATCATAAAATCTTTCTTTATCATATACAGGTAATGTAGGATTTGCTACAAGTGCATAAGACAAAACATTATCCCACTCACTTCCTTGACTGACTACGCTTTGACGAGCTTGATTAAATCCGATTTGTTCACCAAACCTAATTCTTTTTCCTATTTTATGATCACCACGAACTCTTGCAGTCAATCTTTGAAAATCGGTAGTCTTAACAACACCTTCTTGATTAAACCAACTAATAGAAGATGCAAAATTAGATTTTTCACTACCTCCACTTATACTTAACTGATAATTCTCAATTACAGCATCTCTAAAAACCTCATCTTGCCAATCAGTACCTTTTGAATCAACATTTTGAGAAACACCATTAAAATAAATAGTATCATTTACTAAAGTATAAGCTACAGTATCATTAAGTTCATTATAATAACTCATATACTCCTCAGCATTCATAACATCAACTTTTTTCCAAGCTTTTTGAGTACCTCTGTAAGCAGAAAAATCTACATTGATTTTTTCAGTTGCCTTTCCTCCGCCTTCTCTACCACTTTTTGTAGAAATGATTATTACACCATTTGCACCTCTAGCACCATAAATAGCACAAGCCGAAGCATCTTTTAATATTGAAATTGTTGCAACGTCAGAGTTGTTAAGACCACCAATATCTTCAGAAGGAACCCCATCAATAACATAAAGTGGTTTTGAATTTCTTAATGAAGCAACACCTCTGATGTTTACTTCCATTTCACCACCTGGAGTACCCGAGTTAGCTTTCACAGAAACACCTGCAGCTTTACCTTGTAAGGCTTGATCTACACCTAAAACCGGACGATTCTTAATATCGTCATCTTTAAGTGAAGTGATAGATGAAGTTACGTCTTCTTTCTTTGCAACAGCATAACCAATTTTAACAAACTCATCAATCTCAACTCTGTCTTCTTTCAAAGAAAGACTGATTTTTTTTTGCTCTCCAACTTTGACAGTTTGATTAACATAACTTACATAAGAAAAAATAAGCTCAGAATTTTTGCCGGCAACCGTAATGGTGTAATTTCCGTCAAAATCAGTAGTTGTTCCATTAGTAGTGCCTTTTTCAACTACATTGGCTCCAATTACGGGTTCTTTGGTAGCTTCATCCAATATAGTACCAGTAATTGTAATTTGGGCATAGGTGTACCCAAGCAGAAAAAAAGACGCCACTAACATTAGTAGTCGCTTTGAATTTTGGTAGACTCTTTTCATGAATATTTATAATTTTGAGTTAACAATTAGTTTAAAGAAATTTCTTGTCTTTTATTTTAAGGCATTCTTAAGGTGCAAAACTATATAAAAACTTCGATTTTTCAATAATTCTAAATCTAAATTAAGAAATATTATATTAACTACAAAAAAAATAACGGTTAATAAATGATTTTAAACAAAATTTATTCTTGAAAAGATTTTTAATATTTTATTTAAAAAAAAAACTTACTTTTTGTGTTTTTTTCTTAATACAATTTGTTGAACCGAGGCTTTTTCAGTTTCAACTTTTACAATATATGAAGCAGTGGGCAAATATTCAAAATCGAAAACACATTGTTGATTTACATTTCTTAAAGTTGCTAATTCAACTCCAAGCATACTCAATATAGACACGGTTGCATTTTCGGCATTGAACTTTATATTAATAATACCATAGGTAGGATTGGGATAGATTTCAACTTGAAGCGGATTATAAAAGTATGAATCGCTGGGTTCATAATAAAGTTTTAACTGTGCCAACTTTTCATTAACATATAGGTTGAAAAATTCGAAATCGCTGAGCTTTATAAGTGAATCGGAATATACTTTTAACTTAATTTTTTTATTGGTACTTTCAAGGTTATAGTAACCTGAAAATTTTATTTTTTTATTCTCTGAAACAATAAAATCATCGTTATCTTGAAAACTTATAATTTCTCTTAACAATAAATTATTATTTAAACTAAAAAATAAATCAACACCCTTTACGGTATCTAAAGAAAGAACCTCTATAGTTATTTCATATTCTTTGTGATTTAATCTTTTAATAGCAAAAGCAATAGTATCGGGATTTGAAATGGAATCGATTAAAGAGTGACCATAATTTCCGGTAACATCTCCTAAAAGAACCGTTTTAAATTTTTCGGTAGCAATTCTAGGGCAGTTTTGATTATTCTCTATATCAATGATAAACAAATCTGAAGTACGCGGTACTCTGAACTTCGAATACCCTACCCCATCATCATAAGGATAGCGCGCTGATATTTTGAAGGTAGTATCTTGCTTCAATTCCTTTGAGGTAATAAACAGCCAATCTTTGGTAGTATCAGAAGCTTGGATAAACTCATCGATACGGGCGGTTGAACGCATTTGGATTTGTGCTAGGTCTCCATCGGTTATTTTGCCGTCTCTGTTAACATCCATAGCAATGATTTGGTAAATGGAAGGTGTAAAGACGGTATCCAACTCCAGAACTTTTGACATTAAATAGGCATCATATCCGCTTATGTATGGTTGCATGTCATAATCATTGTCAAGATTTCTAAAAAGAGACACTCTGTCTCCATTATTTATATCATAGTAAAAGAGTCCTTTTTCATTAACCGGTGTGGAACTCTTTCTTTTATTTCCAAACAAAAATATATTTTCTTCTGCACCTTCGGGGTCTTTAATTGGTGCATTATTTAACCAAGAGGTAACAGAACCTCTAAAAATTGAATCCTTTACGGTTACGTAATGTCCATCATTCACTTTTTTATCTACGACCTCTGTCAGATAACTTTCAGACATCAGATCAATAGAAAAGAGAGCAGTATCGCCCATATCAAAACTGGGACTTTTAAGAAATTCTACACAAAATAGATTGCCTGTACCATTAAAACTGATGTTTTTAGGCGCATTAACATTAAAATAAACAGAAGCTCTTAATAAAGAATCATTAACTTTTCGCATTCTATAAGAAATCCAAGAGGTATCTTGAACTAAATCGGTAGCCACTCTAATTAAATTGGAAGGTGTGACTTTATCAGGATTGAAATGCATATCAAAATCATAACCAATAACATTTTCAACAAGGTTATTCGCAATTATATCTGGACAAATAAAATCAATTGAACAAGCTTCTTTCAAAGATTCGATTTTGTATGGTTGATTTGTAGGAGTATTTGAAATTGTAACCTTTAAAGGTTTTGAATATGCTTGTGCACCAGCATCGTCGAAGGCAGCAGCGGTTATAATTGATAATCCTGCAACAGTATCGGTAAGATTATAAGTAAACCCATCAGAAACGGTCAAATCGGTATGAACAAGCACACCATTTCTAAAAAAGATTACTTTTCTCACTACCCCATCAATATCACTAACCGTAACCCTGATTTCTATACGATCATTTACCTGCAAAAATATTTCCGGCTCTCTCGGCACCGTTATAGCCACTTTGGGCGGCACATTTTCATCGGACAATGAATATTCTTTATATAAGTCAGTATGCTCATTAGCACATACAACCCGAGAATAATAAATATTAAAAAAGAAAAAGAAGTAGAGTACTCTAAATAAAAAAAGATATTGCTTCATTACAAATTATTTTACACACATACACACCAACTGCATTGCAATACAGCCGAAAGAACTAATAAAAATCTCACACCCAATCAATTTTTATCTAAACTAAATAAAACAAAAAACAAATACTTAAACTTAACATAATCAGGACATTAAAACATTGTGCATTTCAAAAACACGAAAGGCCATAAAAAAAGCCCCGGTTATGCACCGGGGCGAAATGAAACATTTCAATCAATCAAAAATTATTTAATTATAACAGTTTTCTCAACTACTTGAGCTCCGTTTATAACTTTAACTACATAAGAACCAGCAGCTAGAGCGCTTACAGGAATAGAAACTTGAGAAGCTTCTACTTCATAAATAACGATACCTAACATAGATACTAATTGAATAGTAGCTACTTCAGATACAGAAACATTTAATTCTTCAGTAGCAGGAACTGGACTTACAGATACTTCAAGAGAAGCAGCATCTAAACCAAGTTCAATTTCTTGTTCAGTTACATTCATAACTACAGCTTTTTCGTTGATTAAACCAGTTTTGAAAGAGATATCTCCTTTTTTCATAGCTTCAACAGCGTCAAAAACTAAAGTAACTATTTGACCATTTTTCAATTTACCTGTGTTAAAAGCAGTACAACTTAAAGTATCAACTTTAGAGTTTCCACATTTACCAACACCAAACATTTTAGTTTTAGTAGAATCATAAGCAAATTTTTCAGAATCAAAAGACATATTGAAATCATAAGATTCGATATTTACTTCAGAACTAGCAGTTACAGTAATAGTTACTTTACCATTAACAACTTCACTAATATCAAAAGATAAAGAAGCAGCTTCTTCACCAGATTTGAATAATGGGCTATTAGCAGCAGCAGCGTAGTTACCAGTAACGTCGCCTAAAAGGATACCTTTATAGTTTTCGTCGCTGATAATAGGACAATCTGTACCTTCAATTGGAAGAGCAATTTCATCTTCAACAGTAGGAACTCTTTTTCTAGAATAACCAATACCATCAGTTAAAGGATAGTTTTCAGATACTCTATAAGAGAAGTCTTCAAGAATAGTTCTAGATGGAACAAATACCCAGTCAGTTTTTGCAACAGCACTGTTTTGAGTAAATTCTCCAATGTTAGCTACAGTTCTTTGTTGCATTTGAGTAATATCCCCAGCAGATACTTGACCGTCACGGTTAACATCCATTGCTACTATTTGGTAAACATTAGGAATAAAGCTTTCATCTTCTACAGTTACAAGAGCAGTATAATAAGCATCTTGACCAGAAATAACAGTTTGAACATCATAAGAGTTAGTTACATCTCTTTTTATCATGATACTTTCACCACTAGCGATATCATAAGTGAATGCACCGTTAGCATCAACAGTAGCAGCAACAACAGTTGGAGCATCTATACCATATATTTGAGTTGTATCATTTACAGTAGGTACAAAAGACATTCTTTTGTTATCTGACCAGAAAGAAATAGCACCATTGAATTCAGTTTCTTTTATAGAATAATAATTTCCAGCAATTGCAGAAGTTTGCATTACATAAGTAGGATAACTTTCTTCTACAACAGGCATAGTAAATTCAGCAGTATCAACATCACCAAAGTTATAGTTTCTAGAGAATTCAACACAGAAAACAGTACCATTACCATTGAAAGAAGAACCAGCAGGAGCAGTTCCGTTAAAGAATAAAGAAACACGAACCATTGTATCACCTACAACATTAATTTTGTAAGAAGTAAAATCTCTGTCAGCAATCAAATCTTCACCAGCAGTAACAATACCTGTAGGAGAAACTTTTGAATTGTCATATTTCAATTCAACATCATAACCAGTAACACCAACAACAGCTTTTGTAGTTACCATAGGTAAGCAGAATACATCAGCAGAAGAACAGAAAGTAGTTACACTTTCAATAGCATAAGCAGGACCGTTATTAGGGAAAGCAACTGCGAAAGTAATAGTAGCAGAAGTTTGAGCACCATTATTATCAGTAGCACGAGCTCTAACAGCAAATGCAGGGTTTACAGCAGAAGAACCAGCCCAATTGAAAGAGAAACCATCAGTTCCATCATTATCAGTGAAAGAAGGTGTAGTAGCATTTCCAATGAAGAAATCAACTCTAGCAACAGAACCGTCAGCATCAGTAGCATTAACTACAAAAGTAGTATCATTTAAAATTACAATACTAAAAGGAGCAACAGGAGTTGCGAAGCTGATTGCAGGAGCAGCGTTAGTAGCTGTTATAGTTCCAGAAGTTGCAGAAATAGCAGCAGTTCCACCAGAAATAAGGTTTACAGTAGCAGAAGCAGAAATAGTTCTTGCACCTACAGTTGGAGTGTAAACAATTGAATAAAGACCGTTAGCTAAAGCAGTAGCAACTTGACCATTAATAGTAACACCAGAGATAGTTTCGTCAGCATCAGTAGCTCTTACAAGTACTGTGAAAGGATTCATGTTAACTGCAGTATCAGTATTAGGAGCAACGAAATCAACTATTGTAGGATTAGCGTCAACTATAGTAGCAGTAGCTGTTTGAGTAGTTGCTTGGTTTCTATTATCAATAGCAGTTACAGCAAATATAGCAGAAGAACCACCTGGACATGTCCAAGAGAAGCTATAAGGTACAGAAACATTAGCATTACCAGTAGTAGTGATAGTTTCAACAACAACACCATTAACACTGAAAGCAATGCTAGATACATTTACGTTATCAGTAGCAGTACCAGTGATAGCAACTGTTTGTCCTTTATTAATAGAAGCAGGTGCAACTATATTAAGAGCAGGTGCAGCATCAGGAGCGTTGTTCCAACGAACTTTCTCAGGAGCTAATACATGAACATCTGTAAATTCGTTTGTGTGAACATACTCTCTAAATATAGGTGTTCCAGTAATTTTAACTGCGAAAGTAAATTGATAATCAAGATAACCATCAGTAGTAAATTGACCTATACAAACAGCATTTCTTGGAGTTACACCAGCAACGCTTCCCATAACAAGATACTGAGCATCAACTGTAGACCAATTACCATCAGGACTAACTTCATAACCAAAATGAGTACCTAAAGCATCGGTAACACCTGGAAGGAAAGTAATAGCAAATGGAACTGCTGTTGGAGTTGCCATATAACCATCACCATTAGTATCATCAGCAAGAGGTATAAATTGAGTTCTAGCTGTAGTTGCACTAATACCACCTATAGTTACCCAAGAGTCATAATATTTTGCATCAGTTGGAGTTGGAAGCGGTCTATATGCCGAAGTTTGTGGATTTACATCTCCATTTTCATCATTCCAAAAAGTAGTAGTTGTATTAATATGCGCATCGTTATCTGGGGTAGCAAAAACAGACATCAACTCATAACCTGCACCCATTTCAACAAAGAATCTATAGGTTTTATGGTTTGCAGTTAAACCCTGAGTACCAACTAAAGAAGCTGGAACAGGAATTTCGTCAACTATTAAACCTTTCATTCCATTTGCTTCGTCAAACACTTGACCGAATAAAGACGTTCCTGCAAAAGCAAGAAACAATCCTAAAGCTAATTTTTTCATTTTTTTGTAATTTTTATTTATTTATAACTATTTTTTTAAATGTTTATAGAAACATCTTATTAAATGACTTTGCTATAAATAAGCCATTTAATAAGATATTAGAATGTATTATTGACCAATATAAGCAACAAGAATATTGAAATCAGCACCATTTACAACACCGTCACCATTAAGGTCAGGAAGATTTACTTTGCTAGCATTATTAGCTGTTTCAGTAACTGGAGCAGAAGCATTAGCAATACCTTTTATTGCAGCAGTACATTCAGACATATTCCACCACATAGCAGAAGAAGGATTAACAGCACCTCTATGAGTAACAGCATCAAACCAAGTATCAGTTATAGGGAATACATTACCACCAGATGAAGGTTTTACATCATAATAATCATTAGCAGCTACAGCATTGTTCATACCTATTTGGAAGGTAGGATCGAAACCACCTAAAGTTGCAGCAAATGTGTTAGAAGCGTCTTCAGCAGGAGTAGCAGGAGATTGATTTACTGTCATACTAACGAATGTACAGTTTTTTACTACTGATGTAGGAAGTGGAGTTCCAGATCTTTTGATACCAGTATGGAAATTAGCAAATATTGAATTGTATATTTCAGAAGCATCTCTTTCTTTCAATTCAAGAGCAACGTCACCAGTAGCATTATCAGCATCATTACCTAAAATAGTAACATTACTAACTAATGGGTTAGATAACCAAGCACGAGCATAAGCAGTTCCATCGTCACCGTCAGCTTCAAGACCATTGTCTCCATAACCTAAAGCAGCTTCACCAGTTGCACCAGATATTCCAGCAGGCATTTGAACACCAAGAACGTGTTGAATTCTACCTGTGTAACCTTGATCCCAATCAAGATAATCATCTTGACAAGACATAATACGAGCATATTTTAAGTCAACAGTACCACCGAAAAATTCGATACCATCGTCGCCATTAGAAATAACTTCAATAAATCTAAGTTTTGTTTTACTACCAACAGAACCTAAAGTAAGACCGTTGATTTCGTTAGCAGTTCCAATTACAGTTCCACCATGACGAATAGAAACATAGCAAAGAGAACCAGAATTGTCATCATTTACGAAAGCACCATTAGCAGCACCATACCAGTTTCTAGGATCAGTTGGAGCTACACCTTCAATAGCAGCTATACCATAAGTAGTACCACCAATTACATAGTTAGGGTTTTCAGGGTTAAGTTCACCAGCAGCAACTGTGTTGTGAGCTTTTCCTAAGATTATGATTCCACCCCAAGTTTCTTTGTTTGTAAAAGAATAAGTTCCATCTAAAGGATCACTAACAGAAGTGAAAATGATAGGAGAACACTCAGAACCTTCAGCAAATATTTTTCCACCCCTAGTAACGATAAGAGCAGAAGAAGTAAGACCTGTTTGAGCAGTAGCTTTAACAACTGTACCCGGAAGTATTGTTAAAGTATCGCCATTACCAACATATATCTTTTTGTCTAAGATATACAATTTGTCGCAAGTTAGGAGTGTATGATCTCCTGTTAAATTACCATTTGCATCAGCAAGTGTAGATAGAAGAACTTCTGGTCTGTCAGCAAGAGCAGGACAAGTACCACAAGAATAAGGTTTTTGAGCCTGAGCGGCCATAGAACCAAGTGCTAAGACAGCACCAACAAGCAATTTGCTTGCATTTTTCATTTTTTTCATTTGATTTTAACTAAATTTTTAAGTGAAACATATTAAAAGTAACTGTGACAAATATCATCATGTAATATGTATTTGACCTTAAAATCAGATTAAAGAATTGTTATTTTATGCTTTGGAAGGAATTGGGAATAATATGATTTATTGAACTGATTTCATGCTATTTAATTCAAATAAACTAATATATGAACAAATCAAAAAATGAACAATTAACATACATTAGTTTAACATTATTTTAACCTGATGGTGTATTATAAGCTTTCACGAGAATAACAAAATATTACTGGTTTTTCACCGAACTCATGTAGGGGTAGCTCTTGTGGCTACCATATAATACAATATCTCAAACACATTACGACAGCTAGGGCAACCACACAGGGTTGCCCCTACCGGTTATTCACCGAACTCCGGTAGGGGTAGCCTTATGTGGCTACCCTATTAATCAAAAATTATTACATATAGAGCAAATAACATTATTACATTTAGGGCAAACAATATTTTAAGAATTAGGGCAAACACATAGGTTTGCCCATACCGGATGTTCGAATTAAAAGATTAGAAAAAACATTGAAAAAAATTATTGCGAATTGACCGGACGAGACGTCCTACATTATTATACAAATAAGGTATTACAAACCACGGTGCAGAACACCATGGAAGCAATGCAAGGTTAAATAAATTGACGGTGCAACCGTCAATGAGCAGTTGGCAATAAAAAAAGAGTCTTATTAAATGACCATACCAATAGTATGAAGCCATTTAATAAGACTAAAAATCAATAAATACGAATAACTATTGACCAATATAAGCAACAAGAATATTGAAATCAGCACCATTTACAACACCGTCACCATTAAGGTCAGGAAGATTTACTTTGCTAGCATTATTAGCTGTTTCAGTAACTGGAGCAGAAGCATTAGCAATACCTTTTATTGCAGCAGTACATTCAGACATATTCCACCACATAGCAGAAGAAGGATTAACAGCACCTCTATAAGTAACAGCATCAAACCAAGTATCAGTTATAGGGAATACAGTACCACCAGATGAAGGTTTTACATCATAATAATCATTAGCAGCTACAGCATTGTTCATACCTATTTGGAAGGTAGGATCGAAACCACCTAAAGTTGCAGCAAATGTGTTAGAAGCGTCTTCTGCAGGAGTAGCAGGAGATTGATTCACTGTCATACTTACGAATGTACAGTTTTTTACTACTGATGTAGGAAGTGGAGTTCCAGATCTTTTGATACCAGTATGGAAATTAGCAAATATTGAATTATAAATTTGAGAAGCATCTCTTTCTTTCAATTCCAGAGCTACATCACCGGTAGTATTATCAGCATCATTACCAATAATAGTAACATTACTAACAACCGGGTGAGATAACCAAGGTCGAGGGTAAGCAGTTCCATCGTCACCGTCAGCTTCAATACCGTTATCGCCATAACCTACAGCAGCTTCTCCTGTTGCACCAGATATTCCAGCAGGCAATTGAACTCCAATAACGTGTTGAATTCTACCTGTGTAACCTTGATCCCAATCAAGATAATCATCTTGACAAGACATAATACGAGCATATTTTAAGTCAACAGTACCACCAAAAAATTCTATGCCATCGTCACCATTAGAAATAACTTCAATAAATCTTAGTTTTGTTTTACTACCAACAGAACCTAAAGTAAGACCGTTGATTTCATTAGCAGTTCCAATTACAGTTCCACCATGACGTATAGAAACATAGCAAAGAGAACCAGAATTATCATCATTTACAAATGCACTATTAGCAACACCATAATAATGTCTCAAATCGCTAGGATCTACACCTTCAATAGCTGCCAAACCAGAAGAAGTTGCTATTCCTCCGGGCACTTCTGGGCTAACTTCACCTGCTGCACATGTATTGTGAGCTTTTCCTAAAATTATGATTCCACCCCAAGTTTCTTTGTTTGTAAAAGAATAGTTTCCAATTAGCTGATCATTAATTGTAGTAAAAATAATAGGACAACACTCTGAACCTTCTGCAAAAATTTTCCCACCTCTTGTAACGAAAAGAGCAGAAGATGCAAGACCAGTTTGAGTTGTAGCTTTGATAACGGTACCCGGAAGAATAGTTAGAGTATCACCATCTCCAACATATATCTTCTTGTCTAGAATATACATTTTGTCGCATGTAAGGAGAGTGTGATCTCCGGTAAGATTACCACTAGCATCAGCAAGTGAAGATAGAAGGACTTCCGGTCTGTCGGTAAGAGTCGGGCAACAACCACAATTGTAAGGCGTTTGGGCTTGAATAGCCATCGTACTAAGTGCTAAGAAAGCACCTGCAAGCCATTTGTTTGAATTTTTCATTTTTTTCTTTTTATTTTTAAATAATATGGTAAATGTAATCTTTAAAAAACTCACTGTAACATAATGCAAATTAACAAATTATTACATTTTCAGTTAACCGATTAACATTAAATTAAACTTTTGTGGACTTATTATATGTACTGTAGAAAATTGTAAAATGTCTCTGTATAAAGCATTAATGTGTTTTGTTCGAAAAAGCAGTTTTTAGAACAAAAAAGAAATTGAAAGGTCGTTCTACAGTATGTAAAAAGAATTATTTGATATAGGGCAACCTACATTACGACAATAAAAGGGCAACCACATAGGGTTTCCCTACCTGATGCGCAGACGAAAATATCATAAAAAAAATTATGCCTCAATTATTTTCAAAAAAACAGCCTCAGTATAATAATACCGAGGCTGCCAGTGTGAAAAGAATAAAAGAAAAATCACTCAATTATTACGCTATAGTCATAGGATTCTGATTCATTACAAACTCTAACCACATAAAAGCCTGATGAAAGATTACCTACCTCAAAGTGGGCAGCTTTGGTTTGGTGTTGATCTATAACGATTCCTAGTGCTGATACCAAACTTATCGTTGCACGAGGTAATTGAGTAATAACGTACAGCTCGTCTTGAGCTGGATTTGGATAGATAATGGTATTATCGTTCTCCAATTGTATATCATTTGTTTCTACTGTTCCATTTTTTACTTTCTCTTTAATAGTAATTTGAACAGGAGTGTCATTTATTAAACTTGTTTTAGCTACAATGTCAGATTCTTTCATTGCACCTTGGGCCTTAAATACCAAAGTAAGTATAGCTCCTTTTTTCAGGTCGCCAAAGGCAGTAAATTTCAATAGATTTGCTTCATCTTTTGAAATGGCACATTCCATAGTGCCAATACCTGCTTTGTCAAGAGCTTTTATAAATTCAAACTTATCGGTATCGAAATAGAAACTAAAATCGTAAGCATTAACAACCGATTCTGAGTTTGCAACTATATTTATACTCACATAGCCAGTATCTGTATTTTCTATTTCAAAGATAAGTTCGGCTTCTTGATTGCCACTTTTTAAGAAAACAGTATTTTCTACCGATGCGTAATTTCCGGTAACATCGCCTAAAAGAATTGCTTTAAAATTTTCATCTTGTATAATAGGACAAGAAATAAGATTTTCAACCGGAAGCGCTAAAACATTTCCAGCAACAGGAACTTTAGTTCGGCAGAAACCTACGCCATCGGGCAATGGATAATTTTCTGAAATACGAAATGATGGATTCTGATACAAATCGGTAGAGGCAACAAAAACCCAATCGAGTGCAGTATTTCCAAACTGAGAAAATTCTCCAATTTTAGAAACAGTACGTTGCTGAATCTGACTGATATCTCCGGCAGTAACACGACCATCTCTGTTTACATCCATAGCTATTAATTGATATACATTTGGTATGAAGGTTTGTTTATCTACCAATACCTGTGCGGTATAATAAGCATCATATCCATTTATTACCTGTTGTATGTCAAAACTATTAGAAACATCTCTTTTCATGGTGATAGATGTACCATTTGATACAGAATGAGAAAACGCACCATTTGCATTTGGTGTAACCGTTGCAGTAGGATTTACATTACCAAAAATAAGAGTAGTATCATTTACACCCGGCACATAAGCCATAGGTTTATTGTCGGCCCAGTAATGAATCGTTCCTTCAAACAAATCTTCTTTTTCAGTAATATAGGTAGCATTTCCATTTTCATTTAAGTCATATACATCAGAAAAATAGCCTGAATAACTTTCTGTAATGAGAGGCAATTTAAAAACAGCAGTATCTTCATAAGAGAAGTTGAAATTTCTAGAAAACTCCACACAAAGTAAAGCACCTAAGCCAGAGAAACGTGTTCCTGTAGGAGCAGAAGAGCTAAGAAACAAAGAAAGACGTATCAACGAATCGCCAATTACATTCATAGTATAAGTAGTATAATCTCTATCGGCAATCATATTTTCATACGGAGTGATGAGTCCGGTTGGGTTACTTTTGTATTATCATATAAGATATCTATATCAAAACCTAGAATATTAGAAATAGGAGTTGTAGCTACAACTGGCAAACAAAATATACCGGCAGAAGAGCAAAAACTCTTAACCGACTCTAACACATAAGCAGAAGCAGAAGGTACTGCAACCGTAAAACTCACCGAATTTAATGTAGACTGAGCACCTCTATTATCGGTAGCACGAGCAGCTAATGCGAAAGAACCTACCGCAGTAGCCTGATAAGTAAATGTAAAACCATCGGTAGGAGTATTATCAGTAAGTATTGGAGTCGAAGATCCATTTAAATAAAAACTTACTGAGGTAATAGTACCATCGGGGTCTGAACACTGAGCTACAAAAGTAGTATCGTGCGTTATTGGAAGCACAAATGGGGTAACCGGAAGTGAAATAGAACAAACAGGAATAGCATTAGAAACGGTAAGCAGTGGTAAAGATTGGGTCACGGTTAAACCAGCTCCATTGGTAACAACAACGGTAACTTGAATAGGACCTGGAGCTATAGGCAAGTATTGGGTAGAATATCTGCTGTCGCCATCGTACATTGATGCTCCTATTGAAACTCCATTAATATAAAATGTAGCAGACAATATTCCTTCATCATCGTCTATTGCATTAATAACAATATCGTATAAATTAAAATTTATATTGCTATTAACAGCAGGAGAAACAAAGGTAATGTTAGTAGGATTTGGGTCGGTAACCTGAATGGTAACCATAGAAGTATCGGTGCCGCCTCTATTATCGAGAGCAACTACAGCTACTTGTGTTGCATCTACCCCCTTACAAATCCAAGAAAAACTATGATTAATTGTTGCTACAGGCACAGCCAAACTAAAGGTATCAACAGGTGTACCGTCTGCTAAAAGATATAAGGCAGCAATCAAGCCATCAGTATCAGTAGCCGATGCACTTACCGAAATTAACTCACCTTTACCAATAACGGAAGCTTCAAGAGGTGCTGTAATAGAAACAGAGGGGTATATATTTGGGACGTTAGTCAATGCAACAAAGGTGAGGAAACCTGAAATACATTTGTTGGTTGCGTAGCCACTACTAGGGTTTGTGTTTGAGTTGCCTCATTTAATAGAGCAAGATTAAAATCGAAAGTAAAATAACCGTCGGTAGTAAACTGACCAAGACAAACCGTATTTGAAGCAAAAGGGCCATTTAGACCACTCGTATTTTCATAACTTATAATTTGCGATGAAAAAGAACTGCCAGTAGTTTGATTATTGAAAACAGCTACTCCTGTTTCTCCTGAAAAAATTAATGATTGACTGTTGGTGACAGAAATATATCCATCAACAACACCATCATTATCTTCAACCCTAGGCACGAGTTGTGCTCTTACACTCGGATCTCCAATAGTTCCAATGGTAAGCCATGAGTCGAAATATAAAGCATCATTTACCGTTGGTAAAGACAAGAAATTATTTGGTTGATAATTTCCACCTGCATTATTGTAAAAAAGCGTTGTGGTATTAAACTTCAGCTCCTGCCCTGCCCCTAAAGCCATACAATTAAGCAGTTTGTAGCCAGGCATCATATCAGCAAAAACTCTATACGTAACATGATTAGATGTAAGCGTAGGATCTGCCGCAATTGCTTGAGCACTTACCGGTATAGCTTCAACTATAATATTTTCAAGTCCGCCTTGACCAAATAAAGAGAATCCAATAAGGGATAAAAGAATTCCGTAAACTATTTTTTTCATTTGTTTGTTTTTTATTTTTTAAACAATATTCTAAGGAAACACTGTTCTTTTTATTAATAACGCACTATCAAGCGTTTGCAAGGGAATAATTATTTTATTTCAACAGTATTTACAATCTATTTTTTCGATAGTAAAACTATATACAGTAAGTGCAACTAAAAAAAAAATCATCTTAATTTATGGTTAATTAAAAACCTGAAACACTTAGCAAATATTAATATTAAGCAACATAAGAACTATAGGAGTTAATGTTTTATTAACATTAAAATTAAATTTGTTTTTATGTATTGCACAAAAAGCAAACATATAGGTATTTACATAGGGTAACAATATAGGGCAATCACAAAAGGGTAACATTAGGAGGGCAACCACATTTTTTATTTAGGGCAACCACATAGGGTTGCCCCTACTTGACCTCAAATTCTACTTGAAAAGTAGTATCGCAAATGTATGCTTCTATGGTAATATCTAAAATCTTTTTGCCTGTACTACCAGGGTTGTAAACAAAATGATTATTGTATGTTTTAGGCAGAAGTACATTATATTTAGGATCGGGATTATTAAAACTATAAAGATATTCATTATAATAAAGGGTATCTACTCCATCTCTTATAAAAATTCTATGAATTCCTGTATCTGATTCTGCTTTTAACTTAATAGTATCAGGGATACCCATATATATTACTTTTGGGTAAGTACACGAAACATCATCGAAACAGCTGATGCTTGGGTATGTTTTTAAACAAGAGAAACTAAAAAAAGAACCATTAGTAATAATAGTGCTATTTTAAAAAGAGTATTCATTTTAATATGTTTTATAAATTAATTTGAAAATTGATTAACTTGAAAATTTGAAAATAAAATAATTTGAAAATTAATTATGTTTTTACTTCGTTCGGCTTAGGCTGTGCCTAAGTCGTGTATATGTTTTAAGGCTTCGCCTTATTTTAATAGTAGGTTGAAACCTACTGAGATATATTCGGCTCAGGCACAGCCTAAGCCAAACGTAGATTTGGGCTTTCAGCCCGTTCGAATTATAAATGATATATAATATTAAATTGCTTTCAAATCTTAATTCACATTACTAGATAAAATCTAATCACGAACTACCAGTTTTCCTGACTGCATAAACCCAGTATTTTTATCAACCATAACTACCACATATACACCTTCGGCAAAGTTAGAAGCGTCTACTTCATATAATGAATTGCCTGCCGGTGCTTGAATATCTTCAGTAAAAACAGTTTTACCTGCATTATCTAAAACCGAAACCATCAATGGCGACTGTTCATCTAAATAAACTGCACAATATAAGGTTGTATTAACCGGATTGGGATAATAATAAACTTTTAGACTGCTTTCTATTCTGCCACTTTTAACAAATGGAATTGAATCATTGCAATCTGAATAACATACAGTTTCATCGGATTCTATATTAGCTAGCGGATTGAAGTTACACGCTAACGGATTCATGCAACCATAAATTTTTTCGGTTTTACATAGTGAATCTACATGAAATTTATAGAATTCAGAATTTTCCAAATAACGACCGTCTTTACAACCTGAATCTCCGTAGATGCATTTTTCTTTTTTAATAGAACTATGAGTTGCATTAGAATTATAATTTGCAGCAGACTTGTCCATACAACCATATACTGTTAAAGGACAAACGGTCTTTAAATCAAGCAAACAATCGGAATCTGTACAACAAAGCGTTTGCAGATGCTTATTTGCTCCTTTTACACCGTTTACATTACATGCAGTAGAATCATCAATACAACCAAACACTATTTTTTCTTTACAAGAACCTTCTATATTATGAATAGCTACCTCCGAATATTCAATATACCAAGGGTCGGTGCAACCCCCTAAGGTATCTAAATCATCAAAAGGGTAATTCAACCATGGATTATAGAGTTCGTTAGGATCATTTTTTCTGCCCGAACCGTAAAACACGCCCCTATGACCATCGGCAGAGAGAATTTCTACATTGAAAGAAAAACTAAGCTTTCCTTTTGTCGTAATTTGAGCAAGGAGAATAATGTTTTGATCATCGTAGCCTGAAACTCCCGAATCTGAAGCTGTTGCAATATAAAAATCATCATTATAATATTTATTATTTATTATAGCTTTGCCAAAAGCACTATCTTTCTCTGGCAAATTATATTTTAAGTTGCTTTCTGAATAATTATCAGAACCCATTAAACCATCTCTTTCATGAAGACTATATTTCATAGAAAGATCTTTGTTTTTGAGTATAGTATCAAGCTCTAAAATTTTATTTAATACACCATCATTGTCGTCTTCTTGTCTCACGCCTAAATGCTTATCGGTTGCTAAACCAATAGTAAACCATGAATCTAGAAAAGTAACATTTTCATTTAACCATTTATTTTTAATAGAAAAGCCATACTGTTCCCCCGAACTCGTGTGATTAAAAATAGTATCGGTAGAAGTTACATTGAGTGAATGAGCTGTATCTCCAAAAAAACGCAAAAGCCTAGCCCATAATGCTAAATCTAAATATATACGATATGTAACCGAGCCTTTTTTCAGAGGCTTTACCCATTCTCCATCAAAAGCAAAGGTATCAGCAGGCGATGCAATGTAAAACGTATCTATAATTACACACTCAATAGTTTTGTTTGATATTTGAGCTTGAGTAATAGAAACTCCAAACAAACAAATAAAACACGCGATAAATAAAACTCTCTGTAACATAATAATCAAAATAATATAAAAAATAAAAAATTTAAAATCCTGCTAAAAACTATACCCAATAGTAAGACTATAAACCGTACCACTTGTGTATTTCTTATAGGTAGTATTTGGAAGCTGCTCAAATTCAGAACCCTCAGTTTTATAGAGCCAATGGGTCTGTGAGTTAAGCAAATCGCGAATTTTAAACTCAGCGTTAAAATGCTTAGCAAATTTCTTTGCTAACTTAAAATCTATACGATGACGAGGCAATTCATAAACATCAGGCTGTCCAGGAACATTTGCAGCTAACACTAATTTCTCTCCTTGAACATTATAACTCAAAAGAAGCATTCAAACCCAATTTTTCAGGAATAAAAGAAAGAGTTACGTTTACTATATAAGGAGCCTGTCCATGCATATCTTTTTCTTCAACACGCTGATATACTAAATTTTCAATTTCAATTTTAGATTTCATTAAGGTAAGATTACCAAACAATTCAAAATATTTTAAGAATGATTTTTTTCCTTCAAATTCAAGTCCTGCTACAGTACCTAATCCCGGTGAATTTACCCAAGAAAAGCCATTTTCAGTTAATTTAAACACTATATGATTGGTTATAGATTTATAAAATAAACCTATCGCTACATTATCTTTATTTTTGAAAAATGATTCTAATCTGAAGTCAAAATTGTGAATAAAAACATCTTTTAAATCGGGCTCTCCAGCTACATTCATGTCTAAATTAAAATCCCATGTGCGACTTGCCGATAACTCTCTCAAACTAGGTCTAGCTAAAGATTTACTATAACTACCTCGAGAAACTAATGCAAACTTATCTTTGGTTACTAGTTTATATACAAGATTTACACTAGGTAAAAAACAAAGCGTATCGCGCAAAGTAGGGTTGCAAAAGAAGAGCTGATCTCCTACAACAACATTTCTAATTTGCATATTGGCAGGAACACCAGTTTTATAGAATGCAGATAAATCTGTATGAACATTAGAATACTCTATACGCAGACCTCCGGAAATTCTAAATCTTTTGGTCATATTTAAATCAAGCATAGTATAAGCAGCAGCAATTTCTTGCTCACCAATTGAATTATTTGTTAAATAATCATACCGTTCATAATAGTTTACTCCATTTGAAAACAAAGTACTTGATAGAATACTGTCTAAAGATTCATTTAAGGGAAGCGTTGGGGCTTGTCCAAAAAAACCAGAAATCTCATACAAATATTGGTCAGCTTGTCTATAATTATATCTATAAGCTATACCAGCCTTGATTTTTTTGCTTAGGGCTATGTTCTTTGATAGGGGTATTTCAAGATCAATTCGAGAATCAAAACATCGTTCGTAAAGATATCGCCATTGTCTTTCAGGTCTATAATTAGCATTCCAACGATAATTTCCATTAAAAACAGAATCTTCCACATATACACCTTCACTCAAAACAGAATCTTTTACATAGTATCCTTCAGAACCATATTCAAAAGAACGAGAATCAAGGTTATTAGAACTTCCATCGGTATAAGAAGCATTAATATCAATCTTTGACATGGAGCGTGGAAAGATATGTGTAGATTGATATTGATATACCATAATTTTGCGTTCCTTATAGTCAAATGCTGTCCCAATGGTTTCATCAAATTCTTTATCTGTTATATACTTAATTTTACGCTCAGTTAAAAATGAATTACCACTAAAACTTGGCATGAAAATCAGTGAAAAACTATTGTATGGCGATAATTGATAAGACAAATTGAGAACACTTCCCCATTGATTTGAGATATCATTTTTATCGCCAAAATACTTGACATTTTGGAAAACTCCGTTTTCTGTAAATTGTACATTTTTGTATGAAGTATCATTAAGAATTGCCTTATTCGCGGCAGAGTATCTGAGTCCGAAAATGAAACCAAGGGTTTTACCAAATAACTTTGTCTGATTTCCAAACGCAAGTTCATGGCTATGATCGAAATAATGTTTCTTTTTTGTAGGAAACCAATTGTCGGGAACATTAGCATTGAAGGATTTTGCTTCTTTATTGAAATCTTTTTCAAGTTGCTCCACGGTGCTTATATACTTCTCTGAGGTACGAAATTGCTCATCAGCCTTTTTTACAGCATCAGTGTTTTCAATCATTGAGGGAGATAAATAACCAGCATCAACCAAAACCATATTATAAAACAAAGGAGAACTTAAAAATGTATTTGCAGAATTTATTCCTTTCTCTTCAAGAAAATTGCCATAACCTAGGGCTACTACTTTGTCATAGTCGTTCAATTGTCTGGTATCAAATTGAACAAACTGTTCATGATCAAAATCTCTCATGCTATTATCGAAACCGAGCCAGTCGGTAGGACTTTTATCGGTGGTCAATAGGTCTTGGAAACTAGATTGAGAATTATAAGCCAAGGTTGCTTTGTAATTAAGAACCAATTTTTCAGGATAGTCTTTGGTTTGAATTGAAACATAAGACCCCGCCCAGTCGGCAGGTAAATCGGGGCTCATGGTTTTATTAATTGAAATATTATCTATAAGAGCAGTAGGAATAATATCGAGTTTTATGTTGTTGGTAAATGGGTCTAAGGTAGGAATAGTACCACCGTTTATAGTAGTTTTTATATAACGGTCGGCCAAGCCTCTTACAGAAATAAAACCGCCATAACTAGAAACGCCTGTTACACGCTTCATGGCATCTTCTACCTGAGAATCTCCGGTTTTTGAGATGGTTTCTTTTGAAATAAAACTCATAGTCATTGCAGAGCTTTTGGCTTTCAAGTTCATGTAATCATCTTTGGCTTTATCTACTTTAAAGACAACCTCTACCCCTTCCAAAACTTTATCGTCTGATTGCATTATAAGATTTTGAATTTTAGTCTCACCTTTTTTAAGACTAAACGCAAGTTCAACCGTTTTGTAACTGATGTATGAAAAGACAACTGTATAAGACTTATCGTCGGGAAATTTGAGAGAATATGAGCCGTTAAAATCGGAACTGGCACCTATGGAAGTACCCTTGAGTACAACGGTAGCACCTATTAACTCTTCACCGTTATCATCGGTAATTTTACCTCGCAAAACTCCCTGAGCAAACACTCCACAGAAGAACAAAAAAAACGCTATAACCAACGAAAACCGAAACATAATATAATAAAAGAAAGATTAAACAATAGTATTGCAACCCGTTCTAAACAATAGAACAGCAATACAATAAATACAAAGACTTAAAATTCAAAAATTAATGCTTCAGTCAATGAGGGACAACCAATTTACCAAATATCAGGACAAACGAAAAGCCTTGTTGCCCCCCATGACCATAAAGCATCTTTAAAGAAAAGGGGAATAATTATTTTTTTATCAACTTACTAACCCAAAGCGTTTGATTTTCAGAAATAAGAGAAAGAAAATAAACACCCTGAGCATACGAACTCATAGAGATTTCATGATTAATAGAACCTTTTACTTCTATACTTTTGCGGTACATAATTTCACCTAAAGTATTTTTAAGCACTATGGTAATAGCAGCTGAACTTGAAAGATTTTCTATATGAACGGTAGCATTATCATCAACCGGATTAGGATTTATAGAGCAATGCAGAAGATTGTTCGGAAGCTCAATTATGCTAACACATTCGTCAACTATAGCACCATTTACACACTTTTGACAATCTTTAGTTGGAATAATACAAGAGCCATCATCTATAAGAACGTTAGGATTGTAGTTACAAGCTTTCTCGTCGGTACAACCCCTTTGACAATCACCAATAAAAGAAGCATTACCATTAAAAATATCGCAGGTTACACAATTCGCTTCAAAATGGTCGTTACACGAGTTATCACTTTCTGTAGCAAATTTATTGTAATTACAAGATAAAGGGTCTGTACAACCTTTTGTATCATACTTGTTACAAACCCCATTATTATTAAAATCAATCATGACAAGCTTCCCACCCGCACAGTAGGTACAACTATCTTCTACAAATAAGCATGTCTCATTATCAATATCGGTAGCTGAAGGATTATAATTACAAGCTTTTGGGTCTTTACAACCTTTTATTTCATCAGCATCACAAATGCCATCTTTGTCAGTATCAATCTTCTCATAATATGGACTAACATCTATACATTTCTGGCAATTATCTTCAGCATATTTACAAGTTCCATTATCAGCTTCTTTAGCTTCAGGGTCGAAGTTACATGCTTTTGAATCCATACAGCCTCTTTTGTTCAACATAGGATAAACACATTTATCTGATCCAATATTTGGTTCAGCTACTTCACCTCTTGAATGAACATAGCAAATTGCTTTCCCTCCTATTATGTTTACCAACAAAACATTTATTTTGCAAGAAAACACTCCATTAGTAGTAAATTGCCCTATACAAACTCTATTTTTAGAATCAGCTCCATTTACACCTTCTAACACCATATAATTATCTTTATCAGCATCCGCTCTAAAGTATGATTCTCCAAGAGCATCAACTTCAAACTCAGAAACCGAAAATCCTGGAAGTAACGCTATGTTAAAATTCAACCCAGCCCCCATAAAACCATCTTTAGCACCAACAGTATCGTCTTCTATTGGTACTAATTGAGTTGCATATTTAGCACTACTATAAACACCAAGGGTTAACCATGAATCATAATAAACAGGTTTATCCATAGTAGGTAAAGGTCTTATTTCATTTGCCCATCCTGCGCCATTATCAATATCATTATAAAATTTAGTAGTAGTACTAAACACTAAAGGCAGGTTGTTGAAATCTTCTGTTTCAACATATCCAAAAACAGATTTCAAACTAAAACTATCTTTCATGTCAACAAACACCCTATATGTAAAATGTTGGTTTGTAAGATTAGCATCTGCAGCGATTGCTGCGGCAGAAACTGGAATTTTCTCCACATAAAGCCCCTCTAATGCACCGTTATCGGTAGGTTCAAAAATACCTTGAGAATAGACACTTCTAACGAATATTATCAAGAATAGCCATAGTAATTTTTTTTTCATCTTTTTATTTTTTAATTGTATTTATTAGTAATTGTAAAAATCTCACAATTCTAAGTATTATCTTATTTCTTTAGTTTTGAAACCAACATATTGATATCTGCGGCATTTACAACACCATCTTTATTTATATCACCAACCAAAACAATATCACCTTTAGCTGTTTTCATAAAATTAGACATCACCAGTTGTACATCTATACTATCAACCACTCCGTCTTTATTCAAATCTTCAGCAACTTCCTTTTTTTGGAATTTAAGAGATGCAAAGACAATAGCACCTACAACAAGAACACTTAGGAACAATAGCAAAATTTTATTTTTCTTTAAATTCATTTTACTCTTTATTTAATATTTATAATTTTAAAAATCTACTGTCCTTTATTATGGTTTTTTATTACCGTAAACAAGTCCTTCTATTGTAGATTGATTTTCAGCAGGACTTTTAGCTACATATTGCTTTGAAACTCCAGATACATTTGTACCTAATTGTAAGTTTAACTCAAAGTAAATTTCACCATCGGTAGTAAATTGTGCAAGTAAAACTCTATTTTGAGCATCTGCACCTTTAACCCCACCTTTTACTCCAATAAATGCATCGCTTGAGCGAAATTCACTTCCACCTAATGCATCAAAAGGGACAACATCAAATTTGTATTTAATAATTTGAGGTATTTCAGAAGCAATTAAGCCATCTCTTTTTTTGAAATAACTATGACTAATAACCGAACCGTCTGAATCTGCATCAAGCGGAATACCAATATGTTTTCTAGAAGCGGCTCCTATAGTAATCCATGAATCTAAGGCAATTTCGGGATCTAAAGCATACATATCTACTAGTCCATCACCATATAAAGCACCGTAAAGATGATTATGAAATTTCGTACTTGTTTTAAATACCAGCTCATGATCTTTTGACGCAAACATAGATTGTAAATAAGCATCGGGCGATAAGTCGGCATAAATTCTGTAGGTAACAGAACCTGCCGGAATAAATACTCTTTTAGAACCAAGAGAATCGGCAACTGCATATTTCTCAATAACAATACCTTCTAATGTTTGTGCATTCATAACAAACAGATGCAAAAAGAACATTCCTACAAATAAAAACTTCATAATACTATATAATTTAACTTTTACACAACAACCTAGCATCCACAACTATTTGAAGTTAATGGAACAAAATAAATACAACTCTCTTCTGCCTGATTATCTTTTTAGCCCGATAAAGAAAAACTCTTTAAAAACAAAACATAATCTTCGCAAAAAGAAGTGAGCAAATTTTGAATATTTTATCGGAATTGATGGTTAGAGAATTGTAGTGTTTTTGTTAAATAATTTGAGTAAAAAAGTCTCAAATAAGAATATTATGTTAAGAAACTGGATATATATGGAGATGAAAATACTCTAAAATATTTCAGAAAACAAAATACTATTTACTAATAAAAACCGCAAACAGTCGAACATTAAGCTAGATATGTACTGATGTGATTTAAAAACAACAGCAATGTTTGAGTTAAATAAAATTAACACAAACATTGCTGTTATATACTGAGAGAAAAAATTAAAACTCTAAACCGAGGCGTAATGAACAAACAAAAGCATTAGGAAGTGCTATACCTGTACCTAAAGGATTTATAATATATTGCACATTGGGTTGAGCAGAGAAATTATCGGTAAACTGATATTTATATGTGAGTTCAACAGCAGTTTCGAACTGGTTTGCATCTTTTATATATTCGCTAGCCATGGCTAGTCCGAGTACATCTTTTGCATTTTTACTGAAAATTCCTGAAAAATGAAAGCCTAAACCCAGATAAAACGGATTTATACTTTGCTTTGAACTGCTCATTCCTAATTGCAAAAACAGATTCAATAGTTTATCTCCGCTTGAGTAAATAGGCTGATCTAGTGAAGCATACACACCTGAAATCATGTAATTAAGCGAATCGGGCAAGTGCATTTCAAAGGTATTTTCTAGCACATGATTGTGGCTATATGCTCCTATTTTATAGGTACCTATGCGGTTACCATCGCCATTGAGGTGAAACTCGGATATAAAAAGTAAACCATCGCCGGAGAGAAACCTCCATTTTAAATTATACGGATTATTATCGAAAGACAACGGACAACCATCATGAACCGCTCCAATCCATGAAAAACGCTCTGACATATCCCAACGTAGGGTAAATCCTAAAGTAGTAAGGGGAAAAATGGGAGCACTTATATTATGAGAAATAACAGGATTGACACCAAATGAACTATTCATAAAAAGAGATGCCGATTCAATTGCAGAAAATTCAACATTCAAGTCTTGCAAACCCGCAACAATATCAACATCACCAACATTTTGCTTATACCACAACTCCTGTAAGTATGTGTGGTTTCCCGCCTCAAGATTTGAAGCTACTTGCATATCGCCAATCAAATCGGCTGATGGGCTTGCTCCATGAGTATTAATCGCATTTATGAAAAACGTTCCTCCCTTCCACATACCTGCTTTTTCAAAATCAAAAGCAATTGCTGCTTTGGCTAAACCCAGATAGCAGACTCCTTGCTCTATGCCACCGTTTACATTTCCAACAATATCGCCGGTATATCCAAATTCAAAAGATAAAGGTTTCAAGGAATCTTGTGCCTTAATAGATGCAAACAGCATTAAAATCAATAAAACAGATAAAAATAGCTTCATAATTCAACGTTATCTTAAAATTAATATAGGTTGATTGTAATATTATTTTCTTACGATTGAATAAATTCAATTAAAATAAACATTGAAAAATATTTATTTTAATCAGAATTTTTCAAACTATAATATTACTGTATTATGATACAAAATTATTAGAAGTATAGCAATAAATCAATCACAAACTATTATGATATTCATTACCTTTTTTGATTTTTAAAATAAGAAAAATCTAAACAATTTCCAGCTTTTTAGATATTTATTCATGAATGTTCGTTCTCTTTCAATGTCATTTAAAAAAGAATGTAATTTAGATTTTAAATCTATAATACTGCTGTTCAAAGGTTCTTTGCCGGTAAAAAGACTGTATTTTATTAAAAACGTTCTTTTTTTGGAATTAATTTAAACAAAATTGAACTTTATTGTCTATAATATTTTATAATTATGCATACAACAAAAACAAGTAAATTTGAGTCTGTATAATAAGAACGTTTTTTTAACCATTTTTTAATAATACTATGCTAATATTTCCAATTGACAATAAACAACAACATAAAAACAATAAAATGACGCATTCAAACAAAAAAACAAGAAATAAGTGTTTTAAGAAAATCGCTTATTTAGCAATTGCGCTTATTGTTTTATTTCAAAACGGAGGATTACAAGCGCAAACATGCACTTCGTTGGTGGGAGGTACTCATTTTCAACCACTTCCTGGTTCTGAAGACGCCTATTACTACGATTTTAATTTAGTAAAACAAATAGGACCTTCCGGTAATACGTTTTCTTCGGCAGCCACAATTGCTGTTGATGCAGAAGACTTTTCTACCACCAATTTCGTTTATGGAGCAACGGCAAATCCTAATAAACTAAGAACCGACTTTGCAGATATTAAAGACTCAATGTTGGTTATTCGTTTGGAGACAGGAACAGACAAACCTCTTTTAAGTTACAAAGTTAATGGAGTTAAACCAGGTTCTAACTATACGGTACGAATGAAAATCTATCACCTTCCGGTAATGGACTCTGCTTGTATGATGGCAAATCAATGGACTCAAAGCAATTTGCGAATAGGAGTGAATGTAGATCAATATGGTGCTGGTTTAAAAGATTTTTCTTTAGGCTCAGGTGCTACTAGTTGGGGTCAAAGCTTTAATTATACTTCAACAGGAACTCTCGCAGCAGATGCTACTTCAATTATTTTAAGTATAAATTCAGGATATAATTTTGGCAGATGCTCGGCTATAGGTATAGGAAAAATTGAAGTCTTTGGATGCCTCGACCCAAAAATAAAATCGAGTCAAGGCAGAGAAGTTTGTACCGGTGAACAAACTTTACTTTCCCTCGACAGAGAATATGGTGCTAAGTCTTACCAATGGCAAAAATCTACAAATGGAGGTAGCTCTTGGACAAATATAAGCACCAACAAAAGTGCTATTGTTGAAGTAACTGAAAATGCTCTTTACAGAATTACTATGGATGGCACCGTAAGTGAACCTTATGATATTAAAACAGTTACCTGTTGTGTAAATGATTTAGGTATGCCTAGTTCGCGTGAGACAATATTCTTTGACGATTTTGGTCGTTTCCCAACAGCTAACTCTTATATAGATGCTTTTGGCAATACGACTACCGGACTTACAAAACCGTTTCGTGCTAATGTTGGTTATACCATTCCAAGCCACAAATTTGATGGAACAGGCACAATTGAAGACGGATTTTATGGAGTGTCTTCTTATATTCATAAAAATGTAGGTAACTGGTTTGCCGGAGTTTATGAAGATCATTCGCAAGAACCTGATGGTGGACAATTGTTTATAAATGTGGCGTATAATTTCTTAGGCGTTGTTTACAGTAGAACGATTCCAAATTTATGCGAAGGTAAACAAATGTTTTTTGAGGCTTACATAGCAAATGCCAGTGATGCTGTCAATGCTCCTACTATAAAACTTAATATCAAGAGTCCAAATGGAGCACAAACTCTAGCAACTGCTACAGCAACAGCTGGACCCGGTAGTGGTTGGGTAAGAGTTAGTGTGCCTTCTTTTACACTGAATGGGTATACTTCTGTTTTGTTAGAAGTTGATAGCCGTGGTGGAGAAGGAACTTCCGGAGATGCGTTTTGGCGTAATGGTAATGACCTTCTGATTGACGATATAAAATTTATGGCATGCGCTCCGCCAACACTTGACCTTTTTGCCGATTTACCAACATTCTCAAAATACAAAAAGCCTGCTCCGATCCATTGGAGTTCAATATCGTTGTGAGCGACTTAATGAATCATTATTACAATAATGACCCTAGATTCCTTTATCAATGGTCTAGAACACCAGATATCCAGAGCAGTTGGAAAAATCTAGGAACATCTGGCACTGTAACATCTTATGCTATTACTAATCCTGCTGCAGATCCTATATTTTCGGCAATGGCTAATGGTGAAAAGGTGTATTTTAGAGTTGTTGCTGCTGCAGCCTCAGTATTTACTTCAAACAACAATTTTGTTGCACCAAATTATGCCGATAAAGATAATCTTTGCAAGAACTACTCTATTTCAGAACCTATTGAAATAACTAAAAATTGCCCAGCATGTATTCAGCCCAAAAACCTAACTATTTCCAAAAGAAATATTGCTGCCTGTGGTGGAGATGATGTGAGCGTGAGCATAAATGGAATATTAGGAGCAGCATTAAATGGTTATAAAATAAAAATTTCGGGTGGCACACAATCAGGAACCTATGCAAATTTATCAACGCTCCCTTATGTTTTAAATATTAATGATGTTACGCCTAGCCTTGCCGGTAAATACTTAATTACAATTGAAGACGGTAATTTAGGCAATTCAGCCTGTCTTGATACAATATCTTTCCGCCTTACCGTAGCTACCCCACCAACCCCTGCCCCAGCCGATGTAACCATCTGCGAGGGTGAAGATTTGGAAATCACTTCGGGTATTACTGCACCACCAACGGGTACTATTTATCATTGGACTGGTCCGGGAGCGTTTACCGCAGCTACTGCTGATGTTACCAGAGCTAAAGCTCTTACTACCTATTCGGGTACCTATTCGCTTTATACTGAAATTGCAGGTTGCGTATCGACTACTGTCTCTGCCGATGTGCTTGTAAACCCTTCTCCAGTAACCACCTGGCTCACCACCGACACTACCTATTGCGGTACAGCGGGTGTAACCCTGAGTGTGAATGCGGTTGCAGGTGCTACCTATGTATGGACAAAAAACGGTGCTCCTGTACCTACTGCCACTACGGCTTCACTTTCGGGTGCTTTGGCAGGTGTCTATGGACTAACGCTTACTAAGTCGGGCTGTTCGTATACACTGCGCAACATAACCGTGGTGGGCAATCCAACCCCTGTTTACACCATTACCGGTGGCGATGACTATTGCGCAGGCGAGACCGTTGCTCCAGTGGTTATTGAGTTTACGGTAGGTAGTCCGAACTTCTCGTTTACCTATACCATAGATGGAACTGCAAAAGCGGTATCAAATCATACATCAACTACATATACAATAAACACCCCTGATGCGGGTATTTACCGCCTTACCGGAACCATTACCGATGGCAATGGCTGTACTGCTTTGGCAACCACCGCAAATACAGTGGTTGAGATAAATCCACTACCGGTAGTAACAATGAAAGCAGTATATTATTGCTCTACCACTGATAATATAAATCTGTATAATGAGATGATAAGCAGCGAACCTACCAATGGCTCGGGTGTGTTTACCGCTTCTGCAGGTACGATAACTGGTACTGGTTCTAGTTCTATTTTCAAACATAATGGTGTTGCCGGTATTTACACCATAACCTACACCTTTACCGATGACAATGGTTGCTCAGACAGTTTCTCAGAAACACTGACTATAAACGCCAATCTGAGTCCTACCATTACCGCAAATCCAGGATTTGCTGTGTGCCAAAAGACTCCGATAACCCTTGCAACTTCTCAGGCATTTGCAAAATATACATGGACTGGTACTGCGGCAGCTCTTTTAGGAAGTGCAACCACAATTGCTTCACCAACCATACCAGCTACTGCTGCTCCGGGTATTTATGCTCTTACCGTTACGGTAGAGGATGCCAACAAATGTACCGGCACCGATACCAAAACCATAACCATTCATGCGTTGCCAACGGCTACATTGAGTAGCGTAGCTCCGCTGTGCGTGGGCGATGCTCCTGCTACCATAACCGCTACTACCTCGGTTGCCGATGGTGTAGGTACATGGACTGGTGCTGTTTGGGCTTCTGATAAGACTGCAACCTTTACCCCTGCTACAGACGGGACTTTCCCGATAAGCTATACCTTTACAACCTCGGCTGCAACTGGTAGTTGTAAAATGGAAACTCCGGTTACTGGCTCGGTGGTGGTAAATCCGCTTCCGGTGTTGACTTTAAATTATTCCGCTGCGGCTTGTGTCTATGATGCAGCTCTTACGCCAAGCCTTTCGCACGGCATGGGAACCCTTGCGGTTTCACCTGCTACTCCGGCTCTAAATGCAACAACAGGCGTATTCACCCCTGCTTCGGCTACTGCGGGTAACTATACCATTACATACAATTATACCGATGGCAATGGTTGCGTTGGCGATGCAGTTACCGACGTCATTACCATTAATCCGCGTCCGGTTACCTTGATAAACATGAACCCTACTGCGGTGTGCGACTACACCCCTACTTTTGGGCTAAAAGCGCAACTGGCTAACGGCACAGCACTCACTACTGGAACGTTCTCGGGAACAGGTGTAACGGGCAGAAACTTCAACCCTGCCGCTGCTACTCAAGGTACGCATACCATAACCTTTGAATATGCCGACCCTACAACCGGTTGCGAGGCGCTGCCTGTAACCCACAACATTACCGTAAATCATACGAATCCGCCTATTGAGTGCCTGATGAAGCGCTTAATACTGATGTTCCAAATCAAGCACTTGTTCCTGATATTTGTGCTACGGGTACTGATATAAAATGGTATAGCGCTAACGATACAAATACAACCGTTGTGCTTCAGGCTGATTGCTATAATACACCGTATGTTGATGATTTGGGTAAGATGAAAGATGGTCTCTACCCGATGTATGCTACTCAAACCTTGAATGGTTGTCAAAGCGAACCGGTACAGGTTATCTTGACCATAACCAATTGTCCAATACCTAAACCTACGGCTATAAAATATCATGCATGTACGGAGAAACCAACGTTGCTCTTACGGCTACCGGAACAGGCAACGACCTTGGCTGGTGGAGAAATTTTGATGAAATTCCTACCAGTGCTACTTTTGGCGATGAAGATTTCTTAGGCGATACGTGGACAAGCCATGGTATTACTGCGGTTGGTTCGCATACGGTGTATGTGGCCGAATATGACCCTACCCATACTTGCTTTGGTCCGCCTACACCTGTTGAGTTGATTATTCACGAACTTCCTGATCCGAAAATTCAAGACCCAGGCATGATTTGCTATACGCAAGCTTCGGTAAATATTTCTATAGAACCTGCTGGCTCGGTACTTAGTGGTGCGGGTGTTTCGGGTACTACATGGACTCCGCAGTTCACTGCGTCGGCTACTGGCGTTAAAACCACAACCCTTACCTTAGATGCGTCTCAGGCGTGGGGCTCGGGTACCGACAGAAAAGCGACTTGTACCAATCAAACAACGCTTGATGTTGATGTTACTAATGTTTTAGCACCTACCGGAACGGGTATATTACCGAATCCTCCGGTTACCTGGGGTATTGCTTCTATTGAGTCTTTACCGCCAATGGAAATAGATTATTACCCTACAGCTTCGCTCTCTATAAAAGATAGTACAGGTACTGTAATTTCTACATCTTCTCCGTTGACTATGTATCCTACACATATTAGCAAAATAGGTAAGTACTCTTACGATGTTACTCAGACGCTCAACTCTTGCGTAAGTCCGATTGCTAAATCAATCTGGATTATTGTAAACTGTCCGACGCCTGCTCCGATACTCACTCCGGTGGCTATCTGTGAGGAAGATAATGGTACCTTACCTTCTATTACTGCCGTAGCTGACGGATTTAACTTTGAATGGAGAGATTCTACAGGATTGGTGATTGAAACGACCAAAGACTTAGATTTAAGTACCTTTGGCAATAAATATGCTGCTCCGGGCAGATACACCTTCAAAATGTCGCAAGAGAAAAATGATGCTGCCGGTATGCCGTGCAGAGGTCCTGAGGCAACGGTTACCTTTACGGTGAACCCGACTCCGGTATTTACCATTGCACTTTCTAATACAAAAACAACCATCTGCCAAACAGACCCTGAGGTGATTGCTTCGCCGGTGATTACTAATAATGCAGTGGTTGCTTCTATGGATTATAGTCTATCGGGCAACAGCATAGGAGGTATTATTCTCTCAGGTAGTAATGGTTCGCTTACTCCTGCCAGTGTGGTTGGTGCTGCTCAGTTTGGACTTGTTCCAATGACCATTACCGCTACCCTTACCGACAGCAAAGGCTGTGAGGCTACGCAAACCGAAAATATAGAAATACAACATACCCCTGCACCTGTAATTGCAGACCTGAGTCGTATGACCAGTGCTGTTCCAGTTGAGGTAACAGGAACAGGTGAAGGTGTGAAATTCTACAGCAATCAGAATGCTTCTAGAACTGCCCTTACCGGGGTTGTTGAGAAAACGACAACTACTTGGACATTACCAACTTCATTTATAGACCCAACAAAAGAAACCCTTCCTGCGAAAGATTTCTTTGCTACACAAACCATTCTTGGTTGCGAAAGTACCGATGATTTGGTACGGGTAGAACTGTTCAACTGTCCGGTACCAAGACCTTCGGCGGTTTCGGAAATTATCTGTAACTATGACGATATCCCAACCCTCACTGCCATACCGGCACCTTTGAGCACCTGGTTTAAACCTAAACAAGGCACTAGCGAGTTCCGTTGGTTTACGAGAACCACTACCAATCCTGACGATGGATCTAGAGTTGCTGTTGGCGATCATACACCCCGTTATCAGCGCCAAGCGGCGACGTTACGACTTGGCATGTGGCTGAATATAGCTCATTCTACAACTGTATGAGTCCGACAGCTCCGGTTTCAATAACGGTAAATTATGCTCCGGCAGTTACCATTAGTACTCAGAGACCTACCTGCGTAGGATTGGCGCAACCAACCATCAGTGCAAGTGTTGCTATTGACATCCCGCAACAAATATATTGGTACAAAACTCAGCCAACTACTCCGGTACCTGCCGATTCTCATTTTGCAATTGCAAATCAGTTCCTGGCTGCCGACCAGTTTAGTGCCATTGACGACTATACCTTCTATGCTATGCACAAAGCAAACGGCTGTTGGAGCGAACCTGCAACAGGCACTTACAGCGTTCTGCCATTGCCTGAAGCTCCTATTATTGAGATGAAAGCTTCATGTAGCAACAATACGATGCTTCCGCTTATTCTTACCCAAAGCAATAGTGGCGTGGAATGGAAAAAAGATTCTACCCTTGCCCAAACCCTTGGCAACTTGGCTTCGTTTACCCCAACTGCTTCGGTGCTTGCAACCGATACCTCTACCACCTTCTTTGTAAGATACAACAACGGTAGCTGTTGGAGTCCGTATGGCACTGCGCAATATGTGTATATTGAGCAACCGCTTGCTCCGCAAGTGAGTACCAAAGCCATCTGCTTGGGCGATGATAATATCGAACCCCTTGTTGCTGTGGGATCATTGAATACAACTTGGTTCGATGCTCAAGACAATACGCTTGGCACCGGAAGAACACTCGACCTGAACACCTATCCTTTGGAAAACAGCGGTACATACATATTCAAATTGAACAATACAAAATACACCAATCTGGTAGCAGATATGGCTTGTCCGAGTGAGACAACCACAGCTAGTCTTATTGTAAGTTCTATTCCAAACGGCAAAGTATGGGGTAAAAAGATGGTGTGCGAAAACTCGGTTCCAGAAACGCATATTATGTGCAAGAGTTGGAAGGCGACTCTACCACCTTTGTTTGGTCTATTTCGGGTAACCATACCAACTACACCATATCAAACGAACAAAATAAAGCATATCGTTTGGTTGACTGGGACTACCAAGGCAAAGAGCTGGTGAAAGTGAAAGTGGTAAACAAATACGGTTGCTCAAGCTCTGACTCTATGGAGGTTACCATTGCAGTAAAACCTGATGCTCAGTTCCTATGGTCACTACCGGGTGCTGCATACAAAGCCAAGTTTGAGAACCTTTCTACCCAAGCTCCGGTGTACTTCAACAATGCTACCGGAGGTGCCGATTCACTGAGGTGACCTACAACATGAGCTGGGATTTTGGCCGACTAGAAGATACCCTTCCGTACATTGTGCCGTATACTCAAAGAAATGCTGCCATTACACAAACATACGAATATGGTCCGTGGGATGTGAAGCTGAAAGTAACCAATGACCATGGCTGCGTAGACTCTATAGTTCAAAGCATATTTATTGAGATAAGCGTAGGTCTGTTCGTGCCAAATGCCTTTGCTCCTACCAATCCGGCTACCGGAGTGAGAGAGTTCAGACCGGCTGGTTTCAACCTAGAGACATACACCATCTCGGTGTTCGATGCATGGGGTAACCTAGTATGGTTCTCCGACAAACTCAACAACGAAGGACAACCTTCTGAGGCTTGGGATGGCTCATATCAAGGTAAACTTGCCAAAGCGGGCACTTACTTCTGGGTGATTGACGCTAAATTTAAAAACGGCGACTCGTGGACCGGTATGAACATTGATGGTAAAGAATATACCAAAGGTCCGGTAATGCTCGTTAGGTAATTGAGAATTGAGAATTGAAAATTGAAAATTGAAAATAATTTATTATTGCATAATGATTCAACCGTAAAAAAGAGGGCTGCTGAAAAGTGGCTCTCTTTTTTTGTGGTAGAGGGGGTGAAATAGTGAAGGTATTCTGTCAAACTCGGTTTTTCATATAAACCTAGGCCGTCGGCTTGAAATTAATGTAGAGCAAACTAGTAAGTAATTCTTAAAAAACGCATAAATCTTAACAGTCAAAATTCCATTTTCAAGTTCTTAGCAAGGGAATTTATTGTTTAGTATAAACAATAAACTCAAACCCAACTTCATTTCTGCATTACATTTCTGATAAGAAATATTAATAATTTATCTGATATTTGCACCGATTTCATATATACATTCTTGGAGCAACATTAAGTCGCCCTCTGAATATAAATAAGATTCTATAAGAGGCTATTTTTAAATATTATCAATCTTTTATGAGTGCCAACAAATATGATTTTGTTATAATTGGTAGTGGGTTGGGGAGTTTGGTCTGTGCAGCAATCTTGTCGAAAGAGGGGTTTAAGGTTGCTGTACTTGAAAAGCAGCCTATTTATGGCGGTAGCCTGCAATCATTTACCCGTAAGGGCATTAGCTTCGATACCGGAATTCATTTTACCGGCTGCTTAGGCAATGGACAGCAATTATATAAGGTGTTTTCTTATCTCGGTATTATTGATACATTGCAGTACAAAAAGCTCGATACTAATGCTTTTGAAACCTACAATTTAGGTGGAAGAGAATTCTCTTTTGCGCAGGGGTTTGATGCGTTTTCCGATTCGCTTAAATCTCAGTTTCCTACTCATGGAAAAGATGTAGGTGTTTATGTGTCTCAATTACAAAGCCTTGCTCAATCTATCCCCTTATTGTCGTTGACAAAGCCGGAATCAACTTTTTATCCGAATACCGAGAAGTTATCTAATATTCTCAATTCGGTTAGCCAAAATGACCTGCTTAAACAAGTATTATCTGCAAGTAATTTTCTGCACGCTGGGCATAGTCAGCAGACGTTTTGGTACGTTCATGCGGTTATTCAATATCATCTAATTAGTGGAGCCTATCGGCTTGTTGGTGGTAGTTCTCAAATAGCCGATGCTCTGGTTGCTGTAATCAAGAATAATGGTGGTGAGATGCATATTTCTCAGGAGGTAGATGCTTTAATGTTTGAAGACAAACTGGTAAAATATGTGAGTACAAAACAGGGTTTGCGTTTAGAAACTAAAAATGTTTTTTCAGGCATACATCCATCTCTCACAATGAAGCTTATAGCTCCCGAAAATATTAAGAAACCCTATAGGAATAGATTGTTGGGGTTGGAAAATACGGTTGGCTCTTTTACTCTGTATTTGGCTTTTAAACCTAATACTTTTCATTATAAAAATGCGAATATGTATTTTTATGATGGTGATAATACATGGATTTCTGAGCAGCAAAAAATAAAGCAATGGCCTTACGGATTTGGTTTTTTTCCGCAAGCAGATTCCTTAAAGCCCAATTATACAAATGCTGCCAGTGTTATTAGCTTTGTCGATTATGAGAAGTTTGCAATTTGGAATGGAACGAAATTAGGCAATAGAGGTGCCGATTATGATGCTCTGAAAGAAGAGCTTACTCAAAAAATGCTCGATGCTGTGTGTAGGCATATTCCTGAAATTAAGAATTGTATTGCTCATTATTATGCTGCTACACCGCTCACATGGGAACATTATACGGGTACTCCGCAGGGTGCAACGTATGGAATTATGAGAAATGCGGAACAGGAATATTCGCTTTATGTATTTTCAAAAACGCAGGTTAAGAATTTATTTCTCACCGGACAAAATACTTTTCTTCATGGTATGTTTGGTGTGGTTATGGGGGCGCTTTTGGCTTCGGGCGAAATCGTTGGGTTAGATTATTTATTATCACGAATTAATAGTTGAAAAACTATTAAATTCTTCTGAAAATATATTAAATGAAAGCTATTTTAAGATTTTGTACTATTGCAGTTTATAAAAGATTTAGTTCAGGACTACTTGAGCTTGCTCTAATTCGAAATATACAAGTAGAACAATCGGATTGTTCATTAATTTTTAATACTTCATTCTGAAAAATGAGATAAACGGTTTGTAAACTAACTCAGAGGTACTCTGTGTCTTCTCTGTGAGTCTCTGTGTAATTTATTATTATTTCACTGAGAGCCACAGAGTAGGAAACAGAGGTTCACAGAGAAAATACAACTCTTAATTAACAATTATTTAAATAAAATAAAAATGGGTAAATATAAAATAGTCAAGGTTTTACTTATTGTTTTTGGGGTGCTTATTCTAGTCATGATTTCATTCGGATTGTGGGTATTGGTAAAAAAAGATTCGCCTTCGCCTCCTACAATTTCTGACACTGAGGTCGAGGCACTTTCAAAACAGCTTACTCAGGTAGATTCTAACTTTGCATATATTGAAAACTCTTGGTTTAGAAAGCGTTCCGAAGGTTTTTACGAACTGTATGTAGAGGGTGCTCCCTTTGAGCGTGGGGTGAAAATTGGTAAACTCACCCAGCAGCAGGTTACATTTCAAGAGTCGGTTTTTGTTGAGAAAATATCAGAATATATCCCTTCGTATAATTATAGAATTGTGCTCAATGCCTTTATAGCTGCGTTCAACTCAAATTTAGACGAACATATACCTATCGAATATCAGAAAGAGATATTTGGAATTTCATTTTCGGCTTCGTCGGAGTTTGATGTTTACGGCAAGTCTTATTTGAGATTGCTTAATTACCACGGGGCACATGATATTGGGCACATGATGCAGAACTATATGTTGGTTGGTTGCACCTCTTTCTCGCAATGGAATAAAGATGAGCGGCTTTTGATGAGTGCCAGAAATTTCGACTTCTATTTTGGCGATGCGTTTTCTAAAAATAAAATTGTAGCATTCGTAGCCCCTGATAAAGGTTACAATTTTGCTTTTGTAACTTGGGGTGGAATGATAGGTGTTGTTTCAGGAATGAATCAAGAGGGACTTTGCGTAACGGTGAATGCAGGCACACCTGAAATTCCGTTTAAAACTGGCACTCCCGTTTCTATTCTTGCCAGAGAAATACTGCAATATGCCAAATCTATTGATGAGGCGGTTGCTATTGCTCGTAAGTTTTCTTTGTTTGTGAGCGAATCGTTTCACATAACTTCTGCTTATGATACAGCTGCGGTTATTATTGAAAAAACGCCAAATGAAATGGATGTGGTTTTGCCTGATACAAATGCTTTGGTATGCACAAATTTTTATCAGTCGGCTTTATTTAAAAACACCGAAAAAAACACAGAAAACAAAGAGAATGAGGCGTCGTTTTACCGTTATCAGCGTGTTTTGGAACTATTACCCAAGTCCGACAGTTTGAGCGCAAAAAAATATGCTGCAATACTTCGAAATAGAAATGGAAAAGAAGATAAGCCTATAGGCAATGGTAATGAGAAAGCAATTAATCAACTTTTGGCGCATCATGGTATTATTTTTTCTCCGCTCGAAAAAACCTTCTGGATTTCCACTTCGCCCAATGTGCTGGGGGAGTTTGTGGCATATAATCTTGATTCGGTATTTGCACACGCATCGGGTCTTTGCCAAAGTACTGTTATTGAGTCGGCTTCAAGAAACATTGCCCCCGATGAATATTTTGCAAACGGATGGTCTAGCTACAACGAGTATAAGCTTTTGAAATCTAAAATACTGAACTGCAATGCTCAACAAGTAAATGTTGATTCGCTGATTGACTGTATGATACAGGTAAACCAATGGTATTATGAGCCTTATCAGATTGCGGGCGATTATTTTTTTCAAAACCAAAATTGCAAAAAAGCTCAGACGTTATACAAAAAAGCTTTGACTTTGGAAATTCCTAGTAAAAGTTCAAAAAATGATATTTTAAATAAGCTTAAGGAGTGTAATGATTGTTCAAAAAGGTAAAAAATGCTTACTTTTGAGGGTTTATTTAGAATCAAAGAAAAAATCTAAGGTTACCAAACGAATTCTATTTTTATTAATGATACCAGTTATAGAAACCAAATCGACCGCGGAAATACGTGAATTTCAAGAAAATAAGTTATCCAATCTGTTGGAGTATTTGAATACAAATTCACCCTTTTACCGAGAGAAATTCTTAAAAGAGAAAATAGATATAAGAAAAATAAATACTTTGGAGCATTTGAAATCTATTTCATTTACTTCAAAAGAAGATTTACAGTTGCGCAATCATGATTTTATCTGTGTATCTCCCAACAAAATAATAGATTATATCACAACCTCCGGAACCTTGGGCGATCCGGTAACATTTGCAGCTACCGAAAATGATTTGGAACGTTTGGCATACAACGAGGCAATTTCATTTGCCTGTGCAGGAGCCAATAGTAATGATATTTATCAGCTCATGGTTACCTTAGACCGCAGATTTATGGCAGGTTTGGCGTATTTTATGGGCTTAAGGAAATTAGGTGCTGGTATAGTTCGTTCGGGACCCGGAAATCCTGAATTGCAGTTTGATACCCTGAAAAGAATTAACCCAACTGCTTTTGTAACCGTTCCTTCTTTTCTAATCAAACTTATAGAATATGCAGAAAATAAAGGGGTCGATATAAATGCTACCACCGTAAAATCTGCTGTTTGTATTGGCGAACCAATTAGAAACAACGACTTTACATACAACAAACTCGGCAAGCAGATAACTGATAAGTGGAATATTAAACTGTTTTCTACCTATGCTTCTACCGAGATGGGCGCTGCTTTCTCTGAATGCACTTTTGGCTGTGGTTGTCATCATCATCCGGAGTTGCTTATTGTGGAACTACTTGATGAGCATGGCAATGACGTAGAACCGGGTACTCCGGGCGAGGTTGTCATTACCACGCTTGGGGTAGAGGGCATGCCATTACTACGATTCAAAACAGGTGATATTTGTATTCATGATACCGAACCCTGCAAATGTGGTAGAAATACAATTCGCCTTGGTCCTGTAATTGGTAGAAAAAAACAGATGATAAAATACAAAGGAACAACGCTTTATCCGCCTTCTTTGTACGATATTCTTAACGATTTGCATGAGGTGGAAAATTACGTGGTTGAGGTTTCTACCAACCAAATGGATACCGATGAGATTCTTATAAAAATAGGTGTTAATAATCCTGATGAGTTGCTGGAAAAGAAGATAAAAGATCATTTCAGAGCAAAGTTACGGGTAGCGCCTTCCATTGCGTTTTTGCTTCCTGCTGAGATTGCAAAATTGCAGTTCCCGGAGAGTGCTCGAAAACCAATGTTATTTTTTGATAAAAGAATACGATAAATATTCAATTCTAAGTTTATGGATAATAATACCGTTCAACAACAGATTGCAGCACTGCGCGAACAATTACATCAGCATAATTATCGCTATTATATTTTGGCACAGCCTCTTATTTCTGATTTTGAGTTTGACTCATTGATGAAACAATTAGAAGCTTTGGAACAGCAGCATCCTGAGTTTGCCGATGCAAATTCACCTACGCAACGTGTTGGTTCCGATAAAGAACAGGCTTTCGTACAGGTGCAGCATACTTACCCAATGCTTTCTTTGGGCAACACCTACTCAAGGGAAGATCTTTCTGAATTTGACGACCGTATCAGAAAAAATATAGAAGAGGATTATGAGTATGTCTGCGAACTGAAATATGATGGTATTGCAATTTCCATTCGTTATGAGAATGGTGCATTGAAACAGGCGGTAACCCGCGGCGACGGACTGGTTGGCGACGATGTGACTCAAAATATTAAAACAATAAAAAGTATTCCGCTTGTCTTACCTTCGGCAGAATATCCTGACGAGTTTGAGGTGCGCGGCGAGGTTTTTTTGCCCCTTGACGGTTTCATGAAAATGAATGCTGAACGCGAGGCTTTGGGAGAAGCAGCTTTTGCCAATCCGAGAAATGCTGCTGCAGGTTCTATAAAAATGCAAAACTCATCAACAGTTGCTAAGCGACCTCTCGACTGCTATTTGTATTATGTTTTGGGAGCAAATCTGTCTTTTCAAACGCATGCACAGGGTTTATCCAAAATTAAAGAATGGGGCTTCAAAGTTTCTGAACATACACAGATTTGTAAATCTATTGATGAGGTGTTTACCTTTATTGATTTTTGGGATAAGCAGCGACATACATTACCATTCGATATAGATGGAATTGTTATAAAAATAAACAAAATCGCCCAACAGCAGGAACTTGGTTTTACAGCCAAAAATCCACGTTGGGCTATATCTTATAAATTTAAAGCCGAACAAGCATTTACAAAACTCAATTCGGTTGATTATCAGGTTGGACGAACCGGTGCTATAACTCCCGTAGCCAATCTTACACCGGTGCAGTTGGCAGGTACTACCGTAAAAAGAGCCTCACTGCACAATGCCGATCAGATTGCTTTGCTCGATTTGCGTATTGGCGATATTGTTTGCATAGAAAAAGGCGGAGAGATTATTCCCAAAGTGGTATCGGTAGATGTGAGCCGAAGAAGTGAAGCCGTTCAGGTGCTGGAGTATATCCAACATTGTCCGGCATGTAACACAGCTTTGGTTCGGATAGATGGAGAAGCAAAGCATTTTTGTCCGAATGAGTTTGCTTGTCCGCCCCAGATAAAAGGTAAAATGGAGCATTTTATATCAAGAAAAGCAATGAATATAAATGCTGCCGAAGCTACTGTAGCTCAGCTCTATGAAGCAGGATTGCTGAAAGATGTTTCCGATTTTTATTATCTGAAGAAAGAAAATTTGCTGTCGTTAGATAGATTTGCCGAAAAATCGGCACAGAACTTACTTGATAGTGTTGAAGCATCTAAGCAAGTGCCATTTACAAAGGTTTTGTTTGCATTGGGAATACGATATGTGGGAGAAACCGTTGCAAAGAAAATAGCTCAAGCGCTCGGTTCGATAGAAGCTTTGTTTCAAGCAAGCGTGGCAGATCTGTTGGCAATTGATGAGGTAGGCGAAAAAATTGCAAGTAGTATAAAACTATGGTGCGAAAATGAGCTTAACCAAAAGATTGTGACCAAAATGCAACTTGCCGGAGTTTGCTTTGAACATATAGCGCAACAGAAAGAAAGCTTAGGAAACACTCTTAATGGTTTAAATATGGTTATTTCAGGTACATTTACCTTACATAGCAGAGAGCAAATAAAAGAATTGATTGAATTGCATGGAGGTAAAAATGTTAGTGCCGTTTCAGCCAAAACGAATTATTTGATAGCTGGTGATAATATTGGACCTTCAAAGCTTAAGAAAGCTCAAGATTTGGGGGTGAAAATAATATCAGAGACAGAATTTTTGGCAATGTTGGGCTAGGTAGAATATTTTCTTGATTCTAAAAGCCATATATTCAGAATATACATTGGTTTTATTTAAAAATATAAAAACAAAACTAGGGCTCGATTTACAGAAATTAGGCTTCAATATTTTAAGCCATATTATTCTATAAATCAAACCCTAACTTGCAAATATTAAGGATTTTAGATTTTTTTATAAAGGACGTTGCAATTGTGCCTAATTTCTAAATAATTACAACAGAATTTTCTTCACCAAATTCGTTTGGCTGAGTTTTGTCTGCAGAAGGATCGTTAATCCAAGTAGTTTTATTTAAAACTATTTTGTACTGAAATTCTTTTCCAGTTTCCAAATTTATGCTAACCGAAGCCTCGCCCGACTTAGCTATTTTCATTGGTGTAGCTTCAGGATTCCATCCGTTGAAGTCCCCTGCAATAGACACTTCTGTAGCTCCGTTTACAACTTCTTTTTCAACTTTAAAGGTAACTTTACAATCTGAACTAGATTTTAAGTATTGTTTTTTAATTTCCATAGTTATGAGACAATTAGTTTTGAGTTTTTGAGTTTTTTTATAAAATCAGTGCAATATAACAAATTGGGTAAATAAAGAATAGTTTTTTTATAAAAAAAAGAGGGTTAGATTGAATTTTATTATTCTTATCTAAAAATTTCGAATCTATATATTAACTTACTGTTAAGTGCTTGTTATAAATATTAATTTATTGATTTTTAATGAAAAAAGCATAAAATATTTATATTAGTAAATAATTATATTTTTATTTTGTGGTATGTTATTTCAAGTTAGTGTAAAATTGAGTAGCTTGATTATTTTTTAATCTTTACCCATGCAAAACGTTTTAGACCCGAAATTTAGATGATAGAAGCTCATAAGAAAACTGAAACAAGCATCCTATAAGTTTTATAAATCATGCAAATCAAAAAAATCATAGTTCTGACAATATAACTTACAGGCCAGAGGTCTTGAAAACTACGACGAAGCGAGGACGCTTCGCCGAACGAGGCTTGAAATTGAAAAACGCCAGTGAAAACACTGACGTTTTCAACAAATCCTGCTAATCTTTTAATCCTATAAATCCTGATTCAGACAATTTTATGGAGAATGTCGTGCTTGATGTGCTATTAAGCTCTGGCTTTGAAATAAACAAAGGTGATCAGCTTGAAATAAATATAGAGCAACCTTGTGATAAATTCTTAAAAACGTTTCACACAAAAAAAAAGGGTAAGAATTTTCATCCTTACCCTTTTATATAATATTTAAAAAATTACTTATTTTCTAATAGCTTTGATACCCGGTAGTTCTTTACCTTCCATATATTCAAGCATAGCACCACCACCGGTAGAAACATAACTAACTTTGTCGGCTAGTTTATTTTTGTTTATAGCAGCAACCGAGTCGCCACCACCTATAAGGGTAAATGCTCCGTTTGCTGTAGCTTCGGCCAAAGCTTTTGCTACTGCTGTAGTTCCGGTTGCAAATTTATCAAATTCAAAAACACCCATCGGTCCATTCCAAAGTACTATTTTAGAATTTTTTATTACTTCGGTAAATTTAGCAATTGTTTCAGGTCCTATGTCTAATCCCATCCATCCGTTTGGAGTGGCATCGGTTTTAGATGTGTTGGTTGCAGCGTTAGCGTCAAATTTATCAGCATTTACAGCATCAGTAGGAATATAAACATTTACGTTATGTTCTTTTGCTTTTTTAAGAATATCAAGAGCAAGGTCTAGTTTGTCGGTTTCACATAGTGAGTTACCTATTTCTCCGCCTTGTGCTTTGATGAATGTATAAGTCATACCTCCACCTATTATAAGGTTGTCTATTGTAGGTAATAGTCTTGAAATGATTTGTATTTTATCAGATACTTTTGCACCACCCATTATTGCAGTTTTAGGCTTATCAGCCGATTGCAATACAGTATCCATTGATTTAAGTTCGCCATTAATCAAAAATCCGAACATTTTGTTTGCATCAGTAAATTTGTCTGCAATAAGTGCAGTTGAGCTGTGTGCTCTGTGTGCTGTTCCAAACGCATCGTTTACATAAACATCTGCATAGCTAGCAAGTTTTGCTACAAATGCAGGTTGTTTAGCTTTTACTTCTGCTTTTGCTGCTTTAAGAACATCTTCTGGAGTTTCTTTTGGCAATGCAGGTTTACCTTCTTCTTCTTCGTAAAATCTAAGGTTTTCAAGTAAAATTACTTGTCCAGGTTTCAATTCTGCAACTGCTTGGTCTGCTTTCATGCAGTCTTCTACAAATTTAATTTCTACTCCCGGAAGGTTTTCAGACAATTTAGAAAGTATAAATTTCAAAGAATATTTCGGATTTACTTTTCCGTCTGGTCTGCCTAAATGCGACATTAGAATTGCCGATCCGCCATCTTTCAATATTTTGTTTATTGTAGGCAATGCACCTTTAATTCTGGTGCTGTCGGTTACTTCCATTGTCTCTTTGTGCAATGGCACATTAAAGTCAACTCTTACAATTGCCTTCTTCCCTGCAAAATTATAATTATCAATTAACTGCATTTTATTTTTACATTTAAAAAGTTAATACTATTTCTGCCAAAGATATAAAAAAATAAAGTATCAAAAACAATGAGTTTACCTATATTACTATGATTTTTTTTATATTTTTTGAGATTTTAATTTTCAAGTATTGTGAAAATTATTTATTGTAATTTTAATAATATGTATCTATTTGATTTTCTTTTACAAACACTTTTACCCGATTATACTATAATGAAAATCAAATTAAACAGCTACTATGTTCACTTTGCCCATATCTGTACATTCTCTGAGCAATGTATTTACCGTTTTTTTTAGAATTGGATGCTCCATTTCTCCTGCAATTTCTGATAAAGGTGCTAGCGTGAAATTACGTTTATGCAGATGAGGGTGGGGTATGGTTAAGTCATCATTATCTATAATTGAATCGTTGTAAAATAGTATATCAATATCAACGGTGCGAGAAGCGTATCCTTCGGCGCTACTGTTTCTTTGCCTTCCTAAAGACTGTTCAATCTGCAAACAGCGTTTCAGTACCCATTCGGCAGAATGTTTTGTTTTGCATTGCAGTACCTGATTGAGGAAGATAGTTTCGGCTTCGAAGCCCCATGCTTCGCTTTCGAAAAGTGAAGATTCTTTTATGATTTTTCCAATATCTTGCTTAATAGCCCGTTTGGCAGATAAAAAGACCGATAATGTGTTGCCTAAATTTCCGCCCAGTAGTAAAAATACTGTATTCATTCTGTGGTGAATTGTCTAAAAAATGTACATTTGTAAATAAACATCAAATATAACTATACAATGGCAAAGTTTTTTAAATATCTGTTTGTTTCTTTTCTAGGAACCTTAATTGCAGTATTATTTTTCATTCTAGTAGGTGTACTAATATTGATTAGCGTAACCGGTAGTTCTGAGCAAGTTGTAAAAGAAAATTCGGTTTTAGTTGTAAGTCTCGATGGTGAGATAGCCGATAAAGTTTCGCACAATCCGCTCGATCAGTTTAATCCGTTTGCTTTATCGGGCGATCAGAAAATTGGTTTGATTGACATTCTCAAAGCAATAGAAAAAGCAGAACAAGATAATAATATAAAAGGTATCATTCTGAAAGTCGATTACGTTTCGGCAGGTATCTCTACCCTTACCGAGATAAGAGATGCGCTTGAAGATTTCAAAGCTTCGGGTAAATTCGTACTGAGTTACAGCGATTTCTATACGCAAAAAGCTTACTATTTGTCGTCTGTTGCTCAAAAAGTATATATGAATCCGGAAGGACAGGTTATGTTGCAAGGGGTGAGCATTAGAACAACACATTTTAAAAGTGCACTCGAAAAACTTGGTATCAAACCTCAGATTATTAGACATGGTAAATATAAAAGTGCAGTTGAAATCATATCTGAAGATAAAATGAGCGATGCAAGTCGTTATCAGATGAAAGAAATGATTGATGATATTTGGTCTCACCTAAAAAATTCTATTGCAGCATCTAGAAATATTCAGGTTGCCGATATTGATACTTGGGCCGACAGTCTTACTATAAGAAATGGAAAAATTGCGAAAGAAAAAGGTTTAATTGATGAGATTAAATATTTTGATGAATTTCTGCTTGAATGCAAAGATAGCATGAAAATAGCTCAAGATGCCGATTTAAACAGTGTGTCGCTCAGTGCATACATCAATGAAATGGTAACCGAGGAATTTTCTGTAGTTACAGAATCAGAAACGCAAGTGGCGGTTATTGTAGCTCAGGGAAATATTATTCCAAGCGAAGGTGACGATGAGTCAATTGGTAGCGAAAATGTGTCGAGAATGATTAGAAAAGCACGACTTGATAAAAATGTAAGAGCTATAGTTTTGCGTGTGAATTCCGGAGGTGGCTCTGCGTTAGCATCAGAAGCTATATGGCGTGAGTGTAAGCTCTCTGCCGAGCAAAAGACTTTTGTCGTTTCAATGGGCGATGCTGCTGCTTCGGGTGGATATTATATTGCTGCTCCTGCCGATTATATTGTAGCTCAGCCTACTACCATAACCGGTTCTATTGGTGTTTTTGGTGTTTTCTTTTCGGGTGTTGAGTTACTCAATGATTTAGGAATCACCTCTGATGTGGTTACCTCTAACGCAAATGCCGACATGGGTACTTTTGCCCGACCGCTTAATCCGCAAGAGGTAAAGGTTATGGAATTAGGTATTGAAGATGTTTATCAAACATTTACAAAGCATGTAGCAGAAGGAAGAAAAAAAACGCAACCAGAGGTAGATTCTGTTGGGCAAGGCAGGGTTTGGACCGGTGCCGATGCGCTTTCTATTGGCTTGGTTGATAAGCTCGGCGGACTAAAAACTGCTCTGAAGGTTGCTATAGATATGGAAGGTATTGCTGATTCTGTTTATGTGGTGAAATATTATCCAGAGGTGCTTGATCCGTTTTCGGCAATCATGAAAGGTATTACAGGAAATACTGTTTCTACTCAGGTAAAAGAGACCTTGGGCGAAAATTATAAATATTACAAAGCTTTAGTTTCGGCTTCAAAAACCGAGGGTGTTTTAGCTAAAATTCCGTTCGATATTGTTGTAGAATAAACAGTTAGTTTTCTGATGAGTTCTATTCTTTTTATTTTATTGTATCCGTTTTCAATTTTGTATAATGCGGTTACAGCTATCAGAAATTTGCTGTTTTTTATAGGTGTTCTGCCTTCAAAATCGTTTGATGTACCGATAGTATCTGTTGGTAATCTTGCAGTTGGTGGTACCGGCAAAACACCTATGATTGAATATCTTATAACCGTATTTTCGGCCAAGTATAAATTAGCTGTACTCAGTAGAGGATATAAAAGAAAAACAAAAGGGTTCTTACTTGTAAAGCAAAATAGTACGGTTGCAGAAGTTGGCGATGAGCCTTTGCAGATGAAAGCAAAATTTCCTGATGCCGTTTTTGCTGTTTGTGAAAAACGTGTGATTGGAGTAGAGCAATTACTCAATCAAATACCGCAACTGCAATTGGTTTTGCTCGATGATGCTTTCCAACATCGTCATATTTTGCCACGGGTACAGATTTTACTCACCGATTATTCAAAGCTCTATATTCAAGACTATCTGCTACCTGCCGGAAGATTGCGAGAAAATAGACGTGGTGCTAAAAGGGCTACTATTATTATTGTTACCAAATGTCCCCCTGATTTATCAAAAACTAAGGCCTTAGAATTAGAAAAGATGTTAAGACCTACGTTTCAGCAAAAAGTATTTTTCACCACAATGAAATATGGCTCTGTTTACGATTCTAAATCGGGTAATGTCATTCTAGCACCAAATATACCTCAACAAATTATTGCTTGCACGGCAATTGCCAATCCTAAACCATTTTATGATCAGTTGCAGTCACTTGGTTTTACGTTTATACCAATGCAGTATCCCGATCATCATTTTTTTACTTCTAAAGATGAGGATGCCATAATGAAACGGGCAAAATCAAAGGGAGTAAAAACAATTATTACAACCGAAAAAGATTTGGTAAAATTGTCAGCTACTTCACTGGTAGCATTCAATATATGGGTATTGCCATTGAGTGTAGCGTTTCTTTTTAATCAGGATGAAGCTTTTCTAAATCTATTAGAAAAGAACATTTCGTAGCTTTATAATAATTTTGAAATATGAATTTCCTTGCTCATATATATTTGTCTGGCTCTGATTCTCAGTTGATGGTTGGTAATTTTATTGCAGACTGGGTAAAAGGTAGCCGACTTGATTCTTATCCGGCAGGAATAAGAAAGGGTATTGTGCTTCATAGACAGATAGATGCATTAACCGATAAACATCAGGATTTTAAAAAGACAAAAGCATTATTTGCACAATCGCATGGCAGATATGCCGGAATCATTACAGATATTGTTTACGATCATTTTTTAAGTTGTAACTGGTACAAATATTCAAATTTTGATAAGACTACGTTTATACGTCGGGCATGTGTTTATATAGACTGTTATAAGTATTTATTTCCTAAAGAGTTACTCAAAGTGTTACCGGCAATGGTCTATAATGATTGGCTCAATAGTTATGGTTCTTTTTATGGATTGGAACGGGTATTAAGACGAATGTCTGCCAGAACATCTATGCCAGAAATGACTCCCTTGGCAATCATAATTTTAAAAGAAAATTACAAGTCTATTGAACAACAATTTACCAATGTTTTTGATGATTTAATTAAAGAGTTTTTGAATTTAAAGGTGCATTAGACCTTTAAAAAGCGTTAACAAAAATATTTTCAAAACGCCAATTAGAATATTGAAAATAAAACCCATGCATATATAGCAAATCTTAGAAACCTAAATAAAGCCCACAATAGGTAATTTCCAAAATTGTATTTAATAAGCCCACAGGTAAAGCTTACTACTGCGTGTGGTAAAGGAAGCATAGCTCCTATAAAAACCAATACACCTCCCCATTTTCTGAGATTTACAACGTGTATAGCTACTTTATTTTCGAGATTATCTTTGATTTTTGGAATTTTGCCTGTATAAACTCCTAAAAAATAGCTTATAACGCCTCCAAGATATGACATTAGTGATATTATGAACAAATATAATAGCGGATTTGTAGCCTTTGCCGACCAAGCTATGAATATTTCAGGTGGTACTAAACCTAGTATCGTTTCTGATACAAGAAAAAATGCAAATATAGCCCATGCCGGATAGGTACTCACCATAGTATCAAGTAAACCATTTATATCAATAAAAAAATACTCAAGACCCATTAAAACCAAAACCACAATTCCAATTGTAATTGCACCTTTGATGGCTATTTGTTTAAGAAAGGAATAAAATTTTGTTATTCGGTAGTACCTGTGTACTTTACTCATGTGTTTAATGGCATTCATATAAAAAGCATGATATGTTATTACTGTAAGAGGAGACATTTTTTATGTTTTAGACGCAAAGGTATCACATATTCTTATAGTTTTAATTTTAAAATTATTATTTTATTTGTTTGTTGTGTTTTATTAGAGCATCGTTTTAAACAATTCAATAGATCTTTTTTAGCATCTTATTTATTCAATAAATTACATTCGTTTTTGTAAATTGCGCTTAAAAATTTACAATATGCAATTCTCTGCTATTATAGGACAAAATGATATAAAACAAAGACTCATACAAACTACGAGCGAAGGTAGGGTTAGTCATGCTCAAATGTTTCTGGGACCCGAAGGTTCCGGTAGTTTGGCATTGGCAATTGCTTATGCTCAATATATTAATTGCTCGGCAAAGACAGCTCACGATAGTTGTGGAGTGTGTTCGTCTTGTATCAAATATGAGAAATTGATTCATCCAGATTTGCATTTTGTATTCCCCGTTTCTACCACCACCAAGGTTAAGAAAGACCCGGTAAGCGACTATTTTATAGAAGATTGGAGAGCTATTGTAAATCAGCATCCATATTTTGGTATAAATCAGTGGCTCGAACATATTGGTATTGACAATAAACAGGGAAGTATTCAGAAAAATGAAAGTTCGGAGATTTTAAGAAAACTGAATCTTAAAACCTATGAAGCTGAATATAAAGTGATGATTATCTGGATGGCAGAAAAAATGAATATCACCTGTGCAAATAAATTGCTTAAAATAATTGAGGAACCACCACCAAAAACACTCTTTATTCTGGTTGTTGAAAGTGCTGATGCAATTTTGCAAACAATTATTTCAAGAACACAGCTTATTAAAATTCCTAAACTTGATAATGAAAGTCTACAGGCTAGAATAAAACAAGATTTTGAACTCTCTGACGATGAAGTTGCTGATGTTATTCATAATGCCGATGGCGATTATAATAAAGCAATAAAACTTCTTAGCTTTGATGGAGTTAGCAAAGATTATTTTACCTATTTCACAACGCTGATGCGACAGTGTTTTATGAAAAATGTAATTGATTTAAATAAATTAGTAAATGAAATAAGTACAATAGGAAGAGAAAAACAGAAAGCTTTTCTCGAATATTCTCTTAAAATGATTCGCGAAAATTTTATTTTAAACTCACAAAATCAAGACATTGTATACTTATACAAGGACGAAAGAGTCTTTTCTGATAAATTTCATCCTTATATAAATCAAAATAATATAATGGCTTTGACAAAAGAATTCAACGAGGCTCATTTTCATATAGAAAGAAATGGAAATCCGAAAATAATTTTTTTCGACCTTGCATTGAAAATCATCATTTTATTAAAGAAATGATTTTTTTATTTACTTTTGTGTAACTTTAAGGAATAAATAAGAAACTATGGAGATTTCCGACAGCATTAATTATTGCCTGTCAATGCGTTTTTCTGTATTCTTTTTATTTCTAAACACTATATATAATACGACAAAATTTCATGAACGAACAAAATATAAATTCAAACACATCAAATATTCCCGAAAATACTGAAATAAACAACCCTAAAAAAGAATGGAAAGCCGGCAGTTTTAAGCTAGATGTTTTTGACTGGCTCAAAGATTTGGGAAAATATCCTAACCGCTCTCGTTTGGTTGAAGTAAGATTTAAGAATACTCGAAAGGAATATTATGATAATTGCAATAACCTCGATTTGGTTCAAGGCGATATAATTGCAGTAGAAGCATCACCTGGTCACGATATTGGTGTTGTCTCTGTAACCGGTCATTTGGCAGTACAACAAATAAGAAAAAATAAAATTCCATTGCCTCCTGAAGGCTTTAAAAAGGTATATAGAATTGCCCGCCCAATTGATTTGGAAAAATGGGAAGAGGCTAAGAAGCTCGAACACCCAACTATGATTAAAGCCCGTCAGATTTCAAAAGATTTGACTTTGGCAATGAAGATTGGCGATGTTGAGTATCAGGGAGATAGAACGAAGGCGATTTTTTATTATATAGACGATGAAAGAGTAGATTTCCGCCAGTTGATTAAGGTTTTGGCTGATACTTTTAAGGTTAAAATTGAGATGAAGCAAATAGGTGCAAGACAAGAAGCCGGACGAATTGGCGGTATTGGTTCTTGTGGTAAAGAACTTTGTTGTGCTCAGTTTATTTCTAAATTTGTATCGGTTGCTACAACGGTTGCAAAATATCAAGAAATTTCATTGAATCCGCAAAAGCTTGCTGGCAACTGTGGCAAACTTAAGTGTTGTCTTAATTTTGAGGCCGATAGTTATATTGATGCACGTCATGATTTTCCTGATACTACTGTTCAACTTAAACTTAAAGACGGTTATGCCTATCATATAAAAACAGACGTTTATAAACGTACCATGTGGTATAGTTGCATGAATGACGGTATTTCTAAAATTCAAGCAGTTTCTGTTGATAGGGTGAAAGATATTATTCAGTTAAATATAAAAGGTGTTTTACCACACAAGCTTGAAGATGATTCTATAATTGTGGTTAAAGAAGTATTGCCTGATTATGAGAATATTGTTGGTCAAGAAAGTCTTACCAGATTTGATAATCTTAAAGCTAAGAAAAAGAAAGAAGAAAAGACCTGATGGCGTGAATGATAATTCTACCAATTCAAACCAACCGGTAAATTCAAATTCTGTAGAAAACAAACAACAAACTCCTACAGAGAATACTACTAATAATCAGCCAAAAAGCGAAGGTTTTGTAAAAAGAGACACCAGCAATAAAACTGAAATAAAACCAAATAACCAAAATAATAATCAGAATAATAGCCAAAATACAAATCAAAATAACAATCAGAACAATAGAAGATCTGATAATAACCAGAATACAAACAAGCCAAATCAGTCTAATCAGGTAAATAAACCGCAGAATAACGTAAATAGAAACAATCAGAAAAATAATAATCAGAATTTTAGAAGGAACAAAGCACCGCAAAACAAATCTACTGGATCTGATTCAAATCAAAACAACAGCAATACAAATGAATAAGGTAATATTGTTTTTTTATTTGCTTGTTGCCGGTTGTCTTTTTTCATGTTCAGAGGGCACAGTCTTATATTCAGATATTGTTGATATTGAGAACAGTAACTGGCACAAGGACTCAATAGCTCAGTTCTCTTTTGATGTGACCGATACTACCCAACCCGTAGCAGTAAGATTGCGTGTTGATAATAGTGATGAGTATTATTGGGCTAATTTGTATTTATTTTCCACCATCAGTTTTCCGAGCGGAAAAGTTATAAGAGATACTCTAAATCTTATAATTTCTGATTATGCAGGTAGATGGACTGGTAAGGGAATTGGCGACAAATATGAAAATACTTTTGTGATAAAAAATAATATTATATTTCCTGAATATGGCAGATTTACTTTCTCTTTGCAACAAGCAATGCGTTGTGAGGATTTTAATAATGCAATTTCAGGAATACATTCGGTTGGTATAGAGATTTTGGAGTATAAGTAGTAATGAGCGCAAAGAATAAACTTAAGAGATTTGCAGAAAATGCAAGTTTTCACAATGTTATACAACCTACTTTTCAGGAAGTAATAGATGATAGTATTGAACTTAAAGGCAAATGGAGAGAACAGTTTTTTAAAAATAGTAATCCCATAGTTGTAGAATTAGGTTGTGGAAAAGGCGAATACACTATAAATTTGGCTAGAAAATACCCTGATAGAAATTTTATAGGAATAGATATTAAAGGAGCGCGATTTTGGAGAGGCGCAAAGACAGCTATTGAAGAGAATTTGCCTAATGTTGCTTTTATACGCACTCAAATTGAATTTATCGATGCCTTTTTTGCTCTTGATGAGCTTGATGAGGTTTGGATTACCTTTCCCGATCCGCAATTGAAAAGAAAAAGAGCGAAAAAAAGACTTACTGCACCTTATTTCCTCAATAAATATAAACACATTGTAAAATCTAGTGGTTTAGTGCATCTTAAGACCGATAGCAGTGAATTACATACCTACACTATACGTTTACTAGAGCACAACAAACAAGCGTTTCTGTTATGTACCAACGATTTGTATAACTCGCCGGTTCTGAACGAAGAGTTATCGATTAAAACTGCGTATGAGAAAGAATATCTCAAACAAGGTAAGGCTATAACCTATATTTCGTTTTCTTTGAACAATACAATTAATTATATTCAATTGCCCGATAATTTATTGTAATTGTTATCTCTGAAAAAACTGTCGAAATATTCTGATTTTCCGCCTTTGTAGTTTCACCAAAGGCCTAAGTTACAATTGGTAGAAAGATTAAAAAAACATAAATCCCTATATGTATGGGAATAAAAAAAGCCGGATTGTTCCGGCTTTTTTTATTAAATATTATTGTGTCTTGTAATATCAATCAAGTTTGAAATTACGATATAGCTTGTTTAGCTTTTCTTTTTCTCTCGTTTTCGTCAAGGATAATTTTTCTAACTCTAATAAATTGTGGAGTTACCTCAACATATTCATCTTCATTAATATATTCCATAGCCTCTTCAAGTGAGAATTTTATAGCAGGTATAATAGCTGCTTTGTCATCGGTACCCGAAGCTCTTACGTTTGTAAGTTTTTTCGATTTGGTTACATTTATAACCATATCATCTTGACGGGTGCTTTCACCAATTATCTGACCTACATAAACATCTTCACCCGGATTGATGAAAAATTTACCTCTATCTTGCAATTTATCAATAGAATAAGCAAACGCATTACCACTTTCCATAGAAACAAGTACGCCATTTCTTTTATTCAAAATATCGCCTTTGTATGGCTCAAAACCATGAAAACGGTGCGATACAACTGCTTCACCTTCGGTAGCTGTTAAAATAGGATTGGTAAGACCAATCAAACCTCTTGCAGCAATTTTAAACTGTAGGTTTATTCTATCATTTTTGGTTTCAATATTTAAAATTTCACCTTTTCTTTTGGTTACAATTTCTATTACTTTTCCCGAAAATTGTTCAGATACATTTACTTGTAGCATTTCCATTGGTTCATGAGCTACACCATCTATTTCTTTAATTACAACTTTTGGTTGTCCTAGTTGTAATTCATAGCCTTCGCGTCTCATCGTTTCAACAAGAACCGATAAATGCAGAATTCCACGTCCAAAAACCAAAAGCTTATCAGGAGAATCTGTATCATCAACTCTTAGAGCTAAATTCTTTTCAGTTTCTTTAATCAATCGATCTCTTAAATGTCTAGAAGTTACAAATTTACCTTCTTTGCCAAAGAATGGAGAGTTATTTATGGTGAATAACATACTCATTGATGGTTCATCTATGGCAATAGGTTTCAACGGTTCCGGGTTTTCAATATCAGCAATAGTGTCTCCAATATCAAAAGAATCCATTCCCATAACGGCAACTATCTCACCAGAAGTTATTTCGTTTTTGGTTTTTTCTTTGCCTAAACCTTCAAATAAAAACAATTCTTTAACGGTAGATTTCATTATTTCACCATTTCGTTTTACCACCGAAACTCTGTCTCCCATCTTAATACTTCCTCTATGCACTCTACCTATTGCTATTCTTCCGGTATAAGAAGAGAAGTCGAGCGAGCAAATTTGTATTTGCAGCGAACCCTTATTTTCAACAGGTGGTTTTATATAATCTAAAATTGTATCAAGCAAATAGGTTATATCGGTTGTTGGGGTCTTCCAATCTGGTCCCATCCATCCGTGTTTAGATGAACCATAAACGGTCGGATAACTCAATTGCTCTTCTGTTGCATCAAGCGAGAACATCAAATCAAATACTAAATCATTGGTCTCTCCCGGATTGCAATTTGGTTTGTCTACTTTATTTACTACAACTATTGGTCTTAAACCAAGTTCTAATGATTTTTGCAATACAAATCTTGTTTGAGGCATTTATCCCTCAAAAGCATCTACCAATAGTAACACACCATCGGCCATATTCAATACTCTTTCTACTTCACCACCAAAATCGGAGTGACCAGGAGTGTCAATAATGTTTATTTTAGTTCCTTTATAGCGAACTGATACATTTTTAGCTAAAATGGTAATTCCTCTTTCTTTTTCAAGATCGTTGGAATCTAATATAAGGTCGGCAACTTCTTGGTTGTCTCTGAAAAGTTTCGACTGATGTAGAATTCTATCTACGAGTGTAGTTTTTCCATGATCGACGTGGGCAATGATGGCAATGTTTCTGATATTATCCATGAATTATATTTGTAAAATAAACCGCAAAATTAGGTAAAAGCTTTGTATTTAGCTTAAGGTTTTGCAATTTTTACAATATTAAATTTATGTTACCTTGTTTTTACGTTAGAAATACTGAGTGTTAACACTGATTTTGTTGTGTATACAAATTCTATTCGAACAAAAAATATTTGTATTTTTTTGTTCGAATAGAATTTTACTGAATATTAATCTACAATATCATCAATTGCATCATCAACTTTATCTGAGGTGTCTTCTATAGCTTTTTTCAAATTTTTAAAACCATTTTTTGCTGCTGCTTTTGCTTTTGCCGAATTGTATTTTATTTGTATCTGTTTGATTTTTAATTTCTCAGCCTTACTCAATTCCGATTTGAATTTTTTATAATATTCCTTACTATATTCTTTGTAAGATTCATCGAGCGAAGACCATTTGCTTTCCGAATAATCAAGTGCTTTTTCGTTGGTTGTTTCTACAAACGATTCAAATTCTTTCAGATACTCGTCTTTTGTAGAAATGCTACACGAATTTGTAATAAGTACTACGAATAGTAGTGTTGCTAATTTTATTATGTTTTTCTTCATTTTATTGTTTTTTACTGATTAGTTATTGTTTTTTTTATTCTCTAGAATTACTGAATTTTCATGTCTTTATGTAAGTAAAGGGTTCTCCATTCGTTTGTAAGCGCCATTACTACATGTACAACAAATGCAACTAGTATTGATTCTGTAGCAAGTGTTATTATGCAAAGTACCAATCCTAATGGAATAGCTCCAACAGATTCAGTTATGCCTTTGGGTAGATGGGCAAATGCGTATATGGCACAGTTCATAACTATTGCCGGCCAAAATCCCATTGTTTCTACAAAGGGAAATAATAATATACCTCTGAATAAAAATTCATATGCCAATAAATAAGCAATCCAAGTTAGAGCACTTTTTGCCACGAGACCTTTGCTCCATACCTTTGCTCGTATTTGTGGATACATATCCATATTTGCAGGTTTCTTTGCTGATAATATTGTCATAGGTACTATCAATGCAGATAAACCGAGTATCCAAAGTGCAGAAACCCTGAGATTTTTTAGATTTAAACCGTAAAAATCTAGGTTCGAACTCAGAAAACCAAAGCATATTATAGCAGGAATAATGCCGAGAAATAGCACTCCAATATATCTTTGTGTAATTATTTTTTTTGTAGAATATTCGTCTTCAGTGTATTGCGATTGCTTTTTTTTCAAGAGCTTTGGCGATTGAGATATAAACCAATAACCCAAATACCCTACCGTAACTGAAATAAGAGCTAGAACCAAGTGTAATTCTTTTGTTGATAAATGCAGTATTTCTTTCATTTTTATTATTTATTTCAGGTTAAAATTTATTTTATTGTTTTTTCAATATTCACCGTCTTTTTATTTGATATTTTTTCTATGTACCAAATAAGAATTATTCCTAATAGAAGTAAAATTAAAGCAAAAAATGTTTCTATAGATGTAATAGAGGGCAAATAATGTTTATATCCAATTAAAACAGGTTTTCCGGTGGAGTCAATATGTTTTATTGCGAATGCACTCACCTTAAATATACTTTGTTTCCACGGCCAAAGCATTCCTAATGAACCAAATATGAATCCGGTCATAACAGCTATAGTCTGATTTTTATATTTCGTCAACACATAACTTATTATATGCGATAAGGTAAAGAGTCCAAACAAATTACCCAGACCCATTGGTATTATAATGAGAAGATTGAGACTATTAATTGCATCTACAAAGATCAGTTGATAATTACCCATCATAACCAGAATATACGAACCAGACATTCCCGGAAGTATCATACTTGAAATTGCAATTATGCCGCAAATAAATACATACCAAACACTTGGATTGGGTGTTGCCGGATTTAGAAAAGATATACTTAAGGCTGCCAAAAAGCTCAAAACAAAACTAAGAATAACTTTATAGTTCCAAGTTTCTATTTTTTTTCCTATGAAATAGATTGAAGCTACTACAATACCAAAAAAGAACGACCATGTGTAAATTGCATAATGCGAGAGTAATACCGATAGCATTTTAGCAAAAAGAAACACAGCAACAAGTACTCCTGAAAAAACCAAAATAGGAATCTGTGGTCTGGTTGTTTTTATAAATTCTTTTATGTTACCCTTGAAAAGGATAGTCAAACTGGTTTTATTCAGCGACTTTATTGAGTTGGTGAGTTGCTCTAAAACTCCGGTAATCATAGCAATTGTACCGCCCGAAACCCCTGGAGTAAGATTCGCAACACCCATTGCCATACCCTTTATAAACAATGTGAGATAGTTCTTAATGTTTGATATCATATTTCGAATTTGTGCAAATATCAGATAATTTATTAAAAAAATTATAATAGTAAAGTTATGAAGTGTTGTGTAAAAATTAGGTGCTGTTTTATGTGTTTGGTTATTATAGTGTTGATTAACTGTGATATAATTCTATAAAATTCTTTACAACTGTAATGTAAATAAATATTTCTCTCGTTGGGGTGAGTTTCTTTGTAATCTTTATGTGGAATATGAAATTTTCATTTAAGTAGAAACTCTCACAAGTAAAATAAATTGTTGATTTTTATGATGTGTGCATTTTAATTATTATCCGAAATCAATAGGAGTATTGATATATATCAATGAAACAAATGTTTGGTAAAAAAGAATATTCCCAGTGCTGTAATTTATGTATTTTTAACATTCTATTTTAATAATAAAATAGAAATATCCTTAACACATCTTGCAGATGAAAACAATAACAAACAAAATTATAATCTTGGCACTGGGTTGCTCTATGATTGTAGGTTTAGGTGCCGGAACTACTTTTTATTTGCTCATAAAAGCAAAACAGAAAAAAGATATTGAATTAACGTCCAAATTATTGAATGATGATTTTAACAGATTAGTTGAGAGTCAAGTTCAAACGGCAACTAGTGTTTTAAAACGCATAAACGAATTGTCGGTTTCTGGTGTTGTACCAGCTATGGAAGGGCAAAAATTGGCAGCTTCACTTTTGCGAGAAATGCGATATGGAGAAAGTGGCTATTTTTGGGCAGATAAATCAGATGGTACTAATGTTGTTTTGTTAGGTAGAGATATTGAAGGTAAGATTAGGATCGATTTAAAAGATAAAAAAGACAAGCTCTTTATTCAAGAGATAATTGAAAATGCTAAAAATGGTAAGCATTATACTTCTTATTGGTTTCCGAAATTGGAAGGTGGCGAGGCAAAAGAGAAAAGAAGTTATAGCGATTATTTTAAAGAATACGACTGGGTTGTTGGAACTGGTAATTATATAGATGATATTGATGTGATTATTCAAGAAATTACAGAAAATAACAATAGGAATATTAAAGATGTTTTCTTTTTGCTATTTGTTGTGTTGTTTGTTTTGTTTGTGTTAGCAATTATTGTATCTATAGTTACCGGACGAAAATTATCTGCTCCTATTGTTGAAATATCTAAAAAAGCAGAGTTGATTGCCGATGGTGATTTAACAATAAGCATTGAATCGACAAGTGATGATGAAACAGGAAAACTTGCTAATAGTTTCAATTCAATGGTTAAGAATTTAAATGAAACGCTAGAGCTTATAAATAGGGGTGCAAATGATATTAACGTTTCTTGTAGCGAGGTGAGCAATAGTAGTCAGAATCTTGCTTTAGGTGCTAGTAAACAAGCAGTATCTATTGAGGAAGCATCATCGGCAATGGAGCAAATGACTTCGACCATTGAACAAAATGCTGAAAATGCACGATTGACCGAAAGTCTTTCAAAAGAGACATCAAAGAGTATGCACATAATGTTCGATTCGATGACAAATAGTCTTGCTTCAATAAAAATTATTTCAGAAAAGATTACAATAATTAATGATATAGCATTTCAAACAAATCTATTAGCTTTAAATGCTGCGGTTGAAGCAGCAAGAGCAGGTGAACATGGAAGGGGTTTCGCGGTGGTTGCTGCTGAGGTTAGAAGACTTGCCGAACGAAGTAAATCTGCTGCCGATGAAATAATGGGCTTGTCAAATGAAGGTATTAAAACAACTGAATCTACTAAAGAAATTCTCAACAGACTTGTACCCGAAATAGAAAAAACCCTTAAACTCGTTCAGGAGATTGCTCTTTCGAGCAATGAACAGGCTCAGGGCGTAGGTCAAGTGAACAGTGCAATACAACAATTAAATGAAGTAATTCAAATGAATGCATCCTCATCAGAGGAGCTTGCTTCAAACGCCGAACAGATGTCGGCTCAGGCTTTAAGTTTATTGGAAAGTATAAGTGTATTTAAAATAGAGTAATTTGAATATTTAAGAATTATACCCTGTTTACTATATATTTATTTCTAAACCAGAGTTTAAGCACGATATTCACCATAAAATTGTCTGAATCAAGATTTTTAGGATTAAAAGATTAGCAGGATTTTTTTTAAAACGTCAGTGTCTTCACTGGCGTTTTTTTTTCTATGTTTGTTTATTTCAAGTTAAATGTTTTCTTCTAGCATCCTTATCGGCATATTCCAATGATTTTCAATTATCAATTCATTAAGTACGAATATTTTAGGACTACAGCTATACTTCGAAATGACACTATAGAGAAATTTTATGAATTTTCTCTACACAGCAAAATGGTAGTTTATGGCAAATTCTATAATTCACCACCTTCCATAGTTATTTTTTTTTTCAATCTACAGTTTTCTTCTTGTTAAAAGAAACACCTGATTTGAAAGTACCTTGGAGCTATGAATCAATTCCATTTCCAATTTATTAGCTTGGGCAAAGTCCCTTACAAAACTTTCTGAAAGAAATGATAAATCATATTTTGTTTTATTAAAACCAATATTGGTTGACAGAAACTCGGTGAATTTTGTCTTTTCATGTTTGCTTTTCAATTCGGTATTGCCATCGCGAATTAAAATCATTCCATTATCTACTAGGCAGTTACAGCATTTAGTCAATAAAGCGGTCTTTAAATCATCGGGCAGATAATGCAACATATCATTGAATAGAAAAACATCAGCTTGCTGGTACTCAAATTCTAACGCATCTGTATGGTAAAACTGTACGTTTTCATTTTTTAGCGCAGTATTATTTGCCAAAGTTATTTTATCTAGGTCGTAGTCTACTCCTATTATTGTCCGGCTGTTATCGTTGAGCCACAGCATGTAATCTAGCATTCCCATACCACAACCTATATCATAAATTTTTGCATTTTGGGGAATGTAATTTTCAAAAAAGGTGTAGTAATTTTCCATTCTCACCTTTACTTTTATATAATTTTCAATTATAGGACCTTTGTACTTGTAATTGTTCAATAACTGATATTTTCGAAATCCTTGTAACTGTTTAAGGTTATTCTCTTTATCGAACTCTTGTCTGAAATAGTTCAATACTTCTTTGGTAAGATTAGAATAATCGCTACTGTATATGCCAGAATTTACATCAATAAGTGGCAGATATGAAATAGTAACATGCCCAGAAGCGTAGTAATAGCTGCCTTTGGGATTAACCTCGGCTGCACCGTGTATAAGAATTGGTCTGATAGGAATAGAATACTCGGTAGCCAAGTAAAAAGCTCCTTTATGAAATCTTTTTATCTTACCGTCTCTAGACCGCGTACCCTCAGGGAAAATAACCACAGAGCAGCCTTCTTCTATGCTTTTAAGTATAAGAGGCGCAATATCGCCAGAACCCTTATCAACATTCAGATACCCAAAGAAACGAGCTACTTGACCAACAACCGGAAATTTCCAAACCCAATCTTTAACTACAAATGTAATATTTGGATTCATAGCCAACATAAGCAAAATATCAAGCATTGACTGATGATTGGCTATAATAATTGATGGGGTTTTAAAAATCTGGTTATCAAACCCTTTATAACTTCGTTTTACATGAAAAATAAGAAAAACGATAACCTTACAGTGGTAGCAAAGCATGGTTTTAACGATTCGCTTTCGGTAAACATGTTTGCATGGTATGAGGTAAACAATTGGAATAGACAAGAATATTGTAATTGCAAACACATACATATATATATTTGACATAAGCGAAAATAATATTGTCCAGATACTTAAAGGGGCTTTGGCTCTACTACCATCTTTGCTATAGAGAAAAAATCTAAACAACAATGGCTGTATTGTAAATGCTACAATTACTACCGTTAGGTTTCCAATAATAGAAAGTACTGCAATAGATTTAAGCGCAGGATGCTGAGCAAAAATAAGCGCTCCCAAGCCCACCAGTGTAGTAACTGACGACATAAGAACTGACGATTTAAATGAAGCCAGATCGCTCCTGCCGTAGATATACTCCTGCTGTAATCCTTTGTTTATGAAAATAGAATAATCTATTCCTAAACCAAAAACAAAAGAGGTTATAATAATATTAAAAACATTGAATGGAACTGAAAAAATGCCCATAAAACCAAGTATTATCCACATACTCAGAATCATAGGAAAAAGCGTAGTAACAGTAAGCTCTATCCTACCTAAGAATAAAAATATAATTAAAAAAGTAATAAGCGTTGAATAATTGAGTAAGTCGTTAAAGTCGCGTTTTAGCAGCTCAAATAATTTAGTGGCAACAAGCTTTTTATCAACCACATAAACATCATTATTATTTTGCAGCAAGGAATAAAGAACAGCTTTTTCTTTATCGCTTTTAACTTTTGCAAGATTTATAACCGCTTTTTGTCCGTGCACATCAACTATAAAATCGGAAGTTATAAATGCAATTTTCGAAGCCAATGAATCTACCGGAATAGGCACATATTGAGCGTCTAACACTGCGAAAAACTGAGAAAACGCCTCAGCTTTGAAATTATATTTTAGTCCGGATTCTATAATTTTAGATTTGAACAATTGCTTTTTATTGTTCGTCCAGAACGCATTCCACTGTGCAATTTTGTCTTTCTGTTTTTGTTCAGTAATTAGAAACGTATCTATTCCGTAATAGCCCTCTATAATGTTGTTTTGCTCCAAATACCGAAGACTATCTTGCACTGTACCAGAAGCGGTTAATGCCTTATCGAGATTATCGCCCAAGCCCATAATATAAACAGAACGGAAAGAAACATCGGTAAGTTCTTTGATATGTGCATCGGCTTTTCTCAATTTATCAGACATGTAATTGGCATTCTCAATATCAGAATCAAACCGGGCATACTGAGCAAAATACATTACTACCAAGGCTACAATTGAAAATATTGCGATGAATGTTTTATTTTTCTCAAAATTTATAGCAGCCAAAGCATCTATAAACGTGGAATTTACTGGTTTATCTTTAAATTTGCGCTTCGCAAAATGAGGCAAAACCAACAGAGCAAAAACTGCCGAAGCTATAATACTTATAGCAGCAAAAACCCCTAAATCTTGCATGGCTTCGCTCGAAATAAACAACAGACAAAGAAATGCACTAATGGTAGTGATGCTGCTTATGAGAATAGGTCCGGTAATGTCTTTAAGTACCATGCGGATACTACCATGATACTTAAGATGCGTGAGGATATGAATGGTATAATCGACCGTGATACCCATGAGAACCGATGCAATACCGAGCGAGATGGCAGAAATACCATCGGTAAAGATGCCAAAATATGCCAAGCCCACAACTAAACCAACACCAACCGGAAGGAAAATAAGCAATACTGCTCGTTTGCCTCGTAAAAAGAAAAATATAAATATTGATAATATTGCAACTGCAATTGAAGAGGTTTTTATGATGTCTGTTTTAAGCTGCTTTGCATTTTCGCATGCCACAGCTATTGAACCATAATATTGTATTTCTAATTGGTTTCCTGTTTGTGCGCTGATGCTTGAAATGAGCAAATCAAGTGAATCTAAAAATTCCTGATTCAGCTTTGTATCAGAAGCATTGGTAGGTTGCATGAATAGTAGGCAATTCTTTCTGTTTTTGGTAATAAACACATTGTCTTCAATATCAATATTTTCGTCTAACTTCAACCCTCTGAGCAATGAGAGTTTGGCACTAGCCAAGGCAAGCGGATCTTTTATAAGAAAATCTTTCGTTGCATAACCCAAAGGCGACATAAGTTGCTTTAGGTTTCTGTAAACCAATGAATCAAACCCAACTACCAAAAGAGAATCTATTCTATTATAATCGGCTTGATTGCTGTAAAGCGGCAAGTTTTCATAGAAAAGATTGAAAATCTCAACATATTCGCTGCCGTCTGTTTGGCCCTCTACACTTGCTATGTATTTGGGAATAAATCTATTGCTAATACTATCGGTGAGTATCTTTGCCACGTCAATGAGTGTGTCGGGCATGATTTTACTCGAATCGGTATAATTTATTGTAATTATAAATTTATCTAAAAACTTAGAATTACTAAGCAAATCATTTATATAGTTAAGCTCCTTGTCTTTGGGAAATATTTTTGATACCGACTCGTTGAATGTTACCTTGGATGCAAAGTAAATAATTGCACCTAAAAAAATAAGCAGAGACAAAAGTCCGGCAGTTTTTCTTTTAGAGAAGAAATCGAAAACTTTAATAAAAAAAAAGTGCATATATTAAACTCTATTTCTAAACAACTTAAACAATCCAAAAGCTACAATACCGGCCGATAAACCCGAAATAATTGCCAACACAAAAGCACCTATAAAATAGACTAGAGCGCTACTCCCGAGTATTTGCACAAAGGTATTCCAATTAAAATCTTTTTCAAAAAGGTTTATAATTTCTTTATGAAGATTATTAACCACATCGGCATATTGCGGAAAAATAAAAACTCCTGTCTGTAGGCTTATATAAATAATAAACGGAATAAGCGGAGGTAAACTTATATTTGCGGCTATAAGAACAATAACCTTATTTAGCTTTAATATTTGCGCTAAAGTAACCGCCATCAGCATTTGAAAACCCCAAAAAGGCACAATGCCCATAAACACGCCAAAACCTATTGCTTTGGCCAATTTGGCATTAGATTCCTTGATTGAAAGTAGTTCTTTAAAACCTTTTTTTTTTAGATTAATAATCCACAATCGTGGTCTGAAAAATAAAAATGCCAGAAACACTAAAACCGTATTCAAAATGCTTATTCTGGTAAAATCTTTGAACGGTCTAAAATGTGAAACTCTCTCATTTTGAGGTGCGTAATAAACTTTTATTGGAATATGAGTAACCTCTACACCCGACCATGCTGCACGTACCAGTACTTCAATTTCAAATTCAAACTTCTTGGTAAAATACCTTTTTTGAGCTATCTCTCTGAGCGGATACAAGCGATATCCTGTCTGCGTGTCGGGTAGTTTTATTCCCGTTTCTACCTTATACCAAAAATTAGAAAAGTTATTTCCAAAACTACTTTTTGCCGGAATTCCCTCTTTGTTCATGTTTCTGTCGCCAACAATCAAAGCACCCGGACTTGCAGCAATTTTATCTAAAAAAGCCGGCAAATCTTCCGGAAAGTGCTGAGCATCTGAGTCTATCGTAATAGCATACTCATAACCCGATGCAAAAGCATATTTAAAACCAGTGCGCAGCGCATTGCCTTTACCTTGATTGGGCGAAATGGTAAGTGTTTTTATTTTATTCTCAAATTGCTTAAGTATTTGCGGAGTGGTATCGGTAGAGCCGTCGTTTATCACAATCAGATTGTCTGTGTAGTTCAAAATATCAGCAATTACACCGCCTAAAGTTCCGGCATTGTTGTATGTTGGAACCATAACACAAACTTTTAAGTCTCTGAATTGCTGCTTATACTGTTCCAAAATGAGCTTTTAATTTTGTGTAAATCACTGTGTCTTTCTCTAATGATGCAGTAAGTGCAAATCCGTCATCTTGTTTAGAATAACGTGCTTTCAGTTGTATATTATCTATTTCGGGCACATGCAGATTTAGGAATTTCACCTCTTTGGCAGATGAAAGGACAAGTTTTTGACCAAGCAATTTGGCAAACACCTCTTTAACTGCTTGAATCTGGCATACTCCAGGAGTAACCGGCTGCTGCGGAAAATGACCTTTATATATAGAATGATCTTTTGCAAATGTAATATTTGCTTCAAATGCCTCTTCCGAAAAGCTTACTAAGTTGTATGTAAAAAAAGTATTTTCCAACATAATTTCTACTTTTAAATTCTTGAAAGTTGTATAACCAGTTTTACATTTTTATGTTCAATAATAAGCTGTTGAGGATGTTGAGCATCGTCTCCAAATATCTTTATCAATTTCTTTATCTTAACTCTTTCCTTTGAAATAATTTCTGCAAGTTTACCATTTTCATAGGAATAATCGTGTGTAAACCCACAAAAATCGGAGGCGTAAGTATAGGAATTTTCTATAGTCAAATTTTTATAGAAAATCTTATTTTCACCCTCTACCGGATTACGCAATAGTATCTGAAAATCTTCACGAAAAACTGAGATTATCAATTCTTTATCGAAACCGGCAATGGCATTTATAACCGTAAACTCACCATTTCGAATTTGAAAATCGAAAAACGTAATACCAACCTCAGACATAAACACAATTCTAGTTGCAGAATCGGCAGGAATGTATTTGAAAACAACAATTCCTGAAAAATGTTTCTTGTATAAATCTATCTGAGCTTTATAAACAACCTTATCTGCATCTTCGGTAAATGAAAGTACAGGCTCTACCTTTGGAATACCATTATAATCAACTGCTGTATAATTAAATAATGGTTTACACGACAGAAGACTAATTGAGTATAAAAACAGAAGCAGGTATCGGGTCATTTACTTTTTTATTTGAAAAATTTATCAATGTATAATCTCCTGATTTTTCTACCATTTTAACTTTTGATACCGAAAAACCTGTTTTGTCAAAATACATAAACATTTCTGCAATTACTTCTTTCACTTCTGGAGATTTGGGTAGCAATTTCACCATATAAAATGCGTTATTTTCATACAAAGTTACCGCAAAACGTTCATCTTTCATAATAGTACCTTTTATAGAAGCACTTATTATTTCATTCATCTGTTCAAATATCTTATTTCCTTTTACTTTAAATTCGGAATTTTTGCCTCCGTCGTCAATTGTGATTTTTCCATCCTTTATCAGAATCGTGTATTTGTATGGTTCGGTATATTGCCAACGCATTTTATTTTCTTTCTGATACCAGAATTTACCTTTTGACTCTACCGTAACCGACAAATATGTCATGTGTTTTTGCTGAGTAAAATCGCTCTGAATGGTATTTAAGCTATTGGCCATATTATTTATTTTGGTCTCAATTTCTTTATTTTGAGGAACCAATGTATAATTACTTTCCTGAGCAAATACCAATTGATGTCCGATTAAAAGAAATGCTATATACAGTATTTTTCTCATATGATAATAATTTATGAATTTGAAAATTTGAAAATTTGAAAATTACCCCGTTTTTAATGTAAAAATACCTCTCAAAACTGCTTCAATAGGCAGCTCAATATGAATACCATTTGGGTTCACACACTTTATTAAATTCAACAAATTGATACCCATTCTCTTGTGCATAATTGAAGACTTTTTCCAAAACAATTTCTATGCCAGTAGTAGTGTCGTGCAACAAGATTATTTTTCCTGGTGCTATTTTATCAATTATTCTTTTTACAACCGCATCAGGATTTGATTTTACTGTGTCAAGACTTCTAATAGACCACCCAACCAAAGTGAGTCCCAGTTTATCTGAAACCTTAGCAACCACAGGATTTACAATGCCAAAAGGTGGTCTGAACATTTTTGTGGTTTTCCCTATTATTGAATTAAGCAACGACATCGTTTTTTGATGTTCATCAAGCATTTTTTTTTCTGAATAAAACGGGAAAGACCAAGTGTGTGAGTATGAATGCAAACCGACACAATGCCCCTCACGGTCAATTCTTTGTATGATAGAAGCATTTACTTCCATTTGTTTTCCAATACAAAAAAATGCAGCTTTAATGTTGTGCTTCTTTAAAATATCTAGAATTTTCTCGGTTTGCAGAACTGGGCCATCATCAAAGCTAATGGCGATTTTTTTTTCTGTAGTAGGGAATTTGCAAATTGCTTTTCTATAAAACTCCCAACACATAATAAATGAAGCTATTCCGGCAATTAGAAAATAAAGATACATAGGTATCTGAAACCATAAATATGAAATGGAATACAATTTAGCGGCAAAAAGCAGTATAACGGCACTCCCCACTAACACAACACGGGTTGGCAGATACTTCAATTTGAACATTCAGAAAGTAAAATTATTGAATGATTGCTATTATTATCTTGATTATAGATAAGTATTTTTCTCGGTTTTCTATGAGCATTTTTCAAAAAAGCATATTCAGGTACAATTCCCTCTTTTATACAATGTGCAGAAAACCACATGGCAAAACTCGTAGCAGTATCGTACTCACCACACATGTTTTTATACATTGCGTGCGAAGCAGTTGCGAAATTTCTACTCAAAAATTCTTCATAAACAGCATCATTTTCTTTGTCTCCGTTTATACCAACAAAAACGACATCAATATCGTTGGCAGAAATATTATTTCTCTCCAAAAAGTTTAGTATCCAAGCATCTACAGCTTCATTATTAGCAAGTCTGTACGTAAAATCTAGTTCAACTATTTCAGCAAAATTATCTTTTGAAACCGAACTATTAAGCATAAAAAAAGTAATGCCTTCACCGGCTACAGAACCCTGAGCTTTATCATGCAGAATATTTTCATTGGAAACATCATATCTAAAAATATGTGCATCGGCTTTAATTTTGAAATTTTCGGGAGTTATTTCATCAACACCACCTACCAAAACATTTTTAACATCAGCATCGTTTTCCTTTACAAGGAGGAAAGCATCCATAAGGGCACTCTCAAATGAAATTGTTTTATGAGCGTAAACAAGATTGTATCCGTTCGATTTATGGTGCAATGCTATATTACCACCAACGGTATTGTGAATAGACTGTATGAAGGTTGTAGGGGTAAGCAAACCCTCATTTCTTTCGAGCATACTATTCAAAAACTTTTCGGTATCTTCAACACATCCCAATCCGGTACCAACAATAATGGCATCGGGTTTTTCCAGTTGTGCTGCTTTAACAGTTTCAATAGCGCAGGCATTACCGGTTTTAATTACATAGTTCATTCTACGCAACAAAATTGCCGGATAATAATTTTTAAAATCGGGCAAAACACTTGTCATTCTTCCCGTATAGTACAACAGTGCTGAAGGTAATTTTTCAGCAAGAAAGGTGTTTTGAGGTGATATAGACTGAGTTGCTCTGATAAAAACTGCCATACTAAACTTTTGAAAAAATTAAAGATGAATCGTTACCCCCAAAACCAAATGAGTTTGACATGATATGGTTTACTTTTGTATTTGGAGTTACCTTTTTAATTGGTTCTTTATCAAAACCTTCCATTTTCTCGGTAAATCTTAAATTTGGAAACAGAATTTCATTCTGTATAGATAGTATTGAGAATATAGCCTCTATAGCACCAGAAGCTCCCAGCGTATGACCTGTATAAGATTTCGTGGAACTAAAAAGCGGCATTTTGCTGCCAAAAATTGATTGCATAGCAATAGCTTCGGTAATATCGTTATTTTCGGTTCCGGTGCCATGAACATTAACATAATCAATAGCATCAGCTGGTAATCCGGCAACTTTCAGAGCTTTCTCCATGCACAAGTAAGGACCAACGCCATCGGGCGAAGAAGCTGTTTGATGGTGCGCATCATTGGCATTGGCATAACCTGCTACCTCTGCCAAAATTTTCGCGCCTCTTTTACGAGCCGATTTTTCTGATTCAATAACGATATATGCTGCACCTTCGCCCAAATTGAGTCCCTTTCTGTTTTTATCAAAAGGTTTGCATTCATTCGGGTCAAGAATAAGTAACGATTTAAAACCATTGAGTGTGAAACGTGCTAGAGCATCGGTACCACCAACCAAAATTCTATCGGCAAGGCCATGTTTTATAAGTCTGCTACCTATCAATACGGCATTTGCGGCAGAAGAGCACGCGGTACTTATAGTTGAAATATATCCGTTTAACCCGATATAATCTGCCACCACTTCGGTCGAATATCCACAACTATGAGATTTTATATAGTCAAAACCTGCACCTTCTATTTTGTATTGTCTTTCGGTTTTGTCCATTCCACCAACAGTTGTACCCGAAATAATTCCGGTAGTTGCGGCAAGATTGGCATTCAAACCGGCATCGGCAAAGGCCTCAGCAGCAGCTTTTACAGCAAGTAGAGTGGTGCGTGGCAAATCAAGTTTATAATCTATCCCTAACATTTGCGACAATTCCTTATTTGAAGCTTTAACTTCAGCAACAAAATAGTCTTTATGTATAGTATTAAGATACTTAATGCGCTCTAATCCTGAACGTTCCGCTAATAAAGATTGATATGTTTCGGTAAGATTTAATCCTAAAGAAGAAATTATACCTAAACCGGTTACATAAACTTTTTCTGACATATAGATTTGAATCGTATTTATACTATGCTTTTTTGTAATCTGTAATAAACTGAGCCATAGTTTCAACCGATATAAATATTTTTTTGCCTTCAGAAGGATCGTCAATTTTAATACCATATTCTCGCTCCAACAAAACTATAGGTTCCAAAGCATCAATAGAGTCAAGCCCTAGTCCATCTCCAAAAAGAGGAGCTTTTGGGTCAATATCATCTGGTGTAAGATCTTCTAAATTTAACTGAGCAATAATCTGTACTTTTAATTTTGCTATTAGTTCTTCCATGTGTATATTCATTATTATTTATAAAATAATTCACTTAAATTATTTGGTGTAAATTTAATACAATTATTGATACTGGCAAACTTGCTTACCAATGTTAAATGTGCGCTAAATTCAATTTCATTAGAAAAATCTACCCATCCGCACAGACACAATTCTGTTGCTGTTGAGTCTAAAATAAGCTTAGCATGATTATATACAAATTGTGTATCGAATTGAGCTTCTGCAAAAAAGCAATTTTCTCCTTTAAATCCGTGTCTTATGCTTATCTCTCCCATCATTATATTGGGCAAGGTATAAACGAACAAAGCCGGACTAGGCAAAGAATCTAAAGTTTCTACAAACTTACTATCTGTATCAAGAGTTGCATTACAATTGCACAATATTAATGCTGTATTTTCTTTTTGTGACGTTGTAAATTCAAAATCTTTACAAGCCAACTCAGCAGCAATAAAACCAAGTTTGCACAAATCGTCCATTTTGAAGAATTTCTGATAATTAATGGCGTAATGCTTATAAATATCTCTAATATAATCTCTAAACCCCAAACCTTGATTGGCAAATATTTCTTTACCATTACACCTAAGTGACTGAGGCGTGATTGAAATTGAATTTATAATAGAATAATTTGTTTCCATTTCTAATAATATTTACCCTTTTTGAAATAATACCGCTGCATTGCATCCGCCAAATCCAGAACCTATTTTAAGGAATTTTTCAATTGAATGGGTTTTATTTTCTTTAATTACGTTAATTGGTTCTACAACCCCAATATTTTCGGACCCTAGAGATTTAAAAAGTTCATTCCGTTTCATTGATTCAATACCAATAATAGCCTCGATAATACCCGCAGCACCAAGCGTATGACCCAAATAGGCTTTGAAACTGTTTACAGGAACAGCAGCCAAACCGGCTCTGTTTATTGCAACAGATTCCATATCGTCATTGTAAGGCGTTGCTGTACCATGAGCAGATATATAGTCAACCGATTCATTTCCCAATACTCTACTAATAGCTAGAAACAGCCCCTCAGCCGTGCGCGACGGACCCGAAATGTGATTTGCATCATTAGCCGAAGCTCCCCGCACCACTCTTATATTTCTTTCTGATGTTTTATTGGTTGATAAAACCATTGTACCTGCTCCTTCGCCTAACGATAGTCCAACACGCTCACTGTCAAACGGTTTGCAAGGAGTATGACTCAATGATTTGAAAGACTGAAATCCGGAGATTACAAACTTACTGATAACATCGGCACCAGAAACTACAACATTCTTATAAACACCCTGTTGCAATAATCGCTGAGCATATACTATTCCTAAAATACCTGAAATACAAGCATTAGAAATTACTAAAGGCTTATTGACAGTATGAAAATAATCGGCCACAACATGAGCGGCCTTATGCAACAGAATACGCTCATTGCCAAACTTTTCTTTCTGGGGGGTGTGCAGTAATTCTATATTTCCTTTGGTAGTAGTAATAACCAAAAGCGTATCGGGTGACGAAATGTCTATATCTGAACCGTTTAGTGCATGAGCAATAGAATGAATAAGCAATTTTTCAAACCTTGTATATAAATAGGAGTTATTGATTTTCGAGTCAAGAGATTCAAAATCGACCAATGCCAAAGGTAAAACTTCTTTCGAAAGGCTAATATTATCAATTAGTTGCAACCCGCTAACTCCATTTTTAATATTTTCAATTAATGTTTGCGTATCGAATCCTAATGCGGTTGTTGTATTTTCTGCTGCAACGTAAATATCTTTCATCCGGTTACTCAAATTTTCTTTTTATTCAGATTGTAATTCGTTTTTTTAATAATTTCTTAAAGTTTTAATAGGTGATTCTATTGAATAATAATCGTTTAAAACACCTTCATTCGTTTTATATTATACTTGATTCCATTTTTTTTTCCATTCATTATAAAATGGTAGTATTGTGAGTACTAGTTCACCATTTTTATCAAGAAACACCTGAATGCTTTTTCCGGTACAAACTAACTCCAAATTACTTTGTCTATAAATTCTAAAATTAAAAATTATTTTTGCTGCATCGCTTGGTTCATATTCTGTTTCAATAATAATGCCTTCTTCATAGCGTAAAAATCGTTTATAGTCGCACTCAATATGAACCAAAGGAGTCATGTAACCATGGTCAAACATCTGCATATACGATATTGAATATTCCTTACCGAAAGCCTCTCTGCCATCTTCAAAATATTTAACATAGTTGCCGTGCCAAACAATTCTCATTGAGTCCACTTCGCTGAACCTTACCGAAGTATTGGTTCTATTTATCATTTTTTTTATATTCACAGTATTAATCGACATATACTTTTGAAACCCTATAATATTATATTTTATCCTTCTTTAAGATGTTTTTTGAACAAAGCACCTAAAAGCACACATACAATTGCAAAAACGGTAAGCTTAATAAATTCCGGATAAATCTGTAAGAAACCATCGCCACGCAAAAACACTTTATAATAACCCTGTATGCCCCAGTTCATTGGAGAAAACTCACTTATTCTTCTCATCAAATCGGGCATTACCATGTTAGGTATCCAAACGCCACCTATTGCAGCCAGTAAAACCGCAGATATTGACCCAAATACCGATGCTTGAATTTGCGTAGTAGCCAGATTGCCAATAAGTAACCCAAAACTTGTAGCAGCAAAAGCCGAACCGAGCGAAATAACAAATAATGCAAACCAATTACTACCTACCACAAGCTCAGGCATGCCTAGAAGCGGCATTACATACATACCAACCAACACAATAAGAAGTGCTTGAACAAGGCAAATAGAAACGAAAACCACAAATTTTCCGGTCATTACCACTAAATAGTTTACCGGAATGGTTTGTATTCTAGACAAACAACCATCATAACGTTCTTTGATAATATTTCCGGCAACGGGAATACAAATAAGAAACATGCCGAATAACGTCCAGGCTGGTACATTGTGCTGTACAGAATTTGGTAGAATGCCTCCAGTATATTCAGAAACCAAATCTTCATTGAAATTGATTACCGGAGTCTTGGGAAATTCTATTGGAGTAGACTGATTGGTAAGCACATCAATAAATCGGGAATAGGACTCAAAAATTATCTTTGTCTCTGTATTTGCGGCAAACTGCATAAAAGTACTTTTGGTTATACCTTTAAAACTGTCTTTAGTAACCGGATCGAAAAATAGATCTATTGTAGCCGAGGAGTTAATATTCACTCCGGCTGTTTGAACCACATTGGGTATTTGCCTTTGAATAAGCGCTACTGCCCTGTTTTTAACCTGAAGAGTAGTATTTTGCGGTATGAAAATACCTATCTGGAATTTACCTTCGGCAACTTGCTTTTTTGCTGCTACAACCGCACTACTATCGGTTGAAATAATTTCTGTAACTTCAAACATTCCAGATTGTTTCAGACCATTTCTGAATGCAATACCTAATGAATCATTATCGGCATCGACAATAATTATCTGAACCTTTTTTTCAGTAATATTTTGAAAAGATTTATCTTGTAGTAAAGTTATGACTACGACAAGAATAAGAGGCATTAAAAAAAGCATCAATATTCCTTCAAAATCTCTCAATAAAAGTACTGCTTCTTTATAAACTGAAACTGCTAATTTTCTCATTTAATTTTATTCTTTTATAATTCCGGTTAAACACACACCTTCAAACACATCTTAATCTCTCGGGCTGTGTCCGGTAACTTTCAGAAATACTTTTTCTAATGTTTCACATTCATACTGCATCATCAAATTACTAGGAGAATCAATACATTTTACTTTGCCATAGTCAATAATTGCAACTTTAGAACAAAGAATTTCAGCATCTTCCATCATGTGTGAAGTATAAATAATTGTAGTTCCATTTTGATTTAGTTCTGTAAGATACTCACGTATAAGCGAACGAGAATGAACATCTACGCCAACAGTAGGCTCATCAAGAAACAAAAGTTTAGGCTCATGCAAGAGTCCGGCTATTAGATTTACTCGACGTTTCATACCTCCAGAAAAGTTTTTAATCTTCTCATCCTTAAACTTTTCTAATCCAAGGCGAAACAATAATTCTGTAATTTTCTTTTTTAAAATCTCTTTTTCTATTGAATACAGAGTGCCAAAGTAATTTAGATTTTCATATGCCGAAAGTTTGTCATAAAGCGCAATATCTTGAGCTACAACGCCAATATGCCACTTAATCATGCTCATATTGGTTTGCACATCGTATCCAGTTATTTCAATTTTCCCTTTAGTAATTGGTATCAAACCGCACATCATAGAAATAGTAGTTGTTTTTCCGGCACCATTAGGACCTAATAATCCAAAGAAATCACCTTCATTTACAATCAATTCTAAATTATCTACCGCCGGTTCTACCCTACCCTTATAAAATTTTGTAAGATTCTCTACCCTTACTATCTCTGTGTTTGTCACCGTATCTTTAGCTTTGTCTATTTTCATTTCAGCACAATGATTTTAAAAACATTGTGTTTTATTTTTTATTTATTCATCGTTTTTAAAATATTACGAATCTCTGCATAAACATAACCTTCTGATATAGATATATCAAGAAGCATGTCGCCCAAAGTATCATAGGTTTCAACGGTTTGTCTACCCTTACATATTCTTCCGGCAGCAACAGCAAACAATCTCCATTTATCGCCTACTTCTGTCATTTTAAAAGATAAGTCGTACAATTCTTTACTGTCTATGATAACCGAAGCCTCTTGAAGAAATGCAGCAAATAAGAACCTAAAACCTGCGCCTCCGGTACCAATTTCCTCTTGCATTCTTACTATATGACCTACATATTTTTTAGCTATTTTTTCGCCATATTTCTGAGGCCAATTTCTTATTTTTTTGCTTAAATATTTTATTCCATTCACCCCTATTATTGGACCTGGAACTAAGTAATTATCTCTAACCGTACGCTTTAATCCTTTTATAATAGATTTCTTTAAATCTATTTCTTTGGGAATATTCTCTACGTAATACATTTTGCCTTTTGGTTTTGCCAACCCCATTGCAAAACGTACTCTTTTCAGGTCTTCATAGCTCAGTTTTTCAACCTGCTCCATTACGGGGTCGGATACAATATAATCGTTACCTTCTTTACCAAAAACAACAATATTGTGAGCATTGAAATGGAACCTAAACATTGGAGGGAAGTAGGTTAAATCGTAAACTCCCACAACCATGCCTGTTGGAATACCCTTTTTTAGGTTCTCGTCCAACTCGGTCATTGCCTTTTCGCGGTCAGAATATTTCTTTGTAAATATTTTCAATCCCAAAGCTTTGGATATTCTTCTGAAAATAACTCCCGGTAAGGGTCTAAATGCAATAACCGGACAGCCATTGAGTTTCAAGAACGGCAAATAGCTGAAAAATATACCCGAACCCATACCAAAAACCATTGCTTCACTTACATCTACCCCATAAAAACGGAGAAGATTTGATGTTACACCATTTTCGCAATGGGCCGACATTTTATGATCAAAATCTATTCTCATCTACTCAATATTGTATAAATCATCTATATGCTTCATTCTAAATGCTTCTACATAACGTTGCAACTTTTTTTCTGATAGTTCATTAAAAACATTTGGTTTAAAATGTCTTTTAACGGTGAACACAAAAAAACCGGTATATGAAGCAAGCAGTTTTACATCCATTAGGTTTTTAAACATGTGGTAATATATGGGACTTTTTTTTCCTGCAACGACCAATGCTCTAGCCTCTTCTATCTTTTCTTGTTCCAATTCCCAAGCGTGTGATATAGCATCGTTTTTAGGTTGCCAACCTACACTTTTTACAATTGTATATTTTCCATTCTCATCAAGGGCGTATTGAACGTCTTGTGTTTTTCCGTCGAAAATATTAGCATCGTCTTGTGGTACCTGATTAACTTTCATTACAAAAAATTTATATATAAAATAACAGGTGAACTATTGAAATAATACTATTTAAAAAAAACTATACTACAGTAAGATGCAGAAACGTATAAGAAAATCTTGCACTTTCTGGAATCATTACCAAAATTTTATTATTTTTGACTAATTTTCCGCTATTAAAAAGCTCGTCGAGCATAAGAAAACCCGAAGCTGCTCCTACATTTCCATACTTATGTAAATTGGTAAACCATTTCTCCTCGGGTATTTCAAACCCTATAGACTTAATTCCATCATAAATTTTACTTCTAAAAAAATTTGACGATAAATGAGGCAAAAAATAATCAATATTATCGGGTGTTAAATTATATTTTTCTATCAAATCTTCAAGAAACAAATCGCCCAATTTCACTACATTATTTTCAAGAAGTCGAGCGTCTTGCTTTAAAGAAAGTACGGTTTGGTTTATTAATTCACTGCTTGTAAAATTACGCCATGGAATAAGATCTCCGGTTTCATTTTTTACCCCACCTGCATACATACAGGCTTCTACCAAGTGTGAATACGAACGTATCTCAATCCAATCTACTTTAAGCGAAATTCCCTTTTCGGATGGTTTGTTTTGCAACAATAAAGCTGCTGCTCCGTCAGACAACATCCATCGTAAGAATTCTTTTTCAAATGCTATATATGGATTATTTCCCAAAGCTTCTAAATGCGAAGACTCTTCTTCAAAGTTTTTTGAAAGCATCCAAGTAGAAATTCTCTCTGAACCGGTACAAACAGCATTTTCTTGTTTGCCCAACTGCAAAGACATAATAGCATAATTCAAAGCCCACATTGCACTATTGCATGAACCCGAAGGCGACATTGAGTCTATGGCATTGCAATCTAGCTTACCTTGCACCATATTAGCGTGCGAGGGCATCAAGTAGTCGGGCGATGCAGTTCCACAGGTAAGTAGCTGAATATCTTTTATTCCAAAGTTTTCATCGGTGAGCTTTTTTATTGCTTCTACCGTTAAATCTACATTTGTATGTGTAAAATTTCCCTCTTTATCAAGAGCATAATATCTTTGGCTTATACCATTTCTTTTTAAAATAATTGACTTTGCCTTAGATTTAAGTCCCTTAATTTTCCCCAGATAATCTTCCATTTTCTCATTGTCTACCGCTTCATTTGGTAAAAAATGCGATGTTTTGGTTACATATACGTCTTTATACATTATAAGAAATGAAATTTAGTGCAAAATAAATCTATTTAAGCCAAGTATCCAAACATTTCAGATTAAGGTTTTAACCCCTGAAAAATTCTTATTTGTTTATTGGCACTTGAATAAAAAACCCACCTTCTAAGCATTTGAAATATTGAAACAAATGGAGAAAGTATAAAAAAAACAAAAAGTAAATAATATTTAAATAAAGCTACTCTTGTCTTTCTCAACGGACTTTCATAGCTTCCTTTTTTTAACACAAAATCGGCAAACTTTACAAATATTTTTCTAGCTACAATTTCTATTTTCATCAAATGAAACTTAACCTTTACTGCACCTGCAAAAACAAGGGCTTCTTGCAATTTGGACAAAGTATTTTCTATTAAATTACTATAAATAATTTGTCCATACGTCTTGGCATTCAATATATCTTCATCGCTCACCCCTGATTGAGGGAATAGTGCAAGCTTCTTTTTCCCATGTACCATCCACGCTATAACGGTAATACCTGCAATATAATTATCCGTTCTGTCATACATCACAATATTTCCTTGATAATGAGCTCCGGCATCACCTAAATATTTCTTACATAGCAAATAAGAAGTGTACCACATATTCCGAACTCCATTTACCGTAACTACATTCTTACCCCTCAGAAATATTTTAATTTCAGGATGTTGCAAAAATGAACTAGCAGGAATAGATGGTGACAAATACCAAACTTGCATTCCCAGAAGCACTAAATCATACTCTTTATTTAAATCAAAATCCCAAGACTCAAGTTGACAAGGAATACCTTTCACCGACTCTGGAAAACTATTGTAAAAAGCTTCTTTCCATGGGTATGGATATGGCTTTGACGGTTTTATTTCAGCATAATCTATCTCAACCATACTCATATCAGTAAACCCTGAAATGATAGAGTCTAAAATAGTTCTTATTTGACCGGTTTGAGTATAATAAATTACTAATATTTTCTTCATCAATTTTCTTGTAATTATGGCATTTTAAATTTCAAAAACTATGCGTTTTCTTTTGAGTCTGCTAAATTGCATTAATTTGGTTCAAATTCCTAGCGAGTTACTTACAATTATAGTCATAAAAAATTAAAAAACAGACAAAACGATTTGTAATCTTGTTAATAAAGAAATAATTACAAAAAAAAATAAAATTACGAATGCTTTTGTAAAAGGTTTGTTACGTATTCTTTTAAAAAATTGTAATTTTGTTGCACTAAAGTCTGTTTACTTACATCATTTAACTATTGAATTGTAAATAACCGACAATAAAACATTAAGAATCATATCAATAAAAAATTGAAAATAACACTTATACTTGCTGCACACCGGCAAGACCCTCTTTTGAAGCGAGATCCGTTCATGCCTCTTTCGTTACCCATCTTAGCATCGGTAGCACCAGAGCATGATTATACACTGATAGACATGCTGTGGGAACCGGAAAAAGTGAACTACGATACCGATAGCGAAATTATAGGAATCAGTATGCGTCAATCGGCAGAAGCAACTGCTTTTGAACTTGCCGATGAATTCACAAAACGGGGCAAGACTGTGATTTTAGGCGGAGCACAAGCGAGTGCAATGCCATTGAGAGCTAAGGAACATGCAAGAACTGTTGTAGTTGGAGAGGCCGAAGAGCTTTGGCCTATATTACTCAAAGACTACGAAAATAAAGAACTGAAAGATTTTTATGTATGTTCACCTGTTCCGTTTACGGCAGAAAATCATACCATATATCAACAAAAAGAAATGCCAAATCTTTCAAATCTACCAACTCCACATCGACATCTTTTTAAAAGAAAATATACATTCGACCTCACATTTGCATCGAGAGGCTGCCCAATAGCATGCGATTTTTGTATGGTAAGCGATATTTTTGGCACCAAACTTCGCTTCAAACCAATAGATGACGTTGTGAATGATATTAAGAATTTTAAAAATTTCTATTATATACTTGACGACACGGTATTTGGCAGAGCTAACTGTTATGACTATTACATTGAGCTTTACAGCAAAATAGCCGAAATTCCTAATAAGAAATACTGGCACGGTCAGGCAAACCTTGATGCAGCTTCTACTGAAAAAGGAAGAGAGGTTATAAAAATGGCTGCAAAATCGGGGCTTATCTATGCTGCCGTGGGCTTAGAATCGGTAAACACCACCACTCTAAAATCTAGTGGGGCATATAATAAAATGGGCATAAATAGTAAGAGCGATCCACTCAAACAAATGAAAGATAATATTGCTTTTATTCAATCGCAAGGCATAATAATTTCGGGTTGGTTTGCTATTGGTTACGAGACCGACAGCCTTCAAACATACTACGACACCTTGGCATTTTGTAAAGAAACGAATATCATACCGGTATTTACGCCTATCAGAGCTCTGCCAGGAAGCAGATTGTGGAATAAAATGGTTGCAGAAGGACTTGTAAATAGCGATCCATCAGCTTTATCGAATATTGAACATCCACAACTATCTCCCGATATGGTACTAAAAGGCATGAACGAGACTGCAAAAAAAGGCTTTAGTGCGAGTGCTCATTGGGAAAGACTGAAATTTTATTATAAAACATTCAAAAAAAGTGAGAAAAATTTGAATGATGTAATTTATAAATTGATATTTGCCCAAATTACCCAAAGGAAAATGGGAAAAATTGTAAAAGAAGAAAATAATCATATAGCTAAGGAAATTGGAACAAACTTTTAATTACTCTTTTCAAGTAAGAGGATATGAACTTGACTCTTTTGGTCATGTAAACAACGCGGTGTATATAAACTACTTAGAACAAGCTCGTTGGGAAATTGTAAACATGACCGGACTTCTAAAAATTTTTGAGGTAACCAAAAGTTTTTTGGTAGTGGTAGAAACAAATATCAGATACATAAACGAACTGAAAATTTTCAATAATGCCTATATTGAAACCAGCATGTATAGAGAAGGGTTTTTTATAATCTTCAAACAAAATATCTTTCTCAAAGACACAAATAAAAAAATAGCAAAAGCTAGTATTAAGTGTGTATTTATAGATTCAAATCGGTCTCCTTTGGATATTCCTATTGAAATAAAACCATACATAAATGAATAGTATTGTTGTAAAAAACAAAATTTGCTGCATTTATCTCGACAATCAACCACAAAACTATCTTACAAGACCGGAATTTATTTCCCAAAAAGAACTTGAAGATGCAGTTCAAAGTAATGATTGTATTGCCATCATTATAAGCGGAATAGGCAGACACTTTTCTGCCGGAGCAGATATAAGTACCATTCACGAAATGAGCAGAACTGGAAATTTGGCCGATGAATTAACTGCAGGAAAGAATTTATTACAAACAATGCAATCTTTTAATATACCTATAGTTGCTTGTGTTGAAGGAGTTTGTATGGGTGCCGGAATGGAAATTATGCTTAATTCCGATGTTTGTTTTGCTTCATCAAAAGCTCTTTTTGCCTTTCCAGAATCTCAGGCAAACTTAATGCCCGGACTCTCAGGCACGGTTAAACTTACCACAGCCATTGGAAAAAAAAAAAAGCCTTGGAGCTTATTCTAAAAAGGTGAAATAATTGATGCTCAAACTGCTTTTGATTTAAAAATCATAGATGAAATTTGTGAACCAAAAAAAACTATAGAAAAAGGTTTGCAATTTATTGAAAATATTACTAAAAACAGGTCAAAACGTGTAGTGAATGCAGTAGTTGAAGCAATTAGAAATGCAGAGACTCTTACAATGGATGCTGCACTTAAACGAGAAACAGAACTGTTTTGTGAACTGGCAAAACAAATAGAAAGCGAAGATAATTAGATATTTAATAGAGTACTATTTGACCAATTATAGAAAAAAATAAGGTGAATAAAAATCTTATACAAATACATATCAATGATTCTATTGCAAATATTACAATAGATAATCCGCCAAAAAACGAACTAAAAATGTCCTTTTTTGAGGAATTTGCCGAATGCATTGCTCAAATATCAGAAAACAAAGCAATTAAAGGTGTAATAATAAGCGGACAAGGTCGCCATTTTTCTTCAGGTGCGGATACTAACGAGCTTTTCGGACTTTTTAAAAACAACAAAACAATCCCGGATGAAATAACCAAAAACAGCTCAGTCTTTGAACAATTTAGAAACCTACAAATACCAACAATTGCCTGTATTACTGGCGTTTGCTTAGGCTCAGCAACAGAACTGGCTCTTAATGCTCATTTCCGCTTTGCCGGTACTTCTGCACTTATTGGCTTACCAGAGGCAGAATTTGGAGTAATTCCAGGGCTTGGTGGCATTGTAAATACTCAAAAACTTGTAGGTACATATAAAACATTAGAACTAATTCTTAAAGCCGATTCTGTTTCTTCTGAAGAGGCACTGGAATTAGGAATTATTGATTACATTACAAATAAAAATGAATTACTAAATCAAGCTCACCTTTTTATAAAATCGTTACCTGATAATTACAATGTAATTCGCAAAAAAGAGTATTTAAAAAGAATAAATTCAAATACAATTGATAACGCTTGATAGAAATTGAGTTGGCGGAATTAAAAAGTTCTATTTCAAATATTTAAACCATGATTTTCTTTAAGAATAAATATTCTTTCAGTCAAAAAAAACACACAGATGAATAATGTTCCGGTAAAAATAATTGGCAGCGGTTCTTATCTACCCGGCAAAGCAGTAACCATACAAGAGGTAGATTACTATTTAGGCGAACTCACCAATGCTCCCCAAAAAACTCTAAAATGGATGGCGCGCATGAAAGAAATCATGAATGAACTTCTTGAGGTTTCATATTATCACTATGCAATAGACCCCGAAACCAGAACCTTTACCGACGACAATATAAGCATGGCTGTAAAAGCTGCCCAGAAAGCAATAAGTATGTCTGCCATAAAACCAACCGACATAGATTTTATAGCATATGGCAGTGCCCATCAAGACCAAATGCCAACCGCTTCGGTGCGCATACAGGAAGCTTTGGGCATAGAACATTGTGCCGAGATTTCTATACATGCCAATTGCACTTCGGCTTACAAAGCTTTCTTGGTGGCTTATGATTTTATAAGACTAGGCAGAGCCAAAACAGCACTTGTTGTATCGGCAAATATATCATCGTCTGAACTGGTTGCTGAATATTACAATCAGCCATTGGTGAAAAAAGAAGAGCTCTTCCTCCGATATTTCCTTTGCGATGGTGCAGGTGCGCTAATTTTACAAGCTCAAGACGACTACAAATCGGGCGGGCTGTTCGTAAACTGTGCCCATACCGAATCGGTAGGCGGATTGAAACCTCCGGCCATGCTCAACAAAAGACCGGCATATTGGATGAATCCGCAAAAAGAATTTGAATTAGGTTACCATCATCTCGCTCAGATGTTTAATGAAAACTTGCGTGAGCATTTCCACGAACCCGATGGTACCGTTTTCTACAAAGGTCTTAAACGTATGATTGATACCTACTCTATCAACACACAAAAGATAAAATATTTTCAAGTAAATTTCCCATCAAAACATATTTCGGAACTTGTAATTGAAGAATGCGAAAAACTTAATATTCCTAAAGATTCACTATACACAAAAATAGCATCAATGGGCTATGCAGGGCCTCCAATGGTATTTATTTGCCTTGACAAAATATTGAGAGAAGAAAAACTTAACAAACACGATTTGGTACTAAGCTTTGTAACGGAAGTAAGTAAATTTATGCAAGCTGGTTTTTGTCTTGAATATTATTAATTTTTTTGTAGTTTTGTATTGCAAGAAATAATTCGTTTTACGAACTAAGGTATAATAATTGATTTATAAAAAACTCTGTACAGAAACAGTTGCTGTATATTATTGCATATCAGAAACTTTTACAGGGAGTTATAAAAATAAATTTCAATTTAGATTTTATACTAGAATCTATATCGGTTAATAATTTGAGATATAACCAAAAATATGATGCAAGAAATAAAAAAAGTAGGCATAATAGGTGGTGGTAAAATGGGTACCAGTCTTTTCAACTATATGAGCAGCTTTAATATAAAAATAGTTTGGTATAGAAGATCTCATGCAGAAAAAGCTGAAGAAAAAAACAAACGCAAACTAGAAAGACAGCTTAAAAACAATATAATCACACAGGAAAGCTTCAAATACAGAATTGAAAATCAGCTTATAACTGCTGACATTCACACACTTGCTACAGCCGATTTAATTATAGAATGTATAAAAGAAGACAAAGACGAAAAAATTGACCTTTTCAGAAAACTTAGTTTTATTGTAAAAAAAACAACCATATTCGCTTCAAATTCATCTTCAATAAGCCCTTCAGAAATTGGTAGTAGCTGCTCTGTAAAGAACAGTGTTATAGGACTGCACTTCTTCTACCCTGTTGAATTAAAAAACATTGTAGAGCTTATTGTAAGCAACAATACCGATACAGATGTAATAAAAACTGTAGAACAATTTTTAATAAAAATCAATAAATTTTATTTGCTACAAGATCAAAGCAATGCCTTCATTCTAAACAAGATAATGCTCAAAGTACAAGCTACCGCATGTTTCTTGGCTAAAGAAAAAAATCTAACATATGCACAGCTAGATTTTATGGTAAGAAAAGAATTATTTCCAATGGGAGTATTTGAAACCATGGATCAAATAGGCATAGATGTTTTATACCATTCGGTAATGAATTACATGCCTACAATAGACAATCCTCACTATTATAAAATTCTATGCGACCATTTGCAAAGCCTTTATAATCAACAAAAACTTGGAATAAAAACGGGCTGCGGTTTTTATAATTACAACACCGATTCTAGCTCAGAAAATAAAGATATTGAAATAGATACCGATATAAGTGAATATATAATTCATCAATTAAAAGCAGCTTACAATAATGCAATAGAAACTACCATAACCGAGAATAAATGCAACCAAAAAGATTTGCATTTTGCATTGGAAGAGTATAATGGTACAGGTATTTAACCCTATTTGAAGCAAAAACATGACTGATAAAATTGTAATTACCGGAATAAATATAATTACAGCTCTTGGTTTAAATATTGAAACTAGTTGGCAAAATTTACTTGCCGGGAAAAGCGGAATAAAACCTATTCAATTGTTTGACCCAAAAGATTTGGAAACCCGTTTTGCAGGGCAGTTGCCTGAAAATTTTGAAGACCATGCCTCTCAATATATAAAGAAACGAATAGCCAAACAAATGACTAGAGTATCAAGAATGTGTTTGACCTGTGCCAAAGAAGCCGTTGAAAAACATCAGATACCAGTAGAAAGCTATATGCCTGAACGTTGCGCTGTAATTCTAGGAGTAGTGAATACCGGCAATTCGAGTATAGAAAAAGAAACCGATGAAAAAAACACTATACTCAAAGGAATGAACAATGCTCTATCGGCATGGATTTCATTAGAATTTGGGTTTGAAGGACCAAATTATACAATCGCAACCGCATGTGCATCATCTGCTTATGCCATAGCCCAAGGTTATGAACTTATTAAGCAAGACCAAGCCGATTTGGTTATCGTTGGAGGTGCCGATTCCATTATCAACCCAGAAGAGATAAAAGGATTCAATGCACTCTATGCAATCTCGACAAGAAACGAATCACCAGAAACCGCCAGTCGCCCATTTTCTGCCGACCGAGACGGATTTGTGATAGGAGAAGGTGCCGGAATACTTATTTTAGAAAAAGAATCGATTGCAAAAAAAAGAAACGCAAAAATTTATGCCGAACTTGCCGGATATGCACTTACCAGTGAAGCATATAATATAATGTCGCCCAAAACCGATGGTGAAGGTATGGCAAAAACAATGGAAAAAGCTTTGAAACACGCTTCCGTTTCTAAAGAAAACATACACTACATAAACGCACACGGCACCTCGACAACACTTAACGACAAGTACGAAACATTGGCTATAGAAAAGACCTTTGAGCAGCATGCAAAGAATATTGCCATATCATCGTCAAAATCTATGCTTGGGCACACTATAGGTGCAGCCGGAGCAATAGAAGCAGCTATTACAGCCATGTCGGTACATCAAGAAATGGTACATCCAACCATAAATCTCACCAATCCCGATCCGGAGCTCACTCTCGACTACATACCCGAAGGTAGCAGAGAACTGAAAATAACCGCAGCACTATCAAATTCATTCGCTTTTGGAGGTCATAATGCTTGCTTGGTTTTCAAAAAGATATAGTTAATAAATCTGCAGCAATTTATCACCTTAAACAATCCAACATATAGAGGTGAGCGATTTAAAAAACTCTTTCTAGGCTAAATAAACGAGGAAAACACTCCAAATTATTATTACAATATAACATATTTAATAATAATCAGACATCAACATTCATAAACCTAGTTATTGGAGTAAAAAACTAAACATAAATATCATAAATAATTAATAAAAGGCATAATCTTTGTTCGATAAAGAATGATAATTTTAAATTAGTTATTAATCAACAAACAAAATTATGAGTAAACCTTCAAATGCATTTATTGGAGCTTCATGGATAGCTCTAGGAGCCGGAATGGCAGGTTATTTAATTGGATTATCGCGTGCAGAAATGGCGTTGAATGAAAAAGGTTATTATTTTACAATTCTAATGTATGGTTTATTTTCAGTTGTATCAGTGCAAAAAACAGTAAGAGATAGGTTAGAAAAAATACCGGTTACAGATCTCTATTATGGAATAAGTTGGTTTTCAACAATTTTAGCAATTGTACTATTGACCGTTGGGCTTTGGAACTCAACATTATTACCAAGTGAAAAAGGATTTTATGCGTTTTCCTTTTTGTTGTCATTGTTTGGGGGAATTGCAGTTCAAAAAAACACCCGAGATCTTCATCAGTATAATAAAAATAAAGTAGAAGAAGACTAAATTTTAAACAATATCTTTATATTTAAAATCAACCGTAAGTGTAATTTATCTTGCGGTTGATTTTTTTGAAATTCATATATAAACTCAAAATAAGCTCTTTATATAAATAAAAATCTATATAAACTCGACTAAAATTAATCTAACATAAACAACAGTAACAATTAAAATTATCAAAGCAAAATTGTTTTACAAAAAGCAATAAGAGCTACAATTATAAAGAGCATATGAAAAAAACATTAACAATTGTACTAATCTTAGCAATAATTATATTAACAGGATTCTTTATGCGCAATGCAATAGTTAGTAGCATTCTAGAATATAAAACCTTAGAAGAAAGAAAGTTGTTTTATAAACCTGACACCAATTTTGTAGCTTTTTGTAATAATCAAATGTCAAATATTGAAGAACATACAATCGAATTGATAATAAAAAAATCGTTATTGGTAACTTCAAAACAATTGAATTTCACAACAAGTAAAGCAGAAAACAATCCGAATTTATTACTGAAATCAGAAAAAGCAAATTGTGTAGGATACGCACAGTTTTACGCTCTTGTCTGTAATATTCTATTGAAAAAAAGTAATTTAGACAATGATTGGATTGCAAAAGCATACGTAGCACAGTTATACGTTTTTGAAAAAAATGTTCACTATTATTTATCATCACCATTTTGGAAAAATCATGACTTTGTAATAATTAAAAATTTAAAAACTAATGAACGAATTGCAGTAGACCCAACTCTACACGATTATTTTCTGATAGATAAAGTAGCTCTCAAAAATTAATAACAAATTCAAATTTCACATTCAAGTAACCATTTTGTGACATTTTCAACTCACACTTATAAAATATTTTTCCAACATATCACAATCAAATTGTTTATTATCATTCAATTTTATATTTTTGCAAATCAATAATGTTTAACAGAGAATTATGGCAGAGATAACAGAAGCAATTAAAAATGAGGTAAGAGAAATTGTATTAGATTTTTTTGCTGAAGAGTGCGAAACGGATATATCAAAAATTAATGACACTACAAATATCTTTGATGATTTAGACGGAGATTCTCTAATGTTTTTAGAACTTATTGAGATTTTTAAGAAGAAATATCAACTTGATATTGAATTAAAAACAATAGGTAAATACAGCGTACAAAATCCGGTAAGAACTGTAGGTGAGTTAATTAAAATGCAACTACTCATTATTGAGCATGGCAATAATATTGTAAATATTTAATCAAATTGGGCATCTAGAAAAAATACTATTTTTCGAATTAATCACTAATGAATATAAACACAGCACATGTTTTTCCTGCTTTTACGCTTAAATATACAGGCAAAGAAATGCAAGTGCTGGAAATTAATAATGTTGATTTCAATAGTAAATTACAGTACGCTTCCGAAATAATCGGTATCAATTTAACCGATTTTGATTTTAATACAAATAATTTCATAGAGCAAGAAGAAAAGAACCAATATCTTTCTTTTTTATTTAGTTGTTGTTTTTCAGAAATTGTAAAATCGAAACAGGCTA
>JADKDL010000015.1 GCA_016714605.1 Bacteroidales bacterium | reverse complement strand
GAAGTGGCGGCAGCAAAAGGGTATGTTTCATGGTTATCTATAAATTTTATTTGAAGATGAATATTAATAATTCCGTCAGCAAGCCATTTGCAAAGCTTTTGTTATGGATGTGGTCTTTTTCGATTATTCAATTGCCACTTTCGCGGTTAAGTAATTTTTCGCCCTCTTTAAAGTTACTAAATAATTCTTTTTGCGAAGTAATTCATTTCAACAATTTCAACTTGATGGTATAAAATGTCTTAGCCAAAATAGTCTGCAAATTAAGATCAACAATTGTTAATTGTGTCGGGGTCTGAATTTGTAAGTTAATATAGACGGCTTTATTAAACTATAAACCGATGCAACAAGTGAAGGCTGTCCTTTAATATCAACATAGCTTACTGTATCACCGGCAATAATGGATAATCCGGTTGCAATTCATATGCATAGTCATGAATTATTAGGTTCGGCCGCTATCTATTACTGAGCAACGGATCCAACCATATCTTTTGCATTTTCTTCATCTATAAACCTGAAGCCAATGTATTGGTTTGAATTCTTACCTTCATAAACGATGTCCAATTACCTTGAGGTAATATAAAAAGTATATCCGTTTTGTATTTGATTAAAACAAGTGATTGATAGTTATTATTAAAGAAATTTAAATTCTCATCGATAACACTTTCTTGGGTAAAGCAAACGGCCAATAATAAGTATATCCGCCACCTCCTGACAAAATCCTGTGCTTCCTGCAATTCCATTTAACATTGTATCAAACGCACCAACAAAAGAGCTTTTACATTTGCCAAGTCACCATAAAAACAGTAGTCGTAAAACTTTCATTAAAGAAGTAAAATCGTTCAATCCATCGTCATCCAGGTCGATACCAAACATTTCATCAGGTTCATCCAGCACTACATCGGTCAATATCGGTATAAACACTTGTTTGGAAGCAGCAGTAACCCCAAGTAGGGCTGCTGCTGCTGTTGAATATTGTAATAAAGAAAAATTTGCTTGCCATTATTACAATTTTATAAAAGGTTTTGTAACACTACTTCCATCACTAAAATTACAAATTACCTGATACATGCCAAAACGTTTTCGGGCTTGGCGAAGAAGCGGATTTCGGGGCACTAAACTTTCTGCCAGTATTGAACTTGATACGAAGCACAGCTCAATTAACCACTGAACCCGCTTTTTGCCAACGCCTGTTATGTTCGCGCTATTTTGTCTTTCATATTTTTTGTTGTCAAGATAAAATGGATTTAACTTGTCCATATTGCTTTTAAAGTTACGATGAGGAAAGTGTTTTAAGTTGGTAGCTCTGTTTCCAATTTGTCCATGTCTTCTGAAGTCAAGTCAAAAGCCCAGTTTATAGTTTTTAGTTTTTTAGTTTTAGTATCGGGTCAATTCGTTTGTCAACACAACTAATCATAACAGCACTAAAATAAACCAGGTTGGTCAACTTACTGAATGGTTCAAATGTGTCAACCTTTTGTTTTGTATACATGCCGCCCTCAATAGAAAAAAATTGAAGATTTGTCAAAGCTGATAACGGAGAGAAGTCTGTTATCTTCTTAAAATTTTCTATCCGTAGAACTTCAAGTTGTGTCATGCCTGCTAAAGGAGTAATGCTTTCTATTTGCGATGAACTGCCAATACTCAAATACTTCAAGTTTGTTAAGGCCGAAATGTTGTCGAGCGTTTTTATGTTGCTCCACTTGACGTTAAGTCCAACCAAATTTTGAGTTTACAAACGCTGTCAAAAAGTTGTTGTGTCGTATGCGTTGTAAATTACAAAGATTTTCTATGTTCTGGCAGGTTGGCAAAAAGTCAATCCACTCTTTGAGAAGTTTCTTTTGTTCTGTCGCAGATAACACTAAAAGCTGAGTGCAAGCAATATTAACTTTTGTCTGTCCAGTATATTCCTTTGGATAAGTTATACTGTCAGGCGGAAAGTCATTTGCTTTGTCCCAAAACCAAAAAACCGTGTTCTATTTGTTTATCCGTCATCAGTGTTTTTAAAAGTTCATTTTTTGATGGTCAGTTCGGGTTTGCACTGTCGCCCAAGCATGACACATAACGTTTAGAAGCTTTGCGAAGTGGCGGCAACTAAACGATATAGTTCATGGTACGCTATAATTTTATTTTAAGATTAATTTTCATGGTTACTCGTCACCAAGCCATTTTGCAAAGGTTTTGTTATAAACCCGTGGTTCATACGATTTACTCGATGAAAACTTTTTGTCAAAGCCGATTTCCATCATTCAACAAAGTCACCAAATAAACACCGGCGGATAATTTTTCATACTTATTGATTCACTCTTACTTTGCAAAACATTGCTAATAATTTGTTTGCCATTTTAAGTTGTAAATAACTACTTCAGTATTTGATAGTTCCAGTAAGGATATAAATATCCTTACTGAAACTATATACTGTAGCGCTAATCGAATTGGTAAAATTTTCTATGCCAACATAACCAACAGTATCACCGGCAATAATCGGGTGATCTGTTTCAGTTTCATATGCAAAGTCTTTTATCACAGCACCTCCGCGCTGTTAATACACTGCACCGTATCCACCCATAATGGTAATTGCGCCTGCATCAACAAAATGCACGCCTAAATAACGATCCTCCATGCTAGGCCACCAGTAGCCAGCGTCCTTGTCATGAGTCCAACTGGTTCCATTGCCTATCTCAACTTGCTGGCCATTGTAAAGCCATAAGTGAAAGTCTAAATTATTATTTATTAAGTATCCAGTGATAGTGCATAGGGCCAATATTTATAATATGAATAAATTGTAGAGAAAGAATTGCCTGCAACTTGATTGGCTTCAGATAATGGGTCAATCACAATTAAATTCAATCGTCGAAGTTGTCCAACCGGAACCGCTCGACCATTAAATATACCAGAGTATTTAAAAACCAGAAATCTATTCGCCATTGAAATCCATGTCCAATTATAACTTTCAAAACTTTCATCAAGGATGATATCTTAGAATAATAACATCTGCAACAACATCTTTTTTGTAAAAGAATGACAGTTGCAATCGATGAGATACGCTTTTAATGAAAACCTTTGTTCCATATCAATTCATTTTAACATTTGACTTGTAACGATGTTGTCTGATTAAAAAACAACGTGCTCAATAATATTGAGGTAACGAAAAGAAGTCCATGGAACCTAAGACCAAGTTTTGATAAATTTTTCATTGAGTAAGATTAAAATTAAGAAATATTTAGAATATTTACAAGAGTCTATCGGTTGATTTGCTGCACATGAAAATGTCTTCGTCGCCTATTATTCAGTCTGTCAAAAGTCCTCTGAGCATGTTTGTTGTACTTTTCAATAGGATAGTGACTTCCCTGAACTATTGGTTATAACGTTTTGCGGGTTTAAGAAGTTGGCGATTTCAAAGCGCTTCACTGTCAACCAAGCACAAACTTTGATAGAAGTAAAAAGCTTGATTTAACCACTGAACCACCACTTTGGGTAGTAGCTGTTACGAGGGAGTTTTTTTCTTTTTAGCATTTGGGTGAATTAGATGAAATAAGTCATTATTTACTTTTCTAAGTCGTAGCATATTTTCTTTGCCGAAAGCCAATTGGTTTAGTTCTTCATCAAACTGGGATTGTAAAAGTTCTTCCACATTCATTTTATTTAAATACAGCTCAGTTTGCTGATAATCTAGCTCCTTTATATCATGTTCAAATTTGCCTTTTATTTCAGATATATTCATTGATAAAACCTTACTTATAAATGACTTAGTTATTTCGTGAATGTCGATGTTGCATGAATGTATTACGAATTTAATACCTATCCCTGAAGGGATATATCTAGAGTCAAATCTTGATATGCACTTCTAACGCTTTTTTTATTGTCAAACATAAACAATCCGCAAATCAAGAAGTGGTCTTTACTTTCTTGGTCAAGATTTGTCACTTTAATTTTAAATAATCAGTAAACTGATCCAAATAGTGTAGCTTTAAATTCTCAATAGCATAAATTAGGTCATAAACTCATTTATAGTAATTCTAAATTCAGCCAATGCAATAAACGAATTGGCTATTAATTGATTTAGCAAAGTCATCCAATCTGTCAATTAATAGAAACAATTTCTCACTTAATCTTTCTTTTTCTTTTGCATTTTTATTAAGATTTTCTAAAATTTATCCTTCTCGTCGAGAAATTTCATTGGTTATGTCAAGAACTTAGCTAATTTTTTAAATATATTCTATCTCTAATTCCAATACCGGATTTGTAGAAATTAACAATTGTTCCAAGTATTGGAATTTCTTTAAAGCAGATAAATCATCCACACTTGAATCAAGTATGCCATCACACAAATCACTCGTTAGTGTCAAAAGTTTAACATCAGAGATCTTGTCAATTAATGTCTTTTCTATGGAGTTTTTACTTTTTCCCATGTTATTCTCTTGGCTTTAAAAATGCCCTATAACGTTATGGATTTGCGATGGGCGGATTTTCAGCATTGTTTATTCGAAGACAAAACTTATGTTACCATCAAACTATCTACGAAGCGGGAAACCCCGCCTATTGCAAATGTGCTGTTATAGCCAGTTGTTCTCATTCTATCGTCAATATTTTTAGTGTTTCGAGTATCTCAACGTATTGTTTTTGTCAAAGGTAAATGGTCCGATTTCTATATAGTCATTCAAGTCGGGTTCTGAATAATTGTTTTCATAACCAAAGTCTTTCCAAATTACATTTTTCTCTGTTATTTCAATTTTTGCGGTTATTGCACCGCAACCAATGTCGCCACACTCAGGACAAACATAAAAACAAGTCCGGCCAGTTTCCAATGTAGGTTTTGTAAGTCCTAAAAACTCGTCTATTTGAGTGTTCTCATATTCTTTGTTGCTTGTCCAACCGAAAGTCCCAATTCTGTCAAAGTCTGGAAGTCCAAAAAGTTGTCCGAGCGATTGCCCTGAAACAATAAAGTCAATATATTTTCTGTCAGCTTTTGTCGAGCCATTCTTGAAAGTTTCACCTTTTCTATGTCCGTGTCCTAATGTTAGCGTGTCCATTTACAATTGGCTATAACGTTATGCAGATTTGCGACGGCGGGTCAGGCAATCGAAAATCTTTAATAAAATTACGAAGTTTTAGATTATCGAAAAATATGCTGTGGTGGTCGTCACCCCGCTGGCGCAAATGTGCTGTGCTCGTTGCACAACCACCCAAATGTACACATTTTCATGTTTAAAATGGATTTTTGGGCGTCAAAAAAGGCTGTTTAACTTAGCTTATGCAAGGAAAAAACGCTACCTGAAAATATTTGTCCATTTTCAATTAAGCGACCGAGTTCCGGAAGATAATTTTTATCGGCAGTTGATAATGCATTAGATTTCAAATTTTTATATCAAGCGACAGCTTCTTTTTATGGCGATGAAGGACAGCAAAGTATAGACCCGGTTGTATTTTTTAAATTAATGATGGTAGGTTATTTTGAAACCTTTCTAGCGACAGAAGAATAATAATCACTGCTTCCATGCGATTGGATATTTTATATTTTATTGGGTATGATATCGACGAACCCTTGCCGGCATACATTAAGCAGAACTAGACAATGTATGGAGAGGAAATATTTTTACAATTATTTCAAAAGTATTATCACTTGTGCAGCAAGGCATGGTTAGGGGTAAGCGCCAAGCACTGATTCTGCATTTATAAAAGCAAATGCAAGTTTAGATTTATTGTTAGAAAAAGAAATTGTTGATGAGCTGTAGATTATATAGAATCATTAGAAAATGAATCTGATGACAAGCAGAAAAATGATACGATGAAAAACCGGCAAATGAAAATCAAACCGTAAAAGCATCAACAAAAAAATGGGTAGATAAACATCATCTTGAAAGAAAGAATATAAAGACCAACCCGGAAAAGGTAATATTACCGGTCAAACTAATAAAATAAATAACCCTGATGAACATGGTGATATTATCCGTCCAAAGTTTTTATCCAATCACACACATTATAGCCCTACGGACCCTGAACGTATCTCGGTAAAGCCCGGAAAGGCACGTCAGCTCAACTATTTGGGCAGTTGGCGGTGGATGATGCGCACCATGTTATAACCGGAGCCATGGCCAATTTTGCAGATAAACGGGATAGCCAATGTTTGCCTGCAATATTAGATCAAGCAATAAATAATTTAGCACAAAATAATATTACCATTGCAGAAATAGGTGCTGACTCCGCTTATAGTAGCTTTACTCTTGCTCATGCGGAACAAAATAATATTACTGCATACATTCCGAATTTTGGTCAATACCGCAACTCAAGAGAGGGATTTATTTACAATAAGGAACAGGATCAATATGAATGTCAACGTGGAAATAAAGCAATATTACCATTTAAAGGAATAAGAACCGACAGCAAAGGTTATGATAAAAAAATCTATCGAAGCAGTGAAACGGATTGCAAAAATTGTCTGTTAAGAAAAGTTGTGCAGGGGAGAAAACGAAATTTAAAAAAACTGGATGATACAGTCGATAAAACATATTACGACCGGATGCATGAACGTATGCAAACCGAGTATGCAAAAAAATGGTTCGTATAAGGAGTAAAACAGTAGAACCTGTGCTAGGAACATTGCTCAATTTATGGGTATGCGGAGAGTGAATACGCGCGGAATAAAACAAGCGAATAAACATGTTTTAATGGCATCATTGTTACAACTTAAAGAAATATTTAAAATTAATCGAAAAAATCCGGTTGCAAATAAAAATTACAAATTAATACAAGGAAACAACTGCCAAATTATATAAGTCGACTTTTTACATGCATTTAGCGCATTTGCGGCATGTAAATTTTAGTAAATTAATTGCACGGGAATAATCAGCATTCGTTAAAATGGCCTGAATCAATTGTTTTGAACGATTTTAATTAAAATTACTGGAATTAAGAAGTTGTGTAACAGTAAC
>JADKDL010000014.1 GCA_016714605.1 Bacteroidales bacterium | reverse complement strand
AAACCTAATACTATAACAGCTATAAATATATACGTTTTAAAACTTTGATTAACTAAGAAATCATAGACTCCAATTTTTCTCTTTCTTTTTCTGTATTTAATGAAAAGCTCTATAAAATCACTTTCACATATTTTTATAGAGCTTTCATCTTTCTCACTTATTTTTAAATACAAACAATTTCCATATCTCTCAAAATAAAACTCTTCTGCATTGAGCATTGAAACTCCACCTACGGCTTTGCTCAATGTAATAGTACCATCAGTATCGCAGAATGAGATATTAATTATATTAGGTACAGAAGATATACCATCGAAATATGTAGCTTGTATATTTATCATTATATTATAAAGTCAATGTCAAGGAAATCGGCCATTTCGTCGCCGGTTGCATTTGTAAAGTTTTCATCAGACTGACTAATGCTGTCAAGATCAATATCTCCGTCAATCTCTATATTAGTAAAAATATATTTCATCGTTCTGGTTACTACCCAAGCATATCCTAATCCTAGGGTGAAAACAACAATTAAAAGATTTACAAGAAAGAGTTTAAAAAATCCGCCACCTGTTACTGTCGATTTAAGACTCAGTGTCTTATCATCTTTAGTAAGTTTTGTATTATTCACATAAAACTCAAACAGATCTTTCTGCCACCATGCGGCATAAATACCAAGTGTTAAAATAGTAAGAAAATAACCTTTTATATTGATAATTAAGAGGGTTCCACCATCTGCTTTATAATTAAATTCAATATTTCCGAATTTAATATTACTAATCAAATATTCTCTCAGATTTACAACCATCCAAGAACCGTATATACCAAAGGTAATGACTGTTAAAAAAACCCATTTGTAGAAGTTCATTGATAATTCGTTTCTATTTCCTTTATAAGCAAAGCGGATACCTCTCCATGAAGTGCGAGACATTCTATATCTGTAAGAACCATGTATAGCAAGGGGCATAATTGCAAAAATACCCAAATATAAAACAACAACAGCAGCTACAGGATTTACCCGCGATAATGCGCCGAAAATAATCATTAAAGCTCCAAATATCAGTATTGTTTTCAGAAAGCCTTTGAACATTTCTTTACCGGTACCATGAAATGCAAATGCGTCGGAGTTTAGAGAAGATGAGCCATAAATATACTTCAATTGGTTTGCTTTAGCCCAAGGATAAAATATACCCAATGTAAGGACGGTGAGCAGCCAGTTTACAATAATAACACCGAAATAATCGCCTCCTGTGCCATTGTAACTTAATGAATAAGTTTTAGAATTTGTGCTAGTTGAATCCATTCTTTTCTGTTGTTTAGGTTAGTTAAAATGTTTAATTTTTCTCGGATAGAAAATAATCACTTTGTAAATATTACATGACTATTTTCCTATAAAACCAAAACTAAAAATAATATATGGTTTTACGAAATTATAAACTATGAGATTAATCATTGTTTTGTGTAATTTCTATAAAATTTAATCAATAAGGAAACCTGTTGAATGTTTTTGAAACAGGGAAAACGTTTTTAATTAGTATATTTCAGATTGCAGAGCTACGCTCCCTAAGAAAATTTCCATATTAACTATTACTAAGATTACAGGACTCCGTCCCTCGAATATATTGATTACCAAATATAATATTTACATTTACCCACAGTATTCGTTATAGAAGCTTACTTTTTTTAATAAATACCCATGCTAAAGAATATAATAATTTAATAATGCAGTACCTTTGAACTCATTAAAAAGCTAGTATAGATAGCTATAAACAATATTTTTTCATAGAATTACATGAAACTTTCTCCCCAAAAATATAAGATTGAAGATAAACCAATGTTGCCTTTTATTGACGCAGAAGAAATATGGAACTACATAAATAACACTATACCTACAGCAAATAAGGTAAGAGAAATAATTTCAAAATCTCTTTCAAAAGTGAGGCTCAATCTTGAAGAAGTAGCAGTTCTAGTCAATACAGAAAATCCTGAATTAATAGCCGAAATCAAAGAAGGAGCTAAAACATTAAAAAAAACTATTTATGGTAATAGAATAGTGCTTTTTGCTCCTTTGTATGTTGGAAGCAAGTGTGCCAATAATTGCACCTATTGCGGGTTCAAATCATCAAATAAAGAAGCTTTGCACAAAACACTTAATGAAGAAGAGCTTGTAAGGGAGATTGAGGCATTAGAAGAGAATGGTCAAAAACGATTAATACTAGTATATGGTGAACATGCAGAATATACACCAGAATTTATTTCTAATTCCGTAAAAACTGCTTATAAAGTACGAAAAGGAAATGGACAAATCAGACGTGTAAATATCAATGCAGCTCCTTTAGATATTGAAGGTTTTAAAACAGTAAAGGAAGCTGGTATAGGCACATATCAAGTGTTTCAAGAAACGTATCACCCTGATGCCTATAAAAAATATCATTTGAGTGGTAAAAAAGCTGACTATAACTATAGACTCACCTCATTAGATAGAGCACTTGAGGCAGGACTCGACGATGTGGGCATTGGTGCGCTTTTCGGATTGTATGATTGGCGATTTGAGGTAATGGGTTTAGTGCGACATACCAATCACTTAGAGGCATGCTACGACATTGGACCACATACCATATCTTTTCCACGTATCCAGAATGCCTCACAGCTCAATTTGAACGATGAATTCTTTGTTAACGATGATGATTTTACAAAATTAATTGCAATTCTGCGTCTGGCAGTACCATACGCCGGTATGATTCTCAGCGCAAGAGAACCTGCTCTGTTGCGTAATGAAATTATTCAGTTTGGCGTTTCGCAGATTGATGGTGGAACTAAAATAGAATTAGGAAGTTATGCCAAATCTAATGAAGACTCTATCGATATTAATAATATGCAATTTAAAATAAATGACGATCGTTCTCTAAACGAAATTATTGATGAATTGCTGGAACAAGAAATGATGCCCTCTTTTTGTACATCGTGCTACAGGAAAGGTAGAACAGGAGAGCATTTTATGGAATTTTCTGTTCCCGGTTTCATTAAACGATTTTGTACTCCTAATGCAATTTTGACGATGGCCGAATATATAATGGATTATGCTCCTCCTCACACAGCTTTAAAGGCTTGGAACGTATTAGAAAAAAACTTGGCAACAATTGACGATGAAAAAACAAAACGATTAATAAGCTCTATAATAGAACGCATTAAAGCAGGAGAAAGAGATTTATATTTATAAATAATGATTATTCAAAAAATGAATAAAGGAAATGACATAAAACCACACATTGGTATTTTCGGAAGAAGAAATAATGGGAAAAGTTCATTTATCAACTTGCTTGTTGGTCAAGATTTATCAATAGTATCAGATAAGGCTGGAACAACCACAGATCCGGTTAAGAAATCGGTAGAGATATTTGGTATTGGTCCTGCAATTCTCATAGACACCGCCGGTATTGATGATAAAGGCGAACTTGGTTTGAAGCGAGTAGCTAAATCTAATGCTACTATAAAAACAGTGGACTGTGCTATTTTATTGATTACCAACAATAAATTTGACAATATTGAAATAAATCTAATAAAACAATTTGATGATTTTGCGGTTCCTTATCTTATAGTTCATAATAAAAGTGATTTACAAGAAATTACAAATCATACAATTGAAAAAATTAGAAAAATCTCTTCTGCAACAACCGTTTCATTCAGTTGCTCTTCTCCTACAAATTTTGAAGCTATTGTTGAACATATTAAGAACACAATACCCCAAACGGCATATCAAAAAACATCACTTTTTACAAACCTGATAAAACCAAAAGATATTGTTTTGCTTATAACCCCTGTTGATAGCGAAGCTCCCGATGGACGAATGATTTTGCCACAAAACATGGCTATAAGAGATGTACTAAATAATAACTGCATCTGCATAACTATAAAGGAAACTGAGATTGAAGATTTCTTAAAACTTGGTATCAAACCAGCTTTGGTTGTGACAGATAGTCAAGTTTTTGGAATGGTTTCTAAACTTATCCCTGAAGACATTCCTCTTACCGGATTTAGCGTAATTTTTGCTCGATTAAAAGGCGATTTCGAAAAGTATATACAAGGAACATCATATATTTCCAAATTAAAAGATGGCGATAAAGTATTAATTCTCGAATCGTGTACACATCATGTAAGCTGCGAAGATATAGGACGATATAAACTTCCTGACTGGATTACAAAATTTACGAATAAAGAACTGCATTTTACTGTAGTTGCAGGACTTTCTGAAATTAAAGAAGATATAACCAGTTTTGCTATTATTATACAATGCGGAGGTTGTATGGTGACAAAAAAACAATTACAAAACAGACTCAAGCTTGCTATAGACGCAGAAATACCTATTACCAATTATGGTTTAGCAATAGCATACATGAACGGAATTTTTGATAGAGCTATTGCTCCATTTTTTCGCTGATTTGAATATTTACATGAAACATCCATTATAAAGAGGCTTTAACAATAAGGAGCTTGATTATTATGGATGTTCCATGTGACCTTAACTTAAAATTTAAAAAAAACACATGAAAATTCTGTATTATTAATTTAAACATATATGTCTATTTTACATATTTTAGAAAAATCTGAATTTACCAAAAGCGACATTGTTCAACTTTTAAGCTTGAATGACGAAAATGTAAAAATTCTTTTTAAAACTGCTGCAAAAATTAAACAAGACAATATAGGTAATGTTGTATTCTTGCGAGGCTTAATAGAATTATCAAACATCTGCCACAAAGACTGTCTGTATTGTGGTATTAGAAAGTCTAATGCTCTTATTCATCGATATACTTTAGATGAATCGGAGGTTTTATCAGCTATAAAATTTGCCTATGAGAACAAATATGGATCTGTTGTAATTCAATCTGGTGAAATAGCAAATTCGGGTTTTATAAGTAAAATTGACCGAATTCTGAAGTTAGCAAAAGAAATTACCAATGGAGAAATTGGAATTACACTTTCATGTGGTGAACAATCTGCCGATACCTACCAACATTGGTTTGAAAGTGGAGCACATAGATATTTATTACGCATAGAATCGGCAACAGAAGAATTATATTATAAAATTCACCCTCACAACCAACTTCATAGTTGGCATGAGAGAATAAATGCACTTAATAATTTAAAAAAAATTGGCTATCAGGTAGGTACTGGTGTAATGGTAGGACTACCTTTTCAGAATATAGAACATTTGGCAACCGATCTATTGTTTATGAAAGAAATGAATATAGACATGTGTGGCATGGGTCCATATATTGAACATAAAGACACACCTCTTTACCAATATAAAAATAGCATTTTACCACTCAATGAAAGGTTATTTCTAAGCTTAAAAATGATAGCCATATTGCGTATCATGATGCCTGAAATCAATATAGCAGCAACCACCGCGCTTCAAGCAATTGATAAAATTGGAAGGGAAAAAGCAATTCAAATAGGAGCAAATATTCTTATGCCTAACATTACCCCCGGAAAATATAGAAACAACTATGCGCTCTACGAAAATAAACCCTGTACTGATGAAAATGCTGAAGACTGCAAAAGTTGCATTGATACACGTGTTCACCTTATAAAACATACAATAGGATATAATGCTTGGGGCGATTCAAAGCACTTTCTACATAAAGACAAATTATAAAATTACCGCCTCTATTGTAATGTTCAAGATTTTACAAAAATGTATATGAATTTTTAATACCAAATTAAACTTCTTTGTAAGCATCTAAGATAGCTTTTACTCCATCTGGCGACACACGACCATATACCTTTTCTCCTACAAGTACCACTGGAGCCAATCCACAAGCACCAACACAACGTAGACAACTTAATGAAAATTTACCATCTACGGATGTTTCTCCCATGTTTATACCTAACTGGCGTTTGAATTCATCCAAAACCTTTTCGGCACCCCGCACATAACAGGCAGTACCAGTGCAAACCGATATTGGAAAACGACCTTTGGGTATCATAGTAAAATATGAATAAAATGTAACTACCCCATATACATGAGCACTAGAAACATTCAGCGCATGAGCAATAACCTCTTGTACCTCAGCTGGCAGATAACCTAATGAATGTTGGGTTTGGTGTAAAATATTTATTAACTCTCCCGCTTCATTATCAAATAGCTTGCATATTTCCTTTATTTTATTAATTTTCTCTTCAGAGAGCTTTAGTTTAACTTTTACCTTTTCTTTCTCAACAGAAGCATACTTGTATAAAGGCTCTGATTTATCAAGCGTTTTAATAATCTCTGCACCATCTTTCTTGGTCAGTTTTATGCCATCATCTTTTTTATCTTCTGATAATATTTTATTAACCATACTATTACATTTACTAATTGTTTTACTTTTTTTATATCTATTCACTCATTATAAGCAAACGTTTGGTGTAATACATTGATATTTTTTCAATTTTCACCACATCACTTTTACTATTCATGAATAGACACCTCATCACTTTTATCAAAATATTTTGTGTGTAATAATTTGTGCGATTTATGTCCGCAGGGTTCACCTAAGAAATCTTCATATAATTTTATAATATGCGGATTTTGGTGAGACTTTCTAAGCGTTTTATTAGTATCTTCTTGATATAAAACAGAAGCCCGCTTTTTTAATAATTCGCTATTTCCATGGTGAAAAGGCTGTCCACCACCACCAATACATCCTCCGGGGCAAGCCATAATTTCAATAGCATGATAGTTTGATTTTCCGGCTCTTACTTCATTTAGCAAAATTCGAGCATTAGCCAAACCGTGGGCAATTCCAATATTTAAAGGTAAGCCATCAAAATCAATAGTAGCCGATCTTATTCCATCCATACCTCTTAAAGCTTCGAAATCAACTTTCTCCAATGTTTTACCTGTATGTAATTCATACGCTGTTCTACAAGCAGCTTCAATAACTCCACCAGTGTTGCCAAATATTACGCCAGCACCACTAGATTCACCAAGAGGATTATCAAAATCTTCATCTGGTAAATCTAAGAAATCAATGTTTGCTTGTTTAATAAATTGAGCAAGTTCGCGAGTTGATAATGAAAAATCGACATCAGGATTTCCATCAACTTTAAACTCCTCACGCTGACACTCATATTTTTTAGCTAAACAAGGCATAATAGAAACTACCACCATATCGTTTCGTTTTACACCAATTTTATCGGCAAAATATGATTTAGCTATAGCACCAAACATCTGTTGAGGCGATTTTGCAGTTGAAGGAATGTCAAGCAAATCGGAAAAATTATGTTCAAAAAAATTAACCCATCCCGGACAGCAAGAGGTAAGCATAGGCAGTTTAACCGAGCTATCACCACTCAAATGTCTGTTTAGTCGTCCGAGTAATTCAGTGCCTTCTTCCATAATAGTTAGGTCGGCTGCAAAATTGGTATCAAAAACATACTTAAAACCAAGCCGACGAAGTGCTGCTACCATTTTTCCTGTTACGGAAGTACCCGGCTCAAGTCCGAATTCTTCGCCCAAAGCTGCACGCACCGCAGGAGCCGTTTGCACTATTACCGTTTTTTTACTGTCTGATAGAGCTCTTAACACATCGTTGGAATGGTCTACCTCGGTCAATGCTCCTGTAGGGCAAACAGACACACACTGACCACAATAAGTACAAGGCGATTTTTCCAAATCCATTTCGAACGCAGGTGCTACAACCGATTTGAAGCCTCTGTTTACTGCCGATAACGCGCCTACGGTTTGCACTTCATTACACATCATCTCGCACCTTCTACACATTATACATTTATCTATATCGCGTATAATAGAAGGCGAAGTATCTTTTCTATATGTTGATTTTTCTCCTTTGTATGGAATATCTCTAATACCAAATTTCGTAGCTATTGTTTGTAGTTCACAATTTCCAGATTTTGCACATACTAAACAGTCAAACGGATGATCTGAAATCATAAGCTTAACCACCGTTCTTCTTGCATTGAGTACCCGAATATTGTGAGTATTTACCACCATGCCCTCGGTAGCTTCTGTAATACAAGATGGAGCAAGATTTTTGCGACCATTGATTTCAACTACACATATCCTACATCCTCCCGGTTTATTTTCTATTTTCATATCACACAACTCAAAATAGCAAAGTGTAGGTATATCAATGCCAATTTTTCGTGCTGCTTTCAAAATTGTAGTGCCTTTTTCTACTTCTACAATTTTATTATCTATAGTTAATTTAATCATTTCCATGTTCAGTATGTATTCTTTTTTCTAATTTAACACTAATAGCATCAAATGCACATTTTTCTTCACAAGCACCACATTTTATACATATATCTTGATTTATAATATGTGCTTGCTTTTTATCTCCTGTAATAGCATTTACCGGACAGCAACGTTTACATGCTGTACAACCTACGCAAATATCCGGATCAATATCATAATGCAACAGTGCCTTACATTGTCCTGCTCTACATTTCTTAAGAGTTACATGTTCCAAATATTCATCCCAGAAGTTAGTCAAAGTTGATAATACAGGGTTGGGCGAAGTTTGACCTAAACCACACAACGATGTGTCTTTTATCACAGCACTTAGGTTTTTAAGTCGCTCAAGGTCTTCCATTGTGCCATTTCCTTGAGTTATTTTTTCAAGAATTTCATAAAGTCGTTTGTTTCCAATTCGGCAAGGAGTACATTTTCCGCATGATTCTTCAACAATAAAATCTAAATAAAACTTAGCTACCGAAACCATGCAATCGTCTTCATCAAGTACAATCATTCCACCAGATCCCATCATAGAGCCAACTTCCACAAGATTGTCATAATCAATACGTGTATCAAGATGTTTTTCTGTCAAACATCCACCCGAAGGGCCACCAGTCTGAACAGCTTTAAACTTTTTACCATCTTTTATACCACCACCTATTTCATATATTATTTCGCGAAGCGTTATGCCCATAGGAACTTCAATAAGTCCGACGTTGTTTATCTTTCCAGCAAGTGCAAATACTTTAGTTCCTTTCGATTTTTCTGTACCAATGCTCGCAAACCACTCTGCACCTTGGTTAATTATAACTGGAATATTAGCAAAAGTCTCAACATTGTTTACATTGGTAGGTTTCCCCCTATATCCGGAAACAGATGGAAAAGGAGGTTTGAATGATGGCTCACCTCTTAAACCTTCCATAGAGTGAATCAAAGCCGTTTCTTCACCACAAACAAATGCTCCGGCTCCATATCGAAGTTCTATATCAAAACTAAATTTCAATCCTAAAATATTTTGTCCAAGTAAGCCTAACTTTCTAGCTTGGTTTATAGCCATTTTCAAACGAGTAATTGCAACGGGTACTCTGCACGTATGTAGACCAAACCAACAGAAGCACCTATAGCGTATCCACAAATTGCCATTGCCTCAATTACTGAATGCGGATCGCCTTCTAGTATAGCTCTGTCCATAAAAGCACCAGGATCACCTTCATCGGCATTGCATACTACATATTTTTGATCGGCTTGTTCCTTGCTTGTTATATCCCATTTTAATCCTGTAGGAAAACCACCTCCTCCACGACCTCTTAATCCGGATTTCTTAATTATATCTATTGTTTGCTGCGCATCAAATTGAGTAAGAACTTTTCCCAAAGCTTGGTAACCAGCGTTAATAATAGAGTCATTTATATCCTCTGGATTTATTGAACCACAATTACGCAATGCTATACGATGTTGTTTTTTATAAAAACTCATCTGTTCAGAATTGCCTACTTGCTGGTTTGTTACAGGATCTATATATAATAATTTCTCTATTTTATTACCTTTTATAATATGTTCCTCTACTATACTTCTGGCATCTTTTGGTGTTACCTCTGTATAAAAAGTATTGTCGTGTACAACTTTTACTATCGGACCTTTTTCGCAGAAACCGAAACAACCAGTCATTGTAACCTGAACCTCATCTTGCAATCCTTTATCTAATAAAATTTCTTTCAGATTAGCTTCTAAATTAATACTAAGTGCAGCATGACAACCTGTTCCTCCACAAACATGAAGTTGCTTTTTAAACTTTGCCTTATTAGTTTTTAGCACTTCACTCATTGTTTTAAGCTCAGCCAATGATGATATTTTTGTCATAATGTATTTTTTTCTCTTGTTTATTTATTTGGATATAATACAAACATTTATAATTCTATTTAATATATTCTTCATATACACCTATTGGTTTCAGTATATTATTATATAGTATTGAGATGGTTAGGAAATAATAATTTTCTATTGAAACTTTCATGAAGAAAATTGAGGTTTAAAAATGCACTCAAACTATTTTAAATTCTTTATTTCAAAGGCAGTATTTCATTATTCCAGCTATATAATTTGGGGCAAAGTTAGCGAATTAGGGGAATTTTATGAAGCAATTTGTGAATAGATTAATTAAAATATATTAAATTCTAGATATTTTATTTTCTCTTACAACATTAAAATAAAAAACATTCTATTATTTGCCGTTTGGCTATAACGGTTAAAAAATCTAAGCCGTTTCTTTTGATGATATGGTTTTTCATATCCTTTAAACTTTACTGTTATTATTGTTTGGTAATCCTAAATTCCCATCCTATGGAGGGGTGCCCAACGGGCGGGGTGGTTCATACCCATAAACTTGCAATATATAATTTTCTAATTCTTGCATTACCACTTATATATTCTTTTTTTTTAAATTAATCACACCGACTTTCGAACTCTTCACTTCTGTATTAACCACCCCGGCTTTCAGCCACCTGTCTTGTCCTGAAATAGGTTGACAAAAAACAAAAATAGTGTCAACTTAATATAGGATTAAAATGGAAACGATAAAACATTACTCAGATGAGTTTAAGAAATCAGTAGTGCAGGAAGTTCTTGACGGTTTACTATCAAAAGAAGAAGCTCGACAGCGATATGGAATAAAAGGAAATTCAGCTGTTTTAAATTGGATTCGTAAATTTGATCAATCAAAAGACAGAAATATGAAATCGAAAGAAGATGCACAATCAGATAGAAAAACACTTGAACTAGAAGCAGAAAATCGTCGGCTTCGTGAAGAATTAGCGATGGAACAATTAAGAGTAAGGGCGTTAAATGTTATGATTGATCTTGCAGAAACAGACCTAAATGTGTCAATAAGAAAAAAGTCTGGCACCAAACAGTCAAAAAACTAGCTGAGGCGAAAGTGAATTACAGCGTGGATGTACTTTGCGGATTGTTTGGTAAAACACGACAGGCATATTACAAGAAAGATAATGAAGTAATAAAAGAATTAGTGAACAACGATTTGATATTAACATTAGTAAAGGAGGTGCGAATAAAACAAAAAAAACTTGGTGGTCGGAAGTTGTTGTTGAAGGTGATTAATAAGCTTCCACAATCTCAATACATAGGTCGAGACGCTTTCTTTAATTTACTTAGGGAGAATAACATGCTCGTTCGGAAGCGGAAAACAAGAGTAATTACAACAGATTCATACCACTGGTTGCACAAATATCCAAATCTCATAAAAGAACTTGTTCCCATCAAACCAAATATATTATGGGTTAGCGATATAACATATATATGGGTAGGTGATGAATTTATGTACCTTTTCTTGGTAACTGATGCTTATTCCCGGAAAATAATAGGATGGAAATTATCAGAAACAATGGAAGCTGATAACGGTTTAAAGGCTTTATATATGGCTATAAGCCAACTACCAGCAGAGAATAAAGATTTAATTCACCACTCAGATAGAGGTGTTCAATATTGTAGCAGCAAATATGTCAAATGCCTTCAGAAACATGACATTCAAATAAGTATGACAGAGAGCGGAGATCCTAGAGAAAATGCAATTGCAGAGCGAGTAAATGGTATTCTGAAGGTTGAATGGCTGTACGACATGGAGCTGAAAGATAAAGAAGAGGCTGTCAAAGCAGTTGGTAGTATCATAGATATTTACAATACTGAACGTCCGCATCTCAGCGTAGGCATGCTGACTCCTGATGAAGCTCATCAACGGACAGGTGAATTAAAGAAGTATTGGAAAACATACAAGAGAAAAATGAAAGGAGAATTGAAATGAAAAAAATTGTAAATTTGTATAAGAATAAAAAAATGATTGCGTAGCAATCACTCTATGAGTTTTTTTAGGCATAATCTTGAAAGAATGATTAACAAAAAAAGTCCCGAAAACACGGGACTCATTCTCACAAGGTCAGACTAATCCTGAAAGGTTGCTCTCCAGCAGAGCCTTTTTACGCTTCATCTGACAATGCAAAATTATAAATTTAATTTTTTAATTGTAAACTCATAGTAGGATTAATTAAAAAACTGTCAACTTATTTCAGGACGATACAGTTCTTTGCCATATTCTTGCATTACCAAATGTATATTCTTTTTTTAAAATTAATCACATCGACATTTGAACACTTCACTTCTGTATTAACCACCCCGGCTTTCAGCCACCCCTCAAATGGAGGGGAATTAAAAAAAGCTTACTCCATCACTATTTTATCAATTTTTAGATGGCTGGTAACCGTCAATATAAAAATTCCATGAAATCTCTGATATGCCTGCATAATACTGAGTCTCGTTTAATTACACATGACCTAAATTCCCCTCCTTTGGAGGGGTGCCCAACGGGCGGGGTGGTGTCCATATTCTTGCATTACCAAATGTATATTCTTTTTTTTGAATTAATCACATCGACATTTGAACACTTCACTTCTGTATTAACCACCCCGGCTTTCAGCCACCCCTCCAGAGGAGGGGAATTAAAAAAAGCTTACTCCATCACTATTTTATCAATTTTGAGCTGGCTGGTAACCGTCAATATAAAAATTCCATGCAATCTCTGATAAACCTGCATAATAGAAGTAAATTAACAAGTTTATGAGGTGGGAGAATTTATCATTAAAATTTATACATAGGCAAAGGTCTTAATGGATTTAAAAACAGGTTCTTTAAGAACAATCTGCTTAAATATAAATGGAATCCTTTATTTGGAAAATTTTCTTTTACTTTTCTAATATACTTGCGGTCTATGTTTTTTCGTATCATTCCTAAAGACAAATCGACCAAGTCTGCTTTTCTAAATATTTCTGCCAGCCTGTTATTTGAAATTTTCGACAGCTTATGATGTTCTTTAATAATGAATTCAATCTCTACAATTTTTTCAGTTTCGATTAAATTTAACAGGCAATAATGCCTTGCTAGGTCAATAGAGGGCTGTATGTAATCGAATGTCTTTTTAGTCCAAATCCCTAAATCGTGAAATGCCACAGCAACTGACAATGTATTTATATCATTTGAATCTGTCAAACTGAGAATTGCAAAATTATAAACGCGGTAAACATGATTTCTATATGGCTCAAAACTATCGCCCAATTCTACTTTATGTGAATTGAGAATAGAATCAATAGTATCATTCTGTAAAATGCAAGTCACTTATAAATATATCAGATTGTCAACAATTAAAACCTTGTAGTTAGAACCTTGGGCAAGGTACTTTAAGTTTCTTTTGTCTCACTTTTATTTCTTTATCTTCAAGGAAAATAAAGAATAACGACAATTCATGTGCGCCACCGGTATCGGCAAAAAGTCTGGATACGGTTATATCATAACTATAGCCTACTCCCCACTTTGGTGTATTGTATTTTGCAAAAAGAATTACTGCATCTTGATTTGCACTTTCATCTTCGTTTTTCTTAAAGCCCGGTATTCCTCTATACCATAAACCTATCTGAAACGATTTTTTATACCAGTATGCTCCAATATCTATTTGATCAAATTTTTCTTGTGCTCTATATATAATACTATATGTTATACTCTCTTCGTCGGGTCGGCCAAGTCTGCCATTTATATCATATTTACCACCAAAAAAACCTAAAAATTTCATTGGTAGATTTTCTGCCGTTCCTGATAGAGACTCGTTTGGTTGCATAAGGTGGTATAAGGTGCCTCCTAACCAATATTTTTGCGAAAAAAACATTACTCCGGCAGAAGCATCAAAGTATGATTTATGGTCTACCAGTGCACTTGAAATTATTTCATCATCAACCGGATTGTCGTCTCTCATTTCGCTACCAAACAGAAAATTGTCTGATATACCTACATAGCCATAAGAAAGTTCTATGCCGGGTCTGAAATAAATTCCTCTACCTAGTGCAATATTGTAATTATAATCTAATCCTATTTTCTCTCTGTTCAAAGCACCAGAACCTGCAAAATCGCTCACAAAGACTAGCCCTACCCCACTATTAAATGCTTTAAGGTTATGATCTAATGATACTGCTCCGGTATTGTAACCATAATTAAATGCTGAATACCACTGTGTTCTGAAATTGGCAATTGCTCTAATACCATTTGTTGTTCCTGCAAAACAGGGAGACAACAACAAAGGTGCTGAATAATACTGAGAAAACTGAGCATCCTGAGCTTTTGCAGTTAATGATATGAATATGAGTATATATGCTAAATATTTTTTCACTTTCTTGCTATTTTTCAATTAAAAAATTATAATCATTATTTAATTCTATCCATATAAACATCAATAATAAATTCATTCTCTCTTGAATCTATCGGATAAAATAACACATTAGAGTATGTTTTATAATTATCGGCTTTTATCTCTACGTCGTAAGAATTGCCGGGTTCTATTAAAATCACATAATTTGCCGAAATCATATTGGGTCTATATATTCCGTATATTTCTTTTGTTTTTGAATCTGTTATGGTAATAACTGCATCAATTGCGGCTTTAGAATCAGAATCAAGTAAAAAACCTTTTATTATATAGTAATTGCTGGCGTTAAATGCCATTTCAATAACATAAATATCTGAATGCCCCATACCTCCTTCTCTAACGGTAGAATAATAACCGCGCCTTCCATCAAGTGATACGCTCAAAAATCTGTCACCTCCAACGGTATTAAGCGGATAGCCAAGATTTATAGGTATTGACCATTTCCCTCCTGGTAATATTTCTGATTTGAAAATATCAAAATCGCCCATGTTTTCATGCCCTTTTGAACTGAAATAAATGGTAGATTCTCGGGGATGAAAAAAAGGCGAATCTTCGTCGTATTCTGTATTAATTTCCGGACCCAAATTTTCAGGTACACCCCATCTACCATCGGCAAATCGCTTTACTTTATATATATCGGTACCACCAAAACCACCGGCTCTGTTACTCACAAAATAATACTCAGTACTATCGGGCGAAATGGTAAGGCAAACTGTCTTCTCCGACGATTTTTTTGAATTAAATTCGGCATCTATCCAACGTGGCATTTGCCATTTGCCGTTTCTCAGTTCCGATTCATATATACCTCCTCCGGTTTCTTGCAAATTGGTACGGTAAATATACATCTTTGTCAAATCGGGCGATAAACCAATACATGCATCGTGAGTTTCAGAATTTATAGGATACCCAATGTTTTCTGCCATTTGCCAAATTCCGTCTTTAAATTCTGACATATAAATATCTTCGAAATAATGACCATAAGCATCTCTCATACTTCCGGTACTGCCCTTGCGGCGCGAAGTGAAAAACATTACTCTCTCATCTTGCGAAATAATAGGTACATATTCAGGATATTCTGAATTAATATTCAAACCAAGATTCATGATTCTTACATTACGTGGATTCTCTTTGAATCTTCGTGCTGTATAAGATTTATTTAGATGGAAATCTACTTCTTTATCGGTGTAGGTTTTTTGTCTAATATCTTGCTTGTATATTTCAAAATTTTTGATTGCATCGCTGTAAAAACCCGAAAGGTGAGCTACTTTGGCGGAATAGAAGTATGCATCTACATAATCTTTTTTGGCAATCTCATAATATTTAAGTGAGGGTGTTCTATCCAACTCAGAGAAATATATACAATTTCCCATTTCAAAATTATATAATGTGTTTAGACTGTCTAACTCCAATAACTTCTGGTAATATGGAATAGCCAACTGGTAATTGTAATAATCATAATAATAGTGTGCTTTTTTGTACAACTTTGCTTCTTTCTTATTGGTTTGTGCATTTAATCCAGTAAAAAACACTAAAAGAAAGCTCACTAATACAAAAATATTTTTCATAGTTTCATTGTGCTAAGAATCCTTAGAAATTTCTATATTGCAAGTTAGTAATAAATCATTCTATCTTTCAATAAAATCTGATACCAATGTATAAAAAATATTTTATATTGTTTCTAATCTTTTGTAATGTTTTAGCAGCAGTAGCAAATAAAAGACTTACAGACAGTCTGGAGTTGCGCTTGAAAAAGGCCGATTCTGAGGAAAAATTCTCCATTTTACTCAAACTATCAGAGCATTATTTCATGGATTCGCCCGAAAAGAGCTTTAAAACTTGCTTTGAGGCTAAATCGCAATTATCAGATTTATCTGCGATTCAGAAAGCTGAATATTTTAAAACATTAGGTTTACTTTATCATAAAAGCAATAAATACGATTCTGCTGTTATCTGTTACAGAACTATAATTCAAGTTTCTGAAAACAACAACGATATTGCTAATGCACTAAATAATACCGGAATTATTTTTAAAGAAATTGGGGTGTATGATTCTGCACGATACTACCACACGAAAGCTTTGAAGTTGTATGAAACTTTGGGCAATAAATTTGGTGCTGCCTCTTCATTAAATAATATTGGAAATGTATATCTGAAAAAAGACAATTATCTGCAAGCTTTAGAATTCTACCAACAGTCATTAGAACTTAAAAAACAAATTGGCGATGAAAATGAAATAGCTGCAACGCTTCTAAACATTGGCGATGTGTATAAAAAACAAAACAATTACGACAAAGCTTTAGCTCTCCTTACCGAAGCTCTGGCTATGCGCGAAAAGAGTAAAAACAAACAAACTATTGCTTATACACTAAATGCAATTGGTAACTTTTACCTTCAATTAAAAATTTACGACAAAGCTCGAGAATACTATTCTAAAGCTTTGAATTTAAGACAAGAAGAGAACGATAAAGTTGCTATTGCTGCTACTTATGGCAATATTGGTACTGTTCATAAAGACCTTGAAAACTACGATAAAGCACTTGAATATTTTCAAAAATCGCTCGATCTGAGAAGGGAATTAGATAATAAGGAAGAGATGGCTTTGTCTCTCAATAATATAGGTAGCCTTTTTTGGAAACAGAAAAAGTATAAAGAAGCTCTTGATTATTACAAAATGTCTTTAGAATTAAGACTGAAAGTTGGTGATAGAAAAGCTATTGCTAATTCTTACAAAAACCTTGGAATACTCTATAAAGATATGGGTAATTTTTCTAACGCGCTTCAGAATTATGAAAATGCTCTTGCTATAAACATGGATTTGCAAGATATGAAAGAAATTGCCTACTTGCTTAATCTTAAGGGTAATATGTATAGAAAAAATACAGATTATGAAAAATCATTCAGTTATTACCAAAGTTCGCTCGAAACCTATAAGCAGATAGCTGATACGGTTGGTATGGCTCTTATAGCACAGAATCTGGGTGAGTCATATATGGAAAATAAGCAAAATGAAAAAGCAATTGAATTTCTGTTGCGTTCTGTGTTTTACGCTGAAAAAGTTAAACTAAAATCAGTAACTCAAAACGCTTATCAGGCATTGGCAACTATTTATGAATCGAAAAATGATTACAAAAATAGTTTACTGTATTTCAAAAAACATACTGCTTTGCGCGATAGTATTCAGAGCGATATGAGCAAACGTAGAATTGCTGAAATTGAATTTGAATCTGATATAAAACTGAAAGATAAGGAGATAGAGAAAAAAGAATTGATTAATAGTGAAAATCAGGTTAAGATTGCTCAACAAAGAATTCTTATTATTATTAGTTTGATTGTGATTATTTTAGTTATTGTATTTTCAATATTGCTCTACTTGCAGTTTTCACAAAAAAAGGCAGCTTTCAAATTACTTGATGAAAAGAATGCTCAGTTAGGATTTGCTAACACCGAACTGGAAAAGAAGAATTTGGAGTTGGCAGAGAAAAATGAAAAAATAACCGATAGTATAACCTACGCAAAAAAAATACAACAAGCAATTTTACCGTCTGAGAAGAAAATAAAAGAAATATTTCCGCAAAGTTTTATTTTCTATCACCCAAAAGAAATAGTAAGCGGCGATTTCTATTGGTTTGAGAAAAAAGGGTCTAAAGTGTTTTATGCAGCGGTCGACTGTACCGGTCATGGTGTTCCCGGTGCATTTATGTCTATGATAGGTAATACTTTGCTCAATGAAATAATAAATGAAAAACATGAAACCAATCCGGCCGAAATACTTACTCAACTCGATGCCGGAGTTATAAAAGCACTAAAACAAGACGATTTTTCTACAGACAGACAAGAAGATGGAATGGAAATTTCTCTTCTTTGCTACGATATCGAAAATAATACTTTGCAATTTGCTGGTGCAAATCATAAATTACTTATTGTAAAAAATGGCGAACTTATACAAATTGCCGGCGACATTTTCCCTATAGGTGGTATGGTTGCTATTAAAAATCGTAAAAATGCTAAATTTACTTTCCAAAATATTACAATAGAAGAAGGAATGAGCGTCTATATGTGTTCTGATGGTTTTATTGACCAGTTTGGCAGTGAAAAAGATGAACGTTATACTTCTACCAGACTTAATAAATTGCTGGTTGAAATAAACAAAGAATATATGAATGAGCAATATACAACTCTAAGCAAACATTTTGATGATTGGAAAGGCAATCGTAGACAAATTGATGACGTTCTAATTATTGGTATTAAATTTTAATGCTTACTTTTATATTTTAAAAAACACATACTTTATGATACGTTTTAGAACTTTAATTGCCTTCGTTTTTTGTTTTTATTCTGTTTATAGTCAGTCTATTGTAGAAAAATCAGGTAAAGACAGTAATGGAAAAATATTTACTTATTTTGAAAATGACCCTTTACAATCGAGAATTTATGTTTTGGAAAATGGTCTCACCGTTTTTTTAAATATTAATAAAGAAGAGCCTCGCATAAATTCTAACATTATAGTAAAAGCAGGTTCTACATACGACCCCAAAGACAATACAGGTCTAGCTCACTACCTAGAACACATGATGTTTAAAGGTTCCGATAAATTTGGCACTTTAAACTGGCAAAAAGAAGAGCCATTAATTGCAGAAATATCTGGCCTGTATGAGGCTCATAAACAAACTACCGATACCATTAAAAAGAAATTGATATACAAAAAAATTGACAGTGTTTCGGCCCTCGCTGCGCAGTATGCAATAGCCAACGAATACGATAAAATGGTAACAGAATTAGGGGCTAAAAATACCAATGCCTATACTTCAAATGAAATGACTGTCTACCTGAATGATATTCCGGCAAATGAATTAGACCGTTATATGATGATTGAATATGAGCGCTTTAGAAAAATTGTATTGCGTTTGTTTCACACCGAACTCGAAGCTGTTTATGAAGAGTTTAATATGTCTCAAGATAATGATTACAGACAAGGTTTATATGCTTTTCTAAACGGTTTGTTCCCAAATCATCCTTATGGTTCGCAAACGACTATTGGCAAGGCCGAACATCTTAAAAACCCTTCTATGGAGGCTATTCATCAATATTGGAATACCTATTATGTACCTAATAATATGGCGATTTGCCTTTCGGGAGATTTAGATTTTGAACAGGCAATTACAAGCATAGAAAATACCTTTGGGAAATTACCAAAATCAGAAAACGTACCTGCTTTATCAAATATTAAGGAAAGAAGTATAACTAAACCCGTTGTTAAAGAGGTATTTGGTCCAGATGAAGCATTTCTCTTTATGGGATATCGCGCTCCGGGTGCTAACGATGCTGATAAATATAAGCTAATGTTACTATCTGAATTGTTGTTTAATAACGATGCCGGATTGATGGAATTAAATTTAAACAAGTCGCAGAAGGTTATGGGTGCCGGTGGCGATATTTGGATGAACAAAGATTATACTACAATTATAGTTATGGGAAAACCAAGAACCAACCAAGAGTTGGAAACGGTTAAAGATCTCATAATAGAACAAATAGATGCAGTAAAACGCGGAAATTTTGAAGATTGGATGCTCAAAGCAATTGTAAACAATCTGAAACTGGGAAGAATTAAAACCTATGAATCTAATGAGATTGTAGAAGAATTCTCGACAAATTTTGCATTGAATAGAAATTGGACTGAATATCTAAACCAAATAGATGAAATTGAAAAAATTACCAAGGAAGATATTATTGCTTATGCCAATACATTATTCAAAGACAATCATGTAGTTGTATATAAAAGAACCGGAAAAAGCGGCAGCAATGTTAAGGTTCAAAAACCCGAAATTACCCCAATTGCAATCAATAGAGAAGACGAGTCTAAATTTGTAGAACAATTCAGAAGTATAAAAACCAAAGCAATTGCTACCGAATTTATCAACTTCAACGAAAAACTCATTGAAAAATCGCTTACCGATAATGTGAGTGTTAAATATATTAAAAATAATACTAACGAGCTATTCTCTCTCTATTATGTAATTGAAATGGGTAAACAGCACGATCAACTGTTATCTTTGGCAATAGACTATCTATATTATTTAGGCACATCTAAATATACAAATGAACAACTTACTTTAGAATTATTCAAACACGGTTTGAGTTTTAATGTAAGTGCTACCGACGATAATTCTTATGTAAGTATAACTGGCTTAAGTTCGGGCTTCGATAAAGGAATTGAACTTCTGGAACACATAATTTCCGATGCTCAGGTAAACAATGATGCTTACCAAAATATGGTAGTAGATATTTTGAAAGCTCGAGAAGATGCAAAACTAGACAAAAACTCAATAATGAAAGGTGGCTTACTCAACTATGCAAAATATGGTAAGAAATCTGCTTTCACTTCCATTATTTCCGAAGACTCGCTTCGTAATCTTGACCCTAAAATTCTAGTGGATAAAATCAAAGAAATATTCTCCTACAATCATGATATTCTCTACTATGGTGCTATGAATGTGGAGGATGTGAAAAATAAACTAACTGCATCTCATCCATTAAAAGAAATAAAAGCCTTGCCCGAGAAAAAGGAATATCCTTATCTTGAAAATGCTAATAACATAGTATATTTTGTTCACTATGATATGGTGCAGACAAACATATTACTCCTTAGTAAAAAACAAATATTTGATAAAAATCTCTTGCCTCAAATATCTTTGTTTAATAACTATTTTGGAGCAGGAATGTCATCAATCGTTTTTCAGGAACTGAGAGAGTCTAAAGCGTTGGCATATCAAGCATATTCATATTTGGCAGGTGCAAAAAAACAAAACGATAATAATTTTCTACTTGCTTATATTGCAACCAGTCCCGACAAAATATCTGAAGCCTTGTCTTCTCTACTCGATTTACATACAAATTTCAGAAAATCTCCTGTTTTGTTCGATGGAGCCAAACAATCTATTCTAAGACAAATTGAAACTCAGCGCATTACTAAAGAAAGCATATATTTCACCTATCTTAATAATAAGCGTTTAGGAATTGCTGATGATTATAGAAAAATGATTTATCAGCAAGCTCAAAAACTAAGTCTTGATGATATAGAAGCTTATTTTAACAGTAACATTAAAAACAGCAATTTTACCTATTTGGTTTTGGGAAATAGAAATGATGTAGATATGAATATTTTAAGCAAAATAGGAACTGTAAAAGAACTAAGTTTGGAAGAGATATTTGGTTATTAATTTCCTAGAATCGACAAGTTGAGGTTTGAATTATTAAAATTTGTGTCATATTTGTGCCTATTTGGTTTAATTCAAACCTACACTTCGCTCTACAGATAAGTAGTTGTGACTTTATAAAATTCAATATCTAACATAAAATAACCTTAAAATAAGTGAGTAAAGATGAAGATTGCAGTTGATTTTGACGGAACTATTGTAGAACACGAATTCCCAAAAATTGGAAAACCAATGCTTTTTGCATTTGAAACACTCAGAGAATTGCAAAAAACACATCAATTAATATTATGGACTTATCGTTCTGGAGAGCTTCTCAATGAGGCTGTTGAGTATTGCAAAAAAAACGGAATAGAATTTTATGCAATCAATAACAGTTATCCGGAAGAAGATTTCGACAAAAAAACTGAGAGTAGAAAAATTGACGTCGATATGTTTATTGATGATAGAAATATTGGGGGTTTCCTAGGTTGGAGTAGAATTTGGCAAATGATAAACAGCAACCCATTTAGTATTGAAGGTTTTGAAAATGAAGAAAAAAGAGAAAAACCTTCTATTCTTAAAAGAATATTCTCTTAGTATGCAATTGACTTACAACTATGTAGATGTCATTGTTCCACTTCCCTTGCAAGCTACTTTTACCTATTCTATTCCTAGCGAACTTAATGGTAATATAGCTCTTGGACAAAGGGTTGTTGTTCAGTTTGGCAATAAGAAATTTTACATGGCTATTGTAAGAGCACTGCACAACAATAAACCTGTTGACTATGAAACCAAACCAATTGTCTCTATTCTTGACAATTATTTAACCATAAATGAATTTCAATTTCGCTTTTGGGACTGGATGTCGGAATATTATCTCTGTTCCAAAGGCGAAATACTTAAAGCCGCTCTACCATCGGGTCTGAAGCTTGAAAGTGAAACAAAAATTGCGCTTACCAATCTTGATTCTACAACCATTCAAATTACTGATAAAGAACAAAGTATTCTAGACTTTCTAAACACTTCCAAATCGCACTACATACAAGATGTTTTGACAGTTCTAAATAAAAAAGATACTCTCAACAGCATAAAATCTCTTCTAGACAAAAAAATAATTACTGTATTCGAAGACATTAAGCAAAACTTTAAACCAAAACTAGAACAATATATCTCCATAAATGGAAATGTACAAGATGCTCGGTTTATAAACAAAGTATCTGAAAGTCTAAAAGGTGCAAAGAAACAATTGCAAGCATTTGCGCATTTAATGGAATTTCTAAATAACAATAATTTACAAGAAGTAGAAAGAAAAAAGTTCTTACAAGATCACGATATTTCTGTAGCAATACTTAATCAGCTTATTCTTAAAGAAATAGTACTTTCTATAGAAAAAGAAGTTTCGAGACTAGAACATTTCGATATTGAACCTATTAAGGAGAAAGAACTAAATACATTTCAAGCATCAGCTCTTGAAAATATTAATAATGAATTTATTACCAAAGATGTAGTGCTTTTGCACGGCATTACATCAAGTGGTAAAACTGAGATATATATTCATTTGATAAAAAATGAAATTGCAAAAGGGAAACAGGTTTTGTATTTGTTGCCCGAGATTGCACTTACTACTCAGATAATAAACAGATTGAGGCTTGTTTTTGGCTCAGAAATAGGTGTTTATCACTCCCGATTTAATGATTCTGAACGGGTAGAAATCTGGAATAACTTCAATCAAGCCAACAAAGACTACAAAATTATACTTGGTGTACGTTCGTCAATATTTTTACCATTCAAAAATCTAGGCTTAATCATAGTAGATGAGGAACACGAAAATACATACAAGCAGTATGACCCTGCACCTCGTTATCATGCTCGCGACTGTGCAATTATACTGGCTTCGCTTCACAAAGCTAAAGTTTTGCTAGGCACTGCAACACCTTCTATAGAAACGTATTACAATGCCAAGGCAGGGAAATATGGCTTGGTAGAACTTTTCAAGAGGCATAAAGAAATTGCGCTCCCTAATATTGTAATTGTTGATATGAAAAAAGCATATAAACAAAAAGCTGTGCAGCACAATTTCAGTTCTATTTTACTCAATAAAATTGAATTAGCACTGCAAAATAAAGAACAGGTTATTCTTTTTCAGAATAGAAGAGGTTATTCGCCATATATAGAGTGTCGCGACTGCGGTAAAATACCAACCTGCAAGTACTGCGAAGTGAGTCTTACCTTCCATAAAGCAACAAATTCACTGGTTTGTCACTATTGTGGCTATACCATTAAAAATAAAGCCAACTGCCATTATTGCAGTAGCTATGAATTGAAGTCAAAAGGATTTGGAACAGAAAAAATTGAAGATGATTTGCAAAATTTCTTCCCACACGCCCGTCTTGATAGAATGGATTTAGATACTACTAGAGCCAAAAACGCATATAGTTCTATAATAAGCGATTTTGAAAACCACAAGACCGATATTCTAATTGGTACTCAGATGGTTACAAAGGGACTAGATTTTGAAAACGTGAGTTTGGTTGGAGTACTCAGTGCCGAAAATATGCTCAGTCTGCCCGATTTTAGAGCTTATGAAAGAGCCTTTCATCTTATGACTCAAGTTGCTGGTAGAGCCGGCCGAAGCAAAAAACAAGGTGAAGTAATTATTCAAAGCTTAAATCCTGAAAATTTCATTATTCAAGATGTTGTTGCCAATAACTATCAGCATTTTTACAGTTCTTTATTGCAAGAGCGCAAAGAGTTTTCATACCCTCCATTTTCACGACTTATAAGAATAACTATCAAACACAAAGAGCAAGCAACACTAGATTTTGCAGCACTTACCTTGAGCCAATGGTTAAAGAATTCTTTCTCCGACAGAATTCTTGGTCCTGAATATCCTCCAATAAACAAAATTCAGAATCTCTACATAAAGAATATTCTCATAAAAATTGAAAAAGAGAAACCACTTAAAAAAGCCAAAGAATTAATTTCAAATTACATACATGAAATTAAAATTTCTAACCAATTCAAATCTCTACAAATTATAATAAATGTAGATCCTTATTAATTATTTCTATAAGTTTCTGTAGCAAATTAAAAAAAAACATTCTGATAATCGTTATTTTTCCTTTCTTTGCATTGAAACTAAAGCGTTCATGCTTTTTGAATGTATTTCTCATAACGAACAAGTGTTTTTGGAATAACGATGGAAGAAAAATTACTTCTAGATGTAGTCATTATTTTTGCATTTTCAACGGTAGTAAATTTTATTTTTTCACGAATAAAAATTCCTACTGCTGTTGGTTATTTGATAACCGGTATTATTGCCGGTCCTCATTTACTTTCATTGGTTAAAGCAACCCATGATATTGAGCTCATTGCAGAAATTGGCGTAGTATTGCTTCTATTTGGAATAGGGTTAGAATTTTCTTTAAAACATCTACTTCGTATCAGGAAAATTGTGTTTTTTGGAGGCTTTCTACAAGTTTCATTAACCGTATCTGCATTTTATCTAACATCATATTTTTACGATTTAGACTGGAAGGCCGGTCTCTTTATCGGATTCTTAGCCGCATTAAGTAGTTCAGCATTAGTTCTCAAAATACTACAAGAGCGCTCTGAACTTACCTCAAACTATGGTCGCACGGTTCTAGGTATTCTTATTTTTCAAGATTTACTCTTAGTACCATTACTACTTTTCACCAATTTGCTTGGGCAAGATTCTGGTAACATACAATACGAAATCTTTATACTCATACTTAAAGCTATACTCATTATTTCTATGGTATTTATTGGCAACAGATGGGTGTTCCCTAAAGTTTTGCATTTTATTGCAATGACCAAAAACCAAGAACTTTTCATGATGAGCATATTTCTTATATGTCTTGCAATTGCTCTCTTTACATGGAAATTGGGTATGTCGCTTGCTTTTGGAGCATTTTTGGCAGGGCTTATGATTTCCGAATCGGAATATAGCCACAATGCTTTTGGAAATATTATCACTTTAAAAGATATTTTCTCCAGTTTCTTTTTTGTTTCAATCGGGATGTTATTAGATATCAGCTTTGTGTATGAAAATATACAACTGGTATTAATAAGTATTTTACTTGTTTTAGTAGTGAAAACGATGGTTGCCGGAGGAACTGGATTTTTATTGGGTCACACCTTTCGGGGAACGGTTATGGTAGGCCTGGCACTCAGTCAGGTGGGTGAATTTTCATTTATTTTAGCCAAAATAGGAAACGGTTACAATATTATCTCTTCTTTTTATTATCAACTATTTCTTGCTGTAGCAGTTATTACCATGGCTCTTACGCCTTTTCTTATGAATTTTTCATTTCCGTTGGCAACGCGGTTACTACGGCTACCGTTACCTCCTTTCCTTATAAACGGTTTGTTTCCGCTTAAAGAAGTTGAAATACCTGTTTTTAAAAATCATCTTGTTATTATTGGTAAGGATGCCAGCGCTTTGAAACTTTCTAAGATGGCTAACTTGAACAATACCAAACATGTATCTATAGTTTTTGACCCGGGAATAGTGAAAGATAAAATTGCTGCCGGCGATATGGTTATTTATGGAGATGCTGTAAATGAACCTATTCTGATGAAGGCACATATTGATATGGCTGATATTGTAGTTCTTTCTATTGGCGACTTGATTCCGACTATGGCAATTATTGAGAAGATAAGAAAATTGAATAAGAAGATTTATATAATAGCAAGATCTAAACAAACCCAAAATATTGAATTACTCTATAAACTTGGTGCAGATCAGGTTATACCTGAAAAACTTGAAATAGCCATAGATATCTATAATAGAATCTTAATTAAGAGACTTTACACTCAAAAAGAAATTAGTTCTATCTTAACTCGAGCTAGGAGCTTGGCATTAGGTAAAATGAATGATATGGACGTTATCAATAAACCTAATTTGATAAATGATTTTCCAAATATGAATATCAATGCAGTGAAAATTGAACCCTATGCTTGTGCTGTGGGCAAAAGCCTTGCTGAATTACAACTGCGAACTAAAACCGGTGTTACTTTGCTTGCTATTGGAAGAGATGCAAAAGTTATTGAACATCTTGAACCTTCAATTGTTTTTAATGGAGACGATATAGTTTACCTTTTAGGAAATCCGGAGCAAATAAACTTAGCAAGTGAATTGTTTACCTAGCTTTTAAAATTAATAAACTTTTCAAATACAATCTAAATTCGTATTTTAATATTCTATCAATTCAAAAGAAGTAGTAATAATTTTAGAGAAAATCTCTCCATGGGTCTTCATTTCCCTGTCAGTTCCTTTGAAGTACCATCTTATAATAACATTCTTATTTTTAGATAATTCTTCCAAGAGAAGCATTATTTTAAAAATCTGTTTGCTCGATGTGGTATTGAAATAATCTAATTTAAACTCAAAAACAGTACTGTCATTAGCTGCTTTACAATACGCTTCAATCCAATGAAGTACCGGAATATAAAATTCATAGGCATCTTCAGGATAAGACCGCTCAGCAATGATAAAGGTGTTCGTAGCCCTATTTAATATTATTGATGGAGTATCTTGCGTAGCTTCAATAAAAACCGGATTCATAGATAATCTGTCTTCGTTCATAAACAAATATAGTAAAAAAGGTTTTAATATAATGACATCAATTGAGTAAAAAAAGATAATAAAAAACCAAATAACTTGTTTTTTTTAAGAAATGATTTATAATCTCTCTCTATTTGATTTTTATGAAACAATTAAATGAAAGGTTTACTTGTACAAAAAAGAAAAAAGAAAGTTTTAAATTATCTAAATATTTAATATTAACTCAAGTTTATGTATTTGTTTTTGTGATTATTACGATTCTCAATAAGTTGTATTTTCTATAAATATTTTCCATAGCTATTTATAGAAATACGCACAAAAAAGAATATTCATGCTTCAATCAAACCTATTGAAGGTATAATTTCAGCAATGTTTCAAATTTAAAAAATACTGTTTCCTATAAATATTTTTCTACCTTTTAATAACTTTGTCAAATTATCAAACTTATTATCTAAGATTCTTTATGAAGGATATTATTTTTTCAAATGAATATTTTGGAAATTCTCTTTTAGATTGGCTTATTTCTTTAGCATACGTAGTAGGTGCAATTGTTCTAGGTAAAATTCTATATTGGTTTAGTAATAAAATACTTAAAGGGTTAACTAAAAAATCAAAAACCAGCTTAGACGACATTATAATTGATTTGATAGAAGAACCTGTGGTTTTTGCTGTAATTCTTTCGGGTATTTGGATTGCTGTAACCAGATTAAGTTTTCCCGATTCTATAATACAAAAACTGTATATCATTTTTCAGATTTTAATTACAATAAATATTACTTGGCTTATTGTTAGACTTGTTATTTCGCTTGTAAATCAGTATTTTATATTAAAGGAAAGTAAATCAGATTCAAAATTTGATTCTCAGATTATACCAATTGTAAAGAAATCTTTAAAAACAATAATTTGGATTTTTGGTATTGTTCTAGCTCTCAACAATGCAGGTTACGATGTAGGTGCACTCATTGCCGGGCTTGGTATTGGTGGTATTGCATTGGCTATGGCTGCAAAAGATTCTATCTCGAATATTTTTGGCGGATTTACAATTTTTGCCGATAAACCTTTCAAACTGGGAGATAGAGTGCGAATAAGTGGTTATGATGGTTTTGTTGAAGATATTGGCTTACGCAGTTCGCGCATTAGAACTATTGATGGTACTTTAGTTACTATTCCTAATTCAAAAATTACCGATAGTGTTGTTGAAAATGTTACTAAAGAACCTTCTCGAAAAATTGTTGTAAAACTAGGTCTCAATTACAATACTCCACTACCTAAAATTGAATTGGCTATGAGTTTACTCAAAACGATAGCTCAAAATAATACAGGTGTTGAAGATACTTATAATGTGGCTTTTAACGAATTTGCTGACTCTTCTCTGAATTTACTTTTTGTGTACTATATTATTAAAGGTTCTGATATACCAACTATTCAAACAGAAATAAATTTAAGCATACTCAAAAATTTTAACGAAAATGAGATTTCTTTTGCTTTCCCGACTCGTTCTGTATATTTAGAAAAATGAGTTTATTTATATAGGCTTGATTAAATTTTGGGGGTTTCCAAATAAATGTCGTTTAGTTAAGACGATGGTTGAATTATTATGATTATCAATAAGGTAATAAGGTTTTGGAGTCCATTTTTTTGCATTTCTACTAAGGTTAAACAAAAAGATAAGGTTTTTAACGTCATAAAGAATTGTTTACTTATTAAAACCTTAGTAGTATAATAAAACCTTAACTTTTGTAACCTTATTACCTTATATTCAATTATATATTAACTATACGATATTAGTTTCCAAATGATTATTAGTCAGAAATACACCATATTTTTGGTTAAGTTTATTCTGCTTGATTTTTGCAATATCGGTTTTGTATTCTATTACGGGTTCAGTTTTTTTAGTTTTTTAATATCCTCCTCAATCTCTTTCAAACTCGCTTCTTTCGTTAATTTCTTTTGATCTTCTTTGTATTTTTCGTATTCGGCTCCCGATTTTTCTAAAGCCATTTGGTGGCTTATTTTTCCGGCATGTTCGAGTAATTCCCTGCCGTTTAGTTGTAGAATGGAATCGAGGCGTTCAATCCAATTTTTCATGTACATTGGGGTTTGCTGTTGTGCCATGGTTTCGGCAAAAGCAAGATATTGTTCTACCAATAACCCTAAGAGTTTTATCTCATTTTCGTTTAGGTAATTTTTGGCAATGCTAACATCGGCTTTTTTAATATTTGATGTGCTTTTTTTGTCCAACGTTTGCATTCCAAGCAAAGGCAAGGAAGCATCGACACGGCGGAATATTAATTCGGCTGCTGTTTGCTGACTAATTGCCCAAAGCAGCTTGTTTTGTACTACTTTAAAGAACATTATTGTTTTTTCATCATTTGCATCGTAATCGATGCTTGTGGAATAAATGTCTTTAATTTTCTGGTAAAAGAAGCGTTCGGAAATTCGTATCTCCCTGATGCGTTCTTGTAGCTCTGAAAAATAGTTCATTGAATTGCCCGACTTGAAACGCTCATCATTCAACGCAAAGCCTTTTACTATGTATTCTTTGAGCCTTTGTGTTGCCCAAATACGAAATTGCGTTCCCTGTTGCGACTTTACCCGATAGCCAACTGAAATAATGACATCGAGGTTGTAATTTTTTACCGAGACTTCTTGCGTTTTTCCTTCAATAGCGCCATGTTGAGTGGTATGACGGAAATTCCGACATACCACTTCTTCGTTTAATTCACCTTCTTTAAAAACGTTTTGTATATGTTCTGTAATAGTGCTACGAGCCTTGCCAAATAAGGCTGCCATTTGGTCTTGCGTAAGCCAAACGGTTTCTTCTTCGAGGCGAACATCAATTTTTATGCTGCCTTCGGAGTTTTGGTATATGAGTATTTCGCCAGTGTTCATTTATAGGATAGTTTGGATATTAATATTTGTACATCATCAGGGTTCATTTACTTTATTTAAAATATTTATGCAAAAAGTGCAAAATCTTCAATTTTGTATTATATCTGAACTATAAATATAGAAAATATATATAAAAGATATCTCACCAACCATTCGCAAGATGTTAGGGTTGAAAGAGAAACGAAGCCGTTAAGTTTACTTAGCGGCTTCTGCTTTTATATAGGCATCATATTCTTTGAGTTTCTTTCGAACATCAGACTCTGTCCTCAATAAATAGGCTGTCCATGGTAAAATAAAATCACCTCTATCATTTAAAACAACTAAGTAGCGTTCCTTTTCATGCAATATTAATATTCTATTTTTCGTACCTCCTTTACCTCTTCTTGTATTTCGCCAAACCTTTAAATATGAATGCTCTGAATTATCTATTATCGGTCTAGGCTATGGTAAACGCTCCATTCTTTTAATTTCTCAATTACGTTTCACTTTTCCTTCCCTCAATAAAACTTTTTAATTCTTTCAAATCAAGTTCATCGGCTTTTTTTGCATCGTATTCTTTCCTTCGGCTGTCATAATCTGAATATATTTCTTTTACTTTTTGTTCCATTTGAGCATTTGATACTGTTCCGTTATCTTGCAGTACTTTTTTGTCATTAAATTCAAGAATTCGGTCAACATTCTCTTTCCAGAACTTCATGGTAATATCTATTCTATCTTTTACCCGTAATTCTGCTGTTTCGAGGAAAATAACAACTAAACGGTTCAGTGTATCTATTTCATCTTCATTCAGATAGTTCTTAGCAATAAATATATCTTGTTTGCGAACTACTGTTCCTTTCCATGCAGTAAGTGCCATGTTCACTTTCGAAGCATCTGCTCTAGAAAGCACAATTTCTGCTGCTGTTTTATTAGTAACTGCATACAAAAGTTTATTTTGCGTTTCTGCAAAAAACATTTGTGTTGCTTTATCTGTAGCATCATAGTCGCTAGACAATGAAAACAAATCGCGTACTTTCTGATAGAATCGCTTTTCTGATGCACGAACGTCTCTAATTCGCTCAAGCAATTCATCAAAGTAATCTGGTCTACCGTCTGGGTTTTTTAGACGCTCATCGTCCATTACAAAGCCTTTTACCAAGTAATCTTTCAAATGCCGATTTGCCCAAATACGAAACTGAGTACCTCGCTTGCTCCTTACACGAAAACCAATAGCAAGTATCATGTCTAGAGAATAAAATGTCACATTGTAATCTTTGCCATCGGCAGCAGTTGTAAAGTAATTCTTTACAACTGAATTTTCTTCTAATTCATGCTCTTCCAATATATTAGCTATGTGCTGACCAATGTTTTGCTTTGAGGTGTCAAAAAGTTCGGAAAGTTGGTTTTGGTTCATCCATATCGTGCCATCTTTGGCATACAATGAAACAGATGCCTTACCATCTACTGTGTTGTATATTATTATGTTCTTCTTCTCCATTTGTTTTTGCTTTTATAAGACAACCACACAGGGTTGTCCTTACTGCGTATCATACTCCTCCTTACTCATCCAAAAATCCTTATCCACCACCAACACTTCCTCATAACTGAGAGCGTAGAGCTTGTAAACCATGAGGTCTATTTGTTGCTCTAAGGCACTGGTGTTGGCTTGGGGGTCGGCTTTTTTTGGCTGAAAGGATTTTATCATCAACAGTAATCATGTCTCTTATTTATTGGTTGTCTGAAAAATCATCGGCCATTTGTTTTGCTTGTTTTAAAATATCTATTACAGCTTTCTCTTGCTTGTCAGGTGGATAACCGTACTTTTTCAAAATACGTTTTATCATCACTCGCATTTTAGCTTGTACACTTTCTTTTTTATCCCAATCAATAGTAACAGAGTTTTTAACGCTTTCAACTAATTCTCTTGCAATTGTTTTTAGAATATCATCACCCAATACATGAACGGCACTGTCATTAACTTCTAAAGCATCATAAAACGCCAATTCCCTAAAATCAAGGTTTAGTTTCTCGCCTCGCTGGTCTGCTTGTTTTATATCTTTTGCAAGCCTTATAAGTTCTTCAATTATTTCGGCTGCTGTAAGTGCATTATTTTGATACCGTTTTATTGCATCTGCAAGCATTTCAGAGAATTTCTTGCTTTGAGTTATATTTCGTGTTGAACGTTTTTTTATTTCATCATTTAGTAATCTGCGAAGTAGTTCTAAGGCTAAGTTCTTTCTTGGCATATCTTTTAACTCTGCCATAAATTCATCTGAAAGAATATTTAAGCCCGAAATTTCGGGGTTTTTTAAACCTGCTGCTTCAAAAATATCAATTACTTCGGTAGAAATTAAAGCATTTGAAATTATCTGAAGAATAGCGGTTTCAACCTCTTCGTCACTAAGTTTTTTGATACTTTCACGAAGTTTAGAAATCCTTGCTTTAATTGCTTGGAATAAGCTTAAATCATCCCTGATTGCAATTGCCTTTGGATGTGGTACTGAAATTGCAAATGCTTTAGATAGGTTATTAACATTGGAACTGAAGCGTTCTTGTCCTTTATCGAGACCTAGAACATAATCAGTAGCATCCAATAAGAAATTTAATTTTTCTCTTGGCTGAAGTTCAAAGAATTTCTTGTAATCGAATTTATCAAAGAGGTCAACAACAATTTCATATAGTTCTACCATTTTGGCAACAGCTTCTTCTTGGTCGAAGTCAATTTTGCCTTTTCCTCCGCTTTCGGTGTAAATGCTTAATGCTTTCTTTAAATCTTGCGCAATGCCCAAATAATCGACAATTAAACCCCCTTCTTTATCTTTGAATACACGGTTTACTCTTGCTATTGCTTGCATTAAATTATGACCCGACATTGGCTTGTCAATATACAAAGTATGCAAACACGGCGCATCAAAGCCTGTAAGCCACATATCACGCACTAAAACCAATTTTAAGCCATCTTTTGGGTCTTTCAATCGGTCGCCTATAGTTTTACGCCTTGGTTTATTTCTAATGTGTTCTTGCCAATCTAATGGGTCGGAAGATGAACCAGTCATAATTACTTTGATTGCCCCTTTATCATCTTCGCTACTGTACCATTCTGGTCTAATTTTAATAATTGCATCAAACAGTGCCACACAAATTCTACGACTCATACAAACAATCATTCCTTTGCCGTCAAATACTTCGCTTCGCTGTTCAAAATGCTTAACTATATCAGCAGCAACTTGTTTTAATCGTTTTCGCTACCTACTATAGCTTCTTGTTGCGTCCATTTTGCAAAGCGTTGTTGGCGTTCAGTTAACTCATCTTCTTCGGTTACTTCCTCTATTCGTTGGTCAATTATCTTTTGTTCTTCGGGGTCAAGTTCAATTTTTGCTAAACGACTTTCGTAAAAAATACGAACAGTTGCACCATCTTGGACAGCTTGTTGAATATCGTAAATATCAACATATTCGCCAAAAATTGCTTGTGTGTTTTTATCTTCTTTTTCAATTGGTGTACCAGTAAAACCAATGAAAGATGCATTTGGTAAGGCATCTCGCATGTGGCGTGCGTAGCCATCAATAAAATCGTATTGACTGCGATGTGCTTCATCGGCAATAACCACAATATTCCGGCGGTCGGAAAGTTTGGGATACGTGCCACCCTTTTCTTCGGGCATAAACTTTTGAATTGTAGTAAAAACTACGCCACCAGAAGCCACTGAAAGCAAACTTTGTAAATGATTTCTATTTTCTGCTTGTACAGGTGTTTGCCTGATTAATTGCTGACAATTACTAAATGTTTCGAAAAGTTGTTGGTCTAAATCGTTACGGTCGGTAAGAACCAAAATAGTTGGGTTGTTGAGTTGTGGCGTAACTACCATTTTGCCCGAATAAAACACCATACTCAAACTTTTGCCACTACCTTGTGTATGCCAAACTACACCAGCTCTTTGGTCGCCAATTAAAGATGAAGCTTTTACCGTTGATTGTATCGCTTTATTTACTGCATAATATTGATGATAAGCTGCAAGTTTCTTAATTGTTTTCTCTTTGGTTTTTTCAAATACAATGAAGTAGCGTATTAAATCAATTAATGTATTCTTATCCAACATTCCTTTTAAAACCACGTCCATTTCTATTTGGGTAGGTTCTTTTTCGAAAAGTGTTGAATTGTAAAGCGTTTCGGGCTCAGAAACTATATTCGTTGGGTCAATTCTTTGTGTATTCGTTGGGACAATCCTTTGTGATTGTCCATAATTATTAGGTATTTTCCAACCACTAAACCTACTCCAATCGCTTGTTATTGTGCCAGATTTTGCAAACCAACCATCGGTTGCAATTAAAATACTGTTATAGTTAAAAAGCGAAGGGATAACTTGTTTATATGTTTGCAACTGGTCATACGCATTTTTGATAGTTGCATTTTCGTCTGTTGCATTTTTTATTTCAATAACTACTAATGGCAAACCATTTACGAATATTATTACGTCTGGTCTTTTATTGTTGTGGTTTTCAATAATAGTAAACTGATTTACGGCCAAAAAATCGTTATTTGCAGGATTTTTAAAATCAATTAACCAAACTTTAAAGGTCTTAATTTGCTCACCTTCTCTGCCTTTCACGTCAACCCCTTCGGTTAGGTATTTATGAAATACTTCATTATTAGCTAATAGATTAGTATGCTGAACTCTAAGTATATTTCTTACCGCTTCCTCTCTAATATCGGCTGGTATGTTAGAATTAATTTTTTCAATAGCCGAATACAATCGATTAGTTAAAACAACTTCATTATAAGCACGCTCTATGGTTGCACCATTCATAACTTCATACCCTTGCTCTTGCAAAGTTTGTAAAGCCATTTGTTCTATTTCGTCTTCTGTCAATATGTTCATTAGCCTTCTTTTAGCTTTTTGATGGCACTATTGGTCAACAAAGATTTCATTTGAGTAATAGCCATTTTGTTGAGTTCTATTAATCTTTCACTTTGTGATAAACCTTTACTGATAAATACTGCATTGATACTCTCCATATTGCTAAGAACTACCAACTGCTCTATAGTGGCTTCATCTCTTATGTTTCCTTTAGCTGCCGGGTTCTCGTCTCGCCATTGTCTGGCTGTTTTGCCAAAAAGTGCCATGTTTAGCATATCGGCTTCATTGGCATATACAAAATTCACTTGTGTTTTGCTGAGTTCTGTAGGTATTAAATTTGCTTTTATTGCATCGGTATGTATGGTATAGTTTACTTTGGCAAGGGTGCGTTGCAAATTCCAATCAAGTTTTAAACGGTCGTTTTCGTCTTCTTTTAGGCGTTGAAACTCTTTGATGAAGTAAAATTTGAATTCAGCACTTATCCAAGTGGCAAATTCAAAAGCAATATCACGGTGAGCAAAAGTGCCACCGTATTTTCCTGTTTTTGAAATGATGCCAATGGCATTGGTAGCTTCAATCCACCTTTTGGGAGTAAGTGAAAAACTGTTTAAACCCGCTTGGTTTTTAATTCCATCGAATTCGATGGAATTAAAATTGGGGTTATTGAACTGCTCCCAAAGCCCAACAAATTCGATGGTGCTTCGGGTTCTGAGCCAGTTTTGCAGAATGTAATCACTCCTTTCCGCATCACGGTAACGGGCAATGCCCGTGAGCGAAATGTACTCATCCTTATTGCCCTCAGAAATGACGACTATTTCCGTTCCCTTAACATGTATGGTTTTACTTTTCGCCATAATTTCACATTTTTAACTCTATTTCGCCTTTCATCAACTTTGGCAATAAACTATCGCGTAGGGCGGTGAGGGTTTGGATTTCTTGAATATTATTTTTAATTTGTTCATTAATTGGAGAAAGTATATTTTGAAAGTTTTCTAAAACACTTTTATCTGGTACAATCAATTCAATTTCCTCAAACTGTGATTTGTTTATCATCGGCATTGTTGAACCACCTGTAGCCATATTCCTCAATAATTCGTATTTATTCAATAGGGAGTAGTATAAGAAATCTATAAGATTTTCATTTGCAATTATTGAATTTATCTGTTGATTTGTAACGCATTCTACTTTATTAATTCCAACTTTTCCCATATCAGAACCAATGCACGTAACTATGATGGAATTTTCAGGAAGTACTTTGCTTTTAAGTCCATATATTCCATCATTTGAAAGAAATCTGTAAGCCGATAAAATAATTTTCGTGTAGTTCTTAAAATCAGTAGGTGTTACAAATGGCATTATTTCACCAAAATGCTCAGGGGTTTTACTTGATGGCGTTTTTCCTGTTATTACTTTTCCAATTTCCAATATTTTTTTTACTCTCCACCCCTCAGGCAACTCATCCGTTTTGGGTAAACACATTTTTTTAAATAGTGCTTGGGCAATTTCTTCAAGAGTTTGATTTGATTGCAGGTTTAGTTCTATTTTATTATCTAACGATCTTAAAACATTAGTTATTTTTTTCTGAATGTTAAGATCTGGAACTTTAATTATTACTTTTCGGAAATCTCTTAAAACAACCCTAGGAATAGCACTTCCTGATCTGAAATTATCTTTTAGAAAATTTCGAGTTACCGGATTGTCAAAATAATAATTTAAAAAATCTGATGATATTAAATTTACATTTGGTCTAAGTATAGCAACTGATGACAATAAAACTAATTCATCATTTTGGTTAAATACACAAACTGTATCAAGAGATGTATTTCCATCTTTTGCAATTAATATATCCCCTTTTATAGGCATACAACCTTGATTTTTCAAATCTTCAAAATCTTGTTTACCAATTCTCCTACAAGAACTTATATTGACTCCATATCTATATAAATCTTTTACAGATGCCATTGGCAAACCTGCAATATCATCTTTTGGTGAGAAATGTGCTCCATCGGTAATTTTGATACAAACTTCTCCAAGTGTTAAATTCTTCCATCCATTAAAACTCATAACCAATCCCTTTCAAGTTTTCACGAATAGTTTTCTGCAATTGTTCGCCTTTAGAAAATTGTTCAGCCAAAGTAGCGGTTAAGCTTTGCATTTTTTCGGCAAAAGGAATTAAATCTTCCACCTCTTCCTCGGTGCCCACATATCTGCCGGGCATTAAAACATAGTTGTTTTGAACTACTTCGTCTATGGTGGCTGCTTTGCAAAAACCAGCAATATCGTTGTACTGTCCACCAACATTTCGCCAAAGGTGGTAGGTATCGGTAATTTGATTTATATCAGAATCAGACAACTCTTTATTTCGTCTATTTATCATTGTGCCAAGTTTACGAGCATCGATAAACAGAATTTCGTTTTCACGATTTCTAAAGGGCAAGGACGAGCCATTGCCCGTACGATTCTTTGCTAAAAACCACAAGCAAGCTGGAATCATTGTATTATAAAAAAGTTGCGCTGGCAAAGCCACCATGCAATCTATTACACCTGCGTCTATCATTGCTTTTCTAATCTCGCCTTCGTTACCTGTATTGCTATTCATGCTGCCGTTAGCCAAAACTATGCCTGCTGTACCTGTTGGGCTAAGTTTATGAATGAAATGTTGCAACCACGCATAGTTGGCGTTGCCAACTTGCGGTACGCCATATTTCCAGCGTTTGTCGTCTCGCAATTGTTCACCTTTCCAATCGCTAATATTAAAAGGTGGGTTTGCAATTACGTAATCTGCTTTTAAGTCGGGGTGTAAATCGTTGGTAAAGGTATCGCCAAATTGTATGTTGGCATCAATACCACGGATGGCAAGGTTCATTTTAGCCAACTTAACAGTTGTTGGATTGCTCTCTTGTCCGTAAATACTTAAATCTCCAATCTTACCTTGGTGACTTTCTATAAATTTCTCGCTTTGCACAAACATGCCACCGCTACCGCAGCAACCATCGTAAATACGTCCTTTATAGGGTTCAAGCATTGAAACCAAAACTTTCACAATGCTTTGAGGAGTATAAAACTGTCCGCCGTTCTTGCCTTCGGCATCGGCGAACATACCTAAAAAGTATTCATAAACTTGTCCCAAAAGGTCTTTTCCTTGGTGACCTTCGCCACCAAAGCCAATATTCCCAATCAAATCGAGCAATTCACCCAAACGTTGTTTATCTAAATCGGGGTCGGCATAATTTTTAGGAAGTACTCCTTTAAGGTTATCATTTATTTTTTCAATGCTGTCCATTGCTTGGTCAATGAGAACACCAATGTTTGGCTGTTTCGCATTGCTTTGCAAGAAAGTCCAGCGGGCTTTCTCTGGCACATAAAAAACATTATAAGCTAAATATTCGTCCGCATCTTCGGGGTTTGCTCCTGCAAATTCGCCCTTTCCTTCTACTAATTTCTCATGTAGTTCAGCAAAAGCATCAGAAATATACTTTAAGAAAATTAATCCTAATACTACATGTTTGTATTCTGCTGCATCCATATTACTGCGAAGCTTGTCGGCAGCAGCCCAAAGGGTCTTTTCAATTTCTCTTATATCACTCATTTTGTGCTAATAGGTCCAGGTATTAATGTCAACTATACAAATAGTTTGTGTGATTTCAATTGAGTTATTGGCTAATACCATTTCTCAATGAATTAGTCAAATATAGGAAGAAAAGAGAAACGTGACTAAGAAACATAAAAAAATCTATGACAAAGAATAATGATGCAACGAGTGTTAGTGCTATATCTAAAGCGGTGTTGTAAAAGACGTAAATAAAAAAACCGTAATTCATTGAAAAACAATGAAAAAAACAGAATAATAAATATCTACAACGAGATAAGTAAGATTTAAATTCTAATTAAAATAAAAGTGCAGAAAGAAATTATTCTTTCTTTTCAAATATTAGAAATTATTGTTTAATTCAGTAAAACTATTTTAGGAAAGCTCAGTCTCACTTTATGTCTTTCTAATGAGTGTAGCAAATAAAGAGTAATCAATAAAAAACGAGAGAAAAGAAAATAAAAAAACGCTGTATGATTTTATTTTACAGCGTTTTGTATTCGGATGTTATTCCTTTTTTTCGAGCTTATTTTACTTCTTCAAAATCAACATCAGTTACCTCATCGTCTTTACCTTTATTTGCATTACCGGCATTTCCTTGTCCAGATTGTGGATTTTGAGCATCTTGTTGCGCATTTCCTTGCTGAGCATACATCTCTTGCGAAGCAGATTGGAAGATGGTATTTAACTCATTCATTGCAACTTCGATAGCAGCAACATCTTGCGATTTGTGCGCATCTTTCAATTTTTGCAATGCAGATTCAATTGGTGCTTTTTTGTCGGCAGGCAATTTATCTCCAAACTCTTTCAATTGTTTTTCGGTTTGGAAAATAAGACTATCAGCCTGATTCATTTTTTCAACCTTTTCTTTAGCTTCTTTATCAGAAGCTTCATTTGCACGAGCCTCATCTTTCATTCTTTGAATTTCAGCATCAGACAAACCTGAAGAAGCTTCAATTCTTATACTTTGCTGTTTGCTGGTAGCCTTATCTTTAGCCGAAACATGTAATATTCCGTTTGCGTCAATATCGAAAGTTACTTCAATCTGAGGTGTACCTCTTTGTGCTGGTGGCAGACCATCTAAATGGAAACGACCAATTGTTTTATTACCAGCAGCCATAGGTCTTTCACCTTGAAGAATATGTATCTCAACAGAAGGCTGATTATCTACCGCAGTAGTAAACGTTTCAGTTTTCTTGGTTGGTATTGTTGTGTTTGATTCAATAAGTTTTGTCATTACCCCACCCATTGTTTCAATACCTAAAGAAAGCGGCGTTACATCAAGCAACAATACATCTTTCACATCGCCAGAAAGCACACCACCTTGAATAGCAGCACCAATAGCCACAACCTCATCGGGGTTTACGCCTTTTGATGGTGCTTTTCCAAAAAAGTCCTCAACTTTTTTCTGAATAGCCGGGATTCTTGTAGAACCACCTACTAAAATAACTTCATCAACCTCAGCAGCAGTCATTCCCGCATCTTTAAGCGCTTTTCTGCATGGTTCAACAACAGCTTGAATCAAGCTATCTGCTAATTTTTCAAATTGAGCACGAGTAAGTGTTCGAACCAAATGTTTTGGAATACCATTTACCGGCATTATATATGGCAGGTTTATCTCAGTGCTTGAAGTACTTGAAAGCTCAATTTTAGCTTTTTCAGCAGCTTCTTTAAGCCTTTGCAATGCCATTGGGTCTTTTCTTATATCAATACCTTCGTCTTTAATAAATTCTTCTGCCAACCAGTCAATTATTACTTGATCAAAATCATCACCTCCAAGGTGAGTATCACCATTGGTAGATTTTACCTCAAATACACCGTCACCAAGTTCAAGTATAGATATGTCAAAAGTTCCTCCACCTAAATCGAAAACTGCAACTTTTATATCTCTGTCTTTTTTATCTAAACCATAAGCCAATGAAGCGGCAGTAGGTTCGTTGATAATTCTTTTTACTTCTAGACCGGCAATCTCTCCAGCTTCTTTCGTAGCTTGTCTTTGAGCATCATTGAAATATGCCGGTACAGTAATTACAGCACCAGTAACTTCTTGACCAAGATAATCTTCTGCTGTTTTTTTCATTTTTTGTAGAATCATGGCAGAGATTTCTTGTGGAGAAAATTTTCTGTCATCAATTTCTACTCTTGGAGTATTATTGTCGCCTTTTACTACTTTATAAGGCATTCTACCAATTTCTTTAGTAACATTATTAAACGATTCACCCATGAATCTTTTAATTGAATAAACAGTTTTTGTAGGGTTGGTGATAGCCTGACGTTTAGCCGGGTCTCCAACTTTTCTCTCACCTCCGTCTACAAAACCTACTACCGATGGGGTAGTTCTTTTACCTTCACTGTTTTGGATTACCACAGGTTCATTGCCTTCCATCACCGCAACGCAAGAGTTAGTGGTCCCTAAGTCTATACCAATTATTTTTCCCATATTTTGAAAATTATATTATTTATTTCTGATTTTTAAATTTACTCTTGCAGTTTTCAATCATTATGCCATTGAATTATTTATTGAAATATTTAACATTATGGCATTTTTTTCTTCATAAATACTATTTAAGTGTCATTTAAACTGACAAAAAGACACAAAAAAATTATCCATGATAATTTCTGTTTCGAAACCACAACATGAAAAGAATAACACATTCTAATAAATATGGATTTACAATTTAAAAAAGAATAATTTATTAAAACTCTATTTATTAAAAAGAGATTTTTTAATACTAGGAATATCACTTTTAATGATAAAGAAATCGCTAATGCTGAATTGTGTTTTCCGATAAAAGTAGATAAACAGTATAATAGAAGAAATAAAATACGATATGGAAGTGGAAATACAAGCTCCTACAATACCATAGGCAGGAATCAAAATTACAGAACCAATAATTGTAAAAATAAGACCAATAAATGATTTTATGTTAAGAATAGTAAATTGATTTATACCAGAAAAATAATGTCCAATTATGTTCGACGATGCAATAGAAAGAATGCCTGGAGACAATAAAATGACGGTTTGCTTCACATCAGAGAAATCTTTGCCAAAAATGAAAGTGTAAAATTCCGATGGCAATATAATAATTACAATAATAAACAGTATTGTAAGATTAAAACAAAGTTTTAAAGCTATCTTAGTATTTCTAATGCTTTCCGATTTTTCTGAAATATTAATTATTCTTGAATATAAGGTTACGGATATACTGCGACTTATAGTCCATATTGCTTCGGAAAATGCCACACCTACCGAATATATTCCCAAACCTGAAAGTCCTGTGGCACTAAGTAAAAAATAATAAGAAAGTCTATAATTTAAAAATTGCATGAAAGAACTCAATTGCGATTTCCATCCATATATAAAAAGTTTGCTAAAGGTTTTACTGCAATATTTAAATACAATTTCATTTGTTTTAAATATCTTAAAACTACTGGTTATAAATAGTATGGCATAAGATAAAATTTGAGCGATAAAGTATGTTTCTATACTATTTATTTTTAATACATATATAAATAGCAATAGTATTAATACAAATAAAACAACTTGAAGTACTTGATACAAATTGTACGCAGTAATATTTTCTTTTCCCACAAAAACATTTGTATTAATGGTATGTAACGAAAAGAAAAATGATACTAAAAAAAGATATATTAAATAATCTTGAAAATGTATTAAAATCACTACAAAAGGAACAATCATACTAATAAGTATTGTCCATATGTATGATAAAGTGAGGATTTTACCTATGTCTTCTCTCGGTGTAAAATAAGAAAGGCTACTTCCTATAATAATACTAGAAAAAAAACTTACTATTGTTAAATCAGCTATAAATAAAGAGATGAGTCCTTTACCCTCACTTCCCCAAAAATTAGTAGTAAAGATAATTATGCCGAAATTGACAAATAATATGAAAAATTTTGAAAAAATTGTTTTTAAAAAATTATGAGCGAACATACTCTTTTATAAATTATTGATAAAACCAACAAATCTTTCTTTAATAAGCTCCCAATTATATTTCTCAAGAAAAAACAATCTTGCATTTGAAGAATGAATTGTATATAAATTTGCATTGTCAATGGTATATTTATAAATGTTATCTGCAATTTCGTCATAATTATAAGGGTTTACCAAAATTCCGACTTTTTCCATTTCCACAAAATTACGAATTGATTTTAAATCAGTGTATATAACAGGTTTGCCGCAAGCCATGTAATAAAATAATTTAATGGGCAAACAATGATTATTTTCAAAATCATTGTCTCTCAAATCGAAACATATATCTACATTTGAGATAGTTTCTGAAAATTTCTCAAATTCTATTGGTTCACTTATTACAATGTTTTCAAAATTATATTTCTTAATTAAATCATTAAAAAACAGTAAATCTACATTATTGTTACATTTTCCAATAATTATAATTTGGAACGGTATTGAATATTTATTTCTAAAAACATTCAAGGCTTTGAAGAAATTTTCAATTCCTTTTTCTTTAGAAATCCTTCCAGTATAACAGAGTTTTAAAACATCATCGGGTATGCTTTTTTTAGAAAATGAAATGTATTTTTGCGAAGGATAGTAAGGAAGTATAATAGAAGGCTTTCGTGGGAAAATTTGTTTAAAAGGAAATTGTTTGTGAATTTCTCCAAATATAAAACCTGATGATTTTGCCCCAACTAAAATATTATAAAAAGTCAAAACAATAAAAGTAGATATCTTCTTGAAAATATTAAGACTATTTAATTGCTTTTTGGAAGGATACCACTCCGTGATATCGTATACTATTTTACAAGACTTGTAACGAGAATATTTTGAAGCTGCATATACAGCCAATGGTTCAGAACATATAGCTATATGAGGATTGTAATCATTTAAAATCTTTATTATATAGTCTACTTTGTTTTTAATGGAACTATTTAGAATATTGCTTGATTCAATTTGAATACCTCTGATATTGGAAATAAAATCGGATGATAAACTAACAATTTTAACCTCAAATTTTTTTTCTGCTAAAGATAATGCTTGATGATAAAAAATTCTGTCATCTAGATAATGATGTGATGTAGTTAAAAAAATTATCTTCTTCACTTTAAAATATTTCGTTGATTTAAGATTTATATATTATTCTTCTTAATATTTACTTCAATACAAATGTTATTTTTTTATTAATATTTACAATTTTTACAAATTAATTTTTTCAATTATATAATACACTGCCGGGCAAATTTCTACATTCTTTTTAGTAAGAGTCAGTATCTGATTCATTTTCTTTCTGTCAGTATGAGGATACTCCCTACAAGCTCTTGGTCTTGCACTATATACAGAGCAATAATTATCTATGCCTAAAAAAGGGCAAGGGGCAGTTCTGAAAACATACTCATCATCGTCGTCTAATTCAAAATACATTTCCACCAACTTCGATGGTTTTATTTTTAAAAATTTAGCCAAACGCTCAATGTCTATTGATGAAACACCAGGACTAATAGATTTACAGCAATTGGCACAATCAAGGCAATTTATTTTCTCAAAGGCTTCATCATGTAATTCATGAAAAAGTATATCTATCTGTTTCACTTTTTTTAGTTTAACAAACTTTGCTTCTAAAATGGGATTAATTTTTTTTTCTAATAGCAAATAACTATCTACAATATTTTTACTTTCAGCCATAAAAAAAAATAATTTGAACAATATTTTATACAAAGATACAGTATTGAATAGAGTTCAAAAAATTAAGAAACAAAATAAGGACAATATAAATTAAATATTGAAAATAGATAATATATAATTTGCGATAAACAAAATTTTATAGTTAATTTTGGGCTTTGTAAAATTAAGGAGAGATGGCCGAGTGGTTGAAGGCGCACGCCTGGAAAGTGTGTATACTGTCACAAACGGTATCGAGGGTTCGAATCCCTCTTTCTCCGCAAAATAGTTTTTTAAAAAATGTATTATCAAAATAAATAAATTTATATATTGCACTAAATTTTAACTCGTAAACTAAATTTGAAATTGTTATGAAAAAATTACTTGCCTTATTAGCCATTCTAGGGTTATTTACATTTGGAAGTTTCGCACAAGAAGACTCTGTGGTTTCTGATTCATCAGCTGAAGTTGCTGAACCTGCTCAAGCACAAGAAGAAGTTGCACCTGTTGCAGAAGGAGCTAAAGTTGCACCTGTTGCAGAAGAGCAAACACTACACCAAGCAATGAAACAAAAATTTATTGAAGGTGGACCCGGCTTTATGGGTATAGTTGTACTGTGTCTAATTTTAGGTCTTGCTCTAGTAATAGAAAGAATTATCTACCTTAATTTGGCAACAGTAAATTCTGAAAAACTTCTTTCTCAAATCGAAACTGCTATACAGGAAGATGGAATTGAAGGGGCTAAAGAAATATGCAGAAATACAAGAGGTCCGTTGGCATCTATTTTCTATCAAGGATTATCAAGATCTGACGAAGGTTTAGAAATGGTAGAAAAATCTGTAATATCTTACGGAGGCGTACAAATGGGTCTTCTTGAGAAAAACTTGCCTTGGATAGCATTATTTATTGCTCTAGCTCCAATGTTAGGTTTCCTTGGAACAGTGGTAGGTATGATTCAAGCTTTTGATGCAATTGCAATTGCTGGAGATATTAGCCCAACACTAGTTGCAGATGGTATTAAAGTAGCGTTAATTACTACTGTAGGTGGTTTGATTGTAGCAATGATTCTCCAAGTATTTTACAACTATCTTTTATCAAAAATTGATAGTATTGTAAATAACATGGAAGATGCTTCAATTACTTTAATTGACATTTTAGCTAGAAATAAATAAAAAATTTATATTATGTTAACAAAAGTTTTAAAAGCAGTGGCAGTAATTGATCTTGCAATAGCCGTATTGGTTTGTGTAGGGTTTTTTATGTCATGGGTAAATGAGGGAATGTTCCTGGTATTTACCTATATACAAGTAGCATTAGCTGCTGCAGCAACTATAATATTTTCAATTTTGGGTTTTATCATTAATCCTAAAAATGCAAAATCTGTATTGATTGGAATGGGTAGTTTGGTTTTCGTATTAGGTTTGTCTTGGGTACTTGCGACTAGTGAAATTCCACAGTTTTATGGTTCAGAAAAATTGAATATTACTGTGGGTCAAGCAAAATTTGTGGGCTCTTCATTAATTGCAATTTATATTCTGCTAACTCTTGGAATTTTAGGTATTGTAGGTTCTGAGTTATACAGATTAATTATAAAAAGATAATCTAAGGTTTAAAGACCGAAAATATTTAAAATTATGGCAAAAAGAGAAGTTCCTGAAATTAACTCTTCTTCGATGGCAGATATAGCTTTCATGCTACTCATCTTTTTCTTGGTTGCAACAACTATGGATATAGATACGGGTTTAGCTAGAATGCTTCCACCTCCTGCTCCACCAGATATAGATAACAAAGCTCCTCTGGTGCAAGAAAAAAATATATTTGTAGTTCTAATTAACAAGAATGATCAACTTCTTGTAGAAGGAAGGCCTATAGAATTAGATTTTTTGAAAGATCAATGTAAGGAGTTTTTACAAAAAACCGATCAACCTAATTTTCCCGATTCTGAAACCAAAGAAATATCACTTATTGGAAGGTTTCCAGTTTCTAAAGGCGTTGTTTCGCTTCAAAACGACCGTGGTACAACATACGGACGTTACATTGAGGTTCAGAATGCTTTAGTTGCTGCTTATAATGAAGTAAGAGATGAACTTTCGATGGAAAAATTTGGAAGAAAGTTTGATGAATTAAGTGAAGAAAGCCAAAAAGCTATAAAAGAGGCTATACCTCAACGTATATCTGAGGCTGAACCTAAAAGAATAGGAGGAAAATAGAATGGGAAAATTTAAAAAAGAAACAAAAAAAATCAGCACCTCCAATATCAACAGCTTCATTGCCTGATATCGTTTTCATGCTTCTTTTTTTCTTTATGGTTACAACTGTAATGAGAGAAAATGAATTGAAAATAAAAATTACATTGCCTCAGGCTACAGAAGTAAAAAAATTGGAGAAAAAATCATTAGTTTCTTATATTTATGTTGGAGAACCTAGACCTATGTATGCTGCAAAATTTGGTAGTGAACCTAGAATTCAACTTAATGATGCTATTTCTGATTTAGTTGATATTAGAGACTTTATAGCAAGTGAAAGAGAAGCTAGAGATGAAGCAGAAGTTCCATTTATGACTGCATCTTTGAAAGTAGATGAAAATACCAAAATGGGTATAGTTTCTGATATAAAGCAATCTCTTAGAGATGCACAAGCTTTAAAAATTAACTATTCTACTAGAAAAGGTACAAAAAAGTAATTTAGTTTATATATGAAATGAAAAAAGGGAAGCTTAGTGTTTCCCTTTTTTGTTGTATTCTTTTCTGAAACATGGAGAATTTGAAAATTATAAAAAATTATTTTATAAAATTTGTTCTATTATGAGAGAATGATTATTCTAAAAGAATATATCATGACACTAACAAAAAAACAACTATAAAAAATATTGAAATGAAAAAAGTAGCAATAGGAATAGATATAGGTGGAACAAATACTGTTCTGGGTATTGTTGATAGAGATGGTAATTTACTGTCTGATATTTCAATGCCTACTCAAACTAAAGAAACTATTGAAGAATATGTTTCTGATTTAGTTCAAAAAATCAACTCTTTAATTAAATCATCTAAAGATAAAATTGAAATTGTTGGTATAGGAATAGGTGCACCAAATGGAAATTATCATAAAGGAACCATTGAACACGCAGCCAATCTACGTTGGAAAGGAATTATACCTTTTGTGAATTTAGTAAAAAAACATTACAATGTTCCAGTAGCACTAACCAACGACGCTAATGCTGCTGCAATAGGCGAAATGATTTACGGAGCTGCTAAAGGCATGAAAGACTTTGTAGTAATTACTCTAGGTACAGGCTTAGGTAGTGGACTGGTGGTAAATGGTGAATTAGTTTACGGACATGATGGTTTTGCAGGTGAAATTGGGCACACACTTGTATATCCGGATGGAAGACAATGCGGATGCAGTAAAAAGGGCTGTTTGGAAACTTATGTTTCGGCTACAGGAATGGTAAGAACAATGAGTGAAATTCTATGTAATTCTAATAAACCATCTAGCCTAAGAGATATTCCTTATAATCAACTAACTTCTCTTAGTATTCAGAAAGCATTAGAAGCTGGAGATGAACTAGCAAAAGAATGTTTTGAGTATACTGGTAAAATTCTGGGTATGAAATTAGCTGATACTGTTGCACATACTAGTCCGGAAGCAATATTCCTATTTGGAGGTATGGCTAAAGCAGGCGACTTACTTATAAAGCCTACAATCAAATCAATGGAAGAAAATTTACTTCCAATTTTCAGAAATAAAGTTAAAATTTTATTATCAGGATTGCTTGATGTGAATGCAGCTATTCTAGGTGCAGGCGCACTTATTTGGAATGAAATTGAAAAATAAATTTATTCTGCAGCTCTTTGCTTCATGTAAAGAGCTGTTTTTCAATACCTTAACAGTAGCTCTATCAAAAAGGTATTAAATATTATTTCAAATGCTTCATTTTATGAATATTATATTGCGAATAGATATAAAATATATTATATTTGTTTATATTCGTATTACTAATATTTATGCCATACCGCAGACTACCAAATACAGATTCAGCTAGATTACGAGCACTAGAAACAGCTTTCAAAAAAAGTGCTATAGTTTCTCCTAAAGATTTAGCTTTTTCTCAGAAGTCTCACGTAGCATTAAAATTTTTCTTACCTACATTTCGTCAAGTCTTAGGTTTTCAAAAAGAAGCATATATTACTCAAATAGAGAAATCAAATCAATATGCAGATTTGCATAAAAAAGCAAAAATGTATATCTCTCATTTCATTCAAGTTTTGAATATGACCATAACCCGTGAAGAGTTACCTGAAAAAACTCGAACATTTTATGGTCTTGACAATTACATAAAGAGACTTCCTTCATTACAATCAGATACTGAGATTATTGAATGGGGCAATCAGCTAATTGAAGGCGAAAATAAGAGAATGATGCAAGGAGGTGCTCCAATGTCAAACCCAAGAGCTGCTATGCTTAAAGTTCAAATTGATAAATTCAAAGAAGCTCACAGAAATCAATCATTTTTGAGAAATAATACAAACAGAGCACTAGAAAAAATATCTTCATTAAGACCCGAAGCCGACGATATAATTTTAAATATTTGGAATGAAGTAGAGGAGTATTTCTCTCAATTACAACCAGAAGCAATGCGCGAAAAATCTAAAGAATACGGATTAGTGTATGTGTTTAGAAGAAATGAAAAGAATGAAGAGTCTGAGTAAATAACTGATAATGTAATTTTTACATTCGAATAAATTTATTCTTTTTCGAAACAATTTCATATTTTTAATGATTTTCTTTTTCGTATAATCTACTCATTTGAAAATTTACTTTCAAGTTTAAGCTTCAATTAAAAATTTAAAAACATAAAAATCATATTAAAAAATTCATTTTATGAATTTCGTCGATACACATTGCCATTTAAATGCCGATGCATTTAATAATTCAATAACAGATATTCTAGCAGAATCGAAAGCAAACAATATCAATACAATATGTATCCCGAATATTGATATTTCTACTATTGAACCTATATCTGAATTATGTAAATTACATTCAGATATACTGTATTCAATGATAGGAATACACCCAACTTCCGTTACAAAAGATTTTGAAAGCGATGTTGAGATAATCTCTAATTACCTTGATATCAATAAAAATTATATAGCAATTGGAGAAATAGGTATAGATCTGTATTGGGACAAAAGTTTACTCTCAGAGCAAAAACAAGCATTGCTTTTACAAATGCAGCTTGCAAATAAACACAATCTTCCTATAGTTTTACATGTAAGAGAGGCTTTTGATGAGATTTTCTCAATATTAGAAAAGACTTCAATTACAAAATTTAAAGGTATATTTCACTGTTTTTCAGGCACTACAATTCAAGCACAAAAAGCAATAGATTATGGATTTTTACTTGGTATTGGCGGTGTTTTAACTTACAAAAAAAGTGGATTAGATACTGTCGTTAAAGAAATTTCATTGAAAAACTTGGTTTTAGAAACAGACGCTCCTTGGTTAGCTCCGGTTCCATTTAGAGGCAAAATAAATAAACCGTCTTATCTAACTTATGTAGCTGAAATAATTGCTGATATTAAAAATTGTACCTTAGAAGACGTAGCAAAGACTACAACTCAAAATGCTAAAGAACTATTTTCTATATAATTATGTCATTTGCTCAACACTATTTTCTCAATTACTCAAGTTTACCCAAACAAATAACTGAAACACCTCATCAAACACTCAATCAGATAGTTGTTATTCCTTGTATAAACGAACCAGATATTCTCAGAACACTAGAATGTTTAAAGCAATGCACTAAACCCCAAAATGCAACAGAAATAATTATTGTAATAAATTCTGGAGAAAGAAATTCCGATGAAGTAAGGTCTTTTAATCGAAACACTCAAAAATTGATTGAAAAATGGTCAGAGGTGAATTCAACAGATACTTTTCGATTTTTAACTTTACTTCACGAAAATCTACCAAGGAAACATGCAGGAGCTGGTTTAGCTAGAAAAATTGGAATGGACGAAGCTTTACACAGATTCAACCAAATAGACAACCCCAACGGAATAATAATTTCATTAGATGCTGACACTATTGTTTCTGAAAACTACCTGATTGAAGTAACCAAAGCTTTTACCGATTGTCATGCAAATACCTGCAATATCCATTTTGAACATCCTATTGAAGGCGACGAATTCAGTGAAAAAACATATCAGTCTATTCTGCTTTATGAGCTTCATCTAAGATATTTAAAACAAGCTGTTGCATATACTCAATTTCCATATACTTATCATACAATAGGTTCTGCATTTGCTGTACGTGCATCTGTTTATGTAAAACAAGGTGGTATGAATAAAAGAACAGCAGGTGAAGATTTTTACTTTCTAAACAAATTATTCCCTCTTGGCAAAGTTGTTGAAATATTTTCTACTACAGTAATACCCTCGCCTCGCGTTTCAGATAGAGTTCCTTTTGGTACCGGAGCTAGTATGACTCAGTTAATGAATAACACACAAACAATTTATAATACCTATAGCTTTTCTATTTTTATGTTTAAAAAAAGATTTTTTCAATGGTTTGATGCATTTCAAATAGTTAAATGTATAAACTATACACATTTACATTATTACAATAGAAATAATGTAATATATGAAGCACAAAAAGCAGTTAAATATATGTATGACTCAGAATTAATTATAAAGAATGAAAAAGAATTACTTCATTTTTACCGAGAGAAGGATAAAAACTCTATAAAATTTTGAAATAAAAATTCTAAATAATAACTTTAACCAAATTCTAAAAAGAACTTTCTTCTGAAAAATTAAAAAAAGAAATCTTTAACGTTACTACAGTAGGATTCAAAAAAAAGAATTAAATTTTCAAGTTAATACATTTTCAAATTATATACCCATGAAAAATATCCGCCTTTTTTTGCTTGTAACAAGTATATTAAATATAACATTAGCATATTCCCAAACTACCGGTGTCTTTGCCGATTCTAGAGACGGTCAAGAATATAAAACAGTTGAATTTGATGGTAAAATTTGGCTATCTAAAAATCTCAATTTTAAGGCTAGAGGTTCATGGTGCTATGATAATAAAGAATCTAATTGTGATAAATATGGCAGAATATACGATTGGCAAACTGTTATGAATGGTATTGAAATGCCTGGCAACAAAGGAATCTGTCCGGAAGGTTGGCACGTAGCTACTTTTGAAGAATGGCAGATGCTATCAAACAAATATGATAAGACTAAAGATTTATTAGCAGGAGGTGTTAGTGGTTTTAACATTCTTTTTGCGGGTTGCAGATTTCCAAACGGTAATTTTGAGTTTGAAAACCAAGCAGCTACATTTTGGACATCAACAATTGATGAGTCTGACGATAAGTATGTTTATACAATTTATGCTTATAGCGATAAGGTTTCTAAATCTTTAACCGGTTATTCTACCAATAAAACCTATGGACAATATCTAAGATGTGTGAAAGATTAAAAAATAAAAAAAGGCAGAAATGAAGTACATTATCTGCCTTTTTTTCAAACACTACTGTTTGAAAAAAACTTAATTTCCTATTTCAGACATAAATTTAATTCTAACCAAACGGATAAATTCTTCAGAAAATTCATCTTCTCCTAGATCACTAAGTGCATCTTCAACCGAATCGGTCTCTGCTTCTCTGAAATATTCATAAATATCGGTTACCAAATCTTCATCAATTACCTCATTTATATAATAGTCTATATTAACTCTAGTTCCGGAATTTACAATTGATTCAATCTCCTCAATCAACTCAATTATATCCATGCCTTTGGAATCGGCTAAATCGTCAAGAGGTACTTTTCTATCAATACTCTGAATAATATGTACTTTCTGACCTGATTTATTTACAACCGATTTAACAACTAAATCTTGCGGTCTTTCAATGTCATTTTCTTTGACATATTTAGCAATAAGCTCGACAAAATCTTTTCCAAATTTTTGTGCTTTTCCATGACCTACACCGGCAATATTAGTCAACTCATCAAGAGTTGTTGGATATTGTACGGCCATATCTTCAAGAGACTGGTCTTGGAAAATTACAAAAGGGGGAATTTCTTGCTTTTGCGATATTTTTTTTCTTAAATCCTTAAGAATTTTCATTAATGCCGGATCTACGGCGCTTGTACCTCCTGCTGCTTTATCTTCAGCATCGCCCTCCTCAAAATTATGATCTTCAGAGAGTGGAAATGAATATGGTTCACTCATATATTGATGTCCCTTTTGCGTTAATTTTAAAAGTCCATAATTTTCTATATCCTTATCTACCAATTTAGCAATAGTAATTTGTCTTAATACAGCATTCCAAAATTTTGTATCTTTCTCTTTACCAATGCCAAATTCTTTTATTTCATGATGTTGATATGTTTTTACATCACTTGTTGATTTTCCTGATAATACCTCAGATATATGTAATGCTTTAAATCTCTCTTTTACTGCTAAAATAACTTTTAATGCTTTCTGAATGTATTCTTTTCCTTCAAATTGCTTTTTAGGATTTAAACAGTTATCGCAATTACCACAGTTTTCGAGCATTTCTTCTCCAAAATAATTCAGCAATTGTCTTACTCTACATACAGAGGATTCGGCAAAAGCCGCAGTTTCCAGCAAAAGTTGTTTTCCTATTTCCTGCTCTGCAATAGGTTTACCTTGCATAAATTTTTCCAACTTCTGAATGTCCTTATAGCTGTAATAGGTAATACATTTACCTTCGCCTCCATCTCTTCCGGCGCGTCCGGTTTCTTGATAATAACCTTCCAAGCTTTTCGGAATATCATAATGTATTACAAAACGAACATCGGGTTTGTCAATACCCATTCCAAATGCAATTGTAGCAACAATTACGTCGGCCTCTTCCATTAGAAACATATCTTGATGTTTACCTCTGGTACTGCCATCCATTCCAGCATGATAAGGTAAGGCTTTTATTCCGTTTACTAATAATGTTTCAGATAATTCTTCTACCTTCTTTCGGCTAAGACAATAAATGATTCCGGATTTACCGGTATTTTCTTTAATAAATTTTATTATTTGTTTTCCTGCATCATCTTTACTTCTTATCTCATAATAGAGATTATGTCTTCTGAAAGATGATTTGTAAACAACAGCATCCAACATATTCAAATTCTTTTGAATATCATGTTGTACTTTAGGAGTAGCAGTGGCTGTTAAAGCTATAAACGGAGCTTTCCCTATCTTTTCTACAATAGGTTTAATTCTTCGGTATTCGGGTCTAAAATCATGCCCCCACTCAGAAATACAATGTGCTTCATCAATTGCATAAAAAGAAATTTTTATTTTTTTTAAAAATTCAATATTCTCTTCCTTGGTCAACGATTCGGGTGCAACGTACAGTAATTTTGTTTTTCCTTTTAAAACATCATTTTTTACTCTTATGATATCTGTTTTTGTGAGCGATGAGTTTAAAAAATGTGCTATACTATTGTCCGTACTAAATCCTCTCATCGAATCTACCTGATTTTTCATCAATGCAATAAGCGGTGAAATTACAAGGGCAGTGCCTTCAAGTAATAAAGAAGGAAGTTGATAGCAGAGAGACTTCCCCCCTCCGGTAGGCATCAACACAAACGTGTCTTTGCCATCTAATAGATTCATTATTACAGCTTCCTGATTGCCTTTGAAGGTATCAAAACCGAAATATGTTTTTAATTTATCTAAAAGTACTGCTTTTGATATATTACTCATCAAATAACAATTTTATATGAAATATAAGCATTTTGCTTAAATTTAATCACATTTAAATTTAAATGTGAGGTATTATAAGTTAATAAGGAAAATATAGATAATTTTGTAAATAAATATACTATGTTTTTTAGTAAACAGAAAAATTATTAACCGTTTTTAAATAAAATTTTTAGTTTTGAAGCAAATAATTGAAAATGCAAAGATTGTAATCAATGAAGAAGCTGACTCTATTAAAAAATTAGCTGATTATATTGATGAACAATTTGCTCAAATTGTAGAGTTAATATACAATTGCCAAGGCAGAGTGGTAATTACCGGAATTGGTAAGAGCGCAATTATTGGAAATAAAATTGTAGCTACGCTAAACTCCACCGGTACTCCAGCATTATTTATGCATGCCGCCGATGCAATTCACGGTGACTTGGGTATGATAACCGAACATGATGTGGTTATCTGTATTTCTAAAAGTGGAAGTACTCCCGAGATAAAAGTGCTTGTTCCTTTATTGAAAAGAGGAAATAATACACTCATTGCAATGGTTTCTGATACTGAATCATATTTAGCCAAACATGCAGATTATATTATCTTTGCTAAAGTTCAGAAAGAGGCTTGCCCAAATAATTTGGCTCCTACAAACAGTACAACTGCACAGCTCGTAATGGGCGATGCTTTGGCGGTTTGTCTTTTACAAAGGAGAAATTTTTCTGAGTTAGATTTTGCTAAATATCACCCAGGAGGTGCATTAGGAAAGAAATTGTATATGAGAGTTTCTGATCTATTTACTTCCGACAATCCACCAAAAGTTGGTCCTGAAACATCAATTAAAGAAACTATATTTGAAATTTCTACAAAACGTTTAGGTGCAACAGCCGTTGTTTCTGACGATTCTATACTTCTAGGAATTATTACCGATGGCGATTTACGTAGGATGTTGGAGAAACACTCTACTTTTGATACGTTGAAGGCTAAAGATATTATGACAGCTCATCCTAAAACAGTGCAGAAAAATACTTTAGCTGTAAAAGCTTTTGATATTATGGAAGAAAAATGTATAACTCAATTACTTGTAGTTGATGAAGATAAATATATAGGTATTGTGCATATTCACGACATTCTAAGAGAAGGTATTGTATAAAGTGATTTTTAACTATAAAAAAGCCTCTGATAAATAATTTCAGAGGCTTTTTTATGCTTATTTTTTTGACTATTTCAAGAGGGTCACTTCGCCAACTTGTTCAAGTTTATTTCCATCATCGCAAGTACCAGTAAATCTCCATGTATACACATCTAGTTTTGCTGGCTTATCTCTATAATATCCATTCCAACCTTCGTTTCTATCATCAGTTGCAAAAATCATTTCACCCCATCTGTTATATACTTCTAAATGATACTCTACTACCCCATCTTCGCATATTTGAGCAAAGAATAAATCGTTGTGGGTGTTATTTGCGCGGTAAGTTAATCCTGATCTATTATCATGTGCAAAGATTACTTTTCCATCGGTTGCATTACTAGATTCTATAGGAGTAAAAGCATTAGGAAATTTAACCTCACATGGTGCTTGTACTTTTATTTTTTGATCTGCAATAAGAGTATCGGTACAGCCTTCGTGGGTTGTAACTACAAGCTTTACGGTATTTTCTCCAAGAAAATTTGAACCTAATTTTATATATTCTGGATAGCACTCATGTATTACAGTATCTTTAAATGGCTGATAAATAGTCCATTCACAATTAGCTAATAAGTCATACGGTTTAGACATATTCTGCAAAAATAATTCTCCATCAGGCAAATAAACTTCTGTAGGAGTAAAGTCAAAATCTGCTATTGGTTTGGTAAACACAACTACGGTGGTATCGACAGAAACAACACCCCCATCTCCTTTCACAGTAAGAATTATATCATGGGTACCAGTAGATGTAAAGACATATGAAGGATTATCAGTATAAAATACTTGGATAAGCTTATCACTTTCTTTTATTTCCCATTGTACAGAATTTTCATAAGCCGATTCATTATTGAAATATACAGTTAATGGAGGACAACCTTGGGTTGGAAATATAGAAAATTTAACCTCAGGAAGTGGGGAGTTTATCCTTATTTTGCTAAATGCTGTATCTGCACAATTTTTATCGCTTACCGTAATTAATTGCACAGTGTACCATTCATCATTTTCATTCCACGCTAAATAATCATGACTTACATCTCCTTGCTGCGTCGACTTATTTCCATCTCCAAAGTCCCAGAAATAGTTCCAATTTTTTCCTGGTTTAGTATTATCTGTAAACTTTACAGGAGCTACACTATTAGCAGAACTTGGAAATACTTGCATAACCGGATCTGGTTTAAAATCGGCATCTGGAGTAGGAAATACGGTAACTGTTTTAGTAACAGTATCAATACAGTTGTAAATAGAATATGCTGTCAGTTTTACTTTAAAATAAAGATTATTAGGTGTTTCATTGGTGAAATAATGATATGGATTTAAAATATTACTAGTTTCACCATCGTCAAAATCCCAAAAATATTTGTTTGCTAATATTGAATTATCATAGAAAGCAGCCAAATGCGGACTACAACCCTCAAAGTCTCCGGTGAAATCGGCTGTTACTTCTGGGAATACATTGATAATTTTTTCTATTGTATCAGAACAAGCCTGATCGTTAGTAACTACCAATGTAATAGTATAGGCTTGTGTTGTGAGTGTTGTGTCATTTGTGTAAGTGTGAGTGAAAAACTTTTCGTTAGTTTTCGATGTTTTACCATCATCAAAACTCCAATTATTTTCAACAGCACCTTCCGATAAGTTTGATATTTCTACTTCAAAAGGAGAACAACCTCTATCAATAGTTAGAGCAAAGTCTGATTTAGGTTTTGGGAATATTACAACCAATGTGTCTGAATATGCTTTACAACCATAGTTATTCTCATTACTTAATGAAACTTTGAATGTATCGGTTTCAGTATGACTATAATTATGGTATTTATGCTCTGGTTGAAATTGCGACGATTTATTACCATCTCCAAAATCCCAAACAGTTTGCTTTACACCAAAAGAATTATTTTCAGTATTTATAGTCAAAGGATTACAACCACCAAGCGTTACATTAAATTCTGAAGTAACCAAAGGATACACAATAGCATCATGAATAACTGTATCTGTACAACCTCTATTATTTAAAACAATTTGAGATATTGAAAATACATCATAATCACTAGTTTCATTATAAAAGGTATGTGGAAATATCCTATTTGAAGCATGAATATCTTCTGTTTGGTCATCAAAATCCCATACAATAACAGATGCTCCTATACTTTCACTTTTTATATTTATATCGGCAGGAGAACAACTTGGCGAATTTAAAACAATAAACTCGGCGAATGGATTCGGATATACATATACATTAGTATCTAACCGAGCTTTACAACCATATTTTGAAGTTACAATAAGACTTACTGCATGAGCAGAATCTATTAAATTACTATAATTATAATAGGTGTTTTTGGGAGAATGCAATCCTGAAGAATTACCATCGCCAAAATTCCAAAGATAAGAATAGCCACCAATTGAATTGTTTTTAAAATCTACCTTTAAAGGAGAACAACCATTCGTTTTTAATTCATAATCAGCGGATACTAGAGGATATACTGTTGCATTTCTTGTAATTGTATGCGTACATCCATTTATAGTTCTGGTTACTAATTCAATAGAATTAATATTTAACTCTGAACTCATATTTGTGTATATATGCTGAATATTTTTCTCTTTAAATGTTGTATCGTAACTACCATCTGCAAAATTCCATAAGCAGCTATCCATTCCTATTGAATTATTTATAATAAAAATTGTATCAGGAGCACAAATCGGACTATTTAGTATGCTAAACTCGGCCATTGGCTTATGAAATACGGTTACATCTTTGCGCAATGTATCATTGCAACCATATATTGACTCTGCATACAATTCTACCGTATATACAGAGTCTATGGCTCTACTATAATTACGGAATCCATGAGCTGGGTCTTTTAAATCGGATGATTCACTATCTCCAAAATTCCAATTATACACAATCGCATTTATAGTAGTATTATTAAAACTATTAATGGTATGAGGATCGCAACCCGAAACAACATCAAAATTAACAATTACCTGAGGATAAACCGGAGCATTTCTGGTAATTGTATCTGAACATCCTTTATCTGTATAGGAAGTAAGTGTAATTGGGAAATTAAAAATTTCTGACCTCAAATTACTATATGTATGTGAAAAAATGCTTCCACTAAAGTTTGAAATAGCTGTAGTGTCACCAAAATTCCAAACTAAAGAATCAAAACCTAAAGAATTGTTATTAATTTGTACCGGAAGTGGAGAACATCCAGGAATATTTCCAAGTGTGAAATCGGAATAAGGTCTATGATAAATAGCTATGACAGTATCATATAAATGTGTACAACCATTTATATTTTCTACATTTAAAGAAACAGTATAAACAGTATCTTTCACTCTGCTGTAATTTCTAAAATAATGTGTAGGATTTTGTTTGGATGATGAAGTACCATCACCAAAATTCCACATATAATTATTTACCAATCCAACAGAAGCATTATTGAAATTGCTAACAAATAAAGAATCACAACCCGACTGAATACTGAAAAATGCTTTTATATCAGGATAAATTTTCGCATTATGTACAATTGTATCGCTACAACCGTCGCTTGTAATTGCGGTGAGTGTAATAGGATAATCGATTGTTTTATTGGTTGCATTGAAATAATCATGCTCAAAAATAGGCAGTTTTGTATTAGAAATTGGACCTGAATCGCCAAAATCCCAAATCAGAGAATCTGCTCCAATAGCTTTGTTTGATATTGGTAAATGATAGGGAGAACAACCAGTTACATTGCCTAAATCAAAATCTGCTAATGGTTTATTGTATACGGTAATTGTTGTATCATATACATCTTTACAACCTGTAAATGAAGTAACAGTCAAGGTTATGGTAAAAGTAGTGTCTTTTATAGAACTAAAGTTTCTGAATGTTTTAGTTGGAAACTGAGCACTTCTAGAAGTACCATCGCCCATATCCCACTCCCATGACGAACCGCCGGTCGATGTGTTTTTAAAATCTGTAATTACAAGCGGATGACAACCTGAATTTACTTCAAAATTTGCATGTACTGGTGGATATGCTACAAAATTTCTTATCAATGTATCAGAACATCCACTGCTTTTAATATAAACTATTTGAGTAATAGGATAATTAATAATTGCACTTGTATTATTATTAAATATCACATTGAAATTCTTAGTCATCATTGAGGTATCGGTACCATTTCCAAAATTCCAATAGGTAGAATCGTGTCCTAATGATTCATTTTTTACCGGTATATTGTATGGCGGACAATCACTAGCATTTTCTAAAGAGAATGCGGCTTTAGGCGATGCAAAAACGGTAACAGTGGTATCAAACACATCAAAACAACCAAATGCAGATTCAGCTCTAAGACTAACTTTTATAATTGTATCTTTAAATGTACTAAAATTTCTAAAAGAATGGGTTGGATTTTTCTCGCTAGAAGTAACTCCATCACCAAAATTCCAATTAAAAATAGTAGCATTATTTGAACTATTGTTGAAGTTTGCAATATAATGAGGGTCACAACCAGAAAAGGTACTAAAATGGGCTTCTACTTTTGGATAAACAGAAACAACTCTAATCGATGAATCTGTACATCCTAATGCACTATTTACAATTAATTTTATAGGATATTGTAAAGTAGTGCTTCCGTTGTTTTCATAAAGATGCGTAATATTAGAGCCGGGCAAATTTGAAGATGTTCCATCTCCAAAATACCAAGTTCTGCTACTTACACCAACCGATGAATTTGTTATTTTAATTTCAAAAGGTGAACATGCAGCTTGTTTATCAATTGCAAAAATTGCTTTTAAATAAGGGTGAACTGTTATAGGTATAGATTTTGAATTTTTACAAGTAGATAATGAGTCTGACATTGCTGTTAAGGTTACAATATAAACAGTATCTATACTTCCCTTATAATCAAAAACATGCACAGTATCTTTTAATGAGGAAGTAGAATTATCTCCAAAATTCCACTCATATCGTAATGCTCCAATTGAGAGATTTGAAAAAATAATTGTATCACCATAGCATGATTCATCTTGACTTGTTACAAAATCTGCTGCAATGTTAGGATATACTTTTACTTTTCTTGTTTGCATCCTAGTACATCCTTCATCATTGCTTACTACCAATGTCAAATTATAGTTGGTAGCTACCAGATTATTATTTACATACTGGTGTGTAAATAATTGACTATCATCACCTGATGTAGTTCCATCTCCAAAATCCCAATTGTAGGTATCTACGTTTACCGATGTGTTTGTAATAGTAACAGTATGTGGTGTACAACCATTTACCGGCACTACATTAAACCCAGCCTTTATGTATGGATGAACACGTATTCCAATAGTAAATGTATCGGTACAAAACATATTTTCAGTTCCTATTACCAAACTCACTATATATATTGTGTCTCTATCTCTCAGGTTTCTGAATAAATGCGAAGGACTTAATTCATTTGAGCTTGCTCCATCGCCAAAATCCCAGTTATAGATTGTAGCACCAATAGAACTATTGGTAAAATTCACCATTAAACTGTCGCAACCTACAGTTGCAGAGGCTGAAAAAAGAGCAGTTAATTGAGGATATACAGTAACTGTTTTCTTCACCGTATCTGTACAAAGTTCATCATTAGAGGCAATTAAATCAACATTATAAACTTGCTTGATTCCTGTTACGTTATTATAGTTATGAGTTATTAATTTACTTGGATCTGCAGAGATTGCTGAACCATCGCCAAAGTTCCAACTGTATGTATCAACCCCAATAGAAGTATTAGAAATTTGTAAATCGTATGGATTACATGAAATTACAGGGGCAAAAGAAAATTGAGCATCAATATATGGATGAATAGTTACTGTAGAATATGCAGTATCGTAGCAATAATAACTATTTGCAACAACTAAACTAACATCGAAAGTTGAATCATTTTTAATGTTAGGAAAACTATAACTATGAGATGGTGAAAGGTTTGATGACGATGCACCATCGCCAAATTCCCAACGGTGTGGAGTAGGGTTTTGCATACCGGTAGACTGGTTTGAAAAATTTACAACCATTGGTTGGCATCCTACAACTGAAGACTGTATAAACTGGGCTTTAACCTCAGGGAACAATCTCATTGTATACTTCAAAGTATCTCTACATGATTCAATATTCTTGGTAACTAATTTAACTTCATAAGTTGCAATACTGTCAGTTTTATTATTATACTCATGATAAACATATCTAGGGCTATTAGATTCAATTAGTGATGTCCCATCGCCAAAAGTCCATTTATATTCTTCTGTTACTCCGGTAGATTGATTGTCAAATCTTACTTTATATGGGGCACAAGCTTGTGTTGTATCTAATGAAAATACAGATTCAACTTTTGGCAATAATTCTATTGTTACTTCGGCAGAGTCTTTCATATCGCATGCGCCAGATACATGCACCATATATTTTGTGGTATATCTCGGTGTAAGTGAAGGAAATTGACTATAAGGATCATCTAGAAAATCTTGTGGTGTCCAGTAAAAATCTGTTCCTCCTTGAGCTTCTAATTCAACTTTTTCTCCATAACATATTCTATAGAAACCAGTTTGCGTTTCTGCTGTAATTGCCTCTACTTTAAGCTTATGAAAATCTGAAAAATATCCGTAACGACAACCTCCTGATGCATTTCCATTAAATATTGCCATGTGAAACAAATCCTTATCATTAACCAACAATCCATAATCCAAGGCATCAATAGTAGTAGCAGTAAGCGTATCTAGATCAACAATAGTAGCTAACCAAACATTATCGCCTAGTGGAACTTTCCAATCGGTAAGCTTTCTTAATATAGGCTTTCCATTAAGTGTAAAACCGTCATAAGCGTCTTTGCGAACCATAATGTTAAGAAAACATGCGTAATTATTTGAACGTGTAAATCCAACTCTTGTAGAACCGGTACATGAACTAGTTGGCGGCAAAATAGCCTGACCTTGCTCACATCCAAACCCAGAAACCTGAAGTACATATACAGGCTTATCAGAATCCGTACGTACATGCACTACATAATCAGCATCCTTAAATAAATATTTAGATGTTTGTGCTTTATTCATAGTTTCATAAAAAACTCCATTTATATAAATATCAGTATTGTCTTCTGTAGCTAGTATGTATAATTGATCTCGAGCATTTTTATCAACTACACCTTGGTTATTTGTTCCAAGTTTTCCTTTCATTGCAATATACTCATATCCGATAACTTCAAGAGGTATTATTTGGTCTCCACCTAAATCGTAACAGCCATCTCCTGGATATAGAGCTGAGTCATCAGAAATTGTAACTGCAATAGGGTAATTTGAATTTAGATGTGTACCTGCCAAATGATCTGCTGCTGTTCCAGCAAAATTTCTAGGAACCACAGAAAATGTTTCTCCTTTATCAAGTTTTACTAAAAATGGCACAAGTGCATCTCTTCCATCATGAACATTTTTTGAAGGTGTTACCCATATTTCAGTACCATCAACAGTTGCAACTATATCAATTTTACTGTAAGCAGCCGGTGTCATTCCAACATTTCTACTTGTTGTTTGAAATGGAGTATAAAATTCTGTTCCAAGAGAATTCTTACCTTTCAATGAAAATAAATCACAGTTATTTGTGGTGTATACTTCATAATAAGCGGTTATCAAATTAGTTGACTCAATATGTAGTCCCTTATTATTATATCCTAAAGTACCATATTGATTTTCAATCATACTTTGTAGTCCCATATCAGTAAGGTTTAACGACTCATTATCGTTTGCCGGTAAACTTATTCTAATTGTATCAAATAGTGGGTTTGCTGGTTGGGTTATGGTTATAACGGTAGGTTTTTCTAGAGAAGTAAATCTAAGAAATACTGGCTCTCCTCCGCGGTATATCTTTCCTCCTAATTCATTATATTTCTGATTGTCATAATGAGCAGTTGAAACTTCGGGTGCAACAAACCAAAATTCTCGGTCTGTTTGGCTAAAAGCAGCATTTGCAAACAATAATGAAAAAATAATGAAAAAATATCTGGTAAAAATAATACGTTTCATGGTGGTGTAAATTATTAATATTCAAAGTAATTAATCGCAATTAAATGTATTATAAAATCAATCAATATTTATAACCGATAAATATAGTTATTTTTTTAAAATCTAAATTATTTAAATGTACGATATATATTTTCGATTAGTTGTAATTTTACGTTACGTAAATTTACTAAGTTATATAAAAATTAATGTGAATACAATTATTTTTAACGTACTTATTAATTTCAAACAAAAATATCAAGTAATTTTGTAATATAAAGACTAGAAAAAAGTGAATAAAAATATAGAAATTATGTCGCCGGTAGGTTCTTATGAATCTCTTATGGCATCGATACAGGCAGGTGCTGGATCTATTTATTTTGGAATTGAACAGCTCAATATGCGAGCCCGATCTACAAACAATTTTACTATAAATGATCTTCGCGAAATTTCAAAAATTTGTACCGATTATAATGTAAAAACATATTTAACTGTCAATGCAATTATCTATGATAAAGATATTTCATTGATGAGAAAAATTGTTGATGCAGCTAAGGAAAACAATATAAGTGCTATAATAGCTTCTGATATTTCTGTTATTCAATATGCGTTTTCAATAGGTGTTGAAGTTCACATTTCTACCCAACTAAGCATTAGTAATGCGGAGGCTCTAAAATTTTATGCTCAATTTGCCGATGTAATAGTTCTTGCCAGAGAACTTGATTTAAAACAAGTTAAAGAAATACATAGATTTATCATTGACAATAATATTTGTGGTCCAAAAGGGAATTTGATTCAAATAGAAATGTTTATACATGGGGCTTTATGTATGGCTATTTCAGGGAAGTGTTATTTAAGTCTGCACGAAAAAAATTATTCTGCAAATAGAGGCGGATGTTTACAAACATGTAGGAAAGCTTACGAAGTAAAAGAAGTAGAAAGTGGAAATTCATTGATTATTGACAATGAATACATTATGTCTCCAAAAGATTTATGTACAATAGAGTTTCTTGATCAAGTTTTAGATGCGGGAGTTAGCATTCTAAAAATTGAAGGCAGAGCTAGAAGCCCGGAATACGTTAAAACTGTGACCTCTGCGTATCATGAAGCTGTTGAAGCATATCTAAAAAACGAGTTTACACCTGAACTTGGCACAATTCTCAAACAGAAATTAGAAACTGTTTTCAATAGAGGTTTTTGGAATGGATATTATTTGGGACAAAGATTAGGTGAATGGAGTAGAAACTACGGCAGTCTTGCTACTGAAAGAAAAGTATTTTTGGGCATTGCTACTAACTATTTCGCCAATGCAAAAGTTGTTGAATTTTTGCTACAAACCGGCGATTTGCAATTGAATGACAAAATTATTATTACCGGTCCTACTACTGGTGTTATTGAGATGACGTTGAATGAAATAAGAGTTGATTTTCAAAATGTTGAAATAGCCAAAAAAGGCGAACAAGTTTCTATATTAGTAGATGAAAGAGTAAGAAGAAATGACAAACTTTTTGTTGTTAAAAAAGCGACTGAAGTAGATCTTCAATAATATTTTAGGCTTGTATAAAACTACTGTTTTGTACAAGCCATTTTTTTCCTTATCACCTCGCCTTCGGTATTGTAAATTGAAATATGAATTACGTAAATACCATAATTTACAATTTTACCAACATTGTCAGTACCATCCCAGTAAATTGATCCTGATAAATCAAGCAAAAGATTATTTTCCAGATTTCTTACTAATATACCTATTTCATTATAGACAGAAATTGTTGCTAAATATCCTTGAAAATCTAGACTATAATTAATTGATAGATAATCATCTATGCCGTCGTTATTAGGCGTGAAAAAATTCTTTTCGCACGTTAAAATAGCTTCTGTATCTTTATTATCATCAGATTGTGAATTTTCATAACCTGGAGTTGCAAAACCTGAAATTTGTGAAGCCGAATGCCAATTCTTTTTATCGTAAATATGTTTTTTAGAAGATATTCTTTCCAAAGAAACACCTTCTTTGTCATATATGAGCGGGTGATGCATCGTTTCGTCATAAAACAAACTGTCTACTATAGTATTGTTTACATCACTTACATATACGCAACCTGACTCATTGGGAAATGATGGCATACTTTGCATTTTTTTCATTTTTGAGTCTTCTGCACATGTGTATAAAGCACATAATGAGCTCACATCCTTACTTAAAACAAAATATTCTCCAGGAAATAGAAGAATATCATTTTCAGAAATTAAATAAGACTGACTAAAACTATTTGCATCATTTCTACAATTTGCTATTTGCAGTTGTCTTAAATTTAACGTTTTATTTGAGATATTAAGCAATTCAACAAAATCTTCACCAGTTACGTACGGATTAAAAAGTACTTCATTTATAATCAAATCTCCCGATATTGTAGGCTGCCAATTTGCAACTTTTGTAGTCACGGTTGTTTGATTTCCCCAATAATCTGCTAGAGAAAGTGTTAGTTTATAAATATCTGTATCTTTAATTGAATCTGATAGTTGAATAGCAAGCAAGGTCTGTTCACTATTGGCTAAATAAACAGAATCTACAACAATATTATTATCATGAAATATGCAACTCAACGGAATAACAGGTTCATTGAAAACGATATTGATAATATTTTCATTCTTTAATGAGATATTTAAAATAACGGGCGCAACTTTATCGGCAGCGCATTCGGCAATACTATTTTCTTTTGCTGGTGTTCCACCTGCTAGGTTTTCAGACAATTGCCAATTTGCATCATTTTCCTTACTACATCTTTCATAAGACCAGCCACCATCAGCTTTATTCTTATTTCCCATCCAATCATACGAATATTGGCAAAAAGATATAAGATCCTCAAAATTAGATTTAAGCAATATATATGCACCAGTATTTGGTAGTGTTGGTAGGTTCTCAATCAAAATTTCGCGACTACTATCTAATAGCATTTTTTGACTAGCAACTATTAGATACAATCTAGGTTGTATTGTGCTTTCAGGTATAATTATAAATGAATTATTGACAAAAAGTTTAAAATTTTTGAGTGAAATATCACAGTCGGTAGTATTATAAAATTCTATGTACTCTACCTCTGGAATACCAACACTGGGACTTGGGTCAATCATGAGTTCATTTATTATAATATCACCATATTTTACATCTAATTCTGGGGAAATAGTAAGCGTAGTATCGCTTAAAATTAAACCATCAATATCAGTTAAATTTTTAACAGTAATACTTTTAAAATTACAACTTATAGAATCGCAAATTAACCGAACTGAATAATTATCAATTTTATAAATACTTAAAACTTCTATATTACTTCCTATGAAATTATTACTACTAAGTTTTTCAAAATCAATAGGTTTTGAAAATGTAAGATCAATAGAATTAACTAAAACAGAAATATTCTCAACAAAAGGGGGGCAATACTGAGCAATTAAGTGATTTCCAAGAAATAGAACCAATCGCAATTTGACCTGATTGACTATTTTTCTGTTTAATTTTCAACACAAAACTTTTACAAAACTGAAGATTTGAAAATGTAACTAATTTAACTGTATCTTGCTCATTTTCTGATATTAATTCACCAACAAAAAAATCATTAACAAAAACTTCTGCACTACAATTAGTAGAATATTCTTGCAAAAACTCAAATTGCAATTCAGAACATCCTCCTTGAATAGTATCAGATAAAATATAAGCACTATCAGATTTATTTAGACAGATGGCATTAACAGCAAAACTGCTCGACGATTTTTTCACCTCTTTGTAATGCCATGCAACCGTATTGCTACTAATAAAAAAACCGTCGCTATAACTTGAAGTGCCATTAAAATCAACAAATTGTTCTGTGGTTTGACCTAATAATGAGCTATTTATAAAATATTGTGAAACGAAAATTATAATAAAGATACGCATTTAGTAACAATTGAATTATATTTGTAATATTTTGGTGGCAAATATACATTTTTGTATTGTTTCAATAAATAATGATTTTGTATTTTTTTGTTCTACCTACTTATTTTGAAATCATTTTCTAAAATTTGATTTTTTTGATAGTTAATAATTATATTAAATTTAAAAACAGATGAAGATCGCTATTGTTGGCGCTAGTGGTGCCGTTGGACAAGAGTTTTTGAGGATTTTGTCAGAAAGAGACCTCAAAATGGATGAATTGGTATTGTTTGGTTCAAAACGAAGTGCAGGAACTACCTACGATTTCAAGGGTAAAAAGCTCACCGTTAAAGAACTGAAACACGGCGACGACTTTAAAGACATAGATATTGCACTTACAAGTGCAGGTGCTAGTACATCAAAAGAATTTGCTGATACTATTACAAAATATGGAGCTGTAATGATTGACAACTCTAGCGCATTTAGAATGGAAGATGACATACCATTGGTTGTACCCGAAGTAAATGCTGCTGATGCTAAAAAAAGACCTAGAAACATTATAGCAAACCCAAATTGTACTACTATTCAAATGGTGGTTGCATTGAAGGCACTAGAAAATCTCTCGCATGTAAAACGAGTTCACATTTCTTCATATCAGTCTGCAAGTGGTGCGGGTGCTATGGGTATGGAAGAGTTGGAAAACCAAGTAAAACAATATGTTGCCGGAGAACCTATTACCGTTGAAAAATTTGCATATCAGTTATTATTTAACGTAATACCTCATATTGACGTATTTCAAGATAACGGATACACCAAAGAGGAAATGAAGATGTTTTATGAGACTCGTAAAATAATGCATTCTGATGTTCAGGTGAGTGCAACTACCGTAAGAGTACCAGTTATGAGAGCACATTCTGAGTCTATTTGGTCGAAACCGAAAAACCGGTAAGTCCTGAAGAGTTCAGAGCAGAATGTCTTAAAACAAAAGGAATAACAGTAGTAGATGATCCTGCTAATAAAAAATATCCGTTGCCGTATGACATTGCCGGTAAAGATGATGTTTATGTAGGTAGAATTAGAAAAGATATTGCTAATCCGAATGGTATTGTATTTTGGTGTGTAGCAGATCAAATAAGAAAAGGTGCTGCACTAAACGCAATACAAATTGCTGAATATTTAATTGCTGAAGGCGATATTAAAGTAAAATAATCTTATTCCATATAATTTGAAAAAGCTCATAGATAAATTCTATGAGCTTTTTTTATGACAAAAAGATTAGCACTATAAAGTTAAGGGAAAATAAAAATTGTTTATTCAAATAAAATGTTACCCCGCAAGAATTCAATATTATATAGTTCTTTATTTACCATATTTTTGCTACCAGTAGCTTCCTGTTTATTCAGCAATATCATTTAAAATATATCAAAATATAAAAGACCACAAATTACAAAACACAAAGTTGCAATTTGTAATTCATTTTTTTTTACATAGATCAAATTTACACAAAATAAAAAGAGAGGCTGTTTGCACAGCCTCTCTTTTTATATAATAAACCTAAGTGGTTAATTCTTATTTTTGAAATTTAGCAGATTTTCCTTCTGCAACGATTACATAAGTACCTTTTTCTAAAGACTCAATTGAAATTGAACCTTCACCTTGAAGTACAACTCTTCCTAGTAAATCAACAACTTGACCAGCTCCTTCGAAAGTGAAAGCACCATTTTCGTATGCGAATTCAGAAATAGTAACATCAGTTAAGCCAACTGTAATGAATTTTTCCCAAGGATTGAAAACTCCAGGAGTAGTAGCATCAGCACCTATTACAACATCTTTAATTTTTACAAACTCACCAGTAATAGCAGCTCCTGATTTCTCACCTGGACAAAGATAGAATTTTAATCCCATGATTTTTGTAAAGTCAATAGGAACTCTTGTAGTATCAGCTCCTTTTGTAGGTCTTAATCTGTTGTGAAATTTCCCACCCCAACCATCACCAGGATTTGGCTTAGGATTACCTAAATCTTCGGTATTGTAAGATACAGAAAAGTTAGTATATTCTCCAAATACATCTAGAGTATCAAATGGATCTCCACCAGCATTCCACTCATGTCCGTGAGCATCAAACACAGAAACTCTTAAAATAAATTTGTTTGGATATTTAGCTATTGCAGTTTTATATGCATTAGGGATAAGGATTTTACCAGTAATAACAGCATTATCAAAACCATCAGCAGTAGGTTGCATATCAACAGCATAACCACCTAATTTGAAATTTTTAAAACTTGTAGAAGCAGAATCTGGAGAATATTGCCTACCCATTTGTATGTATTCAATTGAACAACAGAATACTCATCAACAAAAGGGTTAAACTCTACAGATAATTCACCACCATCTTTTGTAATTTTATATCTACCACCCCAAGGTATAGACCAAATATTAGCATCACTCTTAATGTTTGCTTTGGTAAAATCTGTCAATCCTGAAAGTTTGGTAAAAACTTTTGCTGAATCAGTGTCAAGAGTTACCAAAAAAGAATCAGCAACTGCAGACCATTCAGTATAACCACCAGCTGCATAAGGATATTCAGCCGTCCAATACTTTTGAGCACTTACTCCCACTGACAATAAAAGTGCAGCAGATAAAGAAAGTAAACTTTTTTTCATAATTTTCTTTTTTAAATTAATAATAAATAATTGTTAGGTTCGGTTTATTAATGGTTACAAATTTAGTTTTTTTTTTAAAACATACAATAAAATACCAATAAATTTTACTTCAATTGAATCAATTTATCATACTTTTTTCCATCGGTACAATATACTGAAATAAAAACATTAGAAAATTCTGCAGGAACAAAATTTTCTATACTCAAATTATAAAAATAATTATCTACATGATCAATAGAAAAAATAATAGAACCTAAAATTCCATATATATCTATCCTGTCAATCTTGCTATTATTACTCTCAATTAATAAATTTCCATTATCTGAAGGGTTAGGGAATATTAAAATACCAAGGTCTTCAACCTTATCAATATCTGTTTTAACGGAAGATTTATTCCACAACTCTGCATTTGCGAAGGCAGTCATACTTGCTCCTTCTCTTGATTTTGCAGTACTAGAACTCACACCAAGCATAACCTTTGAGCCTTTCATAATTGGTTCAGTAAGAGTTAATACTAGTTTATCATTAGTAAATGAAATATTTTCTAAACTTACTTTTTCTAAATTTTCATCAACTATAATTTCATTTATCAATGGAATTATTCCCCAATATCTATTAAACTGAGCAGTAATAGTCATTCCATCGCTTGATACAAATCCATTTGAAAATTCTATTTTTGGTAATTCTATTTCTCCCTGAACAAAATCTATATAATCGATTCTATTTCCGGATGAAACAACTTCAATTTCCACAATTTGATTACCTGCATTTAATTCTAAAACAACTCCCGACAATAACCAATCAGTAAAATTTTTTGTTATCGGCAAATAAAGAGAATCATAAGCAACACCCTTGGCTTTAATATTTATTATAGTACCATCTAAGCCTATTGAATTAACTAATAGGGTATATTTTCCACTTGTCTTTACATCAACATTATATCTGTAAATATCTCCTTTAAATAATTCATATATGTAAGTATCAGTGGTATTCGATTCAGTTACAAATTTATTACTATTGGTATAATAGATGTTTTCACACTCCACTTTACCGGGAACAACTAAATTTTCATATACATAATAGGGTGTACTGAATGTTGAAGAATATTCTGTTGGATTTAAATAACCCCCATCAATTGATTTAATAATATCATTATCATAAATCAACTTAATTTTACTATTATATCTAATCGGTTTTTCAAGTAGAAGTGTTGTAGTTCGATAATTATGTGTTCCTGTAAAGCTCCATAAGGTATCATTGACATAGAGTTTTAATCCGGCATCAGATACCGTGTAGTTTTGCATATATTTATTAAAACAAATTTCTAATTCATTTCCATAAAAAGTACATTTTACAGTATCAATTATAGGTGCTACATTAGTTCCATAATTACTAACTTCTAAATCAGAAAACATGGCAATAGCTGGGCTTCCATCTATTGGTGTAATACCTATGCCGTTATATGATAATAAAAGTGTATCATTCTTATTAATTCTAGAATTTAATTGAAATTCCAAAACAGAATTTTGAGTTAAAAGATTACTAATTTCAAAGTCAACATTATTAACTTTCAAATTGAAGAATGACAACTCTGTCTCTCCAGATTCAACGGGTTTTGTTAACTCAACAAAAATCTTAAGACCATCAGTATCAGTATATAGTTTAGCTATTTCTACATCGGCTCCTTCTAAAAGATTATATACCTTAAAATTTGAAATATTTTTAATTGATAAATTGTTTTCTCCAATAATTTTTACATTGTCAAATGAAATACGAATATCTTGAGCATCAGCAGATATTGTTTCTGATAAAACTAAAGTAATTCCATTTTCTGCAGAAACATCAATTTGGTTTATTGCTATAGTTTTACCTTCAACTTGTAAATCAATACCATTAATTATTTCATTTCCAATTGTACCATTTTGTAGTGTCATTGAAAAATCCAAATTTATTTTATTTCCTTCCAGAGCATCTACATTTGCTTTCGTTAGCGATATATATTCTGCCGGAGAACATACAAAATGAGTGGCAGACCAAGCCGGTAATGTATATGAAAATGTTTTAAAATCAGCAATTTTAAAATCTGAATATTGCTTAATAGTTTTAACTTTTGCATCAAAACCATAAACAGATACACTATCAAAAAGTCCATTTTGTAAAGTATATGCTATTTGTGTAGATGTATTTGCTTTATTTACTATTATTATATGCAATTTTCCATTTTCATCTAAAGAAGCAAAGGTAGAAACCAAACTATCATTAGAATTTACAGATTTTAATGCTAAATTTCCATACTCATTGCTATTTCCATCATAGTTTAAATATAATTTATATGCTAATTCAGAATATATATCTAATCCATGCCATTTAGTGGCAAGAAAAAGTCCTTCCCTTCCCCAAACACCTAGTAAATCGACCAAAACCAACCCTCCGGAAATATGATATTCTGCACCATATTCAAATTCTGTAATTGCAATTTTAGTTTCTGGAAAATATGTGTCTATTGACTGTTTAAGTTTAGGAATAATATTCATTGCTGTAACCGGATTATAGGGATTTACTTCTACATAATTATTATCCCACATTGAACGAGGAGCTTGAAGTCTGGCTGCACAAATACCTTCTGAAGTATCGATAGAAGGAACTCCAGACCAAATTATTCTTTGTCCTCCACTGGTTGTTTCCGGATAATAATTAAATCCAAAAACATCAAGAAGTCTTACACCAGCTACATTACTAGCTTTTGCAATTGAATCTAGATATGCATCTACAAACCATTTATATTTTGAATACTCTTGTCTATCGGCTGCAAAATCTAAATGATTTAAATTATTCCATGTTGCGGTAGTGGGTCCAAAAATCATTGCATTCGAATCAAGTTCCTTTACAATTTTGCCATATTCTATAGCACCGGTAATGAGTTCTTTATATGTTACAGGCTTTCTATATCTCAATCGTGGGTGCGTACTTGACCAAAAATCGGGTTCATTACAAATACTATAAGCATTTAAGCCAAATTCATTTGAGCTACCTTGAGTTTTAACCATAAAATTAACAAATTCATCAATATACACTGCAGAATCTTTCAAATCGGGTGATAAAGTAAAAGGTTCTCCCTTTCTAGATATTACTTTCTTCCATCGTGCACTAGGAGCAATCTCGGATGTAGACACAGCACCTTTGAAATCAGCAGCAACATAACCAGCTAATGGTAGAGTTGCAAGAACAAATTGTTTATTCTTCTTTGCAGGTATTAAATGCTGAGTAATTGCATTTGCGGGTTTGGAATTAACTCCTGAGCCACCATTTAAATATGCGTCGCTTATATTATTTAAATCTTTCCCAGCATTTGAGGCATTGTTTTCCCAATTGTATCCTGACCATCTATTGCCTCCAAGTCTTAGGGCTTTTACATAGTCAGGAAATGCTTCTCCGGTACTATGATTTAACCCATAAATATACGGACTAATTTCAGTTATAGTATCTGCTACATCTACTGTAACTTGCACTGTCTGTGCATGAAAAATAACAGGTAAGAGGGCAATAAATAGGGTTACAAAAAACTTATTCATAATCTTATAGTTTATAATTATTTCTTTAAAACAGGGAGTTTTCGATAATCTTTAGTAATACTTTATTCATCAAAAATAAAGAAATTATTCTAAAAAAGTACTATCATTTTAGAATATGTATAAAAAAGAAAGGGCGAATTTTATAAAAAAATTCGCCCTTTACAATCACATCTAATCTTTTTCTTTGAACGGACTGTTGGTAGTAATTGAACCATCAGCCAATTCATAATAAATTTTACCATCAACCGAATACACTAAAGGTATTCCTTTTTTTCTGTTTTCTTCTTGAACTTTCCTAACTGCTTGATTACCGATAGACTCGATTTCAAATCCCTTCAAGTACAAGTTCAGGTCTGAAAATTTCTTAACTTCCATAATTAAGAATTTAGAATTGTTCGACAAATTTATAAAAATATTCTTTATTTTTTATAGAAAATTGATTTTTTATTCCCAAAGCTATCTCCATAAATCTATTTTCTGAATTATAAACGAGGAACCACTTGTCTGCCAAGTTTTTATAATTTGTCCAAAAATTCTCTTTACTTCTATAATATCTTCGCACAACATCTTGGTCGGGAACAAAGTGACCTCCTTTCAATACTCTCTCTTTAATTCTTTCAATACAAACTTTTGGAGAATATAAAAATACATAAACTAGAATTACTTCGTAACCTTCATTATGAAAATCGGGGATAAGTTTGTTTAGATATATGCCCGACAAGGTGCTTTCTATCAACAAACTTTCATTGCGTTCTCTATATTCTTTGAGTTTTTGAAAAAATACTCTGCCAGCAGCTAGACTTGCTCTACTCATATCTGTAGGGTTTATCTCTTTTGCAATATCATCTGCATTGAGACAAAACATTGGGTGCAGCTTCAAATAGCTCTGTGCAAACGTTGATTTACCTGAACCATTAGGTCCACCTATTATTACTAATTCTCTCTTGGGTAGTTCGCTCATTATCACGTTTGCCTTTGTAGCACAATTTTACGAAAAAGCCGCGAATAATAAACTCTATTTTAAAAAAATATACGGATATTCTTAAAAAAAGAAAGGCGGAATACAATTCCGCCAATCACACCTTTACTTAACTAACCTAAATAGGCTTTGAGAAGACAACTCTGTTTTGACTGCCTTATTCTTGAAATGGCAGTCTCTTTAATTTGTCTAACTCGCTCTTTTGTCAAACCATATACGGTACTAATCTCATCAACACTTTTTTCTTCAATGCCGATACCGTAAAACATTTTTACAATGCTTGATTCTCTATTGGTGAGCGATGACAATGCTGTGTCAATTTGAATTCTTAATGATTCTTGAATCAAAGAATTATCAACTGACATAGCTTCTTTATTATGGTACACATCTATAAGACTTCCACTATCTGAATCTTCAGAAAGAGGTGCATCAAAAGATGTATGCCTTGATGAGACAGCTATTGTTTCTAATAGCTTCTCCCTACTTATATTCATTATTTCAGAAACTTCATCTACACTCGGAAGTCTCTCATGCTCATGTTCATACTGAGCATTTATTTTGTAATATTTTGATAATGAAGTTACCTGATTTAATGGTAACCGAACCATCCTCGACTGTTCATAAATAGCTTGAATTATTGACTGTCTAATCCACCAAACTGCATATGAAATAAACTTAAATCCTCTTGTTTCATCAAATTTTTCTGCGGCTTTAATAAGTCCTAAATTACCTTCATTTATTAAATCTGGCAATGTTAACCCTTGATTTTGATATTGTTTTGCAACTGAAACTACAAATCTAAGATTAGCTTTTATCAATTCTGTTGTAGCAGCTGAATCTCCGTTCTTAATTTTTCTTGCTAAATCAACTTCTTGATCAGCTGAGATCATTTTAAATTTACTTATGTCATGCAGATATTTATCAAGCGATAAACTTTCTCTGCTTGTAATAGACTTGTTAATTTTTAATTGTCTCATAAAACCTTTTTCTTCGTAGATGTTTCAAAGATAGATTCAAGTCTCTTAAAAATAATTTTTATTTTGGCGAACGGTATGTATTATTTGACGAACGTCACTTAACAATAATTAAATAGAAAATTTGAGTGGATTTTCTTGTCCTGAAATAAGTTAACAAAAAAAAGTGTCAACTTAAAATAGAACGAAAATGGAGACAAAAAAAATTACTCAAACGATTTTAAGAAATCAAAGTTTGCTTTCGAGATAATTCTGCTAACATACAAGATTGTTAGGTTTGACTAACGTAAAGTTTTGGAGACTGTAAATAATTGCAAATAATTTTGTGTAAACTCAAAGACCATAGCCCTAACACCTTCACCGAATGCGATAAAGCCCCATTATCAGTTTAATAAAAACAACAAATAATGTCTGTTTGTTTTGGAAATAATAGAGAATAAAACTACTTTAGAAGTCGAAAAATAAATTGTTTTGAGCTTTGCAGATATGTATGGAATAGAAATTACAGTAACAAACAGCATTGCGGAAGCTAAAGGCATAACCCTTTCGATAATGGCTTACCCCAACCCAACTGCCGATTTTCTTACATTGGAAGTAAAAGACTTTGGACTTTTAACTGTATGACATGCAGGGAAAATTCTTACAAAACAAAAAACTGACAGGTGTAGACACTCAGATTGATTTGAGTGTGTATGTGCCGAAAACATATTTTCTTAAAATTATTAATAAAAACATTGAAATCAAAACATTGAAATCCTAAAACTCAAAATAACATTTACCATGAGAAAACTAATCAAAAAATCAGTATTGGTTCTTTTAGCTTGTACCTTTTCACTTTCAACGCTTTGGGCACAGGGTCCCGAGAAAATGAGCTACCAAGCAGTTATCCGCAACAGTAGCAACCAATTAATAACCAATACGATGGTAAGTGTAAGGATATCGATTTTGCAAGGCAATGCAAACGGTAGTGCAGTATATACCGAAACACTAAACCCAACCACCAACGCCAATGGTTTGATGAGCATCGAGATTGGATCGGCAGTAGGTTTCGAATCCATCAACTGGGCAAACGGTCCCTATTTTATTAAAACCGAAACCAACCCAGCAGGGGGCAGCAATTATAGCATATCGGGTACCAGCCAATTGCTAAGTGTACCTTATGCAATGTATGCCAAAACTTCGGGCAGCAACACACCTGGACCTAAAGGAGATAAAGGCGACACTGGTCCTCAAGGCATACAAGGTATTCAGGGCGAGAAAGGAGAAGCAGGGTTACAAGGGCCGAAAGGTGATAAAGGAGACACAGGAGCATCCGGAGCTACTGGAGCTACTGGCGAAAAGGGTCCACAAGGTGATAAGGGTTTAACCGGAGATAAAGGCCCACAGGGTGACCTAGGATTGCCAGGCATTCAAGGAGAGAAAGGACTACAAGGTGATAAAGGAGAAACCGGGGATAAAGGAGAAACTGGATTACAAGGACTGAAAGGTGACACAGGAGCTACTGGAGCTACTGGCGACAAAGGTCCTATTGGTGACCAGGGATTAACAGGTGATAAAGGTGCAACAGGCGATAAGGGACTACAAGGCGATAAAGGTTTAACAGGTGACGTTGGTGATCCTACTGTACTTTTTGACAATACACAAGTATTAACAACTAAAACCTGGACGTCATCAAAAATAAAAGATGAACTTGATTTAAAAGCCACAGTTTTAGCAGTAGGTGCTAAAGTTGATAAAGTAACAGGAAAAGGTTTATCTACGGAAGATTACACAACTGCTGAAAAAACTAAACTTACAGCAATTACAGGTACCAACACTGGCGACCAAGATGGCTCTGAAACTAAAATTATAGCTGGCGCTAATACCGCCGTAACAGGTAGTGGCACTACTGGAAATCCTTATGTGATAAATACAACTGATACTCTTGCAAATAAAGCCGTTTTGTTAACCGGAACCCAAATCATAGCTGGTAATAAAACTTTTACTAGTGGTGTTCATCCCCTTTACATCGAAGTTAACGCATTTAATACAGGTAACCGCAGTGCTTTTATCGACTTCCATGGCGACGACACCTATACCGATTATTCTTTGCGCCTTATACGCACGAACACTGGAATGTCACTTCTTGATCATAGAGGAATTGGCGCAATGCGCATTCAAGCTTCAGATTCAGGGAGTGTCCAATTTGCAACCAAGGGCAATGTGCGTATGAATATCGATGCTACTGGTAATGTATGGGTCAATGGACAAATGATACACGATAAAACCCTTAGGATTTTTGAATCTGGTAGCAAAAAAGCACTTTTTTTCCGTCAGGATGGCGATAACAGTTACATCAGTAATATGAAAAACTTTTTGGGTTCTGGTACTGCTAAAAATGGTTGGTTGCATATCAATGGTGATGCAGGTTTATCTTTTAGGGTTGGTAGTGAAAGTGTTGCAGGCACAACGGTAATGTCTATAGATACACTGAAAAACATTAATATGCAAAACAACCAAGTAATTAATGTAAAAACACCGGTAAACAATAATGATGCAGTGAATAAAAAATATATTGATGACAATATTGACCAAATAATGAATGATGTAGCATCGGCTGATAATTCAGTTTTAGCAGAAATCACCAAACTAAAAACCGAATTATCGCAACTAAAATTAGATTTAAAAAATTATTATAATATAGGTAAAACAGTTCTTGATATTTCCGGAAATGAATATAGAATTGTAAATATTGGTAATCAAGTTTGGATGGCCGAAAACCTGAAAACTACAAAATATAACGACGGAACAGATATTCCAAGAGTTGACTCGCCTACTGAATGGACGAACTTAACAAATGGGGCATACTGCCTTTACAACAACAACGTTACCTTAACGGGCTATTTATATAATTGGTACACGGTTAATACTGAAAAATTATGCCCTTATGGATGGCATGTGCCAACCGAAGCCGAGTGGAATACTTTAGAAAATAATTTATTAGGTTCAAACATTGCTGGGGGGAAAATGAAGGCGGATATTCTTTGGAATACTCCAAATGTTGGCGCAACTAATGCATCTGGCTTTACAGCTTTTCCGGGTGGTAATTGTTCTTGGCAAGGTGTTTACAATGGACTTGGAATTGGAGGTGTATGGTGGAGCTCTACTGAAAAAACTGTAGGAAATTCCATTTCTTACCATCTAAAGAATGGAAATAGTAATTTATTTCAAAATGATTTTGCTCAAAAAAGGGAAGGTAACTCTGTTCGTTGCTTACGCGATTAATACATTGCATTTATTTACCTATTTGATTTAATTGTTTATTTCCGTGTACCGACCAACGGGAGCCCCGTTCAGCTCAGGCTGTGCCTGAGCTGAATATATTTTAGTAGGCTCTGCCTATACATTGAATTGACAGTTCTTCCATCAATTCAATGAATAGGAATGCGGCTTTAGCCCATTCCTTTTAAACGTTGCTTCCGTCAGTGTCTTCTCATGTGCTGTTAGAAAGAAATCCCCCTCCCTAGAATTTGAATTTAACAACATTTTATTTACTTTTGAAAAGCAAATAAAACAGTAGACAAAACCATAATGATACACCGCCATTACACCTTCAGAAAAAATCATATTTAAAAGAAAAGTAAGATTAAGGAAAATTGAGTGTGTTAAATTTGGGTGGTGATGAAATGTTAAAAGATAAAAGCAATTAGATATGGGAATTTTTAAAGATGACTGTTGTTTCGAGTTTGAAGGATCAAACTTGAGAGTTGTAAAAAAAGGAGAAGTTTTATTTGATGAACCTGCAAGAATTCAAATAGATAAATCAGGTCGTCCTATTGCTATAGGAAATGAAATATCAGATGAAACTGTCGGAATAATAATTTATCCATTAAAAGCAGGGGCAATAGCTGATTTTAACGGTTTTGAACTCTTGATTAGAGGTGTAATAAAGAAAACTGATAAAAAAGGTGGAAGCAAATTTATTTCGTTCTACTTTAATACATTTACCCTCGTTTCAGATACAGTTACTGAAGTTGAGATCCGAGCTGTTCGTGATTCAATGGAGCATGCTAGAGCAAGAAATGTTTATATGATGTATAAACCATATGCAGCAATTAAGGGACTTGGTTTTGAGAATAATCATGAGTGTTACATCTTAATTAATGCAACTTCTGAAAAATTTGAAATTTCTGTAGTTGAGAACAAGGAAGTAAAACAATCTAACAAGGTTCCGTACGGAAATAAAATGATTTCAACTATTTTGAAAAGAAGAATGCAGTTGGATAAAGACATTATTGTAAATCCAAATGATATACTATTGGTTTTAAAGGATTTTAATATTCTTTCAAATTCTAATAAACCTATTAGATTAAAAGGTAACAAAGCAAATGGATTAGAATCAAATATTGATATTTCTATAGAATATTTCCGTGAATTATGTGAACCATACTTTACAATAATAGAAAATGAAATCTATAATACTATTGTTGAGTTTGGAGAAAAATCCTCTTCAACTATTGTTTCTTTATATTTGATAGGTGCAAGTGCAAATGAATATTTAGCCAAACGAATTGAAAAAACGATAAAGATTCCTACTGTTCTTAAATCAGAAAATGATTATGTATTGGAAGGTCTAAAATATTTTAGCAATTGCTATGAAAATGATCCTTTAACTATAAGATAATTCAATTAATACACATTATCGAACAAAAAATCATTGGTACATTTACCAATAATTTGGATATGCAACCCAAATACTGATAAAAAGGATTAGAGTAGTAAAGAAGGTCTTACAGTGTTTAAGAAGTAGAATTATGTTTGTACGTTTTATTGCTAGATTATTAATCCTGCGATTTTTCTTTTAGCATAGCGTTTGGGTTGCAACCACAAACGAGCTGAGGTGTTCATACCCACGCAGAACAAACAAATAAAGCTTTTCTTTTAAAAAAAACACTAAAAATCTGTTTAGTTTGGAAATATTAAAGATTAAACTTACTTTAGAAGTCTAAAATAAATAGTTAGCAGAAATATACTGCATTGGTGGGCGTGTAAGGATATAGGGAAACTGTACCCAATGCATAAAAATAACAGACTTTGATTTTAAACATCGATTTTATAGATTTACATAAAAAAGAAAACAATGTACTTGGACAATTACACAAATAACCTAATTAAGCTTTGTCAGCAAAACAGCGTTATGTCTTTGTATGTTTTTGGTTCAGTTCTGACAGATCGATTTAATGAACAGAGTGATATTGATTTGATTGTTGATATAGATTCTAGTGACCCATTAGAATATGCAGACAATTATTTCAACTTAAAATTTGCATTACAGGATTTATTAAAAAGACCTATTGACTTATTAGAAAATAAGGCGATAAAGAATCCATTTATACGTTCAAATATTGATAGCTCTAAATACTTGATTTATGCAAAACAATAAACAATTTGATATTAGAGCATGTTTAAAAGATATAGAACAATCTATTGCAGAGATTTATGATTTCCTTCCAGAAAAGCGCAACTTCTTTGAATTTCAAAAGGATTTAAAAACACGAAAAGCAATTGAACGGAATATTGAAATAATTGGCGAGGCAATGGATCGAATACTGAAAACTGATCCCAGCTTTCCAATAAGTGACTCTCGTAAGATTGTAGACACACGCAATCGGATTATTCATGGATACGATAGTGTTTCAGAAGATATTATCTGGTTGATTGTGAATCGTAGCATTCCAATTCTTGAAAAACAAGTAAAAGAACTGCTCAAAAAGCACGAAGGCATAATCGAATAGTAGGCTGACAAACAAAATATAGCCAATACGCTTCACCCACCATACTTTGTCAAGTTCAGCACAAGTTTTGGAACTCTAAGCCACAGCCAAACTGCCCATACGAGTTCTGTTCCATTCAATGATAAAAAACACCAATAACCAGCACCAAGGGTGCGTAATATATAACTCAGGTCGAAGGCCTGAGTAGTTAATGGCATATATTTAGAGGGTCTGAGAGGTATCGGGTCTGATAATTCATAGCTCAGATATATATAAACAAAAAAAGCCTCAACAAATACATGTTGAGGCTTTTGGAATTAAAAAGTGGCGACGACCTACTCTCCCGCAATTGCAGTACCATTGGCGCTGGTGGGCTTAACTTCTCTGTTCGGAATGGGAAGAGGTGGGACCCCACCGCAATAGTCACCTAAAATCTTTTGTCTTTGCAGACAATTTTTTACATACTGTAGTAATTTCTTGTATTTTTTGCAAATAATCAATCATTGTTTTTCATAAAGATACCTTTTTTGAAGGTTTAAAAGTATTGTTCAGGGGTAATCAACCAATATTTCTTTATTGTAATACTCTGCTTTGAAGAAAATCATTCGGGCAATTAGTACAGCTTGGCTTTGACATTACTGCCTTTACACCTGCTGCCTATCAACGTTGTCATCTCCAACGACCCTTTAGGGATGTCTCATCTTGAGGTAGGCTTCGTGCTTAGATGCTTTCAGCGCTTATCCCTTCCCAACATAGATACTCGGCTGTGCTCCTGGCGAAACAACCGATACACCAGAGGTTAGTCCAACCCGGTCCTCTCGTACTAGAGTCAGATCCTCGCAAACATCCTACGCCCGCAACAGATAGGGACCGAACTGTCTCACGACGTTCTGAACCCAGCTCGCGTGCCACTTTAATGGGCGAACAGCCCAACCCTTGGGACCTTCTCCAGCCCCAGGATGTGACGAGCCGACATCGAGGTGCCAAACCGCTCCGTCGATATGAGCTCTTGGGAGCGATCAGCCTGTTATCCCCGGAGTACCTTTTATCCTTTGAGCGATGGCCCTTCCATACGGAACCACCGGATCACTATGCTCTACTTTCGTACCTGATCGACTTGTCGGTCTCTCAGTCAAGCTTCCTTGTGCCATTGCACTCTACGCACGGTTACCAAGCGTGCTGAGGAAACCTTTAGAAGCCTCCGTTACTCTTTTGGAGGCGACCACCCCAGTCAAACTACCCACCAAACAATGTCCCCTTTCGGGTTAGATTCCAAACGTGCAAAGGGCCGTATTTCAAGGTTGGCTCCAGCATACCTAGCGGTACACCTTCATAGCCTCCGGCCTATCCTACACATCGCAAGTCCAAAAACAATGTTAAGCTATAGTAAAGGTTCACGGGGTCTTTCCGTCCCGTTGCGGGTAATCGGCATCTTCACCGATACTACAATTTCACCGGGATCATGGCCGAGACAGTGCGCAAGTCGTTACACCATTCGTGCAGGTCGGAACTTACCCGACAAGGAATTTCGCTACCTTAGGACCGTTATAGTTACGGCCGCCGTTTACTGGGGCTTCAATTCATAGCTTCTCTTACGATGACTACTCCTCTTAACCTTCCAGCACCGGGCAGGTGTCAGGCCTTATACGTTTTCTTTCGAATTTGCAAAGCCTTGTGTTTTTGCTAAACAGTCGCTTGCGCCATTTCTCTGCGTCCATATTGCTATGGAGACCTTTCTCCCGAAGTTACAGGTCTATTTTGCCTAGTTCCTTAGCCATGAATCGCCCGAGCGCCTTAGTATACTCAACCCGGCTACCTGTGTCGGTTTGCGGTACGGGCCTTATTCTCGCTTTTCTTGGAAGGTTACTATCTGCTTCGCTTCGCCCGAAGGCTCTGCTCTACGAGCTATTCCGTCTGCTCCTAGCAGCCTATAACCTCCGTCACTTTCATTGAATAAGTGGTACAGGAATATTAACCTGTTTGCCATCCACTACCCCTTTCGGGTTCGCGTTAGGTCCCGACTAACCCACGGTTGATTAACATTGCCGCGGAAGCCTTAGCCTTTCGGCGTGCAGGGTTCTCACCTGCATTATCGTTACTTATGCCTACATTTTCTTTTCTAATATCTCCACCAAAGGTTACCCTGTCGGATTCTGCAACATTAGAATGCTCCCCTACCAATTAATTAATTAAAATTAAGTCTATAGCTTCGGCAATATGCTTGATGCCCGATTATTATCCATGCTCTGTCGCTCGACTAGTGAGCTGTTACGCACTCTTTAAATGAATGGCTGCTTCCAAGCCAACATCCTAGCTGTCTATGCAACAAAACCGCGTTTGTTCAACTTAGCATATATTTGGGGGCCTTAGCTGATAGTCTGGGTTATTTCCCTCTCGGACACGAACCTTAGCACTCGTGCCCTCACTCCTGAGGACCATATTGCAGCATTCGGAGTTTGGCTAGAGTCGGTAGGCGGTGAAGCCCCCTCGTCTAATCAGTAGCTCTACCTCTGCAATACTAACTTCTCAAGGCTGCACCTAAATGCATTTCGGGGAGTACGAGCTATCTCTCAGTTTGATTGGCCTTTCACCCCTACCCACAGTTCATCCAAAATCTTTTCAACGATAACTGGTTCGGTCCTCCACTTCGGTTTAGCGAAGCTTCAACCTGTCCATGGGTAGATCACAAAGTTTCGCGTCTACCCCCACTAACTTATTCGCCCTGTTAAGACTCGCTTTCGCTCCGGATCCTGATCTTAAATCATTAACCTTGCTAGTGAGGTGTAACTCGTAGGCTCATTATGCAAAAGGCACGCCGTCGTTCCTTACGAACTTCGACCGCTTGTAAACATACGGTTTCAGGGTCTTTTTCACTCCCCTGTTTGGGGTACTTTTCACCTTTCCCTCACGGTACTGGTTCACTATCGGTCTCTCGGGAGTATTTAGCCTTAGATGATGGTCCACCTAGATTCAGACAGGGTTACACGTGACCCGCCTTACTCAGGATACCGGCTTCGATGAGTACTTACTTCTACAGGACTGTCACCTTCTTTGGTGGGTCTTTCCAAACCACTTCTAATTCATACCTTCTCAAATCCTCCGGTCCTACAACCCCGTACATGCCGAAACATGTATGGTTTGGGCTATTCCCTTTTCGCTCGCCACTACTAGGGGAATCTCTTTTTGATTTATTTTCCTCCGCTTACTTAGATGTTTCAGTTCAGCGGGTTGGCCTCACAGTTGCCTGTGATTATTGGGTTGCCCCATTCGGATATCTACGGGTCAATCACCTATTTGCGGTTATCCGTAGCTTTTCGCAGCTTGTCACGTCCTTCTTCGCCTCCGAGAGCCTAGGCATCCACCGTATGCTCTTTTCTCTTTTCTTCTGTTTCGTATACTAAGAAATATCGGTTGATCTCCTGATCAATCTTTTTTTACTATAATATGTAATCTGCTCTCGCTTTTCTATACTATAGTGTATTTCTTTATGTTTTTTTGACTTTATTGTTTATTATCCTAATATCGCTATTAGATTTAAACTTCTAAAGTGCTCTTTTTGATTATCTACTATTACTATTCAGTATGTCAATGAACGTCTTGGTCATTGGCTTTTTATTGCCTCTAACTTGCTATCTGTCGGGTTTCGAACCCCTTTTTTGACCTTTCCTTCTTCGGGAATTTCTCAGATATGTTACTATTCTTTTTATGTGTGAAAGATGCTTACAAAAGTTTTGTGGAGAATAAGGGAGTCGAACCCTTGACCTCCTGCGTGCAAGGCAGGCGCTCTAGCCAACTGAGCTAATTCCCCGAGGAATTATTTCTTTATTTATATTAGAAGTTTTTAGGAAGTAACTCAAAGGTGATAAAGTTTTCATCTTTATATCTGTCCCTTCAGTTTAATTTGCTCCAGAAAGGAGGTGTTCCAGCCACACCTTCCGGTACGGCTACCTTGTTACGACTTAGCCCCAGTTACCAGTTTTACCCTAGACCGCTCCTTGCGGTTACAGCCTTCAGGTACCCTCGGCTTCCATGGCTTGACGGGCGGTGTGTACAAGGCCCGGGAACGTATTCACCGCATCATGGCTGATATGCGATTACTAGCGAATCCAGCTTCATGGAGTCGAGTTGCAGACTCCAATCCGAACTGAGACCGGCTTTCGAGATTTGCATCACCTCGCGGTGTAGCTGCCCTCTGTACCGGCCATTGTAACACGTGTGTAGCCCCGGACGTAAGGGCCGTGCTGATTTGACGTCATCCTCGCCTTCCTCGCGCCTTACGGCGGCAGTCTCGCTAGAGTGCCCAGCTTAACCTGATGGCAACTAACGACAAGGGTTGCGCTCGTTATGGGACTTAACCCGACACCTCACGGCACGAGCTGACGACAACCATGCAGCACCTTGTAAAGAGTCCCGTGAAGGAAAAAAACATCTCTGCTTTATGCACTCTACATTTAAGCCCGGGTAAGGTTCCTCGCGTATCATCGAATTAAACCACATGTTCCTCCGCTTGTGCACTTGTCAATTCCTTTGAGTTTCATTGTTGCCAACGTACTCCCCAGGTGGATTACTTAATACTTTCGTTCAGTCGCTTATCTATTCAAACAAACAACCAGTAATCATCGTTTACGGCGTGGACTACCAGGGTATCTAATCCTGTTCGATACCCACGCTTTCGTGCATCAGCGTCAGTTACAGTTTCGTAAGCTGCCTTCGCAATCGGTGTTCTTGGACATATCTATGCATTTCACCGCTACTTGTCCAATTCCGCCTACGTCATCTGTACTCAAGTCTACCAGTATCAATGGCAATGACCGGGTTGAGCCCGATGATTTCACCACTGACTTAATGAACCGCCTACGCACCCTTTAAACCCAATAAATCCGGATAACGCTCGGATCCTCCGTATTACCGCGGCTGCTGGCACGGAGTTAGCCGATCCTTATTCATACAGTACCGTCAACCTGTTACTCGTAACAGAATTCGCCCTGTATAAAAGCAGTTTAAAACCCATAGGGCTGTCTTCCTGCACGCGGCATGGCTGGGTCAGAGTTGCCTCCATTGCCCAATATTCCTCACTGCTGCCTCCCGTAGGAGTCTGGTCCGTGTCTCAGTACCAGTGTGGGGGATCATCCTCTCAGAACCCCTAGACATCATCGCCTTGGTAGGCCGTTACCCTACCAACTAGCTAATGTCACGCATGCCCATCTTATACCGCCGGAGCTTTTAATTTCAGTAAAGGTTTACCAAAATGTTATGGGGTATTAATTCTCGTTTCCGAAAGCTATCCCCCTGTATAAGGCAGGTTGCATACGCGTTACGCACCCGTGCGCCGGTCGCCATCAGTATTGCTACTATGCTGCCCCTCGACTTGCATGTGTTAGGCCTGCCGCTAGCGTTCATCCTGAGCCAGGATCAAACTCTTCGTTGTATAAAATTATTAATTATTTCTTCTACACAAACTAAACTATCCTTTTCTCTCAGACTTGACTCTATCTTTTTCCTTTGAGTTTCCTAAAAATATCTTCTATTTTCTTTTCTCTTGTTTTTGTATGCTTTACATATCGATTAAAGTTTCTTCCCTTCTTATAAGTCTAGTTTCCTATCCTTATCTACCCTACTCTCTAATCCTCTGCGTATCTCTCAATGAACGTCTGCTTTATCTCTCAAAAGCGGATGCAAATTTAATACTTATTTTTTCCCTTTTCCAAATGTTTTTCTAACTTTTTTTAAGGATATTTTTCACATTCCTCATTTTCTGTATGTTAATAAATTAATTTGTGTATTTTTACGTAATACTTTCATTGAATATATATTTAAATGACTCATTTACTATCTTTTAAATACTCGAACTATATTAGACTCATATTATGAAAATCTATAATTTCCTCATTTATTGATAATTATTATAATCATTTCTTAACATGAATTTAATGATTTGTTCATGATTTTTTTTAAGCTGTTCATCAACTTCTGCATTTTTGAAGCCTAATTGATTTCAAAAATGCAATATTTATGTTCGAAAATCAAGAAAATCATAGAAACTTTGTCTTTAATATTTAAAATCATCATTGAAATTTGATCTCAAAAACATAAAATCTGATTTACTTATCCAAAAATGACTCATGAATATTTAGAATAATCTAGATATATTTACATGCGAAATTCAGTTTACATTAAAGATCCATAGAATAACTCCTTGTAATATTAATTGAAATGTCATTAATTAACAGAAATTAATCAATGGTTTTTAAACAAATGAATTGATTGGAATATGCAGTTTTTAAATTTGCCAATAAGAAAGAAATATTATGATAGAAATTCCCAAAGCTTTTATAGAACTATTAAAGCAATCATTTATTGAAATAGATATTGAAGCTTTTAAAGATTCATTACAAGAAAAACCAATTACTAGTATTAGATTAAATGATTCTAAATTGGAAAATTACAATATATCAAAAGAGAATATACAATGGTGCAAGAATGGATATTACCTACCTGAAAGACCACAATTTATTTTTGATCCACTATTACACGCAGGAACATATTATGTACAAGAAGCATCATCTATGCTATTGGAGCGGGCATTTGCGAAAGTAAAAATTGATAAAAAAGAACTTAGAATACTTGATGCATGTGCTGCTCCGGGTGGTAAAACAACACATCTACTTTCATTAATGAGTGAAAATGATATACTAGTAAGTAATGAAGTTATAAAATCGAGAGTTCAAATTCTTGTAGAGAATGTCTTAAAATGGGGCTATTCAAATGTAATAGTGACAAGTAACGAAACTGAAATATTCAATAATCTTTCAGAAACTTTTGATTTTGTTTTAGCTGATGTACCCTGTTCAGGCGAGGGAATGTTTAGAAAAGATACAGCCGCTATAGCCGAATGGTCGTTGAATAATGTAAAACTATGCAGCGAACGACAAAAAAAGATTATTTCTAATCTATGGAGTAGCATAAAACCGGGAGGATACATAATGTACAGCACTTGCACGTTTAATGAAAATGAAAACGAAGATGTAATTAATTATATTTTAGAAAAATATGAAGCTCAATGTATTTCTCTTGATGATACTGAAATATGGGGTACAAAAAAGAATATTAAAAATAAAGCAATTGTATATAAATGTTTTCCGCATCTGGTAAAAGGTGAAGGTTTTTCCTTTTCACTCATTAAGAAAGAAGATGATAAAGAATATAATGGAAAAACAAAAAAGAAGGAAATTAAGAAAAAAATTGATTTTCTGTCTGATAAAAAAAATCAGTTAAATTACAATCATCTTATTAACGGCGAAAATTTTATATGTTACCAAAAAAATACAGAAATATGGGGTATAAGAGCTAATTTTAAAGATTTCTTCGAGAAAATTGATACTTACCTCAATGTTTACACTGCCGGTGTTCCACTCATTGAGATAATTGGGAATAAAATAAATCCGCTTCCGGGTTACGCATTTTCTTTGCATTTAAACAGAAACTATTTGCCTGAAAGGGAAGTAGATTTAAGAACAGCTTTAAAATTACTAAAGAAAGAAACTCTGAACCTTGAAGATTGTCCGAAGGGTTGGATATTGATAACTTATAATAATAAAGCAATTGGCTTTGTTAAAAATATTGGAAATAGAGCGAACAATCCATATCCAAGCAATTGGAAAATAATAAGCGAACTGCCAAAAGATATTCAAACACCTTTTTTATTACAGTAGCTACATTATTTTATCACGAATAAATTTCATCTGAAACAATCTTAATAATAGAATTTCAGTTGTTTACTGCTTCGTATTTAAACCCTTAAGTAGCCAAACCCTGAACATTATAATCATATAAGCTTTATAGGGTTGAGCTTTAAAAAGAAACAAGAAAAATAAGACAATAGAACCAATCCAATTTTTTGTTTCTCGTAAAAAATATTTTAAATGTTGCTTGCGAGTGTATGATTTCATTCTACTTCTTTCGCCTATACCGGTACCTAATGCTTGTTTTTTAATAAATTCTGTAGTAGTTCGCGATTCAGGTACGCAATGAAATACAACAGCTTGCGGCACATAATGTATTCCGATATTGGTTTGTGAAAATCTTTCAAAGAGCTCCTTCTCTTCACTTCCAACTAAATTTCCTCCTTTTCGTCCTAATTCAACATTAAAATATCCATAAAGATCAAAAAGTTCTTTCTTAAAAGACATATTTGAACCTCGCGGATAATATTTTTTTGGAAAGGGCTTAATTTCATTTCCAATATCAAAATATCCTAGTAAAGAATTTAAATATTTATTGCCCCAACGTGGTATTTTTCCCTCGTAATGCAATAATATTTTTCCTCCAACCGATGCAACTTGACTATTATTCTCAAAGTAGCTAACTACAACTTGGAGAAAATCTTCGGCAATAAAAGCATCATCGTCTAAAAAAGTAAGGTACGGTGCATGTGCCTCTTTAACTCCTGTATTTCTAGCTGGCGATAATCCTTGCTGCTTCTCCTCATAGTAGCGGAATATAAACTGAGGATATTCCTTTTTGAAAGTATCGCAAACAGATTTTGTATTATCGGTAGAATTATTATTAACCACAATAATTTCAAAATCTTCTTTGTGCAGGGTTTGCTTTGTGCAAGCTTCAAGACATTGCTGTAAATATTTTTCTCTATTATAGGTGCATATTATTGCAGAAATTTTAATCATATTAGATACAAATTATAATAATCTTTAACAATTATATTTTAAACAAAATCTCTCACATTTTTTTCTGAAATACTAGTATCGCCCAAAATAATTAAACGTTCTACAACGTTTCTCAACTCTCTAATATTTCCTGTCCAAGGCATATCGACTAATAAACTTAAGGCATTACTATCAATATCTTTTGGCTGAATTCCCATTTCAACACTGATAAGTTTTATGAAATGAATTACCAAAAGGGGAATATCTTCTTTTCGCTCTTGCAGCGAAGGTACATGTATTTTAATTACGCTCAAGCGGTGAAATAAATCTTCTCTAAATGTTTTACTTTGAATTTCATCAGCTAGATTTTTATTTGTCGCTGCAATTACCCTCACATCAACAGTGATATCTTTTTCACCTCCTACTCTAGAAATTTTCTTTTCTTGCAATGCTCGTAATACTTTAGCTTGTGCCGAAAGACTCATATCTCCAATTTCATCAAGAAATATAGTACCACCATCGGCTAACTCAAATTTACCAATTTTTTGCTTTACAGCAGATGTAAATGCGCCTTTTTCATACCCAAACAACTCACTTTCTATGAGTTCTGATGGAATAGCTGCGCAATTTACTTCTATAAATGGCAATTTATTTCTTTGACTTAATTCATGAATACGACGAGCGACTAATTCCTTACCAGTTCCATTAGCACCGGTTATAAGAACTCGTGCATCAGTTGGTGCTACTTTAGAAATAACGTCCAGAACATCATTAAGCTTGTCGGTTTTTCCTATAATCTCATATTTACTAGAGATTTTGGTCTTCAATGATTTTGTCTCAATAAGGAGTTTTGATTTGTCAAAAGCATTTTTGACAGTAATGAGCACTCTATTTAAATCTAAAGGTTTCGAAATAAAATCAAAAGCCCCTTCTCTAATAGCATCAACTGCAATATCAATAGATCCATGACCGGAAATAATAACTATTTGAAGGTCATCTCTCTCATTCATAACTTTTTTGAGAAGTTCTATTCCATCTATACCAGGCATTTTTATGTCACAAAAAACCAAATCATAATGGTTCTGCATAATTTTTTCATAGCCCTCGTTCCCATTTTCGGCAATATCAACTATATGCTTTTCATATTCCAAAATGTCTTTTAATGAATTTCTTATACTACGTTCATCGTCTATTACCAATATTTTAGGCATACTATTATCAATTAAATTTTTAAAATGTAAATATAATTTGTTTAAAAATGTAAACCATAAGAAAGGAAAAAAACTAATTTGAATATAATACAAATTCGACCGTAAGTATTAAATGTTAACATCAGAAAATGTATTAAAGTAATAGTTTTACTCTGAATAATTAAGTATAAATAAGAATCTCAACTAGCAGATTATATCAGCTAATCGAAAAAAAGGGTAAGATATAAATAATATACTATATTTGCGGCACACTAGGAATAGCAAAATGTGCATATCTAAAAACTCCTATTTAAATTGAATATAATATATATCTTTTTACTACAATGAAATTTTCTATAATAACTGCTGTATATAATAACGCGAGTTCAATTGAACAAGCAATACTTTCAGTACTACATCAAAAAAATGTTTCAATAGAATATATCCTTATAGATGGTGGCTCTACCGATGGAACAGTAGAAATAATAAAAAAATACAATTCGCAAATAAGTTATTTTATAAGCGAAAAAGACAAAGGCATTTATGATGCTCTTAATAAAGGTTTGCAACAAGCTACCGGTGATGTAATTGGTTTTCTACACTCTGACGATTTATTTTCTCATGACAATATTTTAAATAATATATCGGAAAAATTCACAAAAATAGAGACCGATGGTGTTTATGGAGACTTGCAATATGTAGATAAAATAGATATTAACAAGGTAATACGTTTTTGGAAAAGCAAACCATTTAATAGAAGTAATTTAAAATATGGTTGGATGCCTGCACATCCTACATTGTTTTTAAAAAAAGAAGTTTATAAAAAACATGGTCTGTTTGATACTAAATACAAAATATCGGCAGATTATGAATTTATGATACGGATTTTGAGCGATACAACATACAAATTTGATTATCTACCACAGGTAATAACCAAAATGCGGGTTGGAGGAGAGAGTAATAAAAGTATTAAGAATATTATTCTTAAATCGAAGGAAGATTTAAAGGCAATAAAAAAAAACAAAATTGGCAATTTGTTCACACTTGTTTCAAAAAACCTTAGAAAATTATCGCAGTTTTTTTGATGCGTTCACAATAAATACAGCTATCAATATAGTATTGTCTTATTCATAAAATCATATATATTTGCAAAAAATTTACGGCCTCGTAGTTCAAGGGATAGAACGAAAGTTTCCTAAACTTTAGATTCAGGTTCGATTCCTGGCGGGGCTACAATTGAAAAGCTTTGAAGAGCAATACTTCAAAGCTTTTTTTTGTGGCATATAGCAACAAAAAAAGGGCTTCCGATGTGGAAGCCCTTTTTTTTAATATTTATTGTTTAACCTACTTTTTAATAAAACTAGCAGGTTTAACAGATCCGTCAGTTAATTTTATTGTTAAGATATATTCACCAAGGCTTAAACCTGTGATGTCATATTTATACGTTGAAGTTCCAACTTTAATAACTTCAGTATATCCTAAGATAGAAGTTACTACAATTGATTCCATTTCTTCACTAGCTTCTATTATTACATAAGAAGTAGCAGGATTTGGATAAACACTTATTTCTATGTTTACTTCAGTTACATCAACTTTGTCTCTAAATGTTTCAAACACATCAAGTGCATTTGATAGGTAATCATAAGTAGCATCAATAGCAACTTGTGTAGAAGTTCCATCATTATAGATTTTCTGAGCTGTATAGATTGCGCTCTTCAAATCATTTATAGCAAATTCAGGATATCTACCTTTTAGTATACCACTTTCAGCATATTCAACTAGTAAATTAGCAGAAGAAAGTAATGACTCAAGAGCTGCTCTGTTTACATTTACACCAAGTTTTGAATTTTCAAATACTGTAATTGCTTTAGTAAGATCTTTAATAGCCTGATCAACTTGATCTACTGTTGCTGTTCTATTATCAAGTACATTATCTGCAACGAGGATAGCTAATTTAAGAGCATCAACAGATTGTTGAGTATAGTCGCCCAATTGAGTACCTATAGGAGCAAATTCTACAATAGTTTGAGCTTTTACAATAAGCTTATCAAGTGCAGTTTTATCAACTTCACCAACAAGTGAGTTTTCAAATACTGTTACCGCATCTTCTAATGTAGTTTCAGCTAAATCAACTTGTTCCTGAGTTGCATTTTCATTAGCACTTACAACTTTAGCAGCATCAATAGCAGCTTGAAGTATAGCTTTAGAACCTACCTCATACTGACCATTTCCTGTACCTTCAGTAGCATCATCATGTAATTTTTGAGCTGAAACAATTACTTCATCAAGTGCAGTTTTAACTACTATTGATGGAAGTTCAAGCATGATACCTTTTATAGCAACATTATCAATTGAAAGTTGTCCTACAGTACCATCTACTGTTTGAACTTTCCACTGTAATTTAACTATTTGAGAAAGATCCCAAGGTTTAGCAGCTCCCCAAGTATATTGCTTAAATTCAGACCAAGAAATCTCAATTGTTTTCCAAGTAGTTGAAGCAGGTATTTCAAAATAATAGTTACAATCATCAGTTATTGTAGCTAACGCTATTTCTAAATAATAACCTTGAGATGCTTTGTATGTGAATTTAATACCGGTAGAACCAGTTAAATCTAAAGGAAGTTTATCACTTTCTTTATTAAGTGGCATACCCATACCAACAAACGGACTATAACCTAATTGAACACTTCCATCCAAACTATAATCTATCACAGCAGCATTTCCGGTTCCATTAGATCCTGGAGCTGTCATAGTAAACGGATTCAACGAATCAGATTTAGGAGAAACTACCGATTTACCAACTTTTAAAGGATCTTTAGAAGCTTGAGAATCGTCGAATGAGAACCAATAGGTAGCTAAAAGAGTCATATTATCATGCTCAGCATCGAAAATAACTGTTTCGTCAACAATTTTCTTCTTTTGGAAGTTTGCTTCTGCTGCAACCAGTGCTGCAAGACCAGCATCTATTTGAGCTTGAGTATTTGTTGTAGAACTTAATACAGCCTGAGCAGTAGTGATTGCAGTATACAATTCAGCTTTTGAGCCAACTACGTACTGACCAATTGCTGTACCTTCTTGTGCAAGTGTATAAATACCTTGAACTTCAGAAATTTTTGCAGAAAGAGCAGCTTTAGTAATAACTTCTACACTACATTTTGCAGTATATAAACCATCTTCTGTTCTTACGGTAATAACTGTTTTTCCAGCAGCTACCGGAGCAACAGATGCAACACTTACAGAAGTAGCACTTACATTTACAATTCCTGTAGGAGCTGCAGACCAAGTAACCGCTTTATTTGTAGCATTCTCAGGACCTACAGTAGCAGTTAAACTAACAGCAGAACCAGCTAAATCTACAATTATAGAACTTGGAGATAGAGTAACACCAGTTACAGAAACTGCACTAACAGATACATTACAATCGTTAGATACTTTACTTGTACCATCGGTAGTAGTAGCAGTAATTATTGCAGAACCAGCAGCATTTGCAGTTACTTTACCATTTGCATCTACACTTGCTATTAATGAATTACTTGATGACCAAGTAACCGATTGACTAGCTCCTGTAGGAGAAACAGTAGCAGTAAGGGTTTCAAAACCACCTATTGTTAAAATCAATGCATTTTTAATAGATACACTTGTAGCTAAAATATCAGTAATAGTTACATAACAAGTATCTCTGAAAAGACCTTCTTCTGTAATTACAATTACCATTGCATCGCCTTTAGCAACCGGGGTAAGTTTACCAAGATTGTTAACCGTTACTACACTTGTATTAGTTGAGGACCATGTTACATTTTTATTAGTAGCAGTAGAAGGTTTTACTGTAGCTACCAATGATGTAGTAGTTTCAGATAACTGTAAAGTTACTGTCGATTTATTTAATTCAACACTTGTTACAGGTGTTGAAGTTCCTGAAACGGTAAATTTACATGAATCTTTGAAAGCTCCGTCTTGAGTAGTAACATATACATAAGCCTCACCAACAGCAAGTGGAGAAACTATACCAAATGTAACAGAAACAATTCCAGATGGACTTACCGACCATTGATAATTTTTATTAGTTGCATCACTAGGACTTACTGTAGCAGTGAGTGTTTTATTACCAGATCCTAAAGTCAATGGCCATTCAGACTCACTCAATTCTATTCCTGAAACGTGAATTGCACTAACCACAACAATACAAGAAGCTTCTACAAGACTTCCGTCGTTTGCAGTAGCTTTGATAGTAGCAGAACCAGCACCAACAACACTAACTACACCAGAAGTAGAAACTTTTACTACAGTTGCGTCAGATGTTGACCATGTAACCGACTTATCAGAAGCCGATTCAGGAGCAACAGTAGCAACTAGAGTAACATTAGAACTAGCGGTTGTAAGATTTAAAGTAGTTTCGCTTAATGTAATTGTTTGTACAGGAATAGCACTTACGCTTACACTACACACAGCGGTAAAGTTTCCGTCTTGAGTAGTAACTGTAACAACAGCATTACCTAAACCTTTAACCGTTACAACACCACTTTGAGATACTGTAACAACAGCTTCATCATCAGAACTCCAAGTTACGTTTTGATTTGTAGCTTCAGCAGGAGCAACAGTAGCTTTTAAAGTTACTGCTAAACTGGTAGGTGCAAGACTTAACACAGTTTTATCTAAAGTAACTCCGGTAACTGCAGTAGCACTTACGGTAACTTTACATGAATCTTTAAAATTACCATCGGTAGTAGTTACAAATATATAAGCTTCACCTAAAGCATTTGCAGTTACTTTACCATTTGATACAGATGCAATTGTTGCATTACTTGATGACCAAGTAACCGCTTTATTAGTAGCTTCACCAGGTAGAACTGTAGCTGTTAAAGTAGCTTCATCACTTATTCCTAAGTTAAGCGTTTCTTCGCTAAGCGTTACACTAGCTACATGAGTAATATTATCAGAAACAGTTACCTCACATACAGCAGATACAGTATTATCGGCTACACAAGTAACTTTAATATTACAAGTACCTAAACCAACCGGAGTAACTTCTCCTGTTGTAGCATTAACAGTAGCAACCAATTCATTGTCTGATGACCAAACAACAGCATCGTTCGTTACATCATTAGGAGAAACAGTAGCAGTAAGTGTTTGACTAGGATCTACTCCTAAAACGAAACCAATTTCCGGTGATGTAGTTACTGAAGTAGGTAGAATTTCGATTACAGAAATTTCAATTGTTCCTTTTACAGCACTAGCATCGTTTGCAGTAGCAGTAATAGTAACGATACCTTTAGCAATTGCAGTAACTAAACCACTTGCATTTACCGTAGCTATAGCTTCATTGCTTGATGACCACGCATAGGTTTTATCTTTTGCAGTAGAAGGTTCAACAGCAGCAGAAACTGTAGTATTTTTTCCTATTGCAACCTCAACAGCATCAGCAGTAACAGTTATTGTACTTACCAAACGTGGAGCAACTGTAACAATACAAGTATCTTTTAAGTTACTTCCATCATTTGTAGTTGCTATAATATAAGCAAAACCAACAGCAACTGGAGTAACTTTACCATTTGCATCAACAGTTGCAATAGTTTCATTGCTTGATGACCAAGTATAAGTAGCATCTGTAACACCTGTACCACCAACAGTAGCAGAAACAGTAGTTGTTGCATCTGTATAAAGTGTAAATGTAGCAGGATCAACGGTAATACTTAATGCTAAAACCGGATTTACGGTTACAACACAAGTATCTTTTTTAGCAACATTATCAACCGAAGTAACAATTATATTTACTTCTCCTAAAGCTATTGCAGTAACTACACCACCTAAACTAACGGTTGCAATATTATCATCAGATGATGACCAAGTAACCGATTGAGTTGCAGTAAGAGGAAGTACTTCAACATCTAATCCTTGGAAAGCACCAATAGTAAGCGATAAAGTTTTAGGACTAATAGTTACAGAAGTAACACCTATACCAATAACAGTAACCGGGATCTCAACTTTTATAGCAGGATTATCAACCGAAGTAACGGTAATGGTAGTACTACCAGCACCAACAGAACTAATAACTCCGTCAGCTACCGTAGCAATACTTTCATCTGCAGAAGACCAAGTTACCGATTTGTCGCTTGCGCTTTCAGGTAGAACAGTAGCTACAACAGTTTTAGAATCTCCAAGGTCAATTTCAACCGGATTAACATCAACCGTAATTTCAGATACAGGAGTTTTTACAACGGTAACAGTTACAGTACCTTTTACGGTAAGATCGGCAGTACTGGTAGCAGTAATAGTTACTGGACCACCAACAGCTTTTCCGGTAATTGTACCCGAAGAACTTACAGACACAATAGCATCATTAGAACTTGTCCAAGTAAGACCAGTCTCAGTAACACTACCACTTGCACTGTAGAATGTAGGTATTAATAAATCACTTTGATTTACCGAAAGTGTAGATGTATTAGGAGTAAAAGTAATAGAAGTAGGTTTTACAGCCGGTGCAGGAACTTTAACTGCGTAAGTAGCAGTTACTGTTTGGTGCATTTTAGAACGAGCAGTAATAGTAGCTTCGCCAAAACCTCTAGCTACAACTCTACCTTGATAATCAACTGTTACAACATCTTCATCAGAACTAGACCAGAATGCAACCGGATAAGAAGCATCTAGAGGAGTAGTTATGATTTCTAATTTTAATGTATCATTTGTATTGTTTGGTAATTCTAAAGGTTTTGTAAGTTTACTTTTTTCATTAATAGCTATTTGCATAGCAGTAAGAGCTACCGGAGGCATGTTAAGGATACGAACATCGTCTATCCATATTTCACCGGTATTAGCACTTGTACCTTTTTCAAATTGCCATTGTAGTTTTTGAACATGTTTAGCAGAAAATGGAACTACTTTTCCCCAAGTAGGTTGAGCAAGATCTCCCCATTGAACAGTTATTTTTGTCCAATTTGTAGCTGCGGCAACATCAAATTTATGAAAACAAAAATCGGTAACCTCTTCAATAATTACTTGAAATGAACAAGCAGGACCTTTGTACCAAAACGTAACACCAACACCAGAAGTCCAGTCCATAGTATTAGTTTCAATATCATCTACCCAAGTACCTAAACCAACATAAGAAGGATTGGTCCATGATGCACAACTTCCACTGTTATAAGGAGTATAATTAGTACCCAATACAAACGATGCATTTACCGCATACGCAGTAGTATTATAACCCGGAGCAGTCATTTTAAATGGAGCAGTAACACTAGAAAGAGGAGTTATAGAACTTTTTGTTCCAGGAGTACATGCAGCATTTTGATCTTTCGTATCGTTAAACGTAAACCAAATACCACCAACGTTGTTCAACTCGTTTCCGTCGTCGCAATCGTCAAGTATTGTTTCATTACCTTCTAAAAGGTTTAGAACATCCATTTGAGTAAATGCAGCCATTGTAGCACCTTCGGTACTCGTAATATTACCAGAACCTGAATATGAAACAGTAATAGTTTGACCAGGTTGTAAAGTAGAACTAGCTGAAATGGTTAGAGCAATTGCAGTTCCAGTTATAGCAACATTAGTAATAGCACCTGTTTGCGCACTACCATTTAAATATAAAGTAAATGTAGATGCAGTTGCAGATGTAGAACTTAATGGTTTATTTGAAGTCAATATAATTTGAGTTCCAGTTTCATTTGAATAAGCATTAGTAACAGCAGGAGGAAAAACAAAACCAGATGCACCCGGTGCCCAAAAGTTACCAGTTAACACAAACATAGAAATACAACGGATAGTTGTATTAAAATAAGCATCAACATTAGCTAAACTTGCAACAGAAGTATAACATTTATTTAAACTCGACTGTGCCGCAGCAGAAGTCATTGTAGGTAATGCAAAGGTAGAATAAGAACCGTTTACATAAGAACCCGAAGATGGGTTAGAGACACTTCTATTAGGTAGAGGTCCTTTCAATTGACTTTCATATCCATTTACAAAGTTTATCAATTTTCCATTAATATCTTTTGATGCTGTAGAAGCACCTGTACCATTCCACAAATAGTCAACCGCAGTACGCCAAGGGTTACGACAAGCATCGGCTCCATAACCGGCAGCACCAGAACCGGTATTACCGCAAGAGTTTTCTGTACCGGCATTATCGCACCAGTTACTTACAAGACCCGAAGTACTATTTCTGTTTGCTGTCAATAATGTATTTGAAGCATTTATAGCAGTAGTATTCCAAAAGGTAGCATTTTCAGAATCAATCTTTGCAAATTCTTTATAATATCCAGGTGAAAAATAACTTGGGTTTCTACAAGTGTTTGTATTTCCCCATGCATCACCATTCAGTGTCTGACCATCGCCGGTCATTTCAAATTGCTTAATTTTTTTAATTAACGTTCTTGCTTCAGCAGTATAAGTAGCACTTTGAGCAGACCACTGTTCAGCAGCAATAATAAGCGCCATAGCAGCATCTAGCTCAGCATCGGTAGCACCATTAGCACCGGTAACACCAGTACAACCACCAATTTTCCAGTTCATCACACCATTACCGTTTGAGTTAGCTTTGTAATATGCCCAAAGACCGTCAAAAACAGCTTTATCAGAAGCATACACAGATAAAAGCATACCATACGCTATACCTTCTGATACTGTTGCAGAACCATCATCGAAAAGCACTCTGTATTGCCCTCCACTACATGTTCTTACATAAGCAGTTTTCCAAGCTTCATAAGCTTCGCCTGCTTTTGTTGCACCACCATACGTTCCCGCAGGGAGGTTTGTAGGCATAATACCATACTTGTAGTTGGTATTTTTGCCAAAGGGCACCGTTGGACTTCCAGAGTTAATCTGAGCCAAGGCACCAAAGTAAAATAGCTGGGAGACTATAAACCCAACGATAAACAATGTAAACCTTTTCATGTTATATTTATTTGAAGTTAAAAAATTTACTATGTGACAATTAAATTATCTTTTACCTTATATCAATTATTTAAAAATTTGAAATTTTAGCTCCAAATCATAAACTTTTTGGCAATTTGAAAATACTTGTGCTATACAATTTCAATATTTCACAAAAAATTGTATTCTCATAAGTGTTTCTATACAAGCCATTAATACAAGATAACTTCAAAGATAGAAAAAATTGTTGATAAAATTGAAAAATGTTTTGAAAAATGTTGATTTATGTTTTATTATTTTATGAAATATACATGAGAAATGAAATTATTTCATAAAAAGTGATACTGTATGAGGAGCATTAAACTGGAACAAGAAATACAACAGTATAGAAAATTCTTGAATTTCATTTACAAAATAAATTTTCTATAAAAGTCTTTTTACATTCCCGATTGGCAATTCTACTACGCAAACAATTCCCTCAATATTGCTAATGATTGCAGGTTTCTGAATCCGGGAAAATGTTGGGTGTAATAGCTTACAAGTGCATCGAGTAGGCTGTTTCTTTGTATCCTATTTATTTGAAGGTCTGGTTGCAGATAACTGTTTTGTAATATAATATGATGAAATAGTTCGCTTAGTTCTTTATTCAGAGTCTTGGTATTTTGAGTAGACACATACTGCGAGATTGAGACATCGAAATATGGTGTTGCTGTTGTATAATTATTTATAGGTGAGATTCCTAAATATCGCAACAACTGTGTGAGAAATAACAAATGAAAGTTATGAAACTGCTCGGTTTGATGCTCAAAATATAAAATACTCAATCTCAAAAAATCATAAATCTGGCTGTTGTGCTCCCCTTCTTTGAGGGTTGTGCAAAGTATCTCTCCTAAAAATAAGGAAATGGCATTTTTTGCTGTATTTATTCGCAAATCATGCAAAGGTTCGGCTATTCTAATTTCTTTTACTTGCTGCAAAGACCTGTTGGTGCGGTAGTCAAATTCTATCTCTAAAAGCGTCAAAGGCAAAAAAAATGCGGCTTTATTTTTAGATTTTTTTGATCCTATGCCTTGAACAATACACGCCAAACGTCCTTGACATGAGGTAAATAGCTGAACAATCTGCTTTGTGTCGGCAAATTTTATACTCTGCATTACTATTGCCTGACTTGATACTAACACGTAATCTGAATTTACTTTTTATGCTTCTTGCAAAGGTACATTTTTTTATTTTTAAAATAATTCACCCCGTCACTACTATTATATTATAATTAGTGACGGGGTGAATTATTTATTAAATTGTTTTCTACTCATTAATAATGAACTCTTGTAATAAAGCAAAATAAAAACTATGTATATATTTTTTTCTTTTTTTCTAAAAAAACAAACATATTTGTACTATAAAACACTTTGTTTATAGTGAAAATCAGGTAATTAAATTTTATTTTGTTATTTTTACTTTTAATGAGCGAAATATTTTGGTTTTTATTTAGAAATTATAACTTTGTAATAAATAAAAAACATTTAAACCATGATAAACAAAGTAATATTGGTTGGCAATGTAGGGGCCGACCCGGAAGTAAAATACATTAAAGAAGACGTTGCAGTTGCACAGTTTAAATTGGCAACAAGTGAATCTTACCTAAGCAAAGATGGACAGAAGGTTACCCAAACCGAATGGCATAGTATTGTGGCATGGAGAGGCTTGGCTAAGGTAATTGAAACCTATGTAAAAAAAGGTTCTCAACTGTATATTGAAGGAAAATTGACAACCAGAAGCTACGAAAAAGATGGACAAACAAGATATATAACCGAAGTGGTTGCTCAAGAATTGAAATTGCTAGGCAAAAAATCTGATAGTCAGGGTTCGTACGACAAAGCTCCGGTAAGAGAAACTGCACAGGTTACTGAGCCAATAGATGATTTTACAAAAGCTGAAAACGACGATTTGCCGTTTTAGAAATGTTTCAAAATCGGGGTGCGACTTGGCGTTGTGCTCCGAATTTGTTAATCAAAATACAATCATTTTAATGAATCATTATCCTAGTTTTCGGGGTTTGTATTTATATATTCTAAAATTTTAGAATATGATTTTTCATTGCGTATTATATGCTCATGATAATTGCGTTGCCATAGTTTTTTGTTAAACATTTGCCAACCTTCATTTTTTACTCCTCTTATATACTCATTTGTAGTCATTGTCTTATACCAATTAATTACATTGCTGATTGGTGCATATAATTTTTTATTAATCATTTCATTATGAATTTGATTTCCGATTTCTATATTTTCATTTACAAGTATCCCAATTGATTTAGGGAAATCAATTGGGATACTTGTATTTTGTAAACACAATGGTTACAGGAATCAAGGCAACCAAACAGGGTGCTGAAACCAGGGCAACCACACAGGGTTGCCCCTACAATTTTGACCGGAATGTTAATTTGTGGGTTTTGTTCATTATTGCAGACAGGGCTTGCATTATTGTTTGCACATACGTAATTTTGGATAATACAATGAAAATGATTTGGCATTATTACCATGGCATAACATCGTTTATCTGGATATTTGTTTTCCAATTCGTAATACCATTTTCGAATTATTATTCCGGCATCATTCAATATCATTTTTCCACTTTCAATCTCACCAAAAAAATGCTCTTTATCTTGGGTGCAAATGGTGATAAAATATAATCCGGCTTGTGAATAATCATAGCTTTTCAATCGAATACTGCGACGATGATGAATTTTGGGATTGTAATTCTGCATTTTAAAAATAAAAAAGAATTCTGAAATATAAAGTTGTTTACACAATGACAAATATAAACAAAACAATAATCATGTCACAATTATTGCTACATTTTCAACAGAGACGGTTTGAACATCCCGTAGGGGCAACCCTGAGTGGTTGCCCTATTTGCAAAAAAAAATAAATAAAATAATTATAATATCATATATTGTTTGATTTAGGGCAATCGCAAGGTTTGTTAGAATCAGGGCAACCACATAGGGTTGCCCCTACAATGTTGACCAGAATATTAATTGGTGGGTTTTGTTCATTATTGTGGATAAAAAAATATTGAATTTTTAAAAAAAAATAATCACAAAACAATTGTCGCTACATTTTCCCTAAAACTGTCCGAACATCCTGTAGGGGCAACCCTGTGTGGTTGCCCTATAAGTGAAAAAAATATTTTTCTATAAATAAAATAAAAATTATTACAATTTCATGTTTTGTTTGAATCTTGGCAACCACGCAGGATTGTTAAATTAGGGCAACCTCACAGGGTTGCCCCTACAATGTTGACCGGAATGTTAATGGGAGGTTTTGTACAATAATGTGTACTTGGATAATTACTTACAAACTAATTTATTCTATTATCAGGTGGCCACAAGGGCTACCCCTACCAAATCATCAAACTTAATTGGTACTACACCGGCATAGCTGCATACTATGCCTCCAGCGGTGTTGGCTATGTGTGCTGTGTCTGTAATGGAAATACCGCTGCATATACACAAGGAAACTACACTAATAACGGTATCGCCGGCTCCAGAAACATCGGCAATTTGCTTAAAGGTGGTGGGTATGTGATAATAGCTTTCGGCATCGCAAACAAATATACCAAGTTCAGAAAGTGTTACTAGCATATATTGTATATTCATAGTTTGCATAAACTTCTTTGCTGCCTGATGCAATGCTGAAATATCGTGTTTCTCTATTTCAAGTTTTAAACCTTCGGTAAATTCTTTGAAATTGGGCTTAAATACAGTTACTTGCTTATAATGGTTAAAATTATTCTTTTTGGGATCTACAAAAATTGGAACTGAATACGACTGCGCTATTTCAGTGATTTTAGTAATACCATTTTCGGTGAGCACTCCTTTGTCATAATCTTGAAAAATAATTCCATCAATAGTATTTGACGCAAATAGTTGCTTAACTCTATTTATCAATTTCTCCTCTAAATTTTTATCTATTGGAGTCGTAAGTTCCTCATCTATACGCAATGTGTGTTGCGAACCAGAAAGCACTCTGGTCTTTACGGTTGTAGGTCTATCGGTTTGCAAGATTCCATCTTGACTTATATCAGAGTCTTTTAGCAATCGCAGAAAATTGAGTCCTTGTTCATCGTTGCCAACTATTGAAGCTAGTAGTGGACTAGCTCCGAGCGACTTTATATTTAATGCTACATTGGCAGCACCTCCCAAACGAGCTTCTTTTTTGGTAACTGAAACAATAGGAACTGGTGCTTCGGGCGAAATTCTCGTTACTTTGCCCCAAACATAAGCATCGACCATAACATCGCCAACTATAAGTATTTTCTTATTCCTGAACTGATTTAGTTTTTCTTTTAAATCTTGAGGCATTTACTTAAAATTTAATTATTAAATTGAAGCTTTGCATACTCCTTCTAAACTAAATATACAATCATATTTGTTTTAATACTAACAATCTTTTGAGAAAACAGATAGACTTAAACCATAGCCATTATCATTCTATCTTTTTCTTGCAAATCTTTCTTTAAAATTATATTCTTAAAACCTTTTTCTCTAAGCATTTCAATAACTTGATTACCGTAATTTTCATGTATTTCAAAATAAAGCTTCCCTTTGCGTTTCAAATGTAACAAAGCAAAATCGGCTATAGCCTTATAAAAAAGCAAAGGGTCATCGCTAGGTACAAAAAGGGCTTCATTGGGTTCAAATTGCAATACATTATCAGCCAAAATATCTTTCTCAGATTCAGGAATATAAGGAGGATTACTTACAATAATATTATATTTATGATTTGGTATTCTATTACTTAGTATATTTATATTTAACACCTCTATCATTAAATCATTATAGAGAGAATTTTTCTTAGCAATATTACAAGCAGCAGCAGAAACATCAATAGCAGTAACACTCGCATTCTTCAAATGTTTGGCTAATGTAACAGCTATACAACCGCTACCAGTACCAATATCAAGCACTTTCATTCCTTCTTTTGTGGTGTCATGAATTATCCAATCTACCAACTCCTCGGTTTCGGGTCGGGGAATGAGTACTGAAGGCCCTACTTCAAACTTTAAATCAAAAAAATATGACCATCCGGTAATATGCTGAATGGGCTCATTTTTTTGCAACCGCTCCATTGCATCTTTAAGAATCGTTTCTTTTTCGGGAGCAATTTCATCAACCGAATGGAATATAGTTTCGGTCTTGGAAAACCCTAAAACTTCTTGTATTAAATAATAAAGAATTGCATTAGCCTCTCTTTCTCCATATTTAATAGTTAAAACTATTTGAGCATCGGCAATAAATTGTTGTAGTATCATCTCTTTTCCTAAAATTCAAATTTTACAAATCTAAAAATCATTTTCGATAAACCATTTTTATAAACGTGGAAAATAGAAATTCGTTAATAAAAAAATGAAATAAAAAATTACGTCAAAATCATCGTAGCAAATAAATATACGTTTGAATCATATTGAAATGACTGAAACATAAAAACATCTTTCTTTTTTTTTACTTTTGTATAAGTAATAAATATTGGTTATATAATATTTTGAGTGGTTAAATTTAGTTTTAGATTTTAAAATTATTTTACTGTATATTATATAAAATACAATATATCAATAGAATAATTAATATCTTATTCAAAATTTTAACTATTAATAAACTGTATCAGAAAAGAAAATTCATAAATTTTCTATACAAAATCATATTATTAAAAACATTTTCAAATTAAATATCATGAAACTATACCTATATCTTACTTTATCAATTATAAGTCTTGTATTCTTATCATCGTGCGATGAAAGAAAAATATATACACCCAAACCAATAGGGTATTTCAGGATTGACCTTCCAAAAAAAGAATATGTAGTTTATGATTCTTCATGTCCGTTTCGTTTTCAGTACCCTAAATATGCAGTTGTAGAAAAAGACAAAACACCCAATGCAGAGCCTTGTTGGTTGAATATCAGCTTCCCACAGATGAATGCAACAATACATCTGAGCTATAAAGATAATAAAGAAGAGTTACCTCAATTCTTAGCAGATGCTCGCACTTTTGCATACAAACATACCATAAAAGCTGAAGCTATAAATGAGAAAACATTTCAGGACAGTGAAAAAAAAGTGTATGGTATTTATTATGATATTCAAGGAGATGCAGCTTCAAACACACAATTTTTCTTGACCGACAGCATTAGTAAATTTATAAGAGGAGCACTTGTACTTTAATTCTATTCCTAATAAAGATTCGCTCAAACCGGTAAAAAATTTCATACAAGAAGATATTCATACATTTATAAATAGTTTTGAATGGAAAAAGTAATTGTGTATAAAGTTTTTGTAATGAGATAATTTTTACTAATTTCCACACGTATAAATTCATTCATTTTAGAACAAGAAATTATTTATTTTCGAATACTATTTTAGAATATAATAGGACAAAATTATGGCACAGAAACAAACAATACTTGTAACCGGAGGCACGGGCTACATAGGTTCGCATACTACTGTAGAACTTATAGAAAAAGGTTATAATGTGGTAATTATTGACAATCTTTCTAATTCCGACAAAACGGTACTAGATGGCATAAAAAAGATTATCGGTACAAAACCAGATTTCTACCAGATTGATATGTGCGAACCAGATGCTGTAAAAAAAATATTTGAAAAACACAAAGACATAAAAGCTGTAATTCATTTCGCAGCATCGAAAGCAGTTGGTGAATCGGTTGAGAAACCTTTGAAATACTACGAAAACAATCTCATTTCGCTCATTTACTTGCTCAAAGCTATGAGCGAATGTAGCATAAATCAGCTCGTTTTCTCGTCTTCGTGTACCGTGTATGGACAACCTGAAGAATTGCCTGTTACAGAAAATGCACCTATTCAAACTGCCAACTCGCCTTATGGCAACACAAAACAAATAGCTGAAGAGATAATTAAAGATATAATTGTTTCTAAAGCAGAACTTAATGCTGTACTACTTCGCTACTTTAACCCAATTGGAGCTCACCCAACTGCACATATAGGTGAATTGCCAAACGGTGTACCTAATAATCTTATTCCATTCATCACCCAGACTGCTGCAGGAATAAGAAAAGAGCTGAAAATATTTGGCGATGATTATGAAACTCCGGACGGAACTGCAATAAGAGATTATATTAACGTGGTAGATCTTGCCAAAGCTCATGTTATTGCCATTGAGAGATTGTTGACAAGTAAAAACGACAGACCTTTAGAGATTTTCAATCTGGGCACCGGCAAAGGAAATTCGGTACTGGAAATGGTGAAAACTTTTGAAAGAGCAACTGGAATAAGCTTTCCATACACCATTGTAGATAGAAGAGAGGGCGATATAGAACAAGTATGGGCAGATACAACATATGCTAATGAAGTACTGGGTTGGAAAGCCGAAATACCGCTTGAAGAAACGCTCATATCTGCATGGACATGGGAAAAAAAGATTAGAAACTTATAAAGGAATTTTTGAAAATATATACTTTTTGATTTCCAAGGGTAAAGAAAATTCATGAATTTTCTTTACCCTTTGGAAAATTGGGAGATTGTTGCTAATAAATTTCAAATTAGCACATTATCTCATTAGCAAATTAGCAAATTAGCAAATTATTACTGATATTTGCTCATAAAAAATTTCTTGAAACATTTTATATGAAAAAGAAACTTCCAATAGGTATTCAAACATTTAGCGACATACGAAATCCAAATGAAAACTATGCTTATATTGATAAAACAGGTTTAGCACACCTGCTTATCACCTCATGTAAATACGCCTTTCTTTCTCGTCCACGAAGGTTTGGGAAATCATTGTTTGTTGATACTTTAGCCGAGATATTCAAAGGAAACAAGGAGCTTTTTGAAGGTTTAGAAATATATGATAAATGGGACTGGAACAATACCTTTCCTGTTATCAATATTTCTTTTGGTAGTGGATCTTATACAAACGATGTTTTAATTGAAAAGGAATTTATTCGGATTTTCAGAGAGAATAATAAAATTCATGGCTTTGATATTCCATTTACTAAATTAGAAGATTCAAAAGAATCTTTTGTTTTACTTATACAAGCATGTTATGAAAAATATAAGAAAAAAGTTGTAATTCTTATAGATGAATATGATAAGATAATCCTCGACAATATACATTTCGAGGATAAAAGTATGTCGCTCAAGGGACGAAATACGCTCAAAAATTTCTACTCGGCTCTAAAAGATAACGATCGTTATTTGCATTTTGTATTCTTAACCGGTGTAAGTAAATTTTCTAAACTGAACCTGTTTAGCGGATTGAATAATATTGAAGATATAACTATTGATGCACATTATTCCACAATTACAGGATATACTCACGATGATTTATTAAATACATTCAATGAATATTTAGACGGTGTAGATTTAAATGAAGTAAAACTATGGTATAATGGTTATAATTATTTTGGGGAGCCTATTTATAACCCGTTTGATATTTTACTTTTTCTCTCTAAAGGATGCCTATTCAGTAATTATTGGTGGGAAACAGGTAATCCGTCGTTTTTGATTGAGATATTAAAAAGGAAGAGTTATTATCTACCAGAGTTAGAGAATATTAATGTTCCAAAAGAAACACTTAATGCTTTTGATGTAGAACACATAGATTTGGTTGCATTGCTTTGGCAAACCGGTTATCTAACTTTTGATAAAAGATATGCTATTTCGGGCAGAGAATATTTTAAAATGAAAATGCCCAATAAGGAAATAACTTATTCCCTCAACGAATTGTTTTTTAATTATTTAACTGATTTTCGCTCTGGTTCAGGTTCTTATCAGTTCAATATTATAAATGCACTTTACGAGGGCGATTTGGCTAAAATAGAAAAAATCCTGTTTTCTTTATTTGCTGCCATTCCTTACGACAATTATGTAATGAAAAACATGGGAACTTATGAGGGTTACTATGCTTCGGTAATGTATTCATTTATGGCAAGTTTGGCGTATGATATTATACCTGAAGACCATACAAATTATGGAAGAATAGATTTAACCATCAAGACACAAAATAATATATATTTGTTTGAATTCAAAGTAGATGCGTCACCAGAAAAAGCCATTCAGCAAATTGAACAAATGAAGTATTACGAAAAATATCAATCAGAAAATAAGGATATCTATCTCATTGGAATCCATTTCGATAGCACCAAGAGAAACATCAGTGAGTTTGCTTGGAAAAAGATAAACCAGTAGCGAAAATCTATTCACTATGCTTGGCATACTACAAAAAAACCGGAAAGGCTAATCTGTCTTTCCGGTTTTTCATTTCAATTGTAACTCAAAAATATCTAATACACTTTTATCGTATTTTTCACTTTTTGTTTCAAAATTGCTTCAGAAATTACTTCATCAATTGTATCTACATATATAAAACGCAGACCCTCAATATAAATATCGCCAATTATTTCTATATCTTTCTGATTGGCTTTGCTAAGAATTATTTCTTTTATACCTGCTCGCTTTGCTGCAAGTATTTTTTCTTTAATTCCTCCCACAGGCAAAACTTTTCCTCGAAGTGTAATTTCTCCGGTCATAGCCAAATGCTTCTTAACTTTTCTCTGTGTAAAAGCAGAAACCATGGAACTTACCATTGTGATTCCGGCAGATGGTCCATCTTTAGGAATAGCACCCTCTGGTACGTGAACATGCACATTCCAATTTTCAAAAACATCGGTAGGGATATCAAATTGCTGTGCATGAGCTTTAATAAACTCAAGTGCAATAGTAGCAGATTCTTTCATTACATTGCCCAAATTTCCGGTCATGGTAAGAATTCCTTTGCCTTTGCTCAAACTGGTTTCTATAAAAAGAATATCGCCCCCAACAGCAGTCCATGCCAAACCGGTAACTACTCCTGCAAACTCATTGCCTTGATATTCATCGCTGTGATATTCAGGTGGTCCTAGTATTACACGTAGCATTTCCAAATTGATATGCTTATCATAAACCTCGTCAAGAGCTATCTTTTTGGCTAGAGAGCGCACTACTTTTGCAATCTTCTTGTCTAGTCCTCTCACACCCGATTCGCGAGTATGATTCATTATCATATACTTCAAACATTCATCGTTTATAGACAACATGGTTTCAGAAAGACCATTGTTCTCAATCTGATTTGGGATGAGATGCTTTTTTGCAATTTGAATTTTCTCTTCAACAATATAACCTGAAACATCAATCATTTCCATACGGTCTCTCAGAGCCGAACTGATATTGGCAATATTATTTGCGGTAGCAATAAACATAACCTTAGAAAGATCATAATCAAGTTCTAAATAGTTATCGTGAAACTCTTTATTTTGTTCAGGGTCAAGAACTTCGAGCAAGGCTGATTCCGGATCGCCTCTAAAATCTTTTCCTACTTTGTCTATCTCATCAAGTATAAAAACCGGATTTGAAGTACCCACTTTCTTAATGTTTTGAATTATCCTACCGGGCATAGCACCAATATAGGTTTTTCTGTGCCCACGTATTTCGGCCTCATCGTGTAGACCACCGAGCGACATACGTGCATATTTTCTATTGAGCGATTTTGCAATAGAACGACCCAATGAGGTTTTACCAACACCCGGAGGTCCGTACAAACAGATAATCGGAGATTTCATATCGCCTTTAAGTTTGAGAACTGCCAAATGTTCAATAATCCGTTCTTTTACTTTTTCCAATCCATAATGATCGGCATCTAAAACTTCTTGAGCATAGCGCAAATCAAAATTATCATCAGAATATTCATTCCAAGGCAAATCGAGCAAGGTTTGCAAATAGTTCATCTGTACTGAATGTTCGCCTGCCTGCGGATTCATTCTTTGCAGTTTATCAAGTTCCTTGAGGAAAAAAGTAGCCGTTGCTTCGCTCCATTTTTTCTGTTGAGCTTTGCTTTTCATATCCTCAATTTCGCGCTCAGAACTATTTCCACCTAATTCGCTCTGAATCGTTTTCATTTGCTGATGCAAAAAATAATCTCTCTGTTGCTGATCGATATTTTTCCTTGCTTTGTTCAGTATATCGCTTTTAATTTCAAGCATTTGCACCTGTCTAGCAAGAAATTTCATGAGCAGTATGGCACGTTCTTTCAGATTATCAGCATCGAGAAGTAATAATTTCTCTTCTACTTCGGTATCAGTATTAGAAGAAATAAAATTTACCAAAAATGCAGGATTACTGATGTTCTTTATAGCAAAACCCGCCTCATTAGGAATATTCGATGAAAGTTTAATAATCTTCAAAGACATATCTTTAAGAGTGCTTAGTATGGCTTCAAACTCCTGATCTATTTCGGGTTTTATTTCCATTCTATCATGAACTGAAGCAATGATATAGGGCTCTTCCTGAACTTGATGTTGTAATTGAATTCTTTTTTTTCCTTGCAGAATAACGGTAGAATTGCCATCGGGCATTTCTAGTATTTTTACAATCTTTGCAACAGTGGCAGTCTCATATAAATCGGTAAAAAGTGGATTTTCAATTTTCACATCTTTTTGAGTAGCTGTAGCAATTATTTTATTTTTAACATTATAGTCTCTAACCAGTTGGAGCGACTTTTCTCTGCCAACGGTTATAGGCATAATAACTCCCGGAAATAGAACTGCATTTTTAAGAGGTAAAACAGGTAAAATATCGGGTGTGATGAATAACTCTCCCGGATCTTCGTCATTGATGATTGGTATAAACTCCGATTCATCATCAATAAAATCTGAGAGTAAGGTTTTATCTAATATATATTTGAAATTATTGCTCATAATTTTTCTTTTTTTGACAAAATGACAGTGTTACCTGAAAAAGTTTCAGAAACTAGTATAATTCAATTCCTATACCGAAATAAACTATATTCTTATGGGCATTAGAAAAAATCTAATTTTCTGCGATAAAATTATTTAATTGCTTTCATTGTAGTCCTAACTGAGCCGAAATGCGGTAAATGAAACAAAAATGTTTGTTATCATCTCATCAAACCAAGACTAACAGTTTCTAATTAAACCCACAAAAAAGTAATATTTTGTATTCTAAAAAAATAAAAAAGTAACTATTTTAAAAACTGTCTATGCTTTGCTGTAAGTTCAAAAACGGTGTGCAAAATATTTTGTTCTGTTGCATCAAACGCTTTATTCCGGCGTTTCATTACAATATCGGCAACTTCAAAGGCTTTAGGTTTGGTGTAAAGAATTAGACCTCTGCCCCACCCCATGTGAAAGATGGCACAAAATTACGAGGGAATCCACTGCCAAAATATTTGCAAAAAACACCAACAACAGTTCCGGTATTGAACATGGTATTGATACTACACTTAGAATGGTCGCCCATGATTAAGCCACAAAACTGTAGACCTGTTTTTAGAAAACGCTCCTTTTCATAGTTCCATAGTTTTACTTCTGCATAATTATTTTTTAAGTTAGAAGTGTTTGTGTCGGCACCTAAATTGCACCACTCTGCCAAAACCGAATTGCCAAGAAAACCATCATGAGCCTTGCTAGAAAATGCAAAAAAGACCGAATTATGAACCTCGCCCCCTACTTTACAATAAGGACCAATGGTTGTTGCTCCATATATTTTAGAACCCATTTTAAGCTCAGCATGAGTACACAAGGCAACTGGTCCACGCACGGAGCTATGTTCCATTATTACCGCATCTTTGCCAACATAAATAGGCCCTTTGGAAGCATTCAATACCGAACAAATAATTTCGGCTCCTTCTTCTATAAAAATATTCTCCTCTGCTATTAGAGTATTTGATTCGTGTACTTTTGCAGAAGTTCTACCTTCGGTAAGCATGTCAAAATCAAGCTTTAGCGCAACTTCATTCAGTGAAAAAATATGATATGGCTGCTCAATCTTAATAATTTCTTCCTCAAATTCAACAACTTCATACTTCTCAATATCAAGAGGATTGAAATTATTTTCTGTGGTTCTCAAGGCTACAACGAGAGAGCTTTTTAAAAGTATCTGATTTGCTTTGAGCGATGTAATAGCCTTTACTAATGATTTTTGAGGCAAGACACTACCATTTATAAAAACAGATTCATCTGCAATATTCAAAGAATATTTTTCTTGTAAATAAGGTTCTGTTTGGAAAGAACACTGGGTTTTGAGATGTTGATTCCATTTCTCGGTGATAGTAAGAATGCCTATTCTAATTTCAGCAATAGGTCTGGTAAAAGTAAGAGGTAAAAGATTAACTCTTGTATGGTCATCGAAAAGAATATAATTCATAATAATTGAGCTAATAAAATTGACAAAAAAAAAGCCCCGAAATATACGAGGCTTTATAAATTTTAATTTGTTTCTTTTGTTTCTTTTTTATCCAAGTGGTTTTTGTACTTGTTTCTGAATTTATCAACTCGACCCGCAGTATCAAGAAATTTCATCTTACCAGTAAAGAACGGATGCGATGCACTCGAAATCTCTAACTTAATTAACGGATAATCAACGCCATCTACAGTAATTGTTTCTCTAGATTTAGCTGCTGATTTTGTAATGAATGTTGTCTCGTTTGACATATCTTTGAAAACCACTAGTCTGTAATTTTCAGGATGTATTCCTTTTCTCATTTCTGCAATATTTATGTATTGTAATACTTTTCGTGAATTTTTGGAGTGCAAAGATAATTATTTTTTATTTATCAACAAGTTTTAAGTAACTAATTTTTCAATTTACTATTAATTTATATGGCTAATAAAATATATTTAAAACTTTGAAAAAACTATTTATTAAAAAAACTTTCAGGACTGTCGGTAAAATTTTGAGGATCTGGAATTTGACCATTCTTGGCATCCATCTCTTTCAATTCTTTTGACATTTTCTCATCAAGTTCGGCTTGATTATCTGCAATATCTTTTTTGTAATTGATTTCTCTTTCTACTTTTCCTTTTTCGTCGTAGAATGTCCATTTTCCATGCTTATAATCTTCCTCATAGTTACCTTTTATTTTTGGTTTACCACCCGGATAATAAATGAAAAAAGCACCACTTCTTTTGTCTGCATTATTGGTTGTTTTCATTCGTACAGTACCATCTTCGTAGTACCAAAACCAATCGCCGTGAAGCAAACCGTTGTTGAATGATTTGCTTTCAACAATTTTACCTGAAGGATAGAATTTTTTAGCTATTCCATGCAATTTACCATTTACATACTGTTCCTCTACAACCGGTTTATTTTCAGCACTATAATATACCCAAACATTGTTTTTAAGTTTATTATAATACTCACCTTTGGCTGCTATTGCTCCGGCATCGTCATATAAAACCACACTTGCTTTCTTCTGATCTACAGAATCATAAATCATCTCTGCCTTTATTACTCCATTTTTATGATACCGTAAAAAAGTGCCAATAGGCATATTATCAGAAAAATAACCTTTGTAAACTATATTTCCTTCGGCATCGTTTTTTTCCCAATAACCTTGCTTCATTCCATTTATATCGGTATAATTTTGAAGCTTTTCCTGAGCTATAGTAATCACCGAAAGAAATAAACAAAATAATATATAAGTAACTGTTTTCACAAGATTGAATTTTAATTGATTAAACTACTTATTTGCAAATATATTTTATAATTTACAGGTTTTAAAATAATATTACTTACGAATATATCAATAATTATCGTGAAACGTTTTGCATAATCAAAAAAAATCAAAATCAAAATTCAAATTCTTATTGAAATAAAAAATGTTACACAGAGATTCACAGAGCAATAGCTGATAGCCACTGAGTTTGCTCAATATTCATTTGGGCATCATAAAAAAAGCATATTCGATATCAATGTCGTTTATCTAAGATGATGCTTGAATTATTTTGATTATCAATAAGGTAATAAGGTTTAGGAATGCAGTTATTTACATTTCTATTAAGGTTGAACAAAAAGATAAGGTTTTTCTACGAAATAATGTTTTGAACTCTTTTTAAAACATTAGTAGCATAATAGAACCTTAACTATTTTTAACCTTATTACCTTATATTCAATTATATATTAACTAAACGACATTGTACTCGATATTGAATTTTTAAATATTCATATTATAAAACAAAGAAAGTTCTACTCCATCTACCGAACTAGTATCCTGTGGTTTATAGGGAAATTCCGGCGCTTTTATTCCATTTATGAAATAGCTATTTCCGGTAAAAACTCTTGCTTCATCCCACAGATTTTGATTAATAGAACTTGCAAGGATACATGTTCCACCTTCTACTATAACCGATTGAATTTGTTCAGAATATAAATAATCACAGATACCTGACCAAAGATTACTGAAATCTGTCTTCACCCACATTGTCAATGCAATATTGTCATCTTTTTTTTCATTAAATATCAAGGTCTTTACAGATCCATCAAAAAGGTGCAAATGATTAGGCAAACGGAGTGTTCTATCTATTACAATTCGTAGCGGATTTGTGCCTTGCCATTCTCTTGCATTGAGCTGCGGATTGTCTTTCAAGGCAGTGTTTGTACCTACAAGAATACTTTGCTCCTGCGTTCGCCATTTATGTACCAACGTCCGAGACAAATCGTTTGTTATCCATATTCCTTTACAGCTTTCATTATCAGCATTTAATACATCAATAAATCCATCTTTCGTTTGTGCCCATTTGAGAATTATATATGGTCTTTTCTTTTCGTGTAAACAAAAAAATCTCTTATTTAAATTTCTGCTTTCTTTTTCAAGTACTCCTACAACTACCTCTATTCCATTATTTTGCAGATGGTTTATTCCCTTTCCGGCAACTTTACTAAAGGTATCTACACAACCAATAACTACCTTTGCAATTTTTTTTCACTTATCAGATTTGCACACGGGGGAGTTTTACCGTAATGTGCACAAGGTTCTAAGTTGACATATAAAGTAGATTCTTTCAATAATTCTTTATTTTCTACCGAATTTATAGCATTTACTTCGGCATGAGCTTCACCATATTTCATGTGATAACCTTCTCCTATAATTTTTCCATTATGAACAATAACGCACCCTACCATAGGGTTAGGTGCTACGCTACCAAAACCTAACTCTGCTAACTGCAAACATCTTTGCATGTACTTCTCATCTTGGGTCATAATTCAATACAATGTTTAAAAAAGCTAAAGTATCAAAAATAATAAAGAAAAATGGAGTAAATCTACAAATTGAGATTTACTCCATATAAATAGTATAAAATACATTCATTTGGATTTCTTTTATTTTCTATCTACTATTTTTATAGGATTACTTTCACAAGGTAAAAAATCGGTTATATAAATTAGTTTTTAAACACCCGTTCCATTTAGTACCAGCGGAATTTATCATATTTATATTAGGGTCTGCTGAAAAACTCAACCTACCCAACAATAGCATAAAATCTGAGATGTTGATTTTGTGCTGTTCCAATTGACAGAAAACATCATGTTTAATAATTTGTTTAATTCAGATTTCAGACAATACGGCATTGCCCCAGCCAACTTGACTAGGTTTAATACCAGTATAATACTCGCAATCCAAGATTCACTTGTTCCCTTCAATCTGGTCTTTATGCAATTAAGACCATAACCAGTTTTTGCTTGTCCAAATTTACCTTCTATTGGATTACGTTCTCCCGACTTACATGTTCTCTCACCGCCGATGGTCTGCCAAGAGGTTTGGCTATCAGTTTGATGTTTCTCTGTTTGAGAGCTTTTCGATTTTCACGAGTACAATATATTTTATCTGCCAGTAGTTCTTTGGATAAAACCCGAAACGCTTTTGTACTGCTCAATGTACTCAATCAGATTACAGCCTTCGTTAAAAGCCTCCCAGCTGAGTTCATCTAAAAACGAGATACCATCAATGAGAGATACATTTATTTTTGCACCAAATTCAACTTTTGCTTTGCTTTTCCCTCACAATTGGTCGCACATGTGGCTGATGGATGCTTACACCCTATGCTCGATGCTGTGGGTATGGTCTTTGAACATCTGTTGTTGTTGATGATGTAAGGTACGGATTACCAACATGTATTTGTAATCGGTTCTGTTTAGTGATGTTCGTTTCTGTATGCATCAAGTAGATTATCAATATGTTTGAGATTGCGCAAGAAAACGTAGTTGTTTGCCTGTTGCTTTGCGAATTTCCTTTTGTTTTATTGCGTTTTTGTGCAGTATTAAGATATAGTTTATGGGCTGTCTCTCTGTATGTTCTGGGTTTATGCGTATGCAGATTCTTTTGATAAAGTTTATCAATCAACTCTTCAGCTTTTTCTCGGGCATCCGACAATAAATCCAAATCGGTTGGATATGCAATGTCCTGAGGCTGCAGTTGCATCTGTTATCAAACGTCCTTTGTTTTGTGGAGATTGATTATTATCTGGTTCTGAAGGTGGAATATTATCGGGCGTTTCTTGTTGAATTGTCATGCTTTGTAGGTTTTTCTGAACTATCGAAGTAAGTCTTGGAGCTCAATGATTTTATCATTCAAAGCGTTTACAGTGTCCAATCCCAGCCGTTTACGAAATTCCACAAACAACGATGGATCAAATGGTTGTTGGGTTGTAAAGCTTGAAAAACCTACGAAAAATTGCATATACATGTTTTCTGAAATTTGCAACACAACTTCCTGTCATCAAGATTACACAAATGTTTTATAATCAGACCCTATCACTAAACGTGGATTCAATGGAGGTCTGCCTGTTGAACTAACCCCAACATGTTTGTAATAGACACCACACAATTCATCCCATGGAATTAAATTGGCTAAGACAATCCAACGGTTCTTTGAATCTAAATGTTGAGAAAAAGGACTACCAAATCCTTCAATCGTAAATTGTTTGGGACTAACATATTCGGGTGGTGATGCACGCTTTTTATATTGCTTTGACATATTTCCTTGCACTTTAGTATTACAAATATAATGGTAATACTCTCTTTGTCAAAGCAAATATTGTTTTTCAGCAGACCCTATATTAGCAATGGCCTAACAGCCTTTGCTAAAATATTACGCACCCCTTGGTGCTGGTAAATTCTGTAGCTACAACGTAGCGGAATAGTTTAGCATTGTCTGTAGGACTATGCTATAATGTATGAAAATAATACACAAACCATCATTTCATATTCATATACGGCACGAGCTACAAGCTCGCGCCATCTACGGGTCAGATGCTTTGTATTCAATGAAATTCTTTGACAATACTACCGTCAATAAGCGGATTTGCCTTACTTCTACTTTATAATGAAGGCAAAAGCCTTCTAAAATATGACCGACTCAGGCAATAGCCTGATCCGAACAAAGCATACTAAATTTGTCTTATATAAACTACCTTACTTCAAACTTTTTAGATATAATCCTTGTTCGGCGAAGCGTCCTCGCTTCGTCGTAGCTTACAAGGCCTCTGGCCCTGAGTTGATCAATGTGCACTGACGTTGGCGTAAGAAAATTCAACGCTAAATTTATATTTGTATTACAATACTACCTTACTTCAAACTTTTTAGAAATAACCTCAGATGCTCCAATAATATGCAAAGTATATGAGCCAGCAGAAAGTTTACAATATTCCGAAAGTTTAGACTCAAAATAGTTGTTCTGCAAATCTATAATACCAGACGCATAGGTTCTTCCGCTCATATCTGAAACGACAAAATTATAAAATCCGAATGTAGGCGAAACAAATCTGAATGTAATTTCATCGGTCTTACCAGGGTTAGGAAATACATAAAGAACATTAGTCTTAACAATTTCTTCAAAAGATTCATTTACTTGAACGGCTCTAATTTCTGAATACGTAACGGTACCATCATAATCGGTTTGCTTCAATCTGTAATAATATATGCCAGAAGCTGTTACATCGTGAGAAAACGAATAGTTTGTAGGTGTTGATTTAGTACCCGCTCCGTTTACCATTGCTATTTGAGTAAAGGTAACTCCGTCAACAGATTGTTCTATCGTAAAATAATCATTTAACAACTCCGATTTTGTTTCCCAAGTTAAGCTTACTTCTTTACTGGTATGAGTAGCAGAAAAATATGCTAATGATACCGGAAGCGGATTTGTTCCACCTGTTTCATTTGCCAATGAGAATTCACTAAAAGAGGTGAACGCATCGGAAAGAACATACCCCTCTCCTGAACCTGCTGTTACCGTACCTCCAATATTCAACCAAGTGCCTCCAACAGTACTTTTTGCAATGGTTAAATAATCTAATGAAGTTTCATCTACAATATCAAAAGAGGTATAATAATATAGCTTCACTGTTGCTGAAAAAGCATTGGCATTAGATTTTGTAATTTTCCAATGACCCTGATTTGATGTATGGGTAATACCGGGATCTAAGGTATATGGAAATTCCCAAGCTGATACTCTTAAATACTCAGCTACATATTGTGTTGATGCTGCAGTTGCTTGTGTTACATTTAGCTCAACCGGGTGCATCAAATTATTTACTCCTACCGGAAATATCAAGGTTGTTGGGGTTGTAGATGCAAGTGTACGAGACACTGGTCCGCTTACAAAACTAGTATGCGAATAACCAACTACAGAGCCTGTTGTAGATATTGCTAAAATATTTGCAGCAGTGGCTTTTATAATTCCGCTCGAGAGATTCAAAACGCCATTTACGGTAGTTACTCCGGCAAGTGTTTTATCACCGGCTGCGGCTACGGTTAGGTTACTGTAGGTGCCTGCTGCAATGGTCTGCGCTGCTCCGTTGTAAACAATAGTTCCACTAGCTACAGCTCTACCATTACTAGCACCTGAAAATTGAATAGTAGAACCGGTATTGCTGATAGCTCCGCTAAGAGTATGAGTGAGCATATTGAGTGTTCCTCCGGAAGTATTTGTTATGGTTGTAGCAGTAACATTTCCATTTGCAGTATTTACTCCTGATGTGTTGCTTAATCGCAAAATATTACAATCTAATCCTCCGGTGACGGTCTGTCCACCAGCAAGTACCGCATATTCTACTGTTGCATTTGATACATCAATAATATCAACCAAATACTGACCGGCAAACGATGGTTCATCTAAAGTTCTGGTTACTTTAAATACTCCCGAACCTTGCAACGTACCGGTTCCTGTAAATACAACCGATGCTGCGGGATTGATAGTACCGTCTACTTGCAACACAACTCCTTCTGCTACTTCGAAATCACTATTGATATCGGCAGTAACAGAAGCATTTATTACCAAAGTAAGTCCATCAATATCTAAGCTTGATGGATGTATGCCAGTACCATCGTTGTTAGACCACCAATTATTTACATCAAATACATTGGTAGCTGATTGTGTATAATAGAATTGCTCTGCTATCGTAATTGTTCCTGTTGAAGAAACCGAAACGAGGTCGCAACCTCCGGTCAGGTCAATAGTATAGGTTGCATATGCTTCTGGAGTACCTGATATGGTAATAACCCCGGCATTCCAACTTGAAGAAGCACCTACAGGTAAATCACTTACAGTTGCTCCGGTTGCGTTTGTTGTAGTATAAACAATATTGGTCATCGGACTACTAATTCCAACTACCTGATTGTCTGTACCTACAGTAGAGATAAGAGATATTGTATTTTCTAAAACATTCATATTTTGGAGCAATGGAAATTCGGCACTACAACCATGTACGTCATCATAGTTAACCGTAATATAACCATTTCCCGGGGTATTCCATGTTACCGTAGCTGAATTATCAGTAGCAGTTCCTCCCGAAGTAATTGCTCCTCCGCTGATGTTCCAATCATAATTGTTTTTTCCGACTTCGGTCGAATATATAACTCCGGTTGTGCCTATACAGGTATCTATATATTGCTGACTAAAAGAAATAGCTGGTAGCTGATGAAATACCACATCAATATCTTCAAATGAATCATCACAAGTATTACTTACCGTCCAACGCAACTTATACGTTTGCCCTGTAGCTCCACTAAAACGGCTTGCATTGATTGCGGGATCTTCGAAAACTCCGCCTACACCAGTGTTTGCAGGTGCAAAACTCCACATACCGTTTCCAATTAAAGGATCTGTTGCAGCCAAAACAGTATCGGTTACACCACACATATTTACGTCGTTAAGAGTAGTTCCAGCATCGGCAACACTAGGAGTAGCCACAACAACTATGGTCGAAGTATTATATACCCCAGTTCCACCATTGTATGTGAAATTGTTTAACTGATAAGTTCCAGGTTCTGGAGTTGCTAAGCTATAGGTAGCTGCTGAAATAGCGGTCTTATCTGCTCTATCACTTCCATTTACTGAATATGAGAAAGTATAAGGATAAGCAGTCGATCCAGTAAACGCAATACTAATTGGAGTTCCTTGACAAATAGTATCTGTATTGGTAAAACGTGCTCTCGGGACTACTGGATTTACACATGCAACAGTAAGATATTTTGTAGCATCTAAACCTGTAATTTTATTCGTTGTTGCTATAAATCCACTTGCATTGGTACTTGTTGTTTGAGAATTTACAAGTCTTTCTGTCCATGCGGTTGTAACCAATTCTGCTACACGCATATCGGGAGCATTACCTGCTGTAATACCGTTGGTGGTAATAAGCGGACTTACATCGCTTTCATCATCCCAACGTAAAGATACATAGGACTGTGGTGTTCCCGCCGGACCTACTACAGACCAATATTCTGTAAGTGAAGCAGCTGTAAGTGGAGCTGTTAATGTAGGAATAGCTGTTTTTCCGGTATTGAAATATTCTACCGTCCAATCTCCATCATTTGCTTGGTTAAGTGCTGCCTTTCCCCAACGGGTATCCTTACCTACTGCAAATTCAAAATAGTATCCTCCTGTAATTTTTTTCTTCAATGGTCCATCGATATATGATGTTGCAGAACCACCTGCAGGAACTGTTGTTGAAAGTCCACCACTCATATAGAGTAAGTTTGCAGAAGTTGTGTGAATAACTCCCTGACTAAAAGTAAGATTGCCTTTCATCTCAACAACGCCATTATTAAGGGTCAATCCTTGATCATTATTTATTTCTATATGATTCAAAGCACTGGTGCCGGAGAAAGATCCTATTATTTGGGATGTATTTCCTTGAAAAACAATTTTTGCATTGGTTCCAGAACCCGACTTAAATACTGCAGCTACTACTCTATTTATTGCTCCATTAATATAGAGGGTTCTATTATTTATAGAATTATCGAGAGTACCGTCTTGAATATCAAGTAATTCGCAGACTGTGAAATTTTTATTTGGTAAGGTTTTCACACCTGCACCTTTAAGAACAAGACTTCTCATGGTAGTAGGAATATTTGAAAGGGTATAATTACCTGTTCCTCCATATTCTAGCGTACCACCACTACAAGAGAAAAATTCATCATATCTTCCGGCAGGGAGTTTTATACTGGTATTGTTACTTGATACAGCCAATGTTCCTACACCATCTACAGCTCCAAAAGAGTGTCCTACAATTCCAGTATTAATATCAACTCTACCGTTTATTGTGGTTTTGTATGAAATTGTACTCGCATTTCTTATAGTAATTGTATGTGTTGGATTTATTACGAAAATTGCACCACTCGGTACCGAAGCCGGAACGGGCGACCAGTTAGCCGGATTGTCCCAGTAATATGGTGCTACCCCGGTTGGATTAGAATAATAAACCGGAACATTTGCCGGCAATGCAGCATCAATACCAGCGGTATATTCTCCTGTTATGGTATTAGAATTTGAAAGAAATGGGTATGTAATTATATCATTATCATGATCTACATAGGTCTCAGGTAGTTTTGTCCAGGTATTATTAAATAAACGTGCTGAATAATACTCACTTTCTGTATATCCATTCACGGCTACATCATTATCTTTATAATAGCAATAAATATTTCCTTTGAAATTTGTCAATAAATTGCTAGTTATATTCCAATAATACTGTAATACATTCGTAGCGTCTAGTGCGGTAGGGTGGTAAGCATTTATCGGGCTTACATTCACCACCTGTGTATTTGTGCCACTTGTAGCTTCTATAGCTACCGGAGTATATTTACCAATGGTACCAACCGGAAACAATGTTGTAGAAGGACTAGTAGTAAGCGACATAGACAAACCACGAGCGGTAGTATAAAAACCGTTGGTAAATATCATTCTATTTACTCCAAACCCACCAACCGGAGTTGGCATACTAGCAGTTGGTGCAATAGTAAGTAGGTGGTCATCAATATTCAATGCACCATTGGTAAGCATCAATCGGTTTGTAATGCTTACATCTTCAAACAATTTTACACCGGCAGCATTGTCAAGCTCCAAACGACCAAAAACTGCACCTGAACCATCGCCACTTATATTTTGTATATGGATACTGTTTAGTTTTATACCTCCAGCTCCGGCAACCGAACTCACATGACTTGTATTATTCTCAATATCTCCTTTTACCGTTACGGTGTTTCCACCATCATCAAATATACCAGACAAAATTTGCAATTTATTGTTTATGGTTATGTTGCTGTTGGCTTGTAAGGTAAGTGAAGCAGAATTATTAACCACCATATTGTTAAAAACTGTAGGATGCAATGTATTTCCAGATAAAGTTTGAGTGTTTCCATGAAAGGTAATTGTATCAACCGTACCCACATTAAAAGTACCATTGTTAACAAAACTACCTTCAAGGTATAAATTTAAGTTATTGGTATTGAACGTAGCATTGGCATTAATATTTAAATCTCCGTTCAGATATAAATTACTCACATTTACCATAGCTGTGGCAGTACCGCCCAAATCATTTCCCTGCACATACATATCTTTTAGAGGTTGCGTAGCATCAACATAAAATGTTTGAGGATCTACACAAACTTCATTTGGTTTACATTCTATTACCCCAGCAGTGGTATTTGAAGAAGCCGGACGGAAATAAAAATCGGCATATACCGATGAATTTCCACCTCTTACCAAAGTAAATACCCCACCACTTTGCGTAAATGAACTTCCGGTATTGAGTATTTCAAATTTTGCTCTGCCATTATCGGCAGCAATACCATGTATTCTCACCTTTCCGCCTTCTTGATTAAAGGTAAGAATTCCACTTACATTGGTAAGCGAACGACGAATCTGAGCATTTACACTGAGCAAGGCCGAACCCAAAACATCTATACGAGCAGAACCACTCGATGAGTATTCTATATAATGACCTTCGGTAGTAGAAGTAGTGTCGCCAATAATAAACTCACTTGTACCTTCAAGCTTAAGTGTACCATCAAGATAAAGACCTTTGTATGTTCCTCCGGTTGCAGTTATGCTACACTTTCCTTGTTTAAGTATAAGCGCGGTGGTAGAAGGTATTCTATAATCATACAGACCCGAACTCAACACCAGATTGTTGCTTGAAGCATCTAGAACACAAGTACCATTGGTAAGTGTTAGCGGTTTTGTAGCAGTATTTGCAGCCGCATTTAGGGTAATAGGTGTTTTAAATGAAACTGTATCAGAGAGTAAATCTTTATTTATTGTGATTTGGTTAAAATCTAAAATATTACTACCTCTAGGTTGGGTTATATAGGTACTATTATCGCCTAAGAAATTTAAGTTAACCACAGAATTACCTGTTTTCCAAAGGTTGATATCAGAATTACCAACTATTATAGAGTCTCCATAAAAATTGAGTGTATGCGCCAAAGTCGAACTTGCTGAGGTTTCTATTTCAATAATATTATTATTATCGGTATTGCCATATCGTAAATCAATAGTTTCCTTTATAGTATAGGTACGGTTTGAACCTACAGCGGGAAAAACAAGCTTAGCAGCATTTCTCATTTGCAATCTGCCATTAACGGTAAGATTGTTGCTACCGCTTACTTTGAGTGTATTTCCTGTACGAGCAGCATCGGCAATTGAAAGATTTTTACGAACGGTAATTGTTGCGTCTGGCAAAGTCTTCGTTACATCATTTGCATTTGCAGTTATAAGCAGGTTTGGATAGTTTGTAATTGTATTAGGTAGAGTATATGCCGGACCGGTATATTCAAAAGTAGCAGTATCGTTGGTTAAGAATGGGTCGAAGTCACCAGCAGGAAGGGTAGGTGTACCGGCAGCAGAAGAAATTCTAAATTTGCCAGCTCCTGAAATTATTCCATACGATAAACCCGTAACGGTTCCAACATCAAGTGTACCACCTTGGAGAATTGTAACAGTACCCGCATCATCGGCATTAGAATTAGCAGTAATAACATCACCATTTCTTATAATTGCATAATCGAACACAGATGGCACTGCACCACCTTGCCAACTAGCTCCGGCATTCCAAGCTCCACCACCTGTGCCATTGCTGTAAACGTAATTTACATTGTTGAAGCAAGCATTTTTTGAAGTAGTAAAATCTAGATTTCTAAATCCTGCTAAGGTAGGTGCACTAAGGGTATTAACACCTGGCGATCCTCCTGATGCATTTCCATTATCATTCCAAACACCATTACTGAGGAACTTCTTTTTTTGTGTTCCAGCAGCTCCATCATATGGAAATTCTGTTGTAAAACTATACGTTATACTGTTTGCAGGAGTAGTTAAACCAATTTTTTGCACCTTCCAGTAACCCATTAAAACGCCACAACCACCTGAGTTAGTAGTAGGGTGCAATAAAGGTACAACAGTTACTTGTAAATAACCATTTACATTTCCTGCTGTACTAGCAATACCAATATCAACCTTTTCCCAGCGGTATGTAGTTCCATCATAGATTCCTATTGGATAAGTTACCGTTGCTGCAGTTGTATAATTTTTTGTCATTTTAAGCTGCATACCTTTATTAGCATGGTCTGCCATGGTATAAAACATTCTGTGATTTGTTGTACCTGCTACTGCAAATGTTACAAAATTTGTATCAATCGATAAAAGGTAGTTCTTCAAATCTACCCTTCCAGAGGTAAGGGTGAATAAATCGCATGATACGTTTGAAGCTAACTTTACATCATTGGCGCTATTATCTGTATGCGCAGCTTCTATATGTCCAAATAATATACCTGCATCAATTCCGGCTGTAATAGTTTGAATAGCACTGGTATTATTAAGTTTTATTCTACCGGCTTTATTCCACGCTCCCATTATACCACTATTATCTAGATTTCCCTTCACTTCGAGGGTATAAATATCATAATCAAAAATACCACGAGTAATGGTAAAATTTCTAAGCACATTACCAACTGTAGCACTCGTTCCACTTCTGTATGCAAGAGTAACTCTTGTACTGGAACTGTTTTTATCGATTACCAAATCGTACGGACTAAAATAATATGAAGTATTATTGCTCGATACTAAGATTGTTGAATTACTACTTCCATTGAAGGTCGTTGTATTATTTCTAGGAACAAATCGAGCTGTTGTGCTACCTGTGGTTGAGCCAATGGTAAGATTCCCACCTATAGTTACATTATAATTAGTAGCTGTAGGATCAAAATCACAATTATTTCCTATCGTTAAGTCTGATGCAATTGTTACATCTTTTAAAAGATTAACGGTAGAAGTACCGGAAGCATTTAATCTACTTATATTCAAATTCCACAAATTTGGTGTAGAATTTATATTGAGTGTACTACCTCCATTTATTTGTATATTAAGTGTACCACCGGAAACATCGTAGTTTCCTTCGCCCGAGGCTACATAAAATCCATTGCCTGAAGTTCCGGTATTGGTTGTTGGAGCAGTCAAATTTATTGTACCTCCGCTAAAAGTAAAGGTATAATTTGAGTTTTCTATTCCAAAAATTGGTTTTCCATTATTTACTTCTCCTACAGCAGAACCTCCAACATTGATAGTTCCTCCTGATTGCAGATATGACATTTTTCCGGCTGCTACACCACTCTCTCTAACTTGCGAACAGTTAATTGTTCCACCTTCTATAATAAACTGAGATATAGCTCCATAACCATAAACAATACCTGCTGAATTTCTAGTTGTAAATGTTCCATCGGTTATTTTGAATGTTCCCGATGGTATAAGTGCTTGAACCCCTGAAGCATCTCTAACTCCTGTTGCAACCACATCTCCGGTAACCGCAGTTGTTGAAACTGATACATCAGGACTTGCTATCCAAAGCATAGCATTCTGGGGTATCATATAATCTCCCCTTGAAGCTGTCGCTTCTGTTAAACTCGGTATTGATATTTTTCCGGTTAACTTAAGGGTTCCGTTTTTAATCCATAATGCTTTTTTCATTTCCGGATTTGTTGCCGTATAAGGAGGTGTTGTCTCATCCCACGACAATTCATTTCTACCAAACAAAGTAAAATTTGCAGTGCTTGATGCTGTTAGTTCCAATATATATGTCTGGTCGGTACCTTTATCTACTATAAAATTATAAAAATCGGTTACTCCATTACATACCGCCATTCTATTTGCTGCTCCGGTAAAACGAACGGTAACTCCACCCGAAAGGGCATCGTTAATAGGAAAGGCATTAAATATAGGATTTGCAAGATTGGTAAATCGCACTGTTCCGTTATTGGTAAGATTACCATGTAAGTATAACTGGTGTGTATTACTATGATAACCTCCCCCTACCGGAGTAGTTGCAAAAGTATGCCCAGTTCCAGTTCTTAAAGCTGCTCCGGCATCTATGGTAATATCTCCATAAATAGTCAGATTTAAAAGTCGAGCATCGGTAGCATCATTTATTTGCAGTGTTCCCTGATTTATCGTTAAATTTCCATTCAGTGTAATATCATTTACTAAAGTTGCAGTTGTACCGACAGCTATGTTTATCTTTAAATTGTTGTATGTTGCCTGATTTGGTAAAATCATACTTGATGCACAATCATATTCATATGTGCCACCACCGGCAGCAATAAAATAATTTGTAGTCACCGTAGGGAAATGAGCCACGCCTCCACTTACACTACTCGATTTTATTGTTCCTTGTCCCTCTAGTCCGGCAATTGTTTGTATAAAAAGATTAGTACCCATATCAAGCACAGAGCCTTGCTCTACATCAAGCGTATTAGCCGAAGTCGTAACATTAGCATCAAGAGTAACAGTATATCCATTATTTATAACGATTCTATCGCCACTTTGCGGTGTTCTGCCGTTTACCCACTCTGTACCACTGGGGTCGGTAGTCCATGTAGTATCATTATGCCAATCTCCTGTGCGGTAGGTATATAAAGTAGCTCTTGAAGTAGCGGTCCAATCGCCTGCTACGGTCATACCCGGAACACTGGCTAAGTCCACAGAAATAGTTGAACCGGTACAGGTAGAAGCAGGCATGAGCCACGAGCCTCCCTGATATGTATAAGAAAGTAACACAGAAGGGTCAACACTCGGTTCGCTCCCATGAAAGGTAAACGAAGCCACCCCAGCATTGAGAGTGATGCCGGTAGTCGCGACATTCCAATATTTTGCAAGAGAAACCAAGGTAGGATCGGCAGAGGGATGAATACCCGTGATAGGAGCAACAGACAAACTACCTGAACCCGAACCACCAACCGTTCCTGAAATCTGCATAGGGGTATATTTACCCGGTGTACCTACCGGATAGGTCATAACCAAATCATTAACCGTTGTTGCTTGTTTTATAAATCTACCATTAGCATTACAAATAATCATATTTGAAGAGCTGAATGAACCAGCTATGGTACCTGTTTGAGCAATAGTAAGATTATAATCATCTAGCTGAATGCTTCCACCACTAGCAAGGGTAAGCGTATTGTTCATGGTAAGATCTGCCTCAAGCAACTTAGCATCGCCCGAAGCACCACCGCCAATAGTTAAGTTTTTGTAGTTTAGATTTTTTATAGTTTGTGCAGCATCTGCTTGGTAGATAATAGTACTACCGTTGTTCAGCGTATAATTTGCAAAAGTAGGCATAGACACTTCATTGGTACTTAAGGTAGATCCCAAACTAAGCACTGCACCTGTTTCCATTGTAAAAGTACCAGTAGGGTTGCCGGTTAGAAAATACTGGTCAACAATTACTGTTGCATTTGTTAATAAACTCAAATTATTTAATACTTCAACCGTACTAAGAAAAGTTTTTATTCCTGTATTTGAAAATGTCAAATTGTAGTATGTACAAGATTTAACTTTCTGATTGATAGAAGCACTCGTATACAAAACTTCACTAGTTCCGGCAGAAAAATTACCAGTATTAGTAAAGTGAGCAGTAATTGTAATAGAACCTGAACCTGCAATCATATCACCCGTTCCTATAATATTACCAGCAACAACAGCAGGATTATAACTATTTAAAACCGCAGCACCTCCATTTATGTTCCAATTCATAATCACTCTTAAAGTACCTGTTCCAATAATTTTATCACCGGCTCCTGAAAAATCAAGATAACGGTATTGAGGAGAACACGATACTATTTGAGAAACACCGGAAGCATATTCAACTGTAGTTCCCGATGAAATAGAATTTGTAGTAAATGAAGGCCAAGTTGTTCCAGAAGTCACACTTCCAAGAATGAACTTACCGGAAGTCAAATTTATTCTTCCTGTTCCAGATAATTGAAAACCGCCGTCATAAAATATACTATTAGTAACTAATGAACCAATAGTAAATGTAGTTGCATTAATATTTTTGGTAGCACCAAGTGTAACACCTTGAGAATTTTCTATTAACACTCCACCAGATCCAGTCCAACTTGCGGGAAATTCTGAGCCCGTGATTTGCGCAACAGATCCTTTATAACGTAGTTGTGATGTAGCACCATAAGTAGGATTACCCATTGCAGTAGCAGAACCCTCCATTGAAAGTAGCGTTGTTACAGTTATTCCGGTTAAAGTCTTAACTCCAGAGCCACTTAATATAAGGTTTCCGTAAGTAAGTGCAACAACGGTTTGGTCTCCTGCATAACCATAATTTACCGTAGAAGTTGCTCCAATTGTTTCTGAACCTCCCCAAACAGTGGTGGTGGAGGTATTGTGATTGTATGTAGATCCGTTATTGATCTGGAATTGCGTATTGGCAGAAAGCGTTATTTGTGCACTAGCAACAAGCTTTCCCCCTGATTCTATTTGCACAACAGACCCTACACCAGAAACACTCCATACTGCAGATGCGGTCATTGTATGAGTATTCTGAACTACAAAAATATCTCCACTTGTAAAATTTGTGGCATTTGTTCCTGTACCAGCTCTTACAGTGTTCCAATTGCTTGGTGTTTGAGCTGATAGATTTCCTTTTGAATAATACGTTGCTGCCCTAGCAATTGACAAAGAAAAAACAAAAAGGAATAATCCTAAAACAACTTTAGTTAGAGAATTAAATTTATAATTTAAAACCTTTTTGATTTGCTTCCTTGTATTAATTTGTTCAAATATTATTTCATCGCTATGCTTATTTCTAAGCATAGCCGTAGCTCTACATGACATTTCTTTCATAAAAAAACTTTATTAGAAATTCCTTAAAATTTAATAGCAATTAAAATTAACCCTTAGTTAAAAATCCCTATAACTTTTTTGATAAACTTAAATTGAACTTAATATAATACTTAAAACGTACCAAAAAAGGTTACAATTTATAGTTAAAAAAAGTTTGTAAATATAAACTATTTTATTGCTAATAATATTAAAAGCTATATGATATGTATCATTTAACAATATAATTTGAGTCTTCCTAAAATCTACATATTTTTCAATAAATCGCAGAAGAATCTGAGATTGGAATAAACTTAACAGGTTAATGTGAAGACTTTATAATCAAGATATATAATGCATATTTCCTGATATATAATATCAATATTACTACTCATCTGTGCTTAGCTACTTTCAAAGGGAATGAAATCGCAAACGCATTTTATTGCTATTTATGGATGAAAATTTGAATTACTTTTAAAGAATTTACAGTAATTACAGTAATAATGTAAATATTTAAATATTTAAATATTAAGACAATTCGCTCATGGAACAAAGCAATGATATAATTATCATTGATATCATGAGCAAATTGTCTTAAAATTACTTAATTAGATATAACAATTTGTTTAGAACAAATTGTTCGAGTATTTGTTTCTATTGAAATAGTATACGTTCCCGTTTTTAGACTTAAATATGGTGCAATATTTAAATTTAAATAACCATAATCTAGATTAAATTCTTCATTAAAAACAGTTTTTGCAGATGCATCAATTAGCTTAACAGTGACGTTTTGCATATTACTCCCGAAGAAATGAATATTACAATCATTTTGGGTTGAAGGCACTGGCCAAACTTCAAATGAAATTGAATCATCTTCAACAATAGTAACAGCAATAACTTTACTATATTTTTCTGTACCGTCATAATCAGTTTGTTTTAGACGATAATAATATGTTCCGGCAGATACTCCTGCATCAGAATAAGAATAAAACTGTTGAGTTGATGTTGTACCTGCTCCACTAATTTGTCCTAACTGAATAAAAAATAAACCATCAGTTGAACGTTCAAGAACAAAGTAGTCATTGTTTAGCTCTGAAGCTGTCTGCCATCTTAACAATACATTATGATTATCTGAAGAAGCTTCAAAATTAACTAATTCAACCGGTAGAGGATTTATACCATTTTTTGAAGCAGGAATTACCGGACTGTAAGTCGTAAAACCAGTACCTACAAGATAACAGGTATTTGCACCATCAGCCACAGCAGTATTTGTTCCCATTTGTTCCCAAGTTAAACCATTCCAATGACCAAAAATCAAATCATCAACATCAAAAATTTTACTTCTTGTCATATTCTTGAAATACATGGTTACATTAGGATTAGATGTACCGACATTTCTATCAATATTCCAATACTCCTTGATACTTACGTGTTGAATTTCTGGTTCACAATTAATACAAGGTAAAGCAGCATTGCTATTAGGCGAGAAGAAATACTCAGCTGTAAAAGCTGAAGTTGTTGTAGAAGGAGCTGTGATTGCTAATGGGGCCCAAATAGAATCTCTACCAACTGGAAAGACGAAAGCGTCATTACCAATCTTTTTCATTGGACCGGATATGAATGTAATATCACTTCCTTGACTTGAAGTAACATTATCGTTCAAAGTCAATAGATTTATAGAACTAGTGTGCATAACACCATCAAGGAGACTTAGCGAATTTCTAAGAACAACAGGACTAGAAAGCACTACACCTTGCGTAGAAGTATTATTTAGCACAAACCTATAGAAATTTGTTGTTGTAGAACCACTAATTGTTTGTTGCGAAGCCCCATTGAAAGTAACAATACCAGAATACTGAAGAAAAGTGCCATTATTTATCCAATTTCCGCCAATATTTATTGCATAATTAGAGCTGGTAACACTTAGCTTTCCGGCAGTGATTGAAAGATTACCTCGTATTGTTCCTACACCATATAGGTTAAAAGTAGAAGCTCCTGTAATAAACAGATTATAAAACGGCTGACTCCTTGTTGTAATAGATTTAGTTCCTGAATTACTAGACATAATCAAAGTACTTGTTCCAGGGTCAAAACGACCTGATCCATTAACTAACCAGTTTTCTCCAACAGTAATAACACCATTTCTGCCATATAATGTACCTGCACTTATGGTTATTCTGTTTGCAGAAGATAGATTATAACTTGTAGTTCCACCATCAGGCGATAAGTCAAGGTTACCGGCAGACTGTAAATATCTGTATGTAATATTTAAATTTCCACTTAAAGTTGAGGTACCTGTACCACTTTTAACTACAGTATAAAAACTACTCGCTCCTGCTTGTATCGTATTATTTTGTGTACCATTAAAATAGATTGTTCTTGAACCTTGAATAAATTGACCACCAATATTTATCCAATTTCCTTTTACATAAGTATGAAATAAAGATAAATTTAGAATACCTGACCGAATAGTTAAATTGTTATCTACATCTATTATTGCATCTGCAGAATATGAACCAGTTGTATTAATTTCTAAAGAATAAAATCTAAAATTTCCAGGAGAAATAACATTTGAACCTGAAGCTGCAGCAAGTATTACAGTAGAATTTGCAGGTGTAAATGAACCACTGGAATTTGTCCAGTTACCTTTAACGGTAATATTAGGATTACCAATGGCTACAAGAGAACCAGCAAACCAAATTTCTTCTTCTATTGTAAGATTTCTATTATTTATTGTCAACGTTGCCCCACTCTCAATACTTATCTTTTTAGCTATAGCATCAGCATCAGAAATTATAGGATTAAATGCACTTGCTCCAATAGTAACGTTTTTTGTTTCATCAGGAATACAACTACACAACCAATTGGCAGAGTTATGCCAATTATTATCAAAACCATTACCAGTCCACAACGCGCTATTATATGAAGACCAAACAATAAGTCCTGTGGCAGGATCGGCAGGCATAATAGCGTCATTCTCAAAATCATATACTCCCATTACACCAGTAGCATCTTTAAATTCTGCAACAGTAGTACCTACAGTTCGAGTTACATTATATGTAGGCCCTGCATTAAATACTACATTATCAATAACCTCATCAGAAGGATGGCTGGGTAAAGTATTATCTAAACGAATATAAGTTCCACCAACTGTTCCATTTGAAAATATACCGTTAGAAAAATTATTTGTTCCCTCCAATAACGCCCCTGTCTTTAAGTATATCCCTGAAGTATTCATATGTTCAAAATGATAAAACTGAGCACCAAATACTCCTAAATTTTCAACCTCAAAAGCATATGTTCCAATAGATTGATTTGTAATAATTGCTCTGTTACTTGCATCAGAACCCACAGCTCTGAATATCCCACCATTTGCTACAGAAACAGTTGAATTGTTAGCCATTCTTAAATAACCATTTGCTCCTATATTGTATGTACCACTACCTGATACTATTAATAAATCAGACCCAACACCATCTCCAAAATTCACATTATGAAAATTTTGGTTGAATATACCTGCTGTAAGAGTCATATTTCCATATACAGATAAAACATTACTCAAATTATATGTTACACTTGGAGCAGCAATATTTAAATTATAAAAGACTGAACTTCCATTATCAATAGTTTTTGTACCGCTTGAAGCAGAAAATGTAACCGTACCATATCTCTGAACAAAAACACCATCGTTATTCCAATTGCCAAAGATAGTAGCTGTATAATTATTAACAGAAGCATCGAATGAAGCTCCGGAAATAATATTTATATCATTATCAACAGTTATATCAGAAGCCAAATTGTAAACAGTTGTTCCTTCAATATTAAGATTGTAAAATGGATTATTAATGCTACTTATTGTTCTCATAGAACCATTCCCAATAAATGACACAGTACCATCATTTACCAATGTAGCTGTCGATGGAACATTCCAATTTCCATGGACAGTTACGAAGTCATTAAGAGAAATTATCTCCATTTTTCCTGTACCTATTACAGTAAAATCACCGGTAATTTCTAAGTCAGACAAACCTGCATTTAAATCTGATTCTATAGTAAGCCTAGCTCCGTTATTGATAGTGAGATTTCTTGTTTTCTGTCCTGATCCTGTAATTTTAGGCTTATTTGTAACGTTAGCAATAATTACATTTTCATTGCCTGTTGGAACTATATTAGGACCAAAACTAGCCGTCCAGTTTGCAGCAACATTCCAATCTGTACTCACCGAACCATTCCAAGTAAGCGTAACAATACCTAACCAATTAACTCTATTATAATCATCTTTTTCGTATGTAGCACCCGCAAATGCGCCGGTGGCTTCATAAAATTCAATTATTCCATTATTTAATGTTTTTTCAACATTTTTAGCTAATGAACCTCCCGGATTACTAGGGAAATTAACATTTTCAATGTAGTCAGGAGATTGAATAGTTTGATTATTTGCAATAACTAGATATTTACCATTATTGGATCCATTGGTAAAAGTACCATTACTTAAGTTATGTGTAGGATCAATCAAACCAGTAGCACTAATTGTAATACCGTTGAT
>JADKDL010000013.1 GCA_016714605.1 Bacteroidales bacterium | reverse complement strand
GGGCTGTGAGGTCGGGAAATACATCCACGTCCATATTTGTGGCAGTTCTCATCCCGAAAACCACCAACACCACCGAAGCCAACAAAATAAGATATTTGTTGTTCAGTGAAAATTTTATGATATTGTTTAACATGGCTTTACGATTTAATGAACGTGTCCTGAGTGAGCATCTAAAGTACCAGTAGCTTGTGCAAGTTTGATAAGCATTGCACCACGAGAAACAACTCTTTCATTGGCAATAATACCTTTCTTTATTTCGGTATTAATTCCATCTGTTCCACCAACGAGAACCTCCCTTTTTTCAAACAATTCGGGAGAAATTTGTACCCAAACAAAATAACTACCTTGCTCTTCTAAAAGTGATGTTTTAGGTATTACTAAAGCCTGATTGTTTGAGAATGTTTTAAGATACATTTCCACAAAACTTCCAGCAACGAAAATACCGTTGTTTTGTATTTCCACACATACCGGTATCAGGTAGTTGTCGCTGTTAGCTGCTTTGCCATACGACACTATTTTACCCTTCAACTGTTCGAGTGAGAAAGTACGACTATCGTTCATAGAGCGGATATTAGCTGTTTTGATGTTTGCCAAAACGGGAGCATATTTCAAAGGAACTTCGGCAGCAAGAATAAGAGACTTATTTTGCGATACAACCGCAATTGGCTGACCAGCTTCTACGTAGGCACCATTTTTCACAAACACCTGTTTTATATAACCCGATTGCGGACTTGCAATTGTTTGTCCGGATGCGGTGAAATTCTTGCTCAGATTATCGTAATGAGCTTTCGTTGTTTCATATAGATTCTTCGCAACGAGCAAATCTTTCTCTGATACAATCTTGTCTTTTGCCAGTTCTTTCGATCTTTCATAATCGGCGATAGCCTTTTCGAAATTGCTTTTTGCCTCGGTATATTTTACCGAAATGTTGTTGTCGGCAAAATTACCAGCAGAAACAGAGAACAACGATTGTCCTGCCGAAACATTACGCCCTTCGAGCACTTCACCTGAATTAAAAAGTACTATACCATTTGTTTTGGCAGATACAACAACTTCGCTACCCTGAGAAGACTGCACCAAAGCAGTGGTTTTAATTACCTGTCCGAACGGTTCTGATGTAGGAAGTGTGGTTGCAAACTCAATTTTCCACGATTGTTCTTTGGTAAAAACCGTTGTATTGGTTTTTGAAACAACCACTTTTTCCGATGCTTCTTGTGCTTCCTCGTCATTCGTAAATACAGTTACTTCAGGCACAACAACTTCAAACGTGCCCTTATCGTTGACAATTTCAAAAGTTAGTTTTCCTTTACCTTGTGTTTCTGGCTGAATGTCGAAGCTGTAGATACCTTTGCGAGTAGGTTCATCGAGCGTTTGTTTTATTTCTTTACCGTTTACAGAAAGTGTAATGGTAATTTTTCCTTTCTCAACCGCTTTAAAATCAGGCAATATTGAAAAATGCGAAAGTACATTTGCTTTTTCGCCTACAATAAAGGCATCAGCTTCGGCAAATAATTCAAAGTTGGGACTATATGCAGTATATTGAAATTTGACTTCCTCATGTTCTTCATGTGCCTCAGTTTTTTCGCTGTGGTCGTGACCTTCGTGTTCGTCATGTTTTTCGTTTTCATGACCGGATGGGCTGCATGATGCAATTGCAAAAGCTAAAAGCACACCCAAAAATATCTTGTAGTTCATATTTGAAATGGTAAATGATGTGAAATGATAAATGTTGAATGTTAAATGCTAAATGATGGGAAATGTTGAATGGTAAATGATGTGAAATGGTAAATGTTGAATAACTAATGTATTCCCATTTAAAATTCAACATTTAAAATTAAAAATTAAACAATCGGGGGTGCTCGTAATCCGAGAGTTGGAGTTACGAATGTGGTGTAAAATGAGGGGAATTCGGGCTTGTACGATATAACTTCTGAAACAAATTGTGAATGTTCGTTTCCAAAATCTGAATGTATTATAAAATCGTGATTGTGATTATCGGAACAATTATCGCAAGTATTTATAGATTTAACTTGTGATGAAGGAACAATAACCGCTTGCTTGAGTACACAAATTGTATTGTCTGCACCATCGTGCTGATGGTCTTGACTAGCAGTATTGTGAATGTGAGCTTCACTATCTCCATCGCAATGCGTACTTTCAATGCAAACTTGTTGTTCGTGATGGTGATGAGGCAAAACAGCATGAGCCAACAGTACAAGATTGGCTAAGAGGATAAAACTATATGCTGTTAATTTTTTAATCATGTTGCAAATATATACTAAAAAAGCATTTTTGCTAACTTATCAATTTATTTAATTTTCTTGTATAGTTTAATTTAACCGTTTTTTTTTCCAAATTATAGAAAGGTTATTTCGTATGCTAAACCGTTTTGTGTGTAGTTGTAAGCAGAATCAAGAAAAGCCGATTCCGAGGTTTTGCTTTCGGAATCGGCTTGTGTTTTTATAGATTTTGAGGCTATTTCGGTTAACTTGTCTTTGTTGACTAAAAGTATTACAAAAAACAATACCGTAGAAACCATGACCTGTACAGAAAAAAAGGATTTATCTTTAAGATAGTTTCAACTTTTTTAGATACTTACTGCAAATCAATTCATTCTAAATAGCAGCTACTCTATAAATTAAAACGTATTAAAAACTTATATTATTGCTTTGCATTTATAGTTCCTTTAATATATAAAACAATAGAGGAATTCACAGCATTGGAACTAACCGTTATTGACTTGTTAAATGCTCCAACTCTGTTGGTATCGTATTTAACTTTTATTACTCCTGTTTTACCTGCTGCAATTGGTTCTCTTGGCCATTCAGGTACTGTACAACCACAAGAAGCACTAACATTTGTCAACAATAAAGGCTGTTTTCCTTTATTAGTAAATACAAACTCGCAACTTCCATCAGCACCTTGATCAATAGTACCATAATCATGCATTGTTTTTGCGAAAATAATTGAATCGGTTGATTGACTTGCTTGTGCAAATACTCCAATTGATGTTACAAATATCAAACTCATAACTAAAATTAACTTTTTCATAGAATTTTTTTTAATTTTTTACTAGGTAAAATTATATTTAATTTTTTATTAATTGAGCATTTTTTACTTCAAAATAATATAACTCTTATTGCCAATAACTATAATATAAATTCCAGCTTTATAATTGGTAAAACTAATTTCCATATCATTGTAATAAGTAAAACAATCGAGAAGCACTCCATTTTGAGCAAATAGGTTAATTACAGAACCTTTATCTGCACCGGTAATAAAAAGTGATGATACTACAGGATTAGGAAATATCTGAAGGGTTGTTTCTGTTTTCTTTTCACTTAAATCAGTTATTACTTCATTTTCTTCAATTGTAGCAAACTCTCTCCATAATGAATTTTCAAAAATCGCAGTACTTGTATTTTCAGGAACAACAATAGAACAGGTGTTTTTATTTACATCTTTAAAAGCTGTTTCAGATATATCTATTCTATTTGGGTTTGAGTTTACAATAATTTTAGATAGTGTAACACACCCTCCAAAAGCTAAACTATCAATAGCTACTAAAGTAGAAGGTAAATAAATTTCTGTTAACGTTATTTTATCTTTAAATGCACCTTGAGGAATTGTATTAGCAGGATATAATGTAGCCGCTTTAAATAATAAACTATCTAAATCTCCGGTAAAATCTTTAATTTTTACATTTTCAATATTTAGATTTCTCAATAATGGTAAACTATCACGAATAAACAACAAATCTCGAACATCAACTAAACCCTCTACAGTTAAATGAGTTACCTCAAGCCTTTCCTGTTGTGTAAAGAAGGTACTTAATTCACCGGGAATATTGGTATATTTAAAAACTGTTCGATTAAATTCGTTTTGATAAACATTTATTAAATATTTTGTAGAATCGCTTGCTACAACAGACACATACCCTTGTCGTGCAATTCCGCTATTTGTAGTTGTGGTAATATATACAAGCGAATCGCCTGGCAGTTTTTGTGCTGTCAACCATATTTCAGAGCAGTATACATACCATGTTTTATTACAAATAATCGGCAGTATAATGCGTGAAGCAGAACTTGTAAAATTAAGATTTGAATCAGATACTGATAATACTGTTGGTATATTACCAGATGCTACTTGGGATACGTAAATTGAAACGCTTGTTGAATCATCAGTTACCAGATAGACAAAACCATTTCTTATCTCATCATTATTTGAACTTACAGATATATTCACAATAGAATCGCCTAAAAGCTTTTCAGCAATTATCCATGAGGCAGAGGTGTAGGTATTCCACGATTTATTACAGTTTACCGATATCCATCTGCTCGAAGCAGTATCTGTAAAATAGACTTTTGAATCAGATACAGTTAATACTGTTGGTACTATGCCTGTGGCTTGATAAACATCTATTGTATATTGGGTTGAATCATCGGCTACTAAATAAACAACTCCTTCTCTTGCTGACCCATAATTTGTACTTGCTGATATTCTTACCAGTGAATCGCCCGATAGCTTTTCGGCGGTCAACCATGAATCTGAGCTGTAGGTGTACCAAGTTCTATTACAGTTGACCCATAGCAATTTATTTGATGCAGTATCTGTAAAATATGCTTCTGAATCTGCTACAGAAAATACCGTTGTTACTATGCCTGAGGTTTGGTATACATAAATAGAAACTTTTGTTGAATCGTCTGCTATCAAATAAACAAAACCGTCTCTTACTCCTCCATAATTTGTATTTGCTGATATTTTCACAAGCGAATCGCCAGAATATTTTTGAGCTGTCAACCATGAATCTGAGCTATAAATATTCCAAGTTCTATTACAGTTGACCCATAGCAATTGATTTGAGGCGGTATCGTTAAAATAAACACTAGAATCAGACACCTTAAATACCGTTGGTACTATGCCTGTTTCTTGACTTACATATATTGAATATTTTGTAGAATCGTTGGCAACTAAATAAACATATCCATTTCTAGCGGTGCCGTAATTGGCACTTGCTGATATATTTACCATTGTATCGCCCGACAGTTTTTCTGCGCTCAACCATGATGCTGAGGTGTAAGTGTACCATGATTTATTGCTGCTTGCCCATACCCATTTATCTGAGGATGTATTGGTGAAATATACTATTGAATCGGCTACCGTAAATACTGTTGGTACTATACCTGTTTCTTGACTTACATATATTGAATATTTTGTAGAATCGTTGGCAACTAAATAAACATATCCATTTCTAGCGGTGCCGTAATTGGCACTTGCTGTTATATTTACCATTGTATCGCCCGACAGTTTTTCTGCGCTCAACCATGATGCTGATGTGTATGTGTACCATGATTTATTGCAGCTTGCCCATACCCATTTATCTGAGGATGTATTGGTGAAATATACCATTGAATCGGATACCGAAAATACCGTTGGTACTATGCCTGTTTCTTGACTTACATATATTGAATATTTTGTAGAATCGTTGGCAACTAAATAAACATATCCATTTCTGGCGGTGCCGTAATTGGCACTTGCTGTTATATTTACCATTGTATCGCCCGACAGTTTTTCTGCGCTCAACCATGATGCTGATGTGTATGTGTACCATGATTTATTGCAGCTTGCCCATACCCATTTATCTGAGGATGTATTGGTGAAATATACCATTGAATCGGCTACCGTAAATACCGTTGGTACTATGCCTGTTTCTTGACTTACATATATTGAATATTTTGTAGAATCGTTGGCAACTAAATAAACATATCCATTTCTAGCGGTGCCGTAATTGGCACTTGCTGTTATATTTACCATTGTATCGCCCGACAGTTTTTCTGCGCTCAACCATGATGCTGAGGTGTAAGTGTACCATGATTTATTGCAGCTTGCCCATACCCATTTATCTGAGGATGTATTGGTGAAATATACCATTGAATCGGATACCGTAAATACTGTTGGTACTATACCTGTTTCTTGACTTACATAAATTGAATATTTTGTAGAATCGTTGGCAACTAAATAAATATATCCATTTCTAGCGGTGCCGTAATTGGCACTTGCTGATATATTTACCATTGTATCGCCCGACAGTTTCTCTGCGCTCAACCATGATGCTGATGTGTATGTGTACCATGATTTATTGCAGCTTGCCCATACCCATTTATCTGAGGATGTATTGGTGAAATATACCATTGAATCGGCTACCGTAAATACCGTTGGTACTATGCCTGTTTCTTGACTTACATATATTGAATATTTTGTAGAATCGTTGGCAACTAAATAAACATATCCATTTCTAGCGGTGCCGTAATTGGCACTTGCTGATATATTTACCATTGTATCGCCCGACAGTTTTTCTGCGCTCAACCATGATGCTGAGGTGTAAGTGTACCATGATTTATTGCAGCTTGCCCATACCCATTTATTAGAGGCGGTATTGGTAAAATATACCATTGAATCGGATACGGTAAATACTGTTGGTACTATGCCCGTTGCTTGACTTACGTAAATTAAATATTTTGTAGAATCGTTGGCAACTAAATAAACATATCCATTTCTAGCGGTGCCGTAATTGGCACTTGCTGTTATATTTACCATTGTATCGCCCGACAGTTTTTCTGCACTCAACCATGATGCAGAGGTGTAAGTATACCATGATTTATTACAGCTTGCCCATACCCATTTATTAGAGGCGGTATTGGTAAAATATACCATTGAATCGGATACGGTAAATACTGTTGGTACTATACCTGTTTCTTGACTTACATAAATTGAAGCTCTGGTTGAATCATTGGCTAGCAGATATATATAACCGTCTCTAGCAACTCCGTGATTTACACTTGCTGATATTCTTACTAAAGTATCGCCCGATACTTTATTGGCAAATATCCACGAACTTGAATTTTGTATTTGCCATGACTTATTACATTTTACCACTATCCATTGATCTGAGGCAGAATCGCTTAAATGCAAAAGTGAATCGGATACCGAAAATACGGTTTGAACTATGCCTGTTGATTGACTTACATCTATTGAATATGTTGTTGAATCGTCTGCTGTTAAAGTAATTTGAGCATATCGAGCAATTCCGAAATTTTGCCTGGTTACAAGCAATAAAGTGCTGTCATCAGTTAACTTATATGCACTTAGCCAATCTTGATTTGATTGTGCATGAAAATATTGATTGCAGTTCACCGTTATATATTTCTGTGAAGAATCAGCAGAGAAGTAAACCGTCGAATCGGATACCGAAAATACTTGTCCGTAAAGAACAATTGTTGAACTAATTACGAGCATTAATAATAAAAGAAACTTTTTCATGGTCAAAATAGGTTTTTATATCACGGTAATATTTAACAAAACATCCAAATATATAAACAAATATTAAATAATAATTAATAATTAATAAAAAAATCTAATTTAACCATTGAAAAGTACAATATTATTCTCCATATATTTAATATTCAACTGCAACTTTATCATAAACGGTTTCAACTACTTCTTTTGTTACCGGTGTTAGTCCTTTTACATAGCCTAAATCGGTCAATCTTAAATATTTGTATTCTATTCCGGCTTTGTCAAGTATTTTTTTGCCACAGTCAACAGGGCAACCGTCAAGCAGTAATAAATTTGATGATTTAAACATTTCTATAGTAGGTTGAATATCAGCACCCACTGCTGCAAGACAGTTCATCTTTCGGATTTTGTTGTCTCTCAATTTTCGAGCTACCAAATCAGTTACTTGTCCCAAGTCGCAAGCTCCTGAACATGCTACTACTATATATTCACCATTACCACAAAGGCAGGTTTTCTTTTCATTTGATTCCATAAAATTATTTTAATGATGTTTTTATTGCGTTTTTCATATCTTCAACAAATTTATCTTTGTCATAATTTGTTTTGTATGCAGCTACTATTGGCGTAAGATCGGTTACTGTTTCTTTTTCTTTTTATTTGCACCATTACAACCGATTGCGATTGAGCTTTGTACTTTTCAACCAAAGCTTTATTTGCTTCATCATTAATCATTACTACTTTAAACTGAATCTTCTCATCGCTGAAATATTTTACCACAATAGAGTCTATATCAGATTGCAACATATTACAAGACCGAGCTTTACAACATGGTAGCGGTGTTTTGAAGTATAAAACTTCTGTACTGTTTTTCTTTTGTCCATAAGACAGGCCTATGAACATAAAGCTCATGGCAATTAATAATAATGTTCTTTTCATTTTTTTTCGTTTTTATATGTTAATTATTCAACTACATGTTTTGCAATAAATCGTTTAATTATAGGCATTACAACCATTACCAAAGGCAGAGCAACTACAAAGGCTAGTCCCCACATTTTCATCCATTTAATAGCAAATCCGGTTTGCAGACCAAAATTAACCATAACACTTACAAATGTCACCACGAAAGTCATAATTAAAACCATAACGGTCAATGCAATTTTCATTTCATGCTTTTTAGCGATTTTCATATTTTTAAAAAATAAAGTTAAACAAATACCCTACTATCATTATACCAGTTGCTACAATAGCTATAAAGGTTATTATCAATGGAAGTTTCAGTACTTTTTTTAGAATAATCATCTCGGGCAACGACAAACCAATTACAGCCATCATAAATGCCAATGAAGTTCCCAATGAAGCACCTTTCTCTATGAGTACCGAAACAATTGGAACAATACCTGCGGCATTAGAATACAATGGAACACCTATTAAAACCGATAAAGGAACACTGTACCAAGCGGTTTTACCCATAAGTGAAGCCATGAAATCTTGCGGTATATAGCCATGAGCCCCTGCACCAACAGCAATACCAATAATAACATATATCCAAACCTTTCCAACTATTTCTTTCACAGCATCATACCCAAAACGGATACGAGCCGAAAGTGTAAGTTTTTCTTCGGTATTTTCTGAATTGTTAAACTGTGCTTTATATACCCAATCTTGCACCCAGTGTTCAAGTTTTAGTTTACTTATGATAAATCCTGCGGATATTGCAATCGTTAAACCGGTAAGTATATATATGAGTGCTACTTTCCAACCAAACATGCCAAATAAAAGAATTACAGCAACCTCATTAATCATAGGTGCAGCAATAAGAAAAGAAAATGTAACACCCAAAGGAACTCCAGATTCTACAAAACCTAAAAACAAAGGAATTGCTGAACATGAGCAAAATGGAGTAACAATACCAAGCAATGATGCCAATATATTGCCCGTGAAAGTAGATTTACCTTCGAGTATTTTGCGGGTGCGCTCGGGCGAAAAGTATGAGCGAATAATACCCACGAAAAATATTATTAATGCTAGTAACATCAACACTTTGGGCACTTCGAAAATGAAGAACCGTAATGATTCGGTAAGATGAGCCCCTTTTTCCAAAGCAAATACAGAATTGATAATCCAATTGGTAATGGACTGCAAATAGTGATATATAAAATACCAAACAGGCAATAATACCAATGGAAGAATCATTTTTTTATTAAAATTCATAATAAACTATTTTTTATTTCGGAAATTCCCGAAATATATAAGTAAATTTTTTATTAATTTTTGGACTAAACCTATTTTTAAAAGGAGTAATTTAGAAAATGACATTGCTTAGATAGTATCGAAATATTTAAGTCAACTTCAATTTCTAATAAAAACTACATAAAAAAAACTGCTGAATAGTATATTCCAACTACAATAAATAGAACAGCTACAACACGTCTAAACCATACTTCAAACGTCTTGATACGAGTATAAAACGAACCAACATTTCCTACCGCATAAGCGAGTAGCCATGCAAAAAGTATTACAGGAAGTCCGGTTGCAATTGCAAATATAACAGGCAAATACAATCCACTTGCACTAGAAATGGTCATAGGAATAAGCATAGCGAAATATAAAACACCGCTATATGGGCAAAATGCAAGAGCAAATAACATTCCGAGTAATAATGTACTCCAAAAACTACCTTTGCTGTTTTCCCCAATTTTGTCTGTCAGATTACTTACTCCCGGCAGTTTTATTTTTATTACATTGAGCATAAACAACCCTATGATAATCAAAACCGGACCGAGAATTTTCTCTCCCCATCCCTGAAATATCATTGATATATTCATTTTATTAGCACCAAAATACAAAAGCACAGCAATTGCAGTATAGCTAATGGCTCTCCCAAGTGTATAAATCAATCCATTCATAAAAACTCTTCTTTTGTCGGTAATATCGCGGCTAATGAAGCCAATAGCTGAGATATTAGTAGCCAAAGGACAAGGGCTGATGGCAGTCATCAAACCCAGTACCAATGCGGTGATAAAAGAATATTGCGAGTTTTCTAAAATACTTTGCAGAAATTCCATGATTTTAATATGTTAATTGGTTAATATGCTAATATGATAATTAACACATTACTATAATTAATCAACGTTTTATTTCTTAGCCAATAGAGGATCTACAACTTTTTTAATTTCCTCTGTCAATTTTGCGGAATTGCTTGTTGCGTACATAAAACCTTGCGAGGTAAGGTCTGTTTTGTTGCTTCCACTGATGATGAGCAAACTCTGCCCTGAAGCATTGCATTTTTCTGCTATTGGTTTGCTGCTATCTTCATCAAGATTAACTGACTGAAAACTTATAGCTCCACTTTTCATTTGCTCTGGATAAAGCGCTTCAAGAGCTTTTTTAGACTCCTCTTCTACTTTATTGCAAGTCATGCAACGACGTGTATAGTGAAAATAATATACTTCAACTTTTTTAGCAACTTTTGCAGTTGAGTTAGCCGATTTATTGTCTTGTGCAGTACACGATATGTTGCTTATTGTAAGAAATAAAGCAAAACCTAAAATTAATAAATGTTTCATAAAAAGTTAATTTGAAGATTTGAAAATGAGTTATTTTGAAAATATGCTAATTTGAAAATGAGATAATTTGAAAATTGATAGTTAATTAATAAATTCTAAATTAAAATGAAATTGAACTTTTCAATAAGATTGTTAATTCGGCATCGGATGGAACTTTGCCTTTCATAACTACTTTTTCGTCAATAACTAAGGCAGGGGTTGTCATTACTTTATATTTCATAATTTCCATAATGTCTTCAACCTTTGTAACCGTTGCATTGATTGCATTTTTCTGAACCACATCACGTACCATTTTTTCAAGTGTCTTGCACTTAGGGCATCCTGTACCTAAAACTTTTATTTCCATATTTTAATAATTTGAGAATTTGAAAATGTGATAATTTGAAAATTGTTTGCAATTTTGGGTATCTTCAATTTATACCTGTTTCAAATAAAAATTTTATCGTTTAAAAAAATTAGATAATATTGTTTGTGCCTCTTCCCAATTCTCTCTATTAATGCAATATTTGATATACGGCGGATTTATTTCTCCTTGTATCAATCCGGCTTTTTTAAGTTCAGACAAGTGTTCAGACAAGGTAGAACGTGCAATAGGCAACTCTTCTGCCATATCGCCACTATAGCAACATTTGTCTAGATTGTTGGCCAAATAATCAAGAATATAAACACGAATTGGATTTGAAAGTGCTTTGCCAAATCTTGCTACCTTTTCTTGATTAACGGTAAATATTTTTTCTTTATCTGTCATTTAATATTCATTTCGGATATTTCCGAAACAAAATTACTATAATATTTGAATTAACAATAAAAACTTAAAATAATATTTTGTTAACGTTATCTGAAAATCATTGAAAACATTTTGATGTTATAACATATAATGAAAAATAATATCAGGAAGAGATATAAAAACAGACAAAAAGAACATGAACTCTATCAATATCAAGACAAAAAGGCGCAATTAGAAATAAATCAACTGTCAAAATTACAGCCTTTTACTTTCGGATTGCAATTTGAGTCACTTCTGAAAATTAAAATAATAAATACTATGAACTTTAATAATTATACCATCAAAGCCCAAGAAGCTATTCAACATGCCATACAATCGGCAGAGAGCAACGGACAAATGATTCTTGAAAATGGACATATTTTGAAAAGTTTGCTCACTCAATCGGAAGATGTAACAGGTTTTCTACTTAAAAAGGTTAATACCAATCCTGATGCTATTTTAAGCATTGTAGATAAAATAATTGAATCATACCCAAAACAAACCACCGGTCAGATAAGCTTATCTAATCACTCTCAAAAAACTTTTAGTGAGGCAAATATGCTACTCAAAGAATTTGGTGATGAATTTATTACCGTTGAATTGCTTTTATTAGCCATACTCAAATCGGGCGATCAAGTGGCTCAAATGCTTAAAGATAACGGCATATCAGAAAAAGAACCAGAGACGAGGAGATTCGCCGAGTTTTGCAAATTTTATCGAGACGAACCAAAAACAATCCGATACTCATAGGCGAACCTGGTGTAGGCAAGACAGCTATTGCAGAGGGTATTGCTCATAGAATTATAAATGGCGACGTACCAGATAATCTTAAATCAAAACAAATTTTTTCGCTCGATATGGCTGCCCTCATTGCGGGTGCAAAATATAAAGGTGAATTTGAAGAGCGTTTGAAATCGGTTATAAATGAAGTAATAAAATCGGAAGGCGAAATTATTCTCTTCATTGATGAAATACACACCCTTGTTGGTGCTGGAAAAAGCGATGGTGCTATGGATGCTGCAAATATTCTTAAACCGGCTTTGGCTCGTGGCGAATTGCGCAGTGTGGGTGCTACAACGCTTGATGAATATAGAAAATATTTTGAAAAAGACAAAGCTCTAGAGCGCCGATTTCAGTCGGTTTTGGTTGAAGAACCAAATGTTGCTGATGCTGTCTCTATTCTTCGCGGTCTAAAAGAAAGATATGAAAACCATCATAAAGTTCAAATTCTTGATGAGGCTATAATTGCTGCTGTAGAACTGTCGCACAGATATATAAGCGACCGTTTCTTGCCAGATAAAGCTATTGACTTGATGGATGAAGCTGCTTCAAAATTACGCTTAGAGATGAATTCTGTTCCTGAAGAAATTGATGAATTAATTAGAAAAATAAGACAACTGGAAATTGAACGTGAGGCTTTAAAAAGAGAAAAACAGACGGAAAAAGTAAGTGAACTAAATAAAACTATTGCCGACTTACATTCAGAACTTAATGAATTTAAGGCTATGTGGCAAAGTGAAAAGGATATTGTAACACAAATTCAAACCCTTAAACAATCTATTGAAGAAAATAAACTTGAAGCAGAGCAAGCTGAACGGAATGGCGACTATGGCAAGGTAGCCGAATTAAGATACGGAAAAATTAAAGAAAGTGAGTCTAAACTTGCTGAATTAAACATTGAACTGAAAGACAAACAAGCTACCGGAGCACTCATAGATGAAGAGGTTTCTGCCGATGATATTGCTGAGGTTGTTTCTAAATGGACCGGTATTCCGGTAAGCAAAATGTTGCAATCTGAAAAAGACAAACTGCTGAATCTTGAACAGGAACTGCACAAAAGAGTGATTGGTCAAGACGAAGCTATTGAGGCTATTTCTAATGCTGTGAGACGAAGCCGTGCCGGATTGCAAGATACTAAGCGACCAATTGGGTCTTTTATTTTCTTGGGAACTACCGGTGTTGGGAAAACTGAGTTGGCTAAGGCTTTGGCAGAATTTCTTTTCAATGACGAATCGCTCATGACTCGTATTGATATGTCTGAATATCAGGAAAGACACTCAGTTTCTAGGCTTATAGGTGCACCTCCGGGATATGTTGGCTATGATGAAGGCGGCCAACTTACTGAAGCTGTTAGAAGAAAACCGTTTTCGGTTGTACTGCTCGATGAGATTGAAAAAGCTCATCCTGATGTTTTTAATATTCTTCTTCAAGTACTTGATGACGGACAACTTACTGATAATAAAGGCAGAATGGTAAATTTCAAAAACACCATCATCATAATGACCTCTAATATTGGTTCGCACTTAATTCAAGAATCTTTTAAAGAAATAAATAATAATAATAAACTCGAAATAATTGAAAAATCGAAACAAGCGGTATTTGAACTTTTGAAACAAACCGTAAGACCTGAATTTCTAAATAGAATTGATGAAATGATTATGTTCACGCCTCTTAGTGAGACTGATATCAAACAAATTGTTGAAATGCAATGTAACGGGATTCGTAAAAAATTGTCGGATATGGGTATTTTAATTTCCTTCTCGGAAGAGGCAATTGTTTCTCTTTCTAAATTAGGTTTCGATCCACAATTTGGTGCCAGACCGGTAAAACGAGTAATACAAAAAGAACTACTAAATCAATTATCTAAAAAAATAATTGAGGGAACTATTAATAAAGAAAAGAATATACTTATTGATGCTTTTGACGATCAAATTGTGTTCAGAAATTAAAAGTAACTTATTTTATCTGAGACGATGATAAAACTTGCTTCAATTGCTTATATGTATGTTTTATAAAAGCAGGAAATCTATATGAATTTCTGCTTTTTGTATTTCTTGATAATATATTGTGAGTTCGATGTATATATAAAAAAAAGCAACCTCTATGCTTTAATTTTCAGGTTTTGGGGATCTGCCTATTGAAAAATGCGTTAAAAAAATTGGAAGTGAGAGCGTTAAAAACAAGGACATGTTTGAGCGCAACTAGTGAAGCGAGTTTGTCCTTGTTTAGCTCGAACGAACCAATTTTAGCATTTTTCAATCAGCGGCGGCTTTTTTGGTTACTTTTTCAGCTGTTGGAAAAAGTAACAAAAACTTAAAAAAAGCACCATAGTTATATTTTTTTAGTAGTATTTCATAGTTATTATCACTATTAAAACTCTTTAAATGTGACATTTACAAACAAAACAAAGCCAAACTTTCGTCAATAAAAATAACAAGTGTTTAAATCAAACCTTACTCACTGGCAAAGAACAAAGCTGTTTTATCATCAACCTTTAAATAATAAGCTTTCCCTGGTTTTAAACTAGTAAGCGAACCGGTTTGAGCCTTGAAATCGTAGAATTGATCAAAATCTTTAATCACTGCGCATTCGGCAGGTAAGCCATTTAGAAAATACTCCTGAGCATGAGGTACTCCTATTATATTCCATCCTTTATTGAGCTGATATACAAAAGCTCCGGCAAATTCAACGCCCTCTACCTGAACTTGTTCTGTGGTATTGTTGAAAATAAGAAAAGCATCGCCGGCCTTCAAAGTTTTTAGTGAATTTAGATAACCTGCTTGTCCTTTTTTATAAAATACAGAATTATTTTTTATTTGTTCTGCATTCGGGAATAACAGTGCTATATTGCTTTCAGTTGGTTCTACATTTAATGATACCAAATTCCAACCTTGTTGTAGCTTAATAAACTGTTTGCTAATAATTATAGGATTAGCAACTATTTCTAAAGATAATTGCGCATCAAAAACCAAATCGGAACTAGTATTTGTTTGATTATGAACTTCTACTGCTATGCAATTACTACCTTCTAAAAACAAAGCAGGGTCTAAATAAAAATCTTCAAATGCAGAAGCCTCATGCGATGCAGAAGCCCAAGTATTATAAGTAATTGCTCCCTGCGGCATTCCAATTCTAAAAGCCTCTTTTCCATTCACATAAACTACGGCTCCGTCGTCATACTTAAGAGACATCAAAGCTTTTGTAACCGTTTTTACATTTTCAATTACAAATGTATTTCTAAAATAAATAGTTGGATAACGATTTTGATTTGCACCAATAGTAATTCTGGTAGTCACCACATCGTCTTCGCCTATACTTGTAGCTCCGGTTAACCATGTAGCATCGGAATAATCCTGTTCTTTCCATTGAGTATTTAAATCTGTTCCAAAATTGTTGTACTTCCAAACCATTCCCGATGAGATTACCGTTTTATTCTCTATATCAGTATACTCAGCTGTTATAGCAATATTCTTATTAGGCATTGTTAGAATTGTAGAAGCCGAATTTTTATCAGTCACATAAATAGCACCCTCTCCCGACCATGCTAAAAATGCCTTTCCAACCGGTGCTTCATTGGCACTTAAATTAATTTCGGCAAACTGATAATAAGAACCCGAACCGAGTACATTTGCAACGGTAAGTACATATTTTTCTGGCGTTTTACCTTCGCCATTTACCGCTTTCCAGTTTATTGGGTCATTCCCATAGGCAAGATCATCTATTCGTTGCAACATCATACCGTTATTGTCGGCACTTTGCCAAGGAAGTTGGTCATTATATTTCACCTTATCTATTGTAGCATAAGGTATTACCAATGAATCTTGAACCAGAATAGGTTGCAGTGGCATTGCTATTGAAAGTGCTTCGCCTTTATTGTCAAGTGAGCCATTGAAAGTAAATATTTGAACCGATGTCGCCAGCTCATACCTTGTTCTGAATGCCTCATCAGTCATATCTGTACTTTTTAGATAGATAACTTCTCCAGCATTTATACTAATATTCGCAGGGAAATAAAAACTTAAGCCTTTAATATTCCATGTATTAGAAATATTCTTCTCATCATATAATTTTACTGTTTGGGCAGATATATTCTTAATTGCAATAAACTCAGAAATTTTAGGCAATTCGGTACTGTTGAACGGGTTGTACATTATTTTGGTAATGACAACCGGACCAACTTTAACCTTAGCGTTTGCAGCACCTAAAGTTTTGGTAATGAATGGAACAAAATGCTGCTCCTGAGTACTTGTAGTATATAAACCATAAGATACTTCGGGCAAGGTTACTTCGGTCTCAAATCCGTGCGAATAACCAGTAGGACTTCCATTCTGAGCAGCAAACAAGAATACGCCATCTTCCAAATTACTAATAGAGAACATGCTACCATATTCTTGAGCAGAAAACTTTAACACAGAACCTTCATAATGACCTTCATAAAAAATCTTATATCCATTAGCAGGTATTGTAGTTCCGGCAGGTATAGTCCATACGCTACCGAGCGAAGCACTATTGCTCAACAACCAACCACCGATATTCACAGAACTACTTGTCGGATTGAAGAGTTCAATTGCATCAATATTTGGGTATGAAGTATTTGAAATAACTTCACTTATCTTAATTGGAACAGATTCTACAAGCAAATCATCTTTACCCGGAGAACCTCCCATAAGCGAAGAAGCTCGCCATTGAGAAACTTCATTTTGACTACCAATAGGCGAAATACTTATTGGTACAAGAGAAAATCCTAAACCATTGGCACTGGTAGGCCATGGCTGCTCATTATCATACTCTACCTCTGCTATCACACCGCCCTTAAAATCTGTAAGTGTAATCTTTTCACCCTCATTGGCAAGGCTTTTTAAATATTCATAGTCAGGCACAAATCCATTTACAAGCTCAAATGAGGCTGCATTTACTGCTAATACAATTATCTGATTTGGGTTAATTTTTGCAGATATTGGAAATTCAAACTCCACACCGTTAGTGAAGCTTATACCGGCAAGAAATAAAGTCTTTGTACCCGTATTTTTTATTTCAATAAACTCAAGATTTTTGCCTTCTATCCTCCCCTTAGGTAAGGGATTGTAATGAATTTCTGTAATTTTCAGAGCCGATAAATCTTGTTCTAAATAGAACACCGCTTGTCTCATAGGGCTCCAAGAGTTATTATCATAAATCCTCGCCTTCAATTCTGTAATATTTTGAATTGAAATTGCATTTGAAAACGTTTTTGCTGTAGGATTTATGCCACCACCCACTAAGCGCGGATCTGTACCATCGGTTGTGTAATAAATAGTACCTTGTGCATTTTGCGGTTTCTGAATTGAAACACTGTAACCCGGCACAACCTCAAACTCTGCTCCACGAAGCAGACTGTTGCCCGAATATAACTGAGGAACGCTGCCCCACTGCGTATCTATCCAATCTACTCTGCTGTGCAACCAATCTTTAAGATGCTTTATTTCACCCTGAAAGGTTTTATCTAAGCGAGTAAAAGGCCATAATTTTTCATCTCTAGAAATAGCTTCTTTCATTACAAAAGCCAAACTATCAATAATTCTATCAATATTATTGTTTGAAATTTCGTGTTCGCGCAATTGAAACCATCTGTCTTTTAGGGCAATTGAATATTCGGGGTCTTTGTGTAAATAGCCATACCAACCATAGGTTTGATAGTCGACCAAAGCACCGCCGCTCCAAGAGTTAAAATTTGTTGTTCGTGTATCTACAGAACCGGCAGAACGATCTAAATCCCAGACAGGTCCCATTTTTATTACCCCATCTCTATCTTTGTGCATAAACTCACTCAGCACAAAACCATCAGCATCCATTGGCATTGCTTTCAGTATCCAATGATCTATAGCAGCCTGAACATCGAAATAGTCTGTGTATCGTCTAGAATTTGGTATTTCCTTAAGAGCATTTTCAAATGTGGTAAAATAATTTCTTATCCATGGTTTTTGCGCAACAGGCATGTTCCTTTCTTTCGGATAATAATAATTGGTGGTATTGAAATTACTGGTGTGCAAACAAGTAAATCCGGTAGCCTCGGCATCAAGTCTATCTACTTTAATAATATACCCTCCCGAAATTTCAGGATCAGTAATCTCTAATGTATCAGAGAGTTTAGCAATGTCTAACTTTTCATTACCTCTTCCAATTTTCTCCATAAAGAAATACAAACCCAGATAATCGGCAGTATCTACAGTTCCGCCATTAGCATTTATAAAAACCTCAACAGCTCTTGTAGCCGGAGCCCACTGACCTATTTGTCTGCTCAATTCATAAATCCAAACCGAACGAATATAGGTTGGGTCTTGATTCTGCGAACCAAAAAGTACCCAATCGGCACTTTTTGCCATACCCAAAGGTTTTATGTCGGTCTCTACACATTGCCCATCCCATGAATCAAAACCATACGACTTTTTAGGAAACGTAACAGACGATGAACCTCTCACTTTTATACCACCGTTGGTAGAAATGCTCGGGTTTGAACTAAAGGTAGTTCTACCATTTACTGGTTCGTATAGAGCTGCAACAACAAATTGTTTATCAACCAAATCGCCACCTCCCATAAAGTTTACTTCCGGTTCGGGTATTGCACCTTGATTAAAATTCTCAATTACTAAAATTGGTAAATTTGAAGAAAACTGCTGCATATTAGAAGCTAGATAAATGTATCCAGCTTTCGAAGGCAAAGGGTCTGCTACTCCATTTTTGTATGATATTGCTACGATAATTGTAGTTTGATTAATTGAAATTGGTTGAGTATAGCGGGTAGAATTCTGCGTTGGTATTTGACCATTTGTTGTATAATAAATATCTCTACCTTGCTCTGTTGTAGATAACGAAAGCATAAATGAATTTTGCTTCACTCCGCTTGATTCAGAAAAAAGTACCCCTACTGTTTGTGAAAATACAACTGTTGAAAAAAGTATAAAAAGTATAAAAAGTAAGGGCTTTTTAAAGCTACTAAAAATTAGTTTCTTCATGGTTTAACTGTTTGATTTATATTACTTTGTAATGCCAATTTGTAAGAATATTAACATTCTTAACATATTAACATTAACGTAACATAAAAATACAGTATCTGTTTTTAAAATATATTGCAATAAATTCCAATTATACCCTAAAATTGTTGCACGACGAATAAAATAAAATCAAACCAATACATTAATATACAATTGATTACAAAACACCAGTGAAGATAAAAAGGAAATACTTACACCAAAATTAAAGTTTATTAATTTTGGTGTATCAATAAAGAAGTTATTTCTTGGGAATCATATACGATTATAACTACATAAGCAGCTGAAGGAAAGTGTGAAATATCTAATACTCTTTCTGTTGAAAAGGCAAGACACTGGCCGGAAAATGAGCAAATTTTTATTGCAGAAAATGATAATCCTACTGATGAACAATTTATTTCACCATTACTATATGTATAGCTTCTCTTGCTTTCAATTAAAGCAAACACATTACTTGTTGCAATATTTGAATTTTCTAATTCAAATATCACATTTAAAACCGATTCATTAGCAAGATTAATATCTTCATAATCAATAAAATTATCTATTGCATATTGATATTCCTTTAAAACAACCTCTAAAGAATATTTTTCAGAAGTTGAAAAATTAACATCTATATTATTATTTTCTAACGAATCAAATCTTTGTAACGAATTATCAATTAATGAAGCTACCAACTCCTTATAACTCATTGTTAATAGGTAAATTTCATTATCAACCTCTGATTGTGTTGCAGTTTCACTCATTACAATTTTTTGTGCATCTGCAATACGTGCTTCAAGATTTGTAATTGCTTGCGCCGAATAATTTCCTAAATGAGATGTTTCTGAATATAATTTAGCTCTATCTAAATTCAATGTTATTTCTTGAATTAGATATTTTAATTTAGTATTGTCGGTCTTTGTAACTTGTAATTTTATGTACTCTTTTTCAAAAACAGTAATGGTATTTTCTATTGAAGTTACCGTAGTATCAATGGTTTGACTGGTTACTCCGGTTTGATCAATTAATAAGGAAGCTGTATAAATTTCATTAGCAAAGTCGTTACGATTTTGCAATAACCACTCTCCTTCTTTGGCGCCAACCGGAATTGTATCTAAAATAGCTTGTCCGGTATAAACTAGGGTTGTGAGTTGTACAAAATCAACTATTATTTTTGATTTCAAAAAAGCATCGGTAGCAATACTAAGTTTATAAATGGCAACATTCACGTCATTAAGTTTAGCCAAAGGGGCTTTATAAACCAACTTTGCAGAATCTATTGCTAATTGATATGTAGCTTTCGAGGCACTTGTATATTGATTATGACCATTTCCGGTATTAGCAGTGGCGTAGGTAGATTCGGCTTTTTCAATTGCCACATAAAGTTCCGTTTTATCAACAATTTTTATAGGTTTGCCCAACCAAGCAATATAAACATCATCAATACTAACCGCTCCGGTAGTTCCTGATTCTGCTTGTTTTTGCCACTGAATTTTCAACACTTTCGTCAAATCAAAATCTACCAAGGTTCCCCAGCTCTCATCTTGCGAAAACTCGCTCCATTTGTATCTTACAAAAGTCCATTCTGCATGAGCAGAAACCTGTACTGCATAATAATTGGCATCGATATTTGTAGCTAATTCAATCTTTAACGTAACAGAATCACCTTTGTGCCAGAAAGCTATACCTTCCGATCCGGAGAGATTATAAATTCCGGCAGGCTCTGTAAATGCAAACCCCCATACCTACATGAGGCAGATAGGTTTGCGAATTTTGGTTTAGTGTATATGCAATATACGCAGCCGAATCAACACCATTTATGCCTCCTGCCGACATTGAGAATGCAGTATTGGGGTCGGAGAAGGGAACAACTACAGATTTTCCTCCAACCATGGCATCATTGTATGAAAACCAGTATGAATTAAGTTCGGTTTTGTTTCCTTTTTCACAATCGGCAACAAGTATTAAAACAGAATTTTCGGTTTTAACGATTGACTTCTTAAAATTCTGAATTTTAGATTCTAGCAATGTTGTAGCATTATCAATTTCTTTTTGATTTGCAACATTACTTTGTGCAATTTTTTCAGGAACTTCTAATGCTTTTTTAAGAATATCAACAGCCAAAGTAGGATAAATATCTGTAGTCAACTGGTTTCTAGCAGAGTCTAAATAATTATTTGCTTTTGAAATTGCAGCATTAAGAAGGTCCTTGTTAACTTCAATGGTTTCTATGTATAAAATAACATCGTCTATCCATAAAGATCCTGTTACATTAGTACCATTATAAGCTTGTTTTACAGCAAATTGCAATTTTCCTATTTTTGCAGGATTTAAATTTTCATTAGGAGAACCAACAATATTTTGCTGATGGAATTCTTGCCACGAAAGCGTAATTTTACTCCACGTCTCTGATGCAGGAATTTGCACAAAATGATAATTATAATCGGTCACAGAAGATGTAATTAGCTCAATTACACCACCATTACCCTTGTATCTGAAAGATATTCCAGAAGAAGCTCCATAACTGTTATCGACTAAAACAACTCTACCTCCAGTACTATCTTTTGCATTTGGCAACCAAAGACCCATACCCACATACGGACACCAAGAACAGTTACCTTGCTCTAATTCATATACAATTGCAGCTGCATTGTTTCCGCTGCCGTCATTGCTCATTTTAAAAATGTTGGTTGGGGCTACTATTTTAGAAAGTCCACCATCGGCGGTATCTGTATAGCTGTACCAACGTGTTCCTAAAGCAGTTAAATCATCTCCATCGGTACAATCGTCAATAATCAATTGAGGAAACAAACTGCTTGAAACACAGAAGACAAACAAAAATAATATTAGAATTCTTTTAAACATATAACATTAAAATATCACTATAATGGCTTTCAAATTTATAAATAATAGTAGTAAAATAAATTATATTAAATTATTAAGCATCTACTTATAGACAATATACTAAATATTTACCCTACATCATAAAAACTAAAAAGGTTGGATGAACCAACCTTTTCTATAGTTAAAAAATTTCCAAATGCCTTATTTAAATTCTATCATATATGCTTCCGGACTATACTTATGTACATCTGGAAGTATTGCCTTGGCTTCTGATTTTGATACGAAAGGACCTATATAAACTTTATACAGTGCTTTTCCATTCGGGAAATAATCTGGAATCCAATAAGTACCTGCGGTATAATTTCTATTTTTAATTTTAGCTGCAATCTTCTCAGCAGTTGCTATATCTTTGTATGCACCATAACCTACAACCCAACCTGTAATTGCACCCGACTTATTTTTACTTGTTTTTGTATTATCAGAAAACGAAGAGTTGATTTCATCTTCTAAAAGTTTTAGAGAATCTGCATCAGTATTTACTACATAATCTTCAGAATTTTCTTCAGCTACATCATCCTTGTTGCCTGATTTAAAGACAGATGGATTACTTTTATACATATATAATCCTGCTCCGAAAAACAACAAAATCAAAATAATAATTAATATTCTTATTTTTTTTGCTTTTGCTTCATTATCATCCTGGTTTCCTGAGCTTTTATTCTCCGACTGCACTTTTTTCTGTTCTATTTTTTGTCTTTTTAACTCTGCTTTTTTGTCTGCCTCTTTTTTAGCTTTCAAATCTTTTATATACTTAAGTCGCTGGGCGGGAGTCATTGTTGGCTTCGCCTCACTTTTTGTACCTTCAGACGCTGCATTAGCCGACAATTCATTACCGGTATTTTCTGACGGGTTTTTATTTATTTGATCTTCCACGTTATACCTTATCTTTAAATAATTAATAATCTGTTAAATTTTCAGCACAATAGCAAACTAAACTTTTCGGTTTTACTATTGGTTTTCTTAATTTGTGTCTGATTCAAATATACTATTTAATATTTTAGATACAAAAAAAATAACTGTAATATTATTGTATATAAATTTGTGATAATTTGACTCCTTGAAATGGATGAATTTTAGGTCTATGAAATTGTCCACCAAACAGTATAATAAAACGAGTTATTCTCTCGCAAACAACAGAATATCAATTATTTTAAACTATGAATATACAACAGACATTATTCAATTGTTTCAATAAATTGTCTAGCTGTCATTGTCGGTAACTTTGAACTTTTAAAATCCTTAAGATTTCTTGTAATAATCAATTCTTGTTCAGCTTCAATTGCCGTAAAATATTGAAGTCCATCCTCAAAATCCGAGAAAGTCTCATCATTTAAAGCCAATCCCACAACCTTATCGTCCAATGGCAAAACGGTAAGAATCAACCTCAGTTTTCTCAAAACTGACTTTGCTTTATTCGAATCCATTTGTCGTAATAATGCATAACTCGTATTTGCAATGGTCAAAGATGAAACAGATATTTCGATTTGTTTTCTGTCAGCAAGGGAAAATAATTCTGCTGCTTCATCAAAAAAGGGCTCTCTCCTTGACAATAAGTCAATCACAATATTTGTATCAACAAATAACTTTTTCACTTATATTTTTCTTCTAAAAAATCGCGGTAATCTTTTTTATAATCAAAATCAGGTGGTAAATCCATAACTCCAATTAAACTTTTAACGAGTGGAGTTATTGTAATTTTTTCATCTTTTTCCTTTTGCGTTGTAATGCTATCAAGATAAGATTCAATTATTTTAGAAAGGCTAATCTTATGATTACGAGCATAAACCTTTGCTCTCTCAATGACGTTATCATTTAGTCTTAATGTCAATTTTGTTTCCATAATCTCAAATAATTATTACGTACAAATATACAGAACTAGCACGTCAATAGCAAGTTTTTTCGTCCTCAAATAGTTGTTTATAATAAATATCTTTTTCTATGAATTATATCATTGCTTTTAATACTTTATAATCGGTTTTTCCGGTTCCTAAAAGTGGTATTTCGGATACTATAATGTTTTTATGGATTTTAACCAATGAAGAAAATCCTGCTTGCTTCAATGCTTCATTTGCCTCATTTACTTCAATCTGTGTAACTGAAAACAACACTATTTGCGGTACTTCAATGGTATCTTTTCCTTCTACTGCAAGCACAAGACTATCAGACTTTCCATATTTATTCAACAGTACGTTTTCAATTGCCGGCAGACTTATCATTTCGCCTGCTATTTTAATAAATCGTTTCAATCTGCCCGTAATAAATAGGTAGCCTTCTGTATCTACATAACCCAAATCGCCTGTTTTGTAATATTCTATCCCATTTACTGTTACAAAAGGTGAAGCTAAGTTTTTGTCTTCATAGCCGGAGAAGATATTTCCTCCGCGTACCAAAATCATACCTTCGCTACCAACAGCTACAGGAGTATATGTATCTATAGTAGTAATTAGAAAATCTACCCCTTTTACAAACGTACCTACACTTCCAACTTTTTGTTTTTCAAGCGGATTGAGTGTAAGCACTGGTGAACACTCGGTTATACCATATCCTTCCAACATTTTAAGCTCAGGACTTGCTTTCAACTTAAACTGCTCGGCAATAACTTGCTGAAGACTTTCTGCTCCTGATATTACTAATCTTACATTTTTCAATTCATTATTTTGCGCAACGGCTAATAATAATTTCAAAAATGTAGGTGTGCCTAAAAGTGTATTTGCATTCGTATGGTTAAGAATTTTCAAGACCTCTCTCCCATTTGTTGGGTCGGGTGTGTAGGCGGTTTTAACTGCGGTAGTAAGTGGTAAAATAGTGCAAACCGTAAAACCAAAACTATGAAACGGTGGCAAAAAACTCAACATAACCACATCGGTATTGAGCGAAATATGACTAAATGCTCCATGCAAATTAGTAAGTACATTTTTATGTGTGAGTTTCACTGCTTTAGGCAATGACTCGCTACCGGAGGTAAACAAAACCACAGCCACATCGGTAGATTTTGTTTTAGGTAGAGATTTGGTAAAGTATGCAAACAATCCTTTAAGCTTCGTAGTTGTAGAAAGGGTTTTCACTTTCTCTTCAAAAAACACACATTTCTGTTTTACACTTTCAGGTAATTGGTCGGCAACTTTATCGGCAAACGACTTAGCGGTGAGTATTTTCTTTACACCAACCGATTCTACACAATGCTCTATGAGTTTGGGTCCTACGGTCCAATTGAGCATAACCGGAATTTTTCCTGCAAGATACGTAGCTGCTACCAACAAGGTAGTACTTTGTAGAGCAGGCAACATAATTCCTACATATTTATCGTCAACCTCCTGTTTTATAATTTTTGATACAACCATAGCTTTCAACAAAAACTGTTTACGTGTGGTTGTACCTATCATTTTATCATAAGAAAATGTTTCTTTGGGATGTTCAGAAAAAGTCTTTACCAAAATCTCGGCTATTGTACCTTCTGCCGGAATAAAAATGCGTTTCAATGGAGCTTCACAAGTAACAATCGTAGCTGCTTTGAGTACCTCATGTTCTACCTTTTTATTCAGTGCAACAAAACATAAATCGCCTACTGTTTTATATTATTCTCACTTATGTCTGCTTTTATAGTAAATTGTTTTTCAATATCTTCGATAATATCTACCAACATAAGCGAATCTACACTACAATCGAAATTTAAGTTAGAATTTGCACCTATTTCCTTACTACCAATACCTGCCTTATTTTTAACAATTTCGGTAACTTTCTGCAATACATCACTTGGTATTTCAGTATAAATCTGCTCGTTAGCATTCAATAAATCGGCTACTGAACCTTTAATACTGGGCGGCAAATTTCGTTTGAGCATAGGTGCAAAAAAGTAGTGTTTCAAAAACAAAACCGGTTCTTCTCCTTTCTCATTATAGATGGATTCCAGATAAGAATTAAAATCTTTGATCGATGCAAGTGCATATTTTCTAGCCTCTTTGCTCACATCTATAAATTCTATGGTGACTTTACGTCTTGGTAGAAAAAACAGCAAGTTGGCAAATACCATAAAGATAGCCCTCAGGAACGTAGGAAAAAACGGAGGAGAATCGCCCACCCATGCTCTAGACCACATACTACCCCATAAGCCAGTGATACGCACTGCTATAACCTGCACATCGGTAGGTAAGTCTCTGCAAACGAGAAACGCGCTCTTTTTATTGAAAATTTTCTCATAACCCTGCCCGGCAATCTGACCTGATGGATATAATAGCACATTTCTTTTCTCGGTGAACGCTTTATACACATTTTCGGAGATTGTATTAAGCACCTTTACATCTCTACTTCCGGCAGATAAATCGCTTACCGGAACAGCACCCATTTTCTTTAAAAATGAATTAAGTACCGGTATTTTATAAAACGACTCGGTAACTACCGGAACTACTTTTATATACTTAGCAAGGTGTAACCAATAACTGAGGATCTACAAGTGCCTGATGGTTAGCAAAATAAACTTAGCTCGTGGGGTTTGCAATACATTTACACCCTCTAGTTCTACTTTATATCTGAGAACTAAAAAAAAACGATAAATTGCTAATAGTATCTTCATGTATTTGGGTTTGATGTTTTAAGTTTTTGAATGAAATATGAACAACACAGAGTATAATATCTTACTATAAATAAAATAAATTTTTGCTATTAAAATCTTTACATCTTAATCTTCAGTAGCGTTCTGATTCTTGCAAAATCTTTGTTTCCAAGGCCTTTTGCTTCCATTAGTTTAAGATCTTCTGCTACCACGTTTACCCACTTGCTACCGTCGGGGTATTTTGCTTTTCTTTTGTAGTAGGTAAATGCTTGTTCGGCTTCTGCATAATTGCCTTTTATCAAGTTATATAGGCCTAAATTACCGCGTAAATACATATTGCTGCTATTATATGAGAAACCCTTTTGCAGGTATTCTCCGACAATATCTACATCTTTATTGAGCAAAGACCACCATGCTAGATTATTATAAGCATCAGCTAACCATGCTGTACCATAATAATCGGTTATTCTCTTTTCTGACAAAACAGCATCAATTGCTTCTATTTGCAGTACTCGAGCTTCTGTGTAATTATTCAATAGTGCAGCGGCTTTTGCATTTTTCACTATTTGATTTATCTGCTCTACCCTACTGTTTATATATGCTTGCTCTTTCTGCATTGCTTCTTTAAGTGCTTGTTCGGCATCTCTAAGCGCGAGATTATTGGTTGATATATAACAGTTATTTAATACTTCATCCCAAGTTGAGTTTCGGCTCAATTTGCTCATTGCGTTCCAAACCGAGGGAGGGAAATTATACTGAATTGTTTCAACCATACAATTGCAGACCTCGTTTTGACCTGCATTATTGGTTATAAAACCTTTCAAGCAGTTGGTTTTAAACCTATCAAGCTGAAATGTGGTCATTCATCTACCCAAATGGTTTCCTCTACTATAGCTATTATTTCAATATTCAGTATAACCGGAATCAAAGGAGCTGGATTGCTAATACCTAATGCCCATTTTCCTGATTTAATACCATTAACCATTACAACAGCTTGTTTCAACTGCTTTACGGTACCTTCATTGATAAATGCAAATGAAGTGTTTGGAGCTGCATTTTTACCTAAAAATATATTCTGATTAATGGAATCAAGCAGATAAACATCTATACTGTTAGCTCCAAAAGGAACATTTAAAGCACTTCGCAATTCATTTGAATGCTGACGGTTACGAGAAAAATAATCATTCAACTGCCCATTTAAATTCAAGGGTTTATTGGTATTGTTTTGCTTTGCATTATTTGTACTGAAACTGTAATACCAAGCTACAGTATTGGGCGGTAAAACGAATGGAATTGTAACTCTTGAAGCCCCTGCTACGGTTGAGACTAAACTCCCTTGCAGAGCTATGGTTCGTTGCAGAATTACAGGAATATTTCTATGAACAACAGACTCATATTGAGCTGATAAACGAAATGCACTTGTAGAAATAATTAAAAATGTAATTAGTAAAATTTTATTCTGTGTCTTCATTTATTAATTTTATTCTGTGCATTACAACAAACTCACATATTTTGCAATTAAAAATTAATATCGTTTAAGTTGGAATATCTATACATCATAATGATAATCAATAAGGTAATAAGGTTTAGTAGTTCAATTTTTTACATTTCTACTAAGGTTGAACCAAAAGATAAGGTTTTTTTTCGTCATATAGTTTTGTATAATTTTTAAAACCTTAGTAGTATAATAAAACCTTTATTTTTGCAGCCTTATTACCTTATATTCAATTAAATATTAACTAAATCAACTTCTTCATTTTTGATAAACTGATTATTGATTCAACAATCTCTTCTTCACTCATTCTAGAGCGATTAAAGACAACATCATACAAATCGCTATCATGCTTATCGCCACCGTAATAGCTCATAAAAACTCTACGACGTTCATCAACTGCTTGTAGTTTTTTTCTAGCTTCAATGTCAGACAAATCAAATCTTTGTTGAATCTGTTTTACTCGCCAATCTACCGGTGCTATAAACTTAACATGAATAGCTTGTTTTATGTGCTGAGTAATGGCAGAACTCGCTCTTCCTACAATAATAACATTGCCTTGTTCTGCATATTTTTGAACAATTCGTACAATTGTTTTTTTAATATTTTCATCGCATACATATTTCTTTGTAGACAATGATTCAATAATTTCCTGAATAAACGGTCGCTCTTCGGCTCCAAAAATATGAGCAATTTTTGCAGGCTCAACTTCAAGACTTTGAGCAGCTTCGGTAAGTATTTCGTTACTTAACCAAAGCCATTTATTGTCTGTTTTAGATTCTTGATTTAATCTACTGGCAAGCAAATCGGCAATTTGACTTGAATAACAACCAAAATCACGTGCTATTGTGATTAATGGCCCATGAGACTTAAATTTATTAACATTATCAAAACTACGTTCCAGAAAATATTTTCTAAAATACTCATTTCTCATTTGCTACCTTTGTTTTATTGTTAATTTCTTTTATTAAAAATACAATCATTAAATATAGTAGAAAATACACATAAAAAAGATAATAATCATCTTTTTTTTATGTACAACCAAAATTCAGCAAATTGGCTTTTTTATTACTTTCTACCTGACAATACAGAAAGTGTGCGCTTCCATGTACCTTTTACTTTTGTGAGCAATATAACCAAAATAAATGCTATAATTACAAACAACAACAACCAAATAGTGTGTGTGTCAGCAAATTTTACAACTGGAGCATATATACCTGCTGAAATTAAAATAAATAGGAAAATTGTAAAGTTTGAATATGCCAACATATCGCCCTGCAAACGTCCATCGACACTATGTTGAACCCATGCACTCAACGGCACCATATACACACTGCTGAAAAACGATGTGAGAAAAATAAGTACCGAAAAGGAATACCCCACGGGACGAGCAAAGTACAAAATAAGTAAACATACCATCATGCCAATTGCTCCTATTGGAGTAAAACCCAGTTCTATTTTTTTGCCTGATAGAAGTCCTGTTAAAAAACTACCAACTCCAATACCTACAGCAGAAACAATCATCATCAATCCGGTTTGGGTATTATCCATATTCAAATAAGAGTCGCAGTGCATCAATATATTCATCTGAATAAAATTACCCGACATCCAAAATACTGCCAAAGCGGCAATTATAACATTTGCAGAAGGTATAGAGCCTGCCCATTTTACCGATTTTACGAGAAATGTAATAGGATTTATAGATTCTTTTACATCTTTCATAGGAGCAGTTTCCTGAATATTTTTAAGCATTCTCGCAGAAAAAACTTGGGCTATTGCTACAGGCAACAAAAACATCATAAAAAGCATAAGTGTATAGTTGTCGGCAATGATTCCTGCAACGAAACTACCCAAAAGCACGCCAAAAAAAGTCATCATCTCAAGCGTGCCGGTACCAAAAGAAAGTCCGGCTTCTCCACCAATATCTCTAATGAGACCGTACTTGCTCGGAGAAAACAAAGTACTGGTAAGTCCAACCCCAAAAACACAAAATAAAATAAGCTCAACCGAACGTAGATAAAATGCAAAACATGCAAGTATGAATATAAATAATTCTGCCATTTTGGTCCAAAAAAGTATATCGCTCTTACGATGTGCCTTAGCCAATCGACCTCCCAGTGGAGAAAAAAAGATATATGGCAAAACATACAGACCAGCTGCAAGGGTTACCATTAACTCTTTGTCTTTCAATGCCAAAACACTTACGCTGACAAAAACAAATAAATTTCTTAGAAAATTATTGTTCAGTACCCCCAAGAAATTGGTTACAAACAAAGACGCCCATTGATATTTTTTTTGCATAAAAAAACAATAAAAGGTTTGAACAATTTTAAAGTGTAAAGTAAATTCAAATTTCAAAAAACTCCTAATAGCTGTATGAAATATTTGAAATTAAAATTATGTCATTACGTACTAATGTAAAATATTGGAAATAAATATTCAGCTCATTTAGTTTTCGTGTTTTGAAAAATCAAAGATAGGTATTTTCTATTACTATTTATATAACACCTTGATATACTTTTACTTACATAATTTTTATTCAAATAATTATGTAACATCATTTTACTAAACGAATCTTGCTCTCTCATTAATGTTTCATATATTTGTAATAGGAATAGATGTAGATAAAAATAAATATAAAAAAAGATTTAGTTTTTCATATCAAAATTTTGGTCGATAATTTGATAGAAACGAAAATTTAATAAATTATGGTAATAAACATAAAAATTACTCTGTTATATGTAACAATTTTTGTGGAAAATTTTAGTTTTCTTAAAAATGCGATATGTCTAACAACTTAAAACTTAAAAAATAAACAAATGAAGACAAAAGTTTTTTCAATTTTATTAGCATTAAGCTTATTAAGTACAATAAGTTTTGCGCAAAAGTCCCAAACACAAAGTGGTGCACCATTTGTAAAAGGCACAAAAATTATCAATATTGGTATTGTAGCTCCATTTGGTGCAGGTTATCCATTATATTCCAAAAATGCAGAGTCTGCACTTACCTATCCCAAATTTGTATTTGCTTATGAAGTAGGTGTTACAAAAAAATTAGGTATTGGTTACATAGGTGTTGGTGGCGAATCAAGTTTGTTCGATGTCATGACCCAAGAGCAATTCCCTTCTAATTGGGATTACCAAGGTTACGGAGCTGCGGTATTAAGCAATCAGTTTAGAGCATTTTATCATTTGATTTTTACTCTATGACCAAAGAACCGTTTTTCTCAATATTTGATGTCTATGCAGGACCTTATTTTGGAGTAGCAGTACGTTTTCAAAATAATTATTACCGCTCTAACCCGCAAACAAGATCAAATCCGGCAGCTACAGCTGTAGGTGGTGTGCTGTTAGGTTGCAGAATAAACTTCTCTAAAGTGGCAGGGTTCTACACAGAATTTGATATTAATAGCCATCCGGGTATGACATTCGGTTTTTCATTTAAATTTTAGTAATTTCACAATTTTAACTTTCAAAAACAGCTAATAAACAGATTAACTATGATTTTCCAGAACAAAAAACATGCAGCTAAAAACAAATTTACAAGACTCATTATTATGGTACTGTTTGCTGCAAGTATTGTAATAGTAACCTTTATCGATTCCTTAAACACAATTGCCGACGGTTACGGAAAACATGTTTTAATAGGCTTATTAGCTGTTATTTATATTGTATATAATATCATTAGAAATGCAAAAAAACTATATTTCATTTATTTTGCCGATATAAATGGGAAACTATTATTTCGATTTTACCACATAAGAATGTTCGCAAAAAATTGTAGAGCCATAGAAATACCGCAACATGAATTTTATAGCTATGAAATTAAAAAAAATGGCTTCGTGAAATATCTCTATCTAAAACAACTTAAAAGTAACAAACCTGTTGCTTTTCCTCCAATAAGCGTAAATTCACTCAACGATTCAGAACTTTTTGCAATTACCAGTTCGCTCGACAAATTTAAAAGTGTATAAAACATTACGTTTTTACATTTTTTTCTTATACTTGTAAAATGATATTTGAAATTTCTTATAAAAAGAGATTAAAAAAATCTAAATAACTTTTTAGTAATTAAATATTCAAGATAAACACTTCTATTTCTATAATATTTAACTATAGAAGTTGGTTATGAAAACAAGATTGTAATTAAAAAAATAAAACTGATGAGGATATTATTTTACCTACTGCCAATGCTTTTGATTATTGCGTCATGCCAAAATCAGCAAAAAAGCGAAAGTAATCAAAACAAAAACGCACTTATACCAAGTGAGGTATTGGTAACCTACGAACATAACATGATCGTTACCAATCAAACCATATTCAAATCAATGGAAGTTGATACTTTTGTTAATTTCCTTGTAACAAACACACTAAATGGAAAAATAGCAGTAACAAGTGCGTTCGATAATCAATCTAAACTTTCTCTAGAAGAAATTAATAGACAAATAGGTACTTACCAAGATACCGTTTTTGCCTTTGATACCAATACAGGCACTGACCAACAAATTATAAAAAATGTAAATTTCAATAAGAAGAATCTGCAACGATTGGTGATGAATGAAAGATGGTTTTTCGATGAAGAAACATTTTCTATGAAAAAAGAAGTATTAAAATATGCGCCTATAAGCATTTTTTATAAAGATTCTGATACTCTAAAAACCGACCAAATTAAAAAACTTCATTTTTGGTACAATTTTGAAAAAACACCAAACAAACCTTTTGAGAATATGATGCTTATAGGTTCAGACATCAGTTATGAATTTAACCTTTATAACGGTACAACACCCCACTGGCTAGAGAGTTTGAGCGTAAATAGATTTGTAGAAATATTGATAAACAGAGCAGTTAAAGAAAACAAAGATGTTTATGATTATTTTGACAAGACAAAACTAAATGAGAAAAAGGTAAGAGAAAATCTAGGCGAATCAACAGAAGAGTATTACGTTGAAGACGAAAATGGTACAGTAACAGATACCGTTGTATCAACCAATAACTTCGACCCTATGGAAATAACTACTGTTATCTTCATAGAAGACTGGTACTTAGACACTACCGATATGAGAATTTATAAAAAAGTAAAACAAATAGCTCCGGTAAGAGTATTTACATCATCAAACTACAAAGGAGACGAAGAGATTTCTAAGAAAATTCCATTCGTATTATATTTGCAATAGTATAACAAATTAGATATATTTGAGCCATGCTAAAATGCATGGCTTTTTTTATGGAAAAAAACAGACTCAGATATCTTATCGCTCTCAGTATAATACCCGGCATAGGTATAACTACTGCAAAGAAACTTATTGCTTATGCAGGAACTATTGAAAACGTATTTCTTCAAACAAATACGTTGCAGGAAACTGTGCCGCGCCTATCAAAAACAGTAATTGCATCGCTCAAAGATGAGAAGTATCAAGCTTTGGCAGAAAAAGAGATTGAATTTATGGAAAAACACAACATAAATGCACTCTGCTATTTAGATAAAGACTATCCGGAACGAATGAAACACTGCGAAGATGCACCAATACTGTTATACAAAAAAGGAGTGCATTCACTAGAATCAGAAAAGATAATAAGCATAGTTGGCACCCGAAACGCAAGCAGCTATGGCAAAGAACAATGCAAAAAACTAATAGAAGGACTGCAAAAACACAATCCGGTAATAATTAGCGGTCTGGCTTATGGTGTAGATTATTGCGCACATAAATATGCATTAGATTGCAATTTGAATACAATTGCAGTTGTAGGACATTCACTTGATAAGGTATATCCGGCCGATCATAAATTATTAGCCAAAGCAATTGAAGCAAAAGGTTGTTTGGTATCTGAATTTCACTCAACATCGCCACTTGACAAATTTAATTTTGTAACCCGAAACAGAATTATTGCTGGCATGGCAGATGCAACAATTGTAATAGAATCGGCAAAAAAAGGAGGAGCTCTGCTTACAGCAGAATATGCAAATAACTACAATAGAGATGTTTTTGCACTACCCGGCAAAGTTACCGATAATTACTCTTTGGGCTGCAATAACCTTATAAAACAGAATAAAGCTCACTTGTTTGAGTCGGTTTCTGATATTGAATATATTCTAAACTGGGAACATGGCGTGAAAACAAAACCAAGTATACAACGCAGCTTATTTGTAGAACTCACCCCCGAAGAAGAGTTTCTTATTTCATTCCTAAAACAAGAGAGCAAACTAAGCATGGATGCTCTTTCTGTAAGGTCTAAACTACCAATAAGTAAGGTATCGGCAATGTTACTGAATATGGAATTTGCAGGAATGGTAAAGTTGCACCCCGGAAAAGTATATGAATATTGCGGTTTTTAATATATTGTGAGCGAGGCTATATTTCTGTTTATTTTGGTAGTTTAAGCCTATCCTATCACCTGTTTCACAAAATCAATATCTTTGCCTGTAATAGAAGCTATTTGCTCAATAGGCATGTTCATTGAGTGTAGGTTTCTTATTGTAGTATTCAAGGTTTCTTGTGCTTGAGCTTCGTTCAATAAAGCTTTCTCCAAATTCTTTTCCAAGGTTTGGAATTCTTTTTCTACATCTTCTTCTAATTCTAGTTTTAGAAGCATTTCCTCGTCTTCGGTGGCGCGGTGCAGGTATTCTTTTATTGTGGCAATATCATTATCGTCTGCGGCATCCTCAATATCGAGAATGTAACGGTCGTTGGTTATGCACTGCTGGTCGAAAATTGCGAGAAATTTCTCTATGCGTGTTTTGCGGCTTTCTCTCAATCGTCCGGTTTGCAATATGTAACTTGGGTGTGTGAGTAGTTCTACAAACCTATCTTTGTGGTCTATGATACAATTGTTTACCGTATCTTTCACCACGTTGTTTACCACTATTGCAGGGGTATCGTAATGGGCAAGATTGTAACCAAGAAAATAAATGGTAATTATGGGCAGTGGTTCTGTTACTTGTTTGCCATCGGAATCTACAAAGGTTTCTTGTTTTATGTAGTTTTTGCCAAGGTATCGACGAAACCGCATGATTGGGTTTGGCTTGTTAGATTTCTGAATCTCAATCAGAACGTTTACATGCTTATTATCTATGTCTTTTATAATTACTTTGAAATCGAAACGAGAAAGAGGAATATCACGTTTGGGGTCGTGTGTTTTTACCTCTTGCGGTTTTGTTTGCAAACTAATTATTTCTTTTTCAATAATGAGCGAGAGAATCATTTTGGCAATACGCTCGTTCTCCATGAGGTACTTGAAGGCTTGGTCGTATATGGGGTTTATGATTCTCATTTGTACGTTTTTAATGTACAGCAAATATAGTTATTTTTTCTTTGGAGTGCAATACAGCTTTCTAATTCAAATAAGTGAAGCTTTTCTCACGGGAAAATGCTGGTTTGAAAATGGAAAACATTTTAATAAAACAGGCCAGAGGCCTTGAATGCATAGACGAAGCGAGGACGCTTCGCCTAATAGAGCACACCCTTAAATTAGCGGAGCTTCTTTACAAGTTTCTTTTCAAACCTATTAATATTCATTTTTTCTTACACCATGTAAATTAAATAATTTACTAAGAAAAACATCAAAAGATGAGAACATTGCCCTAACCTCATTATTAAACACTTGTAATAAGAAATATGAATCACTAGGTTCATAAAAATAACTTGCGTCATCTCTTTTAAAGAAAATAGTGAAATCCTTTAACACTATCAAAAATTAACTTCTGAATTTAATTCATATGTGTTTATTGGTATTATCCATAGAGTATCTCCAATTTCTTGTCCAAAATTATCTATAATCTCAATCTGAAGTAAGGGAGCTGTAATCCCAAATCTTTCATTTTTCTTTATAGAAATAATTTTTCCTTTAACAACATAATCATATTGAATTATTTTTTTAAAATACGGAGTAATAAGTCTACCAGAAAGACAAAATACAGATATAAAGCTAAACTGTAATATAAAGAATAAAAATATTTTCTTTTTCAAATTAAATTTTTAAAGACTAAATAAATATTTGGCTTGTTTATAATTGATATTTTGGAAAGCATATTTACAAAAATTAAAATAACTGCGACCACCATAATCTAAACCTTGAATATATGAAAAATTTTCTGTGTAATCGCCGCTCGTTTGGGTTTGCAACCCAAACGCAATATTATAGAATAAAGTAGTGCTTGTAGCACGGCATTCAAACAGAAAATAATAATTTTTAATTCTCAAATATAATGAATTTCAATAATATTTTCTTTCTCAGCATAAATTGAATAATTTGGACTGTAAACCTAAATAAACGGAGTTTTCTGCATTTTTTCTAGAGTCAAACTGACGTAAATTTAATAAACTGTCACTGAAATTACAATCTGTGAATCTACAATTTGGTTTCAAATACTTTAGGCAAAAAACGTTTTGCTGTATATAGAAAAATACTACCTATTAAACTCCCATATAGCATACCTACAATAACATCGGTAGGGTAATGTACTCCCAAATAGACCCTGCTGTATGAAATGAGCAGCACCCAGAAGATAAGAATACCCATAAGCCATGGGATTCTCAATAGTAAAATAAAAAACAGCGCTATCGCAGCCGTATTAGCAGCATGTGACGAAATGAAACCATACATTCCACCTATATAATCATTTACTGAATGTATTTGACCTTGTAACGCGGGTTGCCAAGAGGGTCTAAGTCGGTTAAATACATTTTTGAAGAAATGCACAGTCGTACTATCAACTATACCTACTAATGCAACAAGTATTAAAAAAATGACAATAAAACTTTTCCACGAATATCTTTTTTTTACAAGATATAGGAGAAATATATAAAAAGGTACCCAAAAATAAATTTCAGATACATACCACATAATTGTATCAAGAAACTGATTGTGAGCAGAATTTACAAAAAGAAAAACATTTTTATCCCATTCAAACAGTAGTGATACTATTGAATTCATTACACAAGGTTTTTCCAGATTAAATCTTTCAATTCTAATATGTTTTTCTGAGCTACAGCAGAAATAAAGATATAAGGAATTTCAGGCAAATCTTCTTTTAACATTTCAACCAATTCATCATCAACCAAGTCGGTTTTTGTAATTGCTAAAATTCTTTTTTATCGAGCAATTCCGGATTGTAGAGAGCAAGTTCATTTAGTAAAATATCGAACTCTTTCTTAATATTTTCTGTATCGGAAGGAATCATGAAAAGAAGCATTGAATTTCGCTCAATATGTCGCAAAAAACGTAGCCCTAAACCCTTTCCGTCATGAGCTCCTTCAATAATTCCGGGTATATCGGCCATTACAAATGATCGATTGTCTCTGTAAGAAACAATACCTAAATTAGGAACCAGAGTTGTAAACGGATAATTGTCAATTTTTGGTTTAGCAGCTGAAACGACAGAAAGTAAGGTCGATTTTCCTGCATTTGGAAAGCCTACCAAGCCAACATCGGCAAGTACTTTAAGTTCAAGTATTATCCAATCTTCTAGACCGGGCTCTCCCGGTTGAGCAAAACGAGGAGTTTGAAATGTGGCTGACTTAAAAAGGCATTTCCCATTCCGCCCCTACCTCCGGGCATTAAGATTTTCTCTTCATCATGTTGGGTAATTTCAAAAACAATCTCTTCACTTTCAGCCATTTTAACAACGGTACCAAGTGGCACATCTATATAAACATCAGTTCCTTCGGCACCGGTTTGATTAGCACTACTACCTGAAGTTCCATTATCAGCAGAAATATGTTTTGTATATTTGAGCGGCAATAAAGTCCACATTTGCTCATTACCTCTTATAATTATATGTCCGCCTCTACCTCCGTCACCACCATCTGGGCCACCTTTTGCAGTCAATTTATCTCTATGCAAGTGCATACAACCGGCCCCACCACTACCTGATTTGACATATAATTTTACGTAATCTACAAAATTTGAATTAGACATTTATTGCTGTGTTAATTTGAAAAAAAGAAATAGTACTATAATTAAAAGAAAGCTATTCTGAATATTTGGTGTGATTTTTTTAATTACACACCCTTAAATATGAAATTTTTCTATGCAGTTGAGTTAGGATTTAATTTTCTAATAATCAAACCCTAACTTTCTCCTAGAATTCTATTTAGCATCAATTGCAGAAGCAATTTTTGAAAATATTTCTTCTATAGAACCAACTCCTAATATAGAAATATATTTATTTTGTTTAGCGTAATAATCAATTACCGGAGCTGTTTCGTTATTGTAAACTTTAATTCTGTTTTCAATAATTGTCTGATCTTGATCATCGGCTCTTCCTGAATCTTTACCTCTAAGCAACAGTCTTGAAATAAGCTCATCTTTTGGAACTTCAAGAGCAATCATTCCTGAGATAGGAATATTTCTGTTAATCAAAATTTTATCAAGCGCAACAGCGTGAGCAGAAGTTCTTGGAAAACCATCAAAAATAAAACCTTTAGCATTTTTGTTTTGTTCAATTTTATTTTCAATCATACCAATTACAATTTCATCGGTAACGAGTTCACCTTTATCCATGAACTGCTTAGCTTTAAGTCCAAGTGCCGACTGAGCTTTGATTTCAGCTCTTAAAATATCTCCGGTAGAGAAATGAACCAAGTCGTATTTTTTAATTATCAATTCAGACTGTGTGCCTTTTCCTGCTCCTGGAGGACCAAATAATACAATGTTTAACATAAGCCTTTAATCTATTTAAAATTTAAAAATATATTATCACTATTTATATCAATACTCTTTTTTTAAAGAAACCAAAATTATCAAGAAATTTTTAATTGATAGATGTCTTTTAGCGTTCTTCCCTTATTATTGTAATCTAAACCATATCCTACTACAAATTTATCAGGAATTTCAAATCCAAAATATTTTATTTTAAACTGCCCTTTGTAAGTATCTGGTTTAAATAAAAGAGAAGCAACCTCAACCGAAGCTGGATTTTTCGCTTGTAGAATTTCTATTATTTTTTGTAATGTTACACCTGTATCAATAATATCTTCAATAACAACCACATCTTTATTCTCAATATCTATCTGTAGTCCAATAAGTTCAGAAACTATTCCCGAAGTTTTAGTTCCTAGATAAGAAGATAATTTAACAAAATGGATTTCTGATTCAATTGTTGACGCTTTTGTAAGATCGGAAGCAAACATATAAGCACCATTTAGTATACAAATAAAAACAAGCTCCTTATTAGAATAGTCATTGCTAATGGCAACAGCAATTTCTTTTACTTTTTGCTTAATCGAATTATAATCTATATATTTGACAAATAATTTATCGTGAATTGTTATTTCATTAACCATAAGTGATTATGTTATTTTTTCCTAAAAAAAATTTGAACACTAACTAATTGATTTTATTTTTGCAAAGATAAACATTAATATAATATTATATGACACCAAAAGTAAGTATAATCATGGGCAGTACCTCAGACCTTTCTGTAATGGAGAAAGCAGCAAAGATACTCAATGATTTTAAAATTCCATTTGAAATAAATGCACTTTCTGCGCACAGAACCCCTGAAGCTGTAGAAACCTTTGCTAAGAATGCAGAAAACAGAGGAATTGAGGTTATTATAGCAGCAGCAGGAATGGCAGCACACCTTCCGGGTGTAATTGCATCTATGACAACCTTGCCGGTAATTGGGGTGCCTATAAATGCGTCTCTAGATGGCATGGATGCTCTCTTGGCAATTGTACAAATGCCTCCGGGAATACCGGTAGCTACTGTTGGTATAAATGCAGCTCAAAATGCCGGAATTCTAGCTGCTCAATTTATTGCAAAGACAGACAATAACGTAAAAGAACAATTGAAACAATTTAAACAATCGCTAAAAGAGAAAATTGTTGAAGCTAATAATGATTTAAAAAAAATAAGTTTTGAGTATAAAACTAATTAATACAAATTCCACACTTCCTAAAAACAAGTGTGGAATTTTATTTTTCAATCCGTTTAGATTGTTTCTTACAGCACTATCATTCTTTTGTGTATTAAAAGTAAGCACACAATCACTTCAAAAAACTGAATATTATGCTGTAGAACTATCAAACACAACTGTTTCTAGTTCACAAAATACGCTTAATACACTTTCCAATCCGGCACTTTCTTTTTCCAACACAAACACTAAAGTAGTTGCAAATTTAAGTTACAAGAATTACTTTTCTGTTTACAATCTTAATTCTCTTTTGGCTCAATTAGACATTCTAGTAAATGCAACCACCCATTTAGGAATTGTTGGTCAAATATATGGAACGAACAATTATTATTACAGAAACACCGCAATTTCAGTAAATAAGACAATATTTAAACACGTAAGTCTAGGTTTGCGATTGAAATATGCGTCGATACATGCAATAGAAAATTCTAGAAAACACATATTTTCGCCCGATATAGGACTTCATATTTCATTTACAGAAAAAATTGACTTTGGAACAGCACTGAACAGCATATTTAATTTCAGTAAAAATAAATTACTTTATAACTTTAAAACAGGTATTAGTTATCACTATTCAGAAGCATTAAGTTTTGCTGCACAAATTAATAAATATGAAAACTACCTACCCGTATATTGTATTGGAAGCACTTTACAAACAGGCAAATACGCAGAAGTTTATTTAGGTTTAGAAAATTCAAATACCCCAATTTGCACGTATGTAAAACTACTCTTAAAAAAAAGTTCTTTGAATGTTGGTTTAAAATATCATGATAATTTAGGAATTAGCACAACAATAGTCTTAAATAAAAAAATATGAAATTTGCAACATTGATATTTATTATTAATTTTGTTGCTTAAAGTTATTTTACAATATCTTAATTATTGCATACAATTTTTTTAATAAACATTAAGCATTGATAAAAGAAAACTGCATTTTATACTTATTGAATAATGATAAAAAAAAATATAATACTCTACTCCCTGATATTTATCAGTCTAATATCATGTACAACAAGAGAACATTTGGTGCACCTTTATAACCGACCAGAAACCCAACAAATACAGGAACATACTAAAAACAATACCCCTCACCTATTGCAGCCGGGAGATTTATTGTATATAAAGATTCTGAGTCTCAATCAAGATATTGACAAACTTTTCAACTTAGAATCGGGTACAAACACAACCGTTTCAGGAAATGCATCTATCTTTTTGAAAGGTTTTACAATTGATAATAAAGGTTATGTAAAAATTCCGGTTATAGACACTATACATATTGCAGGTATGGATGTTTTTGCAGCAGAAGAAAAAATACAAAAAAGCGTAAATAAATATTTCAATAATTCCACTCTCATAATAAAGCTATTAAACTTTCAAATATCTGTGCTTGGCGATGTGAGAAATCCAGGACAATTCACAGTATTTCAAAATGAAATATCAGTATTTGAAGCACTGGCTCTTGCTGGAGATGCAACTGAATATGGAGATAAAAAAATCTTATCCTGATAAGAAACAATCCCGATAATATAAAAACGGTTAAATTAGATTTAACAGATATAAATATTATAAATTCAGAATATTACTTCTTAAAACCAGGCGATGTTCTAATGGTACAACCCGTTAAGCTGAAAACATTCAAACTTAATACTCCTACAATATCTCTAATGCTATCAGCACTTACAACGACTATCCTCATACTAGGATTTGCAGGAGTTGGTGCAAATAAATAATAAAACGATAGAAAAAAACATTAACGACAATTTATTACTAGATATTTCTCAAATGAGTTCAGCAGCAAATAAAATCTCTAACAACTATTTACAAGAAGAAGAGACTATAGATATAAAAAAATATATTTATAAATTTAGTTCTAATTGGTATTGGTTTGTACTCTCTATATTTGTTGGTCTTTCGGTTTCCTTCTTAATCAACAGATATTCAAGCAAACAATATAGTACAAGTGCCTCGCTCTTGGTATTGGAAAAGGGAGAAGGTTATGGAGGTATTGAAAGCATTATAAGCGAATTTGGAGCATACTCCAAAGCACAACGCAAAAATGTAGAAAACCAAATAGGTATTTTACAATCATACACTCTGAGTTTTGAAACAGTAAAAGAACTAGATTTTCAAGTATCATATTGGGCAAAAGGTAGAATAAATGAGAGTGAAATCTATACAACAAGTCCCTTTAAAGTAGTTTTAGACACTACAAAAAATCAAACAATACAACAGAGAGTAAATCTAAGTTTCGTTTCAGAGACAGAATACAATTTAGAAATAACTTACCCAACCGGCAAAAACATAAAAAAAGAAATGTTTTTTGGAGAAACCTACTCCGACGATTTTTTAACATTCAGAATAGAAAAAAATGCAAACTTCTCTGATAATAATGAAAATATCAGTTACTTCTTCTTTCTTAATGATTATTACGCAATAGCGAGATCCTATAATAAAGGTCTAAAAGTAGAATCTATCTTTGAAAAAGGAACAATGCTCAAGCTTAACAAATCGGGCAATGTAGCACAAAAAGAAATTGACTTTCTAAATAAACTTATAGAAATATACATAAGAAGAAATATTGAAGAAAAAAATATTTCAGCACTCAATACAATTAAATTTATTGACGAACAATTGAATAACATTATAGATTCATTGCAAAAGGCTGAACGAAATTTGGAAAGATTCAGGCTTAACAATAAAATAATAGATTTAAGTAAAGAAGGAACTTCACTGTTTGAAAAACTTGAACAACAACAAGCTCAGAAATCTATTCTTGAAATAAGAATGAAATATTATGAATATCTTAAAAATTACATAAAATCAAAAAACGACTTTAAAGATGTAATAACTCCATCGGTAATAGGCATTCAAGACAATTTGCTAAATTCTCTTGTTGCTCAATTAAGTGCCTTGTATTCAGAAAAAAATGTTACGGAATATAGTGCCACAAAAGATAACCCAACCATGGAAGTTATCAATCTAAAAATAAAAAATACGGTAAATGCTCTCATTGAAAACGTAAACAATATTATAGAAGGTGCTAAAATTGAGATAAAAGAAGCAGATAAAAACATATCAGTTCTTGATCAAGAAATACAAAAACTACCGGTAACTGAACGAGAATTGATAAACATTCAAAGAAAATTTGACTTAAACGATAATATCTACAATTTCTTACTTGAAAAAAGAACAGAGGCTGGTATTACCAAAGCATCAAACATACCCGATGTAAAAATACTTGACAGCGCCATAATACAAAACTCAGAACAAATTTCTCCGAAACGTTCTATTAATATGATGATTGGCTTCTTTTTAGGCTTACTCCTTCCTGCTTTATTGATTATTATAAAAGATTTTTTTAATGATAAAATAACAGACAGAAAAGATGTTGAAAAAAGCACAACCATACCAATTTTAGGAGCTATTTCGCACAATACAAAAGACACCGATTTAGTTGTACAGAATCATCCAAAATCTTCAATATCAGAATCTTTCAGAACACTAAGAACCAACCTGCAATACCTATTACAAGGCAAAGAAAAAGCTGTAATTTCTATAAGTTCTACCATAAGTGGAGAAGGTAAATCGTTTTGTGCCGTAAACTTAGCTTCAATCATTGCTCTATCAAACAAAAAAGTTCTTCTCATTGGTCTAGATATGAGAAAACCAAAAATTCATAAAATATTTAATTGTCAGAATAATGCAGGTATGAGTACCTATCTTATTGGTAAATCTAGCTACAAAGAAATTATAAACAAAACTGGAATAGACAACCTGCATACTATTGTATCTGGACCAATTCCGCCCAACCCTGCCGAATTGATAGAGAACAAGAAATTTGGTGAACTCATGACAAGATTAAAAGATGAATATGACTACATAATTATAGACACACCTCCAGTAGCTCTTGTTGCCGATGCTCTATTGATAATGAATTACACCGATGCTAATATTTTTGTAATAAGACAAAACTACTCTAGTAAAAATGTTCTGAAATTTGTAAACGATCTAAGATATGAGAAGAATTTAGACAAAATAACCATACTTATAAATGATATAGATTACAATAATGCATACGGCTACAAATATGGCGGTTATGGCAAATACAGCTACCGATATAAATATGGTTACAGATACAACTACGGCTACGGAAATGGTTATTATGAAGACGATAATGAGTCGGTTAGTCTCATATCATTCATTAAAAATAAATTTCCATTTTTGAAAAAATTCTTTAAAAAGAAACATAAAAAACATACTGTAAATGGACAATAGCTTGAGAATTATATATATGGGTACACCTGAGTTTGCAGTTGCTCCTTTGGTAAACCTTATTGAAAATAATTTCAATGTTGTTGCTGTAGTTACCGCTCCTGATAAAAAAGCAGGTCGCGGACAACAAATACAAGAGTCTGCTGTGAAAAAGGCAGCTCTTACATACAATATTCCCCTTTTGCAACCTGAAAAGTTAAAAGATGAAGCATTTCTTGAAGCACTGGCTACTTATAAAGCAGAATTGCAAATTGTAGTAGCCTTCCGCATGTTGCCCAAACAGGTGTGGAATATGCCCCGAAAAGGAACTTTCAATCTACACGCTTCACTCCTGCCACAGTATAGAGGCGCTGCTCCTATTAATTGGGCGGTGATTAATGGCGAAAAAGAAACCGGAGTTACCACATTTTTTATCAATGAAGATATTGATACCGGTAACATTCTGCTGCAAGAAAAAATCTCCATTAATGATACCGACAATGCTGGTATTGTTCATGATACATTGATGAACATAGGTGCCAAACTCGTTGTAAAAACAGTAAAAGAAATTGAATCAAACACCATTAAAGCAATTCCACAAAACAATAAAATATCGCAGGAAATTCAGCTAAAATCGGCTCCAAAGATATTTAAAGAACATTGTATTATTGACTGGAATAAAACATCACAAAGCATCTATAACCACATAAGAGGCTTTTCTCCGTATCCGGGAGCATACACAACTATTACCGATGCCAATAATATTACACACATACTGAAAATATATTCTGCACAATTCGAGACAAAAGAAGTTACAGAAGCTGTGGGCACAATAAATTACATAAACAAAAAATCTATTTCAATCACTTGCTCCGATGGAGTTATTTATCCAATTGAAATTCAACTTGCTGGAAAAAGGAAAATGCACATAGAAGAGTTGTTGCAAGGTTTTAAAATAAACACTTCTACACCTTGTATTTAATTCCAAATAAAGAAACTTCTACTAGTCGCGATCCTTCTCTATAAATAGCAGTTTTGTAATTTATTCATCATCGTTTCGGTACAGCACCTACTGCTCTAGAATTGATGACAATCTGAAGTTTTATACAATTATTAACATTTTATAAACATTCTATTGTAGATAACTCTTGGGTAGAAAATCAATTTATATTGATTACTTTTGTATAAATAAGGAAAAGAGGTATGCAGGACGCTAAAAATTATAAAACATACAAAAACAATAGAAATCAAAATACTCAGACTCCAAACTTCATAGAATACGGCAAACTTCCACCCCAAGCTACCGATATTGAAGAAATAGTATTGGGACAATTGATGATTGATGAGAATGCTGTAACAGGCGTTATAGACATATTGAAACCTGAAAGTTTTTACGATAAAAACAACCAGCTTATATATGCAGCAATTAGACAATTAGCAACATCGGATGAGCCGGTAGATTTAATTACCGTTAGTGAAAAACTGCGCAAAAATGGAGATATTGACAAAATTGGAGGACCATTTTTTCTCTCAAAACTAACACAGAAAGTATCGTCTGCTGCCCATGTTGAATATCATGCAAAAATTATTGCAGAAAAGTTCATTCAAAGAGAACTAATAAGAGTTTCTACTCAAATACAAGAAAAAGCATACGATACAGAAACCGATGTTCAAGATTTATTAGATTTCTCTGAGAAAGAGATTTTTAATGTATCAGAGGGAAACATTAAAAAAGAATCGGCACCAATAGGAGCGCTTATTCCACAGGCGCTTGCAATGATTGCAGAAGCCGGACAAAGAGAAGACAGCTTAAGTGGTGTACCTTCTGGTTTCACTCCATTAGACAGAATCACATCGGGATGGCAACCTGCCAACATGATTGTAATTGCTGCTCGACCTGCTATGGGTAAAACAGCTTTTATATTGTCTATGCTTAGAAAAATGGCAGTTGACCACAATATTCCCGTTGGTATATTTTCACTGGAAATGTCAAATCTGCAACTGGTAAACCGTCTTATTGTAAGTGAAACCGAACTGCCGCATGAAAAAATAAAAAATGGACGGTTAGATGGTGAACAATGGAAGATATTAGAAACAAAAACGCAAATACTTTCAAAAGCACCAATATTTCTTGACGATACTCCTGCCCTTTCAATTTTTGAATTCAGAGCTAAAGCGCGACGATTGAGAGAAAAACACGGTGTGAAAATGCTTTTTATTGACTACTTACAACTGATGACTTCCGGTGTTTCAAGCAGCCGAGAACAAGAGGTGAGTATGATTTCAAGACAAATAAAAGCGGTAGCCATGGAACTAAACATTCCTATTGTAGCACTTTCGCAACTTAACCGTTCGGTTGAAACTAGAGGTGGTGATAAAAAACCACAACTGTCTGACCTTCGAGAATCTGGTGCAATTGAACAAGATGCCGATATGGTAATGTTCATTCACCGACCTGAATATTACGGTATAATAGAAGATGAAGAAGGCAGAAGCAATATGGGTGTAGCCGAAATTATTCTTGCCAAAAACAGACATGGTGCGGTAGATACCGTGCGGCTTCGTTTCATTAAAGAACTTGCTAAATTTACCGAACTCGACGAATTCAACAACGGAGGATTTATAAGCAGTACTGATTCGAATCAAAATAATATGATATTTAGCTCGAAAATGAATACCGATTCATCTAATAAATCAAAATCAAATACGACTAATAATACAAATCCGTTTGACCATATTGTTCCAAATACAAATTTTGAAAATGAAAAATCTCCATTTTAAACTAGGACTAATTTTATTCCTGATTTTTTTATCTAATATAGGCTTTGCTTTTAGTTTGATGATACCCATGGATAATACACAAAAAAACCACCTGAAAGCATATGGTATTGCCTATTGGGTACTACAAAATAACCTAGATGCGCAATGGCTTTTGAACTACAGAGGTGGTAGTTTTTTATTTCAATATAATGAGGGTATAAAAACAGAATGCGACATAAGAGGCGTATCATATGAAATAATTGCTGATGCACAAACTCAAGCAATATTAGAATCTATCAAATCGCCCAGTGCAAATATGGACGCTCTTAAATTAGAAAAACCCCCTAAAATTGCAGTTTATTCTCCTAAAGAAAAATTACCTTGGGACGATGCCGTTACCCTAGCTCTTACCTACGCCGAAATACCTTACGTAGTAATATATGATGGGGATATTGTTGCCGGAGATTTATCAAAATATGATTGGCTGCATTTGCATCATGAAGATTTTACCGGACAGTACGGTAAATTTTATTCTAGCTACAGAAACGTACCTTGGTACCAAGAACAGGTTGCAAACAGCGAAGCCGAAGCAAAAAAATACGGCTTTCAGAAGGTATCGCAACTCAAATTGTTTATTGCCAAATCCATCAGAGATTATGTAAGTCAAGGTGGTTTTTTATTTGCAATGTGTTCAGGCACCGACTCTTTTGACATAGCTCTCGCTGCCGAAGATACTGATATTTGCGAAAGCATGTTTGATGGCGACGCGGCACATGCCAATTGTCAATCTGCTTTGAACTTCGAAAAAACATTTGCTTTCAGAGATTTTACTCTGAAAATGAATCCTATGGAATATGAATTTTCTAATATTGATGTTACCGACACGAGAAAGGTTACAGAAAACGACGATTATTTTACATTGTTTGAGTTTTCTGCCAAATGGGATCCAGTACCTACCATGCTTTGCCAGAATCATACTTCGCTCGTAAAAGGATTTATGGGGCAGACAACGGCTTTTAATAAAGACGTAATAAAATCTAATGTACTTGTACTTGGTGAAAATAAGTCGGCACACGAAGCCAGATATTTACATGGAACATTTGCCAAAGGAACCTGGACATTTTATGGAGGACATGACCCCGAAGATTATCGACATTTTGTGGGCGATCCATTTACAGACCTTGATAACCATAAAAACTCTCCAGGCTACCGACTCATATTAAACAATGTTCTATTTCCGGCAGCGAAGAAGAAGAAACAAAAAACATAATATTGAATGGCAAGAGACTCTCATAAAAGGGTCTCTTTTTTATTTATCATTGTCCTAATATTTTTTAAGCTTTATATTTATATTCAAATAAAAATTAAGAATTACAGAATAGGGCAAACCTGTTAATAATACAACCATGCCCAATAATGATTATCTCTTGCGGTTGAACCATTATTTGGTGCGGTTGAACCATTTATCGAAGCGGTTTTGTCATTGTTTAATGCGGTTAAGTCATTTATATATGCGGTTGAACCATTTGCCTCTGCGGTTTTGTCAAAAATCGGTGCGGTTATATGATTATTTCATGCGGTTGAGCCATTTTCTTGTGCGGTTGAACGATAATTTTATGCGGATTTTTCATTTTTTATAGCGGTTGTGCCATTATTTTATGACCGTCTATGATTATTTTGTGACCGTCTGCCATTTCTTTATGACAGGGAACGATTTTCTCGTGACGGCCAATCATTTTTTTATGACGGTCAATGAATATTCTATGACCGTCTATGATTATTTTATGACCGGCAGCCATTTCCTTATGACAGGGAGCGATTCCCCAATTACCGGCAACCATTTTTCGATGCCACAAAAAAAGCCCGGTTCAAAGTTTGAACCGAGCTTTTTTATTTATATCTATCTATAGATTTTTTTTTTACGATGATATATAGATTTAAAATGATTTTTATCTCATTTTTTTGTATTCATTTATCAAACCATTGGTTGAAGCATCGTGCGATGCGATTGGGTTATTGTCGGTAAGTTCCGGCAATATTACATTAGCCAATTGTTTGCCTAATTGTACTCCCCATTGATCAAAACTGAAAATATTCCATATAATTCCTTGTACAAAAATCTTATGTTCATACATTGCGATTAGTGCTCCAAGTGCTCTTGGCGTAATTTGTTTTGCTAATATAGAGTTTGTAGGTATATTACCATCAAAAACCATAAAAGGTAATAGCATTTTTATTTCTGCTTCGCTTTTTCCTGCCGCTACAAGCTCTGCTTTTACTTGTTCTGCGGTTTTCCCCATCATAAGCGCTTCGGTTTGTGCAAAATAGTTTGCAAGAAGTTTCTGGTGGTGGTCGCTTATTTTATTGTGACTTTGAGCTGGTGCTATAAAATCGCAAGGAATTAATTTTGTACCTTGGTGTATAAGCTGATAAAAAGCATGCTGACCGTTGGTTCCCGGTTCGCCCCAAATAATAGGACCGGTTTGGTAGCTTACTTTCTCGCCATTTCTGTCTACATATTTACCATTACTTTCCATATTTCCTTGTTGGAAGTATGCTGCAAAACGGTGTAGGTATTGGTCGTAAGGTAATATTGCTTCGGTTTCTGCTTTATAGAAATTATTGTACCATATTCCTATAAGTGCTAAAATTACCGGAAGGTTTTTATCAAAACTTGTTGTGCTGAAATGCTTATCCATAGCATGTGCACCTTCTAGTAGCGCTTCGAAATTCTCATATCCAATACCACAAGCTATAGATAGACCAATTGCCGACCATAATGAATATCTTCCACCAACCCAATCCCAAAATTGGAACATGTTTTTAATATCTATTCCAAATTTAGCAACCTCGGTAGCATTGGTTGAAAGAGCAACAAAATGATTTTTTACAAACTCAGCATTTTTAGCCGATTTTAAGAACCATGCTTTTGCCGATTCTGCATTGGTCATAGTTTCTTGTGTGGTAAATGTCTTAGAAGCTACGATAAACAGCGTTGTTTCCGGATTTACTTTTAGAACCGTTTCTGCTATATGTGTTCCATCTACATTTGATACAAAATGCAGGTTGATATGTCTTTTCTGATAAGGTTTAAGAGCCTCGGTAACCATAAGTGGTCCTAAATCTGAACCTCCAATACCAATATTCACAATATCGGTAATAGCTTTTCCGGTATATCCTTTCCACGAACCTGAAATAATCTGTTCTGAGAATTCTTTCATTTGTTTCAATACCGCATTTATCTCAGGCATTACGTCTTTGCCTTCTGATAAAATTGGTGTGTTGCTTCTGTTTCTTAACGCAACGTGAAGTACCGATCTGTTTTCTGTTTTATTGATTTTTTCTCCACTAAATTCTGCTCCAATAGCATCTTTCAGTTTGCACTCTTCTGCAAGATTAAGCAACATTGAAAATACCTTTTCATCGATAAGATTTTTTGAAAAATCTATTAAGATATCTTCAAATTTTAATGAGTATTTAGAAAAACGATTTGGGTCGGCCTTGAACAAATTTTTCATTTGCGTTCCCTTAAATGTACTATAATAAGCTTCTAAAGCTTTCCACGCATTGGTGGTGGTAGGATTGATAGTTGGTAACATATTTATCTAGTTTATTATATTTTAGAAATTAAAGTTTTAAATCGTTATTTTACTTGGTTGCATTAGCAATCCACTTACGAGCGTTTACAAATGCTTCAATCCAAGGCGAAACCTCATCGCTGGTTCTGTTTTGGTCATAATAAGCCCAGTTCCACGGGTAGATAGCTCTTTCTAAGTGAGGCATCATAGCCAAATGTCTGCCATCGGTAGAACACAATCCGGCGGTGTTGTATTGCGAACCGTTCGGATTGGCTGGGTAAGTGCCGTGTGAGAATTTCATTGCAATTGAATAATTATCTTCGCTCAGTGGTAAGTTAAATTTACCTTCTCCGTGAGCCACCCATATTCCTAAGCTCGTATTTTTGAGCGTTTCAAGCATTATAGAATTAGTATCTTGAATTTGAACAGAAAGGAATATTGATTCAAATTTATGCGATTCATTGTGCTCCATTTTAGGCTTTTGCTTGTGCTCAGGGTAGATGAGTCCGAGTTCAATCATCAATTGGCATCCGTTACATACACCTAAGCTCATGGTGTCTTTTCTGGCATAGAATCTATCTAAGGTTTCTTTTGCTTTGGTATTATATAAAAAAGCACCAGCCCAACCTTTAGCAGAACCTAATACATCGGAATTTGAGAATCCACCTACATAGACAATAAAATTTATATCTTCAAGGGTTTCTCTTCCGGCAATTAGGTCGGTCATGTGAACATCTTTCACGTCGAAGCCAGCCAAGTGCATAGCCCAAGCCATTTCTCTATCTCCATTCACCCCTTTTTCGCGAATGATTGCTGCTTTTATACCTGATCTGGTTTTTCTATTAGCTTCCAAACCATACGCACTCAGTTTACCTTTAAACGACGCAGGGAATGTATATTCTAGTTTATGTTTTTTGTAGTTTTCAAATCTTGCTTTGGCAAGTGTTTCGCCACACTGCAATCTGTCGAGCAGATATGAGGTTTTGAACCAAATATCGCGATATGAATCTATTTGCAGCGAAAGTTTTTTATCGTTTCTTGTAATTTCAAGTGTTCTACTATTGCTTACGGTACCTATTTTATAAGCTTTAAGCGATGAAAGCTCTTTACTTAAATCGGTTGAAGATTGAATAATAATTCCCGGATTTTCGCTGAATAATACTTCGGTAAATGAGTTGGCAGGAATTGCAGAAAGATTTACATTCATACCACAATTGGTATTAGCAAAATTCATTTCGAGCAAGGTGGTAATAAGTCCGCCCGCAGAAATATCATGACCTGCAAGTATTTTACCTTCGAGAATAAGATTTTGAATAGTATTAAATGCCAATTTGAAATATGCTGCATCGGTAACATTTGGGGTATTGTTGCCAATTTTATTTTGAATTTGCGCAAAGCTGCTACCACCCAGATTGAAGCCCGAAAGTCCGAAATCTACAAAATATAAATTGGTATTTTCAATAGGTTTAATAACCGGTTCTACAATTTTAGTAATGTCAGATACTTCGGCAGCGGCAGTGATTATAACCGTTCCGGGAGAATAAACAACACTACCGTCTTTGTATTTTTGGGTCATAGATAGGGAATCTTTTCCGGTTGGAATGTTAATTCCCAGAGCAATTGCAAAACTGCTTGCTGCTTTTACCGCTTCGTAGAGTCTGGCATCTTCGCCCGGGTTTTTACAAGGCCACATCCAGTTTGCACTGAGCGAAATTCCATCGAGTTGCATTTCGAGCGGTGCCCAAATTATATTGGTTAGAGCTTCGGCAATAGAAAGTACTGAACCTGCTGCCGGATTGGCCAAGCCGCTTACCGGAGCGTGTCCAAGGCTATTTGCAATACCTTTATGTCCATTGTAATCGAAATTAACCACACCCAAGTTATTCAGCGGAAGTTGAAGCGGACCGGCACATTGCTGTTTGGCAACTTTTCCGGTTACAGAGCGGTCAACTTTATTGGTCAAATAATCTTTACAAGCAACCGATTCAAGTTGTAGAATATCGGTTAAGTAAGCTTCTATTTTAGCATCATCAAAATCTATGTTTTGATAGGTTTCGTTTCTTGTGGTATCGGTAATGATTGTTTTTGGCGGATTTCCAAACATATCATCCAATTGTAAATCTATAGGTTTTTCGCCCGTTACATTGTCGGTAAAGGTAAATTGCATATCGCCTGTAGCTTCGCCAATTACGTACATTGGAGCTCGTTCTCTTTCTGCAATATTTTTAAGCGTTTCAATATCTTTGGCATGAAGCACAAGTCCCATTCTTTCTTGCGACTCGTTACCGCACATTTCTTTTGCCGATAATGTAGGGTCTCCTTTTGGAAGTTTATCAATGTTTATAATACCTCCTGTAGCTTCAACAAGTTCAGAAAGGCAGTTAAGGTGACCGCCTGCACCGTGGTCATGAATAGAAACGATTGGATTTTCATCCATTTCGCCCAAAGCACGAATTGCATTATATGCTCGTTTTTGCATTTCAGGGTTAGAACGCTGCACGGCATTTAGTTCTATAGCATTGTTGAATTCTCCGGTTGCTACCGACGATACTGCACCGCCACCCATTCCAATACGATAGTTATCGCCACCCAGAAGCACTACTTTATCGCCTTTTTGTGGTTCATTTTTCAGAGCATCGCGTTTATTTCCAAAACCGATACCTCCGGCAAGCATTATAACTTTATCAAATCCATACACGCGTGAATTTTCGAAATGTTCGAAAGTCAAAACGCTTCCGCAAATAAGCGGTTGACCAAATTTATTACCGAAATCAGATGCTCCATTAGAAGCTTTTATCAAAATCTCTTCGGGTGTTTGGTATAGCCAATTTCTTTCATTTACCGCTTTTTCCCAATTTCTTGCACCTTCTAGGCTTGGGTAAGAAGTCATGTAAACAGCCGTTCCTGAAATAGGATATGAAGCTGTTCCACCAGCTATACGGTCTCTAATTTCGCCACCAGAACCGGTTGCAGCCCCGTTGAAAGGTTCTACTGTTGTGGGGAAGTTGTGCGTTTCTGCTTTGAGCGAGAAAACGGCTTCAATATCTTTTGTCTGAAAAAAGTCGGGCTTGTCTTGCGTTTTAGGAGCAAACTGACTCATAACCGGACCCTGCATAAAAAGGCGCAATTGTCTTTATATGCCGAAACAACTCTTTTCTTGTTTGTTTCTGTGGTGAGTTTTATTAGTTTAAAAAGCGATTCTGCTTTTTCATTGCCATCGATAATGAATGTTCCATTAAAAATTTTGTGGCGACAGTGTTCTGAGTTAACTTGTGAGAAACCAAAAATCTCGCTGTCGGTAAGTTTTCTTTTTAGTTTAACCGATAGATTTTCTAGATATGCAACCTCATCGGCACTTAAAGCTAAACCTTCTTTTTTATTATATGCATCAATATCGTCAATATTTATAATTGGTTCGGGCTTTATATCTATATCAAAAATGGTCTGATTTAGTTCTTTATAAAGAGCCGTGAGCATAGGATCGAAACTGATAGTCTCTGATGCTACTTTTATAAACTCTTCTATTCTTACAATTTTATCAATACCCATGTTTTGGGTTATTTCTACTGCATTTGTACTCCAAGGGGTAATCATTTCTTTTCTTGGACCTACAAAATTTCCTGATACTTTTGTTTCTGATAGTAATTTTGCTTCGTTAAATGCCCATTTTAATTTTTCAATTGCTTGTTGGTCTAAACCCGATGGAGCGTTTACAGCTAAAATTCTACCGTTATTACTTTCAAAAAAATAAATCATAAGTATTGTGTAAGATATTAACAGAATTATTTACAAAATATAAGGTAATGAAAATTAAATATGTTTGAAAAAGTGGGCTTTCAACAACTATTTTTAAGAATTATGTAAGCAACTTTTTCCGGTTGCAAATATAGATATTAGATTTTATTAATTTTTGTATTATAAGCTAAAGAAGTGTAATATTTTATAAACTATTTGTTTAATTCTTTTTAAAAATTTAATTACATAAATTGAAATGCGTCTGTTATGAATGTTAGTCTATCTGAAATAAATGTATTCAGAAATCTTCTCTATGGATATTATGAAAAAAACTACCGTTCCATGCCTTGGAGAGAAGATACAAGCCCTTATAATGTTTTTTTATCGGAACTTATGTTGCAGCAAACCCAAGTAAATAGGGTAATGCAGAAATTTAACGAGTTCTCGTCTGTTTTTGCCAATTTTGAAGCTATTGCCAAAGCCTCTTTGCACGAAGTTTTATTATTATGGAACGGCTTAGGCTACAATAGAAGAGCTAAGTACCTGAAAAGTGCTTCTGAAATAATAGTAAATAACTATAAGGGGGTATTGCCACAATCTTTTGACGACTTGAAACAGCTGCCCGGCATTGGCGAAGCAACTGCTAGAGCAATTTTGGTTTATGCTTATAATAAACCTGAATTATTTATAGAGACGAATATAAGACAGGTTCTGATTTTTCATTTTTTCAGCATGGAAGAAAAAATTGAAGACCAAAAGCTTTTGCAGGTATTACATCAAGTTGTTGATAAAGAAAATCCGAAGATGTTTTACTGGGCAATGATGGATTACGGAACGTTCCTGAAAAAGCAGTTCGGTAACTTGAATTCATTGTCGACAACCTACACAAAACAATCTAAATTTGTAGGTTCGCAAAGACAAAAACGAGGACAAATTCTTCGTTTAGTTTTACACAAACCTCAGACTTTTGAGATGCTGAACAGTGAATTAAAAACATCAGCAAACGAACTAAATGAAATAGTACATCAATTAGAAAAAGAAAAGTTGTTAATCTTTCAGAATGAAATGTATTACATCGGTTAAACTTCTATTCTATTTAAGACTAGATGAGATTATAAATCAACAATATTATTTCTTATTGCATATTTCACCAGTTCAACAGTCGATTTAAGTTCAAGTTTTTGCATAATATTATTTTTGTGCGACTCAACGGTGCGAATGCTGATAAAAAGTCTATCGGCAATTTCCTGATTGCTTAGACCTTCAGCAAACGATTTTAGAATCTCCGCTTCTCTTTTGGTAAGTGTTACTTGTTTGTCTTGCTTGTGCTTTGCCGCATTTTGGGTCTTTTTTATGTAGCTTTTCAACAATACTTCCGATACGTCATTATTATAATATTCTCCCCCTGAATTTATTTTCTTAATCGCATTAATAAGTTCATCTTGCGAGGTAGTTTTGGGTAAATATCCTTTAGCACCTGCTTCTATTGCATTACAAATAAACTCCTCTCCCATGTGCATAGAGAGAATAAGAATTTTCACTTCAGGATATTGTTCGGTGATTTTTTTAGTAAGATCAATACCGGTTGTATCAGGCAAATTGATGTCTAGTAGAATAACATTGGGTTTGTGAGAAACAAGTAACTCTTCAAGTTCTACACCGCTTGCAGCCTCTCCAATTATAAGGATTTCACGATCTTCGATGATTAATGCCTTTATTCCATCTCTTACAATCTGATGGTCATCTACGAGTAATATTTTTATTTTATCCATAATGAGTATTTATTAGCGTATTTACACCAAAGGAATTCTTGCATTTATAATTGTTCCTTCGCCTATACCTGAAATAATTTTTATTTTGCCGTTAAGTAATTGTATTCTCTCTTTCATATTATGAAGACCATTTCCACTATTTTGAAGCGAAGCTATGTCAAAGCCTTCTCCATTATCTTCAATTATGAGGTGTAAATTATTATTTTCTAATTTCAAAATTACTTTAATACAAGTTGCTCCACTGTGTTTTACTGCGTTATTGAGTGCTTCTTGAATTACCCTATATAGGTACATTTTAATTCTATCATCGTCAAAATTTACACTATCATCGAAGTCGAAATTTATCTCTTTATTATGATTTTGTTCTACCTGTTTGCAAAGATTATTAATAGCCATAACCAATCCTAGTTCGCGGAGAGCAGAGGGCATAAGAGCGTTAGAAATTCTTCGTACCTCTTTAACCGTTTGCGAAGTTAGGTCTTTAAGAAAATCAACCGTTTCTCTATCTTTTTCCAGATTATTGAATTTCACACCTTCCAATCGCATTTTTATGCCAATAAGAACTTGCCCTAAGCCATCGTGCAATTCTCTAGAAATTCTTTTGCGTTCGTCCTCTTGGCCATCAATAAAAGAGGAGAGCCTTTTTTGTCTTTCTCTTTTTATTGCTTCTTCTGCTTCAATACGTTCTGATATGTCTCTAATTACAGAACTGCTTATTATTTTCCCTTCAAATTCAATAGGTTTTTCTTGTATTTCAATGTGAAAAAATGTACCATCTTTTCTATAGCACAAGGTTTCATAAGAGAAAGATTTATTCGGATGCATTATATAACTTTCATAATCGCTTATGGAGAATATTTCCCCTATAAGCAATTGCAAAAGTTCACTTTGAGAGTAATAGGTAAGTTTGCATATAGCTTGATTTACCAAAACCGGAACACCACGATCATGAAGAATGATGCCGTCTGTAGTTGCTTCATAAAAGTGGTTTAGTCTTTTCTCGCGTTCTTTGAGTTCCTTGGTTTGTTCTCTTATTTGAACAGACATGGTGTTGAATGACTCAGTAAGTTCGCCTATTTCATCGGCATATTCTATAGGCAGCTTTTTGCCGTATTTGCCAGAAGCTATCTCCATGGTTGCTTTACTCAATCTAATCAGTGGATCGGTAATGCGTTTTGAAATCATAAATGAAACAAAAAAGAATGTCATAGAAATAAATGAACTCATAAGAATAATATCGTTTCTTATTTTGTAAATGGGAGTCATTACTTCTTTGAAGTCTATTTCCACTAAAATAACCCATCTAATCCCTCTTACATTTATAAGACTGTACGAACTCAAAACAGTTATATTTCTGTAGTCTTTAAGCACTTTAGTACCCGAATTGCCATTTAAAGCATTTATTACACTTTCAGTTTTTACGCTTTGAAACAATGCTGAATTTTTATTGAATCTCGACTCAGTTCTCATTATATAATCGCTGCCAACCAGATAAGATTCTCCACTTTCACCAATTCCTGTATGAGCTTTATCTTCATACATAATTTCATTAATTGCGTTTTGGGGAATAGCTAAAATTATAGTTCCAATTGTTTGATTTTTTGTGTTTTTTATAGGAGCACCTATAAGCAGAGTAGAGCTAGAATCGTTTGTTGTGAAGTCTTGAATGCAGGTTTGATTAAATCTCTTTATTTTTATCAATAAATCTTTGTAAGGAGATTTCGATTGAAACTCATTTTTTATGAAAGCATGTTTCTTATTGGTTTTTAATTCAATGTAGCAGCCGTTTGTGTCGCTTATTATGAGTTTTGAAAAGTAGTTGCCTTTTTTTAAAAAATCATCGGTTAGTCTTGTTGAGAATGAATCTTTTTCTAAAAGTATGTCTGTTTTGGCATACATACTTTTTAGCATTTTAGCAATCTCTTCCGAATCGGATATGTAACCTAAATCTCTGTTTCTATCAAGAAAAAAGCGGTGTAATCTATCTTTTTTTACCTCTTTGATTGAGGTAAGTTGATGAAATGATCTTTCAATTATTGCCTTTCTGGCGCTTGAAAATGAATATACCCCAACTAAAATTATAGCTAATATTCCTAATGAAACAAAATAAACAACTAATTTTTCTCTAATAGAAATATTAAATCTCATAAGGGGCTTAAATAAAAAACAATAAAGACAAATCTATTTCTTTTTTCAACCATAGTTATAAGGACATTACTTATTTATTGCATTTAATAAACTAATTTGTCTTGGAATATTTTATCAGTTTTTTTTTGATTTTTATGTTTGGATAAATTTGATTTTATGCCCATATAATTAAAACAATGTTCTTTTCTTTTTTGTGTAAGCTTCGTTTAAGAAAATTGAGAAGAATTGGCTTAATTACTTTTTTTTACATAATATTTTCCAAAACCTTAGGCTGGGCTTATTTGCTAAAACATTTTCAGGTTCAACAATTTCTTCGGCTTCAACTAAACCAAATTTTCCAAATTCTTTTTCAACCGAATCAGCATCGTAGAAGAAAAAAGTTACACCAATAGGTGATTGAAATGTATCTATACCAATTTCTTTTCCTTGACCATATCTTGCATCTTTTTTTGAAATTGCTACAAAAAGCATGTACCCATTAGCAATAAGTTGATTGTAGCAATTTTTAATCAAATTTTCTCTTTCTTCCTGATTTAATAAATGAATTAAGGCATAGCAGAATATTCCATCGAAATGTTCCTGATCAAACGGCATATCATTTACCGAACCATGATGTATATTTAAGCTTTCTCCAAAGTGTGTTTTTGCTAAATCAATTGCTGTTTGGGAAATCTCTATACCGGTTACGTTCAATCCATTATCAATAAAAATCTTACCATTTCTACCGTATCCAAAACCGGGAATAAGTATATTATTTAAATCATGTTTTTTAAATAATTCTAAAGCCATTATTGCAGAAGGGGTTGGCTCCCACCCCCACATTACCTGTTTATCTCTAAAACTTGATTCCCAAAATTCTGTCATAATATTTTCTTGTATTATAGTGCAATTTTCTTGTATTTCAATAACTTATCTATTGATAAAAAGAAAATAGGTTATTTTTATTATTATTAAACGCTTCTATTTTTTTAGTAATTCATTTAACAGCCCATTGCAAGCATCTTCCAGAATATCAATCACCAATTCAAAACCGTCTGCTCCTCCGTAATATGGGTCGGGTACAGAATCTGCATTAATTGAAGTGCAGTAGTCTGTCATTAGTTTTATTTTATTTTTATGCTTTTCGGTTGTTGACATTCTTTTTAAATCGGCAACATTATTATTATCCATCCCGATTATTAAATCAAAATATTCAAAATCGTCGGGATATTTTATTTTTCTAGAAATGCTAGTAAGATCATATCCACGGTTTGCAGCGTGTTTTCGCGATCTACTATCGGCTTTTTCGCCAACATGATTGGCCACGGTTCCGGCAGAGTCAATCTCAAAATAATCTTCAAGATTTCTCTTAGCAACAAATGCTTTCATCACCCCCTCTGCCGATGGAGACCTGCAGATATTTCCTAAGCAAACGAAAAGTATTTTTGTTTTATCCATTTTTATTAACGTTTTATTGTCTCTATATCAGATGCTGCAAAAATGCAAAAAAATCCATGAAAAATGCTAAACTAATATGTAAAATAATACCTAACCATATACTTCTGGTGTAATAAGCAACGACCCCCAGTATATACCCTCCAAAAGCTGAACTTATGGTTTCGCCTAATGGTTTGCCAAAGTGTAAAACCACATAAAGCGTAACCATGGGCAATATGGTATCTTTATTGAGAAATTTAACCAATGCCAGTATTAAGAATCCTCTGAAAATTAATTCAACAGAAATAAAATCGAACAAATAGCAAAATTCAAAGATTGCTACCGTTTGCCATTTTTCTAAGATGTTGTTTTCAATGAAGTACAGTCCGTATTTTTCTTTATAACTGGGATATTGGTGCTGAAAATCGTCGGAAAATGAAGCTATTAGTGTTAAGAAAACAACTATAGAAAGCAGAGAAAGTATGGTTTTTATTGATAAATTTTTAAATGAGAATCCATAGAAATTATTATCCGTTTTTTTGTCCCATACCCTATACATTATATAGCATGGTATGAGTATCGAAACTATCCAAAAAACATTTTTAACGTTTCGGTGTACATATATTGAAGCCTGAAATGGCAAATCGGAGGCAAGAGAATAAAATGAAAGAGCTCTATCTAAGCTCAACAAAAATAGGATTGCTATTATTTTTATCCAAAACTCTATAGAGGTAAAGAATGTAGTGTTTTTTCTGAATATTTTTATAAGAAACAGTACTGAAACATAAGAAACGGTATGAATTACAAAAATACCCACGGTAAATGATTCTTAAAAAATGATTTGTGAATTATATATTTTTCTCGTCCCCCATAATAGTTTACAAATATGAAAAATGAGGTAACTAAGAAAAATGAAAGATACAGTTGCTTATTGTAATGTTCCTTTATAAAACGCTTGGAAAGGTTAAAGATTTCTTTCATACTTGTAAATCAAATTCTTGTTTAGTTGAATGTGTTAAAATAAAAAAAGGTGCATTTAAGAAACAAATTTAAAATAGTTTCTCAAATGCACCTTTAATAGTAACAATAAAAGTATAACTTCTTATCTTTTATTTTCTAATTTCAAGTATTTTTCTAACAGCATCAGGATTTACATCGCCTTTTTCGCCAAAAACCGATTTTCTGTCGGTAAATCTTTTAACTATTGTGTCTATTGTATCTTGACCAACACTGTATTTGTTCAATTTGGTAGGTATTCCCATAGACTCAAAAAACTGTTCGGTCTTAGCAATTGTTTCGTCTATTGCAGTGTTTGCATTACTAGAATTTACCCCCCATACACGCTGACCGTACTGTAGAATTTTTTCTTTTTTATTTTCTCTCATTACACTCATTACACCCGGTAGCACAACAGCAAGGGTTTGTGCATGGTCTATTTCATGCAGAGCGGTAAGCTCATGTCCAATGATATGTGTTGTCCAGTCTTCTGCCACACCTCTTGATATAGCGCCATTTAAAGCCATTGTTGCACACCACATGAAATTTGCCATTTCATTGTAGTCCGTTTTATTTTTCAGTGCTTTAGGGCCAACCTCAGTTAGTGTTATAAGTATCGACTCTGCCATGCGGTCTTGCAGCGGACTATTTACCGGATAGGTAAGATACTGTTCCATAACATGAACAAAAGCATCAACTATTCCATTTGCTATTTGAATATCAGGAAGCGAAAAGCATGTTTCCGGATCGAGTATTGAAAATACTGGATAAACATATTTGCTCGAAAAGCCATATTTCTCTTTGGTTGCTAATTTTGAGATTACCGAATTACCATTCATTTCAGTACCGGTAGCTGGCAATGTAAGTATAGCTCCTATTGGCAATGCAGCTTTTATTTGAGCTTTGCCATTTAAAATATTCCAAGGGTCTGAATCTAATTTCACCGCAGCTGCTATGAATTTAGTTCCGTCTATTACCGACCCTCCCCCTACTGGTAAGAGAAAATCAATGTTTTCTTTTTTTACTAATTCTACCGCTTTCAGTAATGTTTCATACTTCGGATTGGGTTCAATGCCTCCGAATTCTATTACATTATGATTTTTAAGAGCTTTTTTTACTTGATCATAAACTCCATTTTTTTTTATACTTCCGCCACCATAGGTGAGTAATATTTTTTTTTCAGGAGCAATTAACTTGTCCAAATTACTTATAGTTCCTTTACCAAATATGAGTTTGGTTGGGTTGTGAAATTCAAAATTATTCATAATAGTATTATTAAAATATTAATTCAATTAGTTTATAATTAATTATTTATTAGAATATATTACGCGATTTATTCAAAAGCATAATAATACAAATATCGGCGACTAAAGTAGGGTATTTTTATTACTTGTAAGTGAAGTATGTTTTAAAAGATTGATGTAATTTTTAATTTTTCACTTTTTTCTATATAAATTCTATCAAGGAATAACCCCGTTCAGCTCAGGCTGTGCCTGAACTGGTCATATTTCAATAGGCTATTGCCTATAAATTAAAAAATAAACATATATGCAGATTTAACTTGTATATTTGAAATTTTGAAAAGCTTAAAATTGCTGTAAAATAATTTTAAAGAAAGGCAAAGCCTTGTAAAATATAAACGACTTAGGCACAGCCTAAGCCGAACCGAGATTTTCCGTTGAATTTATTTGCAAATACAGCAAAGTCGAAAATAGTGCAAAACTATATTCCCGACTTTACTACAAGTATTGCAATTAACAGCTTTTCTGCTATTGCAACACTGCTAGATATAACTTTTTGGTATGAATTCGAAGAATGTATCGCCCCGTAAACCCTGTCTGAGAGCTTCTAAAGCAATAACCTCTGAGGTAGAAATATTTCCTAAGTTTACTTCAGAACCAATAAGTTTAATAAACATAGCCTGCTGAGCTTTTTGCGGAGCTTCCCAAATAATGCTGTCTGCTGGAACTTTTTCAAGAATCCCGTCAATAAGCTTTCTGTTTGGTGAACCATCGGCATTATAAATACCTATTGTGCCACTTTCTCTGGCTTCGCCTATTACCTTCCACGAACCGGCGCTAAGCTCGTCGAGCATCATCTTAGTCCACTCATCGTCGGTAAGTTCACGGTCGGTAGTTTTATAACCTACTTCCGATATTACTGTAAATTCCAACGAGAGCTTCTCTATAAATTGGAGTTTCTTTTTATGGTCTAAGGTTATAGAACCATCAGATACTTCTACGTGAGTAAGTTCGAGAGATTTTATATATTCAACAAATTCAGAATACATATTTCTTAATATGAAAATTTCGAAAAGTGAGCCTCCACAATAAGGAATAATTCCGGCATTTTTGTAAATAGCAATCTTTTCTTTCAGATTAGGAGAAATAAGAGCAGTGCCAAATCCGAATTTAACAAAATCTATATATTTCTCGCACGCATCTGCCATGCCTTGCGCCTCAATGGAACTAAGCCCTTTGTCAATAATCATTGAAATTCCGGCATTTCTAGGTTTGTCGGTTCGTTTTGGGAGGAAAGGAATTCTATGTATCATTATTTTAGATTAGTTCATATTTTTTTTAAAAAAGATCTCTTCTTCTGGAGTCAATTCAAAATTTTCAAAAAACAAATCAAGACTATCTGATTCCAAACTTAATCCTTTTTTTATGTAATTTTCAGCTTCTGTAAAATTCTTATTATGAAGGTAGCAAGCTGCAAGAGTAAATATTATTTCTGTATCATTTTCAAAGAAATCTAAAGCTTTTAACAGAACTTCTATTGCTTCTGTAATATCATTATTCTCTTTTAATCCGAGAGCGTAACTTATCCAGTATTCTTTTTCAAACTCAGAAATATCTAAAGCTTTTTTGTACAGTTCAATGGCCTTATCGTATTCCTTTTTCTCCAGAAGTATATTTCCGTAAGTAAATAAATATTCCGAACAATCTTCATTTATTTTTATTGCTGCAAGAATAAATTTTTCTGCCTTGGTATACTCCTTTTTATAATACATAATTACAGCTTTACCAAACCATCCATCGGCAAAATTGCTGTCCATTTTTGTTGTTTGGTGGTAGTAACTGTAGGCTTGTTTGTAATCGTTTGTTTTTTCGTAGCATTCGCCCAAATAATATATTGCGATAATATTTGTTGGGTCTACTTTCAAGTACTCTTCATAAACATCTATAGCTAAGACATATTTTTCCCAGTTTGCCAAGCTATTAGCTTTGTTGAAAAGCGCAGCGGTAAAATCTTCGTTTATTGCCAAAGCATAGTCAAAAGCGGTAATAGCCTCGCTGTAATCGCACATTTTATTGTAAACTATACCTAAGTTAAACCATGCATTTTCTGAATATGGGTCTATTTCTATATATTTATTATAGAACTCAATACTATTATCATACTCACCCAGCTTATCGTAGCAGTATGCAATATCGTAAATAATCAAATAATTGTCTGGAAAGAGATTATACGAATTATTAAGATATTTAAGAGCTATTTCAAAATGGTCATTATTCAAAAAAGTAAGGGCTATGTTGTAGAGAATATCTTCAATATCCTCATTATCATAGTCTATGATTTGCTTAAAAAAGCTTTCAGCTTTAGCCAAATCGCCGTTGTTTGCATAGCAGATTCCTTTCAGCAAGTATATTTCATGGCTGTCTTTTTCCGTTTTATGCAATCTATTAAGAATAGAAAGAGCGCTTTGAGTATCGTTTTTATCAAGCAAAATCTTAGCTTTTCTCAGTTCTAATTCAAAATTACCGGGATGCTGTTTCAAGGCAATATCAATAATTTTGTTGGCTGTATTTAGTTTATTTATCTCCAGATAATAATCTATAATTGATTCAAATTCATAAACATCAAAATAGAGACTTGTTTGAGTTTTAAGCATATTTTCGCATTTTGCCAAAATCTTATTCAACTCATCTTTTTCTAAATAGAAATCGTCTTCTTCCATGTGTTTTCTTTTTTAACTGAGTTCTTGATGTTCAGTTCTAAGAAGGTCGTTTAGTTCTTTAACAGGAGTAAATGTTTCAATAGGAACCTCTACAAAAATTGTAGTCCAGTTTGCCATTGCCCCATTCCACAAGCCAGGCAGTTCGAGAGCTTTAAGTTCTTTGCCCGAATTAGATTTTTGAGTTATTATACCAGAGTTTTCGTCAATAAATTTAAGAAGGTTAAATTTCTTACCGGTCAAATCAGATACTCCGCAAACTATGTCAACCGGATTGAAATGGGTTGATGTTTCAAGTAGTTTATTTTGAATTTCATCTTTGGTATTAACCTGTGCTTTTTCTATAATCTGTAGAGAGATAGCCCCATCTGGTTCTTTTACAAAGAAAGGACCGCCTCCGGGTTCGCCTTCGTTTTTCACCATGCCACACACTCTTATTGGTCTATTGAGTATTTCAAGAATATAGTCGGACTGCTGGTCTTTTCTGAGTTCAAAAAAATTAGAAGGAAAAAAGAATTGAAGTTCATCTTCCAAAAACGATTTAATTTTTTTTATTTTTCTATCAGTTACCCGTTTCGTGTTTTCAAGTTTTTCAATATACTTAAAAATCTGAACTTGGTAATGAAGCAGAATTCCGGCAAGTGCTTTTTTATAGTCGTACGTTATTGGTTTTAGTCTGTCGGGAGCTACGTTATCAATATTTTTTATGAAGATTATATCATACTCCAAATCGTTAAGGTTTTCAATAAGAGCCCCATGACCGCCTGGTCTGAAAAGCAAACTGTTATCTTCATTTCTGAATGGTTGGTTAGAACCATCAACAGCAATAGTATCGGTATGAGGTTTTTGAATAGAGTAACTTATAACGTACTTCACGCCATATTTTACTTGATATTCTTTTTTAATTTGATCTATATGAGCTTTGAAATTCTCTAAAAATTCAGGCGAAACGGTAAAATGAATATAAACATCGCCCTTACTATTTTTTGCATAATGAGCGCCTTCTACCAATTGCTCTTCAATAGCAGTTCTTGAAGCGGTTTCATATTTATGAAATAGAATTAATCCTTTGGGAATATTTCCATACATAAGTCCTTTAAACAACAGATATTCAACAATTTTCTTATATTCCTTGTTTTCAATTAATTTATCTATTGAAAAACCATCTGTTTGCAAATGTTTTTTTAAATCATCATAGAACGCAAATTTTTCAATATTTGCAATAAAATTATTGATGCTGTAGAAATTCTTATCAGATTTTAATTTTGCCAACTCCTGATCGCTTCCTTTGAACGTTTCATAAAAAGAAAAAGAATTTTTAAACATACGCGAAGCCGCACCCGAGGCAGGCACGAATTTTATCATAGTTTTATTTTTACTTTTCTTTTCAAAAGTCTTAATATGTTTGCTTATATCTTTTTTGTCAATAATTCTAATTCCCTTCTCAGGAGTTGCAGCTTCAGAAATATCGAGAAAAGGGAAACCAGATTTAAATCGGTCTATTTGTTTTTGAACTAAATCAAGGCTTAAACCTTTGCCTGTAATCTTATCTATATCGTGGGTAGTAAACATAATTTCAAACTTTTTTGGTCAATATATAAAAATTTGTACTAATAAAAAACTGCGTATTATTGTTTATAAGATGCTTGAAGCGTATCTATCTTAAAATGAAACATATATTTAGGTTTCTGTGAACAAAATGTGAATAAATTTATTCGCATTTTCATATTTGTTAGTTGATTTACTTTGATGACAGCATTTCCCTATTTAGTAGTATACATAATTGATTTAGTATGTATGACAAAGTTTTAATGCATAAAATTTCAAAAGCATATACTTTTTATACAATAAAATAGTTTTTATTTTTTTATAAAATCAAGAGGTAATGCTAAATTGTCGGCATAGTAGCGACCAGTATTAAAGATGCTATTGTCAGCATAAAAGAAATTGACAACCACCACATGTTTATCAATATATATTCTTTCGAAACGCTCCAATATATGAAATATCCATTTGGTAGAAGCAGTATTGGCATAATCTAAGTCAATAATAATATTAGTTTTGGGAGCCGGATTTTTACAATATTCAATTACTTCTTGTATAAGAGGCTCAAATATAGCCGGAGGATTCTCCGGAATAGATACCCCGCTAATTGAAAGAGTACCTTTTTCCTTATCAAAAGAAATTGTTGGAAAAACAGTAGTTGAGTTCATATAAATCTGAGAGTATTTCTGTTAAAAGATTAGTAGTAAACAAACAAAATAACGGCGCAAAAATAGTGAGAATTTGCCAATTTACAAAATAGATTAAACAGTTTTGTTGTAGAGAGAATTCTTGAATTTGCTGTACGAGTGCAAACATATAAAACGGACGAAAATTCGACATTGCTCGAAAATTTTGGTTTTAGTTTTCAATCACCGTATTGTATTTTCAATTCACATAAAATCATCATCAGGCATCATTCTGTACCTCCCGTAGAGACGCACGGACGTGCGTCTCCAGAACATTAATAATAATGAAACAATTAATATTGAAACACACAACCAATTATTTATATTCTGAATATAAATAATTCCTGTAAATCATTTTATCCTATAAATCCTGATTCAGACAATATTAGGAGATGCACGTCCTTAATTTGGAGACGCACAATCTATATATGGAGACGCACGGCCTAAATATATAGAGACGCACGGCCGTGCGTCTCTACGGGGAAAATTTGTTGTTACCTGAAAATTGCGGATTTCTATAACCGTGTTGTATTTTCAATTCACATAAAACCATCAACAGGTTTCATTCTGTACCACACGTAGAGACGCACGGACGTGCGTCTCAGAACATTTATAATAATGAAAATCTATATAATAATGAAACACACAGACTAAATAAAACATACAGTTTAAATTATTTTATAGAGATGTACAATCTAAATATGGAGACGAACGGCCTAATTATGGAGACGCACAATCTATATATGGAGACGCACGGCCTAAATATATAGAGACGCACGGCCGTGCGTCTCTACGGGGAAAATTTGTTGTTGCTGGAAGATTCAGATTGCCAACGACAGTGTCTTTACAGACGTTATTTATATATAATTAAACTAAATCGCAATGCCAGACATCTCTACCCCTACATAATATAAATTACATATATTTAAGATTTTATTGCAAATCAATTTCTTAATAACAAATATATTATTTAATTTCAGACTCTGATTTTGGAGGGGAAATAAAAAAAAGCGAGTTGCCCCGCTTTAAATGTTTTCACAACGGAATAATCCTTATTGTGATTTGCTTCAATTTGTAAAACGAAGATAAAATATAAAATTGATATAAACAAAATATTTTTTACAACTGAGGGCTTGACTTGGAGTCAAGCCCTCAATGAAAAACCTTGATATATGAAAAAAATTTTAGGACTGGATTTGGGAACTAATAGTATCGGATGGGCATTAGTTGAAATTGATGACAACGGCAATGCTGTTAAAATCATTAAACTTGGAAGTAGGATAATTCCTATGGATGAGAGGGCTATGAGCGATTTTAATACTGGTGCTTTAAAAACACAAACTGCTGAAAGAACAAGATTAAGAGGTGTAAGACGATTACAAGAGCGTCATTTACTTCGTAGAGAAAGACTTCACCGTGTATTAAATATCTTAGGTTTCCTACCTGAACATTATTCTAATTCTATTGACTTTGAAAAGCAGTTTGGTAAATTCAAAGAGAATCTTGAACCAAATCTAGTTTATAGACACGATGAATCAACAGATTCATTTGAATTCATCTTTAAAAAATCGTTTGGAGAGATGGTTAATGAATTTAAGAAAACTCAACCGTCATTGTTTTACAACAAATCCAATGGAGTAGAAACAAAAATTCCTTACGATTGGACGATTTACTATCTGAGAAAAAAAGCGTTAACTCAGAAAATAGAAAAAGAAGAATTGGCTTGGCTACTTCTTAATTTCAATCAAAAAAGAGGTTATTATCAACTTCGTGGAGAAGATGAAGAAGAAAAACTAAACAAGCTTGAAGAGTATTACTCGCTTAAAGTTGTAAATGTAACAGCCGACATAGAAAATAAATCATTCAGGAAAGATGAGATTTGGTATAATGTAGAACTAGAAAATGGTTGGATATATAGACGTACAAGCAAAACACCACTTGATTGGGTTGGTCAAATAAAAGATTTTATTGTAACGACCGATATTGATGAAAATGGTAATATTAAGATAGATAAAGACGGTAAAGCAAAACGATCGTTCCGTGCACCTTCAGAAGATGACTGGAATTTATTAAAGAAGAAAACAGAATCGGAAGTTTTAAAAAGCGACAAAACTGTTGGTTGCTATATATTCGATACTTTACTTGAAAAACCTACCCAAAAGATAAATGGCAAACTTGTACGAACAATTGAACGAAAATTCTATAAACAAGAATTAGAAGCTATATTGAAGTGTCAACTAGGATTTCACACCGAACTAAAAAATTCTGAATTATATACAGTATGTTTAGAGGAATTGTATGAAAACAACGATAACCATCGCAATAGTATCGGGAATAAAGATTTTGCACACCTGTTTCTTAATGATATAATTTTCTATCAACGACCACTTAAAAGTAAAAAATCGCTTATCAACAATTGCCCATATGAAACACGAACCTTTGTAAAAGATGGTATAAAAGAAACACAGGGAATTAAATGTATTGCAAAATCGAATCCTCTATTTCAAGAGTTTCGACTTTGGCAATTTCTTCAAAATCTTAAGATTTATGAAAAGGAGAAAATTGTAGATGGAAAATTAAAAACTGATGTTGATGTTACTAACGAATTTTTAAAAACAGAAGAAGATTGGGTAAATCTGTTTGACTGGCTCAACGAACGAAAATCAATAGAACAGAAAATGTTTTTAAAATATCCGCCATTTAATTTAAAAAAGAATGCCGAAAAGTTTCGTTGGAATTACGTTGAAGATAAGGAATATCCTTGTAATGAAACATATTCAGCAATAAATGCAAAACTTAAAAAGTGTGAAAATATACCTGCAAGCTTTTTAACAAAAGAACAAGAATTTTCATTATGGCACTTATTGTATTCTGTAGAAGATAAATACGAAATTGAGAAAGCATTAAAGAAATTTGCAGATAGAAATGAGTTAGGCGATGATTTTGTAAATGAATTCAAGAAGTTTCCTCCTTTTAAAAAAGATTATGGTTCTTATTCTGAAAAGGCAATAAAAAAATTACTACCATTAATGCGACGTGGTAAATATTGGAATAAGTCTACGTTTCATCCTCAAACAATAGAAAGAATTCATAAAATTATTACTAGTGAATATGATGAGAAAATCCGCAATCGTGTGCGTGAAAAAGCGATACAATTTTCAAACATAGATGATTGCAAGAATTTGCCGTTATGGCTCACCTGCTATATAGTTTGTGACCGCCATTCTGAATCTGGCAACATAAAACAATGGAAAACACCCCCAAGATATTGAACAATATCTAAGAGAAGAATTCAAACAAACCTTCTCTTTACGTAACCCTGTAGTGAACAAATTATAACAGAAACACTCCGAGTTGTAAAAATATTTGGAAACATTACGGCAATAGCGAACCCGATTTTTTTAAAGAAATTCATGTTGAATTGGGTAGAGAAATGAAAAATCCTGCTGATAAGCGTAAGCAAATGACAAATAGGGTTACAGAAAACGAAAACACAAACCAACGCATAAAAGCTTTGCTTATTGAAATGATGAACGATTCAGATTTTGAAGATGTTCGTCCTTATTCACCAAGCCAACAAGAAATACTGAAAATTTATGAAGAAGGTGTATTAAGCCAATATTCCGAAACAGAATTAAAAAATGAAAAATTCGATGATGTAGATATTGCAAAAGTTGCAAAATCGGCTAGCCCAACAAAAAAAGAATTGGAAAAATATAAACTCTGGCTATCGCAAAAATATAAATCTCCTTATACAGGAAAACCTATTCCATTTGGAAAGCTCTTTACTCCAGCATATCAAATTGAACATATAATTCCTCAATCAAGATATTTCGACGATTCGTTTTCAAACAAAGTAATTTGTGAAGCCGAAGTAAATAAAGACAAAGACAATGCAACAGCTTATGAATATATAAAGAATAACCACGGTAAAATAATTGAACTCAATTACGGTGAAAAAGTGAAAATATGTGAGGTTGAAGAGTATGAAAAACTTGTAAAAGAATTGTATGCCAACAATCGAGGCAAAATGAAACGCCTTTTAATGGAGGACGTTCCAGACGATTTCATTAACCGACAATTGAACGATAGCCGATACATTAGTAAAGTTGTAAAATCGTTACTTTCAAATATTGTACGTGAAGCAGAAGAGCAAGAAAGTACATCAAAACATGTATTGTCAACAAACGGAAGCATTACAAATACTTTAAAACAAGATTGGGGATTAAACGATATTTGGAATACAATTATAACTCCTCGGTTCGAGAGGTTAAATGCAATTACAAACTCTACTAATTTTGGTAGTTGGACAAATAAAGAAGGTAAACAAGTTTTTCAAACAGAAGTTCCATTTGAAATTCAAAAAGGTTTTACAAAAAAACGGATAGACCACCGCCATCATGCCCTCGATGCATTGGTTATCGCCTGTGCTACAAGGAATCATATAAACTATCTGAACAACGAATCGGCAAAAGCGAGTAAAAAAGATACTCGGCATGAACTTAAAAATTTGCTTTGCCATAAGAAATATAATAGCGATAGCAACAACAATTATAAATGGGTATTCAATAAACCATGGGAAACGTTCACTCAAGATAGTTTAGAGCAATTACAAACTACCATTGTAAGCTTTAAGCAAAACCTGAGAGTTATTAATAAAACAGTAAATTACTATCAACACTACAAAATCAACGAAAAAGGCATAAAAGAAAAAGTGATTGACAAACAAACTAAAGGTGAAAGTTGGGCAATCAGAAAACCTATGCATAAAGATACCGTTTCGGGTGAAGTACATGTTCGATACAAAAAAACTGTTTCATTTTCTAATGGTATTAAGGACTGGCAAAAACTTGTTGACCATAATTTAAAGAAGATTATAAAAAAACAAATTCTCGAAGGAGCAGATGAAAAAGCAATTGCAAAATTTTTCAAAACAAATCCATACAAAGTAGACAACAAAATTGTTGCAAATGTAGAATTGTATGAATTTACTGACAATGCTACAGCAACTCGTTTAAGTTTAAACGAAAAATTCACACAGAAACAACTTGAAAGTATTACTGATAGTGGCATAAAGAAAATTCTAGAAAATCATGTAAAAAACTATATTGATGAAAAAGGGAATAAACAATTTGAATTAGCATTTAACTCGGATGGTATTGAAAAACTGAACAACAACATTAAAGAATTAAATGGAGGTAAATTTCATCAACCAATCTACAAAGTTCGAATTTTCGAGGAAGGAAGTAAATTTAAAGTAGGGCTTAAAGGAAATAGAAAAGATAAATTTGTTGAAGCAGCTAAAGGCACAAACCTATTCTTTGCAATTTACATAGATGAGAATAATGAAAGGATTTTCAAAACAATTCCTTTAAATATCGTAATAGAAAAGCAGGTTCAGAATGCTTTAGAAATAAAAACAGCCAAACTTCAAAAAATACCGAAGCCAATTTTACTTTCAGTACCTGAAAAATTCATTGACGAAAAAACACTAAAAGAATATTCTCTATTATTTTCTCTCTCGCCTGACGATTTAGTATATGTGCCAAACGAGGAAGAGCAAGAACACCCAAATATTGTCGATTTCAATAATCTAACTCAAGAACAAGCTCAAAGGGTTTATAAAATGGTTTCATCTTCAAGTTATCAATGTTTCTTTACACCTTTTAATTATGCATCTCCAATTATTCAAACAATAGAAGCTGGTGCAAACAATAAATCTGAGAGTACATGGAGTGATAAAGGCTGGCAAAAGATAATTGATAAAGAATCAAATAAAGAGAACAGTTTTATGATAAAAAAATACTGTTGGAAACTTCAAGTTGATAGACTCGGCAATATCATTTCATCAACCGTCTCGGACAAATAACCAAAATTGGAGAATAAAAATACAACTATTCAATACCATCTAAATCCAACGAAAGCAAGTCAAACGACTTGCTTTCTATCAAGTACGAGAGTCCCGTTGATTAGACAAAATCCATTTACGGGGTGACTTTGAGTCACCCCCGTAAATTCTAAAACCGTAAATTCTGAAACGTCAATTTTGATACCCTCAATCCTGAAATTTTGAAAACCTAGTTCTCAAAATTTGAAAACCTAGTTCTTGAGTTTTGTAAACCTAGTTTTCAATATTTGAAAACCTAGTTCTCGTGAGCTCGAAAACCTAGTTGTGGCGACTCCGAAAACCTAGTTTTCAAACTTCATAAACTAGGTTTTGCCGCTCTCCACTACCTAGTTTTCGAGGTGACCACAACCTAGTTTACAAAATTCAAAAAGCGGTGATGGACTGCTCCATCACCGCTTTTCAAAATTCGAAAACCTAGTTTTCAATTACCCTTTCGTAACTTGCGTTCTTTCAACCGCTTGCTTAAGTTTATGCTCTGCCGAAAATTTCAGCTTTACTCTGCTTACATTTTTAGCCGTTACGTCTTCTGCCTTCTCGCTTGCTGTAGTCTCGAAACCTAGACTAAACATGCCTACTCCTTCCAAATCTATTCTATTGCCTTGCTGCAACAGCTCGGGAAATACTTTTACAAAGGCTCGTAACACTCCGGCTATGTCTATTTCACTTATGGTCGACATGTTGGAGATGTGCTTACTCAACTCATCAAGCGAATAGGTGCCGTTATATATCGGCGATGGATAGTACTTTGGCGGATCGGTCGGTTTCAACGGATTTGTTTTTGCTACTGCTTTAAATTTTAAATTCATAAACTTGTTTTTTTAAGGTTATACAACAATATAAATTAAGATATATAACAATTATAATAAAAATTATTCAAATAGAGAAATAGAAATATAACATTTTTCAAAATTTTTAATATATTTCTGCCTTTTCTTTGATATTTAATAAATTGCATATATATTTAAATATTGCTAGCATATTTTAATATTGTTGGATTATAAGTTTGTTCTACAATGCAAAAATTTAGAAATAAATATAGAATAGAATCTCATCGTCACCTTAATTGGAATTATTCTACTGATGGTTATTATTTCATCACCATTGTTACCTCAAATAGAGATTACGTTTTCGGGACAATCAAATCAGGAAAAATGATATTGTCTGATTATGGCATCATAGCACAAAATGAATGGATAAAATCGTTCCAGATGCGTTCAGAATTATTTTCTGATGAATTTATAATAATGCCAAATCATATTCATGCCATAGTAATTATTGACAGCAATCGTTGTATTGAAAATACCAATATACTCACAGATTTAAAAATCAATAATTGCGTCGAAAATACCAATATACGCACAGACAACCCCGTAGAGACGCACGGACGTGCGTCTCAGGACATTCATATAAACATTAAAAATAATATTTATATGAATTCATGTAATAATGAAATTGTAGGTGATAATGAAACAATAATTAATGAAACAAACCTCTTAAAAAATGAAACACACGGTTTAATTAATGAAAAACATGTCCTAAATAATGAGACGCACGTCCTAAATAATGAAACAAACCTCCTAAAAAATGAGACGCACGTCCGTGCGTCTCTACGGGATGATACCTACGAACAGGGGTTGAATAGAAGACCAAAATCTATATCATCGTTTATTGCCGGATATAAATCTGCCGTTATCAGCAAAATTGATGATCTAATAGATAAGAATCAGGATTGTAAGATTCCGAAATTCAACAAACAGAATCCATTATGGCAGAGAAATTATCACGATCATATAATACGAACAGAACAATCGTATTTGCATATAAAAAATTATATTATAAACAATCCGTCACAATGGGAGGAAGATTTATTTTTTAATGGTGAATAGATGATAATGGGGTAAGCACGGGTTTTTTAGAAAGAACTTTTCATTCCTATTCAAACAAAACCTCCCTTATCATGATTAAACGAACACTTTATTTTGGTAATCCGGCTTATTTGAAGCTGAAAAATGAACAACTGGTTATAAACCTGCCCGATGCGCAAGGGTTTGATAACCTGAGCGGTGCAAATACTATCCCGATTGAAGATATTGGGATAATGATTCTAGATAATAAGCAACTGACCATAACTCAGGCTTTGCTACAAGCGCTTTTAGACAACAATATCTCGCTCATCTGTTGCGGAGAAACTCACATGCCCGAGGGCTTGTTTTTGCCTCTTTCGGGCAATAAGATACAACACGAACGGTTTAGAGACCAGATAGATGCTACCAAGCCGCTCTGCAAACAGCTTTGGCAACAGACGGTTAAGGCTAAGATTCTGAATCAGGCATCGAACCTGATATTGCTCGACGTGCCTATAAAAAACATGAAACACTGGGCAAAAGAAGTGCAAAGTGCCGATGCTGCAAACCATGAAGCACGGGCTGCGGCTTACTATTGGCCCAAACTGTTTGGTATGATTGAGAATTTTAAACGCGGTAGAGAAGAAGCTCCACCCAACAATTTGCTTAACTATGGCTATGCAATACTGAGAGCCATAACGGCACGTTCGTTGGTGGCATCGGGCTTGTTGCCTACCTTGGGTATTCATCATGACAATAAATATAATGCCTATTGCCTAGCCGACGATATTATGGAACCCTATCGCCCGTATGTCGATGCACTGGTTTACTCTATAGTAGAATCAGGAGAAGATTTCAGCGAGTTGTCTAAATCCATTAAAACGCAACTACTGAGCATACCTACGCTCGATGTGGTTATACAAGGTAAACGCAGTCCGCTCATGGTTGCTATGCAGCAGACTACCACATCGGTATATAAATGTTTTAGTGGCGAGGCAAGGAAAATAGTCTATCCGCTGATACATGATTTTTTTGATGTTTAATTTACACCGCAAGTAAACCATAGAAATTATGTATAACAGATTTAACGAATATAGAGTTATGTGGATACTGGTACTTTTTGACCTCCCTACCGAAACCAAGAAAGAGCGCAAAGCGGCATCGGTATTTCGGACCAATCTGCTCAAAGACGGTTTTACTATGTTTCAGTTTTCCATCTACCTACGCTGTTGCCCTAGTAGAGAAAATGCAGAAGTACACATAAAACGAGTAAAACAGTTGCTACCCGAAACCGGAAAAGTGGGTATACTCATGGTAACCGACAAGCAATTTGGACTGATGGAAATATTCTACAGCAAGAAACCAACCGATGTACCGGCAGGACCACAGCAATTGTCGCTGTTTTAGATAAAAATTAATTAGCATATTAATTCGGGGTGCGACTTTGAGTCGCACTCCGAATTGAACATAAACAACAAATACTTTTTTGATCCTAAAATCTTTGTAAATAACTAACAAACAACTCATTAAACTGAGGTCTGCTGTTGTTAATATGTCAAAGATACAAATTGAAAGCAAATCACAACACCATGTGGCTGTATTTGTTTGCATAGCCCGCTGTTGTTAATATGTCAAAGATACAAATTGAAAGCAAATCACAACATCATTGGGGTGTCACTACCAAAAAGTACCGCTGTTGTTAATATGTCAAAGATACAAATTGAAAGCAAATCACAACATGAACTCTTGCTATTAAAATTCAATATTAGCTGTTGTTAATATGTCAAAGATACAAATTGAAAGCAAATCACAACATATTTCGGTAACACTTTTTTAAGTCTATGCTGTTGTTAATATGTCAAAGATACAAATTGAAAGCAAATCACAACTACAAAGAGAGAGCTGGGGTATAAAAATAGGCTGTTGTTAATATGTCAAAGATACAAATTGAAAGCAAATCACAACAAAAATACAGCAGCCAACCCGTGGTATAGGCTGTTGTTAATATGTCAAAGATACAAATTGAAAGCAAATCACAACGTAAGGTAGTTTTTCTTTTTTAGATTCTTTGCTGTTGTTAATATGTCAAAGATACAAATTGAAAGCAAATCACAACTATTGATACTGATACTGATACTGACAAAGAGCTGTTGTTAATATGTCAAAGATACAAATTGAAAGCAAATCACAACAGATGAGATGTTTAAAAATATTCAATTCAGCTGTTGTTAATATGTCAAAGATACAAATTGAAAGCAAATCACAACAGTAATGTCTTTAATTTATTAAACAATGGCGCTGTTGTTAATATGTCAAAGATACAAATTGAAAGCAAATCACAACCTATGCTATCAGGTATTCCATATACACGTTGCTGTTGTTAATATGTCAAAGATACAAATTGAAAGCAAATCACAACAAGTCCAAACGAGCATCATCAACATTACCTGCTGTTGTTAATATGTCAAAGATACAAATTGAAAGCAAATCACAACAGTTTAACGAGCGAAAATAAAGGTTCTATCGCTGTTGTTAATATGTCAAAGATACAAATTGAAAGCAAATCACAACAAAAATTTAACATAAAATAATAAATAAATGCTGTTGTTAATATGTCAAAGATACAAATTGAAAGCAAATCACAACACTGATACTGATACTGATACTGATACAAAGGCTGTTGTTAATATGTCAAAGATACAAATTGAAAGCAAATCACAACTACCAAGAGTTATTGAATTATCAGGTACAAGCTGTTGTTAATATGTCAAAGATACAAATTGAAAGCAAATCACAACTAAATTGCAGTAATGTTTTAAGAAACTTAGCTGTTGTTAATATGTCAAAGATACAAATTGAAAGCAAATCACAACAAGCTGATTATTACTGCCGTTAAGTTTCAAGCTGTTGTTAATATGTCAAAGATACAAATTGAAAGCAAATCACAACATAGTATTTGTTCTTACAAAGAATTAAATTGCTGTTGTTAATATGTCAAAGATACAAATTGAAAGCAAATCACAACATTGAAGCTACTGGATTAGCTGCTAAATGTGCTGTTGTTAATATGTCAAAGATACAAATTGAAAGCAAATCACAACAGTAATAGATTTTGACGGATGGAAGAATTTGCTGTTGTTAATATGTCAAAGATACAAATTGAAAGCAAATCACAACATACTGCTTTACATGAATTATTGACGTTTTGCTGTTGTTAATATGTCAAAGATACAAATTGAAAGCAAATCACAACTTGAATACATCCTCCTCCTTATACACATTAGCTGTTGTTAATATGTCAAAGATACAAATTGAAAGCAAATCACAACAAACCTATTGTCGGTTCAGAATCACCAACTGCTGTTGTTAATTGTCAAAGATACAAATTGAAAGCAAATCACAACATGATATGACTGTAAAAACATGGAATTTCGGCTGTTGTTAATATGTCAAAGATACAAATTGAAAGCAAATCACAACTAGTTGGGCAAAGAGGCACAAACTTTTTCAGCTGTTGTTAATATGTCAAAGATACAAATTGAAAGCAAATCACAACAAATGCAGACAAAGGCAGTCATTACTTCGGCTGTTGTTAATATGTCAAAGATACAAATTGAAAGCAAATCACAACCCGAGGTGTGGATTTGTATATCCTGAAAAGCTGTTGTTAATATGTCAAAGATACAAATTGAAAGCAAATCACAACTATTGAGACTAAAACCAGCTCAGACAGTTAGCTGTTGTTAATATGTCAAAGATACAAATTGAAAGCAAATCACAACACAAGTTCATCAAATTCATAAATTTCCCGTGCTGTTGTTAATATGTCAAAGATACAAATTGAAAGCAAATCACAACTTTGCATAGCTCTTGTAAATTGAGTTTCTAGCTGTTGTTAATATGTCAAAGATACAAATTGAAAGCAAATCACAACACGAAAAACACACTGATTTTTGGCAAACTGCTGTTGTTAATATGTCAAAGATACAAATTGAAAGCAAATCACAACTAAATAACTATGCAACTCGACGAATTTCAAGCTGTTGTTAATATGTCAAAGATACAAATTGAAAGCAAATCACAACTTAGCAAGGTCGTTTACTTCATTGTATTTAGCTGTTGTTAATATGTCAAAGATACAAATTGAAAGCAAATCACAACACATGTCCACCATATTATTTAGTAGAAGAGCTGTTGTTAATATGTCAAAGATACAAATTGAAAGCAAATCACAACTTGCCTTTTCTAGACGCTCTTCTTCCGAAAGCTGTTGTTAATATGTCAAAGATACAAATTGAAAGCAAATCACAACTAAAGCGCAAAATGAATATATAGTAGAATCGCTGTTGTTAATATGTCAAAGATACAAATTGAAAGCAAATCACAACAAACCATGAGTATGTTCTTTTTCTTACCAGCTGTTGTTAATATGTCAAAGATACAAATTGAAAGCAAATCACAACAGGCTCTTTTTTTTCTATTTAACTTGCTTAGCTGTTGTTAATATGTCAAAGATACAAATTGAAAGCAAATCACAACATGAAGAGATGAACATCAACGAAATTCTTAGCTGTTGTTAATATGTCAAAGATACAAATTGAAAGCAAATCACAACACCAATTTAAATGCAAAACGCGCTAAGATTGCTGTTGTTAATATGTCAAAGATACAAATTGAAAGCAAATCACAACTATAATTGGCAACTTTTTGAATATAATTAGGCTGTTGTTAATATGTCAAAGATACAAATTGAAAGCAAATCACAACCACTATTATTAAAGCTTATATTAAACGTTAGCTGTTGTTAATATGTCAAAGATACAAATTGAAAGCAAATCACAACAGGTAGTTCATTTAAGCGTTGGAAGGAAAGCTGTTGTTAATATGTCAAAGATACAAATTGAAAGCAAATCACAACTAATTTTTTTGCAATGATCGAGAATATTTAGCTGTTGTTAATATGTCAAAGATACAAATTGAAAGCAAATCACAACTAAATAACTATGCAACTCGACGAATTTCAAGCTGTTGTTAATATGTCAAAGATACAAATTGAAAGCAAATCACAACCATATATTTGCCTAAATAAAAAAAATATCGCTGTTGTTAATATGTCAAAGATACAAATTGAAAGCAAATCACAACTACAGATGAGTATTTTTGTTGTAAATGGAGCTGTTGTTAATATGTCAAAGATACAAATTGAAAGCAAATCACAACTCTGAAGATAAAGATGGAAACATCCGCATAGCTGTTGTTAATATGTCAAAGATACAAATTGAAAGCAAATCACAACGTAACTACTGAATACGTATGCAGCTTACTAGCTGTTGTTAATATGTCAAAGATACAAATTGAAAGCAAATCACAACCACTGATCACTAAACCGAACCTTTCATCGAGCTGTTGTTAATATGTCAAAGATACAAATTGAAAGCAAATCACAACGCGACGAAGCTACATTATTAAGACACGGCAGCTGTTGTTAATATGTCAAAGATACAAATTGAAAGCAAATCACAACCTTATTTTTTTTTACGTATATACGCTAAGAGCTGTTGTTAATATGTCAAAGATACAAATTGAAAGCAAATCACAACCTATTCTACCATCCCACATTTTTACCGCTAGCTGTTGTTAATATGTCAAAGATACAAATTGAAAGCAAATCACAACACAACCAACATGATACTGGACTTGCATTTAGCTGTTGTTAATATGTCAAAGATACAAATTGAAAGCAAATCACAACATAGAACGATGTTTTAAATTGTAAACTGGAGCTGTTGTTAATATGTCAAAGATACAAATTGAAAGCAAATCACAACCATTATACATGCAAAAAAAAATTAATAAAGCTGTTGTTAATATGTCAAAGATACAAATTGAAAGCAAATCACAACATAAATTCTTTATTACTTACTTTTCTAAGCTGTTGTTAATATGTCAAAGATACAAATTGAAAGCAAATCACAACATGATGCCAGTTAGGTATAAATTTAGTTCCGCTGTTGTTAATATGTCAAAGATACAAATTGAAAGCAAATCACAACACTCCTGCGCTTGATATGGGGATGTTTTTTGCTGTTGTTAATATGTCAAAGATACAAATTGAAAGCAAATCACAACAGCATTATTTATTTTCAAAATATTGCTTGTGCTGTTGTTAATATGTCAAAGATACAAATTGAAAGCAAATCACAACCATTATATTTTACATGCTGTTAGTTACATATTTGACTTTACATTTTAATTGGTATATATTTGCTCGTCGAACGGTCGCAGTGTCCTTTAATCGGGATCGAGGCTGCTATAAAAAAACCCGTCTCAACAAAAAGGGAGCTTATGTTCCCTTTTATTATTTACGGTATAATAGAATTCCTTTAATTGTTTGCAATCTGATTTTATTTGTAACCGTCTTTGCAGTTGTTTCAAGCCATATAACCTCACCTACTTCAATGTTTTCAATGAAGTTTTCAACTAAACGAAATAACTCAAGATTTGTCTACCGAAACCTCCCGTAGAGACGCACGGACGTGCGTCTCCAGAACATTAATAATAATGAAACAATTAATATTGAAACACACAACCAATTATTTATATTCTGAATATAAAAAATTCCTGTAAATCATTTTATCCTATAAATCCTGATTCAGACAATATTAGGAGATGCACGTCCTTAATATTAGAGAAACACGTCCTTAATATGGAGACGCACGTCCGTGCGTCTCTACGGGGAAATTCGTTGTTACCTGAAAATTGCAGTTTTCAAACACCTCGTTTAATAATTCAATTCACATAAATCATCAACAGGCATCAATCTGTACCTCCCGTAGAGACGCACGGACGTGCGTCTCCAGAACATTAATAATAATGAAACAATTAATATTGAAACACACAACCAATTATTTATATTCTGAATATAAATAATTCCTGTAAATCATTTTATCCTATAAATCCTGATTCAGACAATATTAGGAGATGCACGTCCTTAATATTGAGACGCACGTCCGTGCGTCTCTACGGGGAAATTCGTTGCTACCTGAAAATTGCAGTTTTCAAACACCATGTTTAATAATTCAATTCACATAAAATCATCAACAGGCATCATTCTGTTCCACCCGTGAGACGCACGGACGTGCGTTTAAATGGAATAATCTACCAAATTTTATCATTTTTTTGATCAAAGAAAATTCACATATTTTCGCTACTGAAACTCCTGATGCAAATTTATAAAGTATATTTTTTCTTTCGAGCGTGTTATGGCAGTGTAAAACCACTTGAGCATATCTACCGACGGACTCACCTCTTTTATATAACCATGATCTATGAAAACATTTTTCCATTGTCCGCCTTGTGCTTTGTGGCAGGTTACTGCATAGGCAAATTTCACTTGCAAGGCGTTGAAATATTTATTCGTTTTCATGGCATCATATTTCTCTTTTTTGCTTTTCAAGTCGGCATAGTCGTCCATAACGGCCAGGAAAAAATCATTGCTTTCGGTAGCAGTGAGTGCTGCCGATTCTGAACTAAGGGTATCTAGTAAAATAATGGCATCAAATTCAATTTCATAATCGGTTAGAAACAAAGTCACCGAAGCAAATGTTTTATTATACAGTTCATGGAAACGTTTTATGGATGTTATCTTAGCAGTATCGCCATTAGCAATAAAAGCCAATTTGGGATTGTCTTTTATCCAATAATAATTGTTTTTTACTATCATTATATAGTCGCCAACCGAAATTTTCTCTTCATGCCAAAGTATGCGGTTTCTTATTCCATTATTGTAAATGTTAGCTAATTTATTTGATTTGGTAATAATAATTGTATCATGTATTCCCACAGCAGCATAAGAATCGGCAATTAAATTCACTGCATCGTTTCCTGAAACAGCCTCAATTTGAGAATTATTATTAACAACAAATTTTGGAATTTGAGGTGTAAATGAAAAAATAAGCTCTCTTAGTTGGGTTGCATTCATTAAAATATCCGATGACTCCGCCTGTCTCACAACATCGGTAAGCGAGGTATAATATACATTCTTATCAAACTGCCTTTCTATATAGTCTTTGTCTAAAGCAGGGCCGCTCTCAAGTCCAACCGGAGGCAATTGAGCAGTATCGCCAACCAAGATAAGGCGACAGTTTTTGTTATTATAGGCAAAGCTCATAAGGTCTTGCAACAATCTACCTGAACCAAACACCGCGTTAGGCATTTCTTGGTCAGAAATCATTGAAGCTTCATCGACTATAAAAAAAGTATTTGAATACGTGTTGAAATTCAAATCAAAACTTCCAGACGCAGAATAGTTATTTTTTTGTCGGTAAATGGTCTTATGAATCGTAAATGCAGGCTTATTACTATAAAGAGAAATGATCTTTGCAGCCTTTCCTGTAGGAGCCAATAGCACTGAATTGAATTTAAGCAACTGCAAAACTTCTATAATAGAACTAATTAGCGTTGTTTTTCCGGTACCTGCAAAACCATGCAAAATGAATAAAGAATGTTCATCGAGGTCTGATATAAATGTTGAAAGTGAGTCGATAGCATTGGTTTGCGATTGAGTAAATGAACCAGAAAAACTCTTATTAAAAAGAGACAGAATAAAATCTTTCAACATTTTATTAAAAATTGAATAGTTACGTTATGAAGTCTCAAATAAAATCATAATTTTGCTAAAAACTGTAATTAAAATTTGAAAAGATGGAAATTTTATTTTTATTGGGTAAATCTATAGCCTATTTTTTTGGTATAGTGTTCTTGCTTGTGCTAATCTATTTTGCTGTATTGAATTTGTTAATGTTTGTAGCAAAAATTTCAGGTTCTGTCTCAATGAAAGACAATATGTACAATACTATTGATAAATCTAAAAACAGTATTGTAGCATTTTTTTATAATACTAAAATAGTTCTCACTTCATTATCGGTAGTTTTCGTGGTAATATTCAGCTATGCATTACTATCAGGTATTCAAAAACCAATTGAGTTTGAAGAAGTAAAACAAAAAAGATTTGTTGTTGTTGCCGAAAGATTGAGAGATATAAGAGAAGTTCAGGTAGTTTATAAATCAAAATATTTAAGATATTGTTCAAATATAGACTCTCTCATTCAGTTTATGAAACAAGATTCTGTAATGGAAATCTCGAAAAAAGGAGATATTGAAGATTCATTGGCAGTAGCAAGAGGCGAAGTTCGTTGGGATACAGCTTATGTTGGTATTGTAGACAAACTAATGTTTGACAAAAAATTAACTGCAAAATTTAATATCGATTCATTGAAATATATTCCATTTTCTGGTGGTGAAGTTTTTAAAATGGGTTCAGCGAAAATACTTACCGGTTCAAAAGTTGTGGTGCCAGTCTTTGAAGCAAAAGCAGAAAACAAGCAAATACTAAAAGATTTAGACAGACAGTTGATTATAAACTTAAATGATGAAATGAATAAAAAATCTGGATTTCCAGGTTTACAAGTAGGTAGTCTTACTGAAGCTAATAACAATGCTGGAAACTGGGAGTAAACATTATGAGTATAATCTCAATTCAAGAGAGAAATTTTAATACTAATAAAAATTTTAATAGTTTAGAATTATCCATTCAACTTAGTTTGAATGGATTTTCTTATTTAATATCGGATAGTGAACGGTATAGAGCTTTCCATTTTGAACCTTTGCCCATAGACATTTTTTACGATGACTTTGTGAGTAAAGCAGCCGAATTTCTTGAAAAGGAAATATTTCAAAATTCTTTTCGTAAAATCTCCATACTGTTTTCTTCTTTTCAGAGCATACTACTACCCGAAGTAGCTTTTAATGTAAATAACCTCAGAAAAATGTTTGAAGTAAGTCATGATATCAACGATGATGACATGCTTTCATATAATAAAATAGCAGATTTTTATTTAGTATTTACCTTAAATTCATATATCTCATCAGTAGTAGCTAATTCATTGAATAAAGCTATTGTTTACCACCATTCTTTTCCGGTTATAACGAAAGCTTTAGTTGAGGTTAAAAACATTGTAGATAGCGTTGTTTGGATAAATATTCAAACAGCATTTTTCGATATACTCGTTTTCAAAAATTCAAAATTAGTTTTTTCAAACTCTTTCAGATATAAGAATGTAAGTGATTACATTTTTTTTGTAATGAACATTTTTGAACAACTAAAATTGCATCCGCTACGCACCAAAGTCTTATTGATGGGCAAGGTGCAACACGACAGTGCATATTTTCACAGTGTATGTACATTTATAAAAGATGTTCAACTATTAAAACCAGATGAGCTATTCAACCAAAAATCCGGCAATTTGATAGATGGATTCTATTATCATCAACATGTTGGTTTATTTTCCATGATATGAGAGTAATAAGCGGAACATTAAAAGGGCGAATTATTACTGTGCCCGGCTATTTCAATTTAAGACCAACAACCGATTTAGCAAAAGAAAGTCTTTTTAACATCTTAAATAATCTTATAGATTTTGAATCTACAACAGCACTTGACTTATTTGCAGGTACCGGTAGTATCAGTTACGAATTGGCTTCGAGAGGTTGTACAATGGTAACATCTATTGAAAAAAACTACAACCATTATAAATTTATTCTAGATACGGCTTTGGCATTAGGGGTAAAAGATATCATTAAACCTATAAAAAATGATGTTTTTGAATTTATAAAAACATCAAAACAAACTTATGATTTAATTTTTTGCGACCCACCCTACGATTTGAAAGAATTGGAAACCTTACCCAACCTAATATTAAAAAAGGGTCTATTAGCTGCCGATGGATTGTTGATTATTGAACATCCTAAAAGTATATCATTTAGTAGCAATCCTTTTTTTTATCAACATAAGCACTACGGATCGGTAAATTTCAGTATGTTTCAAACAACTACTCCTGAATAACTGTTCAATTGTAGTTATTATCTTTATAAACGAACTTGTGTTTTATTATACCTCAACCAGAATGATTTATATATTATACTATATAAAATCATAGAAAATAATTGGTTCTATAACGAATACTGTGGGTAAATGTAATTATTATATTAGGCAATCAATATATTTGAGTGACGGAGTCCTGCAATCATAGTATTAGTTAATATGGAAAAATTTTTAAGGAGCGTAGCTCTGCAATCTGAAATATACTAATTAATTTTTACTTTATTTCAGGGCGAACGCCCCTCTGTTCTATATCCAATACCTTTTTCTACGAATATTACAGAGCTACGCTCCTAATAAGTATCAATAGCCTTTTCTTAAACATATAATATTATTTTCCAATTCAAAACGTAATAGACTCAAATAATTAAGCAACGCAATAAAAAAGGGGCGACTATTTTCTAATTGAAAAAGTCGCCCCTTAATTTTTTATAATATCAATATATTATTCAGCCGAATAATTCATTGTTGAAAGAAGTCTATACTGTTTGTATCTCCATTTAGCATCCTCAAGCGACTGATTAAACAAGCCTTGAGCAGTTTCAGGGAACAATTTCTGTAAAGATGTGTATCGAACCTCTTGTTTCAAGAAATTCATATATTCATCATAATTAGGCTCTTTTGAATCTAATTGGAATGGATTTTTACCCTCAGCTTCTAAGCTTGGATCAAAACGATATAGATGCCAGTAACCGCAATCAACAGCTCTCTTCATTTCTGTTTGAGATGCAGTAAGTCCGCCTTTTATACCATGAGCAATACAAGGTGAATAAGCAATTACCAATGATGGTCCCGGATAAGCTTCTGCTTCTCTTATTGCTTTCAATAACTGAGCTTGATTAGCACCCATAGAAACCTGAGCTACATAAACATAACCATAGGTCATTGCCATTCTTCCCAAATCTTTTTTACGAACTGGTTTACCAGCAGCAGCAAACTTAGCTACCGAACCTGTAGGAGATGATTTTGAAGCTTGACCTCCGGTGTTTGAATAAACCTCAGTATCAAGAACCAAAACATTCACATCTTCTCCAGATGCTAATACGTGATCTAAACCACCAAAACCAATATCATAAGCCCAACCATCGCCACCAAATATCCAGTTAGATTTTTTAACTAAAAATTGTTTTAGCGATAGAATTTCTTTTGCTAATTCAGATTTTTCAGCTTCTAGTGCAGGTATTAATTTTTCTGCAGCCGCAGCCGACTCTTCGCCTCTGTCTATTACTGCAATCCATTCTTTAGCAGCAGCTTGTAATCCTGCTGATAGAGTAGACATTGATTCTGTTAACTTATCAGCACAACGATGTCTCAATTTCTTTTGAGCTATAGTTATACCTAAACCAAACTCAGCGTTATCTTCAAACAATGAGTTAGCCCAAGCTACACCTTTACCATTAGCATCTTTAATATATGGAGTAGCAGGCGATGATCCACCATAAATTGATGAACATCCGGTAGCATTTGCTACAACCATTCTATCGCCATACAACTGAGTAACTAATTTCACATAAGGAGTTTCTCCACAGCCGGCACAAGCTCCTGAAAACTCGAAATACGGTTTCGCAAACTGAGTACCTTTTACGGTATTCTTTGCAAGGATAGTATCTTTGTAACTTACGTTTTCTGAAATGTAATCCCAATTTGGTTTTTCAACTTTAAGTTGCTCTTCAAATGATTTCATAATCAGAGCTTTTCCTTTAGGAGCCGGACAAACATTGGCACAAGATCCACAACCGGTACAATCTAGCGGCGATACTTGAATTTTATATTCCAATCCTTCAAAACCTTTTCCTACCGGTTTAAGTGTTTTTAAGCCTTTTGGTGCTCCTGCAAGTTCTTTTTCGCTTATTAAAAATGGTCTAATAACTGCGTGAGGACAAACATAAGCACACTGGTTACACTGGATACAGAATTCTGGTTGCCATTCAGGAATGTTTACTGCTATACCTCTCTTTTCAAAAGCAGCTGTTCCATTAGGTATGGTTCCGTCAGCATATTCTTTAAATGCAGAAACAGGTAATTTATCACCCTCTTGAAGGTTCATAACTCCTGCAATATTCTTAACAAATGCAGCAAGTTCTTTATCTGTCTTGTCTGTAATGCCTTGATATATTGTAAAATCTGATTTACTGGACAGTGCAGACCATGCTTTATCTACAACAACCTCTTCTAAATTATCAGCTCCTTTATCAATTGCTTTGATATTCATTTCAACAATATCATCGCCTTTTTTACCATACGTTTTCTTAACCGCAGATTTCATAAACTTAACGGCATCTTCATAAGGTATTACGTTTGCCAATTTGAAAAATGCAGCTTGTAAAATAGAATTTGTTCTATTTCCTAAGCCAATTTCTTCAGCAACTTTGGTAGCATTTATAATGTAACATTTTACATCATTATCGGCCAATTGTTTTTTTACTTTATCAGGTAGATTTTTTGCAACCGTTTTTGCATCCCAAAAAGTATTTAACAAGAATGTTCCACCTTTTTTTATTCCACTCAACATGTCATATTTATCCAAATATGATGGTTCTGAACATGATACGAAATCAGGATTAGAAACAAGATATGTTGAAGTAATAGGAGATTTACCAAATCTAAGGTGAGAAATAGTTATACCACCAGATTTTTTTGAATCATATGCAAAATAACCTTGTGCATACATTTCAGTTTCATCGCCAATAATTTTTATAGAATTCTTATTAGCACCAACAGTTCCATCAGAACCTAAACCATAGAATTTACATTCTACAGTACCTGCCGGAACAGTATTGATAGATTCACCATCTACAAGTGATGTAAAGGTAACATCATCAACAATACCAACAGTAAAATGGTTTTTAGACTCAGGTAACTCTAGATTTGCAAATACCGCAGCAATGTGTTTAGGAGCAGTATCTTTTGAAGATAATCCATAACGTCCACCTACAACAATAGGAGCATTTGCGCTACCATATAGTACATCTTTTACATCAAGATAAAGCGGTTCTCCGGTTGCACCCGGTTCTTTAGTTCTGTCTAAAACAGCTATTTTCTTTACTGTTTTTGGCAAAGCAGCCAAGAAATGCTTTGCAGAAAACGGACGATACAAATGCACTTGAAGGAAACCTACTTTTTTACCTTTTTTTAATAAATAATCAATAGTTTCTCTTATTGTTTCAGAAACCGAACCCATAGCTATTACTACATGCTCAGCATCTGCAGCACCAAAATAATTGAATAATTGATAATTTCTTCCGGTAAGTTTATTTACCTCAGTCATATAATTTTCAACGATTGAAGGTATTGCTAAATAATATGGATTAGCAGCTTCACGTGCTTGGAAATATACATCTGGATTTTGAGCAGTTCCTCTCGTAACAGGATTGTCAGAATTTAATGCTTTTGCTCTAAATTTAGCTAAAGCATCTTTATCAAGCAATTTAGCTAGTTGCTCATATTCCCATGCTTGAATTTTTTGAATTTCGTGCGAGGTTCTAAAACCATCGAAAAAATGAAGGAATGGAATACTTGCTTTAAGAGCAGAAACGTGAGCTACAGCTCCTAAATCCATTACTTCTTGCACACTACCTGATGCTAACATAGCGAAACCGGTCATACGTGCAGCATACACGTCTTGATGATCGCCAAAAATTGATAATGCTTGTGCTGCTAAAGCTCTTGCACTTACATGAAAAACACCGGGTAACAATTCTCCGGAAATTTTGTACATATTTGGTAGCATCAAAAGCAAACCTTGCGAAGCTGTATATGTTGTAGTTAATGCTCCAGCTTGTAAAGCTCCGTGAACAACTCCGGCAGCACCGGCTTCACTCTGCATCTCAACCACTTTTACAATATCTCCAAATATATTTTTTTTACCTTGCGATGCAAACTGGTCAGTATGTTCTGCCATGTCTGACGAAGGGGTAATAGGGTAAATACCTGCTGTTTCTGTAAACGCATAAGATACGTATGCAGCAGCATAGTTACCATCACAAGTCATAAACTTCCTTTTGTCTGTCATGATTTAATTAATTGATTACTAATTTATTTATCTATAATTCTTTGAATTAATACTCTTAAAATTCAAATCGCTAATTTAACAATTTTACTTATCATTTTATGAGATTTTAGCTATTATTTTAGCTAGATAGTCGCTAAAATATTGCAAATAACCTATAAAAAGAGATTTACATTATGGTGAAGAAACACTCCAGTAAGAGAAAATACTCTTTAAAAAGAATGCTCTTTACATTAATACTCTGTATGATAATTGAAAAAAAACACTCAAAAAACCTCTTTATTGCAATTTTAAAATCACATAAAGCTAAAAAAGGTTTAATCAAAAACTAAGTTTGAAAATTCAAAAATTCAATTATTAAAAAATACTTTTCAAACTTTCAATAAATACAAACTTAATGTGCGGTAGGGGGTTTGTATTATATATATTCAATAGCTATATTTATCTTAATTATTTGCAAACATAGCCTGTTTCGTTATAAATTTTGGCTGCTGTCTCATAAGCTTCATCATCGCCATAATCGCTTTCGCAAAACTCTACATCTTCCTTATTTTCCATAGAGCATACTTGGCAATTTCTTTTACATGATACAAAATACAAACTCAAAGTGCAAAAAAGAACCATTTTAAATATAAACTTCATTTGAATAATTTTTATTTGTATACAATTAACGAAACAAAAGTACTAATTAGTTTGATAAAAAAGACTTTACATTAAATATGCTTAATCATTTTTCATTATTAAAAAAAAACAATAGAGGACTTTCATAGTTGAAAAGTCCTCTTAAAATAAAATTAATTGCATTCAGCACCCAACAATTCATAAAAATCGATTGTAAGATCATACTCTGCTTTATCTTCAAATTGATCTTCACAGAATTCTTCAGATAATTCATCTTCATAAGAACAAGTTACACATTTGTTACAAGAAGCAAAACCGAAAATCAAAGCTGCAACCGAAAGAATAGTAATAATTTTTTTCATAATAATTGTTTTGATGTTTATATATACAAAGATAAAAAAATATATAAAATAAAAAAGGAACGTAGAATTAAATCTCGAAGATGAGCTTTCTTTCAATAGATTTTTTTTTGCAAATAATTTTCAATAATTTATTCCTTAAAATCTATTTGTTTGATTCAAGAAATAGCATTCTGGCTATTCCTTTTTTATTCATCTAACTTTTTCTAAAATATCACAAAACGCTTTTCTCTTTAAGCAATTTATCAAAACTAAAAGAGGAATACTATTGCTAATATTCCTCTTTAAAAAATAATTTAAACTAAAAAATTATTTACATGTAGCTCCAAAAGCTTCAGTTACTTCAATATAAAAATCATATGACAATTTACTATCATGATCACTTTCACAAACTTCTTCGTCTTCAATTAAACCATCGTCATAAGTACAAGTTACACATTTGTTGCAAGAAGTAAATCCGAAAATTAAAGCAGTAACCGAAAGAATTGTAATAATTTTTTTCATAATTTAATTTTTTTGATGTTTATAAATATATACAAAGATATAAATCTATGTATTTCACAGCATAAGTACAAATACTCACATTTGGTTTTTTCACAACTTACTTAAAACAAAAAGAGGAATATTATTGCTAATATTCCTCTTTAAAAAATAATTCAGTCTAACTAATTATTCGCAAGTATAATCTAATGCTTCGTAGCTCTCAACAAGAAGATCAAAAGCATCTCCTGTATAGTCTTTACTACAATACTCAGGAGTAGTATAGTCTAACTCAGTATTAGTACAAGTTACACATTTGTTGCAAGATGCAAAGCTAGCTACAAGAGCTGCTGCGAATAAAATAGAAACGATTTTTTTCATAGCTTTTTGATTATTTAATTTAACATGTGGCAATTTTAGTCATTTTTTCTTAACTAAAAAAAAAAATTAAGAGTTTTTTTTACTTTTTTTTTACAAACTTCCCATACTGATCAAAAACTCATCATTATCTTTGGTATTATTGAGTCTATTTTTCAGAAATTCCATAGCTTCAACTGGGTTCATATCAGCAAGATAGTTACGCAGAATCCAGTTTTTGCTCAATCTTTCTTTGTCGATAAGCAAATCGTCTTTTCTGGTACTCGAAAGGTTAACATCAACTGCCGGATATACTCTTCTATTGGCAATACGACGGTCTAATTGCAATTCCATATTACCGGTACCTTTAAATTCTTCAAAGATTACATCATCCATTTTAGAACCTGTTTCGGTAAGAGCGGTAGAAATAATGGTAAGAGAGCCTCCATTTTCAATATTTCTTGCAGCACCAAAGAAACGTTTTGGTTTATGTAGGGCATTAGCATCTACCCCACCCGATAGAATTTTACCTGATGCAGGCTGTGCCATATTAAAAGCTCTTGCAAGACGGGTTATTGAGTCAAGTAGAATACATACATCATGTCCACACTCTACCAATCGTTTTGCTTTTTCTAGTACAATATTGGCAACTTTTACATGTCTTTCTGCAGGTTCGTCGAAAGTAGAAGCTATAACTTCTGCTTTTACGCTTCGTGCCATATCTGTTACCTCTTCAGGTCTTTCATCTATGAGCAATATTATAAGGAAAACCTCTGGGTGATTGTCGGCAATTGCATTTGCTATGCCTTTTAGGAGTGTTGTTTTTCCAGTTTTAGGCTGAGCTACGATTAATCCTCTTTGCCCTTTACCTATTGGCGTAAACAAATCAATTACTCTATTTGAAAGGTTATTGTGTCCTTTACCTATTAAATTGAATTTTTCATTAGGAAATAGTGGTGTGAGGTGGTCAAAATGAACTCTGTCTCTAACTTCTTCGGGCAGACGTCCATTTATTCTTTCCACTTTTATCAATGGAAAATATTTCTCACCCTCTTTGGGCGGTCTTATGCTTCCTTCTACAGAATCACCGGTTTTTAGACCGAAAAGTTTTATTTGCGATTGCGATACATATATATCATCAGGTGAATTGAGGTAATTATAATCGCTTGATCTTAAAAATCCATAACCTTCTGCCATAATTTCAAGAACACCGCTACTGGTAATTATTCCTTCAAATTCGGAAATTTTCTTATCTTGATTGAAGCTCTTCTGATTTTGATTAGAGTTCTGGTTATGCGTTCTATTATTATTTTGGTTGTTGCTACTGTTGGTATTTTGGTTTGATTGTCCATTATTACCGGTAGGTACAAAATTACTCGATTGTTCTGAAACATTTTCAGAATTTGAATTTCCCGAGTTTCCTTCAACTTCAGTATTAGCTACAAAATCACTATTATGATTTACTGTTTCTGTTTTTTCAGCTACAATATTTCTAGAGGTATTATGATTATATTCGCTTTTAGCTGCTAAAACAGTATTGCGAATTCTTTTCCTGAAACCTCTTTTTTCATCATTAGCTTCTTGACTCTGTGAATCAGTTTGCTGTACATTGTCTTGATGATTTGGATTTTCAGACCGTTCTTCATAGTCCTCTCTAGCTGCTGCTATTGTATCATCTTCTGAAGCAACGTGCTCTTCAAATTCAGCATCATCTTTTTCCTGAAATTGAAATGATTGGGGTGAACCTGATTGTTGAATTGCTTGTGCATCTAAAATTTGGTAGACTAAATCTTCTTTTTTTGCTTTATCTACTTTTTTTATTCCAAGCTCTTTTGCAATGGTACGCAAATCCGCTACCAGCTTCTTGTTTAGTTCAAGAATATCAAACATTATGATTTTATTAGTTTTTATTTGAATATGATTAGGAAAAAAGTCTTACAGATTATTACACTAACTATCGAAGTGATAATGTGTTTCAACTAAACCGTGTGAGTTTATTTAATGCAAATTTAATACTTTTTATTTATAAACAAAATGAATCTTAAAATTAGAATATATGTTTTTATGAATTATCTAAAATTATTTTAACGGGTATCAACAAAATCGCCATTTCTAAAATTTTACAACCCTGAAAATGGGAGTTTGACTAATTGTTCAACGAAAAAAAATTATTAACGAACTTCCCCAACCCAAAAACAAATGAATTACTAAATATAATCATTTGTTTGTAAATAAATACATTACAACAAATAATTATTCTATTTTGGTAATTAATAATTCTACCCTTCTATTCATAGCCCTTCCCATACTCGTATTGTTTTTGTTCAAGGGTACATTATAACCAAAACCTCTATAGAGCAACCTTGACTCAGGTATTCCATTCTCTATCAGGTATTTATAAACCTCTCTGGCTCTAGATTCTGATAGTTTTTGGTTATACTCTTCTGTTCCAATACTATCGGCATGTCCTTGTATCTCAAAACTAACTTGTTGATACTTATTTAGAAAATCTCGAACCTTCAACAATTCATTCTTAGATTTTTCAAGCAAAAGAGATGATTCAAAATCAAAAAAGACATTATTCAAAATCACTTTTCTTCCAACTTGCAAAGTTTGCAATGGAACATTTATTTCATATGGTTTAATTTTGTTTTCATTGCCTTTTAATGAAAAATTTTCTGATTGGAATAGATATCCATCTTTATAAATATATAAACCATATTCTTTATCAACAGGTAGACATACAAGATATTCGCCTGAATTTGTAATAGATTTTGTCTGTGCTACCATTTTATTAGTAGCTAAATCACTTAATTCAAAATTAGCATTTAGTTCTTCTTTAGAATCTACATCATAAACAATTCCTTTTACATAATTAACATATGTAGGTTTAAACTGTTTTGGTATTTGCAAGGTGAAAACATCTCGTTTTTTTGACAAATCTCTATCAGAGGCAAACATGCCTAATTCTCCTTTGGAATTTACAATTAAACCGTATTCGTCTGAGAAAGTATTAAGCGGATACCCCATGTTTACGGGTTTCTGCCATGCTCCAGTTTCATCTTTTCTTGATATAAACACATCTTGTCCGCCCATACCCACATGACCATTTGAGGAAAAATACAAGGTCTGATTATCCTGATGTATAAAGGGTGAAGTTTCATCTAATGAGGTGTTAATTGCATTTCCTAGATTTACAGGTTATCCCCAAAGTCCGAATTCGTTGAGGGTAGATTTCCATATATCCATTCCTCCATATCCGCCTTTTCTATTACTTACAAAATAGAGCGTTATTCCATCAGAAGCCATACAGGGCTGACTCTCCCCATTCCAATGAATTTATAGGTTTACCAATATTTTGTGGCACATCCCACTTTTCTCCAAGCTTTTGAGAGAAATATATATCACAACGCCCTACACCGTCATCTCTGTTACAACCGGTAAAAAATAAATATTGACTGTCGAATGAAATTGACTGTGCTCCTTCATTTAATGGTGTATTTATAGGGGGGCCAATGCTTTTAATTTTTAACCATTCCCCTTTTACATTTTTTACACTAATATAAAAATCTTCTTGCATTTGATATTCACCCATTACATTAGGTAGGTCGCTCAATACTTCAACGGTTTGTAATAAGTGTCTTCTCATCGGCGGTGAGCGATGGCCAATAATCATTATTTTCTGTATTTATACTGTCGCTCAGTCTTTTAATTTTGTAATCTATAGGATTTTGTAATGCTTCTAAAGCAAAATTTGTATTTTCAAATAGAAGTTTGGCTTTGTTTTTCATTGATGCCGATAAGCCCGACAATTTAAGTGAAGTAAAAAGCGACTCTTGCGCTTTTTTATATGCACCTATTTTCAACTCAGCTTCTCCTTTTAACAGGAAAAACTTTGGATTGTCCATTTCTTTTATACTTACAATCTTATTATAAGTAGCTACTTCATTTTTGAAATCTTTTAATTCAAAATACACCTCTGCTTTTAAAAAATAGGCTTCTAAGAATAAAGAATCGGCTTCTAAGGCATTTTCAATATTATCTAAACAACTCTTGTAAACTTCAGTATTATAATACTTTTGAGCGGCTTCATAATACCCAATAGCTTTCTGATTATTGGTTGAAAATTTTTTATCCTGCGCTTTGAGACCAACGCTTATGATAAATAATAAAAGTATAAGTTCTAATTTCATTATTTTTCCAATACGGTAAATTCGGTTCTTCTGTTTTTTGCTTTATTTTCTGCAGTTGTATTCGGTACAATTGGCATCTCGTCGGCGTAGCCTTTATATTTGAGTCTATTGGGTGAAATGCCCGATTTAACCAAGTAATCATAAACCGATTTTGCTCTATTTACAGAAAGTGTAATGTTTTTGGCTTTTTGTCCCGAATTATCGGTATGCCCGCCTAATTCAATCTTAACAGTATGATTTGTTTTCAAGAAAATGCTCAGTTTCTTCAACTCTACCAACGATTCTGGTTTTAAGTTGGTAGAATCTGTATCGAAAAAAATATTATTCAGAATAACCTTTGAACCAACTTTAATTGGTTGTAGCGGAATATCCATAGCCCATGCTTGAGTGGGGTCTTCAAGCTTTTCTAAGGAAAAATGGCTTGAATAAAACAAATAGCCACTTCTGCTTACATTTAAAGCATACATACCGTTTGTAGGCAAAGGAATCAAAAACTCACCAAGTTCGGGGGTCAGAAAGTGATTGCACCAAAAGTTCATTGGTATGCAAATCATAAATTTCAAACAATGCTTCTAATTTTCTTTTTGTTTCCGCATCGAAAATAATTCCTTTGGCATAGGTTACCGGCAAAGGCCTGGCAGCTTCATATAACTCAAACTGATAAACATCAAGTCTTCCTTCTCCTTTAAATCTGTCTGATGAGAAAAATCCTAAATCGGCTTTTGCATTTACTATAAAATCTTGCTCTTCTTCATGGCTGTTTATAGGGTAACCAATATTTGTAGGTTTCTGCCAAGTATTATCGGGTAATTTTCTTGAATAAAAAATATCAGATTTACCCATTCCCTTATGTCCACTTGAAGCAAAATAGAGGGTTCTGCCATCGGAATGAATAAAGGGCGAACTTTCATCTTTATCGGTATTAATTACTTCTCCCATATTTGTAGGGATTGTCCATTCTCCGTACTCATTTAGGGTAGAAAACCAAATATCCATACCACCATAGCCACCGGGCTTATTGCTCACAAAATATAAAATTCTACCATCGGCAGAGAGCGAGGGTTGCGATTCCCAGTATCGAGTATTTATTGGTTTGTTTATGTTTTTAGGTATAGACCATGATTTTCCGGTTTTGGAAGTATAGTACAAATCGCAATCGCCATAAGAATCATATCTTTCACAAGCAGTATAAACTAATAACCTTCCATTTGCCGAAAGTGATTGAGCTCCTTCATTTGTTAAAGTATTAATAGGCTCACCAACATTCTGCCGAGGCAACCAAGCACCATCAACTTTTTTACTCACATAAAAATCTTCCTGACCCGAATAACCATTCATCACTTGTCTGCCTTCGGCAGGAATTCTAGAAGTTATAACCACATAAGATTCATCAACGGTAAAAGAAGGCAAATAATCATCCCATTCTGAATTAATATTTGCACCTATGTTTACAGGATTAAAAGGAACCGGATTGTTTTTCAATTGAATAGCAAACAGTGTATTTTCAATTCCTGCTTTAACTTTCTGATGAAGCGCTTTCGTTAAAATTCTGCTGTTATTATCTGCTATTTGATAATTTGCTAAAGCCTCATCATATTTGCCATTATCAAACAATTCTACTGCATAATGGTAATAAACACTCGGATACTGCATTCCATTTATCCTTACGCAGGTTGCCATAGTTCTTAGGTTCTCCTCTCCCATTCGGCGTAGCGCATACGTTCCGGAAAGCAGAGTAAAAGCCTCCACAAAATTACTATCTAGCTTAATTGCTTTTGAAACTATTAATTCTGATTGAGCATATTTCTGATCCCAAAATAAAGATTTGGCCTGCTCATAAAACTTAATTGCTTTTTTACTTTTTGTAGTATATTCCTGTGCCGAAACACAGAATGAACTAAAAAGCATCAAAAAAATAAATAAATTCTTCACAAATAAATATTTTAAATGATTTACCGAATATTATAAAAAGAATATGTAACTAATTTTCATACAAAACCTTAAAATTGAAACACTTAATTAAGGAATATGCATGAATTTTTGCGTTTGTAAAGAAATACTCCACCGTGGATTGTTCTTTATGTAATCTATTATTATAGGTAATTTTGTTTTATATATTCCCCATTCAGGCTGTAAATAAAGCTTACAGGTGTCGCTCACATTATTTTTACAATACTCTGCCCATGAAAAATCTAATTCACTATCTATTACCACCTTCAACTCGTTAGCTTTTTGAAAAAGTTCTTCAACCGGCGGACTATTTTTCTTTGGTGATAGACAAATCCAATCCCACGTTCCTGATAAAGTATGCGCCCCACTCGTTTCAAGAAATATCTCAAACTTATTCAGTTTAAGGGTTTCGCACAACACATCTAAATTATACAGTAACGGCTCACCTCCGGTAATTACTACTGCTCGTGCAGGAAAACTAAGTGCTTTATCTACAATCTGTTTAACCGTGCCTATAGGATGTATTGTAGGATTCCATGAAACTTTCACATCACACCAACTGCAACAAACATCGCAACCACCTATTCTTATAAAATATGCAGGTTTTCCGGTATGAAATCCTTCTCCCTGTATTGTATAAAAATCTTCAACGATAGGAAAAGCTTCTCCTTCAGTAAAATTATTATCTTTCAACATTAATTAATTTTGCATCAAAACAAATGTAGTTAATTTCATACAATTTTTAAAATGAGATACAACTTAAATTGATTTAATACTTCAAAAATTAATTCCTAACATTAAATTTGTCAAAAAAAATAGATACACTTGCAAAATCTATTGAAATAAATATTCCCATAACTATGATTTTAAATAAAATCAATATATACAAAAGCATTTTTCTAATATTTTTAACTTCACTTTTTTACCATAATACTCAGGCTCAGTCTTATACAAGAGAATTGATTCTGCCTATGGACATTCCAATATTTCTTTCTGCAAATTTCGGAGAGCTTAGACCAAACCATTATCATACCGGTATTGATATAAAAACACAAAGTATAATAGGGCTCAATGTCTTCTCTATTGATGATGGATACGTTTCAAGAATAAAAGTTGGTCCCAAGGGATATGGCAAAACTATTTTTATTACCCATCCAAACGGAATTATTTCTGTCTATGCTCATTTAGAAGCGTTTAGTAAATCTATAGACCAATTAACTCAGGAATATCAATACGAGCAAAAGCTAAATATTGTAGACTTTTCAATAGAAAAAAACAAATTGACGGTAAAAAAAGGAGAGATTATTGCAAAAGCCGGCAATTCAGGTAGTTCACAAGGTCCACACTTGCATTTCGAAATTAGAGATGCTTATTCAGAAAGAGCGCTAAATCCGCTACAATTTTACCCCCAAATTACCGACAATGTTGCACCTAAGATATTCTACGTAAAGCTTTATCCGCTAGACTCATTAAGTACTATTAATGGAAAAAATTCACCCCTAATAAGTAAAGCGGTTCTCAAAGGTCAAAATGCTTACACAATAAATCAAAAAATTATAGTTTCAGGAAATATTGGAGTAGGCATACAAGGTGACGATTATTTTCCCGACGTTCATCACACTTTCGGATTTTATTCCATTGATTTATACCTAGATGATAGCCTCATATATGCGCACAAACTTGATAAAGTAGATTTTGGAGAATCAAAAAATATTAATAATTTCATTGATTACGATCATTATACTAAAACTAAAAAGCATATTCAAAAATCATATATTTCAACATTCAACAAACTTGGAATCTATCAATCGCAAGTACTCGATGGTAAAATTCATGCCTATAATGAAGGAAATCATCATCTTACATTTGAGGTAAAAGATTTTGCACAAAACAAAGCTACACTAAATCTAGATATTACCTATTCAAAATCTAATGAGAATAAAAATAGTTCATCTAATTTATCAAGCTATTTTGACACAAGAAAAATACAGTGCGATGGTTGTGCTTTAGTAATACCAAAAGGAAATTTTTACGATGCAGAAAACATAACATGCAGAAAAATTACAGCAAACTCACCTTATTTGCTTTCTGACATATATAGTTTTTCTAATCAGAGTATAGCAATAAAAGGTGCAGCAAAACTCTCGCTTCCAATAGATTCTATTGATAAAAATCTACTTTCTAAAATTCAAATTGTTTCGGTGAGAAATAAACAAATAAATAAGTATATTGGCGGTATTATCAATAATAATTACATTACTGCATATATTACAAATTTTAGTAATTACAGTATTGGAATAGATACAATTAAACCCAATATAATAAACAGAACCACACTGAAAGGTGAAAGAATATATACAAATGAAATAAAATTCTTTATAAGTGACAATGAATCAGGTATTCTCTGTTACAATGCTTACATAGACGGAAACTGGACAATTGTAGATTATGATGCAAAATATAACTTGGCAAAAGTTTATTTAGATAATGAAAAAATAAAATCAAATACCAATCATACTATTTCATTTTTGGTAACAGACAATAGTGGAAATACAGAAGAGTTTACAGATACATTTTTTTGGTAACGAATAAAAAAAGCTAAGCTTATGGAAAACAATGAAAAAGTACTAAGTGCAATGAAGCAAGCCGGAAAAGCACTAAAAGCAGGTGAAATTGCTGAAATTTCGGGTATAGATAGAAAATTGGTTGATAAAGCGATGAAAGACCTAAAAGATTCAGGTGCAATAGTATCACCAAAAAAATGCTATTGGGAACCTAAATAAAGAAAAAAAGCAGGCAACTTAAAAAATTGCCTGCTTTTAAAAATTAATCTTTTTCTTACATTTTGAATAATGGATAATTACTCATTTTATCATTAATTCTTTTTCTTACAGAATCAATAGCTCCTTGATTATCTGGCGAAGAAAGAACTTCATTTATAAAATCTACCGTTTCAATACAATCATTTTCATTAAAACCTCTAGTTGTAACAGCAGCAGAACCTACTCTAAAACCTGAAGTTGTGAATGGTGTTCGAGAATCAAATGGAACCATATTTTTTATTAATAGTTATATCTGCTAAACCTAATGTGTTTTCGGCTTGTTTACCGGTCATTTCAGGGAATTTGGTTCTCAAATCTATCAACATTGAATGATTGTCTGTTCCATCAGAAATTATTTTGTAACCATTGGAAATAAATGCTTTAGCCATAGCCGCTGAATTAGCACGAACTTGAGTTACATATTTTTTATATTCATCAGTCAAAGCTTCTCCAAAAGAAACAGCTTTTGCAGCGATTACGTGTTCTAGCGGACCACCTTGAACGCCTGGAAATACTGAAAAGTCAAGCATTTGAGTAAGTGTCTTTAAACTACCATTAGGTGTTTTCACGCCCCATGGATTTTCAAAATCTTCTGCCATCATAATTATACCACCACGCGGACCTCTTAAAGTTTTATGCGTTGTAGAAGTTACAATATGGCAATGTGGAAACGGATTGTTAAGTACTCCTTTAGCTATAAGTCCGGCAGGATGAGCAATATCAGCCATAAGCAATGCACCTACACTATCAGCAATTTGTCTCATTCTAGCATAATCCCAATCTCTAGAATATGCTGAAGCACCTGCAATAATCAACTTTGGCTTTTCTGCTTTTGCAGTCTGTTCCATTTGATCATAATCTACTCTTCCGGTACTTTCATTTACTTTATATGCAACCGGTCTGTATAACAAACCCGATGAATTTACCGGAGAACCATGCGATAAATGTCCACCATGCGAAAGGTCAAAACCCAAGAAAGTATCGCCCGGCTTTAACACAGTCATCATAACAGCCATATTAGCCTGTGCACCCGAATGCGGTTGTACGTTTGCCCAAGTAGCTCCAAAAAGCTGCTTAAGTCTATCAATAGCCAATTGCTCAACTTCATCAACTACTTGGCAACCTCCATAATATCTTTTACCCGGATAACCTTCTGCATATTTATTGGTTAAACACGAACCCATAGCTTCCAAAACTTGCTCACTAACAAAATTTTCTGATGCAATTAGTTCAATTCCGTGCAATTGTCTTTGATGTTCTTTTTTTATAAGATCAAAAATTTTTGAATCTCTATTCATATTTATTATTTTATATTTATTGGAATAAATGTATTATTGTAATCAGTTTTTCTAAAAGAATGCCAAAATTAATTATATTAAACTAGCTTTCAAATCATATTGCTCCAATTTTTCTATTTTCACCGTATAAAATTCTCCAACCTTAACATTATCAGACTCAATTATTATTTCTGTGTCTACTTCATAACTATCATACTGACTTCTACCAATAAATAGACCTTCATCTTCTTCTCTGTCAATAATAACCTTTTGAGTAGTTCCTATCAATTTTTCTTGTTTTTTTATCATTATCGATTCCTGAACTTTCATTATTTCATCGGCTCTTTCTTGCTTAATTTTTTCAGGTATATCGTCTTTATAATGTTTCTCGGCGTAGGTTTTTTCTTCATGCGAATAGGTAAACACGCCTAACCTATCAAACTGTGCATCTTTTACAAACTGCAACAGTTCATCAAAATCTTTTTCGGTTTCTCCCGGATGCCCAACCATTAAAGTTGTTCGTAAAGCTATGTCGGGAATCTTATTTTTTATTTTATCAATAAGAGAATGTGTTTCTTTTTGCGTGAAATTTCTTTTCATTTTCATCAACATGTTATCTGTAATATGTTGAAAGGGGATATCTAAATAATGGCATAATTTTTCATTTTCTGCCATCAAATTAAGAACTTCTAGAGGGAAATTATTCGGATAAATATATTGTAATCTTAACCAGTCAATATTTTGAACCTTAACCAATTCTCTGAGCAAGGCATCAAGCTGAGATTTTTTTGTCTGATCTATTCCATAATAGGACAAGTCTTGAGCAATTAATATCAATTCCTTTGCGCCATTTTTCCCTAAACTGTTGGCTTCTGCTACAAGGTTTTCTATTGAAGCAGATCTATATGAACCGGTTATGAGAGGAATAGCACAAAATGCGCAGGTTCTGTCGCAGCCTTCTGCAATTTTCAGGTAAGCTAAATGCTTTGGCGTACTAAGTAATCTCTCGTTTAGCAATTCGTTGCGAAGTTCTAGATGCAACTCACTAAGAATTTCAGTAAATCCATTTTTACCAAAATATGTATCTACTTCAGGAATTTCTTTTCTTAAATCGGCAGCATATCGTTCAGACAAACAACCTATTACATAAACCTTCTTTACTTTGCCACTATTTTTTGCATGTATTGCTGAAAGTATTGTATCTATAGACTCTTCTTTTGCATCATTTATAAAACCACAGGTGTTTATTATCACTATGTCGGTAAAAACTTCAGAATCATAAATAACCGAATAACCGTGGGCAAGTAGCTGCCTCGCTAACTTTTCAGAATCTACAACGTTCTTGGAACAACCAAGGGTAATTATATTAATTTTTTTTTTCATCAGTGGTAATAAAATAACGAATCTATAACGTTTTGAATGGGTAAATAATATAGTATGTTTAAGAAAAGGCTATCGATACTTATTAGGAACGTAGCTCAGCAATCTTCGTAGAAAAAGGTATTTGATATACAACAGAGGGGCGTTCGCCCTGAAATAAAGTTAACATTAATTTGTATATTTCAGATTGCAGAGCTACGCTCCTTAAAATTTTTCCATTTTAACTACTACTAAGATTACAGGACTCCGTCCCTCGAATACAAAGATAATCTAATATAATAATTACATATACCCACAGTATTCGTTATAGAACCAAAATAAATAAAAAGGCTGCAATAGTTGCAGCCTTTTTATTTATTAGAATTGAAGATAAAATTTTATTTTACTCTTTCAGCACTACCAAGAACATTGATGTTTTTGTATTTGTAAAGTGTTTTAAGAGCATCTCTTGCAGGACCAAGATATTTTCTAGGGTCAAATTCTCCCGGTTGTTCAACAAATACTTTTCTAATTGCAGCTGTCATGGCAATACGACCATCTGAATCAATATTTATTTTACAAACAGCAGATTTTGCAGCTCTTCTCAACCACTCTTCAGGTATACCGATAGTATCTTTCATTGCACCACCAAATTTGTTAACCTCTGCAACTAATTCTAAAGGTACAGAAGAAGATCCGTGAAGTACGATAGGGAAACCCGGTATTCTTTTTTCAATTTCTTCTAGAATATCAAATTTCAACATTGGTGGAATAAGAATTCCTTGCTCATTTCTAGTACATTGAGCCGGAGTGAATTTATTAGCACCATGAGAAGTACCAATAGAAATAGCCAATGAATCAACACCTGTTTTCTTAACAAAATCTTGAACTTCTTCAGGTTTAGTATATGTAGAGTGTGCAGCAACTACATCATCTTCAATACCTGCTAATACACCTAGTTCACCTTCTACGCTTACATCATATTTATGAGCATATTCTACTACTTTACTAGTAAGCTCAATATTTTTCTCATACGAATGATGTGAACCATCAATCATAACTGAAGAAAAACCATTATCAATACAATCTTTGCAAAGTTCGAAAGTATCTCCATGATCCAAATGTAAAACAATTGGAATTTTAACTCCTAGTTCAGCAACATACTCAACTGCACCTTTCGCCATATTTCTAAGCAAAGTTGCATTAGCATATTTTCTAGCTCCAGAAGAAACTTGTAAAATTACCGGTGATTTTGTTTCTACACAAGCTTGTAGTATAGCTTGCATTTGTTCCAAATTATTGAAATTGTATGCTGGTATAGCATACCCACCTTTTACTGCATCAGCAAAAAGTTGCTTAGTACTAACCAAGCCTAATTCTTTGTAATGTGCCATTTTTCTATGATATATTATGTTTTTATTTTAAAATCCAAAAATACTAAAAAAAAATTGTTTTATTATTTTTGTAATGATACAATTTAAAACTTTAAAAAAATGAGTAAAAAACAGTAGATGAACTAGTAGATTTTTACTTGCATATGTACATAAAATATTTGTTCTTTATTGTTCTGAGTGTGTAAAACGGATTTAACTTTATTTAATCTATTCTATAGTTTTTTTAACTGATATTCGTTTTCAACAACTGTACATTAAAAAAGTGCCGTAGGCACGAAATTATGGTAGAATAGACGCTCAACGCCATTTAAGCACCGTTAGGTGCGACATTATGGTAGAACTTATGTCGAAATTCCATTAAACAGAAAGAATCATAATGTCGCCTCTAACGAGGCTTTTGGCGCACTACGTATTGTTTCTACCATAATAACGCCACTCTGTGGCTTAAAAAATTATTACTATTGGGAATAGTTTTATTTAACAAACAAACTAATTTAAAACTATTTTAAATGCGTTTTCTCAGGTGTAAAACGCATTTAACTTTTTTTCGCCACCCAGTTAAAAATTTTAACATATTTATTATCGCAATGACCTAGCAGCCATTGCTAGTATATTACGCACCGTTGGCGCTTGTAAATCTGGTAGCTCCGACGGAGCGTAATAGTTTAGCATAGTCTGTAGGACTATGCTAAAAACAAAAAAAAGGAGACAGTTATTAAACTATCTCCTTTTTTTAATGTTTACTTAATTATCAAATGTTACTTTTATTTGATCACGGTAATATCTCCTTGAATATTTAATATTACATGTTTTCCATCATTATCTAACTTCTCGCAAGTAGCTTTGCAATGGTAAACATAAACGTCTTGTTTTACATAATTTCCGTTATACATTCCGTCCCATCGTTCGCTCTTATCGGTAGTTTCAAACATCAACTCTCCCCATCTGTTATAGATTTTCAAGTCGAAACCTTCCTCAATTACACCTTCTTCTTTAACGCCATAGAATTTATTATTCTGACTCAACTGTGGCGTTATTGCGTTAGGGAATGTCATATAGCAACTATCATTAGGAATAACGACTACTTTATTGCTTACATAGCCCTTACATCCCCAAATGGTATCTACTGCCATTAATTGAACATTAAATACTCCCACTTCATCGAAATAGTATGAATCTTGGAAAATATTATCCGAATAAACACCATCTCCAATATAATCCCAATAGTATTCAATAGTCACATCATCAATAAATTGCTTAGTTAATGTATCCCAAGTGGTGGTGTTTGTAAATTTCACTTCATCGCCTGAGTTGATTATTGTATTAGGAGTGTAAGTAAATGATGGCTCAGGTGTATTATGTATAGCTACATCTAATGATGCTGTATCACTACAACCACCAGGATAAGCTATTACTGTCAATACATCATTACCTTCTTCTTTCCAACTTACCGTAATTAGAGTATCTGTACGTGAATCAGTAATTAAAATACTATCTCCTTTTGCTGCACGTTCCCACGAATCTAAATACCAACGTACAGTTTCATATTCACCAACAGCTTCATATATTTCATTTGATCTTTCACAAACATTCTGTTTACCAAGAATATCTACTTTGGCAATATCATAAATCAAGACAGAATCTTCTAAAGTAAATGTCGGTGTTGTATCAGTCTGATTTACCAAAACAGTAACATATTGATAACCTGATTTCTTCCATAATACTTGAATACTATCGGTATCTTTATTATTTCCAATAATATCGCCACCACTAACTTGCCAATAACCGGTATATCCATCTGATATAGATAATGTAGACTCCATTGTGACACACTGCGGAGTAACTTTCAATTTAGGCGAAGGTAATTTCTCTGTAAATATATTTAATAAAGCAGAGTCAGCACAAGTTATATCAGCATAGGTAGCAGTTGCTTTATATTGAACGGTATAATTCTTTTCAAATACAGCATAAAACTTAGCAAAGTTTCTATTTGCTTCTTCAACGGTTAATACACCACTAGCAGATGCAGTCCAATCATGTGTAACTTCATTTTCTATTCCAGTCAAACCATATAATTGGAATTCTGTATCTTTATAGAATCTACCATTCAAATCAGGTGTAATTAAAATTGAAGTACTCGGTTTTGGTCTTACAATTACAATTTTCTCAGCTGTAACAATATCATTAGAATTGTTACGTATTTCAACTTTATATCGGTGCGAACCAACAGCTGGTTTAACAAACGGATTCACTTGACTTACTTTCGGACTCGGTAATAAATCCCATTTTCCGGTTGTTTCATTGTATTTGCTCCATGAATAGTTTTTGTACAATGCCGCAGATTCACCTGTTAAATAAGGTAACAATTGAACACTATCGCCAAAGCAAAGAACCGGTTCTTTTATCCATTCTACAGGAATAACTAAAGTATCTACCTGATTATTTAAGCTTACTATATCTTTTTCAATAGGCCATCCTAATTTAATTTCAGGTCTTTTAATTACTTGAAATAATACATTATCTGTAGCTTTACAACTAAAGGCATCTTCAACAGTAACTACAAAATCAATTGTCGAATCGCTTGTAATTATAGTTTTTACATTTTGTAATTTATTATCTCCTAATATATTGTGAGACGGAGTCCAAGTCCAACCATAAGGTGCAGTTGTTTGAGTTGTTATTATTGCCTTTAAATCATAAGTATCTTTAATTAAAATAGGATTTGGTGCAAAACCAGCATCTATAACAGGATTAGGATGTACTGTAATTGTAAAATCAATTTGGTCAGAACAAACACCATTTTTAGCAAGTAAAGAAATATTATAAGGGCCTGGTTTAGATCCTGTAAATGTAGTTGTCTCACCTACTCTTGAAGAAAGGTTATTGCCAGTCCATAAGAACTCAATATTCAAAGTACTTCCAGGTTTTACCACTGGTACTAGAGTAGTATCAATAGCTGCACAGATAGCAAAGTCATAGATTGGGTCTAAGGAAATAGCTTGTCCAATTATCATTACAATACTATCAGTATAAGGACAGCCTTTTTTATCATCCAAGGTATACTTAATAACGTACTCTCCCGGAATATCAGTAAAGAATTGCTTTTTAAACCCATCAATGTTAGTAATTACATATTTAGCACTAACAGGATTTAAAATTGATACCGTAACATCTCGTGTATAATCGGTATTATTTTCAGGATTAAAATCTATCTCAACCGTGTCACCTGAACATGCTTTAATTTCATTAGGCACAAATTTTACCGGAGACAAATTCAGTAGAATTGTAGCAGTATCTTTATCTCTACAATCATTATCATCAACCACTTCAACTATTATAGGGTAACGGCCTGCTGTTTTGCTGTCACTTAAGAAAACAGCATCAGGCGAATCTTCTGAGTAGGTCAAAAATTTGTTTGAAGGATCTGTCCAGTAATAAGTATATGAACCATTTGCAGTAGTTCCACCAGTTGCTGTAGCATGAATATCAAGTGGATTATTAGTACAAGCAGTATCATTATTAATAATTACCGAAGGAATAGGAACAACCTCAAACTCTATAGTATCAAGATTATAACATCCATATACTGTTTCGGTTGCTTTAATATATACTGGAAATTTACCAACACTACTAGAATTTTTAAAATAATAATCTTTTCCATCTACTGACATACCAGTTCCATCAATCCATTCATAAGAAAGCGGATGATTGTAACCAGGCACATCAGCCTCTGCATGAATTTGAATAGTACTTCCAAAACAAACAAGAGGGAAGTTAGAAGGGCTCACTGCAATTTCAGGATTTGCCATTACAAACACCTTAATATCTTTAGATACAGTATCATACAATCCACTCTTATACTTAAAAGTGTATGTATGACCATTTTCAGGTTTAATAATTTCAATATTTTCATTAGTTCCAATCAGTTTATTGCCATCATACCAAGCAAATACTTTCGGTACCTTACATTCTCCACCGGCAGAACCTCCATAAAGCGTCATAGTATCTCCAACACAAATGGTATCTTGAGTTGGATAAACACTTGGTGGATTACCACATGGACTGTAAGTAACATCATCTCTATCTTTACATCCTTTTGAATCTGTTACTAAAAGCGTATAAGTTGTACTAACCGCTTGCTCTGATAGGTTAATTTGAGCATTTGGGTTGCTTGTGTCACTTTCTGACGTAAAATATAGATATTTAACCCATTGGTAGGTATAACCCGGTGTACCACCACTTGCACTACCATTTAGGTTATAATTAATGAGTGGCGCTACAGTTGTATCGTTTCCGGCATTTGCAATTGGCAATGGTAAACCCTTAAAAACAATTGTATCAGAAAAATGACATCCGTTGGTATTTTCCAATCTCAATGCTAAGGTATACGTTTTAGTATCATACTGAGTATAGATAGGGTTGAGAATAGAGTCAATATTCAAATTTTGTTTATCTTTAGTCCAAAGAATTTTATCATAATTACTTCTAACAAGCGGAACACCCAAAGTGTCTCTCGGGTTTAATATTGCAGTATCGCCCTGACATAATTCTCTATCCGGGCCTAAGGTAAACTCAGGTAAGCCATTGACAGTAATTCGGTGCGTATTTCTTGAAGTACAAGTTAAACCACTTACTGGTTGGTGTGAAGCAAATAAAGTAACTGTAAATGGTCCTTCATTTTTACTATTAAATATTACACATTCTCCTGCAGTTGTGTCAAGGGTGTTTATACCGTTGCTACTCCAAGCATAAGTAGTTTGATTTGTTTTTATTTGAGCAGAACACAATGGTAAATCAGCATTTTTACAAACAGTATTTTTTCCTAATATTGTAGAATCAGGATTGCTATAAATCCTCACCTCTTCACTTACCGGATCTGATACACAATTATTAGCATCTGTAACAGTAACACTTACCGTTTGAATAATAGGTTTAGAAATATCTATAGCAGCAGAACTGCCGGTTTGATATAAAATATTATCAGACCATTTATAAACAAACGGTGCATTTTCTGAAGTAACCGTCGCATTTACCAAATAATCGTCATTGTTTCTACATAGACTAGGTATGTCGGCAATATCAACAATGGGATTGGTGAGTATTGTAATCTTAGCAGAATCTTTAGCCGAACAACCAAACTCATTGGTATATTCATAGATGAAAATTATATCACCATAATTCTGTGGTGCTGTGAAAATAGGATTAGAAACGTTAGCACTAGTCAAATAATTAATAAACTTCGGATCAGGTATCGATGTCCAAACATCTGTTCCTGATTCATCCCATCCACCTTGGCCATAAATAGGCTGCAATCTAGTAGTATCGGTAGCACAAACGGTTTTGTCAAATTTGATATCTTGTATTACAGGAGTTGGATTAATGGTTACAGCAACTGATTTAGTTGCCTTACATTTGTTTACATCTTCTACCGTATAGGTCAAATTATACTTCTTATCAACCGTTGAGTTCAAACAAACACTAGGCGAACTTAAACCTGAAATAATTTCAGTGCTAGGAACCCAAGCATGAGTAAACGGAGCAGTACCGCCGGTTACAACAGCTGTTGTACAGATTGTTTCATTCTGACAACCTACTATGTCGTTTAAGGTAATTTCAGGTCTGTCATACACCGTCAATGTTTTCGTATCTGTAGCAGAAGAGTCTCTCTTATCTTTAAGTTTTACACTTATAATAGAGCTTTCTGCTGCATAGACCATTATCGTAGAATCTGTAATATTTCTATATTTATTTGCTAAAGAACCAACAGTCCATTGATAAGTAAATGGTCTAATACCACCACCAACAGCAGAAATTTTAACCGAGTCGCCTTCACAAACCGGAGTCATTTGAAGCTGTACATAAGCATCGGTACTTGCTACCTCTACATTGTAAACAAATACTGCTTGACATTTAGTCACATTATCAGTTACTGTTACACTAAATGTGTTTATACGATTGGTAAGTTTACCAACATTATTAACTTTTGTAGTAGCACCATTAGACCAAACATAAGAATATGTTGCAGAATTAGGCGAAGCATTAATTGTCAATACTGGCGAAGCATTATATGGTATTGGATTAGGAATGCTTGAAGTAATAGTACCAGTGATTGGTGGATAAACAGTAAATTTAGCAGAATCGGCAATAGGACAACGACCAGATAAGGTATATTTAATGTAACAATTACCACTACCAACTATACTAGGTCTGAATATATTACCACCAATTATACAATTGCCAGTAAACACACCACCAACAGGAGTTGCAGAAAGAATAAAATCTGGAGCATCGGCACAGAAAAATGCAGAATCAAATTTAATTTTATCTACATGTATTATATTAATTGTAAGCTTCGCTGTTTCAAAACAGGTAGGGTCTTTATGATATACTTTTGCATAGAACGTAGCAGTTTCTGTTACATTTAACGAATTCTGACTACGTATTGTAAGCGCCTCATTGGTATACCATTCGGTAGTCCAAACGGTACCACATGGTAACTGGGTTCTTATATTATTATTATAACTATCAAGACTTACCCTTGCTTGGTTACCTAATTGACTTATAAAAAGATCGGCACAGACCTCAGCAGTATAATCTTTTAAATCAGCACGCGGATTTACCGTTAAAGTAACCGAAGCTTTTGTCCTAGCAGGATCTATTTTACCCTTAGTATATCTGGCATCACACATATCTATAATTTCTGCCCAAACTTTCATACTATCTGCAATAAACGTAACAGATTTAGGATCAGGTATTGGGAATTTCAAATTCTCATCATAATACCAGTGTTTTTCACCAATTAAAGCACCACCTGGGGAATATTTATTTTTTACCAAATTTACACCACGCAATTCACAACCTTCGGTAGCACACAAAGTATCAAAAAGATTTCTTGCTTGGCGACCATAAGGCAATACACGAACTGTATAAAATGAATAATGCACAAATTCAGTAAAATTTGGGTCAACGTTTTTCGCCCATAAAGTATCGAAATCGCAAAGATAAATACAATTTTCATCTGTTACTTTAGAATAGAACGTGTCAACCTCGGGTTTAAACTTCATATTTTCGAAAAAATACTTATAACTTATTCCTGAAGTATTAACCCCTCCTTCATTATATATACGTATCTCTTTATATTTCTTTTTAGGTAAAGAAGATAAATCGAACTCTACCGTTCTCCATCTTTCAATAAGCTCACCATTGCCAACTGTAGCAGGAGGAATAGGCTCAATAGGATAAACCGCCGACTTATGTTCAACTCCAGCTTCATCAATCAAACCAAGTGTTAAATTTATTGGAATTATACTCCATCCTCTTAACGGAAAAGAAGGTGCAACATCTAAATATAAAGTAGAATCGGCAGCTAAATCAATATAACTATCAACCGGTAATTGTTTTCTTATATAACCAGTATTTATGTTCGTAGAAGTAGTAACTGCTGTTTTTGAAGTATAAATAACATTATTCTCAGGAGCAAACTGCACAGCTCCAAGCGTTCCAACACTTCCGTTGTTCCATGATATTAATGATAAACTTTCAAAATCATCGTAAACCGTATTTCCAACCTTAAAATTATCTATTAGCAATGAACCCGCTTCGACTACCATTACCATTGCTATTTACAAATGAAACTGTAATTGTGTTAAAACCTGTTCCATTAGCTCCAAAATTAAAATTTAAAGTCTTCCAAAAGTTCTTATATATTTGTGTATTGTCAAACATTGGAATATCAATAGTATTTGTTGCTGAAACTACATTATTATTATTATCTCTCAATTGTACAGTAACTGTTAACCGAGGATTTTCACTCTCCAAATGTTTATTAAACAATTGATATACATCAAAACTCAAGGAAGGAGTTTGAGATAAGTTTATATAATTGGCAGCATTAGTAATATTAATAGTAAACTGCCCACAATTATTAGGAGTTGTGGCAGAAGTAAAATCAAATTTTCTAACATGATTTGTATTAATAGTATCTCTCAATAATGCTGTACTTTGAGACAAGGTAGAACCACCTACAGCAACCCATTGCCCAACAGTATCAAAATTTATAGGTCTGGCAACTTCCTTAGTGTTCCATGATTCTATATAAGTATTGTAACCTGCAGGTTTTTTATAATACATAGTATCAGTAAGCTCAGATAGTTTGTAGCAAATATTACTACACTTTGTATCTGCAGGATAAGCACATACTGTATCTTCAATGTTTATTGGGATAAAAGGTGGCTTTACATTAATATATAAAGGTATAGTTGTATCTGATCCGCAGCCTTGGGTTTTAATATCAACTAGGTATTTATAATTTCCTTCTACTAAACCAGAAGCAATAGGATTGTATTTATTTGTATAATTTAAATTATACGGACTCGTCATAGACTCCCAAATGGTATCATTATTTGCCATAACTGTATCAAATCTTAGAGCATGCCAATTATAAGAATAACCACCTTCAGCAATTAACTGAACTGGTGTTCCAGGAGTAACAGTAACCGATTTATAATTTCCATTTTTCAAAGAGATATATGCCTCTTGTTTAATTTCATCATATCCAGAGAAAAAGCCATAATTAGCACCCATTAATCTTGCACCATTACCATCCCAATCATGAGCAGTAGAACCAATAATACCCATGTGAAAAGGTTGAATAGTATTTTTTATTAAATGCTGACCAGTATCTAATGCCTGAACAGAAAATTCAATTTTGGCAACACTCCAACCAGTTGTACCTATTGGGGTAAAGTTTGCCGTATTTATCGAATTTGTAGCCGTTTGATTGTTATCAATTAAAAAAGTCTTTTCTCCTCCACTTCGCACCATTATATTCATTGTAAACTCTTCGGCACTCTTATATCCAGTATTTCTGGCAAAACCAATTTGATAAGAACCAGTACATTTATTTACCGGAGGTAATATAGCACCTCCCATTTCTCTAACAATACCACCTAAATGATAGACATATATTTTTTTAGTAGTATCTAAAGTTTCAATTAATGTATATTCATTCTTACTTATATCTAATGCATATTGTTTTCCGGATTGCAAGGTTGTAGTTGCTGTAGTACTACCATTAATAAATATTTTTGTATTATCAGATACTGCAGTAATAAAAACATGTTCATGTAATTCTATATTTTCTTTACCAGTACAAGTGTATGGATGTGAAGCTCCATTAAAAAAAACTTTACTTCTCATTACAATATACTGATGTCCCAAGAGATTTACCGGAACAATTTGATCTCCATTATAATCTTCAAATCTCCAGTTGTCAGAATCAGGACAAGCATCAAAAGCTTGTTCGTACATTGAATCATCTCCAATAGTCACTGCAATAGGCTTATCAGAAATAATTTTTGTTCCTCCTATATGGTCAGTATCCTTATAACCTTCAGCCTGAACAACATAAACTTGACCTTTATCAAGCATTTTATCGTACGTTACACCAGCAGGATATCCATTTTCTAAATTAGCACTTGGAGTTATTGTAACCTTAGTACGATCTTCTGATGCTACAATAAAAGCATAAGACCGAGCTTCATCAACTTTTCCTAAAACTTTTCCAATATCATGCCTGTTATCATTGTACCATTTATTCTGAGTTGGCAAATAAAATAGTGTTCCAAGCGCATTTTTACCTTTCATTGGAAAAATATCAGGGTTCAATACTGCTTCAATTTCATAATATGCAGTAATGTTTGCATCAGCTTCTATATGAATACCAATATTTTGAGCAAAATCAAAATCCTTAACATTAGGAATAAAAAATTGCATATAATTCGTTAAAGGAATTTTCTTTATTGAATTAGGCTGCAATTTGAAACTTAATGGTACAAAAGCAGGATTCCTTGGTATTGAAATTGTTACTGAAACAGGCATATCAAAAGATGCAACTGTAATAGAAACAGGTTGCCCACCAGGATTATAGATATGCGCAGGAGTAGTATTATTAGGTCCGTGGTCTTCAGAAGCATACGGAGCTGCAAACCAAAATTCCCTATCAATCTGTGCTATTGCGAACAATGACCAGAATGAAATAATTAATAATAGAATAATGCGTTTCATAGTGTGTGAATTATTGTGGTTGATATTTTCTTGTGAAAAAGATACAGTACTATTCATACCCTTAATTTTTAATTAAACTTAATTCCTTACAAGTTTATGTAGCTTCCTTATTTGTTTCAAGACCTGATTTTCTTTTTAAAGGTTGCATGTTAATACAAAATAATGAATAATTTGCGAATATTGCAAGTAAATAATAATTTTAAATATTGTCTAATGTGCTTATTAGACAATATAATAACCCTTTGCCCTATATCACTTTGGGTTTTTTTGGAGAAAACAGGTAATTTTTTCTTTGCCGTTTCAAACTCGGAGTGCGACTTGAAGTCGCGCCCCGAGTTTGAAATTTGAATTATTTTTGTAATTTCAATTTTCTGAAATAATACCTAATTTTTCCAATAAGGTAATAAGGTTTTTATGAGGTTCTATTATATTTCTACTAAGGTTTTGACAACAAAATAAGGTATTTAAAACCTTATCATTTGTGGTAACCTTAGTAGAAATAATCAATGATTAAATCAACCTTATTACCTTATAAATCATCTTTCTTTTTCAAATATTAGCATTTACATTTGTCACTAACTTTGTCAGGGAAAACGCATTTAATTTTTTTTAAAGCTATTCTTAATTATTTTACTAACGCCCGAGTTCGAAAAAACCACGGTGCAGAGCATTGCGGTAGCAGTAGCATTGCGGTAGCAGTGACGTATTATGGTTTTATCGTGTAGAGACGTTGCATGCAACGTCTCTACGGCGGTATCGACAGGCAGTATCGACAATATCAACGACATGACCTAATATTTTTCGTTTAATTTTCATTTTTTCTATTTTTTTTTATATTTTATACAATAATTTGTTTTTTAGCAACGTTTAAGGAAAGAACTAACATTAATATAATGCCTATGAATAGAAAATCTACACTCACTTACTTCATCCATTCAAAAGAACAAACAACAGTAAAAAAAGCCGGTACACAGAAAGAGCCTTCGGCTCAAAGCATTGATATGATTCTTAGATTTGCGCAATCATATAATGTGTGCGACTCGGCTCTGATTGATAAAATAGAATGGAATGAAAATTAAAATTTTTCGATTTTTTTCATGCTTACATAAAAAGAGCTGTATGAATTTTTAACATACAGCTCTTTTTTGTTGAAATCTAATGAATATCAATTAAAAATTAATAAACGTCAATTCGTTGTAAGAATATAATAAACAAATTTTAACTTATTGAAAATAAGGTAATAAGGTTAGTTTTTACATTCTATTATCGCTACTAAGGTTAAAAAGTAAAAAAATAAGGTTTTTACAAACAACAAATCTAATTTTATCTCAAACCAACGCCGTTCGGCTTATGCTTTGCCTTTCTTTCTAGTTATTTTTCCTTAAAATTTAAGCCTTTTAAAATTTCTAATATACTAGCTAAACCCGAGTTTGAAAAATCCACGGTGCAGAGCACCGCGGTAGCAGATATACTTGCTAAATCTGCATTAATGTTTATATACTAATTTATAGGCTGTAAACTATAGAAATATGACCAAGGTTTTATCGTGTAGAGACGTTGCATGCAACGTCTCTACTACGGTATCGAGGCCAAACTGAGCTACCATATAGATTTGATTTATCACGGGCAACCACATAGGGTTATTAAAGGGCAACCACATAGGGTTGCCCCTACAAAAATTAATCAATAACTTCTTTAATTTCTTTTTCAATATCATCGAGCGATTTTGAATATATTTGCATTGCTCTCCAACTCATACCTACGCTAGAAAAGCCTCCGTCGTGCATTAAGTTTTGCATGGTAACTTTTTTAGATAAATCAGAAAACATTACTACGCAATAATTTGCACAATCTTCTGCGGTTGCATTGCCTAGTGGCGACATGCGCTCTGAGAAGTCTAGCAAATCGTTAATTCCTTTTACTCCACTACCTGCTGTGGTAAGTGTTGGCGATTGTGAAATGGTATTCACTCTAATTTTCTTGTCTCTTCCATAGATATAACCAAAGCTTCGTGCTATGGATTCTAGCATTGCCTTTACATCGGCCATTTCATTGTAACCATAAAATGTACGCTGTGCGGCAACGTATGACAGAGCCAAAACTGAACCCCAATCGTTTATTGCATCTAGTTTACGGGCGGTTTGAAGTATTTTATGGAAAGAAATAGCAGAAATATCTATTGTCTTATTCATGTATTCATAATTCAAATCGTCGTATGGATTCTTTTTTCTCACATTCAACGACATTCCTATTGAATGAAGAATAAAATCTATTTTACCACCAAAAAAATCCATAGATTCTTTGAAAACTCTTTCAAGATCTTCTACACTTGTTGCATCGGCAGCTATAACCGGAGCACCAAGCTTATCTCCTAATTGTTGCAAATCGCCCAATCGCAATGCTGTTGCTGTGTTTGTAAGACTGATTTTAGCACCCTCTTCATGCGCTTTTTCAGCTACTTTCCAAGCAATAGACATATCGTTCAGTGCACCAAAAATAATTCCGTTTTTACCTTTTAATAAGTTGTAAGCCATGTAATTGTTTTATTATTTAATATTCAATAATTCTTTTGCGGTTTCAATTGCCACTTTAGAAACAGAAGTGCCACTTATAAGTTGTGCAATTTCTTCTATTCTTTCGGTCTGCGAAAGTAATTTAATATTTGAGAATGTTTGTTCATTTTCAATAAATTTAAACACTTTGTATTGATATTTTCCTTGTGCTGCAATTTGTGGCAAATGTGTAATACTAATGGTTTGCATATTATTCGCCATTTCATTCATAAGCTGCCCCATTGCAAAGGCTATCTCGCCGGAAACTCCGGTATCTATTTCATCGAAAATTATGGTAGGCAATTTCTTTTTTTCTGATATAATATGCTTCAAACAGAGCATAACTCTCGCAATTTCACCACCCGAAGCTACTTGTGCTACGGGCATAGGTGTTTTATTTTTATTTGCTGAAAATAGAAATTGTATTTGATCTATACCTTTTTCGGTATAGCTTGGGTGCTTAGTAAATGCTAATTCAATGGTTGCATGAGGCATTCCAAGTACTTTCAAAATAGATTCGAGTTGTTCTTTTATATACAAAGCTTTACCTTTTCTTGATTCCGAAAGCTTTGACGCTACATCATGCAATTTAATTTCAGTTTGTTGCAATTTCTTTTTTCTATTTTCTATTTCGCTATCGAAATTTTCGTCTAGATCAATTTTTTGCTTTAATTTTTCTCTTATGTTTATCAATTCTAAATCGGTAGAAATTTTGTGTTTTTTTATCAGACCGTACAATAAATCAATTCTTTCTTGCAAAAAAATAAGTCTATCCGGATTTACTTCTAGCTTTTCAACTTGAACTTCTACTTCGTTTACAATATCAGATAATTCAAGAAAAACAGATTCAATTCTTTCAATCAATGAGCGAATATGAGAGGAGTAACCGGCAATTTCATTAAAATCATGCTTTATTTTCTTTAATGTAAGTAAAACATTTACATCATCATTTTTTAATTGGAAGCCTGCAGCATTAAGAATTCCAAGTATTTGCTCACTGTTTCTGAGTATATTATACTCAGATTCTACCTCGGTAAGTTCGCCTTCTTTGAGTTTTGCCTTATCTAACTCATCAAATAAAAACTTTGTATATTCCAAATCACCTTTCGATGTTGCAGCGGCATTCAGCAAATCTGATAATTCTTTTTTCTGTTCGCTATATGTGGTAAAAATAGTTTGATACTTGCTCAGCAAATCACTATTAAGTGCAATGATATCAACAACATCGAGCTGAAAGACATCGGAATGTAGCAACAAATTTTCGTGTTGAGAATGTATATCAATAAGGTATTCACCAATTAGTTTGAGGGTCAGCAAATTTACCGGGGTATCGTTTATAAAAGCTCTCGTTTTGCCTGTTGGAGCAATTTCTCTTCGAATGATGGTTTTAGCATCCCAATCAATTTCATTATCGGCAAATAATTTTTGCAAATTATAATTAGAAATATCGAAACTGGCTTCAACGAAACATTTGTTTTGATCGTTTCTGAGAACGGTAGTATCGGCACGCTGTCCGGTAATAAGAGCTAAAGCCCCCAGTAATATTGATTTACCTGCACCTGTTTCTCCGGTAATTGTAGAAAACCCTGCAGAGAACTCAATTTCTAAAACATCAATAAGAGCATAATTATGAATACGCAAACTTTGTAACATACATTTTAGTTTTTCTGCAAATCATTATATGCTGCGGCGTTTATAGGATCCATTTTTTTCAAAAGAGAAGCCACCTCCGTTTTTTCGGCTGCTTGACCTTCTGAAAAAATACTTACCAATTCTTTTGATTTTGTATGGAAAAACAAGGTAAGCAATGTTGAGTTTGATTTAATTTTAAACACCTTCTCTAATTCATATAAAGACTCGGTAATAGCTTTTTTTCCGGCATTTATATCTTTACTCATCACATCTAAACCAAGACGATGATATTTGTAGTAACACTCTCTGAATCCGGTATTTTGGGAGCTGAGTATTTCATCAATCAACCAATATCTACCTTCTGAATTGGAATTAGCCCAATCTAAATCATTACTTCCAGACTGCGCCGAATTGACAACTGCCATAGCTTTCTGATAGAATGGTGTACCACCATTTCTTGAGAAAGAATCATAATCCATAGCAATTCCTAAGTATGTATAAAAGCCTAGAACAGAGGTGAGATTTTGTGAATATAAATTCTCATTGAAACTTATTTCTTGCGATTCCTCAAATGTAAAAGGCACCTCCTCATCTACAAAGCTTAAAATCTGACTTTTATATGTTGTATTGTAGGTTGGTCTGCTCACCATAAATTGAAAAGTAGCTACAAAACTAGAAGAAGACACAATCTTTGTAACTGCAATATTTACAGATATTTCTATTCGTTCATTTTCTTCAAAAACATTATCGGTCCAGGAATAACTGTCCATAAATTCTTTTATGGTTGTTTGCATTTGTTGTCCCAAAGTTGGGCTAATATCTTGAGTTGTAGGAAATTTAACTGACACATTGTATTTCACCTCTTGAGAAAACGTTATACTTGCCAAACAAATCAATATAATTAAGAATATATTTTTCATCTGTAATGAATTAAAAATTTGAAAATTTGAAAATTAGAAAATTTTATTTGCAAAAGCTACTTTATCTCTTTTTTTGAAAATTTACAAAATAAAATATAAAAGAATCAAAATTATTAAAACACGAAAAAAATTAGCAAATTAAAATTACAGATTCAAGTACTGAACAACTTCATTAACAATATCATTAGCCACTTGATTTTTAGGTTTTAAATCGAAATTTTTAACTTCATGTGTCTTAGATATAATTGAAATTTTATTGGTATCGAACCCAAAACCTGCACCTGCATCTCTGAGCGAATTTAAAACAATAAAATCGAAATTTTTCTTTTTAATTTTTTCAATAGCATTTGTTGTTTCATTCTGCGTTTCTAAAGCAAAGCCAACAGTAATTTGATTTTCTCTTTTCAATTCACCAACTTTCTTAGCAATATCAATAGTTGGTTTAAGTTCTATTTGCATACCGGAGCTGTTACTTTTTTGTTTTTCATCAAAAACAGCTACCGGAGTATAGTCGGCAACCGCGGCTGCCATTACAATAACATCGGCATTTGAAATGCGAGAAATTACAGCCTCATACATCTCATGAGCAGAAACGACAGAAATAACATTAATATTGTTGTTTGATACTTTTAAAGCTACCGGTCCGGATACTAAAACCACTTCTGCACCACTTTGAGCAAAAGCTTCGGCAAGGGCATAACCCATTTTACCCGAAGAATGATTACTTATAAAACGCACAGGATCAATAGCTTCTACAGTAGGCCCTGCAGTTATAAGTATCTTTTTATTTTTTAGTAAAGTTTTTTTTTCAGAATCAGAAAAAAAGGAAATCAGTTTTTTAACAATTTCCTCAGGCTCTTCCATCCTACCCTTTCCTACGAGTCCACTTGCAAGTTCGCCCGAAGCAGGCTCTATGAACATGTTACCGTAAGATTCTAAAATCTTCATATTAGCTTTAGTGGCTGGATGCGAAAACATATCTAAATCCATAGCCGGAGCAATAATAACCGGACAACGCATTGACAGATAAGTGGTAAGCAATAAATTATCGCATACACCATGAGCCATTTTAGCAATAGTACTGGCGGTACAAGGTGCAATAAGAAAAACATCGGCCCAACAGCCTAGTTCTACATGACTATTCCATGCACCATCGTCATGCTTAAAAAAATCGCAAAGTACTGTATTCTTGGAAAGTGTGGCAAGGGTAACGGGTGTAATAAACTCTTTGGCATAAGGAGTTATTACAATTTTTACAATAGCACCCTCTTTAACAAGTAAACGGGTAAGATACGCAGCTTTGTAGGCTGCTATACTACCCGTTATTCCAAGTAAAATTTTTTTATTTTGCAGTTGCATTATTCTACGTCAGATGCCTGTGGCTTTCTAAAATAAATTTGATCGGTATTTAACTCTTCCAATGCAATAAGCGTTGGTTTCGGTAATTTCTCGTAGAATTTAGAGATTTCTATTTGCTCTCTATTTTCAAATACCTCTTCCAAATTATCGGTATAAGAAGCAAACTCTTCTAACTTCTGATTCAGTTCTTTTTTCAATTCTACCGAAATTTGATCTGCTCTTTTAGAAACAATAGAAATTGCTTCATATACATTACCGGTAATTCTTTCTAATTCTTCTAAATATCTGGTAATTGTAGTATTTGCTGCTTTTGTTTTTTTGTAATCCATATTATATATTACAATGATTTATAATTATCTATATACTTTTTGCAATTTGTAAAAATCTTTTCAGCCTCTTTGCTGTCTATTCCTTTCGGGAATTCATCAATATAGTCGTAATAGCTGTTTAATGCACTCTCATATCGTTCCAACTGTTTGGCGCTCACACTATTCAAAGCCAACTCATATCCGGTACTTAAAATAAGAAACAGAGCTTTTTCTCTATAATCTGAATCGGGAAATTCTCTTAAAAAATTATTAAGTTCAATTACCGCAGCTTTATAGTTGCTCATATTTACATATAATTGAGCTTTATTGAAAGCTTTTTGCTCCAACTTCTTTCTCAATTCCGACATATAAAAGTTTGAAGTATCTACTTTTGATGATTGCGGAAACTGATTGATAAAAACCTGAAATCCCTCTATAGCTTTAACTGTATATTCCTGATCTTGACTTGGTTTAGGCGATTCATAATAGTAACTCAGAGCTGAATAATATTGTGTCTCTTCTAACTTTTCGCTATTGGGATAGGTTGATGCAAAGAGACCAAAATAATAACCTGCCAACATATAATCTTCCATATAGAAATGGCAACGAGCTAAATAGTATAATGAATTTTCGCCTTTAACGCTTCCTCTGAACACAGAAACCAAGCCTTCAAACAATTGCTGAGACTTCTGATAATCTGATTCATTGAAAAGCTGAAGCGCTACTTCATACTGTTTATCGTAATCATTACTTTTTAGTAGTTTTTGATGCTTGCTCTCGCAAGAAAAAAACAACATTACTACTATTACTATTAAACCCCAATACTTCATATCTATAAATAAGGATGCAAATTTAGTAAACATCTTTCAGTAATTTCTATTTTTTTTGAAAATATTATTCACATTGTAAAATTAACTCTTAAAAATTAATTTGAAAATTTGAAAATGAGTTAATTTGTAGAGAAAATTCATGAATTTTCTTTACGGTTAATGTTCATAGCAAAGAAAATTCGTGAATTTTCTTTACGGCAGATGTTATTGAGACGGATAATTTTTGGTATAAATTCATTCTGAATCATTTATTTATGTAAAAAAATTATATTTTCATGTATGTTTCATATCTATTAGAAACTGAGCATCATGAACAATCTCTTTACGTATAAATGAAACATTTATTTTACAAGATTCACAAATTACTTTTTTTTATTTACTTTTGCATGATAAAAAATACAGACAATGCATACTACTTTACTTTATATTATCATAGGATTTCTTGTTTTTGACTATATTCTTGAACGAGTATTAGACTATCTAAATGCCAGTAAACGAAATAGTCCGATACCTGAAGAGCTTACCGGAATATATGATGCAGCTCAGTACGAGAAACAGCAAAACTATGAAAAAGAAACGGGCAGATTTAGTTTTATCACCTCTAGTTTCAGTTTGGCGTTGATACTTCTTATGTTTGCTTTTGGCGGCTTTGCAATACTTGATGATTACATAAGAACAGAAATTACTAGCCAACCTATACTCTTGGCACTCTGTTTTTTTGGTATCTTATTATTTATATCAGACATTTTGAATACTCCATTTTCTATATACAGCACCTTTGTAATAGAAGAAAAATTCGGGTTTAATAAAACGACGGTGAAGACATTTATTTTTGACAAAATTAAATCGTGGTTGATAGGTGCGCTTATAGGCGGCGGTTTACTTGCTGCAATTATCTGGCTTATAACCTTATATAACACCACTTTTTGGATATGGGCATGGTTGCTTGTTGGTGGATTTATGATTTTTATGGCAATGTTTTATTCAAACCTTATTGTACCCCTTTTCAACAAACAAACGCCTTTAGAAGACGGCACTCTGAAAGATGCAATACAGGCATTTAGTCAGAAGGCAGGGTTTACTCTTTCTAATATATTTGTGATAGACGGCTCAAAAAGATCTACAAAAGCAAATGCCTATTTTACCGGCTTAGGATCTAAAAAAAGAATTGTATTGTTTGATACACTTAAAAATGAATTAACAGATAATGAAATAGTTGCAGTATTGGCTCATGAAATTGGGCATTATAAACACAAACATACCTTGTCTATGATATTCATTTCACTGTTTCAAACCGGGGTGATGTTTTATATTTTAGGAAGGTTTATAAATGAGCCAAGTCTGTCTTTGGCTTTAGGTTCAGAAAATCATAGTATACACCTTGGCACTCATAGCTTTTGGAATGTTGTACAGTCCACTTTCATTTGTAATAAGCATGTTTATAAATATATTTTCTAGAAAAAATGAATATCAGGCCGATTTATATGCAAAAAACAATTTTGGGGCAGAACATCTAATTTCGGCACTGAAAAAACTGTCTGAAAAGAATTTGAGTAACCTTACTCCACATCCTATTTATGTATTTTTTCACTACTCGCATCCACCGTTGTTGCAGAGAATAAGGAATATGCAAGGGAAGAAGGACTGAAAAAAGTTCATACAATTTTTAACCAAATGTAACCTAATTGCAAAAACATGAGAAAATCTAATACACAGACTATTAACGAAATGGTTGACTCATTTTTTAAGCACTGGGGATTAGATAGAAAGCGCAAAGAGATGCGCATTATAAATCAATGGGATGAGATTGTAGGATTAACCATATCAAGAGTTACAACCAATATCTATATTAATAAAGAGATTTTATTTTTGCAAATTAATTCCTCATTAGTTCGCAATGAACTACTTATGATAAAAAGTGGTCTTATTGATAAAATTAATAGGATGTCGGGCGAAGAAATTATAAAGGATATTGTGATAAGGTGAAAAGGGAAATGTTGAATGTTGAATATAATATAATATAACATATTTATAGTAATATATAGAATCAAAAAAAAAGAGAGTTGCTAAAAGGTGGCTCTCTTTTTTTTGTGGATGTGGCAAAATCTAATTATCCTGTTTGTTGTCCTGAAAATGAAAAAAAGGTCAACCAATAGTTGTGCTGTGAAATATATTAATGTGTAGATAAACTAAATAAATTCTATACAAACATGTATTTTGAAAATTAATGAATTTCGCCTTTTATTGCAATACAAAAAAATATTTGCAAAAAATTCATAAATAAATAACAATAATTATTTTGGAGAATTAACAAAATATCATATTATTGTAAAATCTTTTGCTTTTTGGGGCTAAAACAGCAAAATGATATAAAAACATAAAAATAAAATTTTTAAACTATCGGTTTGTAACACACAAACCTCGTTTTTAAATTTATATAAATAATTAATTATTAATTACTTAAACACAAAATGCTTATGAAACACATTTATTTATTGTTGGTAGCTCTGGTACTATCAACAAGTATTTTTTCTCAAACTGAGTTTTGGGGGACAATTAGAACTGGAGGCAACTCTAATGGAGGACTTATATTTAAGTCTGACGGAAATGGTGAAAACCTGACAGAAAAATACAATTTTCCTGCCCATAATTCTGATTATATACCATTTTTTCCATCAAAAAAAATGCTACTAGCCTCAAATGGAAAATTTTATGGTATTAGTGGATACCAATTTGGCAATTGCTTTACTAGTTGCATTCAAGGGGGAATTTATGAATTTGACCCTAATACATCTTCATCAACACATTGTGTTATTCATGGATGTGTTGATTTAATTTTAAGCAATAATGACATATTATATGGTGTAGGACAAGCTGAAGCTGGTCAGTTTTCTAGTATATTCCAATATGATATTACGAAAAAAGAATTTAGAAATTTAATTGATATTGATTTTGGTATAGGATTGTCAAATAATATAATTCTTGGTTCTGATGGTAAAATTTATGGAACAACTCAAAATAGAGGTGCTTATAACTACGGTGTATTATTTCAATATGACTTGTCAACAAATAAATTTACAATAATTCATGATTTTACAAAACCTATTGAAGGTACATTAGTTGAAGGGTTAGACCATAATATTTACATAGCAAGACATTATTTTTATAAACGTTTTGACAATTCAATTGATCAAAAATTAGAAATTTTCAAATACAATTTGAATAACCAAGAATTTTTATATATCAATTTGCCGACTGAAGGATTCATTACGGAAAATAATTTTGGAGGACCTTATACTGAACCAATAAAATTAATAGAATCTAGTTATGGGGTTTTCTATGGTATTGTTTCATCGTGGGGTAAGATTATCAAGTTTGAATCAACTACAAATCAAATCACGGTAGTACATGCGTTTGAAGATCTAATCGATAGACAAACAGAATTTAATCTTAAAGCAAATAATGGAAAAATTTATGGAATTTCTCCTAAACCGAATACAAAAGGAGTTATTGAGTTTGATCCGCAAACTAATCAAGTTAAAAATACATTTCAATTAGGAAATGAATATATTTCTGAAAATAATGCTTTAATAGAACTACCAATTCCAACGCAACTATCAGCACCATACAGAAATATAACTTTAGAAAAGATATTTAGTCCTATTGCATGCGATGCGGTTGTAGGAGCAACTAATTATACTTGGAGATTTACAAGCGGTACAGAAGTAATTACCTATGAAACGAATACTGCTTCAAACATACTCAATCCGGCAGAGGCAGGAATAATCTTCAACACACAATATTCTGTTGAAGTAAAAGCAAAAATTAATAACACTTGGGGCATGTATGGCAGCGCTTTCCAAATAACTACGCCACAAACTATACCTACATCGAAACTACAAACTGCTTATTGTGGTATTACAATTAAGGCATTAACAGAATCAATTAAGTGCGTAGCTACTTCCGGGGCTACTCAATATGAATATTCTTTTATAGATAATGTAAGTGGTAAAACTATTATAATTAAAAATTTAAGCTCGCTAAGACTTGACAAAATTGCAGCTTTGGAATATGGCAAAACTTACACGGTAACCGTGAGACCGGTTTTCTATAACTCTTACGGAAATTCTGATGGATCTTGCACAATTACAACTCCGGCTACAATTCCACCAACTCGATTATCGGAAGCATACAGAAACACAACCCTTACTGCATTAAACAATACTATATATTGTGACAAGTTGCCTTGTGTTTCAGATTATCAATGGGAGGTAACCGATGCTGTAACCGGTAAAGGTATAGTAAAATTAAGAGGAAACAGTTCTAATAGTTTTCAACTTTCCATGATTAACGGCATTGACTATGGTCGAACTTATAAAATTAGAATAAAAGGTGTTTCTGGTACTTTGAAAGGAGATTATGCTGAAAGTTTTACTATTTATACCCCTACACAAATCCCAACTACATCATTGCAAGAAAAATACTGCAACAAAACTTTCTCATCGCCCAATGACATTTTGGTTTGCAACACCGTACTAGGAGCTACCAATTACGAATGGGAAGTAAAAAACACAACAACAGGTATGATAAATACAGTACTGAAAGGTTCAAGTTCTACCACAATGACTCTTGCTACTATAATTCCTGTAGAATACAATACCTATTACGAAATAAGAGTGAGAGCTAAGACCAATACTAAGACAGGAAGCTACGGCTCTATTTGTACGGTAATATATTCAGGCACTACTCTAACATCAAAATATTGTGGTATAACGCTCACCGCATTAAACCAAAGCGTATTTTGCACTCAAATTCCTAACGCAATAGGATATGAATGGGAAGTAACCTCTCCTACTGGTGCAATATACACTAAGAGATTCAATACATCTACTAGTTATTTTGTAAAATTCAATGCTATTTTCACACCTGAATACGGAAAAACATATCAAGTGAGAATAAAACCAATTTTCAGTACTGGTGACGGAGAATTTGGTTCTACATGTAGCCTTACAACACCAGAATTCCCCACAATATCTTTAATTGAATCAGACTGCGGTAAAGAATATACATCTTTAGAGCAAAGCATTAGTTGCACACCAGTAATTGGGGCTATAGGTTACGAATGGGTTTTTAATAATACAAGGGATTACTATTTAATCTACACATCTAGTTCTCCTAGCATAAAAGCATCTGAAATATACAACATTTCTTTTCGTACTAACATTATTATAAGAGTAAGAGCTATAACCGATACTCAATCTGGAGATTTTGGTAGTACTTGTGAAGTAACAATGCCATCTTCACTTAAATCAGGTACAGAATTTAATGAAACAGAAGAGATACTTTCAGCAGAAAATAAATTTAATAGTTCTGATGAAAAAATTGTAACAACAACAATAAATAATGAAGTAGCATCTTTGTTTCCAAACCCTGCAATAAACGAAATAAATATTGAAGTTGGAAATATTGAAACCAACTACACTGCTTATATTGTAGATGTAAAAGGTAGTCAAGTGAGTAAAAATCAGCCTTTGACTCAAAAAGTTACAAGCATTAACATTTCACAGTTAGAGAAAGGCTTTTATTTTGTAAAACTTTCTTCTGATACTAAAGAATCGTTGCTTTTGAAATTTATAAAAGAATAAACTTATTTTACCTCATTGAGGGGGTGACTTTGAGTCACCCTCTCAATTTTTAAGAACAAAAAGAGAGCTACTGAAAGGTGCTCTTTTTTTATGCTTTTCTGAGGATAAATACCCTTGAAATTGCCCTGATTTGGTTTCAATAATAGACAGGTGTAATGGACATATGTAATACTTTTTAAAACCGAAATATTAAATTAAATCCAATTAATTTCAATTTATATTTGTTTATTAGGTAAGAGGATATAGGCTCAACTGGATGAAAATAAATGACTTTATATTAATTTTGATCATCCTGCTATTTTAGATTTCCCTTCTGCTTGAGCCGACACTTCAAAACAAAAGAATATTTGGAGAAATAGTAAAACAGTTAACGAAAAGCTCTTTAGCATAAACAAGGGTGAAACAAATTAATACTTTAAAGTAAATCTTTTTTGTATAAGACTTTTGTCAAAGAAACAATAATATTAAACAAAAAGAGATTGAGGCTGTAAAAAAAAGGCAAAAAAAAAGAGCAACAAAATTTGTTGCTCTTATGCTCTAATGAGCGGGAGACGAGACTCGAACCCGCGACCCTCAGCTTGGAAGGCTGATGCTCTACCGACTGAGCTACTCCCGCAATAAAAAAAATAATTAATTAAAATCTGTGGGGAGAATAGGATTCGAACCTATGAAGTCATAAGACAGCAGATTTACAGTCTGCCCCAGTTGGCCGCTTTGATATCTCCCCTTTAAAATTTGCAGAGAGCCGATGGAGGGGCTCGAACCCACGACCTGCTGATTACAAATCAGCTGCTCTACCAACTGAGCTACATCGGCAATACTATATTTTAACTAATTATTTTCGATACTTTTTAAGAACACTTACCTTTTTAAAAGGCGATGCAAATATAGTCATTTTTCAATTATTGTCAAGTTTTTTCATGTAAAAAAGTAAAAAAAAAAGTCAAAACATCGTAACTATTTAATTACATGAAACTTAAATTTAAATAAATATTTATATTATAATTGTATTTCATACTTTGTGCATTATTTTTTAAATGTTTTTAAAAAATAAATTAAAAATAAACACATAAAATTAAAAAGTTTATACTTTAGTGCATTAATTAGATTAAGATTTAAACTAAGCAAAAAACAGATTTTAAAAGACTCTTTAACGATAATTCTCGTTTTTTAGAATTTGATATATTAGAAAAAAATAAAAAACTAAAAAAATGGCTATCAAATATAGATTTGTACTATTACTATTTTTCTCCATCTCCTCATTATTATTAAAAAGCCAGACAGAACCTGATTTACTGGCAAAAATTGCTCAAGAAGAGAAAAATGGTAATCAACTAAAACAAGCTGAATATCTTAATAAATTGGCATATTACTATTGGGAGGAGAAAGAATATCAGAAGGCTCACAATACTTTTGAGAAATCTTTTGTAATAAATTCTCAGATAGGTAATCAAAATGCAAAAATGAATATCTATTTAAATATTGCTGCAATTCAGACAGACGCTTATCAGTATGAAACTGCTTTAGTCTATTTTAAGAAGGCTTTGAGAATGGCTGAAGATTTTAATGAGAAAAGGCAAATTGCAGCAACACATATTAATATAGGAGTTACTTTGCAAAAGCTCTCGCGTTTTTATGAAGGTATTGAAAGTATAGAAAAAGCTCTTGAAATAGCAAAGACTATTAACGACTTGAAACTTATAAAAAACTGCTATGGTGTACTTTCTGAATGCTATGAAAAAGTAGGTGAGAATGATAAATCTATGGAGTATTTTAATCTCTATGCTACTTTTGAAAAACATCTTCAAAAAGAACATTTAAAAGAACAAGAGAAACAAAATAACGAAAAAATAAATCAAGCAAACTCTGAGGTAAGCAAAGCCAAACAAAAACAAAAAGAAGTAGAAGGAAGTTTGGAAATAAATCAACAGAAACTAGAAGAAAGTAGAAAAATTTCAATCAAACAAAAAATTGAACTTCAAAATAAAGAATTGGCTCAAAAGGCGCTAGAAGCTGAGCTTCATAGCAAAAGAATAATGCAAGGGTTTATTATTGGGGGCTTGATTTTAACAATTTTGTTTGCTCTGTTTGTTTTAAAAAGCAATCAGGCTAAAAGAAAAATAAATAATTTACTTGCCAATCAAAACAAAGAAATTTTGCTGAGCCAAGAAATTATTAAAAAGAAAAATATAGATATTACAAAAAGTATAACGTACGCACAGCGAATTCAAAAGGCAATGCTCCCAAATCAAGAACGCTTGGTAGATTTATTGCCTGAGTCATTTATATTTTTTAGTCCGAGAGATTTAGTAAGTGGCGATTTCTTTTGGTTCGATTATGCTGCATACAAGTCTTATGTACAGCAATGTATAGGTCAGAAAAGCCTTATATCTGACTCCTTGATTATAACTGCGGTAGATTGTACCGGACATGGTGTGCCGGGTGCTTTTATGTCGCTACTTGGGTTTAATCTACTGGAACAAATAGTTAGTAATGAAATAACAGATCCTCATAAAATACTTGATATTATGCATATTGGAATATCAAGAGAGTTAAGACAACAACAGACCGACAACAAGGATGGTATGGACATGGCAATATGCAGGATTAATAAAGAATCAAAAACTGTAGATTTTGCAGGGGCAAAAAATCCGCTCGTGTATATAAAAAATAATGAAATAAATGTAATAAAGGGAGACACCTTCCCTATTGGTGGTTCGCAGCTAAAAAAACGATCGCCTTATAAAATGCACACTATCTCTTATGCTGATGCTCCCACAAGTTTTTACCTATTCTCTGATGGCTACCAAGATCAGTTTGGAGGTAAGGATGGTCAGAAATTTATGTCTAAGAATTTCAGAGATTTACTGTTTAAAATTTCATCACAACCAATGAATGAACAAAAACAAATTCTAAAAAGCACTTTGCTGGAATGGATGGGAGATAATAATAAACAACTAGATGATATTTTGGTAATTGGCTTTAAACTTTCTTAGTGGTATTACACAATAAATAATATAAAATATGGGTTTAATGAAAGAACTCTTTTTATATTATATATATGGAATCAATGTCGTTGAGTTAAGTAAATTTACATATTGTATTAATTATCAATAAGGTAATAAGGTTTAGAATTTTTATTCTTTACATTTCTACTAAGGTTAAACAAAAAATAAGGTTTTATAACGTCATAAAATTTTATATAATTGTTAAAACCATAGTGCATTTTAAAACCTTAACTTTCCCAACTTTATTACATTAAATTCAATTATATATTAACTAAACAACATTATATATTGAATAAGAATAATATTTTACAATAAATTAATATTACTCCCTAATTCCTTACAAATAATTAGCAATAAAATTAAACAATCTAAACATTAACAAATATCACCTAAGAAAAACACGTATTTTTTATGAAAATGCTATTGGAAATTTAATTTTTTTTACAATTTTGTATAAGATTTAAGGAAATTAAAAATATGGAAATTTTTACAATTGTTTGCTTTTCAGTAATTGCTTATTTACTGGGTTCTATACCTACAGCAGTATGGATAGGAAAAATTTTTTATAAAATAGACATCCGAGAACATGGCAGCGGAAACGCAGGAGCCACAAACACATTTAGAGTTTTAGGTACAAAAGCAGGAATTCCTGTTTTGATTTTTGACATATTTAAAGGATTTTTGGCTAGTTCATTAGTGGTTTTTTCTGACACACTATTACAAGGCACTAAAGAATATGTGAATGTACAATTGTTGCTTGGGAGTTTAAGCGTAATAGGGCATATTTTCCCTATATATGAAGGCTTTAAAGGTGGCAAAGGAGTAGCAGCGCTTTTGGGTGTGATACTAGCAATAACCCCTATACCGGGTATGTTTGCAATAGGAATTTTTTTAATTTCATTATTTATTTCAAAATATGTTTCTTTGAGTTCAATAATTGCAGGAGTTTCATTTCCAATTATGGTGATTTTGATTTTTAAAACGCCAATAATTTCACTTATGATTTTTTCAATTGTGATTGCAGTTCTTTTATTATTTACACATCACAAAAATATTGAGCGACTTTTGAAAAAAGAAGAAAGTAAGGCAAATATTTCTCTTAGAAGAAAGAAATAAAAAATAAAGGCATAAGTCAAAAGTATACTATTTAGTATTATACTTGACCTACAATAAAATTTAAGCTGCTAACAGTACCTTTGGGTCTTAGCAGCTTTTTTTGTTTATAAAACTTTGTCAATAAATTAGAAAGATCCGTAAACTTCTATTATCTGCATAAAACAAACTCTTACCACATTCATTTACAAAAAACTATCTCTTAATTTTCAAAAATTATAAGCCAGTAAACTATCGTTTTTTTTAAGATTTCCTACCGTTTAAAACCAAAATCTGATAAAAGTTAACTGGAGAGATTAGCAATTTTTTTGAGTAAATCACTTAGTAGTATTCTTATTACTTTTGCTGCATTACTAATCAAAATTGGTTAAAATGAAAAACAAAGGAAAAATTGCATTATTATTAATTTTATTTGGTATGGTAGGTATTCAAGCTTTTGGGCAAGCAACACCTACTATAGACACGGGCTCTACTGCATGGATGCTAACATCTACCGCACTGGTACTCCTTATGGTACCGGGGTTGGCAATGTTTTATGGCGGACTTGTAAGATCGAAAAACGTACTTGGCACCATGATGCACAGTTTTGCAGCAATGGGAATTATGACACTTATGTGGACAACTGTAGGCTACTCTATGAGTTTTGGTCCTAGTGTATTAGGTGGTTGGTTTGGTTGGAACAGCGACTATTTGTTTCTATCAGGTATTGATGAGTCTATAATGGCAAATGGAATACCCGAATATGTATTCTCAATGTTTCAAGCTAAATTTGCAATTATAACCCCTGCGCTTATTGCAGGTGCATTTGCAGAAAGAGTTAAATTTAAAGGCTATGTTGTTTTTATTGCATTATGGGGATTAATTGTTTATAACCCATTATGTCATTGGGTTTGGGCTACAGATGGTTTTCTATTTAAACTTGCAGCAATAGACTTTGCAGGTGGAACAGTAGTTCATATTTCTGCCGGAGTAAGTGGTTTGGTTGCAGCTATTTATTTAGGTGCAAGAAGAGGCTATCCTAAGACACCTATTAGTCCGAATAACCTTGTAATGACGATGATTGGAGCTGGTCTGCTTTGGGTAGGTTGGTTTGGATTCAATGCTGGTAGTAGTGTAACAAGCGGACTAAGTACAGCACAGGCACTTACCGTAACGCAAATTGCAGCAGCAACAGGAGCTATAACTTGGTTGCTTGTAGAAGGAATACACCAAGGAAAATCTACTGCTCTAGGTTTTGTATCAGGAATACTTGCCGGACTAGTGGCAATAACTCCAGCAGCCGGAATTGTTCAACCTATAGGCGCTATAGCTTTAGGTGCAATTGCATCACTTATATGTTATTTGGCTGTGATTTTAAAAGACAAACTAGGATATGATGATTCTCTTGATGCTTTTGGAATACATGGAATGGGTGGTATTGTTGGTGCACTTATCTTAGTGTTTTTCATGAGAGGTACTCATACAGGTTCTGAAATATTCTCACAATTGGGCATACAAGCTCTTGCTGTTGGTATAGCAATAGTATATGCTGCGGTACTCACACTCATTATTATTTTCTTGGTAGACAAAACAGTGGGTCTTAAATCTACAAAAGATGAAGAAATGAAAGGTCTAGATAATGCTTACCATGGCGAAGATGGTTATGGAATGGTAAATCCTAGTTAAGTACAAATTCATTTATTCTCAAATATTTTTAAGAACATTTGTTTATATTAGTACACTTTAATAGTTAGAGAGTGATAATTTAAAAAATCAGAACAATGAAATTAATTACAGCAATTATACGAGAGACACAGCTCGAACAAGTAAGAGAGTCTCTCATAGAGAGTGAAATAGAAAGGATAACTGTATCAAAGGTATCTGGTCACGGCAGACAAAGGGAAGTGGAGATTTACCGCGGTAAAAAAGTAATTCCCGGTTTGATTCCTAAGATAAGAATTGAAATAGCGGTGAATGATAATTTTGTAGAACCTACGGTAAAAGCTATCTTAAAAGCAGCAAAAACGTCTACAGACTCGGCAGGCGATGGTAAAATTTTTATTACCAACCTCGAAGAGTGTATAAGAATACGAACCGAAGAGAGAGGTTCGGAAGCAATTTAAATAAAAAAGGGGCGCAGATGCGCCCCTTTTTTATTATCTAAAACTATTTAAAATAAGGTATGTTAGACCGAAGCATTGTTTACAAGTAATACATTTTCTGTATTTTTTATTACAAAAGAAACCCTCGCTCGTTTTGGTTTAACTTAGCTGAGCACTTCGTGGTTGCAACCCAAACGCTAACATAGCTAAATGTTGGGTATCAGCTACCAACTCGCACCTAATGTCATTAAGTTATGCTTTTCATTGCCGTCTGCTTTAGCTGACGGAACAAAATATATAAAATATTTGGCTTTAGCCAAATAACGGAGTATAAATTGGGCTAAAGCCCATTGGTTTTCCCTGAATTAATTCCGTTGGTTAAAACCAACGGCAATGAAATATTCTCTTAACTTAATTACATTGAGCCAGAGGCCTTGAATACTTTGACGAAGCGAGGACGCTTCGCCAAACGGGAGCTCAAATAGCAAACCTTCACAATTATTTAGCTACGTTAATGTGTCCCTGGCGAATTAGGCACAGAAACAAAGCCTTTAATAGCTAAATTTGTCTCTGGACTATTGGGGTCATTTGCTATTACTGTAATAGTTTTGTGTTGCTTTCCGTGTTTGCCCGATGTATTAAACGTTACATCTATTTCGGCACTTTCGCCAGGAGGTATTACACTTTTACTCGGACTTGTTGCTGTACATCCACAGCTTGCTCGTGTTTTTCTTATAATCAAATCTGTTTTACCGGTGTTTGAGAAGGTAAACTTTGTAGATATTGAATTGCCTTGAACTAAGGTGTCAAACACAAATTCTTTCTTGTCGAAAGCAATATGTGGTGCATTCTTTATTTGCTCTGGTGTCCATTTCGAAAAATCGTCTACAATTTCTGCATTTACGTAAAGACGGGTTTGTGCAGTTTCTGCATTGCTATATTTTACATAAATACGATCTCGTACAACGCCAAAATCATTCTTCAACAATGCGTTAAATTTCACTACTATAATTCCTTCTTTGGCAGGTGCTAATTGTGCCGGAATTGCCTTTATTTCAATATGAGAGGGTACTTGTTCAAAACTTATATTCAAAACAGAATCGGTAGGGTTAAAGAGCTTCATGGTATCAAAAACCTCATCGGTATAAGGTATTTTATTAAAATCTATTCTATCCTTGTCTGTCCTGATTATTCCTAATTGGTGTATAAATGTTTCTTCAAATGATTTTGGTTTAGGCAATACCGTTCCTTTAACGGTAAGAATCACCAAGGAATCTTTCGTTGAATTAGTGTAAACGGTTATAGTCTTTGCAAATTGCCCTGGTCTGTTTAAGGGATTAAATTCTAAAGTCAAAACTCCCTTTTTCCCTTTTTCAATTGCTTCTTTCGGATATGCTACTTGTGTGCATCCGCAAGAAGTTCCTATTTTATTAATTAACAGAGCAGATTTACCAGCGTTTTTATAGGAAAAAACACAGATTTTCTTACCATCTTCTTCTTTGATAACTCCAAAATCATATTCCAAAACATCGAACTTTATCTGCTGTGCTGCTGTTGATAAGGTGAGCGCTACTAATATTGACAAAAAAATAAATTTCATAATTATATAATTTAAAAATTGACTATTAAATATTGAGAATGCCAAAAGTAAATAATAAATGGGAATTAAGTGAAATTATTCTGCTTCTTTCAATTTATAGGATACACAAATGCTATAATACTCACAAATTTATTGTTGCAATGTTGCAAAGGCCTAACAGCCTTTGCTCTTATTACACAGTTAGGCTATGATCACAGCCCATGCCAAACCGAGGGCGTATTGTGTTTTTCCTGTGTAGAGACGTTGCATGCAACGTCTCTACGGCGATATCGACAATACGCTTCCGTTAGGCTTTTACCATAATTTAGACACTAATTTTTATTGGTAAATCGCTCCATGATTTTTTCGTCTTGTAGCTCTTTTGAAAGTGCTAGTAAGGCATCGAGTGGTATTGTGAAGATATCGAGTAGAATTAGTCCGTCGAGACAATCATTGAAATCTGGATCTATATTAAACCCTACTATTTTGGCATTTAATGTGAGATACTTTTTCAATAGTACGGGCATCTTCTGATTGGACTCTATCTCTATTATCATTTTATCAAGCAAATTAATATCTAGCTTGTCTGTATTCATCAAGGTATTGATATCTGGTATTATATCTTTCGATATTTTAAACGCTTTACGAGGTTTTACAAACTGTGCTATATTTTTATCGAAATACTTTGATTTGATGAATTCTACAATCATACTTTTTGAGAGCTTAGAGAAATTATTGCTTATGCTCACGGGGCCGGTCAAGTATCTGTAGTCTTCATTCTTGAGCAGTAGACTCATAATACCACGCCAGAGTAGAAACAATGGAAAATACTGCTTCTGGTAGGTCAATGCTACAAAAGAACGCCCTAGTTCAATGGAATTGGCAAACATAGGACTGAGCGCTTTATCTATCTTAAACAGACTACTTACGTAAAATCCTTTTATTCCGTAATGCTCAATTATATCTTTACCTTTTCCAACTCTATATGCTCCAACTATCTGGTTATAATTATTATCCCAGATAAAGAGTTGCTCGTAATACAAATCGAACGAATCTAGATCAAAACTGCGGTTGGTACCCTCTCCTACTGCTCTGAAGGTTTCTTCGCGCAAACGACCTATTTCTATAATGATGCTAGGTATGAAATCTAAAGGTACACAAAACACACTATAGCCCTTATAGTCGAACAGTTTATACTCTTCAGGTATTCCTTCTATATCTTTGCGCAACAAATCGGGCTCTACGGGTTTTATAAGTTCGTCGGGCACATGCTTCTTAGACTTATCAAGTACATTTCTTAAAAACTGAGCTGTTTCAAGTTTACATGCCAACATATACAATTTGACTCTCAAATATCGGGAATATTCAGATTTTGTAGTTTTAAGTAGTTACTCTTCTTTGCTAATGGTTTTACCAATTCTAATATTTATAATTATTTTTTATTCCTTTTCTATTTTAAAAACTTTAAGAAGCAAAACCAATTCGGTAAGTAATTGTAAATACTGCTGCTTATTGATGTGAAAATAAATAGGGACAACGGGCACATTAGCCGATTTTACGAATTTCATAAGATCTTTATCCCAAGAGTAATCTACAAATCTTTTTTCGCCATCAGATATGGCGATGCTTTCGTTGCAGGAAATACGATTAGTGATTTTCCTTCCTTTAAATGGTTTGAATATCTATTAGAAAAACTAGCTAGGTCTTTGAGCTGAACGGTTTCAAATTTATTGATAAACACCGGAGCAAAAACCTCTTGCTTTATCAATACGCTGTTTCCCCAGACCTTTACGTCTTTTTTATATTTAGAAATTACTCGGTATAGAATTAACTCTTCTAAACCGCCGAATGTGTAATTGGAAATGAAAATTACCGGTTGATCTGATTCTATATTTTTCAATTCAGAAGGGTCGAATTCAAAATCGACCGATAACTTACTGAGAATTGTATCAATAATAACATCTATATCGCTCTCACCATCGGCAAGGAGCGATTTGGTAAGCAAAGAAATATTTTTTGCAAATAAATCTTTACCTATTCTCTTAAAACTAACAATTGAATTAAATTGCTCAAGAAGCATTTTTTCCATATAAAAAAGTAATTAATTTAAAACATTTTATGGTTGGTAATCATGTTATTGCAGTTGTATCAAGGTTTGAATAATGCTTGGTAAATTGCAATTTAAACACTGTTGAAAACAGCCATTGCTACTACTCATTCCATATACATACAAAATAAGTGTATTGATGTTAAGTAATATGAACTTAATTGTTAATTAAAGGTTTAGATTTTGGGACTAAACTTTACATTAACTTAACAGAAAAAGCAGCCAATAAATTAGTGGAGAAAATAGAAAACATTTTCATAAAACAGGCCAGAAGCATTGAATACTTGGACGAAGCGAGGACGCTTCGCCCAACTGGGCACCGCGGAAGCAGTGGCTTCGCACAACGGGGAATGGGCTAATGCCGCATTCCTATTCATTGAATTGCCTCCTGCTTTAGCTGGAGGTTTTAGGAATTTAATTGAAGGTACGGTACAACCGTCAAAGCGGTGTACAACCCGCTATGCACAAAACCCACCGTAGAGACGCACGGCCGTGCGTCTCTACCTGTAATTCATCTTTCCTCTGAAATTCGATTCAATATGAGTCTCTGAAATTATCATTGCAGTGGTTTTATCGTGTAGAGACGTTGCATGCAACGTCTCTACGGCGGTATCGACAATACGCCCCCGTTCGGGACGTCTGTCGCTCGTTTGGAGACGTCTGTCAGTCGTTTGGACACGTCGGACGGTCGATTGTACACGTCGGACTGCTTCCCGAACACGTCGGACTGTATCCTGAATACGTCGGACGGACTCCTGAACACCTCAGACAGCTTCCTGAACACCTCTGACTGCTTCCTGAACACGTCTGACTGCTTCCAGAACACATCTGACAGCTTCCCGAACACCTCTGACTGCTTCCTGAATACGTCAGACTGCTTCCCGAACACCTCAGACAGTCTCCTGAATACGTCTGACGATAAATTTTCGGCTTGAAATATTGGTGTGCGAACAATTAGTTATGTTTTTATAGACTTTTTGTTGTAAAATATTTGTTAATTGTTATTATTTGTTTTTAATTTGCATCAAATTACCATAACAACTTAATATTAATATTAAATAATACTTATTATGAATTTAAAACAAGATAGTAAACTGAGCATGTGTTTAACGGTGAAAAATAATTTAACAACCAATGCGGCTATAGTCACTCCGTTGCCAAACTACAATGCTTTCTACTCTTCATTGGATAGTGCTATAATCAAAATTCAAAACTTTGCAGAGGAGCAGATGTTTAACAAATCGGGGCTAAAAACGAATAAGGAGCAGTTGAAACAAACAGTTGTAAGGCTTGCTGCCGATGCTTCTCGTAAAATACAAGCGTATGCTAAGTTTGCAAACAATCAGCTCTTGTTGAGTGAAACAAAATTTCCTGAAAGTGTTCTTAAATATGCTTCGGACAATGAGTTGAGAGATTATGCTCAGGGTATCTATGACCGAGCACAGTCTAACCTTGCAGCATTGGGTGCTTATGGCATAACTGAGGAATCGCAGGGGGTATTTTTGAATGCTATAAATATATTTGTTGTTGCTATTCCAATGCCGAGAATAGGAAAACTAGACACAAAACAGAGTACGGCGCAACTTGCTGATGCGTTTAAGGAAGCAGAAGATGCTTTGGACAATATTGATGCTCTTGTAGAAATTGTAAAACTTACGCAACCTACCTTTTACAACAGTTATAAATCGGCACGAAAGCTTGTATCAACAAGCAGAGGTTCATTGGCGGTGAAGGGTCTGGTAACCGATGCTGCAACCGGCGAACCGATAAAAGGTGTAAGCATACGGTTTGAATTGGAGGGCAGCGAACAACTGAGCAAAACGGGCAAAGTTGCCGAGGTTATTGAAAAGAAAACAGCCGACAAGGGTGGTTACGTTGTAAAGACACTTGCTACGGGGACGTATTTGGTGAGTTTTAAGAAAACCGGATATAAAGACCTAGCTATTACGGTGAATGTGATTGCTGGTGAGCTGTGTGTGGTGAATGTGAGTATGACAAGAAACTAGCCTATATAAAAATAGGTTTCGGGTATATAGTTTGTTGACGGGTTGACTTTGAGTCAGCCCGCTTTTTTATTCTTTTTTGGAATGGGGAAAGGTGGCGTTTCTGTTGAAGTAGGTAGAGCCTATTAAAATATATTTAGTAAAGGTGAAAGTTGAGCGGAATGGGATTATTCCTTCTCTACTATGAATTTTAAATAATCCAATAAACTTTTAGGTGTTTCAGCATATGCTTCAAAAATATTCAAAGACTGTTGCTGTCCAATATTGCTTCCATCTCCAAATGCAAAATCTATTTTAGATGAAACAACTTTTTTTTCTGTCCTCGAATCTTTTAATATTTCTTGAATTATTTTTACCAAAAACTCTAATTCGTATTTTCCGCGAAATACTTTGTGCATTTGCTGACTTTGAAAGAATTCCATCTTTTTCTCTATAATTGAGTAGTCGACTTCAATAGCATTAGGAAACGTTTCTTTAATTTTCTGAAAATCATAATTTGATTTCACTTCGTTAAGACTGATTTCCACATAATTTTTTGGTAATTTATCATCAATCGTTACACCTGTTTTTAATTTTTCATTTTCTTTTTTTTCAATCAAGCAAGAGTACCAACTATTAAAAAGCAAAACTGAGTGATGAAATTCTTTTTGCCTTTGTTCATATAAATCAACTAGTTTACCGAAGTTTGAATCAGATGCTTCCGAGATTTGAAATTCATTTGTTAAAATTTCCTTGAAAACACTTATTGAAACATATAAGTTTTCTATAGAATAACAAGGTGTTTCAAATATTGGAGGATTTTTATCGCCAATTGATGAATCAAAATCTCTATCAATAAAAAAGCCCAACTTATACTTTTTATATTCTTCTTTGCCCGTAATTAATGAATAAACATCAAGAACTGATTGTTTACCACCACACCTAACAGGGTAATAATCTTCAGTAAATCTTTTAATTCTCGATACGTAGTAAGCATTATCTTTTCCTTCAAAAAAACAAAATAAATTTTCTGAATTTTTTCTTGTGGCATTAGCAAACTCAGTAAATGCGACTTGTGGTTTATTTCTACTTTGTCTTAACTCTTCTGCATAATTCATTATTTCATATCATCTTTTGAAGGTTTAACATATTCATTCATTCCGATAGCAAATGAATCTAATTCATTATCAAAAATGAATGGAGAATGTGTAACAGCTAATAGAAAATCACATTTATTAGAATTTAAAATATCTGGCAACAATTGTTTTTGCCACATCATACTCAAAGAGAGTTCTGGCTCGTCAAATAGAATTAAAAATCTTTTTTCTGTTTCAGATAAATAAACATTTGATAGCATAGAAACAATTTGTTTCTCACCAGAAGATAAGTGCCTTAGGTCAATCTGGTCGTTAGTTCGAATAGATTTTATATATATTTTAATTGCACTCTCATCATAAAATACTTTTTTATTAATCAGGTATTTATTACAAGCATCTCTGAATATTTTAACTGAATTATCCAATTCCTTTTGTTTTTCGTAGATGTCAATTAATTTTTGAAGTAAATAAGCAGATAATGGATTTTTTAATTGCTTATTTGCAACGATGTTTTTAACTGCGTCCTTTTGATTATCAGGAAGTAAGTTACCAACTCTTGATAGGATAATTTCAATATCCCCTTCGTTGATTTTATCCAAAATATTATCTGATGGTGCAGCATCATCAATAACAACATTTAAAATATCTTTTGTGAATTGAGCAAGACCTTCCTTTAATAATTTATCAATAGTATTTTCAATATAGTTGAATCTCTTTTTCACATCACCCATTCCAAATTGAATAAGATTATTGTCTTGGTCAATTCTTATTTCATCTTCGTCATAGCCTAAATTATATAAATCTTCTTCAACCCTTCTATAAGTTGGAAAATACAAAATATCCAAACCTTTCAGTTCGTTTGAAATATCCTTTTTACATTTATCAAAATGAACATTGGATTGTTTATCTTCATTCATTTCTATTTCTTCAAATACTCTAAAAACATGATGAAGTGGGATTTTTCTGCTAATTCGAGTATTTGACATCAGATAGCTATCTTCAAGTCTATGCCAATTTTTTCTATCCTTTAAAAATTTATTCCGAAGCATTTCAAACTTAGAGTATCCTATCTCACTTATTAATTCCTTAACAATAGGATGCTTATATACTTTTTCCACTAACTCATCAACTTGCTTTTTGGAAATTTCTATATTCTTGTTATTGGAAAATATTATCTTAAGATTCTTGAAATTATATTCACTTAGTCTAAAGAAGTTTTTAGTTAGTGTGAAATAAAATAAATTCAACACTTGAGTTTTGCCAAGTCCATTTTCACCAATAAGGATTTTTACTGGGTCTTTGAAGGGAATATTTATATCATCAGTACCGAAAAGTCCGATGATTTCAAATGATTTTATTTTTGTCTTACTCATATCAATTTATTATTCTAGCAAAATTACATTTTTTTCTTTATCGTTCAGTCTTTCTGTACGAAGGAAGTTGTTTTTTAATCCCTCATAACATTTCAATATCACCTACATCCTATACATTCCATTTATCAACACCTCATTTTTCCCAATGAAAATGATTTTTTTGAAGGTAAAATGGTGGTGTATCTTTATGGTTATGAAATGTTTTATTCTGTTTTAAAAGTAAACATAATATATTTAAATGCAAATAATAGTGGGGGCTTTTTTTCTATTATTGTCTTTGTATGGGGGTATGAGTATATTTAAACAGGCAATTAGTAGAGAATATGGAAAACATTTTCAGAAAACAGGCCAGAGGCCTTAAATACTAAGACGAAGCGAGGACGCTTCGCCCAACGGGAAAGATTCATTGACGGTACAACCGTCAATGAGCGGGGCTGTCCTGATGTTATGCTTTGTAATTCATTAAATCTCGATTATTAATATCTCTCGAGGTATGATGGACGGTTAAAATTTCCACCAAATCTGTTGTTTTAATCCGATAAATTATCCGATAGTTTCCTTCAATTAATTCTCGTATTTCAACATTATCAAGTTCTGGAACAATTCTGCCAATTTCGGGCATGTTCTTTAAAATCAATGTTTTTTGTTTAATTCGTTCAACTTGATTTTTAGCATATCTTTTGGAATCATAAGAAATATAATCGTAGATTTCTTTTAATTCAAAAACAGATAAATCAGTCCAAACTATTTTGACCATTCTTCAATTTGTTTATCAAGTTCGTTTTCTGAGATTACTCTTCCGTTGTCAGCATCCTGAATCCATCTTTCAATCTTATCAAGTAAAATCATTTCATCAACCAACTCATCAATAGAAAAATTGTCTGGAAATTTAGATATCGTCCTTATAACGTTAGTTTTTGTCAACATATCATTTTTATTGTAAAGTTAATAAGAAATCTTTATCGTTTTTTGTTTTTTTATTATAAAGCATAACATTTCAGTATCACCTTTTGCAGATACATTCCATTTATCTGCACCTCATTTTTCCAGTGAAAATGATTTGTTTTGAAAGAAGAATGGTGGTGTATCATTATGGTTTTGAAATGTTTTATTCTGTTTTAAAAGTAAACATAATATATTTAAATGCAAATAAAAGTGGTGGCTTTTTTTCTATTATTGTCTTTGTATGGGGGTATGAGAAAGATTAAACCGGCTAGTAGTGGAGAATACGGAAAACATTTTCAGAAAACAGGCCAGAGGCCTTGAATACTAAGACGAAGCGAGGACGCTTCGCCCTACGGGGGCGTATGCGAGCGGAGGTTTCTGTTACTTTTTCCAGCAGCTGAAAAAGTAACCATACTTCGACTCGGCTCAGTAACCAAAAGCCGCCGCAGATTGAAAATTGCTAAAAATTGGTTCGTTCGAGCTAAACAAGGACAAACTCGCTCCACTACGTTGCGCTCAAACATGTCCTTGTTTTTAACGCTCTCTCTCCCAATTTTCTTAACGCATTTTTCAATAGGCGGTTCCCAAAAACGGAAAATCACAGCATCGTGGTTCGTTTTATTATTAATTATTACATCGTGTTTGTTTTTTGGAATAGGCTAATGCCGCATTCCTATTCATTGAATTGCCTCCTGCTTTAGCTGGAGGATTGGAGAAATTAATTGAGGGTAGTAGAAAAAGAGCTGATGTATTATCTTCTGTATATGTAGGCAGAGCCTACTAAAATATATTCAACTCAGGCACAGCCTGAACTGAACGGGGAAAGAACGAAAAACCTACTAAGTCCACTGTCATAAGCTTTGCGCGTGTTGGTGTAGTTGTTAAAGTTCTACTTCAAAATTATTATTTTTCACAATCAAGTCCGATTTATATTTTCGTTTGAATTGTATTCTAATATTTTGAATTTCAGCAGAAATCAAAGGACTTCTACTACTAATAACAAAACAAATTCTTTTAACACAATCCTTTGCCCCTAAGATATTTATAGAGTTTTTTAGTTGTTCGAAAGCATGTTTAATATCTTCTCCTTTTAATTCAATAAAGTATTCATTTTTGTTATGAGCAATTAAGTAATCACAACGAACCCCATCTGTAATTTGACATCCATCAACAGTAATTTTTCTAACTGATTCTCTTTTACTATTATTGAAAATAATCTTTCGTTTATTTTCTTCACATTTTATTTTTGAATCAGTAGATAATAATGAACATTTATCTTTGTATTCCATAATCTGTTTACTCTAATTCCATTAATTTACCAAATTCGAAAGAAATTTCATTTGAAACTTCATCTAAAATGTTTTGAGCAATTAAATGAGTTTCTGAATCTATTAATGATAATATTTCTTTATTTGGAGTAAAAGAATAAGCTGAAACTTCTTGAGGTTTGATTATCTCAGCTTGTGGAATTATCTTGTATATATCTGCATTTTCAATATTAGTTTCAGATAAGTAACCGGCATACATCAAATTATTAAATGAAGATAAAATGTATGGACTATGTGTAGTAATAATCATTTGAAATTTCATTTTATTAGAATTAAATAATCTCGCAAATAATTTAACTACCATTTTTTGAGCATTTGGAGAAAGATGAGCTTCAGGTTCTTCAATATATAATACAGCTCCATCTCCTGAAAAGGATATCTTTGTTAGGGTTTGTAATATTATTAAAAGTGGTAATATTTCTTGTTGTCCAGAAGATGCATTTGAAAGATTTACTTTTCTTTTATCTTGATGCATTAAGTAATCTTTTTCCTTTTCTCTAGTATAATTACTATTTAAAATGTTATTAATAATTTTCTCAAAATCTTTATCTTTTTTCTGCTTCTCATTTATGAAAAATTCATCATTTGAAAAACGTTTAAAATTTTCATAAAAAGAACCAAATTCAATTAAAAATGGATCAATTGATTTATTTGAACTTAAAAATGAAAATATACTTGCCTGAACATTAGAAAAAAAACTTCTGCCAGCAGGTATAAATATTTGATTATATGTTGAACAATCTAAAATTTCATTTTTAATTAATTCATTAAATTTTTGATTGAAATTTCTAGATAATTCAAAACTCACAATTGATTTTGTATTTTTTATTCTTTCTTTTTCTTTTTTGAAAATATTTTTAGCGTTTTTTATAATATTTTCAATGTCAGTAGAATAAGTGAATTTTATGTTTTTTCCATTTGTACTTTGAATTAAAAAATATGAATTTTCAATAAAATATTTTATTGAAAAATTTTCATCTGGCCAACTTTCTTTAGGAAAGTAGTTAATAAATTTTGAAATATGTTCAGCATTGATTTCTCGTCTTGTAACTTCGTTTTCAACACCTTTTTTAATTTCTAAAAAAAATGATTTAAAGAAATAAATTAATTTTGCTGACACACTCTTCCCTGAAGCTTGAGGTCCTATTAAAACATTTATATGAGTTAAATCAATTTCTAAAGATTTAATTCCTGCAAATTTCTCAATAATAAGTTTTTCCATTCGTGACAATTATTCTTTATACAAATATAATAATCTTGCTTTAATATCGATAAAATTATCTGAATATATCACGCAGTAGCTTCTCTTACAATTACACCCAATAATTCAGTATCACCTACATCCTATTCTATCCATTTCTCAACACCTCATTTTCCCAATGAAAATGATATATTTTGAAAGAAGAATGGTGGTGTATCATTATGGTTTTGAAATGTTTTATTCTGTTTTAAAAGTAAACATAATATATCTAAATGCAAATAATAGTGGGGGCTTTTTTTCTATTATTGTCTTTGTGTCGGGGTATGAGAAAGATTAAACCGGCTATTAGTGGAGAAAATGGAAAACATTTTCAGAAAACAGGCCAGAGGCCTTGAATACTAAGACGAAGCGAGGACGCTTCGCCCAACGGGAAAGATTCATTGACGGTACAACCGTCAATGAGCATACAGAGGCCTTGAATGCTCAGACGTAGCGAGAGGCTTGACAATATACAAAAAGCTAATAATTAAACGCTGTATTTCAATAAATCAAACCCCAAATTTTAGGTTATAGGAACTACCCAAATTTGAATCAATAGTTTTTTGTAAAAAACATTGTTTATTCAATATTATTTTTTATTATTGAATAGATAGAAAACAAGACATCTATAACTATAATAAAAAGACCGTTTGCCCTTATACTATCTGATAAAAGTGACCTTATCTTAAAAAAATATTCATATATGAAACTAACAGCAAAATCAATTATTTCAAAGTATAAATTCATTATGCTGTTATATTTTATGATTTCAACACTCTTAACAATTGGTCAGGACGTAAGTTTCAAGCCTGAAAATTTTCCAAATAAAGAAGAAGAACTACTCACTATTGTGAAGAACCTAAAAGCGGCAACAATTCTCTACGAAAATGGTAACAATTACTGCGAATATAACCTTGAACCTCTATACTGCAAACAGGCTCAAAGCTTTTATCAGGAAGCTCTGCCCCTCTTTTTGGAAGCTCATGCGTTTAATGAAAATAATGCCGATTTAAATTTTAAAATCGCTACATCTTATTTATCTGGTAATAATAAATATAAAGCTTTGCCTTATTTCGAAAAAATAGAATCGCTAAATACGATTCCTCATGAAGATTTTAATCTGCTTTATGCTCAATCGCTTCATTTAAACGGCAATTGGCAAAAGCTATAAAATATTACGAGCTAAGTTTACCGAATACTGATACCGCAAAACTTTTAAACGACAAAAAAACTTCGCACTTGTATAAAAACAGTTTGGATGCTATAAAACAATGTAAAAATGGAATGGAACTTTCTAAAAATCTGAATAATTCTATTCTAATAAACAACTTGGGCAATACAATAAATACAGAACATTCTGAATATGCTATAGCTCCACTATTTAACAATAACTTTGTTTTTTATACCACCAGAAATATAGAAATAGACACCATACTTGCTGAACCGGATGAACAGGAATCGCTTTCAAAAGAGACAGTATTTTGCAGTTACCTCAAAAATAATAAATGGAATGAAGGAAAAAAGCTTCCAACTCCATTCAACAAAGGCACTGCGCACAATGCAATTCTATCGGTCGATGAAGATGGAAAATCAATATTACTATACATTAATGAAGATATATGGGAAAGTTTCTACAGCAATGGTGCTTGGACAGAACCTGTCTATATTGAGGGCAAAATAAACTCTACAGAACAAGAATACTCGGCATGTTATGGCTCAGACCTACATCATATTTTCATTACCAGTAACCGCAAAGGAGGCTTGGGAGGCAGCGACATCTACTTGGCAGAGCTTGATTCTAATGGAATATGCACCTCTGTAGAAAATCTTGGAACTACTATAAACACAAAAGAAGACGAAGATGGATTGTTTTATAATCGTTCAACTAAAACACTATATTTCAGTTCAAAAGGTCACTCCGGTATAGGTGGTTTTGATATTTTTAAAACTACCCTTACCGATAGTTTGGTTTGGACAACACCTGAGAATATGGGAATGCCTATAAATAGTCCGGCCGACGATATTTTCTTCTCAACCAATACAGACGAAACCATTGGATACTTGACTTCTTATAGAACCAATACCTATGGAAATTATGATCTTTATAGCTTTACAAAAACACAAACTGTAGCTTCAATTAATGAGACTGAACATGCTGCAATAATGTATAGACAAGAAACTCGGAAAAATGAAATCATAGCGAATTCAAACATTCAGGAAAACCAGTCGGAAGTAGAAATAACTATAAAAGATTTAGATACAAAAGAAGCTGTGAATGCCCAAATTGCAATTTATGAAGAGGCTAATATGCAATTAGTAAAAGAGATTTCTTCAAATGAACAAGGTATAGCTCAATGTAACTTAAATAGAAAAAACAACTATATAGCAGAAATTTTTAATCAATCGTATGCAATCAACAATGTAAAAATAAGCATACCACCCATTGCAGAAGAAATTGCAATTCAAGCATTTTTAACACCTTCGCCAAAAATTAAAATAGACACTACTCAATTTGCAATTGACAGTAGTGTTCTGAATATTTGCATCGTTGATGGAGTGGTAATGGATTATTTATCGGAAAAATATATCAATGCTGTAATTGAATTTACTGATACCGCAACTGGTGTTGTGATAGCTAAAACAGAAACAGACCCTAAAAACGGAAAGTTTTATGTAGAGCTACCCAAAGGTAAAAACTATAAAATGACAACAACAGCAGATGGTTATCTAATAGGTTCGGGATTTCTAACTACACCTTCTACCGAATACACCGGCACCAAAGTAATTACAAGAATTATTAATAAAGCATCAGAAAATCTATGCAATCTTGTAGAGAACAACAGTTTTGAAACTGAACAAATATATTGTTCGCTCATCGTTGGAGAAATAAAAGATAATGAAAACAAAGCTATTGCTTCTAGCATAAAGCTTACAGATAATTTAAAAAACAACAGAGTTACTTTGAATAATGAAACTGGTCTATTTTTCTTTTTATATTCCTAAAAATGAAGCGTATGAATTGGAAATCGCACCTAAGAATAAATATGTACCAATAAGAAGTTCAATAAAAGCATTAGACAACAAAAATGTTATTAAAGTTATACCCGAATTAATAGAACAAAACAAAGCAAGCTGTACCATTAAAGTGGAAGAAATATACTTTGAAACAAACAAATCAAAATTCGAGAACAATTCGCATATATTACATTCACTAAACGAGCAAGCATCTTACATAAATAATTACAAAATAAGCATTTGTGGCTATACCGATAGCATTGGAAAAGAAAATCAGAACCTTGCATTAGGAATGAAAAGAGCTGAATCGGTTGCTAAATTTATTCATAAACAAACCAAAATTGATAAGCAAAATATTATAGTTGAATCAAAAGGAGAAGCCTTGCCAAAAGTATCTAACAGCACAGATGAAGGTCGTCGAAAAAATAGAAGAGTGGAAATAATACTTACAGAAAAAGAAAATGACACAAACTAAAAAATAAATCGGTGTATATGAAGATGTTTCTTTCTATAGTATTTCAAATTATACTCATTTCTAATATTTTCAGCTCACACTATACCGACAGTATAGAAAAACAACTACCTGCGCTCAATGAAATTCAAACAATTGAAGCTCAGAAAATACTCTCAAAAGAATTCTCTAAATCTAATTTTGATAAATCACTTACCTACTCAAAAATTCTAATATCCAAAGCTGCCAAAACCCAAGATAGAGCACTAGAAGCAGAAGCACTATCAAACATTGGCGATGCCCACTATTATGTTTCAAATATAGACTCAGCCTTTCAGTATTACGAAATGTCTTATTCTATTGCAAACAGAATTAAAAACAAACCGCTGCAAAGTAATGCTCTCAACAATTTAGGCATTATATATTATTTAAAAGGAGATTTTGAAAATGCTATTTCTAAATACAACAGCTCTTTACAAATTGCAGAATCAATAAATGACCTTGAAGGTGTGGCAAACAGCTTTAACAATCTTGCTAATATATTTTTAGCTCAAGGAGATATTGTACAAGCATCAAACTACTATGAAAAGGTATTATATATAAAAAAAAGTACCGGTAATTTGCAAGATTATGCCAATTGCCTAATAAATATAGGTAATACATTTGAAAAAACTTCAGAACAAAACAAAGCTCTCGATAACTACATAAAGGCTTTAGAGATAGGGAACACCCTTAATGAAACAGAAATTAAAGCCAAAGCTTACCAAAACATAGGTTTGTATTACCAGAATACTGACAAAAAACAAAAAGCATTTTATTATTTAGATTCTGCACAACAACTTTACCATAAATCAAAAAATAGTATTGGATTATCTGAAATCCTTAATAATATTGGCTTACTCTATTTTGAACTTGGAGATTTTTCAAAAGCTCTTGAGTATTACCAAAACGCATTGAAAATTCAAGAAAAAGCAAACAATAAGCAAAATATTAGTTCTACATATTTTAATATTGGTTCTATTTATGAAGAAATAAACGATTTTAAAAAAGCTGAAGAATATTACCTCATGTCTTTAGCAATAAACGAAACACTGAAAGATACAGTGAGTATTGCCAATGTATTTAACAGCTTAGGAATTATTTACAGTAATAAACAAAATTACGAAAAAGCAGTTTCATACTTTTATAAAGCTATAAACTTAAATGAATCAATAGATAACAATCAAGGTTTGGCTCTGAATATAGAAAATTTGGGTACACTTATGGAAGAGTCTGGCAAACCACTGGAAGCTCTTAAGCTGTATGAAAAATCGCTTGTCATAGAACAAGAAAACCAAAATTCTTTTGGTATAGCTCAATCATTTCTCAACTTAGGAAGGGTATATAAGGATTTAAATAAATATGAAACTTCACTGGAATATTTGCAACGTTGCGAATCAATTTCAGAATCGAAGAATTATAAAAAAATACTGATGCTCAGTTACAAGCAAATATCAGAGGTATATAATTTACAGTATTTCAATTCAAAAAACGCTAAATCACTTGAAGAAGCCCATGATTATTATATAAAATATTCGAAAATTAAAGACACCATATATAATGAAGAAAATAGCAAACAACTATCTGAAATACAAACAAAAATAGAGACTATACAAAAAGATAAAGAGTTAGAATTACTCAAAAAAGACAATTTACTTACCCAAACCGAAAAAGAAAAACAACAATTATTTATTTATTTTCTCATATTCGGAATTCTATTATTTGTAATATTATTACTCGTACTTTACAATAGATATCTGGTAAAAAACAAAGCCAATGACCTATTGGAAAAACAAAACAAAGAAATTACAAAACAGAAACATCTGATAGAAATACAAAGTAACGACATTTATGATAGTATCTCGTCGGCAAGTAGAATTCAAAAAGCATTATTGCCCCAAGCCCAAGAAATACCGCATACGTTGCGAGAAAAATGTTTCGTATTTTATAAACCGAGAGAAATAGTAAGTGGAGATTTTTATTGGTTTCATCATACCGAAAAGTTAACTTATGTAGTAGTTGCCGACTGTACCGGTCATGGTGTGCCAGGAGCATTTATGAGTATGTTGGGCATATCGCTTCTCAACGAGGTTGTAAACATGAAAGAATTAAAACATACCAACGAAATACTTAACTTTATGAGAGATAGAATAATCTCATCGCTCCATCAAAATGAAGAAAATGAAGTTAAGGAAGGAATGGATATGTCTTTAATAAGCATTGATTTTGAGAATCAGCGTATTGAATTTTCAGGTGCCAACAACTCACTTTTGCTCATTCGTAAAGGTGAAATAATTGAACATAAGGCAGATAAAATGCCGGTTGCATTCTATTACAATATGCATCCATTTACCTCGACCGAGATAAAGTATGAAAAAGGTGATTCAATTTATTTGTCAACAGACGGTTATCAGGATCAATTAGGCGGTCCAAACTACAAAAAATTTATGCGCAAAAATTATAGAAATCTGCTATTGTCAATAAGTCAAACATCCCTTGTTGAGCAAATGTTCAAACTAGAACAAACGCTCAAAGAATGGCAAACCGACAAAGACCAAGTTGATGATATTCTTATATTTGGACTTAAATTATAAGACCCAATTTTTACCATTATTTCAATAAGTAGAAATAATTTTCTGATAATTTATCACATTAGAAACCTTTTCGGCAGTGTATGGTTTAGATATAATATCGTTGAAACCTACATCGTGAAAATCTTCAAAAAACTCTCTGTATTTATATGCAGTAATGGCTACTATTTTTGTTCTGTTTTTAGGGAATGGCATTTCAGACCTAATTTTCTTAGTTACTTCAATACCATCCATTCCAGGCATTTTAATATCAATGAAAACTAAATCATAGTTTCCTGCTGTAAATTTATTATAGCAATCGTCGCCATCTATTGCAACATCAAACTCATATCCAAGTTTTGAAAGTATTTTAGACAATAATATTCTATTCTCAGTAACATCGTCTGCGATAAGTATTCTACCAGAATTCATAATAAAAAGTTTGAAGGTTTGAGTATCTTAGATTTTCCGTAATTATAAGGAATTTTGTTGAATTATAGACTGTAAAAATACATTTTTTTTTAAGGTTTACATAACTATTTATAGCTATATCGCGAAAAAACTTATTGAATTAATAATTGAATCTACTAGTATTTTTCAGCAAATCATAAAATTAAATACAATACAATCAGTCAACTAAAGACAAAACAGTAAAAAGTGTTAATAAATGTCTGAAAAAAAATATATGATATATTACTTATAAAAATAAAAATAATCGTAAAATTGTGTAGTTACAAGTAGAAGTAAAATATGTTAAACGAGAAAGAAGTAAATAAAAATCGTGTTACCTCCGAAAATTCGGTTTCGGAACTACATTTTAAGATTATTTTAAAATTCTGGAAAAAAGAAAGTATACATTCAGACATTCTATTATTAGAAACAGACTGTATTACCCCTTTGGTTTTTATTGATACAATTAAAGATAAGTTTAATATCAAAAACTCTCATTGCCTCGAAGAGATATGGGTTATACAACTAGGCAAGGAATATGATAAAGAGCTAGAATGGATAAAAGACACTCATGGTAGAATAAAACTTGATATTCCATTAGAATACAAGGAATTCTTACTTAAAAGGGCTATAAAAGATGGCAGCCGTCCTTTTGAAGATCCTAAATATTAAGAACAGCACAAAAAAGTTAAATTTACTACATTATACTTAAAAAAAATGTCGTGAATTTTACTCGACAAGCTCCTCAATAAATAAAGAATATTAACTTCATTATTTATTGGGGAATTTTATTTTGTTCTAGATTATAATTTTTTATCTTAAAATAAAAAACTATATATTCCAAGAAAATTATACCTTCTGAAGGTAAATAAATCAAACAAACGACAATTGTTTTTTCTTTTACCATCATCAAACTCGCTTAAAATTCAATGCTAAACATTTTTGCACTTTATATATTTATTATAAATACCTAATTATAAACAGTATAAAACTATTAAAGTAAAAATAAATCTGTTGAACTATTCTATTTTTTTCACCAAATTAAATTTCAAAATGAATATATCTAATTGAAATATAATTTATATTTTTGTGGCTTATATTTAACGAGCTAATTATATATTAACCCATTAATTTAAAGAGTAGATGAAGGTATTAAAGTTTGGAGGAACTTCGGTAGGGACAGCAGAAAGGATAAAAGATGTTTCGGCACTAATAAACGATGGTGACAAGAAGATTGTAGTTCTTTCGGCAATGACAGGTACTACGAATAGTCTTGTAGAAATTGCAGATTATTTCCATAAAAGCAACCCCGATGCCGCTATAGAAGTTGCAAATGCACTTGAAAGAAAATACGAAACTGTAGTTACTAATTTATTGCTTTCAGAAACTTCAAGAAAACAAGCCCAAGAAATTATAAAACAACAATTTACCGAAATAAGAAACTATGTTGGTAAACAATTTGATTTGAATTCTGAAAAAGCTATACTGGCAAAAGGAGAAATAATTTCTACAAACCTAATGCAATTCTATAATCAGGAAAAAGGTATACAATCTGTTCTCATATCGGCACTTGATTTCATGTATGTGGACTCTGATGGAGAACCAATTTCATCTAAAATAGAATCAGCAATAACAACGGTATTAAAAAAACATCCGCAAACATCATTGTTCATTACACAAGGTTTTATTACTATAAATCCTGAAAACAACATTGATAATTTGAAAAGAGGTGGTAGCGATTACAGCAACTTTAATTGGTGCCGCTGTAAAAGCTTCAGTTGTTGAAATTTGGACCGATATTGACGGAGTACATAATAACGACCCTAGAATTGTAGAAAACACCTATCCTATTGCAGAATTGTCTTTTGATGAAGCAGCAGAATTAGCTTATTTCGGAGCTAAGATATTGCATCCGGCAACTGTTCTACCTGCAAAAGTTACAAACATTCCGGTAAAATTGAAAAATACGATGGAACCGGCTGCTACCGGAACAACTATTTCTAACAAAATAGTGGGCTCAGGAATTAAAGCAGTAGCTGCTAAAGACGGAATTACTGCAATAAAAATAAAATCGGGTAGAATGCTTCTTGCTTATGGATTTCTTCGCAAAGTATTTGGAAATATTTGAAAAATATAAAACCCCGATTGATATGATTACTACCTCTGAAGTAGCTATATCTCTCACTATTGATAAAACAGATTATCTAACTCAAATTGTTGAAGAATTAAAATCTTTAGGATCGGTAGATGTTGACAAAAACCAAACAATAGTATGTGTGGTTGGAAATTTAATTTCTGATAATAAAGGATATGCAGTAGATATACTTCAAGCTATCGAAGATGTTACCGTTAGAATGATTTCTTACGGAGGCAGTCAGCACAACATTTCTTTACTTATAGACAGTGAAAATAAAGTAAAAGCCTTAAAAGCAATAAATAAAAATATTTTTAAAATCATAACTAAAATAACCAATGTTAAAAACAAATTCAGACAGACTTCCTTTTAAAGTAGCTGACATTAAATTGGCTGAATGGGGACGTAAAGAATTAGACCTAGCAGAAATAGAAATGCCCGGCTTAATGGCTATACGGGATGAGTATAAAGGTAAACAGCCTCTTAAAGGAGCCAAAATAATGGGTTCTTTGCACATGACTGTTCAAACAGCAATTCTTATTGAAACGCTTGTAGAACTTGGTGCAGATGTGAGATGGGTATCTTGTAATATCTTCTCTACTCAAGACCATGCAGCTGCCGCAGTTGTTGTAGGAAAAAAAGGAACAATAGAAAATCCTAGCGGAGTACCTGTATATGCTTGGAAAGGTGAAACCCTTGAAGAGTACTGGTGGTGTACCTATGAGGCGCTACTTTGGCCTGATGGTACCGGACCAAACATGATTTTGGACGATGGTGGCGATGCAACTATGCTTGTTGTAAAAGGTTCGGAATTTGAAGTTGCAGGTAAAGTACCAACCTTCAACCAAGATGTTCACTCTGAAGAGGAAGGCGTATTCTTAGCTCTTTGTAAAAAAGTTATGGCTCAAGATTCTCAATTTTGGACCAAAAGAAAAGCTGTAATTAAAGGAGTATCAGAAGAAACAACTACAGGTGTACATCGTTTATATCAAATGGCTGAAAAAGGAACTTTACCTTTTCCTGCCATAAACGTAAACGACTCTGTTACAAAATCTAAATTTGATAATTTGTACGGTTGCCGTCACTCACTTACCGATGGTTTAATGAGAGCTTCTGATGTAATGCTTTCTGGTAAAATAGCAGTAGTTTGCGGATACGGCGATGTTGGTAAAGGTTGTGCACAATCATTACGCGGTCAAGGTGCTCGTGTTCTTATTACAGAAATAGACCCTATTTGCGCTTTACAAGCTGCAATGGAAGGCTATGAAGTTGTAACGGTAGAAGATGTTGTTTCTAAAGCTGATATTTTTGTAACCACTACAGGTAACAAAGATATTATAACTGCCGATCACATGAGCAAAATGAAAAATATGGCTATTGTAGGTAATATTGGTCATTTTGACAATGAAATACAAATGGCTAAACTTGCCAAAATTCCTGGAATCAAGAGAATAAACATCAAACCACAATATGACAAGTGGACGTTCACTGATGGTCACTCTGTACTTATTTTGGCTGAAGGTAGGTTATTAAACTTAGGTTGTGCTACCGGGCATCCTAGTTTTGTAATGTCTGCTTCATTTACCAATCAGGTACTTGCTCAGATAGAACTATTTACCAACGCTCAAAAATATGAGAATAAAGTTTATACTCTACCTAAAGTACTCGATGAAAAAGTTGCTCGTCTGCATCTGGACAAACTTGGTGTAAAGCTTACCGTTCTTACTAAAGAACAAGCAGATTATATTGATGTTCCTGTAGAAGGCCTTACAAAGCAAATCATTACAGATATTAAAAATAACATACATTTAAAAAAAAGGAAACCTAAAGATTATAGGTTTCCTTTTTTTTTTCAAATACTTTTATTGCTTTTGAATAAATGCTTAATAAAAAAACTTTTTTTCTTAAGTCAATATACTATATTCAATAACTATTGCTTGATTAACTACTTTATTTTAATTTTTAAACTTTAAACCAAACAAATGAGGGTAATAAGCTTAAGAGAACCAACAGAAGCCGAAAAAGAACTAATTAAAAAAAATGTAAAATCATTTAATATTGGTAGTTATATACTGGTAATAGCTATATTTTTTGCTACTCTAGTTTTTGCAGGAGGACTCATTCTAGTTATTATTGCCGACTTCGATAATATTATTGACAAAACGTTAGGCATATTGTTCACACTTATCGGATTGATTATACTTCTGTACTCTAGCAAAGTAACTATTCTTTATTTGAGAAAAAAATCTAAAACCGAACCTGAATCTCAAATAAAAATTGAAAAAATAAAAGGTTCTATTGTTGCTAAATTTTCGGGTGGAAAAGGAGCTCATTGGAAATTGTATAGTGGAGACAATAATCTTTACCTATGCAATTATAATTGGCTTGATACATTAGTTTCATTATATAAAACTAAGCCAAAAACAGAATTGGAATTGGAAATATTTAGAATTCCTGAAAGAAAAACATTAAATTTTAATTTATATAATAATCAATGTGTTGTGCTTTCAATATTTGAGTGTAATGGACTTACTCAAATAGAAAAACGGATCATGAAAAGCTATAGTATACTATTAGGTATTATTGCGATATTAGTAATATTTTTACTTCTTTTTACTTGGACTGGAGTATTAAAAACTTATTTCAATCTTTTCATGGTTCAACTTCAAATACTATCCGCATGTTCTTTGGGGGTAGTAATGCAATTGGTATAATATTTACAATAGTAATAATTAAGGTTGCTAAAAAGAATGCAAGAAACTAAAAAGAAGTAGATGAATTAATACAAATTCTAAAAAAACATAATATTACAGTAGAAAATTAGCGTGGATAATTCTATGATAAAAAATTATCTTAAAAATTCAATAGTCAATAACTTTTGCTTTATTAACCACCTAACTACATTTCAATATTTTAATTAGACCAAACAAATGAGCGTAATAGGATTCAGAGAACCAACAGAACAAGAAAAAGAAATAATTAAACATTATGTCAAATTTTTTAATAGAGGTAGTTATATACTATCAATAGTAATATTATTTGTTACTGTTCTTTTAGCAAGCGCTCTCATTATAATAATATTATTAGACTCTGATAATATTATTGGAAAAATCCTTATCGTATTGCTTATACTTGCAGGGTTTATTTTTATGCTATTTCAAAGCATTAGCGCTTTAAATTTTTTAAAACACGCATCGAAACCCCAAAACGAACTTCCTGTTAAAATTGAAAAAATAAAGAGTCCTATTGTTGCCAAATTTAAAGGAGGGAAAGGAGCTCATTGGAGACTGTACTATAGAAATAATTATCTAACCCTAATCAATGGTAACTGGTTAAGTATATTAGTGACATTATATAAAACAAATCCAAAAACAGAATTAGAATTTGAAATTTTTAGAATACCTGATAGTAAAACATTAAATTTTGATATGCCTACTCACAATTGTGTTGTGCTTTCAATTTATGAATGTTATGGACAGTCGAAAGAAAAAAGAAGAAAAGATCATATCAAAAGTATTCTATCTTCTTGTATAATAGTTATGGTTATTATTGTTCTTTTTATCACTTGGACTGGAGAGTTAAAAGACATATTTAAATCTTTTTCATGGTTCAATTTCAAATACTTTCCGCATGTGTTTTTTTCAACAAATGCAATTTGTATACTTTTAATTGTATTAACTATTAATGCTTTTAAAAAGGCACTAAGAATAGCTAAACAAGATGAATTAGAATTGATTCAAACATTAAAAAAACATAATATTACGGTAGAAAATTAGCTTGGATAATTCAAAAGCATAAAAATCATAAATCTACCAACTGCTACCAGAGCCGCCACCACCTGACCTACCGCCGCCAAATGAGCCACCTGATGAGCTTCCTCCTGATCGTCCGCCTGAACTACTTTTACTAACTTTTGCAATTACGTAAGTTTCTACTTTAATATATTTGCAATGTTTGCATTCATAAGTTCGCTCCCCTACTCCGGTCGAAATTGTTGTTGGTGACTTTAAAACAGTGTCCTTTTGCAATTTATATGTTATGAAACTACACTTAGGGCAAGCATTAAAATTATTAAACATCCTCTTATAGGGTAATATCAATACATCGCCTTCAATACCGGAAATCCATACATCATAATCTACCGAACGTATTTGCTCTTCGGTTATCTGTCCAGATTTCAAATATGCATCTTCATCGGTTTCATCTAATTTAAACATGATTTCGCCTGTATTTGGACTTATTCGAGGTGAATTTCGCCATAAACTACGCTGTTTTTTTACATAAATATATATTGGAATAGCTGCTATTGGGAAAAAAAACATCCAAACCCAAACTGCATAGGCATTCATTGAATGATATCGTTTGTGCAAATCTGCTATTTTTCCTACTTTATATTTCACAATTAAGAATATTACAAAATACAAAAAATAAAGAAATCCATAAATAAGAAAGAATAGATAAAAAGGCTCCCATTTTGATGCATAAGTCGTTTCCGAACTGTTTTCTTCAATATAATTCAAGTCGTTGTTTTCTTCTATATAATTTGAATTTGTTGCAAACGTCGAATCGGCAGCAGCAATTTCTCCTCTTACCAGTAGCGCTTCAACAGCCTCAACACCATTGAGCAAGCCTAAATCATAATTTTCATTCTTAAAATGAGGAACCATGTGTAATTGCTGTATTCTAAAACAGTAAGAATCAGTAAGAATATGCTCTAATCCATATCCGGTTTCAAACTCAACCCTTCGCTGGTTTATTACCGTTAAAATAAGTAAACCATTATCGAGCCCTTGTTTGCCTATGCCCCAAGAATTAAAAAGTTCGGTAGCAAAATTTTTTGGAACCGCATTGCCTATATCATTGAGAACTACAACTGCTATTTCAATTTGTGTATTACTTTCCAAATTGGTAATTATAGCATTTATCTGATTTGCCACCGTTTCAGACAAAACTCCATCAGGGTTTGATACAAAACCACCATAGTTTTTTTTCGGATTGGGAACACTTGAAACTGTCCACTCCTTAGAAAAAAGCTGTACCGACAAACCTAAAAACAAAATAATTAATACACTATACCTCATCTATATCACCTATTTAGAAGAAAAACAAATACAAAAAACTTATATAATAAATTAGGTTCAATGTAATTAAAAAAACAACATAACAGAAATTTATAAAAAACTTAATGCTAAATATTTTTCTCCCCGTTCGGCGAAGCGTCCTCGCTTCGTCGCAGTATTCAAGGCCTCTGGCCTGTTATATGAAAATGTTTTATCTTTATTTTTTACCGTTGGCTAAAGCCGAACGGCAATGAATTATTCTCCGCTTATTGACGGTTGTACCGTCAATATTATATCCGCCACCGTCAGTGTCTTCACTGACGTTTAATCTAACGCTGCAAAAATTTAATAACAAAAACCCACCTTTTTATTTGTTAGTTTAAAACATAATATATATTTTTAATTTTCTAACAAAGAAAATATATATCACAAACCAAAAAAAGTTTTAAAACATGGCTAGTAAAGAGGATTTAAATGCAAAATTAGAAGTTATTAAAAACATTTCGGATAAAGAAACCATTTCTCCGGTAATGCCTGTAGATGTATACCTACAAGAGGCAGAAAACCTGTACCACTGGGCAGAGCAAGATGCCACAGAACTACAAAAAGGTGGCATAACTAAGGAATTTATAGAAGACCTCTCAGTACGCACCGGTGCCTGCCGCGAAGCACAGTCGGTTTGGAAAACGACACAGAACGCCCAAGAAGAGGCACAGACCCGTTGGAAAAACGAATCGCCCCTCGCCTATGAATTGCGCGACGAACTGGTACACACATTCCGTTATGCCTTCCGCAAACAAGACGAACTGCTCAAAAAAGTGCAAGCAATTTCAGAAAACAGCGGACATGTAGATATGATTCAAGACCTAAACGACCTAGCAATACTCGGCACCGCCAACCAAGCAGCATTGCAGGCAATAAATCTGGACTTGGGCAAACTGGAACTAGCAGCCCATACCTCAGACGAGATGGCAAAGCTACTGGCAATAGTAAATGGAGAAAAAAGCACCAGAAACGAATCCATCACCATCCGCAACAAAGCCTTCACCCACCTCAAAGAAGCAGTTGACGAAATACGCGCGTGCGGAAAATATATATTCTGGAGAAATGAAGAACGGTTGAAGGGGTATAAAAGTGCATATATAGGAAAGATGAATAAGAAACAGAATAACAAAGAAGAAAAAGAATAGATAAAATAATATCTACATAATTTGTATGCCTTTTTTGTGATTAGAATGGGTTCTAACCCTATTAGAACGCAAAATAAACTGATTAAGATGGGTAAAACCTTAATTAGAACGGGTTCTAACCCTATTAGAATGCAAAATAAACCGATTAAGATGGGTAAAACCCTAATTAGAACGCCCCAAAACCTAATTAGAACAGGGGCTACTAATCTAGATTGAGGGGGTGACGTTGAATCACCCCCTCAATTATTGTAGAGAAAATATTTATTATAAACAAAAGAATAAAATAATGAAAAACAGTCATCTGGTTATAAAAGATTCAAGTGTATCAACAATAGAAGAGGATAATGAATTATTCATATCTCTGACCGATATGGCGAGAAATAAGAATCCTGAAGAGCCTAAAGATGTTGTGAAAAACTGGATGCGTTCAAGAACTACTATTGAATTTTTTAGGTATTTGGGAACAATTAAACAATCCTGAATTTAAAGGGGTCGAATTCGACTCCTTATTGTTTGAGGCTGGCAGCAATTCATTTACCCTTTCTCCATCGAAATGGATAGAATTGACCAATGCAAAAGGAATAATATCCAAAAGAGGAAAAAACGGAGGAACATTTGCGCATCAAGATATTGCACTTGAATTTGCTTCTTGGATAAGTGCAGAATTCAAAATTTATTTACTCAAAGAATTTAAAAGATTAAAACAAGAAGAGTTTGCTGTAAAACACCTAGAGTGGAATTTAACGAGAACCTTAGCAAAGGTAAACTATCATATTCACACTGATGCAATCAAAGAAAACCTTATTCCTAAAAATATAGAACGAACCTCTTTTGTATATGCAGACGAAGCCGATTTATTGAATATAGCTTTGTTTGGAAAAACAGCAAAGAATTGGAGAGACGAAAACCCAAATAAAAAAGGAAATATTAGAGATTTTGCAACGATTGAACAATTGGTGGTTTTATCAAACATGGAGAGTATGAATGCCGAATTGATTAAATCTGGAACAGAACCGGCAGAAAGAATGGAAAAGTTAAATAGAATGGCAATATCGCAAATGAAAGTATTAATTAATAATTTATCAATGAAAAAATTAAAATAGCACCCATTTTTTTAGTGAATAGTACGGGGGTACAAACTATTTAACAAAAAGCTTTGGTGGGTTTTATACATTTGAAATAATTACGAAAACAATATTATATGCAAAGAGAAACTGGAATTTTGACAGAGGAATTAGTTAAAGAAAAATTGGTTGAATATGGAATAACGTATGAAAAACCAATTCCCGATGTTGGTATTGATTTTATAGTATGGAAACAAAAAGATATTACAGCATGTATTCAAGTAAAAGGAAGGGGTGAAATACAAACAAATAAAAAATATAGGTGGTTTCAGATTCGTACAAAAGATCAGAGAGAAAAGGCAATTGAAGTGGGATTAGATGTTTCAGAGGCGTGGAGAATAAAAGTTGATTATTGTGACTTTTTTATTTTAGTTTCATTAAAGTATGATGAACATTGGGTTTTTCCTAAAGAAAAGATAATTGAAATTATTGAAATAAATAGCGCAATACATGGAAAAAGAAAAGATAATATAACTGGTTCACAAGCAGAAATTAGTTTAGATATTCAATCGGATGGAATTTATTTATTTGAAAAATACAAAGCATATTTAAACAATTACTCTCAAATAGTAGATTTTTTAAATAAATAAAATTCTCTCCTCATTGACGGTTATACCGTCAATATATCCAATTTTCCGACAGAGTAATATTTTCATATTGTATCGAATTACATGGTAAAGATGAAATTCAGGTAGAGACGCACGGCCGTGCGTCTCTACGGTAGGTGCTGCAAAAGATGGGTTGTACGATTAAATAATAGAAACGGCTCATTATCATTTGCACTCTTAATTAAAGTAAACACACTTTTGAAAAATAGTTGTTTTGAAAATTTTGATTGTATCTTTGTTTAAAAGTTGATGTAATGGAACATACTCAGTTATATACAAAACTAAATTATTTACCCGCCGATTTAAAATCGGAAGTAAATGATTTCATCGAATTCTTGTTAAGCAAAAGAAAAATGCAGATTAAGAAAAAGACTCCCAAATTTGGTTGTGCTAAAGGGCAGATATATTTGACTCCAGATTTTAAAGAGCCATTAGATGATTTTAAAGATTTCATGTAATGGATTTATTACTTGACACACACACCTTGATTTGGTTTTTGAACGGTGACGAACAGATATCTGACAAGGCTAAAGCTTTGATAGAAGATTCACAAAATTCAAAAATTGTTAGCATAGCCTCTATTTGGGAGATTGCTATAAAAATTAGTCTTGACAAATTCAGGTTTGCACAAGGATTTAAGTACTTTCTTGATATGGTTGCTGATATTGGTTTCGAGATATTGCCAATAACAGTAGAACATGCCTTAGAATTATCGACTTTAGAATTTATTCATAGAGACCCTTTTGATAGACTTTTAATTGCTCAATCTATATCAGATAATTTAATCATTGTGACAAAAAACGATACTATTAAACGGTATAATATTAAGACAATTTGGTAACCCAGACTAGCTCATCGACGATTATACCGTCAACTTACAAATTTTCCGACAGAAAATATTTTCATATTGTATCAAATTTCAGGTAGAGACGCACGGCCGTGCGTCTCTAAGGTAGGTTTTGTACCAGACGGGGTTGTACTATTCAATAAATAATCTGCTACACTTCTAAATTGGAAATGAAAGTTTTGAAAACAATTCAAAGTCAAACATTAAAAATTTAGATACTATGGAAAATACAATATTACACAAAGCAGCAACTCGCGGACATGCTCATCATGGTTGGTTAGACAGCTATCATACATTTAGTTTTGCTAATTACTACAATCCACAACGAATTCAGTTTGGAACCCTGCGAGTACTCAACGACGATGCAATAGAAGGAGGTAAAGGTTTTGGACTACATCCTCATGAAAATATGGAAATCATAACCATTCCTCTTGAAGGAGACCTAGAACACAAAGACAGCATGAACAATTCTTCAGTTATAAAAAACGGAGACATTCAGGTAATGAGTGCCGGAACGGGTATATTTCATAGCGAATACAATAAAAACAACGACAAACCGGTGAAGCTTTTACAAATATGGGTTTTCCCAAATAAAAAAAATGTAACACCTCGTTATGATCAAATAAGCCTGAACATGGAAGACAGGCACAATAATCTACAACAAATTCTTTCCCCCTTCGCTCACGATCAAGGTGTTTGGATACACCAAAATGCATGGTTTCATCTGGGTAGGTTTGATAAAGATTTGGAGACAGAATACAGAATAAAAGCCAAAGGAAATGGTGTTTACGCTTTTGTAATTGAAGGCGATTTTATGTTGGAAAATCAAGAACTAAACCAGCGCGATGGTTTTGGTATTTGGAATGTTGATACAATTAAACTAAAATCGTTAACAGAAAACTCAGAAATTCTATTGATGGAAGTTCCCCGATAGCTCAAACTTGTAGCTCGTGCCCAATAAAACAATCAATTACATTTACATCAATAAGTCTGGGTTAAAAACTCTAACAAGACTACTATAAACTTGAACGTGCATTACACATCGAGCTCAGGCATCTTGTGCCGTAAATAGAAATTTTTCATTAAAATCAAAATTTGATTATTTTATAAATGTTACATTAAACAATGAAACATAGCAAATACATTTTTAATAAATAATTTATAAAAAAGAAAGTCTTCAATGAATATTTTCAATAAATCATAACAGTTTCTTATATTTTATTGTATACGGCTCAATATTTTATTTTATATTTCAGCCGCTAAGAAAAGAAAACTGTAATTGTAATAATACCCTATATTTATAAAATATATGAAGCATATTTTATTATTTATACTTTCATTTATATGTATTGTAACTGGAAGTTTAGCTCAGAATTATACCGAATTTTGGTTCACTGTTCCATATATTGATAAATCTCATGATAGTGATGGTGATAATACTAAAAGCCTTGGTCCAAATTATTTTAAGATTACAACAGGTGTATCAGCTGCATCAGTTAGTTTTTATTATTTTCCGGCAGGAGTTCAAACATTACTTTTTACAAAGGCTGTAGCAGCCAATTCTACAGGAACGGTAACCCTTGCAAAAGCACCACTGGCATTCGATATTAACTTAGCAACACTTGAGGCCGATCAATATTCAACGATATTAGAAAGAGGGCTTTACATAGAATCTGATTTGCCCGTAAATATATATTACCAGATAGGTTCATATAATAATACCGAAATATTTTCCTTAAAGGGTGTTGATGCTCTTGGAACTACATTTTACCCATTAATGCAAACGGTATTTCCTAATGGAGGATGCCTTCCTTGGGGAGCAGACTCTTGGACTACTGTTGATATAGTAGCTACAGAAGATAATACTGTTGTTAATATTGATATGCCAAGTTCATATACCGGTGGTGTTAATAATATATATACTTACAAAACAATCTCTACCATATATGGATCGCATAATTTTCTAAAGCCTGAAGGAGGTAATCCAACCAACTTTTTTGCACAAGGTACTGGTAGTCCAAATTTGTATTCACAAACTGTTAAGGAAGTTTGGTTAAATGGAGTTTTGCAAACCTCAACACCTAGTGCTAAAGTTTGGTTAATAGACACAACCTCTGCTTCATTCTGTCATTATTGTGTTGGTATGACTGCAAGAGATGGAGGTTGGAATGGTGGTACTATTATACCTACCACTTATTTTCAACAACAATTTAAAAATCCACCATTCACTGGAGCATATTCAATTGCAACAATTTCAACATCCACTGTTACCGATTCTACGGTCTATACCATTACACCAATTGTATTTGCAGGATATAGCAGCACTTCAATAACGCTGAACAAAGGCGAAATATATTCGGTAAAAGCAGCTACACAGACAGCAATAAAATTATTAACGGGGATAAAAGTAAGCTCAGATAAGAACATAGCCGTTTCTGTAAAAGACGACACCGCTCTTGATGGTACTTGCGGAGTAGTTTCAGGTGACTTAATAGGAGACCAGAATATTCCAACAAATAAAGCAGGCAAAAAATATATAGTTCCCGATTTTAATGTGGTAATGTAAATTCAAAACAGTATATAATAATTAGAGCCATTCAAAATGCTACAAACATTACGATAAACGGTATTTTAGTTGCAACCTCAATGCTGGAGATGTATTTACCTATGGTAATTTTAAGCGGAACGATTCCTACATAAAAGTATATGGAGATAAGGAATTCTTTTGTTCGCATGTTGCAGGCTATGTTGTAGGCGGAACTACAAACGAATTAGCAGGGGCAACATTACCTCCAATTGATGTATGTACCGGCTCATCGACGGTTGCTTTCGACAGACCACAAACCGGATTTTTCAAATTCGTCATCTTCTCACATACTAATGCTGTAGGTACATTTTCATATAAAGAGACCGCAGGTGCTTGGACGGTATTCAATCCTGTTTGGACAGGAATAGATATAGATGGAGTTGCTGGTGACGATTTATACTATTGTGTTGATCCGTTTGCCGCTGTAGCTACAAAAACCTATATGGTAAAGAATTCCCAAAGCACATTCCATCTAGGTCTAATACACCGCGTTAATAATGGAGGTACCGATGATGGATTGTTCTACGGTTATTTCTCCGGATTCAATGTGCCTGAGATTCGAATCAAAACAAAAGACCTAGGTGGCGGCAACATACAGATGTTTGCCGTGGGAGGCGTTGATGCATCATACTCATGGAAACTATTAAAACCAACTCCCGCAGGAACCGATTGTGCTATAGATTATCATTTATCAGTTTGTAATGTTAGTCAAACAACGGTAGTAAATGCAGGTACTCTTCCTTACGGGGTTTACCGCTACCAATGCGATGCGATACACCCTTGCTTGGGAACAACAATTTCGGGAACGAAAGACATTTTTGTAGCACCAACAACAGGACCTGGTGGTCATACAAACAACATGTTATTGTGGTTCAAAGCTAATGCAGGTGTGTGTAATACTGCCGGAGGTGTTTTCGCAACACCTGGGCAAACCGTTGTGAGATGGAATAATTATGCCGACTTGGCAAACTATGCAATTAAAGCCGGAGCATCAACATCCGACCCTGTTTTTGCAACAAACTATTTGAATTACAATCCTGCGGTGTACTTTGCAAATGGCGATAACGAATTTTTTAATGTCGACTTATCGTATCTTAACAATACGAGCTATAGCCTTTTCGCTGTAGTGAGAAGAGATAACGGGGATATCAGATACTATGTTTTGGGTACACAACAAGCTGTAACGAATAAGGGGCTCAATTTTGGTTACAGATTTGCATCAACGGCAACTCTTGCTCAGTACAACAATGATTTGGATGTCTCTGTTAGACTATGGAATCAGCCAATTGCACCATCTATTCTTCACGGCTCACTTGATAATGCAAATGGTAAAATTATTAGGGAATTTAAAAATAGTTTATATTTTGCTAATACTAATTCTGTTATTTCCCAACTAAATAGTACCGGACAAGGTGTGTTGGGACAGGGTTCAAGTGGACAAGGTTTTGAGGGAGACATAGCAGAAGTGGTTGCTTATGCAACTACTTTAACACCTGCTCAAATGAATAAAATATACAGTTACCTTGCTATAAAATATGGTATATCATTAAGTCAGTCAGCACCCTTGAACTATACGGCTTCTGACGAAACAGTTGTTTGGAATAGTGCCACAGCCGGTATATTTAAGTACGATATAGCAGGTGTTGGTCGCGACGACTTATCGGCACTATACCAAAAGCAATCGGCAAGTGCCAACAGTGATGATATACTAAAGATAGGAGTTGTTGCCATTGCAGCTACAAATGCAGCCAACGCGAATACCATTACAGCCGATAAGCGATTCCTGATGTGGGCTAATAACAATATCTCTAATTCAGCACTAGGAATTGTAGATTTACCCGCTGGAATACAAGCTAGAAACGGACGAATTTGGAAGATTAGTGAATTGAATGGCGATGTTGGTAATATGGAAGTAAGGTTTAATCTGTCTAATATGGGAGCGATTGTAGTTACAGATTTACGATTGTTAACCGATGCCGACGGAACCTTTGCAGCAGGTGCAACATCAACCGCAGGTGCTGTAGATAACGGCGATGGTACTTATTCTTTTACTGGGATAAATCTAGCATCAGCAAGCTACTTAACCATTGGTTCTATAAACTCCACTACTACCCCACTCATTCCTGTTACTATACCTGTTGTAGGTGTTGGAATCAACACTACTGCAATAAATCCTTCGGCAGAATTACATATAATTTCTGATCCATTACTTGCAACCAAACAAGGCGTGTTAATACCTTCAATGACAACTGCCCAAATGACCTCAACTATTGTTAATCCACCACAAAGCTTGGTTATATACAATAGTGATTACAAGCGTTTTATGTTCAATGCCGGTACAGAAACAGCACCAGCATGGCAATTTGTAGGTGAGGCGATGAAAAATACTAGTGCAGAATTATCCATAGGAACAGGTCTATATTTGGGGGAAATGAGGTTGAATACCACAACAAAACAATGTTTTACTGGATGGTACCGATTGGCAAGAGATTGCAAATACGGGAGATACAACGCCGTAGGAAATATATATGGTAATTTTTGAATTTTAAATGTTGAATTTTGAATGATAAATGAAAAATGATTTAAAAAGGGATTATGAAAATACTTATTATTTTTTCGATATTCATTATTTTTTCGTTTGATGTGTGTGCTCAGGTTGGTATTATAAATCTAGCCCCCGATGCTTCAGCAGCATTGCAGGTTACATCGCCATTAAATGACAAGGGGGTTTTAATGCCACGGTTATCTGAGGAACAAGTAGATGCTATTGCAGCACCAGCTACAGGCCTACTTGTTTTTGATTTTAGTAATAATGTTTTAAAATTCTTTGATGGTGCTCATTGGGTTCAAATTGGAACAACTTCGCAAACTGCCGATCCTACAACAATTCTATTAAAAGATGGAGGCGATTTATATTACAATACCGTCACCAATAATTTAAATTATTACAATGGAGCTGCGTGGAGAAAATTCGTAAAAACAGGAACTGCACTTTAAAAACAAATAATCATGAAACTACTATTTACAATAGCGATATTCTTTTTTACTATTGCAAGCTACTCGCAGGTTGAGATATCATCTACAACAATAAGCCCAGCCGCAGAACTCGATGTTACATCGCCAGGGAATAATGGTGGAGTACTAATTCCAACTATGACCGATGCTGAAATGAAATTAATAGTATCTCCTGCACATGGCTTATTTGTTTTCAATACAGACAAAAATAAGTTCATGTATAATATTGGTACATCAGCATCTCCAAACTGGACAATTATGGGCGAACTTGCAAGAATGACAGGTGCAGAAATTTCTGCTATAGCCCTTCCCGTTGCAGGAGATATGAGATACAATACAACTTCCAATAGTGTTTGGTACTACGACGGAACCTCTTGGCAAGAACTTAATAGCACGGCAACGCCTCCTTATTAGCCAATGTGCAATTTTTTTAATACACCGCTCATTTACGGTTGTACCTTACCCCCGTTGGGCGAAGCGTCTTCGCTTCGTCTAAGTATTCAAGGCCTCTGGACTGTTTTCTGAAAATGTTTTCCAGATTCTCCACTAATAGCCAGATTAATCATACTCATACCCCATACAAAGACAATAATAGAAAAAAAGCCCCAACTATTATTTGCATTTAAATATAATATGTTTACTTTTAAAACAGAATAAAACATTTAAAAACCATATTGATACACCCCCATTTTACTTTCAAAATAAATCGTTTTCACTGGAAAAATGAGGTGTTGATAAATGGAATGTATCAACAATAGGAGATACTAGGATGTTATGAAACATTATTAAAACTACTATAGAAAATGAAAAAAGGTGAAATAATTATTGCGGGATTGTCCATAATTGCACTTGGACTAAATTTACTCTTTATTCAGGGAGGTGGGATTCTGACTGTTTTGACACTATTGACACTTTCCATGCTTTATATGTATTTTAGTTTTGCTCTGTTCAATAACATAGAACTTAGAAAGATTTTCAAGAAAGACTCTTATAAAGGAATTAGCTCAAATAGAATTTTCGGTGCTGTGGGAGCAGGATTGGCATTATCCATGACAACTATTGGACTTCTTTTTAAATTTCAATCTTGGCCTTGGGAGCAGGATTGGCATTATCCATTAGACAACTATTAAGAATAAATCAAATATTACATTAGAATATTTGAGAGAATTGTATTTTTTGGTGGACTTGGACTAGTTTTAATGTTGACTCCAAAGACAAGTTGGGTTGAACTAAAACATAGAAACCACCCTGATTATGTTAATGCATATAAAAAAGCAATGGCTGATCCTGAAAATAAAGAGCTTTGGGATAATGTAGAAGTTGAAAGAAAAAAAATGAATAACAAAAATTCAGACGAATGAAAACAATAACGTGCATAACACCTCCGTTAGTTGACGGTTGTACCGTCAATTAAGTGAATAGGAATGCGGCTTTGGCCCATTCCAAAAAATGAGTAGGGCTTATATTCATCGCTCATTGACGGTTGTTCCCCGTTGGGCGAAGCGTCCTCGCTTCGTCCAAGTATTCAAGGCCTCTGGCCTGTTTTCTTAAATTTCCCACATTTTCTCTACCAAAGCTCTAATTGTTGGTTGTACCATCAATACACTCACCGTTTAATCATACTCATACCCCATACAAAGACAATAATAGAAAAAAGCCCCCACTATTATTTGCATTTAAATATTTTATGTTTACTTTTAAAACAGAATAAACCATTTCAAAACCATAAAGATACACCACCATTTTACTTTCAAAATAAATCATTTTCATTGGGAAAATGAGGTATTGAGAAATGGAGTATACCAGCTGGGAAACTAAAACGTTGTAGCAAATTAGAAAAATGAAACTTGAGTACAAAATTATCGAACAGGACTTTCTTGACTTTCAGCTATTCACAGCTTCAAAGTCTGACAGAATAAAAAAGAAAAAAACAAATAGTTGGATTTTATTGACAGCCGGCTCAATTATGGTCGCGTTTTACTTCTATTTTAAAGAAAATACTATAATGACAATTTACTTTGGACTAGTTGCAGTTGCTTGTGGGCTTTACTTTCCTAAATACTTCAAATGGAGATATAAAAAGTACTTCAAAATATATATAAAGGAGAATTATTCAAATCGTTTTGGTCATGTTGAGACAATAGAAATCAACAACGACTCTATTTTTTCGAAGGACAAAACAGGTGAAGGAAAAATCAACTTATCAGAAATAGAAAAGATTGACGAAACAGATAACCATTTCTTTCTAAAAATATCGACAGGACTTTCCTTAATAATTCCGAAAAGAGAGCTTGAAAAGACTGACGAACTTAAGTCAAAATTTAAGGACTTAGGATTGACCTTAAATAATGAAACAAATTGGATGTGGAAATAAAAATTAGCCATAATAAACAGGAATCTGAGCGGTATAGAATCTCTGCTAATTTAGGTTTCCAACCCAAAATTAAGAATAAAAAATGTTAGAAGTGTAACATTATCCCAGAAGAGTCGAGGGGTTATTAATACTGATAAAAAAAGATAGATAAGATGAGTAAAAAACGAATAGGAAAGACAGATTTTGTAAAATGGTTCGGGCCGATTCTTGACGCTTTAAGAGCATTAGGTGGTTCAGCAAAACCAAGAGAAATTACCGAGTGGATTGGCGAGAAACTAAATATACCTGATGAAATATTAACTGAAAGATATGAAAAATCTGGAGTGCTAAAATTTCAAAATCAATTAGCGTGGGCGAGACAATATCTTGTTTGGGAAGAACTTTTAGCTTCATCTAAACATGGTGTTTGGACTTTAAGCAACAAAGGTTGAGAAGCTAAAATAACAGAAGCCCAAGCGCATGATATTTTTTTGAAATGGGTAAAAGTATTTCAAGATTTACGAGAGGATAAACCAAACAATTCAACTGTGGATGTTGAAGCAGAAAAAATTATTCAACTTCAAGAAGAAAATGAACCGGAAAGTTCAAAAAGTAATCTAAAGCCTTCTCTGATTGAGGTATTGCAAAATCTTTCAGCAACTGGATTTGAACATTTATGCGGTAGATTATTACGGGAATATGATTTTGAAAACATTGAGATTACTCAACGCTCACATGATGGTGGAATAGATGGATATGCAACTTTAAAACTAAATCCATTTGTTAATCTGAGTGTTTTTTTTCAATGTAAAAGATATGCAGGTACAGTTCCGACGGAGAAAGTTCAAGCTTTTATTGGGGTCATGGAGACTAATAAACGGAGCGTAGAAAAAGGACTTATATTAACTACTGGTTCTTTTGCAAAGGCAGCATTGGATATAGAAAAGAATAATGTAAAACTTGAGCTAATTGATGGTGATAAATTGGTAGAAATGTTTGAAAAAGTTGAACTTGGGGTTACACCCAAAACAATATATGAACCTAATATGACATTTTTTGAACAATATAGAGAGAAAAAATGAAGAATCCCCCCGCTCATTGACGGTTGTACCCAAATTCGGAATATAATAAAAAAGAAAGAGAAAAAAATTATAAACGAAAAAAAGATGGACTTTTTAAGAAATTATATCTCCTATTTTTGAAATCAAAACATATAAAGAATGAAACTGAAATTAATACTTAGTTATACTCTAATTGCTATCATATTCTCTTCATGCAATAAAGAAGAAAATGTTGAATCTAACTGTCCCGAAAACTCTGACATTCTTGATGAATTTGAGAGTGATCAATATTACATTCTGACAACTGACGGAAAAGTGTTTACCAAGACCGATGGAATTTGCGAATTTCAATTACAATACTATTCACCAGATTTTGAGAATAATTATTTTCAAAGTAATGATACTATTTATGCAAAAAATGAGGGGTACAACATTCCCATTTTGCACGAAATAAAAGATGATTTTAACAACTACAATACCTTTACCGACTTATTTATTACAAGTTCAAATACAACAAATAAATTATGGACAGATTTTGTATTGTTGAGTCCTGAAAATTCTACAGTAGAAGCATATGTAGCTTTACGAAAATGTATTATTGCAGGTACTTGCAATTTCGACGATAATAGAATTGAAATAGTAGCAGATACGATTTCAAATTTAGATAGTAAATTAAGATTCACTGCAGTTGAACCTGTAAATGGAATGGTTACCTCAAAATCTTCTATTGAGAACACCTTACTTCATGCTGATATTGATGATAAGGTAACTATAGAAGGCGACTTTTATATTGAAGCCGGATTTCCATTCAGTATAATAGATTTAGAAAATAAGTGGTTTGAAGGTTCTCCAGGAATAAGATTGGTTTTTGACGACAATAAAAATTTATCGGTTGAACTTAAATATGGTTTAAAACCTTGGTATAGACAGGAAGTAGGTAAAGAAGTTAGATTTCCGGAAAATGAATGGGTTCATGTGAAAGCATCATTTGTTTTAAGAAACGATGAAACAGGAGAAATTAAAGTTTGGCAGAATAATGAATTAATCATTGATAAAAAAGGAAAAACATTGCCTACGTCAAATTCAATTCAAACAAGTATTGAGACTGGCATTACAGCCACAGACATATACTCAATAATGCACCTTGATAATTTTAGAATTAAAGTAGATAAATTTTAAATAATTTCTCTTTAAATTGGTTTCAGTTTGTATTGTCTATAATTAACACTTAATAAAGTTAAACGAGGCTGTTATATCGCAATTTCAAAACGGTACAATAGTGAAATAAAAAAGGTGTAGACGCTTTATGCGAACTACACCTTTTTTTATGAATTATTTCCATGAATTATTTAACTATAATATTTACAGGCTTAATAGATATTTTTAGGCTACTATACCTGTATTGCTATAAAATCATGAAATATTTTAGTGAATTTTTTTTTGTAGAGACGCAATGAATTGCATCTCTACAGTGAATATACCAATACTAATTTGGTTCATTATTATTTCTTCAAAAAATACCCTTTTCCTGGTTCAATATTCTGTATGCTATTTTTCTTACCTACCGGTTCCCAAAAACCTTCGAAATTCTTGATTACAGAACAATTGTTTGTGTTGAAATAATTGGAGAATGTTGTAGATGACCGGTAAGGAACACCAATTAAATTCCATCCATTTTGAATGGTAAACGAATATTTGTTTATGTTAATCGGTTTTCCTGCATTTGATAGGATTCCCGCTGCATTCATTTTTATCAAATACCCTTTCCCTGCCTCTATTGTTTTCAATGAATTCAATACGGTACTTTGTCCTTTGCTCCAGTATGAATCGGTGGTTTTTACAACCTCCACATTTAACCCCGAAAATACAGATTCTATACTACTATCTGCTACATGAACGTTTGTTGAAATAAGATTCCATCCTGCCGAGAGATTTATATTTTGAGTAACTTCCATTTCATCGGAATAGTCAATAACCAATGTAGTTATTGATCTTGCAGGCAGCTTCACTGTCTTGTTTCTTACGCTCAAAGGAATAAATTTATCATTTGCAGTTGATGTAAAGGCTTTTGATGCAGTTACTAAATTAGGAAACCCTGCTGTGTATGTTACAGCTTTAGTATCTCTGTTTATCAAGACCAAAGTAATTTGATTCTTATCCGGATTCTTATATCCCGATGCTGCAATCATTTTATTTGAGTTTGTCACATCAATTCTCACATATCCTTTGTCTATAAATTTGGCAAAATGCTTTAAAGTATAATACATAGGTTTAATGGTAAATGTACCGCTCGTTGTCAAAGCAATAGCTGTAAAATCATTATCTTCCCAAGCCAATTCCCAGTGAATATAAGCAGCGGCATTTGCTTTGGTAATTGTTTGATGTATCATCAAAGCATTTGTAAACCAGTCTAGCGATCCGAACTCGGTCATGAAATTTGGTTTATCGTTATAGTCTTTCACAACAGCAAGAGCTTTTGCAGTGGCATCCGACATAATTGCCGACTCTCCGTTTCCACTATAATTATATAAGTGATATGCATATGCCGATAAACTATTTTTTCCAACCAACGGACTTGAATAACCAGTAAACGTATTTGTTCCACCCAAATCGGAATCGTTTCCTATGTTTTCAACCTCGGGACCAATCAATTTAGGAACATCTGGAAGTTTCGAAATACGATTATAAACACTGTCAAATGCGGTGGTGTAACTAGCATATTCGGCCGTTTCAGTTGGTCTAAATTCGCAAGTTTCCCAACCTTTGTTCTGATATCCTGGTTCGTTTTGGATACTTACGTAATCGGGCACAAAACCAGAACTTTTATAGGCTTTGAGAACATCTTCCCAATATCTTGCATATTCGCTATACATAAACGCATCCCCATTCTTTTTCAAACCTCCCATTGGCAGGCTGTCGTTGCTCTTCAACTGTGCAGGTGGAGACCACGAACATAGCAATACTTGTACATCTGGATTGTTCAATTTTGCACGGTTTGCAAATTCAATAGAGTTATTGAAACTTGTTTTTCTTGCGGCAGAAAGACTATCAATAATGTTATTCTGAGGATAGTCGGTTAAGTATTCATTAGGATAATAATTATTCATAATTCGCAAAATATCAATTCCCATTGAGTCGAAAGCTTGTGCATAAAAATCATCAAGATGTGTTGCTCCATTATATGTAATCCAGTCGCTGTACCATGTCAAAGCACCTCCGAATCCTTCCATTGTTTGGTATTGTGTATTTATTGAAACAACGGCTGTATCAATAGTGTCAACAGTGGCAGGTTTAGGATCGGCAATAAAAACATCATCAAGATAGAATGTTCCGGCAACAGGAAAGTTGAAGCGAAACATCAGTCCATTTTCCTTCGCTGTGAAAGTCCACGTATATTTCTTATATGCTGTTGATAAGGTAATATCAGTAGCATCATAAGTAACATTTTGTTGAAGAATACGCACTTTCAATCCTTGAACAGAGGCTTTTCCGTAGAACGAAACAGTGTAAGTAGTTCCCGAATCAGACTCCCATCCGCTATGAATACTTTGAACATCGTAGGCATTTTCGCCTGCTTCGGCAACGGTTACTTTCATTGCCTTGGTTCCTTCTGCAACATCATTGGTAATAATTTCAAAAGTGTTCCCGGTTAATGAAGCAGTACTTAGATTCTGCCAATTGAGAAAATTCAGTTCAAAATTTCCATTTCCAATCATATTTCCACCGGTAGCAATAACCGCCGAAGGATCTATAATTTCAACATTGTCTATAAAGAAAGTTCCTAGATTAGGGAATTGGAATTTAAACTCAACACCATCTTCAGCTGGGGTATATGCCCATGTATATTGTGCATAGCTCGTAGTGAGGCTGAATATTTTTTCCGAATATGTGTCATTAATCTGTTGAACTACTTTAAAAGCCTGTCCGGCAACTGCTGCTTTTGCCCAAAGAGTGATTAGATAGGATTTGCCAGTAGTTGCACCCCATCCGCCTTTTAGAGATTGAATATCCCAAGCATTGGTTCCCAATGTAGTTACTTCAACCTTCATAGAATTTGTTCCTTGGTAAGCTTCTGCGCCTGTAGCAAGAGAATAGCTTACAACACTTCCATTTTCTGAAAGGTTATTCCATCCAGAAAAGTCCGATTCAAAATCGCCATTTGTTAACAGGTTTTGTGAATATATTCCCGTTGCTAAAAGAAGGAATACGGCAAGAATTAATCTTTTAATAATTAACATTTTAATAAATTTATAGTTAGAAAATAAGGTATGCAAAAATATCGTGCTAATTTAAATAATTATAATCTATCAATTGCAATATTAAAGTTTAAATTTTAATATTATATTGTTATTGCTATCAACAAATTGGTTCAAAATTTAAATTCGTTCATTGTGAAAATTATAGATTTATTTACACTTGTGATTGAGAAACAATTTGACATTGAAATTCAACCCGCTCATTTGCAGTTGAACCGTCAATAATTACCTCGCAACATCCATTTATGCTAAACGGTGCTATTAAATCGCAATTTCAGAACGGCACTATATAGAAATAAAAAAGGTGTAGTTCGCATAAAGCGGCTACACCTTTTTTTATGAATAGTTTCCTAGAATTATTTAACTATAATAATTTCATGGGTATAAGTAAAGCTTTCGGTAGATATTTCTATAAAATATGAACCACTAGCTTTCTGTGTTACTTCAAATTCCTCTACATGTCTTGTCTGTACCGATGTACTTCTCGTCTCAAGTACTCTACCTGCTTGGTCTAATAAACGAAGTTTAACGTCTGCAATATGTGTTGCAATAAGTTCGACTTTAAATTCACCATTATTCGGATTAGGATATACAATGAGCGTTAAATCTTTTGAAATTTCAACTAACGACACTTCACCTTTTGCCTCAACAGTAAGTTCTATAACCGATTGTTTTCCACCATCATCTGTTACCGTAAATGTAACTACTTCTGTACCCTTCCAATTAGGATTTAGTAAGGTAATGGTAGCCACATTGTCGGCCGAGATGCTTACCGTTACATTGGTAGTTTTAGCAGCAGTCCATGTCAATTTACTAGCACTTACATGATCATCGGTAACGTACAGATTTAAACTTACAGTAGCCTTAGGCGTAACCGCAGACAGAACTACAGTAGGTATTTCAGACACTACAGGAGCATTGTTCTCTATAGTTGTCAACTTCATTACTATAATACTATCGCAACCAGTACTTGTTTGCAGTGAATCTGTATAAGTACCATCTAGATGCTGATATTTTCCGGCAAACAGAATGCTATCACCCTCGTATATGGTCTTTTCAATCACTATATTATGAGTTGGATTTACCGTTACATAGGTTTTTACAATACTATCGCAACCTTGCATATTCACAAAAGTATGTTCAAACATGGTTGTGGTAATTGCAAAAGTATCGGCAACTATGGCAGTATCTCCGGCACAAATATCTACATAAACGAGCGTTTCAACAAGCGGATTAACCGTAAGTTGCGTAGTTATAATAGTATCGCAAGCATCGGCAACAATCAAGGTGTCATAATACACTCCACTTTCTGTTTGATACATACCAGCAAGGAAGGCTGAATCGCCTGCACAGATTGACATAGTCACTTGTTTAGGCACAAAATCAGAAACCACTACATTATACACAAAAATGGTATCGCAGCCAATAGCATACTTAACAGTATCTTTGTAAATGCCAGTCTCGTGAGCATAATAATCGCCTACGTCTACACTATCTTCCGGACAGGTATAGGCATTTATATTTATAATTTCAAATTCTTTTACAATAATTTCAGTATTTACAATGCTATCGCAATTATTTACAGAAACAAGTGTATCAGAATATTTACCTGCTGTAGTTTGCTCGGCACCACCCGCAAAATAAGACTCTCCTTTGCAGATTGTCACGGTCTGGTTAGAAATAGACTCTTGAAGTACAGTAAGATTTGTAACAATTGTTTTTTTACATCCGGTTGAATCATCTACAATATTAATATAGGTACCACTTTCAGTATAAACAGAATCGCCTACTAAGAACAACCCTCCTGCGCAAGTAATTATTGAGTCATATACGATGTTTTGTTCTGATATTGTCAAGTGAGTAGCATAAATAGTATCGCAACCTATTTCAACTCGCAAGGTGTCGTAGTACGTACCAGCCTCATTTTGATAATTACCTTCAACAAATAAAGAATCGCCAAAACATACTGTTTTATATACTGCAATATCAATTTTCTCATCTACGGTTAATTTGGTTAAAATAACAGTATCGCAGTTGTTTCCACCAGAAATAGTATCTCGGTATTCTCCGGTAAGTTTTTGATCAGCACCTTCGGCAAAATAGGTCTCCCCTTTACAGATACTTACCAACTTTTCTTTGGTGAATTTATCGGTAAATGCCAAATGTACTACTATGATACTATCGCAACCGGTAACTGTTTCCAAACTATCGGTATATGTTCCTGCTTCAGTTTGGTCTTTGCCATTTATAAAATAAGTGCTACCAAAACAAATAGTTACATCACTTTCTGCAAGCCACGACTTATTCACATTAAGCGAAAGCGTTACTATACTATCGCAACCTAAAGCGTTTTGTAAACTATCAATATACACTCCTGTTTCAGTTAAATATTTGCCGTCAAACAGAATCGAATCGCCCATGCACAATACTTCATCTAGGAGTGTGTCTGATGCAGGTTTTACATTCAACTCGGTAACTATTATACTATCGCAGCCTGATGTTGCTTCAAGACTATCGGTATATATACCAGATTCTGTACGATAAAGACCTTGAACAAAATATGAATCGCCTTCACAAATGCTAATGCTCGTATCTATTATATAAGAAGGATTTACCGTTACTTTATAAACCATTATACTATCGCAACCAGATTTGGTAACAAGAGAATCTACAGCATAATAATTGTCAGAAACCAAAGTATCATTTATTGAAACGGTATCTCCTTTGCAAATAATAACATTTTGCTCGTAAACTAATTTCTCAAGAACTTTAAGATTTATATTAATAACACTATCACAACCATATATTGTTTCAAGACTATCTATATAAATACCGTTTTCATTGTAATATTTATTCCCTATAAGTATAGAATCTTTAGAACATATAATAACCGTATCATCAACCAAATACTTGTTGTAAACTTCTAGATTGAAATAAATAAGACTGTCTGTGCCGTCAATTGAGAGCAATGAATCGGTATATATACCTTTTTCATAAAGATATGAATTAGCAAATAATACAGAATCTCCAGCACAAAGTGATGAGTTTATCTCGGTAATGAAAATGTTCTTTATTGTTACCGTTTCTTCAGCAACAGTTTTCATTGCTTCTCTATTACCGGTAAAGTCGGTTGCAAGAGTAAAGAATCCATAAGAATTACCAATCTCTCCCACATAAACTATAGTTGTATCGGCCGCATTGAGCGATTGAAATAGAAATGGAATATTTCCATTAACAGAAACATACACATCAACATGACTTACCCCTGATTCGTTATTATCGGTAGCACTTATTGAAATCAATAAAGAATCTGATGCAGAAACCAAAGGTAAATCTTTAATAGAGCTCTCCGGCAAGGAAGCATCAATGGTATTTACCCAAGTATTTGTTTGAATAGTATCATTATCATCAAATTGAATTACCGCCTTAGCAACAAGTGTATCGCCGGTTTTAACTGTTTTATAAGGAGAAATAGTAAAATCTACATATCCTTCACCAATATGAGTTAAAGAGTCATTTACCAACAGAAACCCCTTTTGAGGATCGGTAGGCGCAAGTTTAGTTTTTGGATCAAGTGAAGAGAATCTCCAGAAAATCTCTCTCCTTCTAACATCTACACCTGCAATTAAGTCAACAATTACTCCTAATGAATCTGACACATCAACCTGTGTACGATAATACGGTTTATCAACCTCAACTGGGAATCTAAAGCTCCCAAACCCGAACTCGGTTAATCTGAGTGAGTAGATGTCGTAACTAGCATCAATAGGCATAGTTATATAAACCACCTGAGCCGGAGCTGTAGCAAATTCAGGATCGTTTTTAAATCTAATTTTATAAGGTAATGTTTCTTTTTTTCCAACATATTGTTTTTCACCATAACCGGCAGGACCTGCTATGTCATTAGGATCTCGTGAACAAACAATAGGGACAAAGAACACAAACGTTGTAGCATCATCGGTACAACCATGGTCGTCTGTTACATTCATTGAATAAGGCCCAGAGCTACTTACAGTCATTTGAGCACTTGCAGGACTATAGCTATAAGGAGGCGTACCTCCCGATGCTCCACCGGTTAGAGTTAATTCTGGTGGGCCACCATTAGAACAAAAAGATATATTAAATGCACCACCTGAAATGCTCATTGAAAGCTCCGAAGGCTCTCCTACTCCAACAGAACCGCTAGTTGCACAACCTTCGTCAGACGAAACGGTAACAGAATATGCTCCACCATCAAGACCGCTAATGCTAGCCCCCGAACCACCGTTTGACCATTCATATTCAAATGAACCGCCACCAAGACCAGAAGCATCAGTAGCAGAAACAGATGCACTACCGTCGCTATCGCCATGGCAGGTTACATCTTCACTATCAAAGTCCAATACAAAGTCAATATTATCTCTGCCTACAGATCCTCCACCAGACTTTTGGCAACCATTATCATCCTCAACAGTTACTGAATATGACCCAGCTGAAATGTTGCTTAATGTAGCACCCTCATCGCCCGTATTCCACTTGTAACTTACAATAGACGAACCAGTAGCGTTTGCAGTTATTGAACCGTTTTCTTTCATACAAACTTCATTTTCTACATCGAAGTTTATTTTAATTTTATCAGGATCAGCTTTAACTTGATAACTTTTTGAAAAATCGCAACTTTGAGATGTATTGACAGAGATAGTGTATATACCAATACCTAAATCGGAAAATGTTGCACTATTTCCAGACACCTCTTCATACTTCCCGTTACCACTTAAGGTAATTGTGTACGTACCCGAAGGGCCAGATGCAGTTACTGTAATCTTTCCGTCTTTTGCATACTGACAAGCAGTTGGTTCTACATCAACTACAACACCTGAAAATGCTTGAAAAACTATAGTATTAAGAAATAATATAGCTATAATTTTAACAAGTCGGTTTGAAATATTATTTATTTGAAACATATATTATCAGTTTTAAATGTATTACTTCTCTTTGGTTTTAATTTTATTACAATCTATTTTCTGATCTTTATTGGGTTTGTCCGGACATGTGTCGCAAGCATCGCCAAAGCCATCAGCATCAGTATCTTTTTGATTAGTATTCGATATTTCTTTACAATTATCACAAACATCTCCTACCTTATCGTTGTCAGTATCTTTCTGATCATCATTTTTCATTTCCGGACAGTTATCGCATTTGTTGCCAAATAGGTCACCATCGTTATTTAACTGGTCAGGATTGGTACTCGAAATACAATTATCGCATTTATCACCAACTCCGTCTTTATCAGAGTCTTCTTGCGAGTTATTACCTACAAGTGGGCAATTATCACACTCATCTCCAAACTTATCACTATCGCTATTCTTTTGAAGTACATTTTTTGTACACGGACAATTATCAATTCTGTTAAACTTTCCATCCTTATCAATATCTCCAGCTACTTGAATTTCATTTGCTTTGAGAAAGTAGAAACCCAATAGAACATTGACACTTGAAACTAGGGAATCATGAGTTGCATAAAATTTATATTCTCCATTTTCCAACTTCAAATAGTAAGGTAAACTCTTACTATTATCATTAAGCTTTACAAAAACTTTCATACCATAGTCTGTTTCCAGAATAGCCTCGATTTCAAACTGATTTACAGTTTTTGAAACTGCAAAAAATCGTTCTTTTGCTTCAATCTTTTCAAATATTTTAGCAAAAACCTGAGCCGATTCACTGGTGTATATTGAAAGTAATTTATTTTCTTTAGCCGATTTATAAACATCAATAAGTTCGCAAAACTGGAAAAAAGGAAAATTGCCTTTATGAATATCCTTACAGGTAGTCTCATTCACAATCCACTTATTATCAGAAGTATTAATCATTCCTTTAAAATCATACTGATAGTAGTTACATTCAAATATATGGTTTTTGTCATCGTCCAATACATTTGGAATAGTATCGGGAATAGAAATGAACAAGTCTATTGGTTTATATTCATAACCAAGCTGAGCCCAAGAAATTAGGCTTATTAAAATGAAAAATATTGATATTTTGATTTTTTTTATCATTTCTAATTATTAATCTAAGTATTTACATTTATCTTGTATCAATTTGTAACTAAAACCTTCTGTAACCACCCCTGACAATAAGGTAACAGTTCCTTCAAGAGTGACATTAACACAAATCTGAGCATTAGATGGAGCTGGGTTTCCAATAGGACACCACTGCGGTAAATTTTTAATTTCTACTCCCACTACAGATTCAATATTTGCATCAATTAAATACCCATCAAGTGCTTTATAGCCAGCTTTGATTTCTAAAGATGCGGATGGTTTAATTGAAACACAAAATTCATTCTGAGCGCATTCATATTTATAATCTACTGCCGCAGAAACAGAAGCAGATATACCTGCTGAAACATAAAATGTCGATATGTAAGGAACATTAGCATAAGGAATATCAAAAGAACAACTAAAAGAACCTGTAACACCTACAGAACCACTAACTTTCATACCATCAACAATACCAGTGCAAGATGTATTTTTTTTGCAACATTTTTTATATAATGATACCTTTAATCCATTGGTTTTACTTGCTTTAGCCTCACAAGGACCCTTTGGTAAATCTTCAACGACTCCAAAAATTTTATCTAATGTTTCATCTATTTTTTTAACTAACTCATCAATGTCAATATATTTAGTACCCAAACTTGCTTCAACATCCTCATCAACAGCCGATATTGAAATGTTCTTTTTCAATGATTCATCACCACAAGTATTTGTCAAAGTTACTGGTACATTATAAGGTGAACCTACACCTGCAGGTACTGATGAAGGCTCTATTTTAATATTTTCTTCAAGTCCTGGAGGAACAGTCGTAATATTAAGATTAGACGTATTGAGTCCCTCGCCTCTAGCAAAACAACATTCGGGACTTGATAATATCTCTTCAACAATTTTTGATTTATCTACTTCAACAGTTACCGATTGTGTAGCTACAAGATTCAACTCATCGTCATAAATTTTCAAAGTATAAACCGTTGTAGAAGTTGGCTTTGCTTTTGTCTGAACGGAATATGGATTTTCAAGACCTGTAGTTGGAGACCACTCCGGATAAGCTCCACAGCCGGAAAGCGTACCACCTATAGTTACACCTTCTGCCGAGCACATATATATATGGCTCTTTCCAGGGGTATAATTACAATTTGTCTCTGCCTTTAAAACCGATATATTAAAGGCTAGACATATTACTATCGCTATATATTGAATTTTTTTCATATTTATAATTTCTATTTTTATAATACAGTTCTCTATTTTTTAGATACCCCAATACTTATCTGACTACTACTTTGAATATAAATAGTTTTGGTTCCATAAGCGCCCGGACGTAAAACACTCTTAGGTTCTTGAGGATGTTGTAATCCAATTTCTAATTTAGTATTACGCTCACTCAAACCTTCAATAGTTTCTGAAATAGGTGCACCTGCAAAACTCTCAACAACTATATAAGGAGCTTTAATATCGGTATTTCCGGTATTTTTATACTCAATTTTCACAGACGCCATTGAATTGGTTCGCATAGAACTCGGATATACAACATTTATTTGCAAATCTTCAGGCAGTGCATTTTCAATCTCAAACATGTTATTTCCTATAAAGTACTCTTTATGATTGTTTAAATGAACATGATATTTGCCCAGTTCAGCGTTTTTAAGATTGAAAGTCGCAAATACTACAGTAGTATTTAGGAAATAAACCTCATCGGCTACAATTAGTTCAGGAGCATAATTATATGGTATGTTTTTCATTTCAACAAGAGTTGGTTTATTAATCTGCAAACCTAAATCTTCTGACAATACTTTATCAACATTTATAGTGACGAAGTAATTACCTGCAAAATGCAATGGCATACCTATGATTGTATCTTTCGAAAAAGGACCAATAATTTTGAAATCAGCATTGCTTTCAGTAGCAGTAGCTCCTGAATTTATATACATACTATTAATTTTATTATTCTCCCAAATTGTAAAATAAATACTATCATTTACAGCTTCGGTTGGTACATAAAACTTGCGGTATGTAATATTAGGATTGTTTTGATTTGTTAAGCTTGTTCCGCTTAGCTGCAACATTACATCCATATTTGGAGTAAATTTAGCCCCTGTTAGTTTAACCGTAACTTTTCCTGAATTTCCGGCTATATCATTATTTATAGAAAGCAATTCAAACTTCATAACTTTTGTTGATAAACTTATATCCTGAATGGTTCCTGCTATGTTATTTCCAATAATGAGAATATAATAGGTACCTTCCAATAAATCGGGCAGGATGATTTCTTGCGACCCACTAAACAGGTTACTGTATGAATAATCATGACTTGATCTAGAAGGCATTTCATCATATTTTACATAAAGTTCGTTTAGTGCATTTAAATCATCTCCATAGAGTTTTAAAAGAACTGTTTCACCAGCCATTTCTTTGGTAACAGTAATTTTATAATACAACTCTATATCATTTTCTAATTTATCAGTAATTGAATCATTTATTCCAATAGACTTAACATCAACAAATAGTTTTACTAAAGAAACTGTTGCATTATTAGTATCACTCAATTCGTAAATGTTATCAAGAACATCGGTCTTTACAATTACATTATAATATCCAGCTGAAGCATTAAGCAATCTGGCTGTCATACTATTTGAAGTAATACCTGATGGTGCAAGATTTATCCAGTTTGATTGAATTCCGAAAACAATATCAGAATCATCAATAATAGAATCTTTTGAAAGATAAACAATGTCTTTTTTGTATCCTTGAGCAGGGTTTTCACCAATGTTTTGAACAGTCCATCCAATAGTTACAGATTCTCCTGCAACAGCTTTTAGGGGTGCTGTTACTTCATTTACAACCAAATCTGATGGTGGTGGCAGTTGAATTTCTAATGGAGAAACAAGTGTATTATTGCCTTCTGCATTATGCTCATATATTTTATTATCCTTGTCGGTAATTGCAACAAGCAGATAGTTACCGGTAGCAGTAAGTGGAATATTTAATTCAATAGAAACAGTGTAAGAGTCATCTGCTTTTAGAGAATCTATTCTTGTATAACTACCAACATAAAAGTCTCTGTAATCAATTTCAAAAATTCCTGTTTTAGTTGAAAGATAGAATTTATCTGTCCAACTCGACTCGCTAGCAGCAGCTTCCCCAGAATTTTTTACAATATATTCAATTTTCAAAGGTTGACCGGCAACAGCAGTATTTGTATTTACTAGCTTAATAACTTCAAGATCGGGAGAAGGCGATAGATTAATTTTAACCTTTTCTACAAAATTCGTAATACTATTACGTTTGAAATCGTAATTATTCGAATAATCATTATCGCTCGTCAAATAATCAATATCAGAAAAAACAAACACGTGATAGTCGCCGTTTACACCATTTGGAATAGTTAAATTTGCATTAACAGTGTAACTTTCTTTTGCAAATAGTCGACCTGCATGTTTCATTTTTGCAATTAGAATATCATCATTGCCAAAAACGGAGTCTTTAGATAAATAAACTGCATCATTCCATGTAGTTGCAATTGTTCCTGTGGTTCCAATATTCGTAACTCTCCATGAGAAATTCGCTATTTTGCTCGACCACATTTCGGTAGAAGCATCTACAGAATCAACAAGAAAATCGACCGGTATTTTATCGATAAATACAGAGTTGTATTGCACATTATTGTTTTCACCTAAGTGCTCAAAAATAGAATTTTGAACATCTAAGACTAAATAAAATACATAATTGCCTGCAGTAGTAATATTAGGAATTGTAATCTGCAAAGAATCAATCAAAGAATCTCCAACTGCTAAAGAAACACTCTTCGTTATTGTCATCAATTCTGTTCCACAAGCTATACCACAAGAAATACGATCTTTTTCAATTAAATAAAGTTTACTTATGAACTTATCTGCAATTAAATCTCTATTCCCAATGTTTTTGATTGTATAAGAAACATCAGAAGTACTTCCAGCTTTTATAGTATCAGCATTATTAATTTCAGTTGTTGATAAATCTACCCATCGGTTCAGATTAATAGCAATGTCGGTAAATAATGTATTGTTATTATCAAAATCGCCTTCGTAAATATCGTTTTTATTGTCGGCAACTATCAACAGTTTTTTTATTCCATAAACACCATCAGGTAGTTTTGCTTTAACTGTAACAAGCACAGAATCACTAGGCGATATCAATGGAGAAACAAATAATTCTGCAAAAACTTGAGCTGTTTTGTCAAAATAATTTTTATTAGACAATCCAAGAATTACTTGTACATTTTTTATTTTATTTACTCCGTTTCCAATATTTTTCAAATAGAAACTTATAAGAGTAGAATCGCCAGAACTTACCGTATCATCTTTAGTACAATTGGTAATCACAAAATCTGAATAAAGAATATCAATATTCTTATTATCAGAGGTGTTGTTAGACTCTTGATCCAATTCGTCTATTGCATTGCTAATATCTGTCTTTACAAATAATTTGTTAATTCCTTTTACACTATTTGGTATAATGATATTTTTAGAGCAAGAGGCAAAGTTACCTAATTCCAATGAGTTACTATGTAAAAACTCACCAACTTTTACAGCTTTTGCAGGGTCAGTTTCCGCAAGAGGTAAAAGGTAAATACCATCGTACCAATTTGCTTTGGTTGCAGAACCACCTTCATTATTAACAACCCATTCAACAGTTATTGTGTCACCAGTGGCAGCAGCCAATTTTGATACGGCAATTTCGCTTACCACCAAATCAGCCGGAGGTGTTAATATCACCTGCATTGCACTACTTGCTTTGGTATTATTCTGTTCCGAAGCATGTTCATATACCTGTGATCTTGAATCGGTGAAAATATGAATAAAATAATTTCCTGTTATAGACTCAGGTATTTTGATATTTGTAGTAACCGTATAACTGCTGTCAGAAGCAATAATTCCGGTATGTTGCACAACATCCAATTGTTTCCAATATCCAGCAGCCCATTCTGTTGTATCAGAAATATAAATATTATCTATCCAAACATTTTCTGCTGTAGGACCAGAACCATAATTTTTTACATTCCATTGAATAGTAGCTTCTTGCCCACTGAACAATATGTCAGGTACTGAAATGCTGAAAACTCGCAAATCTGGTGGAGGTGTAAGATCAATGAATAACGTAGTATCAGAAACAAGACTATTATTATTCACATTTAACTCTGGCATATTAGCTCTTGCATTCGTTTTTACGATTACATAATAATTGCCTGATATACCGTTAGGCAATGTAAATTCATGTATCTGGTTGTAAGACTCTCCTTTTTCAAGATACGTAACGTTAGATAATCCACCTAAATAAATATCAAATTGAGAATGAAAAATTGTATCGAGTGACAGATATGCATAATCGAACCAATTATCTATTGTCTTGTCTATTCCAACATTATCAACCTGCCATTGTATTTCTGTTGATCTACCGGAGAATGCTATTTTTGGAACTGTTATTGACGAAACAATCAAATCGGGCAATTCACGAAGCGTAAAGCTTTGAACCACACTAGGAGTTGAATACTGATAATTATGTGAAATAACCTGCCAAGTATAGGTTTCTCCATATGCCAATTCATGACCGATATAGCTATAGGATATTCCGGTAATATTCTTTAATTCAATTTTTTTAGTGCTATCTGAATTAGCTATTAGAATAGTATAATTCTTTGCATCTAAAGCAGGCGCCCATGAAAAATTTAATGGTTTAGAAAGATCTATTGCACTGTCTACAGGAAGCATATTTGTAACTGCATAAGGTTTTTCTATACCCTCGGCAGAGACAGAAATAGTGTATTTTTTTCCATCACTTGTAAATACATTAGCACTACCTGAATACATTATTTTTTCTGTTGCTTTAATACTCACATCAACATATCTTGATAAACCCGGTAAAATAGATATGCCATTGATGGTTGAAGATGTAAATGGTTTGTCAACAGTAACTGAGTCAATTTTTATAATTGCTTTACTGTTATTAAACAATGTGATTTTTGAAGAACTCGACTGTCCCAAGAGAACACCACCAATGAACAACGAAGTAGGCGAAACCAGAAGCTCTTCTGGTAACACGGTATAATTTACCCTGTAATAGATGCTTTTTGCGTTTACATCGTTTGTTTTAATATTAATATCATAGCTATATGTAGCTGCTGTAACATTAGGATCGAAGGTAACAATAATTTTTTCGCTTGAGTTAGGAAGAACTATTCCCGCTATTTTCGACAAAGACATCCAATATGAATATTCCAACAAACTATATGACAATGGTTCAGGGCCAACGTTTTGAATAATCAATGTGTCGGTAATTAACTCACCTATAGTAGTAGTATCTGTAAGCATTTCGGGACTAAGACTTAATTTAGCTCCTATAACCGTATACTGCATTGCAATAGTGGTTATTTTCTCATTTAATGCATTGGAGTTCAGTATTATATTTGCAGTATAAATTCCACCAGCAACTGATGGATCAAATATAAGATTAATGGTAACTGAATCTCCTGCGGCAATATTTCCAAACGCGGGATCAAATGTTAACCAACTTACCTGATCTGAAACAAAATTATATTCCAATATTCCTGAACCTGTATTATAAATAGTAAGAGAACTATCGATAGATTTTAAATACTCTGTTTGAACGGACATTGATTTACTGCTCAGTTCAATAATAGGCGGCTTTACTCCTATACCTTTTAATGGAATTGTAACCGTTTCATTACCTGCAACATTAATGGTCAACTGCATTTCTCCAATATACTCTTTTGCTAGACTCGGTCCGAAAAAGATTGGAATAAGTTTACCTGAAAAAGCAGGAATAATATAATCGCTTTTTTTAGCAGAAAATGCTAAATCAGAAAATGTAATATTACTTACTACAAGTGGAGCCGTGCCAGTGTTTTCTAAAGTAATGAATGAAGTATCGGAACTCGTCTGATAGGTTGGTTTAAATCTCACTGTATCTTTCGCTATATTAACTGCCACTGTCCCAGTATGGATAAGTTTAATGGGCTTAAATACAACTGAATCTGATTTATCATTAGAAGTGATTTTACCAAATGCGTAATAAGTACCTTCAGGTATGAGTTCTGAATTACAAGTAACTTCAATATCCTGATTTTCATCTCCTAATACACTACCCACGAGCGGATTGAAGCTAAAGAAACTATTTAATGAAACTGTTGAATTACTGTTTAAAACATTTCCGTAAATGGTACCTTTATTCTTATATAAAGAATTGTCAATAAATACGTTATTTGCTATTGTTTCAAAATCGAAATACAACACCAAGTTTGCAGAGTTTGTGCTTACTTTGATATTCTTATACTTTTCAATAGCTTGATCATTTCGAGCAACATTCCAAATTCTCACCTCATCAATTGTTCCTTTAAAGAATTCTCCTCCAAATGAACGTCCAATTCTCACATTCTCAGTATTTGGTGAAATAGTCAATTGAGCTTCAGATATTTTCGTTCCGTTGTAGAACAATGAAGCATAAAACCCATCGTAACTAGCTGCAATATGCTGTAATTCATTCAATTTAATAATTGCAGAAGATGTTAAAATCTGTTTGCCATTTATAAATAATGAAAGCTTTCCGTTTATAAGTTTTAGATTAAATGATTGCGTTGAACCTTCTTTAGAAACTACCGAATAGGTGTTTTTAATTTCAGTAGGTTTTATCCAAGCTTCTATGGTAATTTCATCTTTAGGAGCTATAGAATTGTTTATTATAACGCTCACATAATCTTTTACACCGTCAAGTGTAATAGCTTTGCCCGAATTTGTTGCATTTCCAATTTCATAAACCAAATCCTGCCCACCACGATTACCTACTGAGAAATTTTTTGTCAGAGTTTCTCCGTCAGAAGTTTCAAATATCAAAGTATCAGAAGCTATATAAATTTCAGGAGGAACGGGCAAACCTTCTCCGGTAATTGCTACGTTATAAGGCGATTGACTTAAATCGTTAGAAGTTATTGCCAAAACTGCCGAATACGATTTTACCTCTGTAGGAGCAAATGTAAAGTTCAACGTATCTTGTTTTTTTGGCGGAATAATAATAGGCAATACAGCATTAGTTATCTCAAATCCGGTAGCTTGCATAGCTAGCTCTGAAATTTTTAATGTGTCTGCTCCAGTATTTTTAATTATGTAGGTACTATAAACAACTTGGTCTATAATTACTTCACCCAATTGATGAAAATCATCGGCAACAAGTTCCGGTTGTCCGCTCACTTTAATATCAACTGAGAAAGAAATTGTAGGCTTTTCAGGGTCGTTTGTAATTAATGTAAAGTTACCACTATAAGGCTGGGCAATTAAATCGTATGTAGAGATATTAATTTCTACAATAGCAGTATCTGATTGTTTTACTACACCTGATTCTGTTTTGAAGGATAACCAAGGAACACTATTTTTCAGACTAAATTCAAGATCTGCTATTCCTTTATTTATAATTAGAATAGTATCGGTATATGAATATTCTGCTGCATAATTTCCTTTAATAAGTACTTTATTTACAACCACTTTTGGTGGAGTCATGCAGAATCCGCTAATGAGTATGTTTTTTACACCTCCTTCGCTGTAAATCAACAGCGAATCGGTACGTATGCCGGAAGAATCTGGTGAAAATGAGATTGTAAGGATCTTTTGATCGGCAGGTTTAAGTGTAAATGGAGTTGAAAGAGTTCCCAACTTAAATTCTGAACCATTGTATAATTTTATTGAATCAACTATAATTTCTTTTGTTCCAATATTTTTTATAGTCAATTGCTGCGAAACAGTTTTATCTATTAAGACACTATCAAAATCAACTTTGTCTGGCGTTGTTGCTATCTCACCTTTTCCGGTAACATTAATTCTTACGCCTATTTCATATACTGGTGAATCTATAGAATTATTAAGTATTCTAATTTTATTAAAATGAACACCATTTAACAATCCGGTTGAATTAAGTTTAACAGGTATTGTAAGCGTTTCACCAGGCAAAACAGAGTCAGAAATTATTCCTAATTCCAACCACAAACTATCAACTACTTCTTCGAGAGTAAATTGAAGCATTCCTAGTCCGTTATTAGTAATATCGAAAGAGACTGTTGTAGAATCTGGTTCGGCAAGTGCTTTAAATATTTCTTGCGGATTAACCGATATTATTGGTGTAATAAAATCGAGTTCTACAACACTCATTGAACCAAAGCCAAAAGTACCATCGCCTACTATAAACTGTGCGTTTGCAGCAAATTCGCTCTGAAATCCGTTTATTTTACTCCATACTTTAAAAGTAATAGGATTGCCACTTGTAAAACCGTCGTATCCTTGCTTATCATCTTTTTGCCAAGCTACAATCTGTATATTCTCTTGTAATGCAAGTGCCGGTTCGCCAGTAATTGAAGCAGTATTATTTAATGTTCCAATTTGTGAAGGATTTGCTTGGTTTTCAGCACCGTAGTTGAAAGTATAATTGGCTATAAGTCCATTCATACTTTCTGAAATACTTGAATGCAATGTTTGTGCTATTTCATTTTGCGAACGTGCATAGTTCCATACACGGAATTCATCAACGGTTCCAACATTTTGACCTCCACCAACATAATTACCTAAATAATTTAAAGGATTTATTTCTTTAGTTGCACTCGTTCCAACTAATTTCCCATTTACATAAAACTGGGTAGTTGTACCCGAAGCCACAGCACTTATATGATTCCAACCTTGGAGTGTATTGGCATTATAACCTGAAGTGTAAAAACCTCCGTTATATATACCAAGTTGACCATCGGAAGAGAAGATTATATGATGGTGATTTCCACCATTTTGACAAAGCGTTCTCCAACCATCGGAAGTTGATGGAAGCGGAAATTTCACCCAAGCTTCAATTGTATATGCAGCAGGAAGTGAAATTGCAGGAATTGTCATATAATCGTTTGATGCAGGGGTATATAATGAATGTCCTGTTAGAGTCATCTCAGATTTTCCCACACATTTAGAACCGTCAAAAACAGCAATTTCGTCGCCGGCTTGCAAATAGTCAGACAGATTATTGCCGGATACTACTATTGAATAAGGCAATCCGGTCTGTGCCACAGATTGGAAATGCCCGTCGGTAGCAATTCCGTAAGCTGTAACCATGCGAGTGCCTGCATTTGACGTTATAGTTATTACGGTTGAAGTAAAACCTTTTTGAATAGGATTAAAATTTACCGTAATTTCCTTGTTATCATTGGTATTTTGCAGCGTAAAGGTTTTATCGCTTACTGTAAAAATACCCGACGATGAAGTTATGTTTGTAATATTAAGAGGAGCTGTTCCATTATTTATTACATTAAATGTCAACGCCATATGTTCTCCTTTGGTAATTGTACCAAACGTTAATGAACTTGTTGAGATATCAATATTCGGAACTCCCTCAGGAAGCACAAATCCTTCGAGTTGTATATTTGTTAATTCAGCCAACGGATCGTTGCTTACGATTTGAAATACTCCTACTTTATTTCCCATTGTAGTAGAAGTAAACGTTACCGTAACTTTCACTGAGTCGGCAACTGGAATTGTGGCAGAACTCAAATCGGCTTTGAAATTAGCTACCGGATTTATAAATGTTAATTCCAGCGGAGCAGTACCTTTATTATATATGTAAAAACTATTTGTGATAGTGTCATTCATTTTAATTTGCCCAACATTCAACTTACTTATTGGAATAGAAAGCAAAGGAGCTTTACCCAAGTTAGCCGACAAAGTAGCAACGGTATATGAACCGTTACCGAATGTTCCATTGCCTTTTAAAAAGGTAGCAACGGCATCGAGTTCAACGGTATTTCCAAAAACAGTGGTATAAACTTTAAATGAAATAGGATTGCCTACTGTAAAACCAGGGAGTCCCATACCAGCATCTTTTTCCCAAGTAGTAATGAGTAAATTTTTTGAACCCACTGGGCAATTAGAAGCAATTGTCATGGCATTACCACTTGCAACAAGAGCTCCTGTATATGAAGAGTTGTTTGCCAATTTACCCTGTTCAAGTGTCCAGTAACCTACCAACCTGCTATCGCTAGAAGAGAGAGATCTAAGCATAGAAGACCGAATTTCTGATTCTGTACGGGCATAGTTCCAAACTCTAAATTCGTCAACTTGACCTTTTAAATAAGCACCGCTACCCATGTTGGTTCCTTGACCCGCACCTAATTGATAGTGTAGATCATATCCACTTTCCCATGGTGAACTTCTTTCTGCAATGCTCTCATTTGTAGATTTTACACCATCAAGGAATCCTGAAAGTGTATTAGTAGCATCATTGTAGCTAAGAGCAATATGATGCCAAGTACCAAATTCGACTTTACCAAGTGATATGCTAGGAACATTCCAAACACTTACTTTAACCTCTCCGGTAGAAAGTATTTCCAACTGACTGTCATACCAACCTGAACTTGGTGTTGTATTTCCATTTTCTGAAACTATTACACCAGCAGCATCGGCTTTAAACCAGATTTCGAGGGTGAGAGATTCAGTCGGAAAGTAACTTTTCATGTTTGGAGTCACGACATAGTCGCCAGCACCATCAAACTGCAAAACATCGCTTGAATAACTCAATAAACTTGTACCTACACAAAGATTTCCATCAAATACTCCTATCTGATCGTTTGGCGTAGGCTGAATACCTTCGATTTCAACATCTTCTATAATTACACTATAAGGTTTTCCGGTTGCTGCTACAGGAGTAAAATGTCCTTGAATACCAGTCCCTGTAAGAGTTACCGTTTTCAGTTCATCATTATTTGCTATCTGTATTTGAGTGCTATAGTTTGCATTTTCGGTTGGAGTAAATGTAACCACTACTTCCTTATTTTCTCCTTGAGCCAAAGAAAATGGTGTTGTGGTATTTATAGTGAAATTAGAACTTGATGATGTAATTCCTGTTACATTCAATACTTTATTTCCGGTATTGATAATAAAGAAACTTTCTTTTTGCGAATTGCCAACGAGTATATTTCCATACTCAAGTTGTGTGGGCGATACAAAAATATTTGTAGTTGCATAGGGCAAACTTGTGCCATAAACAGGAACCGTATATAATGGTTTTTCAATTATATCGTAGTAAAAGTAAGTGTTGTATTATAGCTATTTACAGCTTTTGGAGCGAATGTAACAAACAGAGTGTCGGTTTGTAAAGGCAGTAAAGAGAATGCTGTTTGAGATACGGTTATTTCAGCTGATGACGACTTTATATCTTTTATTTGCAGAATTGCATTACCTGAATTTGTAAAAATGAGGGTATCAGTTTTAGTCTCATCTACAAATACTGTATTGAAATTCAAAAGCTGCTCTGAAAAAATAAGTTTCGGAGCAATTGTAGTCGATATCTTTGCAGAAACAACAGAAAACGAACCATTTCCATATGTTCCATTGCCTTGAGCGAATGTAAGTTCAGCATCAAATATTTTTATTGTACTGTACCATTCGGTATAGATTTTTGCAGTAATCGTATTTCCTGAAGTAAATCCAGCTACTCCAAGATTTTCATCGCCTTTCCAAGTAACTACCGGAGTATTTGCTGTTGAGTTGAGCAATGCACTACCTACGCATACAGCACCATCGAAGAAGCTTATATAACTACCTACCGGAATGTTTGTTGTGTTTATGGTTGCTCCCGTTACCACTATAGAGTAAGGCAAGCCTGTTTCAGGAACAGAAAGTTGAGGAAGTCCTGTTTTTGAATAGGTGAGCGTTGATGCTACATAAGCAGCATCGCCGGTAAGTGTGCCGTTTTGTTCATGAGCAACTTCAAGAGCAACTGTACCTGAGCCTTCATTAAAATTCCAATATGCAACAAGTCCGTCTTCTTTACCTGAAAATTCTTTGTTTTGCCAATCTTTTACAAATGTTTTGTTTTGCGGATAATTCCAAAGAACAACATTATCTATCTGTCCTATCCAGTTGCGTTCATATTTTGCGGCTCCATCTTGACCGATATAAAAATCACCGGTTGGTGTGATTGCCGTAGCAGTTGTGGCAGTAGTAGCTTCAAGCAGACCATCTACATATATTTTAAGAGACTCGCCTCCATCAAATACACCTGCAACATGAGGCCACAGACCATCGTTTATACTTTTATACCTGCTACTGTAACCCAAGACGTTCCATTGTCTACGAATGCTAATGCCTTACCGGTATTTGTCATCTGCAAACCATAGTGCTGATAATTGCTACCACCGGCATAATTTGATGCAATTGCATAATAATCGGCCATTGCACCACCCTCCCACTTTACCCATGCTGATAATGTAAAATCGGTAACGGTAAACTTATCTGTTTTTTTAATATATATGTTGTCTCCATTTCCATCAAACTGTATGGCTGTTTGAGCATGTAGAAATATACAAGCAAACAGCAACGGAATTATAGAGAGTTTTTTTCTAAAATTCATGACCTCTGTATTTAGTTTAAATTGAAAAAAGCAGCAGTATGTTACTGCTGCTTTGAATTATATTATTTCTGATAAATTATTGGTTTTACAATAGTAGTTTCGGTAAGAACTACTTGTACATAGTATTTGCCGGAAGCTAGATTTCTACGCGGTTTCCAAACAATTGAAGTGTTGGGTTGTAATGACTCTATGGTTTTACCTTCTGAGTCAATTACTGATATAGATAATACTTTTTCTAGATCATCTATCGATATTGATATGCTTTCTGAGAAAGGATTTGGCCAAGTATTAATTGTAATTGTTTTTTCTAATTCATTTGTTCCTAAAACAATGTTGCCTGCTTTCAAACGAGCATAGTTTCCTTTACTAAATGTTTCTTTATTTACATATAATGCGTAACTGGCATTATTAGATGTTGAATATAATCGAGCAGAAATTTCATTGCCTGCAACAAAACCACTCAATTCTTTGTTTTCTAATTTAGCCCAAGCTACAATAGGAAGTATTGCAGAACCATCATAAACAGCTGCTCCAACACAAAGATTTCCATCAAAAATTCCTATTTCATCGCCTTTTTCAAGGTTTAGACCATCTGTATCAAATGCAATAGTATATGGAATACCTGTTTTGTTGAATGTAAAGAACGAAGGTTCAATAACTTCAAGTGCTTCTTCTCCAGCTTTAAGCATTGTGAATGAGAATACAATATTTGTATCAGCTACGGTTGCTACTTGATAGCCCAAACCCGGAACCATGTTGCCAATAGTATTAACCGCTAAAGAAGGAATCCAAACGAGTCCGGTAGAGGTTTGAACAATATCAATTTTGCTGTGCAAACTAGCAGGAAAGGCACTGGTAATTGCCGTTGCCGATTGAGATATAAATGAAATAGAGTTCCACTTACCTGCTTCTAAAGTTATATTCCACTCAGACGGGTTGATAGGCGTGCCTTCAAAAGCCAATGTAGTATCAGCATCAGCAAAAATGTGGTAACCATCTTTAAAATCAATATCACCAATAGTATTTATATTATAAGCCGGTATGAATGCTCCGCCTTTATCGTTATATGCTATTTCTAAACCACTTATTCCTCCAAATATTTTAGCAGCACTATTGTATCGAGGAAGAAGATTGAAAGAAACAAGGTTGAACATACCTCCTTTTAGAGCTATAGTTTGTGTTGAATAAATAGTACTATTTAAGCTTAGAGCAGAAAACTGACCGTAGTCAAACTTGCCATCGCCAATAGAATATGTTGCTCCGGTAGTTGCCTCAAGATCGGCAGAGGTGTCAAATATCTTAAATGTCATTGGGTTACCTGAAGTGAAACCTTGAAGACTACTAGCTACATTTTCCTTCCAAGCAGTAATTACAAAGTTGAATGTTCCGTTGAAAACTCCGGCACCCACACATAAATTGCCATCGAAAATTCCTATTTCATCGCCAATACTTATTTTTACATCATCAAGTAACGCGTTAGTTACTACTACTGTATAAGGAAGCCCCGTTTCTGGAACTGGAATAAAATGTACCGGTGTAGACGATACTGTAGATCCATAAGTTATAGAAACATCGAAGCCAATTTCTGCTTTATTATTTATATTAGTTAGAAGTTGCGATGTGAAAGCATTTGTACCCATTCCTATATTTGGGAATACAACAATTATTGTATCGCTCACCCCAGGTTGAAGTTTCTGAGTAGGCTTATTCATATATAATACTCTTTGACTACGAGCTGTATTATTTACAATTGCATTTCCTTGCAATGTACCATTTAATCCGTTTGATGAATAATCAGTAGTGTTTTTGCTAAATATCCAGTTGCCTACTAAACCTTCGATAGGCTGAGTAATAGTACGACGCATATAATTTTTCAAATCTTGTGGTGTTCTTGCAACATTCCAAATTCTTACATCAGTCATATTGCCTTGCGCATATCCACCTTGATATACACCACTACCAATTTTCAACTCTTCTGCTCTGTTTGCAATTGGCGATTCACTGGCATTAGTAAATTGATTTACCTGTACACCATCTACATAAAAAGTTACTACAGTACCTTTCCAAGTCACAGCAAGATGATGCCATCCATTAGGAACAGTATAAGTAGAATTCGAAGTAGCATAGGAACCATTCGAAGACTTAGTTAATTGCATTTTATCGCCAGCAAATGAAAATGAATAACTATAGTAATGTTTATCAACAATATCATAAGAGCCTGATTTCTGCTTATTGTACCAAAGTTCAATGGTGAGTTCGTTCATTCCATCAAGTTTAGCATTATCTGGAACAGTTACATAGTCGCCAGTACCATCAAGCGTCAACGAACCAGACCCAGTTTCGCTAAATTCTGCAAAATTATAATCTAATTCTCTTGTACCTGTATTTTTTACAATTAAAGTATCTATCAGCGAATCTACATCGGCAGGGATTGTTACATTGAGTGCAATAGGGTTAAGGCTCATGTTTGGTTCGCCCGGTATTTCTGAAACTTGCGGGGAATAAATAGATTCCGACTTAGGATAAACTCCCGTAACCACAAAGTTGTATAGTTTTCCATTGGTAAGCCCGGTAACTGTTTTTACGGTATCAGTACCACTTCCGAAAAGTGTAAATTTGGTAGCTGTAGAAAGTTTATAATATATATTGTATTTAACCAATGAATCGTTTTGAGGAGCTTCCCAAGCTAGTAGAACAGACTTATCTCTATAACCTCTAGACCAAAGACTGTGCGGATTTCCAAGATCGTAATATATTGCACCAATATCGGAAGCTGTTCCGTCAGCATCTTTTACGGCCACATTACCTGCATTTATGTTAGGCGAAGTATTCTTAAGCGAAAAATCCATTTCAGTTGAAAGCGAAAATTCGGGTGCAGCATATATATTTAAATAAATATCGGCAGAATCGCCATTTGCATTTTGAGAAACAAACACCCAAGTATCTGCAGGTGCATTAGCAAGGTTTGAAACAGAACCGCTTCCATTCTCAAAAAAGCTATTTTGCTGCAATTTTTCTACCGCAGTAGTTGTTCTTACACCAAAATCATTATTTACAATTATGTTGTTGGTTATGTTTTCGGTAGATGCGCCATTTAGGTCTATTCCATCGCCCACGTTACTGTATATTGTATTGTAATGAAAGCCTAATGTATTACTTGTACTGGCCACATAAATACCATCAGCAGCATTGTATGCTACAATATTATGATCAAAATTGATAGTACTGCTACTACTGTTTATCAAGATACCCCTATTGCTATGGGCTATCTTATTTCTTCTAACATTAAAAGCAGTATTATTGTATTCGAATAAAATTCCATTAGTAGTATTTTTCAATATAGTATTATTATCTAAAGAAACATTTGAATTATAACTATTAAAATGTATCCCGTTTGTCTTATTATTTTCTAATATGCAATTTTTAATTACTAAATTATCAACACTGTATGCATATATTCCATTAGATGCATTATTGTATGATGAGCAATTATCCATGGTTATGTAATTTCCATAATCAAAATGAAACCCATTATTTGCAGGTGCATTATATGCTTTAGAATTTGAAATTGAGCCTGAACTAGAAGTAAAATAATATTGATATCGTCCATTGTCATGAGATATTGTATTTGTTATTTTCGCTTTGGCGCTACTTATAAGCACACCGTCGGTTGTATTGTTTTTTGCTTCACAAGCATCTAAATTCAAAACACCATTAGTATTGTAGGCATAAAAACCATATTGATTATTCTCAAAAGAAACCGTATTGTTTACATTCACAGTACCATTGTTTGCATAAATACCTATGTCGCCATAAGAAATTTGAGCATAAGAAATGGTAGAAGTTTTATTGGCAGAATTTGTAACCGTTATACCTTTCCATTGTGCACGAGCTTTTACTTGACTTGCAGGCAACGAACTAAATAGAACCGGTAAAGTTTTCGTACCGTTTACCATCAAGTAGCCATTAACCGTAAGGGTTGCATTGGCTACGAAACGAATATCAGCACCGGCGTTTATTATGAGACTGTCGCCGGAGGCAACAGTAATATCGCCATTAACACTCACAACGCCACTCCAAACGCCTTTTACATTTCCAGCAGCAATGGGAGTTCCTAAATAGAAAAGCTTAGCATCTTTAGCAGCTAAATTTTCTATCAAAGACTTTTCAACATAAATAGGGTATGTCTGATAACCCGCTTTTTCAAGCTTAATAGTATATACTCCAGCTACTATTTCATTAGAATACTCACCAAGAGCATTGGTATAGGTACTATCTGCAACCGCAGAAGGAGAAATAGGAACAAATTTAACTTTAATATTTGCATGGTTTGTTTGCCCTTCGAGGGTAGCCTTACCAGAAACAGTTACCTGAGCAGTGACTATAAGGCTTGAGATAAGCAAAAGTGCTATGGATAATAGGGATTTACATTTCATAATTGATTGGGGGATTGGGTTAATACAATATTATATTTTAATTAAGTTTCTAACATTAAATTTGATTGCGTATAATCCGCCAAATTTATTCATTTATTCTGTATATAAATACAAATCGTTGACTTTTTTTTATTTTTTTTGTAATCATTACAAATTAACATTCTCTAGTCCTTTGTTTATTGAGTCTTAAAATATTACACTGTCTTAAATGATACAAATTGCAGTACGATTTTGGGTAATTTTGTTTCCAATAAATACATATTTACAACTTAAAACAATCCTAGATACTAGTAGGGAATTGGGTTTGAAAAAAGAAACCATCACCAGCATTGAGAGTGCGACTTGGAGTCACGCCCTTGATTTTCACCGTTGGGCGAAGCGTCCTCGCTTCGTCCAAGTATTCAAGGCCTCTGGCCTGTTTTATGAAAATGTTTCCCATTTTTCCGCTAAAGCCATTAAAGAATTTTACATCCTACAGCTAAAGCAGGAGGCAATTCAATGAATAGAAATGCAGTACTTCCCTATAATAACGACATTTCGATGTAATAATTACAAAAAAAACAAACCACAATGCTGTGATTTTCCGGTTTTGGGGACCGCCTATTGAAAAATGCGTTAAGAAAATTGGGAGAGAGAGCGTTAAAAACAAGGACATGTCTGAGCGCAACGTTAGTCGAGCGAGTTTGTCCTTGTTTAGCTCGAACGAACCAATTTTTAGCATTTTTCAATCAGCGGCGGCTTTTTTTGTTACTTTTTCAGCTGCTGGAAAAAGTAACAGAAACCTCCACTCACCGTTTAATCTTTCTCATACCCCCATACAAAGACAATAATAGAAAAAAAAGCCCCCACTATTATTTGCATTTAAATATATTATGTTTACTTTTAAAACAGAATAACCCATCTCAAAACCTTAATGATACACCAATATTCTTCTTTCAAAATAAATCATTTTCATTGGAAAATTGTGGTGTTGATAAATGAAAAATATAGGATATAGGTAATCCAGAAATGTTACAAACAAGGCAAGAAAAAAGAAAAACAAACTGACACGAGAATCATAACTGGATAATAAATTGTAAATTTGTAATAAAAAAGCAAATGAAGCAGAGAATTTATATAGATACCTCGGTAGTTGGCGGATACTTTGACGATGAATTTAATGATGCAACGATTGCACTTTTTAAACGATTTGAACAAGGTGAACTTATCTTTGTTGTTTCTAATTTGCTTGATTTAGAGTTGATAGCTGCACCCCTTAGAGTAAGAGAATTACTTTACCGATATCCTCAAGAGAATTTTGAACGAGTAGAGTTAACAGAGGATGCAATATTCCTAGCAGATAAATATATCTCAGAAAAGGTTGTAGGTAAAACAAGTTTGGAGGATTGTAGACATATTGCTTTAGCGACAATAAATAGAGTTGATGTTTTAGCCAGTTGGAATTTTAAACATATAGTGAATTTAGATAGAATTAAAGGATATAATTCTGTTAATCTTAGGCTTGGCTACCCTATGATTGAAATTAGAAGCCCTAAAGATTTATTACATTATGAAGACTAAGGAAAAAGAAAAATCATTTGACGCTGTAAAAATGATGAGAGAAATCCGCGATAAGATAAGTATTGAAACTCAAGATATGACGTTTGAAGAGTTGAAGAGCTATATCGATAGTCGGATTAAAACAAGCGGATTAAAACCGATAGGAAAATAACTCACCTGTTGGGCAAAGTGTCCTCGCTTCATCTGAGCAGTCAAGGCCTCTGTATGCTAATTGACGGTTTTACCGTCAATTCAATGAATACAAATGCGGCATTAGCCCATTCCAAAAAACAAACACGATGTAATAATTACCAATAAAACGAACCACAATGCTGTGATTTTCCGGTTTCAGGAACCGCCTATTGAAAAATGCGTTAAGAAAATTGGGAGAGAGAGCGTTAAAAACAAGGACATGTCTGAGCGCAACGTTAGTGGAGCGAGTTTGTCCCCGTTGGGCGAAGCGTCCTCGCTTCGTCCTAGTTTTCAAGGCCTCTGGCCTGTTTTATGAAAATGTTTCCCGGTTTTCCGCTAAAGCCATTAAAGAATTTCACATCCTCCAGCTAAAGCAGGAGGCAATTCAATGAATAGGAATGCGGCTTTAGCCCATTCCAAAAAAACTAAAAAGGGGGTGACTCAAAGTCACCCCTTAATCAATATCCTATTCCCACACAATCTAATTTCTCATCATACTCACATTCACCACACTCATCTCCCCATCGTTCACATTAACCATTACAACTTGGTCAATATACCCCGCCTTTTTCAGCCTAACCTGATACGTACCCGAAGCCAAAGACATTACAGAGAAACCACCCTTTTCGGCAGTCTTTTTAGTAACAACACTTTTAACAGCAGCCACATCAGCAGACTTTGACTTCAGCAACTCACTCTCAGCAACAAACATTACAGACACACCCTTAATCGGCATACCCGTAGCAGCATCGGTCACCAGACCCTTTACACGCACAGAACTCTTGCCCGCCTTCATTACCTTCCTCACCGAACGGTAACCATTATAAAAATTCGGCTCCGTCAATCTTACTATCTCCACCACAGCATCCATTTCAGAAAGAACCCTATTGGCAGTTTTAAACAACACCGTCAATTGCTTCGTAGCCTGACTTTTAGCCGTTGCACCAATCCGCGGATTAGTCAAAGAAGCATTAAAACTATCTATAGCCGCAATAAAGTGCGATTGCGTTTCGGCCGTAATACCATAATTTCCCAACTCAGCAACATGCGTCTGCGCCCTTTCATAAATTATATGAGCATAATCCTTCACATCGTTGTTGGCAAACCGTTTGAAATCAGTTTCACTATAATCAATCTCAGCCAATAAGGTAGCATTATTCGTCAATTTAGCATACGCCACAAGCTTACGAGCATTGTCGGCAGCCAAGACAATAAGTTCCGATTTCAGGTTATTTTTACTTTCGGTCAAACCCGTACGGTCCAACTTCTGCTCTTCACCAATCAGTTTTATTTGCACACAAGTATCCTTCAAAACAGAAAGATTCTGTTCAAAACCCGGCAAATTAGCCGTAATGTTAGCATTTGCATCGCAAAACTCCGTTGTCGTCATACACATACTATAACGTCTTTCTTTTATTTTAATCATAATTTAAATTGTTAGGTTAACATTAATTTTGTTAAAGCATAAACATATATATGAGTATATTTATTGTATACGCACACATATTTTTTTGAAATATTTTAATAACATTATTGTTTGAAACTTTAAATATGTTAATAATCAATACAATACCGATTAAATAAAAACAGCAATACAATAAAACAAACTTCCACAGCTCCCCTACCAAATACTCGTGCTAACAGACATGATTGCTATGTTTACCTCTCAGATGACTATGTTTGCTTATCACATGACTATGTTTACCTCTCACATGACTATGTTTGCTTATCACATGCTTATGTTTGCTTATCACATGACTATGTTTACTTATCACATGCTTATGTTTACCTCTCACATGCTTATGTTTACCTCTCACATGACTATGTTTGCTTATCACATGCTTATGTTTGCTTATCACATGACTATGTTTGCTTATCACATGACTATGTTTGCCTCTCACATGACTATGTTTACCTCTCAGATGTCTATGCTAACCTACCTAGAGACAGTAAATAATTTTGTGTAAACTCAAAGACCAAAACCCTAACACCTTCACCGAATGTAATAAAGCCCCATTATCAGTTTAATAAAAACAACAAATAATATCTGTTTGTCTTGGAAATAATAGAGAATAAAACTACTTTAGAAGTCGAAAAAGAAATAGTTGTATATATACGGAATTGATAGATGGAGTTACGTATATAGGGATGTTAGCCGTAAGTTTAAAAAAAGAATCAACATAAATTGATTGGATATGAAAAATGAAAATGAATTAGTTATCCCACTTGGTATTCAGTACACTTCATTACATCACATTGACCATAATACAGGAATTATTACAGCTATAGATATTGATAGTCAAAGTGAGGCTTTAAGGCAGTATATTGAACGTTTACTTGCCGACATTAAAGAAAGGAATAGTAAGAGAAGTTTTATATTCAACAGCAATACTACTGAGATTCGTTCTTCTATAACTTTATTTATGAGTGAAGACTACGAAAAGGCTACTGAAATAAATGCAAAAAGGCTTTTGAAAGTTGAGCAAGAAGCTCAGGAAGATATGGACAAGTTAAACATTTCTATTCAAAAGGGAAGTCTATTTCAAACAATAATTAATGTTGATATAGAAACAAAAATGATTATTATTGGAAAAGCAGACCATAATGATTTTTTGGATGCTTCTGATTTTGCAATTCATAGGGGCTTGCCTTGGAAAAAGAGAATTTTTAAGTCTTTTTTGGCAATAACAGACCACCAAAATAATATCAAAAAAGTATTGGTATCGGACACTACAAATGCCTTAACAAAATATTGGTGGCATTCATTTCTAGAACTTACAGAAGAAAGAACTGATAGTCATAACACAAAAAAATTTCTTGAAATAATAGACAGGAAGGTTTTAGATAGAATAAAAGACAAATTTCCAGCAGACCATACTATTCTTCGAAATTCGGTAATTGGCCATTTTCGGTCGCAAGCAGATTTCGACCTTGACAATATGTTTACCCCAATTTTTGAAAATTACCCACCAATTGAAAATGATTTTCCAATCAATGATATTCAAAGTCGGATAAAAGAAATTCCAGAAAAATATAATTTAGACAGTCAATTTCAGATTGATAAAAAGGAAATAAACAAAAGAGCTGTACACAAAGTTGTTTTAAATGAAGGGATGGAATTGTTACTTAATGGTGCACCTGACTTAGATAAAATAACAGCATTTGTTGATAATGAGAATAATAAATACATTGCAATTAAATCGGAAGAAGGATATAAAAGATTTAAGAAATAATGAATCTATTCAACAAAATAGTAAATGTGTTTTCTCCTCAAATAGAAAACGAAATTCTGAATGAGGATAAATTCTCCTCATATGAAATCTCTTACTATATTTCTAACTTTAAGCACTTTAGTCTCTCTGATTTACAGGATATTATAAAGCATATTCCTAAAAATGAGGTTTTTGTTCTTGGATTAAAAATTGGAAATTCAGATTCTATTAAACTAGAAATAAATAATTTTTTAGAATTTCAAGAAAAAGTAATTGAAGAAAGGACACTTTACGAAGATGAAAGCATTCTATTTACTTTTAAAATTAAAAAGAATACAGAAAAATATATTTACATCTACAACTTTGATAGTTTTTGCAATTTGTGGAACAAATATCCAATGGTTAATATTCTGCATCTAATAAAAGATTTCCAAAATAAACATGGTAAATTAAATTTCATCCTTTTAGAAGGTAATGTTACGTGTTTTGAAACTTCTAAAATTTCATTTACTCATACTCCTTTAATAGAAGAAACAAGGCTCAATAAAAATTTTATTTCAGACAATTGCCATTTTGGTAATATTGAAGAGTATCCTTTTGATGCTTATTCTTTCCAAATAATAAATAAGTCAGAAGTAATTAATCCAATTACTGAAGCTCTTGAAAAATACACATTGCTTTTCTCAATTATCTCTTTATTTGATATTACGACAATATCAGATGACTTACTGACTTATAAATTAAATGGTTATAAATCATTTAATGGTAAGATTAAATTATATGATTTAGACAAAAAGTTAGCTTCGTTATATTTCAAAATATTTGATTGGGTATATTGTGAAAAAAGTAATATCAGTGATAAGATTGGTTTAGCTAGGAATATAATTTCTCTTTCCTTAACTGAAAACTCATTGAATATTTCGGATAGTGTATATTTGTCCATACAATCAAGCTATAAAGCTTATTTACAAGCTAATATTTCTAAATATATTGAAATCCGGAATAAAATTGTTGATGAATTAAGCTGGATTTCACAGAAATCTGGTGAAATTGCTTCCAACTATTTATCAAACTATCAGAAAAGTATTTTTACTTTCTTATCCTTTTTTATTTCTGTATTTATCTTAAGGTTTTTAAAAGAAGAAGTTTCAAATAATGGTTTTTCTAAAGCTGAAACCATATTTAGTTTATCATTTCTATTGCTATCATTTCTCTTTTTGATTTTCTCAATTTGGAATCTAAAACTAGAAAAAACAAGACTAATACGCAAATATAATAATCTAAAAAGTCGATATACTGATTTGTTGGATGTCAAAGATATAGAGAGAATTTTAAAAGGTGATGCTGAGTTCAATTATGAAATTTCATATATTAATAAACGTAAAAGAAACTATACTTTCTTATGGATTACAACAATACTTGTGCTTATTGCTACAGTATTGACAGTTTCGGAATACCTTAATTGGTGTATGATTTTAGAATTTCTAACAGAAAAAATGAAATAAAGATTATTCCCCGCTAATTGACGGTTGTACCGTCAATTAAATCTCAAATTTGGGTTTACCTTCGCTGAGCACTTCGACATTGCAACCCAAATTATTGATATAAAAGATTAGATTAGTAAAGAGGAGCTTACTGTAATGTTTATGAAGTAGAATTATGTTTTTACGCTTTATTGTCGGACCACAAGTCCTACTTTATTTTCTACTAGTATAGCGTTTGGGTTGCAACCCCAAACGAGCAAAGGGAATTTATATTTAGAACGGAGTTGAGCAGATTCGGAGGTGATATGAATGAACTGAAGTATTTATTGAAGAAAATTGATAATAAATGACATACCACCATCGCACAATATAGCTACAATAGCAGAACAACATTACACATATACTATGAAACATCACTTTGGAGACTTCTTAGATAGAACAGGCGATTATTGGACGACAATTCCAAATAGAGAGAGATTTGCATTTATCGCAGACGTTAAATTAGCTAACAAAGACGAAGTAAAAATCATTACTATAAATAAAACCCAAGATAAAACACATTGGGAACAAATTTTTGACTGCCCAAACCTTGAAGAACTTACACTTCACGATCCGAGCAAAGAACAAGTTCAAGCAATCCGTAAACTGAAAGAGATAAAGCGATTAAGAGTAACCTTTTTCAGAGCAACCGACATAGAATTTATTGGTGACTTGGAAAATGTGGAAGAACTAATTCTTGAATATGTTTCAGGTTTTTCGGATTTGTCACCATTGAGAAATTTACATAAGCTTAAATCTGTTCACTTTGAAAATTTAAGACGAGTAAATGACTTTGGCCGATTAACAGGAATTAAAAGTTTAAGATACATCTATATAAATGGGACTTTTGATTGGAGCCAACCTGTTCAGAGTTTTGACTTTTTAGGCGAAATACCAAATTTGGAAATTCTTGCTTTGGGTTTTAACGTTAAAGTTGTAAATTCAACATATCCAATATTTAAATCAATTATCCAGAATAAGAAAATTAAAAAGTTAAGAATAGGTAGAGCATTTTGCAATTTAGAAGACTATGCTTTTATCGAAGCGCTATTAGGACAAGAAAACATTACTTATGCAGATGATACTCCTGTGAAACTTTTCTATGAAAACAAAGAACAAATTGATTTCTTAGGAAAAGGAATGAGAAGCATCTCTAAAACAAATTCAAAGGAGAAGT
>JADKDL010000012.1 GCA_016714605.1 Bacteroidales bacterium | reverse complement strand
CAGATCCTCCACTCGGAATAACTGAAATATTTCCTGTTGCATTTGGACAAACTGACGTTCCAAAACCAATTGCTGAAAGTGGACCACCTATTACCTGAACCATTACTATTTCTGGTTCACTAGAGCAGTTGTTGTCATCAGTTACTATATTTTCAAAGTTTGTAGAGCGTGAAAGTAGTATTGTATTTGGATTTTGTGAAGTCGCTGCATCTATCAAACTATCAGCCGGACTCCATAAAAAGGTATAACCACTTCCGCTTCCTCCGGCAGGAGTTGCTCGTAAAGTAGTTGAACTTCCGTAGTTAAGCGGCTTATCATCTACTGAAAGAGTAACGGTAGGTATTGAGTTCACTAGAATATTTTGGCTTGAAGTATCTTTACATCCGTTCGCATCTGTATAGATATAATCTATTAAAAAAGGTGCTAGATTTGCGCCAGATACACTAGGATAAAATTTATTACCCGAAACACCAGATCCTTGAAATATACCACCAAGTGCTGATACAAAAGTAGTTAAATCTGTAGCATCACTATTTTCACATGTTTCAGGAAGTATATTAAAGGTAACAGGAGTGAAATTATTAACTATCTGCTTAGTATGTGCTACAGAGGTACACATATTGGCATCGGTAAAGGTGTAAGTAATTGTATGTCCCGGACTAGCATTTACCCCAGCTAATCCCGGACTAAACATATTTGCATTTACACCAGTACCGGAATAAGTACCATTAAGTGGAGTTGCTTTTTCTTCTAGAGTAAATGTTGGATCATTTACACAAACATTTGCAAATGTAAGCATTACAATATCAGTTGTGTCAATAACAGTAACTGAGCGTGTTGCAGTAGAATTACATCCGGTTGTTACATCGGTATAATTATATGCTATTTCTTTAACACCAACGCCTTCTATTATCGGACTAAATTCTGTGCGACTAATACCATCTACAGTAAAAGTACCTCCGGCAGGAATTGCCGAAAGCGTTGCCGTAGCTGCATTAAGGCAATATGTTGGATCTAAAGCCCCTATAGTTGGTAAACTGTCTACATAGGTTTTTATTGTATAACTATCATTACAGCCTGCGGGAACACCTGAGTGTGTATAAGTAATTGTATAAGTACCTTCTGATAAAGTTGATGGATCAAAAGTATTACCTGAAATTCCAGAGCCTGAGAAAGTTCCTCCGGCTGGTATACCTGTAAGTATGCTTGCGGTTGAGCTTGGACAATACAAATCTTTTAATCCGGCAAATCTTACCGGCGGACAATGTTTTGCTATATAAGAATTGTCTTTGGCTGCAGAATAATTGAAAATTGTTGAACTTTCAATTGTTATTTTAGGAGAAACAAAAATACCTGTAGAGTAAATTCCGTCCAATAAATTAGAGTAATTTAAACACAATCCATAATCAGATAATGTTCCACCGAATTTTGTGGCGCCTATGAAATTTGCAGAAGTATCCATTATTGATAAAACAACATCGTTGCTGCCTGTAGTACTAACTGTATCTTTGTAGAAAATTCTATTTGTTCCTGAAATTCTACCAATAGAATATATTTGACCGGATATGTATATCATTTTTGTAAGTATACCAGATTCACTAGCCATTCCACTTTTTGCCCAAATTACACTACCATCTGAGTTATATTTAATTAGAAACTGAGTAGAAGCTCCATATGGTAAAACAATATTTGCACTACCATCTAAACCCGTTACAGTTAAATTTGCACCAAAGTTTCCTGACAAATATACATTTTTATCATTATCATATACCATGGCTACACTGCTTTCTGTTCCTGCACCTGAAGCCGATTCTAACCAAGAAATAACGCCATTCTGATTTGCCTTAAGGATGAATAAATCGGTATTTGCTACAAAAGTTATATTGTCAGTATTTGCAAGTGAGTCGGTAAATGTTAGATTCTTTGCATAAGTACCATAAATATAAACATTCTCATTATCTGCACATAATATATCCGTTGGGGTAGATAAATTTAGAGAGCATGTAAAATATTGTTGAATGGATTGACAGTTTCCATTAAAATCAAATCGTGCAAAGAAACCTACCTGAGAACCTACAGTAGTAGTCAATACTGTAGCATTTCCTTTTAAAGTTGCATTATTGTCTCTTACAAATCCTGTAGTTAAAATAGACGTTGTATCTTCATTAAAACATGATGATGCAATTCTATCTCTTCCAAGACCATAAATAATTTTATCATACATTTCAAGCGTACCATCAGTATCATATCGGGCAATAAAAGCATCTTCATCTCCTGTTGCAGTTAAACTGTTTGTGAGTGGATTAATTCCATTATCTATATAGCAAGTAGAATAAATTCCACCCAAAACAAACACAGTTCCGTCTGCTTTAACAAGCATATTGTATATTTGTTCTATAGAACTTACACTTCCTATTTGCCTTGTCCAAAGCAAATTACCAGAAGGATCAAATTTAGCAACATGAAAATCTGTTTTCCCATGATTGTACTGAATGAATTCACCATTCTGAGCATTCACAGTATCAACCACATTTCCTGCATTAGCAGAAAGTAGGTATACGTTTCCTACTCCATCAGTTCGCAATATATAAGGAGCTACTCTGGCAGAAGAGGTCAAGTAATTGACCCATTGATAATTCTGACTCATTGCGCCAAAGCTCAGAATTAATAGTAAAATAAAAATTGGTAATTTACTTTTCATATGTTTACTTTTTTTGTTTTTTATTTTGTCCGAAGTAACAATCAAGAATAGTCATTCTCTTTGAGAGAGAATTTTATTTATTGAAGATGTTACATTAATAATATTAGTTTTCTTATCTTAAAAAATTTAACAAATATATTTAGGTTTCTTACAATTGCAAAATTTTATGAATACTTTTACATCAAAACACAATTGTTGTCTACGTATATTTTTTAAAAATGATACATATTGCTACAGTTCATTGGAAAACTAATTTATGGTTAGCCCTTCAAATAAAGTATTTAAAAAAAAATATTAATGAACCGTTTCAGCTATATGCTTATATTGATGCTCAACTTCCTAATCAAGAAATATTAAGTGAATTGCATTATTTTTCTATTGAAGATAAAGGAAAGCATGAAGACAAGCTTAACGCTTTAAGTTCAATAATTTTGCAAGATGCTGTAAACGACAGTGATTATATAATGTTTTTAGATGGAGATGCTTTCCCAATAGCCCCTTTGCCTTCCAATTATTTCAGTTTGTTGGAAACGCATAAACTTATTGCAGTAAAACGGCTTGAAAATAATGGTGATATTCAACCACATCCCTGCTTTACTCTTACAACGGTTGCATTTTGGAAAAAACTTAATATTGGTTGGCAATCAGGTTATAAATGGAGAAATTCAGATGATGTTCTGGTTTCCGACGTTGGTGGTAATCTGCTAGAACGACTTATAGCATTAAATGTTTCTTGGCATGCTTTGTATCGGACTAATCGTTTAAATCTGCATCCATTATTGTTTGGGATATATGATAATATTATATATCATCATGGTTCCGGATTTAGGGATAGTATATGTGGTAGAATTGTGAGAAAAAATTATGGATTAGAATATGAAAAACAAAACATTCTAATAAAATTTTTAGGTTATCATATAAAGAACAAATATTTAATCATTCTAAGAGATAAAATTATACCTTTTTTTAGAAAAAACAAACAACTTAAAGAAGAGCAGACTGAATTAAAAAATCAGTTTATGAAAAAAATAATTGAGGATGAGTATTTTTATAAAACATTGATGTAAGTATTAAAATTAGTTTAAAAATGGTAGCCAAAATTTATAATATCTCGTTTATAAATTTTGGCGATTATCTCTATGCTTTTATCGTTGTAATAATTTCGATAATCTTTTTCTCTATTACTGCTATTAAGGTGTTCTAATTGTCGAATTTTGCCTATTTTACTTCGAACATAATCAAAATCTGCCAATAAATTTTCGTATTTTCCAATATAATTTACTTGTGATTTGTTGTTGTTATTAAGAATGAATTTTGATTGTTCATAAAATTGAATTTTTGAAATTCGATTATCAATATTGTCTAACCAATTTATAACAAACTCATTAAAAGTATTGAATGGGGCTATCTGTTTCATACTCCATTCGTATTCTGATTTGTTACCACCTCCACCATTTTTAAAGTAAAAAAATGAGGAAACAAGCCTATCCCAAGGATTTCGTACGAATGCAAAGCTAAAAAACTGATTATACAAATCCTGTCCCAAAATTATTTTGTAATCCATATAATTGTAGTGACCATTAGATCTATTTCCATATAGAGATTTGTGTACAGAAATACCTCCAGTTTTGGGGATATGTATAAAAAGCGATCTAGTTTCTAAAAAAGATTTCATTGTAACAATTTCACCTTGCTTATTTGTTTTTACCTCATTCACTTTTCTATTGTACAAATTTTTGTTAAGGATGTGTTGTAAATGTAGACTGAAAGGAAAAATATAGTCCTCATAAACGCTTCTTTTAAAAAGATGTTTGCAGGTTTTTAAATTCATATTTTAGCAAAAAATTATTTAATAAAGTTATTTTTTGTATTTGCTTAATATATAATTATATACTTCATATTCTAAGCTATGCCGATCTGTAAAATTGCTTATAGTTTGATCAGAAGGTTGCTTCTTGTTAGATGTTTGTAGTTTCCATGGTACATTCTGTTTTGGCTTATTTAAAATTTCAGCTAATTTATCGACATATTCTTGTAAATAATCCAACACTCCAACTATCTCATATTCAGAATCTATTACTTGTTTGTAATTGATTGAGTTTAGATTTTCGGGCAGATATCTCAATATATTTGAAGAAGTATTTGAAATATAAGTATCAATATCCGAGATAAATTCTAATTCTTTCTTGTTTGCTTTTGAAATATATAGTTTTTTTTCTAAGCGCCGGTGGAGCTGATAGAATTTAGAAATCTGTACATCAAGAGGATTTCTAAGTAATAAAATTTTTATATGGTTTTTAGATATATGTCTTTTTAGAATGCGGAGATTTGCGGCATCTAAATGTCCGTGTATCATTTTTTTATTGAAAAGAAGCAGTGGTAAAATTAATTTTAGTAGTGGATATCTTTCTATGTTTTTTTTTCTATAAAAATAAAAAGAATTACCAAACCAATTTTGTAAAACCGAACGCACACTTGTTCCTCCTGTTTTGGGGATGTGAATAGATACTATTTTATAGTTGTTTTTCAAAGGTATATTTCTTGTTTTTAAGGAATGTAACTTCATCTATCAGTTTGTAAATCTGCTTTATTTCTGTTTCAGTATAAGAATAATTTTTGCTGCTTTTGTGAACTGTAGCAAAAATTATTTTGTTTGTTTTATCTGCAAAATCTTCAAAAAAAGGGATTTGCAAATATGCACACATTTTTTTTAAAAATTCATGGGGGTTTTGTATTAAATCTTCATGAAAAACTGTGTAGATAGAATGATTTTCTGACATTATCAAAGATTCTATAAACAACGCATTTGCTTGATATTCTTGAAAAGCTCCTTTAAAAGTATAAGGTTTATCTTTTTTTATCATTGTTGCAATATTGTCAAAAGGATTTCTTACAACATGAATAAATTTCAGAGGTATTTGATTCTGAATTTGTGAAATATTGTTTTTTTTAATGAATCTTTTGGTGCTTAATCCTCCTTTTTTGTCTCCAATAACTCTGATATCCTTTTTCGTACCTTGCCATAAACCCTCAATTTCATATGAATATCCTGAGTTATTTCTCCCTTTTGATGCAATTCTTTTTGCGTTTTGCTCTATTAAAAAATATAATTGTCCCATTGAAAAACCCCAATTGTAAAGTTTCACAAAGTCAAGTTCCTGTGAAATTACTGCATTTGGATGAGCATCTATAATTGCTCCAATAAGCGAATGCCCCGAACGTGGATAACCTATGAACAAACAGAGAGATTGAATATTTGCGTATGTTTTTTTTCTTAATAAATATCCAACCATTGAATAAGGATAAGTAAAAACTATAATAATTACATTTCTTATTATACTTCTTGTTTTTTCTGAAAAAAAATTAGTCATGGGGTTAAATCTTCTATCTTAATTTTATATTTAGTCTATAAAAATAATACTTCATTTGAGCCCAAAGAACATATATTATTTTTAGCAAAATATTTGGAATATTAAGTGTAATTTTATGAAAAACAGAAAGATGATAAATATATTCATGAGAATATACGGGTATTGATATTTCTGAATGTTTTAATATTTTATTTAAAACTAATACTCTAAATATAAGCTTGTTAAATTGCTTGTGAAGGTTTAAGTTTTTATAATCTTCATAAAAATGTATTATTAAGAAAATATAATATTTGTATGCTTGTGAAATGTATTTTAAATTTGTTAAAAAATTTTCCACACTCACAGCATCCTTCCTTTTTCTGTTTCTAATAATAATTTCTTTTTTTTCATAGTATTGAGATTCTGTTTCTTTAAAAATTTGTAAATAACTTGTAGATTCATAAATTCTTAAATTAGCTTCAAACGGATATTTTTTGAGTAATTCTGTTTTAAAAATATAGACCAAGTCTGCGGATAGTGTTATTCTTTCTGAAAGATGATCTTTGAAATTTAATACATATTGATTATTTCGTAAGATTTCATTTTTTTCTGCAAAATTTCGTTTATCACTATTTAGAAAAAGATAAGTGGCATAGTTTGGGTTTGCAGAAATGCAATTATTTATTATTTCAAGTGCTTCTGGAATCAATTGATCATCGCTATCAAGAAAAACTACATATTGTTTTTTTGCGTTTTGTATTCCTAAATTTCTAGCACAGTTAGGTCCTTTATTTTCATCTAGTTTTAAAGTAACTATTTTTTCTTTTTTTCCCTTTTGAGTGAGTGTTATAATATTTTGAGTTAGGTCTGTAGAACCATCATTTATAATAATATGTTCATAATTTGAATATGTTTGACAAGAAACACTGTCTATAGATTTTTGCAAACAATCTTCTCTATTATAAACAGGCGTAATTATAGAAAATCCGTATTTTTTCATCCCTCTTTTTTAAAAGAATAATCAAACAATTCTATATCTTTTTTATATAATTTTGCTACTATATTTATCATCTCTTGATTGTAATGCGTTTTATAATCAGATTCATTACTTTTATTTAAATGCATTAAAGTTTTGTCTGATAAATTTAATATTTCTTTTATGTAAATAAAATCATTATTTATTGATTCAACTTTCCCGATATAATCTACAATTATCCGATCTTTATTATCGCAAATAAAATAATATTGTGGATAAAAAAAAAAATGATTTTTATAAAGAGCTTTAGGTAAAAAAACATGATAGAAAAAAGACTCAAAATCGGTTATTCCTTTCAAAATATTTTCGGCAAATAGTTTATCTTTCTTATTTCCAAGCTTTTTGTCTAGATAAGAATATGCAGAATATAATCTGTCCCATGGATTTCTTACAAAAGTAAATTTAAATACATTCTGAAAATAATGATTCCCGTATAATGCCTTCATCTCTAAAGCTGTAAAATGTAGATGTGGATATTGATTAAAAAGACTATAAACAACTGAATTTCCCGCTGTTTTTGGTATATGTACAAAAATACACAGATGTTCTGTATTATATTTTAAAGTATGATTTTTATTTTCGTAACGAAATATTTTATCAGTAAAATTTTTACCTAATACTATTTTGAAATACAGTCTTAATAAAAAATATGGTGATATTTGTTTGATAAAAAATCTATTAATCATCGGTGAAATATGAATAAATCAACTGAAAGAACAAAGATATGTTTTATAATTGCTTCTTTAGTGCAATCTGGTCCTGTAAATGTACTTTTCAATATAATAAAATATTCTGATTACTCATGTTTTGATATATATTTGGTAACACTTTTTAAAGAAAGCAAACACACCAGATTACAAGACTTTGAAAAGTTGCCAATATCCTTAATTACTCATAATTATTCTAAAAAGAATATTTATGGCTTATTAAAAGCTGTTCCAAAAACGATAAAAACTATAAAGCCTGATGTAATTCATTCGTTCTGTATTGGTTCTATGTTAATCTTATCTTTTTTAAGAGCCAAAACGTTGAAAATGCATACAATTAATGTAGATCCGAAAGAACAATATCCGAAAAAATATGGTTTTATTTACGGCAACTTACTTAGTTATTTATCTCTTAAGCTTTATAGTAGAATGGATTGTTTAGTTTGTTGTGCTGAGCACTTAAAGCATTCATTACCTGCTGTTTTGTATAGTAAAATTACGGTTATTGTCAATGGAATTGATGAAAATGTATATTCAATTCCTACGTTTGAAAAGAAAAATGAATTAAAAAAAAGATTCAATGTTGAGAATAAAGTAGTTTTTTTATCTAACAATAGGTTATCGAAAGAAAAAAACATTAAAGTAGTTTTTGATAACTTTCCAGAAAGTAAATATATACATCTTTTCATTGTAGGAGAAGGTTCAGAGTTTAGAAGTTTAAAAGTTAAAGAAAATATAACTCACATTTCTTATGAAAAAAACATTGCTTCACTACTTCAATTGGCAGATTATTATATTTCGGCATCAAAAGTTGAAGGTATGCCTCTGGCTGTATTAGAAGCAATTTCGTGTGGCTTAGTTCCTATTTTATCTGATATTGCACCACATAGAGAAATTACTCAAACTTTGAGTTCATTTTATATATTTAATCTTGGAAAGAAAGAAACTTTACAAGAAATAATTCAATCTGTCTCCAAATTAGAAATTGAACACAATATGAAAGAAAACAGAGTTGCTATTGAGAATGTATTTTCCTCACTACGAATGTCAAAAGAATATTTGGCGCTTTATAAGAGGCTACTTTCTTAAAATCTTTGTTCTTTTAAGATGCAAAGTGTATATTTGCCGCCAAATAATTTATTTTTGATGTCTTTACCTACATTTTCTTTCATAATTGTTGAATATAAATCCTTAGAAAGCCTGTATCGGTTTGCAGAAGATATTTGGCAACTGTTCAAAAATCAAGATTATGAATTGATTGTGATATCTAATTCATGCTATGATACTGGGTTGGTCAATAATTTTCTGCATTTGCATCCGCATATAAATTTTATTTCCAATGAGAGCAATCTTGGTTATGCTAGGGCAATAAATCTTGGTGTAGCTATCTCTAAAGGTCAATATTTGATTGTTTGTAATCCGCTCTGTTTTTTTAAACAGTTTGATATTCAGCATGTGCATCAAAATTTTATAGAGAATCCTCAGTTGGCAGTTATTGGACCTGAAATTTCTGATAGTAAAAGTAACGTGCGAGATTCATATAGAACTTTTATGCTCCCTATCAATCTATTGAAAAGACGATTTTCAAAGTTATTAACATCTAGTAAAGTTGATATGCAGCAATCTAAACCTTTTTTTGTAGATTGGGTTATTGGTGCATGTATGATTATACGAAAATCTGCATTTGATAAGATTGGTGGTTTCGATTCCAATTATTTCTTATATGTTGAAGATATGGATTTTTGCTATAGAGTTACTAAGCTAGGATTTACTACACTCTACGAACCGAAGCTTAAAATTATCTACAATTCTAATAGAAGAAGCACCAGAGGACTAAATAAGTATACACTTATTCATATAAGTAGTTATTTGAGATTTTTAAAAAAATTTATTCAGAATAGATAATTTTTGAATATTCTTTTCTATTTGGATCTCACCTGTTTTTAAAATAAGAATAAGCTCTTTTTCCTTTCACCCTCTTCTTTTTTTTCCACATTCCCCAACCTATCCCCTTCAACAATTTTACATAGTTCTGCAACATTTTTATGTAATGCTAGTAATAGGCAATTACTACCTTTACTAGTAATTATTCTTTTGTTACATTGAAAAAACAGTTCTAAATTTCTAAAACATCATAGTATGAAATATTTTTTACATCAATCAGTAGATAAAGCGAAGCAGGGTTTTATACCTGTTTCCTTGTTTTTTATGGTTATTTTGTCGGTGCTTAGCTTTACGTCTTTTGCACAAACATACCCGCCATCGTGTGTGGTTACAATGCCTTTTGCTAATGCTTATTTCAAAGAAAATAGCGATATTGTGATAAAGGTGTATTCTACCGATATTGGTAAAACTTCTAATAATGGTACGGTTACAAAAGTTGAGTTTTATAATGGGACTACAAAATTAGGTGAGACTGCAACTCATACTTCAAATACCTATACCTTTACTTGGAAATGCGTAGCTGCCGGAAAACATACCATTAAAGCAGTTGCAACCAACAGCAATAATGTAAAATTTACATCAGCCGGAGTAGTTATAAATGTTGGAACTGCTAATGTTACCGCTCGTGGTTTGAGTGCTAATAAAGGTAAATATTTGGCAAACATTATTGCAGGTAGTGCAAATAATGATTATAATACCCTTTGGAATGGTGTTACTGCTGAGAATGGCTGTAAATGGGGTTCTGTTGAAGGTACAAGAAATACCATGAGCTGGGGTCAGGCAGATATATCATACAATCATGCAAAAAATAATAATCTAATGTTTCGTTATCATGCTATTGCTTGGGGTAGTCAATATCCTAATTGGATAACGTCTCTGAGTGTTGCTGATTTTAAGGCAGAAATGGAGCAGTATATGACTTTGGTTGCTGCTAGATATGAATATATGGATCAGATTGATGTATTGAACGAACAAATAGGAACACATGCTTCGGGTACCGGATATTTTAGAGATGGTCTTGGTGGTAATGGTACTACTGGTTTCGATTGGCAAATTTGGTTGTTTGAGAAAGCTCGTCAACATTTTCCAAATTCTAAACTTGTATTGAACGATTATGGTCTTGAAAATGACCAAAATGCAATTAATCAAATGCTTAATTTAGTTAAAGCTTTAAGAGATAGAGGACTTATAGACGGTTTTGGAACACAGGCGCATTGCTTCAATGTAGATGGTGTTTCTACTACTGCTTTGAAAAGTGCTCTTGATTTAATGGATAATGGAGGGGTACCTATTTATGTTACTGAACTTGACTTAAATGGTGGTGTTGAATCTGCTAGTAATGAATCTCAGCAAAAATCAAGTTATGAGGCAAGATTTCCTATTTATTGGGATCATCCTGCTGTAGCCGGTATCACTTTGTGGGGTTATGTTGATGGTGCTACTTGGAAAACCGGTACAGGTATTCTTTCTAGTTCACGTGCTGATAAACAAGCAATGACCTGGTTGAAATCTTATATGACTGCTCGTCCTAATGTGAGTTATCCGTTTGGAACTATTGCCGGTACTTGTGCTCCTTCTACCGATCCGGTTGTTGAAATTACTGCACCAACTGCAGCAACTCCTTTTGCTTCTCCTGCTTCTATAACGATTACAGCAACTGCTTCTGACCCTAATGGAACCATCTCTAAAGTGGAGTTCTACAATGGTGAAGAAAAACTTGGCGAAGATGCTTCTTCTCCATATTCTTATTCGTGGACAAGTGTTGCTGCCGGAACATATACTCTTACTGCCGTAGCTACTGATAATGACGGGAATAAAACAACCTCTGGTGCTTTGGCAATTACTGTTACTGCTCCTGCATTGAATGGTACTATCGTTATTAATGCTATGGGTGTTGTTGGTGATGAAACTATTGAATTGGAAGTTGATGGTGTTGTTGTTGATACATGGACTTTAACTACCGCTTTTGCAAACTATACTGCTACCGGAAATGTAAATGGCGTAATTAGAGTTAATTATACCAATGACGATGGTGCCGATAGAGATGCTGAAATAGATTATATTACAGTAGCCGGAACAAAATATGAAGCTGAAGATCAAGCTATTAATACTGGCTATTATGCCAATGGTGCTTGTGGTGGTGGAGGTAACAGTCAGTTGATGCATTGTAGCGGATATATTGAATTTGTTACTGAGCCTGTCAATACAGTTGATGAGTGTCCGAATGATCCGAATAAGACTGCTCCTGGAACTTGTGGCTGCGGTGTAGCTGATACTGATACCGATAAAGATGGCACGGCAGACTGTTTAGATACAGACGATGATGGTGATGGTATTGTTGATGCTAGTGATTGCGACCCAATAAATGCTAGTGTAGGTGCAAAAACAAAATATTATGCCGATGCTGATAACGATGGTTTTGGAGATGCTGCTACAATGCAAGAAGCTTGTGCTAAGCCAGTAGGATATGTTACAAATAGTACCGATGCTTGTCCGGCGGATGTAAATAAGACCCAACCAGGTAATTGTGGTTGCGGCGTTGCTGAGGGAACTTGTACAGTACAAACCGTAAGTTTGAAAGCAGGTTGGAATTTGATAGGTTGTCCAATTCTCACAGATACTGAGTTACAAAAAGCATTATCAAGTATTTGGAGTTATGTTCTTACAGTTAAAGACCAAAGCGGATTTTATCAAGTGAACAATCCGGTACATTTAAATTCCCTTAAAGTTGTTTCTTGGGGAAGTGGATATCTTGTAAATGTTTCTCAAAGTTGTACCTTAGATTGGATAGTAAGATAATTTGTTTTAGTTGCCCATAATCTTGCTAATGTCGAGTTTGTGGTAAGTTTACAGTTATATTTTTAAAAGCAGTTTGTTCAGATTAAAAATGAGCAAACTGCTTTTTTGTTTATTTAACTCAAAATTCATTCATCAATAGAACTTATCTTTTGTTTGTTTTTATTGATAATGCGAAATCGGGGTTGGATTTTATAATTAGCTCATTTATTTACCTTATCATTTTTCAACCCTTACTATTTGAAATATGAGTTGAATTTTCTCTGTGGTTCTCTGTGCTCTTCTACGAGGCTCTCTGTGAAATATAATATGTTACACAGAGAAGACACAGAGAAATTTAATACTCCCAAAATTTAGGAGTGTAAGATAATTCATTTATAATTATGCAAGAACGACTTATTTGGAAGGCGTTTAAATTGAGTTTAGGGCAGGTTTTCTTGCCCTTTCTCATTTTATATGATTGAATATGAAAATTCTACTCCTCAACTATATTGATAATATCATAAATTATTTGTAATTTGGTATAGGAATTAGTTAGACGACAAGAAATTTTTTATTAATCCCAAAAGTTGACAAAATTTGTACTTAAACTGAATATAATAATGCTATGCAGATGGCTCATTGTTTGCATATTGCTGTCCTTTTTTTCTATCTCTAATGCTCATGTTCAAATTTATAATTACGATATTTCTACTGGGTTACCAGATAATTCTGTAGAAGTTGTTTGTCATGACAGCTATGGCTTTATATGGGTTGGCACCTATGGCGGATTGGCAAAATTTGATGGTTACAAATTCCAAAACTATACAATTTTCGATTCGGTTTGCAGTTTGCCCGGTGGTATTGTTTTTGAGATATTTGAGGACTCAGAAAAAAACCTTTGGATTGCTACAAATAAAGAATTGATGCTTTATGACAGACCAAATGATTGTTTTATTATTTTTCCTGACTTTCCAAAAACTACAGTAACCGATATTTGCCAAATTGATAATGGTGAGTTATGGGTTTCTTCATTGGCCGGATTGCTGCAAATAGACCCAAAGAAGAAAGAATTAGTGAAGTTTTTTACCATTTCCGATGGAATTCCTTCAAATTCTCTAACCTCTATTACTCACCGCAAAAATGGCGAAATTTGGGTAGGAACGCATGACAGAGGTTATTTTTCAATAAATCCTAGTACATATAAAATTACTGTGTTTAACACATATAATTTCCCAAAAAACGCTTTGAATCCCGGAAATAGAATCTATAAACTGCAATTCGATAAAGCTGGTTTTTTATGGATAGGAACTATGGATGTAGGTTTATTTAAGTACGATTTTACTTCAAAAACATATACTCAATATTTAAATCAGAACTTAAATGAGAAATTGGGAATAGGAAGAGATTTTATATCAGACATATACTGCGACAAAAACAACAAATTATGGATTTGCCGAAATGGCTTTTTCCTTTATTTAGATACTGTTGATAATAAATTAAAGAAATTTATACCAAACCAAAATAAAGATAAATTTCTATCTGAGAATAAAATGGTAAGCATAGATGCTGATAATCATGGAAATATATGGCTCGGAAGTAATTCTAATGGAACGTTCTTTTTGAGAAACATCAAAAATAATTTTACTATTCATGAGGCTGCTTCTAAAATTGTTCATCCTGACACTCTTACAATAAACAATATACGATCAATTATTCCTTTTGGCGATTCAATAGTATTTAGTAGCGATGAAAATGGTATTTTCTTTAAGCATTCAAAATCAAATAAAATTACTTCGTTTAAGAGAAATAAAGAACTGCCTTCTGCCCATATTATGCACTCCACTTTGCATGACAATAAATTATGGTGTGCATCGTGGAGCGGTGGTGTATTTGTTTTAGACTTGGTTAAAAATAGTATTGAGAAGATTTCCTTTCACAATGAAGCTGGTGAAAAACTTAATATAGACATTATTAGATACTTACAAATATTTAACGATACACTCTGGGTTGGTACTTCGGGCGACGGATTATTACTTTATGACATTACCAGAAAAAAAACACTGTCTCAGCAATTTAATGATACTTTCAATCTAAGGCAGCTTGGTTGGATTTCTTGTATTCATAAAGATAGAAAGAATCGAGTGTGGATTTCTACCTTCAACGGTATGTATATGTTTGATAAGGCCTCAATATCAATATATAATAATATTTTAACTGATAAGAATTCAATTTCATCTGATGTTATTTATTCAATTTTTGAAGATGACGAAGGTTCTTTTTGGTTTGCTACAAATAAAGGATTAGATAGATATAATGATAGTAATAAAGAATTTACGCATTGGCAGAAAAACAAAATACCGGGTTTGCCAAAAGTATGATTCAAGATAATAATAAGCTGATTTGGGTAAGCACCGGAAATGGAATTTTTAGTCTCAATACCAAAACAGAAGATATTAACTATTATAATTCAGATTTTGGAATGTATGTATCTGAATTTAATATTAATGCGACGCATAAATCAACTGATGGCACAATTTACTTCGGCAGCAAAACTGGTTTTGTATCGTTCAACCCTAGTTTGTTTGTAGAAGATACAATTATTCCAAAATTAATTTTAAGAGATGTTTATATTAATAATGGTTTGCAGAAACCCCACATGTTGCTCTTGAAAAATGAAATTAAATTTAACGATACGATAGTTATAAAATATTCAAAATCAATTATTTCATTAGAGTTTTCAGATCTTAATCACATATATTCTCCGCAAATAAAGATTCAATATCTGGTAGAAGGGCTGCTTGATAAATGGGTGCCACTCGATGATTCTCGGAAAATTTCATTTACCGATTTAGCTCCCGGTACTTATAAAATACATATTAAAGCAAGCTATAGAAATAGTCTTTCAAAATCCTTTTTTCTCTATTTGAAAGTAGTGCCTCCTTGGTGGAAAACTCTGTGGTTCAACTCTATATTAATATTCTTGCTAATCTTACTAATTTACATTTTCTATTTGGCAAGAAGTAAATATATACGTGAACAGAATAAGATACTAAAATTTAGAGTAGCTCAAAAAACTTCAGCTTTGGAAGAAGTGAATAACACCTTGCTCGAAAAAAACCGTCTTTTGCAAGATAACGAATTTAAGTTGCAAGTTAAAAATGACGAATTGGTTGAATCAAACATAACCAAGGATAAATTATTTTCAATCATTGCACATGATAAAAAACCCTTTATCTGTTGTTCTAGGGCTTACCGATATTTTGAAGAACGCAAAGGTTATCGATGATAGATTTAAAACCAGTTTGTTGTCTATAAACAAAGCATCTAAGAATATATATTCATTACTTGAGACGCTTTTAAATTGGTCGCGGTTACAGACAAAATCTATTCAACCAAGTATAAGTAGTGTTTCGCTTGATTTTGTAATCAAAGAAATACTAACACTTTATGCTGAAAGTACAAATCAAAAAAGTATTGAAGTTGAATATCTGCCTAAGCACAAGCATACTGTTTTGGTAGATGAAGATATGATTAATGTTGTGTTTAGAAATTTGATAAATAATTCTATTAAGTTTACCCATAAGCAGGGAAAAATCATTGTTTCTACCTCAGAAAATATTGATTCTGTCATTATTGAATTTATTGACAATGGAATAGGGATTACCCCAGAAAATATTTTTCATTTATTTGAAAATAAGGTTAATAAATCTACCTATGGTACAGATTATGAAAAGGGAACGGGCTTAGGTCTAATAATTTGTAAAGACTTACTAGCCCTTAATAATGGTAAAATAGAAGTAGAATCTATACCCAATCAAGGTAGTACTTTTAGAGTATATTTACCGAAAGGTGAGCTTTCTACTCAAACAGAGGTAAATGCTGAACCAGAGACTGAATCAGACATCGAGCAGGTAGAAAATTCAACTGAAATATCTGACGATAAGCCGCTTATTCTCATTGTTGATGATAATAATGACATTAAAAATTATATAATTGCCAATTTCAATCCTTTCTATTCTATAATTTCTGCTGCCGATGGAGTTGAGGCGCTTGCAAAAACTATAGAGTTCATTCCCGATTTGATAATAACAGATTTGGTTATGCCTCATAAATCAGGTTTGGAGTTATGCAAGGAGATTCGCTCGCACAGCTTGGTGAGTCATATTCCTGTTATAATTTTGTCGGCTCAAACCGATATTGAGGTACAACTTAAAAGTTTAGAACTCGGAGCATTTGATTTTATAGAAAAACCTTTTAACATTCAGATGTTATTGCTAAAAGTTCGTACAATGCTTTGGGGCAGAGATGAATATAAGAAATACCTAAAGAAGCAATTTGCTACAGACTCAAATTTGGTTTTTGACGATACCGAAGAAGATAAATTTATTAAAAGTGTTTCTAAAGTATTAGAATTACATTATTCAGACTCACAATTTTCTGTAGAAAAATTTGCGGTAGAAATGGGCTATAGTCGCTCCCAATTGTTTAGGAAGCTAAAGGCTGTACTAGATATTTCTCCGGTAGAATATTTGAAAGTTTACCGTTTAAAACGCGCCAAGGAGTTACTTGCAGTATCGGGCAAGAGAGTATCTGAAATAGCCTATGAAGTTGGTTTTAACGACCCGATGTATTTCAGTAGTTGTTTCAAAAGTTATTACGGACAGTCTCCAAATAGTTTTTCAAAAAAGTAGCAATTTTGAATGCACCTTTCGTAATAATAAAATTCTTCACCGTTATAGAAATAAAATGTTGTTTTTTTTGTTTATAAGTATTAATCAAGCTCTTTGATAATATTAGTATTTTAAACCATTTTAAATATTATTTTTTTAATTAAAATTGATAGATAGAATTAAGATGTAATTTTGCCCTAGATTTTTCTTGCTAATATGATAAGATATATCAAAAAAATTCTTTTATGGTTATCGGCGGCTATAGCACTATTATTGGTTGCTGCATTGTTGTTCACCTATGTCTGGGGCGATAAGCTTACCGATATTATTCTAAATGAGTTAAATAAGGAAATAAAAGGTGAAATAGTATTTTCTGGCGATATTGAATTCTCTGTTATCGAGAAGTTTCCCTATGCTTCTGTAACATTTAACAATATTAGAGCATATTCATCAAGCAATTTTAATAGAACACACCATCCTATTAATACCGATATTGCTGTTGAAGCAAATAAGATTTATATACAATTGAATTTGTTTGATTTAATTAGGAAACGTTATAAAATCTCAAAAATAACATTTGAAAATGCCGTAATAAATATCTATGCAGATAATAATGGTGAGTATAATTTCATGTACTATCAACCTACTAAAGATTCTGTAAAGTCGAAGTTAGATATTGAAATTACCAATCTAAGTCTTATAAATGTAAAAACTACTTATTGGGATAGTAGAAACAATCTTTTTTTTAATGGATTTTTTCAAAATCTCGATTTCTCAGGCAAATTTGCCGATAAAGATTTCACAATAGAGTCAGCTGCCGATTTTCATTGCTATAAGTTCAGTAGAGATAAAGAGATTTTTATCTACGATAAATCATTAAATTATACTGCCCAAATAGATGTAAAAAATGATAATTACATTATAAAAAAGCTAGAAGTAGGACATCAAGATATATTAATTAGTGCAGAAGGTAATTTATTATATTCAGAAGCTACAAAAAATGTAAACTTGAAAATTAATGCAGAAGACGCTTCGCTTAAAATATTAACTACCCTTATTCCATTGAGTTTTAAGCAGAAGCTTGACAACTTTTCATTCGATGGTTTTTTAAATCTAAATGCCTCAGTTGCAGGGAACATTACCGATGCACAAATGCCTCGTTTAGAGCTACAGTATAAGATTAGTAATGGAAAGGTAATCTACAAAAATTACACGTTTTTAGTAAGCACCACAGGTACTGTTAAAACGAGCGATATTAGTAATGTCTCAAAATATAATCTTGAGTCAGGTCAAACAGCATTATCTGTTGGCGAATCTATGTTTAAAGGTGCATTTTCCCTCAATGATTTTGATAAATTAACGTTAAGCTGTTTGTTTCAATCTAATATAAATTTGGAAGATTTAAATAGATTTAAATTAATTGAAAGTAAATATGCCGTTTCAGGTAGTGCAAAAGGTGGTATAGATTTTAGTAGCAGTCTCAAAGAGTTTGATTTCTATAAAGTTGGCACGTATAATTTAGAAGCTAAACTTAATTTATCAAATGTTAGTTTTAAAGATCAGGATAATAAATCTAATGAGATTTCTTATTTGTCGGGAGGCTTGCAGATAAAACAGAATTCGCTATATCTGGATTGTATTTCTCTGAAAGCATTTAAAGCAAAGCTCCAAATATCGGGTGAAATTGATAATCTTCCTCAATACCTTTCACCTGAGTCGGCTCCATTATATCTTAAACTTGATGTAGTTGCTGATACTCTTGATTTTAATTTTGTACAAGACAAAAGTAATAAAAGTAACACACCGAAAACTAATTCCGAACCGTTTCGTTTTCCTGAGAACATAAGGCTAACAAGTAATTTTAGTATATCGGAGTTAAGACACGAAAAATTGGTCGTTAACAACATAAAATCTAAATTGGTTGTTCTTGACAATAAAATTTTGTTGGAAAATCTAAATTGTAATATATTCAAAGGCAGTTTATTTGCTAATACAGTAGCCACTGTTCTGCCTAACGGAAATATATCTATTTCTGGAGAAAATGATATAAAAAACATCGATGTACCCTCCATTTTTCAAGCTTTTAACAATTTTGATCAAGATTTTCTTAAAGACACTCATTTAAAAGGCTTACTGTCAAGCAGTACCAACTTTACATTGCAACTGAGTAATGATTTTAAATTTATTACTAATACACTCAAAGCTCAAACAGACTTAGTTGTGAATAATGGAGCTTTGATAAATTTTGAACCGGTACTTGAACTTTCAAAATTCGTTGAGATTTCTGAGCTAAAAAATATAAATTTTTCGAGTCTCAAAAATAGCGTAGTAATTAGGAACGACTCGGTTTATATTCCACAAATGGATATAAATACAAATGCCTTTAACATTGGTGTTTCGGGAGTGCAAAGTTTTGATACAGATTTTGATTATAGCATAATGCTTTACCTAAACGAATTTTTGTCGAAAAAGAAAAATAATCAAAAAGAAAAAGAGTTTTTTGGAGAATTAGAAGATGACGGACTAGGCAGGATTAAACTCTTCTTGAGAATTTTTGGAAATCCTGATAGTTTTAAAATTCAGTGGGATAAAAAGAATTCTAGGCAAAATAATAAAGTTAAAATACAAGAAGAAAAAAGCGAATTAATAAAAATATTTAAAGAGGAATTTAACAAAAATAAAGAAAGTGATAGTGACGAAAATCTAAAAGATGAAAATGATTTTAATTATGATTTTGATGATATTTAGTAATTACACTCGGGTCTAATTTCCTTTTTGCAATCTGCACTTTTTCATATTATCGTTTTGTAATGTACCAACCAAATCTCTTTAAGTATGCTTAAAAGTTATTCAAGTACACAGCGTGTAAAAATCGTTGTGTTTATTTTTGCAGTGCTATTAGGAGTCGGAATTTTATTTCTCTTACTTAATATTATAGAAAATGTTAAGAAAGAAGAGCGTAATAAAATTATGCTTTGGGCTGGTGCTATTCAAAAGAAAATAGAGCTGGTAGAGTATACCAATAAACTTTTTGAAAAACTCAAAGAAGATGAGAGGACAAAAGTAGAGATATGGTCGGGAGCAATGCGTCAGATTATGGATGAAGAAAATTCTGATAATCTAACATTCCTACTTAAAATTATCTCGACGAATAAAAACATCCCTATTATGACCAATACTAAAGGGAAAATTGTCTCGCATGTTAATTTAGATATTCCTCCAATTCCTGAAAGCTTTATTACCGATAGTCTTTATGCAGATTTTGCTTTTTATGAACCTATTGCAGTTACTTATAATAACGAAATATTAAATTATTTGTATTATCAAGATTCCAAATTATTCACAGAATTACAGCTGGTTATGAATAATATGGTACGGAATTTTATAAGTGAGGTGGTATTAAATTCGGCGTCTGTTCCGGTGGTTATTACCGATAGTTTGCGTAGAGAAATAATAGCTTTTGGAAATATAGATTCAACACTACTTTCAGATAGTGTAATGCTTAGAACAGTATTGTCGAAAATGGAGTCTGTAAATACACCAATCAGATTGCATTGGTTTGAGAACGAGACATTTTATATTTTCTATGAAGATTCTTTTCTACTAAATATGCTCAAATACTATCCGGCCGCTTTTATGCTGATAGTTATTTTATTTCTCATAATTGTCTATATGGCTTTCAGAGCCTCTAGAAAATACGAACAAAATCAATTATGGGTTGGTATGTCAAAGAGACGGCACATCAATTAGGCACACCTATTTCTTCTATTATGGCATGGCTTGAATTGTTGAAATTGAAAGATATAGACCAGCAAATATATACTGAACTGGAAAAAGATGTAGATAGATTGCAGATTATAGCAAATAGATTTTCAAAAATTGGCTCTTTGCCGGTTAAAGACTTGCATTCTGTTTATGAAGTAGTGAACAATTCCGTAAATTACATAAAAACCAGAAGTTCAAGCAATTATCAGTTCTTGCTTGAAAAACCCAAAATAGACATAGTTGTACCTATAAACAACTCACTGTTTGAATGGGTTGTAGAAAATATTTGTAAAAATGCAATAGATGCAATTGGTCAGAAAGGTTCCATTTCAATAAAAATTTCCGACAATCAAAAGAATGTAATTGTCGATATTTCAGATACAGGAAAAGGTATACCACGCTCTCGATACAAAACAGTTTTCAGACCTGGGTTTACAACTAAAAAAAGAGGATGGGGCTTAGGGCTGTCTCTCGTAAAACGTATTGTTGAAGAGTATCATCAAGGAAAGGTATTTGTTTTACATTCGGAATTGAATATTGGCACTACATTCAGAATAATTTTACCCAAATATGATAAACCTAAAATTAAGGTTTAAAAAAGTATTATAAATAAATCCAAATTATTTTCAGAAGAGTCTATCTTATAGCATGTTAATGCTATAATCTTCGTATCGAATTAATAGATGTTGTCATATAGGGGCGCTCGCTCAGATATCTACTACAACCATTTTTTCTCTTAATTTGTTCCTTTCTTATTATATATTTTATTAATTATATAGAATTTATAGACTTTTATTTTTCAATGTTACTAAAAAATTATTCTATCTTTGGAACTTAATGATTGCATTTTTATTTTTTTGTAGTTTATTAGTATTTAAAAAGGAGATTTATTATGTTAGGCAAGCAATTACCTTTCAATAAGGCGCAGATAGAAGGAATTATTAATCAGTTCCCAACGCCATTTCATATTTATGATGAGAAGGCAATGGTGGAAAATGCAAAAAAGCTAGTTCAAGCATTTGCATGGAATGAAGGTTTTAAAGAATTTTTCGCTGTAAAAGCAACCCCTAATCCATTCATTATTAAACTTCTAAAGCAAGTAGGTTTTGGAGCAGATTGTAGTTCATTGCCTGAAATTGAACTGTCTGAAAAAGCTGGAATTACCGGTAGCGACATAATGTTTACTTCAAACAATACGCCTGTCTATGAATACAAAAAAGCACTTGAAATAGGTGCAAATATTAATTTAGATGATATTTCGCATATAGATTATTTGGAACAAAATGTTGGTTTACCCAATATCATAGCTTGTAGATACAATCCTGGTTCGCTTAAAGCTGGTAATACTATTATTGGCGAACCCGAAGACGCAAAATATGGCTTTACCAAAGAACAAATGTTTGAGGGTTATAGAATACTTAAGGATAAAGGTATTAAAAGATTTGGAATACATACAATGGTTGCTTCAAATGAACTTAATCCTGATTATTTCATAGAAACTGCCGAGTTGATGTTTAACTTAGTTGTTGAATTACATAAAAAGCTAGATATAAGATTTGAATTTATAAATCTTGGTGGTGGCATTGGAATACCGTACCGACCTGAACAAAAACCTGTTGATTTACAATATGTAAGCAATGGAATAAGAAAGAAATTTGATGAAATAATTGTGGCCAATGGATTAGCTCCAATTAAATTATTTTGGGAAGCAGGAAGAGTTATCACCGGACCTTATGGCTATTTGGTTACTAAAGTGCAGCATATAAAGAAAACATATAAAAAATTTGTGGGATTAGATGCCAGTATGTCTAACCTTATGCGTCCGGCACTTTATGGAGCATATCATCATATCACGGTACTTGGAAAAGAAAATGCTCCATTGCTTGAGAAATACGACGTAACTGGGTCACTTTGTGAGAATAACGATAAATTTGCTATTGCTCGACAATTGCCTATTATAGAACCAAATGATATTTTAGTAATACATGATTCCGGTGCACATGGACATGCAATGGGTTTCAATTATAATGCAAAATTACGTTCGTCAGAACTATTGTTGCGTACTGATGAATCTGTACTAGAAATTAGAAGAGCCGAAACGATTGAAGATTATTTTGCAACATTGAATTTTGATAATCTCAAGCACTTTAACTAACAACAACACCGCTAAAGAGCATGACCGAACCAAGAGAACTAATACTAATTATTGACGATGAGTATTCTAATAGATTACTTCTCGAAGAGTTATTGTCTGATTATGAGGTTATAACTGCCGATAGTGGAGAGTCAATGTGGCGAATTCTTGAAGTTAGACACCCAGCTCTTATTCTTATGGATGTTATGATGCCTGAAGAAGATGGATTTTCTCTAGCAAAAAGTCTTGGTAATAGCATTAAATACAGAGATATTCCAATAATATTTGTCACAGCCAAAGTTACCGGCAAAGATATTGAAACCGGTTTTGATGTAGGTGGCTACGATTATATTAAGAAACCATTCAATCAACTGGAGTTAGAAAGTAGAATTAAATTGGTTCTACAGAAAAAAAGGTTGGAGAAAAAACTCATAAAAAAATCAATTACAGCAGATAAAATCATTCAGAATATGTATGATGGATTGCTAGTAATTGATCCTACAGGTCTTATTATAGATACCAATCCGTCTGTGCTTAAGATGCTTTCTTATGAGAAAAATGAGGTTTTATTGAAAGATATTTCTGAACTGTCTGATGAGAATCTAAAAGATTTTCTTAAAAATGAGAAATCTACTTTCAATATTGAGTCTGTCTTGAGAACGAAACTAGGCATTAAGTTCCCTGTAAGCCTCTCATTATCTGCAATATTTGATGAAACCGATGAGCTTTCAGGATGGGTAGCTGTGGTTCATGATATATCTTCTCAAAAACTTACTGAACAAAAGCTTATAGATGCAAAGAACAAGGCAGAACAAGCTGATAAGCTGAAGTCGGTGTTCTTAGCTAATATGTCGCACGAGATTAGAACACCAATGAATTCAATTATTGGTTTTTCTGAATTATTGGAAGATGATGATATTTCCGATACTGAACGTAAAGAATATGTAGGTATAATTCAAAAAAACGGAGATAAGCTTCTTAACTTTATAGATAATTTGCTCGATATTTCTATAATTGAATCAGGACAAATACAAATCTCTAAATCAAACTGTTATCTAAATCAGGTATTAGATGAACTATTGGCCTCATTTACTGTTATCAAGAAGAGAAGAGATAAAGAACATTTAGGCTTGAAATTATCTAAAGCAGTAGCAGACAATAACTTCACGATTTTTACCGATGGTTATAGATTTCAACAGATTATGATGAATTTGCTGATAAATGCTATAAAATTCACCAAGCAAGGTGAAATTGTTTTTGGTTATGAAATGATTGATGAAATAAAAAGCATTAAATTTTTTGTTAAAGATACCGGAGTCGGAATCCCATCCGATAAATTAGATTATATTTTTGACCGATTTGCGCAGGTTGAATATAAAGGTATTGAGAACCAGAGTGGAACTGGTCTTGGATTGGCTATTTCAAGGAATCTTGCTGAGATTTTGGGAGGTAAATTATCATTAATCTCAGAGGTTGGTATTGGAACTATATTTTATCTGATTTTACCCTTAAAATAAATTTATTTATAGCCTTATTGCAAAGGTCTTAGATTGTTGAATGAAAATAGTAAATAACCATTAGAAGTTGTATGCGAAATATTTAAAATTTCTAACTTTTTTTACGTGCGTTCATTTACTTCATCTTCAAACTCATCTTCTATATTGAACTCATCTTCTTCCTCATTCTTATTTTTAATAAATAACATTACAATACCAGCTAAAATAAATGGAATACTAAGGAGTTGACCCATGTTTAGTAGCATGCCTTCCTCAAATGAAACTTGTTCTATTTTGAAAAATTCAATTATAAATCGAGAAATAAATATTCCAAAAAATGCGTAAGCAATGATTTTGAAGTTATTTATCGAAGCACTATTTCTTAAATAATATATAATCAACCATGCTCCGGTAATTAAATAAAGAGCGGCTTCATAAATTTGTGTAGGATGTCTTGGCACAGCGGCTTCAATACCATTTAATACTTCCGGACTCGATTCAAATATAAAACCCCATGGTAATGATGTCTCAATGCCATAAATTTCAGAATTCATCAAATTGCCAATTCTTATAAACGCAGCAGCTATTGGGGCAACTATAAGGGCTCTAGATATTAGCCAAACGAGCGAGAATTTAGAAACTTTACTTAATATAATAAATCCTACAATTACACCTATTACACCTCCGTGACTGGCAAGACCACCTTTCCATACATATAAAATTTCTATCGGATTACTTAAATAATATTGCGGTTCGTAAAATAAACAATGTCCTAGTCGAGCACCTATTACACCTCCTAGGAGGGCATATTGCAACATAGAATCTATTATTTTTGATCCTAGCAGAATAAACGGAATACTTAAAATTTGACCCATTACAATAGGCAAATCTTGTTCGAATCCTACCTGTACATTTTTCACATATTCAATTAAGAATCTTGATACAAATATCATAATAAGCATAACGCCTAGCATTTTACCGCTATTTATATAGATTCCCTTTTTTATCTTCATTACATAATTCCCAAACAATACTACAAAGGTTATTACATAAGCAATAGCTTCATAAATTTGAGTTGGGTGGTTTGCTGATAAGTATCCCTTTTTTAGCAAAATTGTGTTAAAAATGTTTGTCTTTTCAGGAAGTATTAAATTATATTTTTCAAAAACTTCTATTAGTAGCGGGTATGCAACTCCCTTGTTAAACATTGTTGTGTTTTTTGTAATAAATTCCATTAATATTGGTAATCTCGACTGTTCAATAAGGTTATTATCAGTCATTATCATTATTAAATCATCTGCTTTAATATTTATTACAGCATCTCTTAAGAAAACAAATCCCCATGGCAGTGTTGTAGCTACTCCATATATTTCCGAGTTCATTAGATTACCTAATCTAACGGTTGCCGCTGTTATAGGAATAACTATGGCTGCTCTAGATACAATCCAAATATAATCTACTTTGTGTTTTCTTGAGAATATGAAAAAACCGATTAACATTCCTATAGCGCCACCGTGACTAGCAAGTCCGCCTTCCCATACATAAAGAATTTTTAGTGGATTTGCAAGATAATAAGCAGGTTCGTAAAAAAAACAATGACCTAAGCGCAATCCTAGTATGAGACTTACAAATGCTGTAAAAGTAAAGGAGTCCAGCATTTTAATGGTTTTACCTTCCTTTGTAAATATATATTTCAAAACATAATACGAACCTATAAATCCTACTGCAAAAAGCAACCCATACCAACGTACTCTAAAACCTTCAATTAATTCAGGACTAACATCCCATAGTATATAATTAAGCATATAATAAAACAATTTTATAATGTAAAAATTCTCGGCAAATATATATATTTAATATAACATTTGAGTCATTAGCTTGCTTCAATTACTAAAACCGTCACATCTACTATACCTTTTATAGAGTCAGATTTTAATTAAGTAATGGATCATCTGGGAATTCTGCCCAAAGCGAATATTTTCCACCAAGCGATTTCAAACTCTCTCTCCACAAGTCTGTATGATTTCTATTCATGATTGTTTTTGTTGCTATATCAGCCACTATCCATGAGTCTTTGTTTATTTCATCTTCTAGCTGCGTTGCGCTCCAACCCGAATATCCTAAAAAAAATCTTATTTCATCTGGACTTATTTCGCCGGTTGCTAGTTGATCTTTTACTACAGAAAAATCGCCCCCCCAATATAAGCCTTTCCCAATGTATTCAGACTGTGGCACTGATTTCCCTTTGCTGTGCATATAAAAAATAGTATCATTGGCTACAGGACCACCATAAGAAAGAGAAATGTTTTTTTGCTTAATACCTGTAAAAACCTCATGTAATTTTTCTTATGAGGTCTATTTAATACTAAGCCAAAAGAACCTTGATAGTTATGTTCTGTCAAAAATAAAATAGTATTCTTGAAATAAATATCGGTTATTAGAGGTGCAGAAATTAAAACATTTCCTGTCTTTGGTTTTATGTAATTGCTTTTTACAATAAATGCCTCAAATTCTTTTTCATTCATAAGCGTAAGATTAATATAAGCCCTAAAAATACACAATCTATTGAAAAATTGTGTTACGTAATTATTTTGTTTTTATTAAATTTTTTGTATTTTCTTATAGATTTTAAAAAATGAATTTAGGATATTTATTATAATATTTTTTGAACTAAAATCAGCAAATACTGTTATTAATAAATGATTTTAGTCACTTAAAAGAATATTTTATCTCAATTTTTTAGTATATTAATTACTTTATTTTGTGCATAAATTTTGATGAAAAAACACTAATATTATGGTATCATTATTAATAATCTATTAAATTCAGATAAGAATATGAGTATCAAAGTAATATCGCTTACGATATTTATGTTCTTTGTATTGTCTTTCTATGCTCAAGACGATGTAAAGTTCAGAAGATATAATATAGATGAGGGGTTGTCGCAAGGTAACGTTAACACTATAATTCAAGATAAAAAGGGGTTTATTTGGGCTGGCACGCAAGATGGTTTGAATAGATTTGATGGTTATAACTTTAAAGTTTACAAACCTAATCCAGATGACCCCATAGTTTGAATAATGGCATTGTAAAGTCGTTATTTGAATCTAGAGATGGACTCATTTGGGTAGGAACTGCTGGTGGTGGATTGAATGTTTATGATAAGAAAACAAATAAGTTCAAGGCTTTTAAAAACGATCCGGAATTGGCTACCTCACTTAGTAATAATGCAGTGTATGCTATTTATGAAGATAAGGACACAATACTTTGGGTAGGAACTTTTGGAGGAGGCTTATGTAAGTTCGATAGAAAAAATGAAACATTCACCTGTTATCAGTATAATGAAAATGACCAGCATAGTATAAGCGGAAATGCTATACGAGCTATTTTTGAAGATTTGAATGGAGAACTATGGATTGGTGTAGATGGGGGTGGTTTATGTAAATTTAACCGTAAAACAAAGAGATTTCAGAGATTTCAACACAATCCAAGTGACCCTACCAGTCTTGGAAGCGATATAGTTCTTTGCGTTTTAGTTGATAAAGATAATACTTTTTGGGTAGGCTCATGGGCAGGTGGAATAAGCCATTTTGATCCTAGTACCGGTAAAACGATTGTCTATAAAAACAATCCTACTGATAAAACTACAATAAATAGTAACGAAACGTTTTCATTTTGCAGATCTTCAAATGGTGAGCTATGGGTATGTACTCGGAATGGTTTAGATAAATTTATAGAAAGTGAGAATAAATTCGTTCATTATCTTAATGACCCAATTATTCCTACATCTATAAGTCACAATGTGATTATATTTTTGTTCGAAGATCGTGCGGGTGTTTTATGGGTAGGAACCGAAGGTGGAGGATTGAATACTATTGATTTGAAGAAAAAGAAATTTACCACTTTTAAAAATGATTTTAAAGATTCTCAAAGCCTTAGTGATGATGAGGTTACTGCATTTTTGCAAGCCTCCAATGGTTCTATTCTTATAGGTACTAGATCTGGTGGAGTTAATTATTTTGATTGGAAAACGCAGAAATTTACTTTTATTAAGAACAACCCATTGAATTCTAATTCATTAGTTAGTAATTATATACAAGCTATAGAAGAGGATGCCCAAGGAAATTTTTGGTTTGGAAGTAATGGTAGCGGATTGTCAAGATACAATCCTAAAAGTCAAAACTTCGACAACTTTAAGGAAAATCTATCTAATCCAGATGCACTTCATAATAATGCAATTACCGCAATTGTGGAAGACCGATTTGGTTATGTTTGGATAGGTACCTATGGTGGAGGTATAGAAAGATATGACTACAAAACAAATAAATTTAAAACTTATGTACTCGATGTAGAAAACCAGATGATGAATGTTGTACTCAGTATAATTGAAGATTCTGAAGGTGATATTTGGGCCGGAACTTCGGGGCATGGGTTAATTAAATATGAAAGAAATAAAGACTCATTTGTCTTTTATGAAAATGACAAAAGCAATCCAAACTCTATATCATCAAATATTATTTCTACATTATTTGAAGATGAAAATGGTTTTATTTGGGTTGGTACTGGCGGTGCAGGAATTGACAAGCTAGATAAAAAAACTGGAAAATTCACTAATTATAGTCAGAAAAACAGCAATATTGTCGGTGATGGAATATCTTCTATGGTCTCAGACGAAAAAGGGCATCTTTGGATTTCTACTGCAAAAGGTATGTCTAAATTTAAAATTGAAGAAGGAAAAAGTCTAAAAAATTATGACCGTGAAGATGGTTTGCAGGACAACAATTTTATGGCCAACAGTGCTTTAAGATTATCAAACGGATACATATTTTTTGGAGGAAGAAAAGGATTTAACCTTTTTAATCCAGATAGTATTATTGACAATGCATCAAAAGCTCAAGTTGTAGTTACAAATTTCAAAATTTTCAATGAAACACAAATTCCTGGGGTTAGCAAAGTTTTAAATCAGAGTATTGACGAAACTACAGAACTGGAATTGTCTTACAAATATTATGTTTTTAGTTTTGAATTTTCGGCACTCCATTTCGCAACTCCTTCTAAGAATCAGTTTAAATATAAAATGGAAGGTTTTGATGATGATTGGGTAACAACAACATATGACAGACGTTTTGCCAATTACACTAATTTACCCGGAGGCACATACACTTTTAGGGTAATAGCTTCAAATAATGATGGTGTTTGGAATGAGGAGGGTGCTTCCATAAAAGTAATATAGTTCCGCCGTTTTATAAAACTATTTGGTTTTACATTTTGGTCTTTCTTTTTATTGCTGCTGTTGTCTATTTTTATGTGAAGTATAAAGAAAAAATTGCACATCAGCAGAAAGAAGAGTTACGTAAGAAAATTGAAGAAGCTATAAGCGAAGTAGAAACTCAAAAAATTGAAATCGTTAAACAAAATGAGGAGTTGCAAGTTCGTCAACAAGAAGATGTACAACGCCGATGGTTTAATGAAGGCTTGGCATTATTTAGCGATATTCTAAGAAATAATAAAGAATCTATTAAAAATTTAGCCGATGAAGTTCTTTCTAACCTTGTCAGGTATATTGGAGCAGCCCAAGGAGGTATTTTTGTCATAAATGATGATAATGATAATGATCTACACCTACAATTAATTGCCTCATACGCCTTCAGTTCTGAAAAAATGGATATGACTAGAATTGAAGTAGGGGAGACGCTTGTGGGTAATTGCTATATAGAAATGAAAACCAAGTACATGACCGTTTTTCCTGATAATTATCTTAGTATAGAATCCGGATTAGGAAAATCTAACCCCAAATCATTATTATTCATACCTTTAAAGTTAGATGAACTTATATTTGGGTAATGGAAATTAGTTCGTTGAAAGAAATAACTGATTTTGAAATTTCTTTTGTTGAGAAATTAGCTGAAAGCATTACATCTCAGCTTTTCACCACAAAGATTACGATGAAAACCCAGTACTTGCTATTGCAATCTCAACAGCAAGCAGAGGAACTCAGAGCGCAAGAAGAAGAAGCTAGGCAAAATATTGAAGAGATGCAGGCAAATAGAGAAGAGGCTATGAGATTAAAGTCTGATGCAATGGGTTATTTGAATACTGTAAATCACTCTATTATTAGAGCTGATTTCTCTTTAGATGGTAATTTGGAATATGCAAATACAAGATTTTTAGATTTTTTTAAATATAAAAGTAAAGAAGCTTACTCAATGCATGTAAGTGAATTTTTCCCCGATGAGAATAGAGATGAGTTTATGAATCTGTGGAATGCGCTACTTAATGGCGGTAAGCATATTGAGCAAAAATTTATTCATAAAACAAAAGAGGGAACAATTGAATTGCTTTCAACCTATTCAACCGTTAAAGATCTGCATGGTACTATTCAAAAAATATTGTATTTAGGTCTTGATGTAACTATGCAGAATGCCAATAATTTTGATTCTTTAGAATTTCAAGCAGTTGACAAGTGCATAATTCGTGTCGAATTAGACAATAAAGGTTCAATTGTAGATGTCAATGATATGTTTCTTTCTACATATGGATTTACTAAGGACGATATACATGAAGTTAATTTTGAAGCTCTTTTTTCTAAAGAAGACAAAAAAGAATTTGAAAAAGCTTGGCAACAGGTAAATAATGGACAAAATTATGAGACACAAATAAAAAGAACCTTACCTGATGGTGCTGAAAAATGGTTTCATGTAAACTATATTCCTCATTTGCTTACAACTAATGAATTGTTTAAAGTTACTTTTATTGGAACTGATATAACTGAAAATAAAATTTTAGAATTGCAAATGCAAAAACGCATTTCCGAATTCTCATTACGTGAAAATGAATTAATTAAAAAAATTGGTGACCTCGAAAACCAATTATCAAAGAAATAATTTTTAAAGTATTTATATAAACAGCATTTTCAATCCTTACAATTTTTGAAAATGTTGTTTATAATTCTTTAATATCGTCTTTTCAAGAGTTGTTTTCTTCAAAAAAAAGATATTCTTCATTAATATCATTATACCCATCTATTAATGCACTGAGAAAGTTATAAATTCTTGTGCGTGATATTCCCAATTTTTTCATTCAACTTGATTTGTCTAAACCCAGATGTGTTAAAAGCTTTTATGTGTTTACTAATTGTTTACACACGAGCAGGATTTTAATCTATATAGTGTTGTATTTATGATACGTATCATATTTTAAATTGATATTCCACAAATTAAATGTGCAAACATATCAAATTAATGGTTGTTACAAAAGACTCCCATTAGTTAAAACTTTTTTTATTATTGTCATAAATTAACTTATAATTTAAACAATCATCCCATTTCAATTTTTTTGATATTTACAATAACAATTTAGTACTCACGACTGACGTTTTGTATGAAATTGTCAGTACATTTTTTACAATAAACCTAAACTTCAAAAACTCAGAACTATGAAAAAAAATTATTTATTCATTATGATTATTGGTTTAGTAACCCTTAGTTGTACAAAGGATCCAATTCCGTCAATACTTCCAATAGATTTAGAAGTTGAAGAAAATCAAAGTATTGCATCTGCCGATACTTCTGTCTGCTACTATTATTACAATGAAGAAATGGTCGAACAATACGAGGCAATTAGCGTATCTCGTCTTAAAAGTGGTAATAATGTTAAAATGATAACGGTTATTTCTGATAAATTTCCAAATTCAGTTTATTGTTTTGATGATTATGAAAAATTATCAAAATGGTCAAAAATTATATTTAATGTTGATATAGCTGATCAATCAAAAAAATTAGATGAATTTAGTAAGTACTATAAAGATAATAATATGGTAGCTTGCGAAGAAAGTGGAGATTTTCCTGATGAATTCTTTGAAAAGAAAGAGCAAATTATGGGCATAAAGAGAAATACATTAAAAGCGTCATTTTGGAAAACAATTTATATTAATATAGACAGAAAAGGTCTAAATAAAAGTTCTGGAGCCGGTGTCCCTATTGGCGATTTTAGAGAATTAAATAATCAAGCCTCTTCTATTGCTCAGTTTGGTGGACCTGTTTGGTATTGTGATTATAAATACTTTGAAGGAGATAGACTCTATGTTTGGGGAATTCCTTTTCAAATGGTTAATGATTTGAGAAAACCAGGTTTCAATGATAGAATTGAATCAATGTTTGATGCATTTTAATTGCCCAATAAAATCATTAAAATGCAATAGAAAACAGTGATTTATTAATGATACATCCATGAGAAATTTAATTTACATGGTTTGAATTTTTTTCATGGATGTTTTTCTGACAAGTTTTTTAAAATCATTAAATTTAAAACAAATGAAAATATTATTAGTTAATCTACTCATTATAGTATTTTTTATAAACGTTAAATCACAAAATTTTGCCGATTCATTACCATATAATAGAAATACAATTGAATTTGAGTTAGGTACTAATCTTGGGTTGGCGTTTGGTTCTTATAATAAATATCGCGACGTGAGGCTTGCTTTATCTCCTTCTATCAATTATTATTTTTTAAATAAAACATCGATTGGAGTATCTTATAGATGTATAAGAAATATTGAAAAGGTTGAAGTCGAGGATTCTAATGTAAAAACGTATGGATACCAAAATATTGATGTTTTTTCTGCTGCTTTGCGAAGATATTTATTTAGATCGGGTAAAATTGTTGCAGAAGTTATATATTCACATGGTAAGGTAAGTAAATACGGCGAATTGTTTATAGGTGAGGCAATCTATAGCAATCAAACTATTGGTACTATTGGTTTTGGTATTGGTTTTAATCATACGTTCAAGAGTCTGTTTAATACAAAACAGAAATTTGGTTTTAATGTTTTGTATAGAGCCCACTATACCATGTATGGTTTTAATATTAGGAATAATAACGTTCCATATATTTTCGATGGGCAAATAGGGTTGTTCTATAGAATGTAAGAAATATTTTTGATTTTCATAAAAAAAGAGACTATTGTTGAAATAGTCTCTTTTTTTTATCAAACAACATAAAAGTAAAAATTAACCCCTTAGAGCATTTGCTCCACTTACAATTTCCAGTATTTCATTAGTAATAGAAGCCTGTCTGGCTTTATTGTATTCAATTTTTAAATCTTTTAGTAGAACAGAAGCATTATCTGTTGCGGCATGCATTGCAGTCATTCTTGCTCCATGTTCTGAAGCTACAGATTCAAGCAAAGCATTATAAAATTGCAATTTCAGTGTTTTTGGTATAAGTTCGCTAATAATAGTTGATTCTGAAGGTTCAAAAATGTAATTGTTTTGTTTTACAGCTTTGTCTTGTTTTTGAGATGCCACCGGTAGAAATTGTTCTACAGTAACTTCTTGTGTGGCTGCATTTTTGAATTTATTATAAACCAGAAACACTTTATTATAATTCCCTTTCAAGAATTCAAACATTATTTCATCAGCAATCTCTGATGCCGAACTGTATGAAAGATGCGAATAAATATCTGTTTCATCTCTGTTTGGTGCATATCCTTTAGTTTTGAGCAAATCTCTAACTTTCTTACCAATACTGAAAATTTCAATATTCCCTCTTGAAAACTCATCGTAGAGTGATGTGTTTATGAAGTAAATAGACTGTTTTGATATATTAGAATTAAAACCTCCACAAAGTCCACCGTTTGATGAAATAGGAATTAAGAGAGTTTTCCCACTGTGCTTTTGTTCTGAGAAAACAGTACTAGTAATATCATCTGAAGCAGAAGTTATATTTTCAATTATTTCTTTAAGCTTTTCAGAATACGGACGCATTTGTAAAACAGCGGTCTGAGCTTTTCTTAATTTAGCTGCAGACACCATTTTCATTGCACTCGTTATTTTTTGAGTATTCTGAACAGAAGTAATTCGTGTACGTATTTCCTTAATTCCTGCCATAAAAGTTTATTTTATTATTTTTTATATTTAGCAGATATTTCTTTTGCCGCATTTTCAAGTATTTGCGCAGTAGAATCGTCTAATTTACCTTGACCTATTGATAATAATACATCTTTATGTCTTAGTTTAAGAAATTCTATAAAATCGGTTTCGAATTCTTGAACTTTATTCTCAGGTACACTTGACAACAAACCTTTGGTACCGCAGTATATTATTGCAATTTGGTTTTCAACCGGTACTGGCTTATATTGTGGTTGTTTTAGTATTTGCACATTCCTTCTACCTTTTGCTAGAACTGAGGTTGTTGCTGCATCCAAATCTGATCCGAATTTTGAGAAAGCTTCTAATTCTCTAAATTGTGCTTGATCTAGACGTAGCGTTCCTGCTACTTTTTTCATAGATTTAATCTGTGCATTTCCTCCTACTCGAGATACAGAAATACCTACGTTAATAGCTGGTCTGATACCGGCATTAAATAAGCTAGCCTCAAGAAATATTTGACCATCAGTAATTGATATTACGTTTGTTGGTATATATGCAGATACATCGCCCTCTTGTGTTTCAATAATAGGAAGTGCTGTAAGCGAACCGCCTCCTTTTACTCTACCTAATAGTGATGGTGGTATGTCATTCATTTTCTGAGCTATTTCATCAGAATTGATGATTTTTGCTGCACGTTCCAGTAAACGTGAGTGCAAGTAAAACACATCTCCCGGATAAGCCTCTCTGCCCGGTGGTCTTCTGAGCAACAACGATACTTCTCTGTATGAAACTGCCTGTTTAGAAAGATCATCATATATTATTAGTGCATTTCTTCCAGTATCTCTGAAATACTCGCCTATTGCGCAACCAGCAAATGGTGCATAAAATTGCAAAGCCGCAGGATCTGATGCTGTAGCTGTTACTATTGTTGTATATGCCATTGCTCCATGGCTTTCAAGCGTTTTGGCTATATTTGAAACCGTAGTTCCTTTCTGACCAATGGCTACATATATGCAATATACAGGAACTCCTTTGTCGTAGAATTCTTTTTGGTTTATGATAGTATCAATAGCAATTGCTGTTTTACCGGTCTGTCTGTCGCCAATAATGAGTTCTCTCTGACCTCTACCTATTGGAATCATTGAATCTATAGCTTTTATACCTGTCTGTAATGGTACGTTTACCGGTTGGCGATATAAAACCCCAGGCGCTTTTCTTTCTAAAGGCATTTCTAGTAATTCGCCAGTAAGTGCACCTTTGCCGTCTATCGGTTCCCCAATGGTATTTATTACTCTTCCAAGAAGACCTTCACCTACTTTTATAGAAGCTATTTTTTTCAGTCTTTTTACTGTATCACCTTCTTTTACCGTTTCCGATTGTCCAAGCAATACTGCTCCAACATTATCTTCTTCTAGGTTAAGAACAATACCTTTTGTGCCACTATCAAACTCTATCATTTCATTAGATTGAACGTTTGACATTCCATAAATACGTGCAATACCGTCGCCCACCTGTAAAACGGTACCTACTTCTTGTAATTCGGTTTCGGTTTTGTAACCTTCCAGCTTTTGCTTCAATATTTCCGAAACTTCTGCAGGTTTAATATCAGCCATATTTTTCAGTATATTTCTTTTATTACTCTTATTTTCTTTATTCTTGGTATTTTTATCAAATTGCTGTTTCCAACAATTCTCTCTTAAGCTCTTTTAACTTCCACGATATTGATGCATCAAGTTGCATGTCATCAATTCTTATTATAAAGCCACCAATTATTGATGGATCAATTTTTTCTTCTAATTCAATTTTTGTTTTAAAATTATTTTCTGCAAAAAGTACTATGTTTTTTTTCTGATCCTCTGTTAATGCTTGCGAACCAGTAAGTATCAATGTTTTAATTCCTTTTTCTTTCTTAAATATTTCTAGAAAATTTCTAGCAATATCTACAAGAAACATTTCTCTTTTATTATCTATTAGTAAATTCAAAAAGTGAAGAGTTTCTGTGCTAATTTTTTTGTCAAACAGATTTTTAAAGAATAATTTTTTCTCGCTAGGTTTAGCAACCGGACTTTTAACAAAATCAGATAATTCAGTAATTGTATTAATAGCTTTTACTATCAATAATATATCAGTTTTTACATTTTCCAAAATGCTCTTTTCTTTTGCGAAAGAATATAGAGCTTTTGCATAACGTATTGAAATTTTACTATGATTCATACCTAAAATTTAAAAAGTTTAGCATATTGATTGTGAATTAGTTATTGCTAATTCAATTTTAGATTCTCAAGCGATTTATTTATTAGATCATCACTTGTTTTTTTGTCAGTAAGTTCTTTAACCAGTAACTTTTCTGCAATTTCTATTGATAATTCTGCTACTTTCTTTTTTATTTCAGTAATAGCTGCATTTTTTTCATTCTCTATATTCATTTTAGCAGATGCAAGCAATTTTGCAGCTTCTTCTGTTGCTCTTGTCTTAGCTTCTGCAATGAGTTGGTCTTTCATGTCGCGTGCATCTTTTAAGAGATTGTCGCGTTCTTTTCGTGCTTCGGCAAGTATTTTTTCATTGTCAGATTTAAGTAATGCCATCTCTTCTTTTGTTTTCTCGGAAGCAAGTAAAGCATCTTCAATAGATTTGTTTCTATCATTAATGGCTCCTATTATTGGTTTCCATGCAAATTTTCCAAGTAATAAAAGGAGTATTATAAACGAAAGGGTAGTCCAAAATAATAAGCCAATACCCGGTGTTACTAATTCCATAAATCTCTTTTTTTATTATTTATTGCTGTTTTTTTTTCAAATAAACTGTTCATACAGCCAATCGCGGTATGAACAGTTGATAATAAAACTTATTTGCTAATCATAGCAACAACCACTGCAAATAGAGCTACCCCTTCTACAAGTGCTGCTGCAATAAGCATTGCAGTTTGAATTTTATTATACGCTTCCGGCTGACGTGCAATAGCTTCCATTGCAGAACCACCAATTTTACCAATACCAATACCGGCTCCTATTACAGCTAATCCTGCTCCAATTGCAGCTACCGGTACTAAAGAAATTACTTCTCCCATGTATGTATTTATTTAAGGTTAATAAAATGACTATTTCAATAAAAAAATATTAATGATGCTCTTGCACTGCCAAACCAATAAATAATGCTGAAAGCATTGTAAATATATATGCTTGTAAGGCTGCTACAAATAATTCTAAAACATCCATAAACAGTACAAAAAACACTGAAACGGGTGCTAATAAAAGCGATTTAAAAATAAATATAAGTGAAATCAAACTTAGTACTACAATATGACCGGCTGTAATATTTGCAAACAAACGTATCATTAATGCAAATGGCTTTGTAATAACGCCAATAAGTTCTATAGGTATCATTATTACTAATAAAGGTTTTGGTAAACCGGGCATTGCAAAAATATGTTTCCAATAATTTTTGTTTGCACTGAAATTTACAATTAGTAAGGTAAATACTACCAGTACCATTGTAACAGCAATGTTTCCGGTAACGTTTGCTCCGATAAAATATTGGTATCAATCCTAAGACATTGCTTAACCAAATAAAGAAAAATACAGTAAGCAAATAAGGTAAAAATTTCGCATATTTTTTATGCCCAATGTTGGGAATTGCTATATCGTTTTTAACGAAGAGTATAAGCGGTTCCATGAAACCTTGCAAACCTTTTGGAGCTTTTAGCGGATTTTTTTTGTATGCTTTTGCTACAGTAGTGAAAAGTAACATTAGAATTATTATTACTAAAAGTAAACTTGCTACATTCTTGGTAATAGAAAAATCTAGTGGTTTACCATTGAGGATTTCATTTTTTTCATTGTAATGCAAAGTGCCTTCCGCATCTGTATAGTAAATCTTTTGGTCTTTCATGAAGTAGGTATTATCACCTTTCGTTACAGCACTATGACTATGATGAAAAGCTGACGACATAAATACATCAATGCCAAATGGACTGGTAGAAACCAATATAATAGGTAATGGAATGCTTACAGGTTTTTTACTTCCGTCTTCATTTTTCAAATCAAACAAATGCCAATCATGATTGTCTCCAATATGCTCAAAAATAAGTTTATTTATATCTAATGATGTTTCTTGGTGAGCTGACTCTGATTGGTGGTTAGTACTTTCTTTTTCATTGGAAAATACTGTAATACGTAGTAAACAAAAAATTGCAAAAAGCAATACCCATTTCGATTCTTGTAACATATTATAAGTATCTTATTAAGATTTATACTACACTCAATACAAATTTAAACAATATATCGAGATATCATAATTTTTTTTAAACAAACAATAAAATTCATTTCAAAAAAAATAACTTACTCTAAATTAATAAAAAGTTTTTAATGAAAACTTCCATTTTTAGATTTTTATTTTATTTATTTTTTTTATTACCAAATAGATGGTTTGTAAATGAAAATGTATATTTGTTTTTTAATAGTTAAGAAGTTTTGTTGAATGAGTAATAGTGTAATAAAGTTAGTCAGAAATGATATTGAATTAGTTATATCGCCTAAGATAGGAGGTAGATTAGTAGGTTTATATTATAAGGATACGGAGAATATTCTAAAATCAGATTCTTCGCAATGGGAGAATTCTGACACTCCTGAATTGTCTGCCTTTTCAGATTTTAAGGCATTCAATGGTCATATAAACTGGGTTGGACCGCAGAGCGATTGGTGGAAACTACAAGATTTAAACAAAGAAAGAAAAGATACTGCTGCTGCTTGGCCTCCCGATCCATTTTTAATTTATTCTGAATATACAATTACTCATCAATCTCCTACTAGTATTGTACTTGAAGGAATGGTTAGTCCGATTTCTAAAATTAAGTTTATTAAGGAATATGCTATAAATGAAGATGCAAGCATTTTTGTACAGACAACTATGGTAAATTGCTCTGATATAGATGTTTCTTGGGATATTTGGTTTAACACACGCTTAGATGGTAATTTTAAAGGTTATGTTCCTGTGGCAGATAATAATAGCATAAAAGTTATTCCTGTTTTGAGTAGTAATTCGCAAGAAATGCCATATATTTATAAAGATGGCATTTTCTCGTATTCTCCTCAAGCACCACAAGCTCCTTTTACAGAAAGAAGTTCAAAAGCATTTATTTACCCTCAAGCACCCATAATTTCCGGATTTGTTAACAATAAAATGTTGCTTATTCATTTTGAAAAACACGAACCTACTGCAATTCATCCTGAACAGGCTCTTGTAGAAATATATAATCATACTGAAACAAATACTCAAAACGCATTGCTTGAATTAGAATATCATTCACCACTTTATCATTTGAAACCAGGTGATACATGCAAGGCTTGGCAGATTTGGAAAGTATTTGATTATAAAGGTGCTAATACATTTAAGGAACAGACTCAATTTTTATCTGAAATACTAAAAAACGAATTATAAGAAAAATCATGGCAAAAAAAATAGGAATACTTACATCCGGTGGCGATTGTCCGGGGCTTAATGCTGCAATTCGTGGCGTTGCCAAAACAGCCATGATTGAATATGGAATGGAAGTTTATGGGTTTTCATCGGGGTTCAAAGGACTTATTGATAATGATTACACCCAACTTACCGACCAAAGTGTATCAGGTATTCTTACTTTAGGAGGCACAATATTAGGCACTTCGCGCGAGAAGCCTTTTCAAAAAGGTGATGAATCGCATGATAAACCTGATGATATTATTAAAACATACAAAGATTTAGGACTAGATTGTTTGGTTTGTTTAGGTGGTAACGGAACAATTAAAACGGCTGCAAAACTTTCTGAAATAGGTTTAAATATAATCGGCTTACCAAAAACTATTGATAATGATGTTTGGGGTACTGATGAAACATTCGGATTTGATTCTGCTGTATCAATCTGTACCGATGCTATAGATAGGCTTCACACTACCGGAAATTCGCATAAAAGAATTATGGTAATAGAAGTGATGGGTCATGCAGCCGGTTGGATTGCGCTTCATGCCGGTATAGCAGGCGGTGGCGATGTTATTCTTGTTCCGGAAATAGAATATGACATAAATGTTGTAACTCAAAACTTAAAGGAACGTCATGACAAGGGTAAACCTTATTCTATTGTAGTAGTGGCTGAAGGTATTTTTAAGGGAGAAAAGAAATCGGCTGCTGGATATATTACTAAGAAAATATTGAAAATGACTGGTTTAGAAACTCGCGAAACGGTATTAGGTTATATTCAAAGAGGCGGTACTCCAACAGCAAAAGATAGAATCTTAGCTACCGAATATGGTGCTTTTGCTGCCGAACTTATTCATAAAGGTATTTATAACCAGATGGTTGCAATTAAAAACAATGATGTAATTGCAATTCCTTTAAAAGAATCAGCCGGGAAAACAAAATTAGTAAGCGCAGATACCAATTTGGTAAGAACAGCAAAAAAACTAGGAGTTTGCTTTGGAACGCCCGATTTTTATAAAAAGTAGTTTTTCAAAGCATTTCAATGATTTATAAATTTAAGTATATGAAGTATTTTTTAATAAGCATTTTAACTTCTGTTTTTTTACTTTTTTCATGTGGCGAATCGCAGAAGAGAAATGAAGTAAAAAAAGAAAAAGTACCTTATTTTTCTATTAGTTTTACTAAAAATCCTGCTATTTTTTCTTTACATGATACTATTGAGTTTACGCTTAATCTTGTCAATAAAGAAATTTTTAAAGGTGTCGCATCTTTTTATATAGATGATGAAATTATGGATGAAACCTTCGGAAATGAGAATACATATTCTGTTTATACAAATAAAATATCAGAGGTTGGCGATCACATATTGAAGGTAGAGTTACCGTATACAGACACTGTTTATACAAGTACTATTACTTTTCGTTTTCTGTCTAATGTTGCTCCAAAGCAGAAATCTTTTATTGTAAAAAAAACGTATCCGCACGATGTGAATGCTTACACTCAGGGTTTGGAATTTTTCAACAATCAACTTTTTGAAGGTATAGGATTAAACGGGAAATCTGAAATTCGCAGTGTAGAACTTGAAACCGGCAAGGTGCTCAAAAGCAAAGCAATAGACCAACAGTATTTTGGAGAAGGAATTACTATTCTTAATAATAAGCTTATACAACTTACTTGGCAATCAAATATTGGTTTTGTTTATGATTTGAAAACATTTGAGAAATTGAGTTCTTTCAATTACGCTACAGAAGGTTGGGGGCTGTGCAATAATGGAGTAAACCTTATCATGAGCGATGGTTCTAATAAATTGTATTTTTTAGATACAGCAAATTTTTCTGTAGTAAAGACTTTACAAGTATATGATAATTATGACAAAGTAGATTTGCTCAATGAGCTTGAGTGGGTTGATGGATATATATATGCTAATGTATACACAAAAAATAATATCGTAAAAATCGATTCAAAAAGTGGGATTGTTGTAGAGAAAATTGATTTAAAAGGAATTTTACCCGAAAAAAGTAAAACCGAACAAACCGATGTCCTGAATGGAATTGCTTTTAATAAGAAAACAGGCAAGATGTATATAACCGGAAAAAATTGGCCAAGTTTGTTTGAAGTAACGTTTGTAGAAAGTGTATTGCCTTAATTTTATTGGTTTGTTTAATAGAAATAATTTTAGATAATAATGAAGAAGCGAGTACTATTTTTAGATAGAGATGGAAATATAATTGAAGAACCAATTGTTGATGAACAGGTTGATTCTTTTGAAAAACTAGAATTTCTGCCCAACTCTATTTCAGCTTTGAAATTTTTGCGTGAAAATTCTGATTTTGAATTTTCAATGGTTACGAATCAAGACGGATTGGGCACTGAGCGTTTTCCTGAACATACTTTTTGGCCAGTTCACGATAAGATGCTTTCTATTTTGAAGAGCGAAGGAGTTATTTTCGATGATGTTTTTATTGATAAGTCATTTCCAAATGAGAAATTACCAACAAGAAAACCAGGTGTTGGAATGTTGGGCAAATATTTTTCTGATGAGTACGATTTACCTAATTCAATTGTTATTGGCGATAGATTGACCGATGTAGAACTTGCTAAGAATCTAGGCGCAAAGGCTATATGGTACGCTGATAAATCAAGATATTCCGAACTAGAAAATGCAGGATTAAGTGAATATTGTATTTTGATTTGTAATAATTGGGATGAGATTGTAAAGTTTTTGTTGTTCCCTCCTCGATTTGCTGAAGTGACAAGAAAAACGAATGAAACGGACATCAAAATAGCGTTAAATCTTGATGGAAATGGGACATATAATATAAAAACGGGCTTGCATTTCTTTGATCACATGCTGGAGCAACTTTCTCGACATTCAAATTGTAATATTACTATAAATGTCAACGGCGATTTACATATAGATGAGCATCATACTATTGAAGATACTGCAATTGCTTTAGGAGAGGCTTTTTGAAGGCTTTAGGTGCAAAAAAACACATTGAGCGTTATGGATTTCTCTTACCTATGGATGATTGTTTGGCTCAGGTGGCTGTTGATTTTTCAGGCAGACCTTGGTTGGTTTGGGATGTTGTTTTTAAACGCGAAAGAGTAGGAGATGTGCCTACTGAGATGTTTTTGCATTTTTTTAAATCATTCTCTGATGCTGCTAAAATGAATTTGAATATAAAAGCAGATGGTGAGAACGAACATCATAAAATTGAAGCTATATTCAAAGCATTAGCCAAAGCTATTAGAATGGCAGTAGCTAGAAATATTAGCAATCAAGCATTAGCAACTACTAAAGGTGTTTTATAATTTACAATGTATAGTGAATAGGGATATAAAATTTATACTCCCTTCACTTTCTTTACTACTAAACTTTCAACTTTTGAAGTCTGTTTTTCAATAGTATTTTGAAGTTTTTGAAGATTAGAAATATATTGCAATCTACTTTTGCTTATACATTCGCAAGAATTTATTGCAAGATTTATTTCATTTTCAACCGCAACAGAGAAAGCTTTTGCAGTTTTTTTCGTATTGCTATAAGTGTTTAACAAAGAAGGTTTTAAATAACCGGTTGACGTAAGACATTTCTCTTTTGGCGATTTCAATGTTTCGCAAAAGAATATCATATTATCAATAATATCTACTTTTTTATTCTCAAATACTGCATATCTCTGAGGAAGATCAGCTTCATATATAATGCTGTCTGTAAGTTTTATTCCAGTTACTTTTACATCTTCAAGCTCTTCGAGCTTCATTTGTTCATTTTGGGCAATAGTCTTGTTGGCAATGAATGCTATAAACAACACAAATAAGAGGCTAAATTTGTACATCTGATTTGAATTTAAATTATCGAAGTATTCTTATCTGCTGCAAAGATACAAATAATAGATAAAAAACAAAAAGCAAAATGTTTTATTTTAATATTAATTTAACTTTCGCAGGCAAATCAACCTTCTGACGTTATTTGTGTTATAATCATTTCAATAAAATTCATATTATTTTCTGCTTTTTTATTAATACTGTATTAACAAGCAGTTTGGAATTCTTAAATTTTGAAGTTGTGTCTGTAAAATCAGGTGCCGGATAATAAATTTTTGAAAACAATATTGAATTTAAAAATAAGCTCTTAAATTTTTGAGAATTTAAAATCAATATGATTAAAAATAGATTGCAGGAATGTATTCTAGGAGATTTATTAAAGGTGTTTTTAAATTCTTACTTTTGAGAGTATATTAAGTGTATGTAACTATACTCTCAAAAGCAGGAAAAAAGATATTGGTTTTTTATAATTTGGTGAGTTTTACCATATTAGTAGTGCATCTTTTATTTAGCGGTGTGCTACCTATATGTATTACTAAGTCGTCTTTTTTTATTCTTTGTTCTTTGCTTAGAATATTTAGGGTAAAGTCAATAGCATCGTCGGTATGAAAAAACTCAGGACTTTTATATGCTTTTACTCCCCATAGAAGCGACATCTGTCTAAGAAGCATTTCGTTTGGAGTAAAAGCAAATACATCAGAACTGAGTCTGTGGCTTGCTATTCTAAACGAGGTATAACCCGAATATGTAAGTACAATAATTGCCTGTGCATTTATTTGGTTAGAAAGTTTTCCTGCATTTAGGCAAATAGAATCAGGTATGAATGATTCATCATAAACAATAGGTTCATGATATCTATTGTATTTGTAACCAAACTGTTCGGTGTAACAGATTATGCTTTTCATGGCAAGTATTACCTCAATAGGATATTTTCCAACCCCGGTTTCGCCACTTAGCATAACAGCACTTGCTCCATCAATCACCGCATTTGCAACGTCTGTAGCTTCTGCTCTAGTGGGTGTGCTATTCGTAATCATGCTTTCAAGCATTTGAGTGGCAATGATAACCGGTTTTGCAAATTTTATACATTTTTCAACAATAGTTTTTTGCATAAGTGGAACCTGATTGAAAGGCATTTCTACACCTAAATCGCCTCGTGCAACCATTATGCCATCGGTAACAGCAATAATTTCATCTATATGATCCATTGCTTCTGGTTTTTCTATTTTAGCAATAACCATTGTATGTTTGCCTTTATGAGCAATAAGATCTTTTAAGTCAATAATATCTTTAGCTGAGCGTACGAATGATAATGCAATCCAATCCACATCATGATCTAACGCAAAATGGGCATCTGCAATATCTTTTTCAGTCATGCTCGGAAGAGATATTTTTGTATTTGGTAGGTTTACACCTTTTTTTGAAGAGAGAATACCTCCATGAATAACTCTTGCTTTTACCATATCAATTCCATTGGTTTCGGTGGCTTGTAATTTAATTTTTCCATCATCAACCAAAATATAATCGCCAACAGCAACATCGCGAGGGAATAGAGAATAGCTCATATACACCCTATTAGCATTCCCTAAGCATTTTTCATTTGTAAATTCAATGATATGATTTTCATTTAATAATACGCCATTGTTTTCTACTTCACCTATTCTTAGTTTAGGTCCTTGTAAGTCGGCTAATATTGCTGTATTACATTTTAATTCACTGTTAATTTCACGAATTAGTTCCATTACTTTTAAATGGTCTTCATGAGAGCCGTGAGAAAAATTTAAACGGCATACGTTTACTCCTGTTATTATTAACTCTTTAAGTATCTCTTTTGACGAAGTGGCAGGTCCGATTGTAGCAACAATCTTTGTTTTGTTTTTATTCATAATCAACAATTAGTTCAGATCTTCTATCTGATTTTTTTCATTTGTGTACGTCTTAATTAAGACTGCACAAAAGTACTATAAAGAAAAAAAATAATTAATAAATATCTGATTCTTTTTTGTGAATTATTTTACCCAATTCTTGTTACATCTATTAGGTAGAAATTTGCAATAAAAAATAATCACAATTGAAAATAAAAAACCTTATTTAAAGTTAAACTTTATAATTTGTGTATATTGCAACTCAATTGAAAAAAACAAAAACTACAATGTCTTCAATACTAGTTATAGATGATTCGGAAATCAACACCATGTTGATAAAGTCAATATTTGAAGAAGAATCTGATGAAATATCTGTTTATGTAGAACTGAACAGTAAAAATGCTCTTGCTACAATTGAGCAATTAATGCCTTCTATAATTCTGTTAGACTTGATGATCTTATGGAGTAAATGGCGAGGAGATTTTGCAGGAAATTAAAAAAATACCCAAACTGCAACACATACCTGTGGTGGTGGTAAGTGCGAAACAAGAACAAGAGGATATTGATTATGTATTGAGTTTAGGGGCTTTAGATTTTATTAAAAAACCTATAAGTATAGACAATCTGTACTTGAGAATAAAAGAGATACTAGAATCTATCTAGATTTTATTGTACACTTCCTTTTTAGCAACTAATGTATTTATTATTGAGATAATTATATATAATAACATAATTATCAACAGACTGTATGTGCTTATTAATGTAATACTTACAATTGCTAAGAATATCAATAAATATCTCACGAAATTGTCTTTAAATGCTACTGTTTTAAATTTTAAAGAGAACATTGGTAACGGTGAAATTAGCAGATAAGAATTTACAAGAGTTACACCAATTATAGTGTATGTATCAGTAAGCAAGTTGCTCAAATTTGAATCTCCATCAAAGGTTTTTATAAATACCAAAGAAATAATAAACAGTGCGTTTGCCGGAGTAGGCATACCTATAAAAGAGCTCGTTTGTCTTGTATCTATGTTGAATTTTGCAAGTCGTAGTGCCGAAAAAGCGGTGATAATGAATGGGAATAATATAAGAACAATCTCCTTTTCCGATAAATCAGAAAAAACAATAGTTTGCTCCAAATGAAGTTGTTGCCTTATAAACATACTTAGTATTGCAGCCGGAGCCATTCCAAAACTAATTAAATCGGCCAAAGAATCAAGCTGTTTACCCAACTCGGAATTTGCTTTCAATAAACGAGCTGCAAAACCATCAAAAAAGTCAAACACCGCAGCTGCTATAATAAACACTGCTGCATAAATAAGGTAGTCTGCATTTGTAATTGCAATAAAAGTAGCTACGCAACCAGAAAGAAGGTTAAGTAAGGTGATTATGTTTGGGATATTATTTTTCACTAATATGTTTGTTGTAAATTAAACTTAGAATCAAACATACATAAAATATTTTATTATTAAATTACCGGTAAAATATTTTATCTAAAAATCTAATAATTTTAAAAAAGAGTTGAATTTCCTCTGAGAACATCTTTGTCCTTCTCTGTGGCTCTCTTTGAAATAATAATTTGTTGCACAGAGATTCACAGTGTTAGTTTATAAATTGTTTATCCCATTTTTTAAATTTTCCTTTTCAACAAAATATGTATTGCAATTTCAGGCCGAATCTTTATCTTTGTTCATTAAAATTTTCAGTATGCCTATTAAGAAAAACCAGCACCAAATATTTCCATACCAAAAGGAAGAAGTAGCTTCTGAAACTAGCACTATAAAAAAAGTTAAGCAATTTAAAGAAGGAGTTAAACTTTCACCATCGAAAGAAGAGATTCAATATACCAAACAATTCAAAGCGAGCACTCTTAAAAAGGAGTTATTGCAACATAAAGAGCTTTTTATCAACAAGCAAACTTTACAAAACAAGCAAGCATTTAAAAACAATATAAAGACTATTGTTGATAAATCAGAAAAAAATAATAGTGTTGTAAAAAATGAAAAGGTTGTACTTAAGAAAGAGGCAAAATCATTAAATAATACACCTGAGTTTATTCCACAAATTATTGATTCTTCGGGGAATTTTAAAGTAAATGAAACAGAAATACCTCAGCAACGAATTCTTAAAACAATTCAAAGTACTAAAAAAGAAGATAATATACGCATAGAATTTCATTTCAAGGAAACTGATTGGATGCTATGGTATGTGGTTGCTCTTTTAGGTGTTTTAATTTGGGTAAGGTTATTCTTTCAAAAGGCATTTTCAGAGATGTTTCAGAGCGCCATTAATCTAAATTTATCTACAAAACAAGCAAAAGAACGAAATCAAGCCAGTTTGCAATCATCTTTTTTGATGAATGTAATATTTATTTTCAATTTCGGATTGTTTCTTTTTTACACGCTTAAATATTTTAATTTAACAAAAATAGATAGCGAGATCTATGTAACACTTTCATGTGTTGTAGTGCTATTTGTAATTTATCAAGGGAAACGATTATTTTTCAGAATTATTGGAAGCATATCTGATTCTAAACAAATTACAAGGTTATACATCCATAGCACATTTACCTTGAACAAGGTGTATGGAATGCTTTTATTTCCTTTTGTTTTTTCTATACCATATATTAATTATGGAGTTGTTGATGCCAAAGATTTAATCCTGATAGGTTGGATTTGTTTCGGATTACTGTATTTTTTACGTATATCTAGGGGGGTGTTAATATGTATTCGTCAAAAAATTTCTTTTTTCTATTTGATTTTGTATCTTTGCATTCTCGAAATACTACCAATGATGTTTTTGCTTAAAGCAGCAATGATGCTTGGTAATATTTAGAAGAAAGACAATTATCTATTAACCAACTTAAAATTTTGGTCTATGAGAATCAAAAAAATATTGGTGTCTCAACCAAAACCTGAATCAGACAAGTCGCCATATTACGACCTTGCCAAAAAGAACAATATTCAAATTGACTTTAGGCCGTTTATTCAGGTTGAGCCGATACCTGCAAAAGAGTTTAGAAACCAGAAGATTAACATTTTGGACTTTACCGCAGTTATTTACACAAGCAGAACTGCTATTGATCATTTCTTTAGAGCTTGCAAAGAGTTACGTATTACTGTACCTGATACGTTCAAGTATTTTTGCTCCTCAGAGTCAATTGCATTCTATTTGCAAAAGTACATAGTATACAGAAAAAGAAAAATTTTTCATGCTGACGGTAACTTCGACGACCTAGTAAGTCTTTTAGGAAAGCATAAAGATGAGAAGTACATCATTCCGCTTTCTGATATTCATAAAGACGAGATACCCGATAAACTAGATATTTTGGGAATAGATTACACAAAGGCTATAATGTATAAAACCGTTAGTAGTGATTTGTCTGATATTGTAAAGGTCGATTATGATATAATTGTATTTTTTAGTCCATCGGGAATAGCTTCATTAAGACATAATTTCCCGAATTTTGAACAAAATGATATAAAAATCGCCTCGTTCGGAGCTACCACTGCAAAAGCTGTAAAAGATGCCGGATTGAGACTTGATATACAGGCACCTATGCCTCTTGTTCCTTCAATGCCTTTGGCACTAGAACAGTACATTAAGCAATTTAATAAAGATGTTGCAACTAAAAAAGGGAAGTAATTCCCTTTTTTGTTTTCTTAGAAGCGAATTACTGTTTTATTGACAATCTAATTCGCTTCTAAGTTAATAATCATCTATCTAGATGGTTATTAACTTACTTCTGTAATATTTGGATTCCCAAAATATTATTTTACCTATCTTGTTTTAGAGTTGTTTATAATATTCTAATTACTTTTAAAGTATATTTTTTCACATTGCTATAAGATACTTATTGAATACAGTTATATATTTGATGTATCAAATTTGTATAAAAGATTTTAATAGTATTTACATTCGTGCAAAAAAACACCTTATCAAAACAGTTCCGATTATTCTCAAAATCTGCTATTGATAAACTTTTCAAAGAAGGAACTTCATTATATTTTCAACCCCTCAAGGTAATTTATTTGGTTGAAGATAATGCTGCGCCAGGTTTAGAATGTTTAATTTCTATACCCAAGAAAAGATTTAAACGCGCTGTTGATAGGAATATGCTGCGAAGAAAAATTAGGGAAGCCTACCGATTACATTTAAATAAATTACATTCTGTAGCAATTACACACAATATTTCTATTACTTTGGCATTTATATTCACTGAATCTAAGCCCTGTGATTACATAAAAATTGAAGAAAAAGTAATACATTCGCTTAATAAACTTGAACAAATAATAGAAAAAAGTAAAACAATCGTATCTTAATATATTTATGAGCAACGTATTATTAAAAAAAATACTTTTTGTTGTTGCGTTTATGGCAACATCATTGTTTTTTATCAGCTTCGACAATAGTAAAGATTTTGAATTATCTAAGAATTTAGATATTTACTATACTCTTTTCAAAGAGTTGGATTTGTATTATGTTGATGATATTAATTCCGGTCAATTAATAAAAACAAGTATTGATAAAATGCTTGAAAGTCTTGATCCTTACACGAATTATATACCAGAGTCTAAGATTGAAGATTTCAAATTCATGACAACCGGTCAGTATGGTGGTGTGGGAGCATCTATAAGACAATCTGGTAAAGCAATTTTAATTGCTGATATATATGAAAAATTCCCGGCTTACAATGCAGGTTTAAAAATTGGAGATCAGCTATTGAAGATTGACAATACAGTACTTGAAAATAAAACTACCGACGACATAAGTGAACTTTTACGCGGACAGCCAGGTACTAAAATAAGCCTTTTGGTTAAACGACCGGGAGTAGAAAAGCCTCTTTCTATTGATATTACACGCGAACTTATCTCTATTGGCAGTGTTCCATACTATGGAAAATTAGACGAAGAAACTGGTTATATACTTTTAACTGGATTTACCGAAAAATGTGGTACTGATGTTAGAAATGCACTTGCCGAATTGCGTAACGAAAATGTTAAACATCTCATTATCGATTTGAGAAACAACCCAGGTGGGTTACTAATAGAATCGGTTAAAATTGCAAATCTTTTTCTGCCCAAAAATGTTGAAGTAGTAAGTACCAAAGGTAAATTTCAAAGTCAGAATAATACTTATGCCACAACATCAGAGCCTCTTGATCCCAAAATAGCACTTACAATATTGGTAAATGGAAATTCGGCTTCGGCATCAGAAATTGTTTCTGGTTCATTACAAGATTTAGATAGAGCTGTTATACTAGGCGAAAAAACCTTTGGAAAAGGCTTAGTGCAGGTTACACGAAAAGTGAGCTACAATGCTGAATTGAAGGTAACAACAGCAAAATATTACATTCCAAGTGGAAGATGTATACAAGCAAAAGATTATTCGCAAAAAAATGCCGATGGATCGATTTATGTTATTCCAGATTCTCTTAAGGTAGAGTTCAAAACAAAAGCTGGCAGACAAGTTTTTGATGGAGGTGGAATAGAGCCGGATATAACTATAAAAGAGGAGTTTCTCAACAACTTCCTAATAAAACTTCATAACGAAAATGTTTTCTTTAATTTTGCTACTGAGTTTGTCAAAAAAACACCAACAATTGCAAAAGATTTTGAAGTTACTGACCAGATTATTACTGATTTCAAAAAATTTGTAGCTCAGTCTGATTTCAAATATAAAACAAAGTCTGAAGACGAGCTAGAGGAAATTAAAAAGACCATAAAAAGAGAAAATCTCGACACAAATCTTTATACCAAAATTGATGCGGTATTATCAGATTTGAAAAATGAAACAGAGTCATTAATTGATAGAAACAAAGAAGAGGTTAGACTATTTCTTGCCAATGAATTATATAGCAGATATTACTATCAAAAAGACAGAATCATATATCAACTATCTAAAGATGCTCTTGTAGATTCGGCCATCGCTATTTATAAAGACAAAGTAAGATACCAGAATATTTTACTGGGTAAAGCAGGGAATCATCTGCTACAGAAGCAATAAATAATGTAAGGGTAGTATTGTATGGTGCTGTATTTTATCTGCTTATAAGATTAGAAAAAATAATATAGAGTGATAATTTAAACACATTAAAACAATGAGAAAATACATATTTTTTTTGTTCTCAATAATAGTTCTCAGTTCTTGCCCAAAAGCTATTACCACTCCCGACGATGTTAATCATTTTGTGTATGATTTGATGCATGAATATTATTTTTGGTACAAAAAAGTTCCCGATATGCGCGAGTCTGAAATCAAGTCTTACTCAGACCCTGCATATTTATTGGAAGATTTGAAGTATCAGACTATAGACAGATGGAGTTATATAGAAGAAGTGCTTCAGGTAAAAAGTACTAACAGCGGTGCATATTATCAAGGTTATGGTTTTATTCCTTTTATATATGATGATAAAAAACTGAAAGTAGCATACGTCTACAAAACATCAGAAGCATGGCAGAAAGGCCTGAGACGTGGCGATATAATTGAGGTTTATAATGGATATACCATTGCTAATTTATCCTCTTACGATAATATTACCTTCTATTCAGATTCAGATGGCGATGAAATTAGTTTAGTGATTAAGAAAAGCGATGGTACTAAGGTAGATATGACTTTGACTAATACCGTTGTGTTGCAAGATGAAATACTTCATTATGATGTAATTACTAGTAACGACAAAAAAATTGGGTATCTTGCATTCGACCAGTTTATGGATTTTAATAACGACTCAATTCAGTCGGTTATCAGCTATTTCAAATCTGAAATGGTAAATGAATTGGTTCTCGATTTTAGATATAATGGTGGTGGAGACATGAAGGTAATGGATAATCTTCTAAATTCTCTTATTCCTCTCAGTCACAAGTCAGATTTTGCTTACAAGTTCAAGCATAATGACAAAATGGTAAGTGAAGATTCATCAGTTTATTTCAAAGCGAATGATAATAATTTAAATCTAACAAGATTATTTGTTCTAACCAGTGAAAATACGGCATCAGCATCAGAATTACTTATCAGTGCACTAAATCCTTATATGGATGTATATACTATTGGCGATGTTACTCATGGTAAACCTGTTGGTATGTATGTGTTTGAATATGAAAAATATGAAATAGCTCCAATTTGTTTTGTTACCTTCAATTCGGTAAACTTTGGAGAATATTATGACGGACTCACTCCAACAACCTATGCCAAAGACGATTTGACAAAACAGCTCGGTGATGAAAAAGAATTACTTTTCTCTAAAGCTATAAATTTCATAAACACCGGCTCGTGGGATACGAATATTGCGTTATCTGCAAAAACTACTGGTTCTAATGTATTGTGGGGTAATGCAAGAGTTCAAAATATGAAGGTTAAAAGAGATTCTGAACTCTTATTTCAATATTAAGATAAATAACCATCGTTTTTTATAATATTTGTAATGTTTGAAGGAGTTTGTTAGACTACAGTCTCTTTATACATATGTGTATTGTAATTGTGTGGTATAAAAAGCGAGAATAAAAAATAATCTTTTCTAATGAACAAAAATAGAGTTGCTGTAGCAATGAGTGGTGGAATAGATAGTTCTATTACTGCACTATTGCTCAAAGAAGCCGGTTACGATTTGGTTGGAGTTACTTTGCGTATATGGGATTACCTTTCTGAGGGCTGCGAAGAAAAAGAAACCGGTTGCTGTAGTATGGAAGCTATATTCGAAGCCAAAGAATTTGCCGAAAAATTAGGTATCCCTCATTATATAATTGATATTCGTTCAGAATTTAAAGCCACGGTAGTTCAAAACTTCATGGATGAGTACATGTCTGCGCGTACTCCAAATCCCTGTGTTATGTGCAATCCGCTTATAAAATGGGGAGCAATACTCGATTTTGCCGATAAGCATGATTGTTATTATATGGCAACCGGACACTATTCGCAATTGGCTCATAATGAAGACAGACATTACATTACAAAAGCTGCCGATGCGAGCAAAGACCAATCTTATGTACTTTGGAAACTTACTCAGGAGCAGATTCAACGAACACTTTTGCCTTTAGGGGAATATACCAAAGCAACTATTAAAAAACTAGCTGAGGAACGTGGTTTCGTAAAATTAGCAAAAAAGAAAGAAAGTCAAGAAGTATGCTTTATTCCTGATAATAACTATAGAGGATTTCTCAATAAAAAAGTTGAAGATATTGCATCAATAGTGAGCAAAGGCAAATTTGTAGACAGCCAAGGCACTGTTCTCGGAGAGCATAACGGTTATCCGTTTTATACTATTGGGCAACGAAAAGGTCTCAATATAGCTCTTGGTTATCCGGCTTATGTGTTACGTATCGACAAAGAGGCTAATAAGATAGTACTTGGTAAGCAAGAAGATTTGTTGACGAGTGAGATGATTGTAACCGGATATAATGGCATAAAACACGAAGATATTCCTCAGGATATTGATGTACAGGTAAAAATTCGCTATAATTCTAAACCGGTACCGTGCGAAGTTATCTCGTCTGATGGCAATACATATACCATCAGATTTAAGCAAAATGTATCGGCGGTTACACCCGGACAGTCTGCTGTTTTTTATGAAGGTAATGATTTGATTGGTGGGGCAATTATTGTTCAATAATTATTTATTTACCATCGATTATATATTAGAATAGCCCCTTATCTATTGTATCCATTGGGTTTTACCCAATTAATTCATTTTTAAAAAAATACCATTAAATACTCATGCATAAACGTTAGTATTTTTGCTTTTCTTGTCGTATATTTATAAGAGGTATGACAAGAAAAATTTTGTGTTATGGGTATTATTCTAAGGCTTTTATTGCTGCTATTTGCAATAGGTATTGCTCGGCTGTCTTTTGCCCAGCAGATTCTTACAAATCATATAGGTTATGAGAAAAGTGGTGTAAAGTTAGCGGTCATTCAAACTGCAAATGATGATGTTCGTTTTAATTCATTTTCTGTAGTTAATTCTGGTTTAGATACCGTATTCACAGGTACAGCTAGCTATATGGGAGCAGTTCCCGGCTGGACAGACCGCTATTATCATAGTATTGATTTTACTGAATTTCAGCAAAGTGGCACATTTAAAATTGTTGCCGATGAATTTCAATCATACTCATTTTCAATAGATAGCAACTTACTTTTTACTACTACAGCTTATTCAGTTATCGATTTTTTTAAGTCGATGCGCCATCCGGCTACTGCCGATAAAAGTTTGCCTTTTCATGGTAGTAGAACTGGAACGGTAGATTTGCACGGTGGTTGGTTCGATGCTACGGGAGATCCGGGCAAACACATGTCTCATCTTTCTTATGGAAATTATACCAATCCGCAACAAATACCAATGGTTGCATGGTCTATGATGGAGTCGCTAGAATTAGCCCCTGAAGGGTTTACCGATAAATATGTTGCTGTGGTAGATGAAATTAAATGGGGACTCGATTACCTGATGAGAAATCATGACCGTCAGGGATATTTTTACTTGGCTGTGTTCGACAATTGGGGTGGCTCTTCCAGTAGAGAGATTTGTGAATGGGGACAAGTAGGTAGCGATAATGCTCGTACTGCTAATTACCAATGTGCTTTTAGAGAGGGTGGTGGTGTTGCTATTGCTGCATTGGCTAGAGCAGCATCTTTGCGACTTGATTGTGTTGGTTTCTCCTCAGATAGTATGCTTTCGGTTGCCAAACAGAGCTTTTGGCATTTGGTAGAAAACAATACAAAATATTGTAATAATGGCATTGAAAATATTATTGACGATTATTGTGCTTTGCTTGCTACTACAGAGTTGTACAATGCAACTAAAGATAGTATCTACCTTGCAGCCGCAAAAACTAGAGTAGATAATATTATTGCTAAACAGCATACCGATGGTTGGTTTGCTGCCGATAAAAATGGAATCAGACCTTTTTTTCATGCTGCCGATGAGGGCTTACCTATAGTTGCTTTGGCAAAATTTAGACAAGCAGATAGTTCTAGGAATGAAAGTATTGATTCCGCATTTATTCGTTGGGTTGGTTGGTACAGGCAAATTACCGATGAGGTTACCAATCCGTTTAATTATGTGAGACAGTACAATAAGAACTACTTGGGAGAAAATGCTTATGGCGAAGCTAAGACAGCATTTTTTCTGCCTCACCAAAATGAAACAGGCTATTGGTGGCAAGGCGAAAATGCCAGATTGGCTTCTATGAGTGCTGCTTTTATGTATGCCAGTAAGGCTTTGTATGGTTCTTTTAATCTTATTGCTCATGAAAATGTGCAGTATGGAATAGCTCAACTGGATTGGATTTTGGGAAAAAATCCTTATAACAGTTGTATGATGCATGGTTATGGTCGCAACAATCCACCTGCCTATCTCAATGGTAATGGGTATGCGAAGAATTTTAAAGGTGGTATTTGTAATGGTATTTCTGCCAAAGATAGCGATGAGAAAGATATAGATTTCATGCCTTATAGTGCATCCGACTGGCAAAATTGGCGCTGGATTGAACAGTGGTTGCCTCATGACGCTTGGTTTCTTATTGCAGTATCGGCGCTTAATAATGTTGTTTCGGGTGGTGCGGTGTATATAAAACCACCTACGGTTTCTATAGAATTGCCAATACCGAATCAGAGTTTTTCTGTTGGTGATACTGTTTATATTAAAGCAAGTGCTGCTGACGCTGAGCATACTATTTCAAACGTGGTTATTTATATCAATAATAAAGAATATGTTACACTTGCAGATAGTCCGTATGTTACTATTTGGGAAGCAACCGAAAATGGAGTAGTTACAATAAAAGCAGTAGCAAAAAATTCAGAAGATAAAACGGCTTTTGCCCAGATTCAAATAGAGGTCTCGGGCCAGGCTCCATTTGGGGGTCAGGTACATAAAATTCCGAGTCGGATTGAAGCTGAAAATTTTGACATAGGCGGATCGGACATAGCCTATTCTGATACCGAGCCGGAAAATAGAGCTGGCTCTTCGTATCGTAGTGAAGAGGTAGATGTTGAAAAATTTGCAACCGGAAAATATGCAATTGCTTATATTGAAACGGGCGAGTGGTTGGAATATACTGTTTTTGTTGAGCAGTCTGGTGTTTACGATTTGCAAGTATATTGTGCCGGAGAATTGAGTAATAGTAAATTTAGTTTTTCAATTGATGGTAAGGCTTTAACAAAATCTGTTTCAGTACCCAATACAGGCGGTTGGAGAGTTTGGGATACTATAGTTATCCCAATTGTAGAACTAGTGCGAGGTAAACATATACTGAGATTGTCTTTTGATTATGGTGCATGGAATATTGATGGTTTTGAGTTTATAAGCAAAATACCCGATTGTGCCGGTGTAGCCGGAGGTATAGCCTATACCGATAGTTGCGGCAATTGCGTTGGTGGCAATACCGAACGTTTGCCTTGCAGGTCGCAAACAATCATTTTACAAAAGGGCATTAATACAGTTGCAACCTTCTTAGATGATATTCAGAACAGTTTTGCTTCTTTATTTCCAATCATTGATTCTTCTGGTATGCTGTCGGTTACAATTTATTCTGAGAGCGGACTCATCTCTCCCGATTCTATACAGAACGGTGCGATAATGAACCGAACGAGCGGTTATCTGTTGGTAACTGAAGCTATTGATACTCTACGAATTTATGGATATGAGACCACATTGCCGTTTGAATACGAATTTAAGCAGGGTTGGAATATTTTTCCTTTTCCGCTTTCAGCCCCTCAATCTATAGACGTGTTTTTTGCTTCCATTCTACCAATAGTTGAAGAAATCAAAGATTATCAGACTTTTTACAACCCTCTTTGTCCTTCTTTTTTATCGACACTTGTCTTGTTGCAACCCGGAAAGTCATATCTGGTCAAAGTGAGTGAGACGGTAGTGTTGGAAATAAAGTAAATTGTTTTATAGGCACACAGATACAGTATTTTACATAGGTGTAATTTTGTAAAATGGTTTAACCCGATTGTCTAATATTTATATATTTGATGATATGAATCAATTATATAATTGGTAATGTAATTGATTAAATAATTACTTTGCATTACATATTTTCCCATATAACACATCTCTTTTCAATTATGAATAATTGCAGCAGTCTAGGAAAAGATACTCAAAAAGAGGGAAATATAGATATTTAAAAATACAAAATTTAGGCACATGAATACTCATTACGCATCGGCAGAAAGGGCTTCGAAAGAGCAGATTATGTTTGATTTTAGCTTATTTGAATCTGATGCAGATTTTAAGAAGTTTCTTGATTCAATACCGTTTTATATCTCTTTGTTGAATGAACAAAGACAGATTGTTTTTTCTAATATCAAAATGCTTGACTTACTAAATGCCGATTCTTTAGAAGCAATTATAGGAAATAGACCAGGCGAAGTTGTACTTTGCGTCAATTGCGATTTGAAAGATAAAGGCTGTGGAACATCAAAATATTGCAAGTATTGCGGTGCTGTAAATTCAATAATCAAAGCTCAGAATACAAAAAGAATGGCATCTGAGGAATGTAGAATAAATGTAAGAGACGGAGAAAGTTTCAAAGCTCTTGATTTAAAAACAACAACTACTCCATTTGATTTTAAAGGAAAAACATTCTATATTTTTTCAATAGAAGATATCAGCACTCAAAAGAGAAAACATGTACTTGAGCGGGTTTTTTATCACGATGCTCTAAATACCGCAACTAGTATAAATGGATTGGCTCGAATGGTCAAGAAATATTCTACCAACGAAGAGTTTCAAAAGTATGTTGGCATACTTAATTCTCTCACACAAAATCTTACTGAAGAAATACTTATGCAGAGCAATCTTTCGGTAGCAGAAAGTGGCGAGTTAGTTATGAAATATTCTTTTGTGTCATCAAAAGCTATTATATTAAATTGTATAAATGCCATCAAAGGTTACGAATTGGCTACCGATATAGATATTGTCTTGACTCCGGATGCTCAAGATATTACAATTTATACCGATGAGGTTTTATTACGTCGTGTACTTTTGAATATGATGAAAAATGCAGTTGAAGCATCTTTGCCTTCGGAAACAGTAACTATAGGTTGTGAGAAAACTGAAAATAAAGTGAGATTTTGGGTACACAATAGTTCCGTTATTAGTCAAGATATACAAGAACAGTTGTTTCAACGTTCATTCTCTACCAAAGGCAGCAATAGAGGAATAGGTACATACAGCATGAAATTACTAGGAGAAAAATACCTGAAAGGCACGGTTTCATTTACCTCAGACCAAGAGCGTGGAACCGAGTTTTATATAATCTTACCCGAACAGATTGAAACAGCAGAATAGCTTTGTAAAAGCAATTTCTTAAAATAATAGCATTTTATGAATGACTCATTTTTCTGTTTTATATGAGATATATCATAGATTCTAAAGCCAATAAATTTATGGTGTTATCAAATTTTTTTTTACATTCGTATTCACAATATCATTAATCAACATAACCCAAAAACTTTGAAAAATGAACCGAAAAAATGTATTTAAATTTGCTGCTATTTCATTAGCAGTTTTTATGTATTCTTGTAATAGTGGCTCAAATCATTCAGATGAGCATGGTACCGATTCTACACACAAAGATACCACCGCGCATAAAGAACATGAAGCAGCACATTGGTCTTACGAAGGCGAAACAGCTCCAAATAATTGGGCTACAGAATGTGGATTTGAAGCATGTAGCGGCAAACATCAGTCGCCAATAGATATTGCCGCAGCTACAGCTTCGCAAGAATTGGTCGATTTGAAATTAGACTATAAAGGCACTGAAAAATGTGTATTTATAAATAATGGTCATACTGTTCAAGTAAATATTACAGAATCTGTTAATAATACCTTTACCCTAAACGACAAAACCTATAAACTTAAGCAGTTTCATTTTCACTGCCCAAGTGAACATACAATAGCAGGCAAACCTTTTGTAAGTGAGGTGCATTTAGTACATAAAACCGATGCAGGAGATATTGCTGTAATTGGTGTTTTGATAGAAGAAGGAACCGAAAACCTGTTCCTAGCTTCAATACTTGACGAGCTACCAAAAAAAGCTGAGGCTGAAGATGAAATTGATAATTCTGTAAATCCGTCTGATTTATTACCGGCTGATGATAATTATTATGCTTATGATGGCTCTCTAACTACACCTCCTTGTACAGAGGGAGTTAAGTGGTTTGTCTTAAAAACGCCAATAAAAGCTTCCAAAGCACAGATTGAAGCTTTAGAAGCTGCAATGCCCGATAATAATGCTCGTCCGGTTCAACCAGTAAACGACAGAATGGTGAAAGAAGCCATTTAATACTCGTCCAACGCACCTTTTATTAACTTTTATATATAAAAAGGAGTTTGTGCAATTGCATCAAACTCCTTTTGTCGTTATTAGAATTATACAAAAAGTTTCAAATTCATAGCTCGACTTCAAGTTGCAGTCGGAATACGCACCCGATTACCCAGCTGAGGCTACTAAAAATATGGCGAGGGGTGTATTTTACTTAGTCGACCATGTAATTTACATAGCTCAGGATATAAAAAGGTGCGTTAACCCGTCTTTTTGTCAAGATTGCCCGACAAAAAGTCGAGCGAGGGATGTAAAATATTGAGTCAGCCCGATAATTTATCGCGTGAGCCCGACAAAATATCGAGATTGCCCGACAAATTGTCGAGTGAGGCATGTAAAATATCGGGACAGCTCGACAAAATATCGGGACGACTCGACAATTTGTCGCGCGAAGCATGTAAATTACCGCGTTAGCTATGTAATTTATATGGTAAGGGTACTTCGAAACATGGTTGGGGTATATAAAAACATGGCAAGGGTACTTCGAAGCATGACCGATATAATCTACGTATTAAGCACAGCTTTTAAAATAAGTATTTTCTGCGTTTTGCAAAGCTTGTTTACAAAGCGGAAAAAGAGCTTAGAGAAAATCATAAATCCCAATACTTGAATTTATGTTTTTACTTCAATAGCTACTACTTCTTGTCAAATATAGTAGTAGGATATAATAAACCCTCGGCGCCTTTGATGATAGCCTTTACCGAACCTACCAAGATTTTTGCCTCAATAAGTACAGGTAGTCTATTCTGGTCGTTACTAAGCCAAATATTCATGCTTTCACCCTCACTAAATACATTTCCGGCTATGAGGGTTGCTATGAGTTTTATGCTTTTTACCTTTTTGTCAAGTTCTCTAACGTGAATATTTTCAACCCCCTTATAAGTAATATACAAATCGTATATTTCACCTTCATCATTTACTTTTATTGGAATTTTTTGATTTATTGGCATTGATAAATAATCTAGCGTACGGGCATAATATACTGCCGAAAGTAAATCAAAGGTGCATGGCAGTAGCGCCACAGTGTCTTTAAATTTACCCATTTTCTGATTATGTATATTGCCATAAATTTTCTTTTGTCCATAATCAAAAACATACTCATTATTTACCCAATACTCGCCTTCTATAGAATTTCTTTTGCTGTAGAATGGTTTAAGTGTACTTGTATCGCTTAAGGTTTCGAATTTCTCTCTAATTTTGTAAATCCAATCGTAACTTTCATGCGAACCGCCCTGGGTTATAAACTTAGAAACTTTTTTGTTATTTATGACAGTATCTTGTATTGCAAATTCAGCCCATCCGGCATCGAGCCATATAAAGCCCCAATTGTAATAGCCGGTAAAGCTCAGTTTTTCACCTGTTTTGAAGTGTTTTGTCTCAATTTTACACTGTCCTATACAAATATTACCGATAATGAGGGCTATCAGAAAACTAATATGAAATTTATTTTTTAACATTGCCTATTATTTTTTCAATTGAAGCAACTTTTCCTTCTAGTCTTTGATTTTTATCTTTCTGAATATCAAATTTTGCAGAACAATACACCCTGTCTGAATATGGTTCTAATATGATATATGATTGATTTATAATATCTAAAGCATCGGTCAACGTAGGCGTTTCAATGATAGTTCCCATTGAGGTAAGTTGGTAATTAAATCCGGTTTGTGAAATATAAGCAATTACTTTGCTCACAATTTCACTTAAACTTTTCCCCGCATCGAGCGGAAAAATAGCAAATTCTGTTAATACTGACATAGTGTTTTCTTTTTTCGTCCTTAAATATAAATCAAAATACCTGTTTTGGTGCTAAGAGTGGAATTATTTTATTCTGATTTTTAAGTGAACTTTGCTTTTTTATAATTGAGTTCGAATTCAAATTTTTTAACTAGTTCGGCATATTAAAAATTTTTTTGCAAGGAATCTCTGAGTCAAACACCTAAGGAGGCATAGGTAAATATACATATACAGTTTATGGCTTTGTGCAAAACTGAAAGAAAATGATAAAAAATATATTAAAAGTTATATTTTAATGATAGTTTATTATAAAAAATTAAGCAATAAACTTTAACTTTGGCTTCCCAATAACAAAAATATCACCAAATTATAAAAAAACATGTCAGATAAAAAAATCAGACTTTTTGAAGAATTTCCTTCTATAACGTATGAGGAATGGAAACAAAAAACAATTGCTGACCTAAAAGGAGCCGATTTTGACAAGAAGCTTGTTTGGAAAACAATTGAAGGAATTGATGTGCAGCCTCTGTACACCAAGGAAGATGTGCTAGGGAAAGACCTTATTTCAGTCTTACCCGGACAGTTTCCTTTTGTAAGAGGAAGTAAGAAGAAAAACAACGATTGGCACATACGCCAAAATGTTGTGGTTAAAAATGCAGCTGAAGCAAATAAAAAAATCATTGACATTCTGATGAAAGGAATTACATCAGTTGGATATGTGATTGATGATGCTTCTGAGTGGAAAATTACAGATATGCAAGCCTTAGTTAAAGACATCTGCTTAGATTCTATTGAGCACTGTTTTGAGATTAAAAAAGGTAAAACTCATGCTATGAAATTGTTCGTGGAGGTTGTAAAACAATCTACGTATCAAGCAAAAAAAATCTGTGGTTCGGTAAATCTAGATTGTATAGGTAACTTAACGTTAAAAGGTGCTTTTTGTACCAATGACAAAGGTACGTACCTAGAAAGTTTGTCAGAAATGATGGAGATTACCAAAGACATGCCTTGTTTTAAAATTTGTTCGGTTCATGCCGGATATTTTCAAAACGCCGGAGCTTCTGCTGTTGAGGAATTAGCAATGGGGCTTTCTGTAGGAGCTCAATATCTTACAGATTTTACTGCTAAAGGTAAAGACGCTTCGCTTCTATCAAAGAGAATGAAATTTAATTTCTCTGTTGGTGCTAGCTATTTTGTAGAGATTGCAAAATTTAGAGCAGCAAAATTATTATGGGCAAAAATAGTAGAATCATATCAGCCAAGTTGCAATTGTGAAAACTGCGATTGCGAAAAAACATCTGGTTGTGGTTGTGCCGATAGTGGTAAGAAATTATGTAAGTGTGCTTGTGTAATGTCAATTCATGCAGAAACATCGGCATGGAACAAAACAATTTACGACCCTTATGTAAATATGCTGAGAACGCAAACCGAAGCTATGTCTGCCAGTTTAGGTGGTGTAAATTCCCTTACAGTACTGCCTTTCAATGCAATTTTCGAAAAACCAACAGATTTCTCTGAAAGAATTGCAAGAAACCAACAAATTTTGCTTAAAGAAGAATGTCATTTCGATAAAGTGGTTGATCCATCAGCAGGCTCTTATTATATTGAGTCGCTCACCGAAATGATTGCTGAAAAAGCATGGGATTTATTTTTGCAAATAGACGATAAAGGTGGTTATATCGAGGCATTTACTCAAGGATTTATCCAAAAGAAAGTAGCAGAAACTGCTACCAAAAAAGATTCAAATATTGCAACCAGAAGAGATAATGTATTAGGAACAAACCAATTCCCTAATTTTAATGAAGTAAAAGAAGACCAACTAGATCTTTCTTACCTTACTTCTCCTTCTCAAAAGGCTGCAAATGCAATAGCAGAACCGCTTAGAATTTATAGAGGTGCTCAAGCATTTGAATTGTTGCGTTACAAAACCGATGCTTATTCAAAGTCTAAATCAAGACCTAAAGTATTCATGCTTACCATTGGTAGTCCAACTTTCAGGTCAGCAAGATCGCAGTTTTCTTCCAACTTTTTCGGTTGTGCCGGATTTGAAGTGAAAGACAATAACGGTTTTGCAACGGTAGAAGAGGGAATAAGTGCAGCTCAGGCTTACGGTGCAAATATTATTGTGTTGTGTAGCTCCGACGAAGAGTACGCAGAACTTGCACCTGTTGCTTTTGAAAAGGCAAAAAATACAATATTTGTAGTTGCCGGAGCTCCTGCTTGTACCGATGAACTTAAAGCCAAAGGTATTAAGAATTTTATCAGCATGAAGTCTAACCTGCTTGAAACGCTGCAATATTATCAAAAAGAATTGGGCATTAACTAATTCTGGTGTTTTATATATTTTAAACATTTGAAAATGAAACCAGATTTTAAATCAATAAATATTAAACAATCAAAAAGCGGTGTTTCGGCAAAGCAGTGGGAAAAAGATAATAAAATCTCTGCCGACTGGATGACACCTGAGCAAATACCGGTTAAATCGGTATATACGCTCGAAGATTTGGAAGGAATGGAACACTTGGGCTATGCCTCAGGTTTACCTCCGTTTCTTAGAGGTCCGTATTCGGCTATGTATCCGTTACAACCATGGACTATAAGACAGTATGCAGGATTTTCTACTGCAGAAGAATCTAATGCTTTCTATAGAAGAAACTTGGCATCAGGACAGAAAGGTCTTTCTGTAGCTTTTGACCTTGCTACGCACCGTGGTTACGATTCAGATCATCCACGTGTAGTTGGCGATGTTGGTAAAGCCGGTGTTGCTATTGACTCTATAAAAGATATGAGAATACTATTCAACCAGATTCCGCTTAATAAAATGTCGGTATCTATGACAATGAATGGTGCGGTACTACCAGTTTTAGCTTTCTATATTTTGGCCGGACTTGAACAGGGTGCTAAGCTTGAAGAGCTTTCTGGTACTATTCAGAATGATATTCTTAAAGAATTTATGGTGAGAAATACATACATTTATCCACCTACATTCTCAATGAAAATTATTGCTGATATTTTTGAGTATACCTCTAAAAATATGCCTAAGTTCAACTCAATTTCTATCTCAGGTTACCACATGCAAGAAGCAGGTGCTACCAACGATATAGAAATGGCTTATACCTTGGCCGATGGTCTAGACTATATAAGAACCGGTATTGCTGCTGGAATGGATATAGATACATTTGCACCGAGACTTTCATTCTTCTGGGCAGTGGGAATGAATCACTTTATGGAAATTGCAAAGATGAGAGCCGCTAGAATGATTTGGGCTAAAATCGTAAAACAATTTAATCCAAAAAATCCTAAATCGCTTGCATTAAGAACTCACTCACAAACATCGGGTTGGTCGCTTACCGAACAAGATCCGTTCAACAACGTGGGTAGAACTTGTATTGAGGCTATGGCAGCTGCGCTTGGTCATACTCAGTCGCTGCACACCAATGCTCTTGACGAGGCTATTGCACTTCCAACAGATTTCTCTGCGCGTATTGCTAGAAACACACAATTGTTTATTCAGCAAGAAACTGAAATTTGTCGTTCGGTAGATCCTTGGGCAGGTTCATATTATATTGAAAGTCTTACTAATGAACTTGTTCATAAAGGGTGGGCACTCATAGAAGAGGTTGAGAAACTTGGTGGTATGGCAAAAGCTATAGAAACAGGTGTACCTAAAATGAGAATTGAAGAGGCTGCTGCAAGAAAACAAGCTCGTATCGATGCCGGACTTGATACTATTGTGGGTACTAACAAATACAGACTTGAAAAAGAAGATCCGTTAGAAACTCTTGATATTGACAATACAGCAGTAAGAGAAGCTCAACTTAAACGATTGAAACAACTTAAGGAAGAGCGTAATGAAGAAGAGTGCCAAAGATCTCTTGATGCTATTACAAAATGTGTAGAAACCGGAAAAGGCAATTTACTTGAGTTGGCTGTTGAAGCTGCTAAGAAAAATGCTACTTTGGGCGAAATTTCTACAGCTTGCGAAAAAGTAGTAGGTAGATATAAAGCAGTTATTAGAAGTATATCAGGCGTGTACGATTCAGAAGCTAAAAACGATAGCGATTACAAAAAAGCTGTAGCGCTTTGCAAGGAATTCGCGAAAAAAGAAGGTCGCCAACCGAGAATTATGGTTGCCAAAATGGGACAAGACGGTCATGACCGTGGTGCGAAAGTGGTATCTACCGGCTATGCCGATATAGGCTTTGACGTAGATATCGGACCTCTATTCCAAACTCCTGAAGAGTCTGCAAAACAAGCAGTTGAAAACGATGTGCATATACTCGGTGTTTCTTCGCTTGCTGCCGGACACAAAACTTTGGTACCTCAGGTTATGGAGGAACTAAAGAAACTTGGTAGAGAAGATATTATGGTGGTTTGTGGTGGGGTAATTCCTGCGCAAGACTATGATTTCTTGTATCAGGCCGGTGTAGCTGCAATTTTTGGTCCGGGTACTCCGGTGCCTAAAGCTGCTATGAAAATTTTAGAATTGCTTTTGGCCGACTAAGTTCGTCAGCTGAAAATAAAATAATAAAGCGGTAGGTTTTCTTTTGTGGAAAATCTACCGCTTTTTTTTGTGGATATTTTTTGATGTTATGGAAATATCTTTATGTTGAAGTTTTTGGGATATATTTTTAATGTTTGATTTTCTAGAAGAGTGTATTCGGTTTTTCAAAAAGATTTGGAATGTGCTGATATTTGTATGGTTCGGCTATAGAATTAATATCAAGAATAGCTGCAGGAGAGAATTTTCTTACCGAATGTGCTTTGAGCAAATTGCTTTCAAAAGGTTTTATCAGACTTTGTAGTTTAGCCGTTTCCTGCTTTGCGTCTAGCCATAGTGCAGCTTCATGCGATGGTAAAATAAGCGGCATACGTTTTTTTGTATTGTGAATCTCTTCCATCAAAGTATTGGCAGGTGTGGTTACTATGGCAAATGAATGTGCAGTAGCCCCATGAGCATCAATTGAATGATTGTAAATACCTGCAAATACAAACAGTTCATCATCGGTAGTGCTTATATAATATGGAATCCGCTCTTTGTTTATATGTCGCCATTCAAAAAATCCGGAAGCAGGTATCAAACAACGTTGCAATTTAAATGCTTGAGCATACAAGGTGCTGGTTTCTATAGTTTCTGCTTTAGCATTGAGCGTATTATATTTATCGGTAAAAGATGAGGTGTCTTGAACTTCCATTACCGACGTTGGCAAAAAGCCCCAGTTTGCATATTCTACCTCGTTGTTGTCTTGCTTAATTATTACCGGCATCTTTGGGTGTTCAAATCCATTAACGAAAGAAACCTCGTTTATAAATTGCAATTGCTCATTGGTAATTATTTTGTTTTTTACCAATTTAGTTGCCGGCTTCTTCTTTATGGTATAATAGAAACACATTGTATTTATGCTTTAACTTTTAGTAGTTCGTTCCAGCGAGTAGTATAGTGAGGCGAAAGTTTCTCTTGTCTCAATTTCCAATCCGGATTGTTTCCCTGAACTGCCAGTTTAACCACATCTTTACCAAATCGGAAATTGAGTTGGTCGGTAATTATCGAAACCGTATCACGTTTTTTATCATTCATTCCTTCAAACAAACTCCCTTGAACCTGCATTTCATCGCTAATACCACTTACTATAACCCCAACTTTTTTGTAAAGCAACTTGGGTTCAAAGAGTTCTTTCAATCCATGTATTGCGTATTTTACCAAATCGCTATTGTTATTTGATGCAATTGCAAGCGTTAACGTTTTTGATTTGTAAACATATTTTTCGGTTTGAGAAAAGGGATCGGTATGTATAAAAATGGTTATATATTGGGCTCTGCTTTTTTGTCGGCGTAGCTTTTCTGCGCAACGTACCGCATGTGTCGATACGGCTTCGGAAATAATATTTACATCAGATAATTTTTTGCCAAAAGCTCTTGTTGTAGCTATATTTTTCTTGGGTTGTAAGTTCATTTCCATAGCTATGCAGGGAGTTCCAAGCAGTTCCTCTTTGGTGCGCAATCCTACTACCGACATGTTTTTCCTTATCCAAGCCGAATCAAGCTTAGTGAAGTCGTAAGCGGTAATTATGCCAATGCTATTCAGCTTTTTGGCATATTGTCTGCCCACTCCCCATACATCGGCAATGAGCGTATTGCGTAATGCCCATTCTTTTTTTGTTTCGGAATCAATAACACATACTCCATTATTTTTTTTGGCAATCTTGTTTGCAATTTTCGACAAGGTCTTGGTCTCAGCTACGCCCACACCTACCGGAATACCTATATGTTTATGTATAGTTGCTTTTATCTTATGAGCATAGTCTTCGGTATTTGCCGTTATGCCTTCTAGGCTTACAAAAGCTTCGTCTATGGAATAAACTTCTACGTTCGGACTAAAATTCTGGAGTGTTTTCATCATCCGGTTCGATAAATCGCCATAGAGAGTATAGTTCGATGAGAATACAGTTACATTATTTTGTTCCATAAACTCTTTCCGTTTAAAGGCAGGTTCTCCCATTTTTATGCCCAATGCTTTTGCCTCATTAGATCTTGATATTACACAACCATCATTATTGCTTAATACAACTACAGGTTTGCCATCAAGCGCCGGATTAAAAACTTTTTCGCATGAAACATAAAAATTATTACCATCAACCAAAGCTATCATGATTATCTGAATTTATGTATTGCAAATGTAACCACGCCCCATAATCTTAGGTCTGAGTGCTCTTCAATTTTGATTGGTTTAAATTTTTTATTGTCAGGTATCAGGTATAGTGCAGAATCAATTTTTTGGACTCTTTTTACGGTAAACTCTCCATCTATATAACATACAAGAATAGAATTGTGGCATGGGTTCAACGACTTATCTACAACCAAAATATCGCCATCATAAATACCTGCATCAATCATAGAACTCCCGCTTACTTCTACAAAAAAGGTAGCACTCTCGTTGCGAAGAAATAGTTCTCTGAAATTCAGTTCTTTTTCAATATAATCGTTGGCTGGAGAGGGAAATCCTGCTTTTACAAAACCTTCCAATTTTGCTGTATAATCAGCATTTACAGTTGCCGGATTTATAAATTTTATGGTGGTTTCTGGCTTAATGTTGCTCATGTTTCCTTATTTTATGCAAATATAGAACATGCGAAGCCGGAAATTGTAAATTTGAATACAAAAAATGTCTCATTAAATCTGCAATCAAAAGACTAAGTAGAGACAAGCGTTGGGGCTAGAATAAAACTATTTTTATAAATATTATAATCTTAATCCAAAAATAATCGAGCCTCTTGGAGCCCAAAAAATTTCATCCCAGCGTTCTAAAGAAAGCGACATTCTGCAACCTACTTCAGTACCTACGCTAAAATGATTTTTAGTAAATAGAAGTTTAACATTAGTCGGAAGGCTAAAACTATACGGCAAAAGCATCCCAAATCCTGACGAAAAAGTGAATTGTACAGATGATTCGGGGGTTCTGTACTTTATCATAGTTGCACCTATCTTAAAACAATCAATTACTAAAGCCAATTCGGCTTCTGTAAATAATGTTGGAGATACGCCTACAGCAGATCCCATTGTCAAGCCTATTATTTTATTATCAAAGTTTTTATCAGAAAAAAGTGTTATTAGAAAATCTATTTTAGGATAATAAAGGAGAAAGCTTTCTTCTTCAAGATATTCAATAGCATGACTTGCTTCTAAAGTTGTTATTTTTCTATATCCGAAAATAGAATGCTTGAATTTTACAGCATCAAGTATTGAGCTCCTTGAAGTTTCAGCGATTTTTGCTTTAGTTGTATCTAAACTCTCATTAATACTGTTTTGAGAAAATAAAGTTGAGGAGAATAACAATATAAAAACAATAAATAGTGGGCGCATATTTGTCTTGAATAAAATTAATATCTTATATGTTTGATTTTTATGAGTTTAATCCTGATAATCTATGTATATAATGTTGAACTAAAGTAGTAAGCTAATTTACATATTATTATTAGAATACCTGATTTTTCAAAATGATTTTTTTTTAACGAGTGAAACTGATAATTTATAATATATTTTTCTCAAGCAAAAATTTATTATAAATTACTAGTAAATAATAATATAAAATAAGACTTGCACTTTTCTAGTGTTTTAAAAAAGAAAAAGCCCTCGGGGGATGAGGGCTTTAATCAGGGCTAAAAAGGATTATGTTGTAGTTAAAATGTGAGGACGTAGTTATTATCTAACTAGTATATCAAAGGTATATCAGCATCAAAAAAAAAACAAAAAAAATCAATTGACAAAAAAACAATTTCATATTGATTTGAATCATTGTAAAATGTTTCAAATTTATCATAGTTTTTTTTGTGTCTTAAAAAAAATATTATTGCTCATTAATATTAGAAAGGGTAATTATCAATATATTGTTTAAATTTATGGTTTCTATATTCAAGTAGGTTCTTATTATAAATACTTTTGGATATTGATAATAATTTTTTGAAGAAAAATAATAATTATTGAAATGAAGATATTTGTAACAGGTGCAACTGGTTTTATTGGTGCAAATTTGGTTAAGAATCTTGCAGATAAAGGTCATATTGTTCATGCTCTTATTCGTTCTGAGACAAAGGCCGAACAGTTGAAACATAAGAATGTGGTATTTTGTAAAGGCGATATTTCCGACACCAAAAGCATTGAAAATGCTATGATAGGTTGCGATTACGTTTACCATGCTGCTGCCTTTGCTCAGGTTTGGGACAAAGACCCGAATACCTTTCACCGACTCAATGTTGATGCTACCGATGAGATTTGCAGAATAGCTTTACAGTTGCAAGTTAAGAAAATGGTTTATGTGTCAACTGCCGGCGTTCTGGGTTCATCTATAAAAGAAACGGTAACAGAAACAATAGAAAGGAGTATTGACTATTTTACTGAATATGAGAGCACAAAAGCACTATCTGAGGAAAGAGTAAAGGCATGGGTAGCTAAGGGACTAGATGTGGTTATTGTAAACCCGACGAGAGTTTACGGTCCGGGAGAATTGAGCAAGAGCAATTCTGTAACCATAATGATAGACAAATATATAAAAGGAAAATGGCATGTAAATCCGGGCGATGGTGCTAGTGTTGGTAATTACGTATTTGTAATGGATGTAGTAGAAGGTATGCAACTGGCTATGGAAAAAGGAGTTGCGGGCGAACGATATATTTTGGGTGGCGAGAATGTTTCATATACCGAGTTTTTTGCCAAACTGGCTTCTGTTTGGGGGCGAAAGTGTTGGTTAGTGAAATTGCCAACTCCTATAATGCTTGTGGCTGCAAATTCAATTATGTTAGGTACAAAATTATTCGGAATAAAACCACTGATTACTCCGGCTTGGGCCAAAAGGTTTTTGTATCATTGGCTTGTTTCGAGTAAAAAGGCTGAGGTACAATTAGGATACAAAATTACTTCTCTAGAACAGGGTATGAAAACTACAATAGATTGGCTTTTGCTTAATCATAGAAAAAACTAAAAATAAAGAATGTCAAAATATTACACGCTTATTACCGGAGCCAGTTCTGGTTTAGGAAAAGAGTTGGCAATAGCTTGTGCCAAGAAAAAACAGCAGTTATTGTTGGTTTCCTTGCCTAATCAAGATTTATCAGGCTTTGCACTTTCTTTGCAAAAACTATATGATGCAAAAGTAGAAATTTTTGAAACAGATTTAAGAGAGCAATCGGCTCCTCAAGATCTATTTAAATGGGTTACAGAGAAGGGCTTTTGTGTTAATATATTAATTAACAATGCTGGGCTGGGAGGGTCGTTCCCTTTTGAAGACTCATCTTATGATTTTATAGAATCTGTTATTATGCTCAATATTAGAGCTACTGTGTTAATTACTAAGTTATTCTTACCACAGCTTAAGAGTTGCGAAAGTGCTTATATTATGAATATTGGCAGTATGGCATCTTATATGCCTATCCCTTATAAGAGTATTTATCCGGCATCTAAGGCGTTTATTTCAAATTTTTCTCAGACTTTGAGAGCAGAGTTGGCTCAAACAGGCGTGAGTGTTACTTTAGTTAATCCGGGTTCTATGCTCACCAACGACTTGCTTAAGGCTCGCGTTGCTTCTTATGGACGTTTAGCAAGAGCTATGACTCAAATGCCCGATGTTGTTGCAGCTGCTGCTTTAAAAGCCATGTATAGAAAAAAAACAATAGTCTTGCCTGGTTGGTATAATAGATTGAACCTATTTATTTTAAATAGATTACCGCTCAGATTAAAAAGTAAAGTATTGTTGAATATTTATAAAAAAGATTATTTAAACACGAAAGCAATTCAAAGTAGAAATTTTTGAATTGCTTTTAATATTAATGAAATCAGATAAAAAGCTAAAAAAAGAAAGTACGGTAATTTAATACGTACTTTCTACAATTTCATTTTTTGTTTTTGATACAATAAATGTTTTCAAATGTTGTCCGGCTTTATTGTAAATTCTCAGTTCATATTTACCCATGAATACATTCTCCAAATCAATTTCTGTTGTTGCTTCTGTAAGTGGTTCGTTGTAGGTAAGTTGCCTCATCGAATTATAGAATTTCAAATTCAAATCTTGATACATTCTCCCTTTAACATCAATTATAACGGTTGGTTTTTGCATTCCCGAACTTGCTGTAATATTACAAGCTAAATCGGGCGATGTGAATTGCTCGGTAACCTCAATATTTACAGATTTATTTTTTTCAAAATTGATTACCGATTGTGCTTGAATATTTATAGAATACACAACAAAAATGAAAAGAGGTATAAAAAATCTATGCATAAGAATATAGGTTTTAGATGACACACTTAATTGGAAATCATTACATTTTTTCTAGCAATGTTATGCTTATACCTCTATTATTATAAGAATGTTATGGTAATTATGAAAATAATCAAAAAAAAGAGGCAATACATTGCTGTACTGCCTCTTAAGAATATTTGTGGTGAATGATTTTGTTAATCTCTACTAGCTAGTTTCATCAACAATCGTAATATTTCCAAGTAAAGCCAGATAAGGGTTACCATAAGTCCGAATGCTCCATACCACTCCATATATTTTGGAGCTTGTGCAGCTACACCATCTTCAATCATTTTGAAATCCATAATCAGATTAAGGGCTGCAATAACGACTACAACTACACTGAAAATAATGCCTATTGTACCAGAACCGTGAATCAATGGTATTTGCACACCAAACATGCCAAGTACCATACTTAGAAGATATACTAAAGCTATAGCACCGGTAGCTGCAAATAAGCCGGTCATAAATTTTTGAGTAGGTTTAATAATACCTTGACGGTAAATAAACAACATTACTAGAAAAACTCCTAGGGTAAGCAATATTGCATTTGTTACTATACCGGGTGCTTTTTCTGCAAATGCGGTGCTTGCAAATAATGATATTCCACCCAAAAATAATCCTTGAAAAACAGCGTAAATTAATGATGTGATTTTTGAATATTCTTTTTTGAATATTGTAACGAGCGACATAATCAATCCGCCTATTGCTCCGGTTATTATAAGTCCCATTGCCATTCCCGGCGAACTAAGTATAAGTTTCCATGTAACAGCAGCACTTGCAATAACTACAAGAAACAATATTATAGTTTTATTCATAGTGCCGTTTAAGGTCATTGCACCTTCTTCTCTGGAAAATGATCTGACCTGACTAAAGGCATTTTTCAATGCCGGATTTGATGACTTTTCAAACATATTTGTACATTTATTGGTTATACATTTTTTAAATTTGTGTAAAAGATTCTAAACGTATTTGAGCTCTTCTATCATATTTTTATATACAAACTGAGCAACGGCCGAATTGTTTTGACCAAGCAAATTGTTTATCACTTCTACCTCATTTTTCAATCCAAATTTTGCAATTACAGATAACGCAAAACAGATACTCCTTTTCTCAAAAAGACTGCCATTTTCTGGCAATACATCAAAAATATATAAAATATCTTGAATCTTATCTTTTTCTAGATCCGGTCGTTTCATTATGAGTCTGCCTAATAGGGTAAAACCTGACATTCTGACGTATTCATTTCCTGATTTTGTCCAATGTTTTATTTTGTCTATTGCATTCTCGCAGTAAGGAAATAAATGCAGACAAGCTATTTCAGCTAATTCGTAATTAGTAAAATCGTTTACAATTTTTTCCATTTCCACAGCATCTATGTACGAAGGCTCTTCTATCATAAAATAAAGGAGCTGAGCTTCTCTAAAAGCTTCTTTTCGTAAGAGTAGTGCTAGTTCATGATTTCGTCCTATTTGTTTTGCTTTTTGCATCAACAGGTAGAGCGAAAGACCATAGTTCATATTATATACTATGCCCGATGCGTTCATTTTTGAAACAACCTCCCCGTCTTGATGGTGTTTTATGTATCTAAGCAATTCTCCTAGTTGCTTATAAGTTTCCATTTCTGAATTTTTTAGTATATGATATTAGACCTGAAAATCTATTTTATGCTACAAAAATAACATTTTTAAAGTTGTAATAAGCTAATTTTATTACTATTGAACAATTAAGTAATAATTGAGCTGATAGTTTCGCAACTTTATAATATTTTTGCATAAAATTTCAAATTTCTGTTTGTTCTGATTTCAGTTATAATTTTAAGCTAGAATATATTTTATATTTTTTCTTTAATTGTACTAGATTCAGTTTGTTTTTTCATAGAATACTAATTTTAATAAAAATATAGATGAATATTGATTCTTTAATTCAAGATATTACAGTTAAAGCAGTTAAAGCATTGTATGATGCTGATATTGCAGTTGATTTAGTTCAAGTTCAGCAGACAAAGAAAGAGTTTACCGGTGATAAAACTATTGTAGTTTTTCCTTTTTTGAAGGTTTCAAAGAAAAGTCCGGAAATTACTGCAGCTCAATTAGGAGAATATCTGAAAGACAATATTTCCATAATTGAAAGTTACAATGTCGTAAAGGGTTTTTTAAACATCTGTATTTCTCAGAATTATTGGATACAATTGCTCAATGAAATTACGCATCAAAAACAGTATGGTTTTGTTGCAGTTACCGATACTGCGCCTGTGGTTATGGTAGAATATTCATCGCCAAATACCAATAAACCTCTGCATTTAGGGCATATTAGAAATAATCTTTTAGGTTTTTCTATTGCAAATATACTAGAGGCAAATGGTAATAAAGTGCTTAAAGTAAATCTTGTAAATGACAGAGGTATACATATTTGTAAATCCATGCTCGCTTGGCAAAAATTTGGAAATGGAGAAACACCTCAGTCAACAGGCCTCAAGGGCGACCACCTCGTGGGTAAGTATTATGTTCGTTTTGATAAAGAGTATAAAGTTCAGATAGCTCAACTTGTAGAAAGCGGAAAAACTGAGGATCAAGCCAAAAACGAAGCTCCAATTATTGAAGAAGCACGAGAAATGCTCAGAAAATGGGAGGCTGGAGACCATGATACTGTTACACTTTGGACAACCATGAACAATTGGGTTTATGAAGGTTTTGATGTTACCTATAAACAACTGGGGGTAACTTTCGATAAGATTTATTATGAATCTCAAACCTATCTTTTAGGAAAAGAGAAAGTAATTGAAGGTATGAAAAAAGGAGTTTTGTATCAAAAAGAAGATACCTCTATCTGGGCAGACCTTGAACCCGATGGTCTAGATCATAAACTATTGCTTAGACCCGATGGTACTTCGGTTTATATGACACAAGATATTGGCACCGCAATACAGCGTTTTGAGGAGTGCAATAACATGAATGAGCTCATTTATGTGGTTGGTAATGAGCAAAATTATCATTTCCAGGTATTGGCACTTATATTAAAAAAACTAGGCTACCAATGGGCCGATAAAATTTATCACATGTCATACGGCATGGTTGAATTGCCTGAAGGTAAGATGAAATCTAGAGAAGGCACTGTAGTAGATGCCGATGAACTTATGGCAGAGATGATTTCTAGTGCCGAAGCTATTTCAAAAGAATTAGGCAAACTGAGTGCAATGCCCGAAGATGAAGCCAAGAAAGTATATGAAATTTTGGCAATGGGAGCACTTAAGTATTTTATTTTGAAAGTAGAACCCCGCAAAACAATGACTTTCAACCCGAAAGAATCTATTGACTTCAATGGAAACACGGGGCCATTTATTCAGTACACATATACTCGTATACATTCGGTACTTAAGAAAGCAAGTGAACTTTCAATTATTCTGCCCGATTCCATTCATGATAATTTGGCTATAAACGATAAAGAAATTGCACTTATCAAAACCATAGCTCTCTATCCGGAAGTTATTAAAGAAGCAGGATTACTTCATAGTCCTGCCGTTATTGCCAATTATGTTTACGATTTGGTAAAAGAATATAATCAGTTTTATCATGATTTTACTATTCTTAAAGAAACTAATGATGCCGTAAAAGTTTTTAGACTGGTACTTTCTAAACAAGTTGCTAGTGTCATAAAATCGGCAATGGGATTGCTAGGTATTGAGGTTCCAAATAGAATGTAATAAAAAAGGCGATGTTACCGTTTTAGTAGTGACATCGCCCTTTTTTATGAATTTGAATGTGATTGGACTATTTTTTTCCTGCCAATGATTTTTCGTATCGGTCGTTAATAATTACTTGAATAGTATCGGTAATGTTAAGTTCGTCTTTAGCGTACAAAACACTGCTACTATAAGCATTGTTCAAGATAATTTCAAAATTTTTGTTTACATTATATTGATTTATAGCCGCCAATATGCTGTCTTTTACTTGTTTCATCAGTCTTAACTCTTCTTGTTCCAATTCGCGCGATAATATTTCATTTTCTTTACGCAAATCTTGTTCTTTAGCTTGAAGTTCAACTTGTTTATCTTGCATCTCCTTATTGGTCAAAAGTCCTTTTTGTGCTCTCGTCTGAAAGGTATAAACCTCTTCCTCTAAGCTTCTCATTTTAGTGCCGAATTTTTGTTCGAAACCCATTTGTTTTGAAGCAAATTTCGATTCTAATTCTTTGAAGAATTTATAGTTTTTAACTAATGTGTCGAGATTTACATACACAACTGGAAAGTTTGATAAAGAACCATTGCTTACAACAGAATTGCTGTCAGCAGGGTTGTTGTATACCTGATTTGCAGTTTGGTTATTTGAAGTATTTGGCGCTGAGAAATGTAGTATGAATAATACCATAACAGCCAAGCTTAAAATAATGATTAAAATTGAAGATACTTTTTGATTCATTTTTTTTAGATTTAATTTGATTTTTTTAATTGTTATTTTTTCGTTTATTTGAAAAAAATGTTTTCAGAAGCAGTTCGCTTTCCTCAGCCAAAATGCCTCCGGTAGTTTTTGTTTTAGGGTGAAGTACCGATGAATTGAGTATTGAATAACCTCTTTTAGCATCGGCTGCACCATACACAACTCTACCTATTTGCACCCAAAAAGCAGCACCTGCACACATAACACATGGTTCCAAGGATACATAGAGGGTGCACTCGTTGAGATATTTTCCACCTAAATAATCAGATGCAGCGGTAAAAGCTTGCATCTCTGCATGAGCAGTAGGATCATTTAAGGTTTGAGTAAGATTGAAAGCCCGTGCAATTATCTGATTATTACAGACAATAACAGCTCCAACCGGAACTTCATCTTTTTCAAGTGCCATACTTGCCTGAACAAGAGCTTGTTTCATAAAATGCTCATCGTTTATAGGCTTTACATTCATATTATTTCTTTTTTTCTGCAACCAATATATTCAACTCATTGAGTTGATCTTTGCTTATTGTTGAAGGAGAATCTATCATTATATCTCTACCTGCATTGTTTTTAGGAAAAGCTATCACATCTCTTATCGAATCTGTTCCGTTAAGAATAGATGTCAATCTGTCGAAGCCAAAAGCAATACCACCGTGAGGAGGCGCACCAAATTTGAATGCATTCATAAGGAATCCGAATTGTGAATTTGCTTCCTCTTCGGTAAAGTTGAGAAGTTCAAACATTTTACGTTGTAAAGCCGAGTCATAAATTCTTATTGAACCTCCGCCTATTTCGGTCCCGTTAATTACAAAATCATAAGCATTTGCACGTATATCTTTCGGATTTGAATCTAAAAGACCGATATCTTCTTTTTTTGGAGATGTAAATGGATGATGTTTTGCAAAAAAGCGGTTTGATTTTTCATCCCATTCCAACAAAGGAAAATCTACAACCCAAAGCGGCGCAAATATTTGTTTGTCTCTTAAGCCTAGTTGATTTCCCATTTCTAGTCTTAATTCAGAAAGAGCATTTTGTGTATGTTCTTTGTCTCCTGAAAGAATTAAAAGTAAATCGCCCGGTTTAGCTTTAAGCTCATCGGCCCATTTTTTGAGGTCTTCTTGAGAGTAAAATTTATCAACAGAAGATTTTAAACTACCATCTTTTTCATATTTTACATAAACCAAACCTTTTGCTCCAATTTGTGGTTTTTTCACAAAATTAGTAAGTTCATCTGTTTGTTTTCTTGTGTACTCAGAGCAGCCTTCAGCGCAAATACCGCCAATATATTCTGAGCCGTCAAAAACCACAAATCCCTTTCCTTTAGCAATATGCGAAAGGTTTTTTATTTTCATTCCAAATCTGATGTCCGGTTTATCGTTGCCATATTCTTCCATAGATTGCGCATAGGTCATTCTAGGAAATGGGTCAGGGAAATCTAGACCTTTTATTTTAAGAAGCACATATTTCATCATGCCCTCAAATGTTTTCAAAATATCTTCTTGTTCTACAAAAGACATTTCGCAGTCTATTTGAGTAAACTCTGGCTGACGATCTGAACGGAAATCTTCATCTCTAAAACATTTTACTATTTGAAAATATTTATCGAATCCACCTACCATGAGTAGTTGTTTAAATACCTGTGGTGATTGTGGAAGTGCGTAAAATTCTCCGTGGTGTATTCTTGAAGGTACTACAAAATCGCGAGCCCCTTCAGGAGTAGATTTTATCAGGTACGGAGTTTCAACTTCAATAAATCCCTTATTATCAAGATAATCACGAATGAGTTTAGCCATTCTGTGTCTGAGTATTAGGTTGTTTTGAAGTGGTTCTCTACGTAAGTCTAGGTACCTATATTGCATTCTCAGTTCTTCGCCACCGTCTGTATCTGCTTGGATAGTAAATGGAGGCACTTCTGCTTTATTGAGAATGTTTAGTTCTGTTAAATTTATTTCAATATCGCCAGTAGCTATATTTGCATTTTTGCTACTTCTCTCTATTACTGTTCCTTTGGCTTGAATTACAAATTCTCTTCCTAAATCGTTGGCTAGGGCAAATATATCTTTATTAGTGTTCTCATCAACAACTAGTTGAGTAACACCATAACGGTCTCTCAAATCTATGAATACCATACCACCCATTCTTCGGTTTTTTGTACCCATCCGGCCAATACTACATATTTTCCAACATGCTCTATTCTCGACTCTCCGCAAGTAAAGCTTCTATACATATTTCTTTAATTTTTTAGCAAAGTAACAAAAATATATTGATTTTTTTTATTCATTTATTATTGAAAACAATTCACCTAAATCAGGAGTAAGAATTATTTCAGATCGTCTGTTTTTTGACCGAGCTTCTACAGTATTAGCTTTGTCTAACGGAGCAAATTGACCCCTTCCGGCAACTGTTATTCTTTTGCCATCAATATTAGAGTTGTCAAGCAAAATTGCTGTTATAGCATGAGCTCTTTTGGTACTTAGTTCCCAATTTATTTTTTCAGATCCGGTATTATCTGTGTGCCCTTCTACCATTATGTTTATATCAGAATTTTTTTCCAAAACTATTGCAAGTTTTTTGAGAGCATCTTGTCCTTTTATAGCAACATCAGCCTTACCTACTTGAAAAAGAAGTTCTTCATCTACCGAAACATAAATTTTGCCATCTCTTTGTACTATAGATAGACCATTGCCTTCAAAGCCAAGTAGTGCTGCCGATATTTTTGTTTTTAAAGCTCTGGTTACTGAGTCTTTCTTTCTGAGAACACTCTCTAGTTCAGCAAGTTTTACATTTTTTGCTTTTATAACTTCTTCTTTAAGTCCTAATTCATTTTTCATTTGTTCAACAACCGCTCTTTCTCTTTTCAGATTTTTATCAAGTATTTCGAGAGAATCTTCCCTTCTTATCAAGTCTGCTCTTGTGGTCTGCAATTCTGCAAGAATTTTTTTAGCTTCTATTGCATTCTCTTGCATCAATTTAGATTGATTATTAATTAGTTGATTGTTTAATTCATTCAATTTAGCATTTTCAATTAAAGTTTCTCTTTTTTCAATACCTAATTTTGAGGTATCTTTTTCCAATAATTCATTTTTGGAATCAAGTACTTCTTTTAGTGCTTTCACTTCTGTTAAAGCTGTTTGCAAGGAATCTTTTTCTATTGCAGTACGCTCATTAGCCGTTTTTATTGTCTGAAACTGTTTCTTTGAAACGCAAGAACTAAGTATAATTCCAAAAAGTACTAGGGTATAGATTTTAAATTTCATTTGTGTTTTTTTTAATTAATTTCTTGTCGACATGTTCATAAAATCCGACAAATAATTTGCTAATTATAAATGTTCCAATTATTTGATTTTATTAATAAACTGAATTTTAAATGAAATCAAGCAAATCGAAACCTTCAAATTCTGACTGGGAGTAAATTTAAAATATTAAATGCATAGCACCATAAAATTGATAATAATAATTATAAAAAATATATTGAAACATTTATGTATTGGTAGGATGTTTTTTTTAAATTTGTTGTTCTATTTTTTTCAAAAAATAAAGACTTGACAAATTTACTCCAACATATACAATTTCCCGAAGATCTAAAAAAACTCTCTATAGAACAATTGCCGCAATTATGTGAAGAGTTGCGAGCGTTTATAATTTCTGAGACGAGTAAAAATCCGGGACATTTGGGAGCCAGCTTAGGGGTGGTGGAACTAACGGTTGCTTTACATTATGTACTCAATACACCATATGATAAGTTAGTCTGGGATGTTGGCCATCAAGCATATGGTCATAAGATACTTACCGGAAGAAAGATTTGTTCTATACCAATAGAAAATATAAGGGACTGTGTGGATTTCCATTGCCTGAGGAGAGCGAGTTTGATTCTTTTGCTGTTGGACACTCATCTACATCTATATCTGCAGCCCTTGGAATGGCCGTAGCTGCTCGTCATAAAGGAGAAATAGACCGAAGAGTTGTGGCTGTAATAGGAGATGGGTCTATGACCGGAGGTATGGCTTTCGAAGCGTTGAATCATGCAGGAATAGAGAATTCCAATATACTGGTAATTCTTAATGATAATAATATTGCCATTGATGCAAATGTTGGTGCTTTGCATCAGTATTTGCTCGATATTACTACATCTCATGCTTATAATAGGCTAAAAGATGATGTTTGGAAATTTTTAGGGAAGCTCAGTAAGTTTGGTCCTAATACACAAATATTAGCTCAGAAAATTGAGAATGGAATTAAGTCTATTATTCTCAAAGAAAGTAATTTGTTTGAATCCTTGAATTTTAGATATTTTGGACCTGTAGATGGTCATGATGTATTTCATATAATTCAAATTTTAAGAGATTTAGAAAAAATTAAAGGGCCTAAGTTATTGCATATCAGAACCAAAAAAGGGAAGGGTTTTTTAGTTGCAGAAACAGAACAGACGCTTTGGCATGCACCGGGTAAGTTTAATCCTGATACCGGATTGATAATAGAAACCGTTAAAAACGAGTCTTCTCCGCCAAAATTTCAGGATGTGTTTGGAGAAACTCTTTTAGAAATAGCACGAACAAATGATAAAATAACTGATTCCATATTGTAATATCTATTCAACATTCATGCAAAGAGCTTACGATCAGGTGATTCATGATGTGGCTTTGCAGAATCTTAATGTTGTATTTTGCCTTGATAGAGGTGGATTGGTTGGTGCAGATGGAGCAACGCATCATGGTGTTTTTGATATTACTTTTATGAGAGCTATTCCTAATATGATAGTGTTTGCTCCCATGACAGAAATTGATTTAAGAAATATACTTTATACAGCTCAGTTTAATGTAGGTCCTATAGTAATTAGGTATCCTCGAGGTAATGGGGTTCTTACTGAGTGGAAAAAAGATTTTGAGAAAATTGAAATTGGTAAGGGACGAAAGCTTCATGCAGGCAAAGATGTTGCTATTTTGTCTTTCGGATTTCCGGGTAATTTTGCTACAAAAGCTATTTCTGTTTTAGAGCAAGAAGGGATTTCTGTAGCTCATTATAATTTACTATTTGCAAAACCGTTAGACGAGGCTTTGCTACACGAAGTATTTTCGGCTCACAAAAGAGTAATTACCATTGAAGATGGTGTTATTATTGGTGGATTTGGAAGTGCTATTCTTGAATTTATGGCAGATAATAATTATTCGGCAAAAGTGAAACGTCTTGGAGTGCCTGATAAGTTTATTAGTCACGGTACGCAAGAACAGTTGTGGCACGAATGTGGTTATGATACCGAAGGAATTATCTATGCAGTAAAAGAAATTTTGAAGTAATCAAGTTCAATTATTTTAAAACAAGAAAGCAGATATATTTTAGTATATCTGCTTTCTTGTTTTAAAGTAGAATTTATAGTATATCTTATATATTTTCAGCTGCTTTATTTTCTGCCTTCAAGCCTTCAAAGTCAAACGATAGAGAAAATCTTAAGGTGTTTGCCAAAGGTGAATTTCCATTAGCTACTAGATAAGAAACGTCAAGACCAAATACATTCAATTTAAGACCTACACCTAAAGAAAAATATTTTCTATTTCCTTTAGTTTCATGTTCATAGAAATATCCACCGCGTATTGCAAATTGATTATCATACCAGTACTCAACACCTACCGAAGCTATTATTTCATGTATTTCTTCTTTGAAACCGCCTGGGGCATCAGAGAATGAGGTAAATACACCTGCAACGGTCGAAACACTAGAACTAGAATCTTCTGTTGGAACAAGTAATTTATTATAATCTACATAGATACCTAGTTTATTATATTCATTTAAGTTGAAGTTATAACCACCACCTAATCTTAGGTTAGTAGGTATAAAATCTTTTTCGCCACCGTCTTGGTACGATATTTTTGAACCGATATTAGATATGTTGAACCCCCAAGATATATCACCAATATTGCTAATGCTTTTTTGATACATCCCCGAAATGTCTGCTGCTGCTGCAATACCAGGTTTACTTTCATCAATAGAACCTAAAAGGTTTGAGTAAATAAATCTCCCTGAAATACCTAAGGCAAATACATCTGATAATTTTCTAGAGTATGCAAAATCCATTGCCCATTCGTTCGGGTTGTGATCTAATGGTAGGTCATCGCCTCTCTCGTCTGTATATTGTATATCACCCAAAGAAAAATAAAGGATAGACATAGAAAGAGCTTGCATTTTATCAAGCTTATATGAACCTGCCATATAAATGAGATTTATATCTTTTATTTGTAAATGTCTAAGCCACGGGAGTATATGAAATACCCAACGATAAGTCTTTCTCAGCAAATGCGTACTTTGAGGGGTTCCAACGCATAGACCATACATCGGCAGAGGTTGCAACTCCTACATCTCCCATGGCTCCGGCTCTTGAGTCGGGGGCTATAAGCAAAAATGGAACTGCTGTAGTTATTACGTTATATTTATCAGATAAATCTTGTCCTGTTATATCTTCATAATCAACTTTAGATATTTGGCCTATTGATTGTGTAACAAAGATTGCTGTTAGTAATGTTGATGTTAAAAACAATTTATTAAGATTCATATTTTTTATTTTTTAATGGCTCTAAAACTGATTGTTTTTTCGTAACCAGCTTAATTTAAATTATTTATTTGTTTATTATTTAAATGTCTTCGTATTTCAAAATCTTCTTAAAAATTTTGTATGGACAAATATATAGCTTATAAACTATTATTTTTGTGATTTATTATACAAAATAATAAAAAATGTATAAAATTTATTCATTAAAAATGACTAGACGACTGCTATTTTCAATTCGTTTACCTACTTCGTTGATTAAGATTACTTTATAGAAATAAATACCTTTGCTTAATTGATTATCTGACCCCGATCTTGCATCCCAGAATAATGGTTCTGAACGGTATGTGTTAGCATAAAATTCATAATCAAGAGTTTTTAAATGATGACCTTGGGTGCTATATATTTCTATTTGAACTTGAAGTGTTTGGTCTGTTTGGTTATGACTAAACATGAAATTAGTATATTCATTTACCGGATTTGGATAATTGAATAAATCATATAAGAGCATTTGTACAGAATTTACAACGTTAAACGTTATTCGTTTTTCAGATGAATTATTAAGTACATCCCATATTTTCACATCAATGTAATGTAGACCTTCTTCTAGTGATGTATAAGGATATTTAAAACTTCCGCTTTGATATGAGTCAATGTCTGATTCGTAGAATTCGTTAAGTGTCTGCTGAAATTGTATGTCACTATCAAGAATTGCAACGGCGTTGTGACCAATACCAAAATCAGAAACATTTATTCCCGAATTATCGGCAACCTTAACTAGAAGCAGGGGGTTTTGATTTGTTTTTCCGCCGTTCTCAAATGTGGTATCGTTCATATATATACTTATTTCCGGTCCTAGAGTGTCTATATAATTTAGAGAATCTACTCCACTTATTATTATGTTATTAATTGCTCCAGCCCCATCTTTCTGCTCATCTGAGTAATAAAAGCTGAATTTTCCGGTTCCCGGCACATAAGAAATATCTTTTGGCACTATAAAACTTAATTTGAAGTCACCATCTACTACATTTACATTACCATTGAAAATAATTGTGTTTTGAACATAAAATGAAAGTGGTTCAAAACCATCGTTGCCCAAAGTGGTTATTTTCTTCTCTTTATCAAAAACTTTAACTTTAAGAGTGCCGTTCCTATTAATTTTGTCTCCTGCAATATTTTCTATTCGTCCTGTTATTTTCACAAAGCTAAGAGCGTGTATTGTATCTTGTATTTCGTTTATAGATTTTTCATTAATAGAATCTACTATTACTCGTAATTCTGGAACGGCAAGTCTAAGCGCCGGGTCGCCTAAAAGAATGAAACTTCTGTCATTTTGATTATTACCAGAAGAGTTTTTTGTTCTTCTTATTGCCTCACCAAGAGCAATTGGTTTACCTTGTTCATCATTATTGAACAGATATTTGTAAAGTGTAGAATTTAGGGCGTAATTAGCTGAAGAATAAACCACTCTCGTTGTTGAAAGTAACGCTATAGCACCGCCTTTGGGAAGAAGAAACATTTTTTCACCTAATGATTCTTCTGCCGGATTGTCAAATTTACTAATATCGCAAGATGCTGTAATTATGAGGGGCAGTTTGGTTTCATTGTTCCATAATGATAGTTCATTTTCGTTAACCAAATCTTCCGATGCAAATCTTTCTGTACTCCCATGTCCGGTATAATTGAGAATTAAAGCCCCTTTTTTCAAACGGTCTTTAATAGCATTCATTGCATCAGGATATCTCTGTCCTGCAACTGTAGTATGTTGCTTATATGCATCGGTGAATATCTTTTCAAAATTAAAAAACGGATAATTTCTTTTTATCTGTACAGTAAGTGAGTCGGCATCAACAGTATGAACTGTTTGGTTTGGAGGATTACCGTCTAAATCATCAGCTATGAAACATAATTCATTTTGCCATGCACCCCTGTATGCTTTATTAGTAGCATAGTTTATAGTTTTTTCTATTGCAATATTCGCTTGTTCAGCGTTATTTACCGGAAATCTACCTAGCCCAATATCTAAATCGCCTGTAAAACCGTCATTATTAACACCTTCTTCGCCCTCAAGAAATCCATAAAAATCGTCAGAAACATACGAAGAGTGATTTAATGAGTTCTTCGATTGGAAAGTCATTATTTTAACATCCAGAGGCGTAACGTTTCTATTATCATAACTTCCATCTCCGAAAAGAAGTACGTATTTAAGTGGAAGCGAACCTGCTTTCGAAGTGAAATAAACGTGTCTTATAAAATTTCTTATTGCAGAAACATCTGGTTTTCCACCAGAGAATTCATTGAAAATCTGGTTCTGAGAAACAACTTTGGTGCTAAAACCATCTATATCAGCATGTAGACTAGCGATAGCTTCTGCTTGCTTTTGAAATTGAGGATTTGCAATGATGAGCATATCTGCATTATCAATAGCATGTAGGTTTTGAGAAGCTACTTTTTCTACAAATTCCGGACTATATGCTTCTGCTGATGAGAAAACTGCAAAATGTCTGAGCACATCTCCTTTTGCTTTGAAAGATAGTGAACCTGAGCCTGATGTGGTTTTTAATTGTTTTACATTCTCATAATCAGTTACATCCCAAACTATCGGTTGTGTTGATGTATTTAAAATATATTCAGCTAAGCTTTTATTGAGCGACTCTGCATTGCAAAATAATAGTTGTTTGTTTGATTTTGACAGATTACATTTTGCTTGTACTTCAATATAGTCCAGATATGCTTTTGAACTGATGTTGCTACTCGTAAAATCGATTTTTAAATTCAAAGATGAGCTATTTAAGTACACTGAATCTTTATTTAAATGTGTTGTATATTCAGAGATTCTTTGAACTGAGTATGATTTTGGAACATTATTGGTTGTTACTTTGTAATTGACACTTTGTAAATCTGATTCTATTATCAATTTCCATTTTAATTTTATAGGCTTTGCCGTGTTTACATTATCAATTGTAAAAGACACCTCTTTTGAAGTCAAAATTTCAAACCATTCACTACCTGATTTTAATATATTTTCTTCATCTTTTTCTTCAAAATCAAAGTAGTCATATTCTCGCAAAGTAATGTTTTGTGTACCATCATTACTAATCTCTTCTATAGTCTTGCTGTTTCCGTTATTAGCTGAAAGAAATATATATGAAGCATTTGAGAAATCGTGCTTGTCGTGTTCGTATATTTTTGTTGCCTCATTATATATCCATTTATGAGGACCGGCAGCATAGAAAAGCAAATAATCTCCTTCGTTAAAAACATTATCGCTGCCAAGTTGTAAACTTATAGGAATTTCTTTGAGTTCGGTACATGATATGTCTGAATTTAAGAGAGGCAATTGACCGTTGGCAACGGCATGTAATTTTACCGAATTAGGGTTGGTTATACCATAGTTTACAATATCTGAGTATGAAATTTTATAGATGCCCGAATTAGCAATTTTCAGTTTTACAACCGAACCGCTATCGAAAATATTATTTTTACTGAATGTTACAACTTTAATTGTAAATAACTTAAGTCCTTTAATATCTATTTTATTGTAAGAATAAAGTAGCGGGAAAGATATATTTGCATAATTGTCATTCCCTTTCTTTGTGTAAGAAACCGAAATAGCTATATCGGTATTGTTTACAGACCATTGAGCATCATATAGTAGACTCAGATACTTGTTTCCCTCTGAAAAATAAATTTCCGCTGCTTCAGCGCTTCCAATATTTACCTCAGTATTATACATCGGTATAAAGTCATTTTTCTTTGAATATTCAACTCCATTGCAAAAATAAGTATCATCATTATCTTGCCAGGTAACAGAATCTGTTATAGTGAAATTGGTGTTAGCAAAAATCTCGATATTAAACAGAAAAATGAGAAAAATTAAAATCCTATACATTAATATTATTATTTATGAATTTAATACAAAGTAAATAATAAACTCTATAAAAATTGTTTTTCTATAAGCATTTGGGCTTATAAGCAAGAACGAATCAAAGAGGTTTTTATTTTACATAAGACGTGAGAAAAATAAAAAACTATAATTTTCACAACACAAAATTATTCGATTTTTATAAAAGTATAATCTTTCAAAGAGTTTATTTCTGTTTTTATTATATTCCAATAGAGTAAGAATTTCTGTAAATTAGTTAGGATATTGAACCCTAAATTCAACAAATAAAAGCTATTCAACAATATTAAAATGATTTATAGCTTATAAAATGGAAAATATCTAGACATATAAATTCGTTCATAAAGAAATATTATTGTTACTTTTGTATGATTTTTTGATGGAATGTATAGATATCTAATCCTTATTTTTATTTTATTTTCGGTTAAAGCGTATTCTCAATCTGCTGGATATAGTCAATCTGTTCTTAATCAGATTTATACAAATTCGGCATTTAGTGGTAGTAAAGACTGCCCAAGGGTGTATTTAAGTTTTCGCAGCAAATATGTTTCTTGTAACAGATTATATGAAAACATCTATGTGTCTTATGATCAGCATCTACGTTTTTTGAAAAGCGATATAAGTTTTTATTATCAAAGTGACCTTCAAGGAACTGTTTTTCATAATCAAGATTTAGGATTGAATATAGCAAAAGGTTTTAAACTCACCCGAAAATCGATTTTAAAATTAGCGGCAGGAATACAGTATTTAAATTTTAGTCTAAATACCGATAATATTTCAACACCCGATATGATTGATTCATATTATGGATTTGTAAATAAGAGTTTACAGCATTTTCCTAATGTAAATCAGCACAATATAAGTGCAAGTGCAAGCGTTTTATTTTATACTAAAACTTTTTTTGGTGGAATACATATAAAGAACATTATTGAACCAAAAGTTGAAACAGACAATACAGCAATACTGCGTTATAGAAATTATTTAATACAAAGCGGATATACAATTGCATTAAATGCGACGAACGATTTGGATGGATTGTTTTATCTGCAACCCAATATTTTTACTGAATTTAATGCTGTTTCGGGAGTTATGCAGTATGGAATTTATTTTAATAAGAAGCTAGTGCTAGGAGGTTTATGGTTGAAACAAAATTTTTCAGGGGAATTTGAAAGTTTTGTAATTTTAGTTGGTTTTTTCCAAAAAAAGTTTAAATTTGCATACAGTTGTGATGTTAGTATAGCAAATTTATCAGGAAAGCGGTTTGACATACATGAAATTTCACTCTCTTATCAATTAAATTGTAAAGAGAGAAAGAAACGTTATGAGGCAATAAAGGCACCTGGATTTTAGTTTGAATCGTGTAAATAAATAACCAAATATTAAACGGAATATGAAAATTCGAAATTTACTGATGATTCCTTATTTCCTATTAGGATTGTATCTGATGACTTCTTGTTCTGAAGAAGTTTCTTCTACTACGGGTTGGGAGTATAATAATCCCGACAACGGCGGTTTTGAGTACTATGGTGATTATTATGAACAAGAGACCGGACCGGGATTGGTGTTGGTTGAAGGTGGTTCTTTCTCCATGGGTAAAGTTCAAGAAGATGTATTGTATGATTGGAACGCAATTCCAAGAAAAGTAACCGTTTCTTCATTCTATATGGATGAAACAGAGGTTAGAAATGTAGATTACAGAGAGTATCTATACTGGATAGGTAGAGTTTTTATTGATTATCCGGAAGTGTACAGAAAAGCGTTACCAGACACTCTTGTTTGGAGAAGCAGATTAGGTTACAACGAACCGTATGTTGAGTATTATTTTAGACATCCTGCATACCAAAACTATCCTGTTGTAGGAGTAAATTGGTTGCAAGCGAATGACTATTGTGCCTGGAGAACAGACCGTGTGAACGAAATGATACTTGTTAGAGAAGGTATTTTAAATCCGAATCCGAACCAAACAGGTGAAGATAACTTTAACTCTGAGGCTTATTTGGCTAAGCAGTATGAAGGTGATGTACGTCAAGATTTAGAAGATTTAGATCCTAACAAAGATACTAGAAAAGTAAGATTAGAAGATGGTATATTATTGCCTAAATACAGACTTCCAACAGAAGCTGAATGGGAATATGCTGCAATGTCTCTAATTGGAAACTCAGTAGATGAAAGGAGTATATGAAAGAAGAATCTATCCTTGGAATGGACATCATACAAGAAATCCATACGGAAACGATAGAGGTAAAATGATGGCAAACTTTGTAAGAGGTGCAGGTGATATGATGGGTGTTTCAGGTGCATTAAATGATAATGCTGATATTACTGCTCCTGTTCTTTCTTATTGGCCTAATGATTATGGTCTTTACTGTATGGCAGGAAATGTAAGCGAATGGGTACTTGATGTATTCAGAGCTATGACTTATGATGATTTTGATGAGTTCAGACCATTCAGAGGTAATATTTTCCAAACTGTAGTAACCGATGAAGAAGGTAATGTTGCAGAAAAAGATTCTTTAGGTAGAATAAAATACAGAGATGTAACTGAAGAAGAAGCTTTTGGCAGAAGAAATTACAAAAAAGCAAATAACGTAAATTATTTGGATGGTGATTTTGAATCTAGTATAGAATATAAAGATGACGATGCTGATAAAGGTGAAGGTTCTAATAGAATGTATAACGAAGGAAAAGGGAAAGATTCAAATGGTATGCTTTCATTAACAAATGACCATGCAAGAGTTTATAAAGGTGGTTCGTGGAAAGATAGAGCATATTGGTTAGCTCCTGGTTCTAGAAGATATCTTCAGGAAGATGGTGCTCAAGATGATCTTGGTTTCAGATGTGCAATGACACGTGTAGGTAGTCCGGAAGGATTTTAAAAACTACAGAACATAATAAAATATAAAAAGAGTGGATTTCAAAATTGAAGTCCACTCTTTTTTTGTGGAAATAGCTTAGTTTATTGACTAAAAATTACTCTAATAAAGAGGATAGTAATTTTGGATAAGTAGATTTAGTATTTGTGCCGAATCTTGTTTATTTTCACAATCTTGTAAGGGTGAGATTTAGTCATTCCTCCTCTGATTAACAGATCATTTTTAAAGTGTTTTTTATTCACATTGTATATCTTCAAACATACTTGTGCTCAGATACTTTTCAGCTCTATCGGGGAAAACTACAACAATATTACCTTTATCTATTTTTTTTGCTACTTCCAAAGCCGCATACATTGCAGCTCCGCTACTCATACCGGCAAATATACCTTCCTTCTTTATAATTTCTCTGGCAAGTATAATAGCTACTTTGCTATCTATCATTATATGTTCATCAATTTTAGCCGGATCGTAAATAGCGGGAACTATTGCTTCTTCCATATTTTTTAAGCCCTGAATATAGTGCCCCTTTTCTGGATGTGCACAAACTATTTTGATATCAGGTTTCATTTCTTTTAAGTATTTACCAAGTCCCATTATTGTGCCAGATGTACCTAGTGAGCAAACCAAATAGTCTATTTTACCCTCTGTTTGCGTCCAGATTTCGCAAGCTGTACCTATATAGTGCGCGAGGTAGTTATTATGATTACTAAATTGATTTGGCATAAAGTATTTTTCCGGATGTGCATTTAGCAGTTCTTGTGCTTTTCTTATCGCTCCATCAGTACCTTCAGTTGCCGGAGTAAGGATGATATCGGCACCATATGATTTTATTATTTTTCTGCGTTCTATAGAAACAGCTTTACTCATTACTATTTGTACTTTATAGCCCTTAACGATGCCTATAATGGCCAATCCTATGCCGGTATTGCCAGATGTTGGTTCAAGTATTATTTTATCAGGGGTTAACCTTCCTTCTCGTTCAGCATCTTCAATCATTTGCTTGGCAATTCTATCTTTTATGCTGCCTGTTGGATTAAATCCTTCTAGTTTTGCATAAATATTTACATCTTTCTTGTCAAGCATTTTATTTATGCGTACAAGAGGTGTGTTGCCTATTGTGTCTAGTATATTTGAGCAAGTTATTTGTGAAATCATATACGGTATAATTTATATTAACAAATGTAGTTATAGCTTTTGTAGAAATTTAATTATCGTATTATTTTCTTATCAAAAAACGAAAGTTCTCAACTAAGTATAGACATAGTTTTACGCAATCAATTTTCTTGGTTTTATATGATTAGTAAATGTAAATTCGAGAAATAAAATCTATGATTTTAACCAATATTTTTCAATGTGCAGAGGTAGCCAATCTTCATAAAATCAAATAAATACAAATTTGGTTTCTCGCTACAAAGTTGTTTTTCTATCTTGTTTATTGTAAGATGATATAAAATTGCAATTAAAGTTTTAAGTAGTAGTAATTTTATAATTTTGAAGACCTTCATTATTTTGAATTGACTAAAATCTACTGTTTTATATCTGTCTTGATGAGCCAAATAATGCAGATTTTGCACTCCTAATTTAGTTTTAAAAATAAAGTCTTCGTTTTTATCTAATCCACAATGCAACAAAGGATTGTTAATGTGTTTTACTGTATATCCGTGTTTTAGCAGCATATACCCAAACATAGTATCTTCATGCCCATATTGAACGAGAGTTTCGTCGAATACTATGGTATTTGGTATATCTCTTGAAATTAAAAAGTTAAAAGTTGAAAAAGCATGGTTGGGTAAAATATTTCTTTCATCAGCAGTTTTAACTTCCCTATGAACGCCGTAGTGCCACCTGAGAATGTTTTCAGAAGGTGGTTTTTCTTTCTGATAAGCTGTACCTCCGCAAACTACAATAGTTCCATTACATTCTTTTACATAGTTTTTTATAAAATCTTCTTGTGGAACCAAAGCATCGCAGTCCATAAGAAGTAAGTATTCGTATTTAGCTTCTTTTATGAGCATATTGCGAATAGCAGAACGACCTAAGTTACGATTTAGTTGAATGTATTTAATGAAAGGCAAATGATTCAATTGCTCATTCGCTATTTTTACTTCATGAAACGTTGAACAGTCGTCAATAACAATAATTTCGAAACAAGTGCAATCTCTCAATGCTTGTTTATGCAGTTGGTTTACTAAAGTAATAACTGAAGTATTGTAAACCGGAATTAGAATGGAGAGCATTTAAATAGCTGTTTTTATGATGCATTTACTGTTTCCATATATTCTTTCACCTCATTTGCAATAAGTTGTGCATCAATAGCAACATCAAGTGCCTCAGAATATTGAACTGTTTTATTGAGCATTACTATCTCACCATTAATTATTACAGTATCAACATCACCACCTTTTATAGCATAAACAATATGTGAATAAATATTATAAAGAGGAATTAGGTGAGGTTGATTAAGGTTAATTAGTATTAAATCAGCTTTTTTGCCAACTTCGAGCGATCCTATTTGAGAATCCAATCCGAGAATTTTTGCATTTTCAATCGTTGCCATCTCTACAACCGTTTTGGCATTAAGAGCAGTGGGGTCGTTGGTATTTAGTTTATGAACCATTGCAACTGTTTTCATCTCTTCAAAAATATCAAGCGTGTTGTTTGATACTACACCATCGGTACCTATGCCTACAGTTACTCCTGCTTCTTTCATAAAATATACAGGAGCTACACCGCTACATAGTTTCATGTTGCTTATTGCGTTGTTAACTACACCTACTTTTTTATTCTTAAGAATTGATCGGTCGTTATCATTAATATATACACAATGTGCTGCAATAGTTTTTCCATTAAATAAATCTAGATCATCGCAATATTCAATGGGAGTTTTTTCGTTATTCTTGATAGACTCTTCGTACTCCAACATTGTTTCAGAGATATGAATATGAAGGGGAACGTTATATTTATTTGCCAGTTGCCGTGATTGTATAAGTGTTTCTTTATTACAAGTATATGGACTATGAGGTCCGGGAACTATGGTTACTAATTGAGAATTATTATATTTCTGCATGAGCATTTCAGTGTGAAGCAATGCATCATTGGAACTCTTAAAATCAGGAGCAGGAAAATCAAGAATAGCTTGACCCAGTACAGCTCTCATTCCCAGCAAGAAACATATCTCTGCTGTTTTTTCCTGAAAGTAATACATATCTGCAAAGCAAGTAGTTCCAAAGCGGATCATTTCCATAATTGCGAGCTGCGATCCGGTAGAAACGGTATCTGCATTGCAAAATTTTGCTTCGGCAGGGAATATATATTTATGTAGCCATTCATGAAGGTTTAAATCATCGGCCATACCTTTGTAGATACTCATTGCAGCATGTGTATGAGCATTTATAAGACCGGGCATAACCAAACTTCCCATTGCATCAATTTCGTTGGACGATGTAAAATATTCTATATCTTCACTTTTCCCAATCGCAACTATTGTATTACCCAAAATTGCTAATGTTCCAAATTCGTATATACTACTCTCTGAGTTCATTGTAACTATATAGGCATTCTTTATCAGTATATCTACTTCCATTGAACTAATACTTTAAATACGTGAAACGTACAATTAAATTTATAAAATGATTTGCGTATATTCATTTAAGAAGATTAGGTTAAAATCTTCTTACTCAAGCATATTTGCATAAATAACATTAAAAATAGTTATTTCAGGAAATTTTTGTTTTGCCTCATTGCAATATTCAAGAGCTTTAAAAACATATAATTCTCTGTAGCAAAGGGTTATGGCGTTCAAATAGTCAAGTTTGTTTTGTGGTTCAGCAATTATTGGTTGATTTTCATCAATTACTACCGTTCCTAATTCAGGCATATTTGAAGTAAGCCCTTTAACTGTCCAGTGGTATGTTTTGCCAATTTCAAAAGAAACACTATCAAGACTAAAAACTGAGTCTTTTAAAGGAAAAACCCACATTTTCTTTAGTGTTTTGCTGTCGGCAAATTCAATTGATAATGAATCTTCGCTGAATTTTTGAGAAACAATAAAAGATGCCGATTCACCAATTTTGTATTTTGATTTTGAAGGATAAACGTGTTTTAATCCTCTTATACTATGCATTGAACCAGATTGTGAAAGTAAGGCTCCAGAGCCAATTTCTGTCATAGCATAAAGAGCTCCTGTAAATGCGTTTCCTGATTCTGATTTTACTGTATATGATTCTCCTGCAATAAGTTCAACCTCTTGTCCGTTGAAGTACATAATTACTGCTTTTCCGTTCGATAATTTAAGCAAATCTCCATCTTGCAGAGTTCTTGAAACAGCAAGTATCTCTTCTTTGCTATTTCCTTTTTTAAGAGAACCTTCTCCTTTTAGTGAAATTAGAATTGCAACATTTTGTGCTTGAATTACTGAAAAGCATATTAAAACTGATAAAGTAACTATTATTTTTTTTAACATGACAAGTGTTTTTTTTGGTTAGTATTTGTTTATTTGCTCTTTTCTTTAAAGCTTATATTGTAGCATTTGTATCCTAACGAATAACACTCCGAAGGTACATTTTTTTAAGTAATTATGAAACATCCATGTGAAAAATATTACTGAATTTTATATATTTATCAAGTATTAAATTACTTAAAATTTAAAAACTGTTATTTTATTTTTTCTTTAAATTCACCTTTCATCAATTTATAAATTTAAAAATATTTTTATTATGAAGATTAGATTAATTTTTATTGTAGTTCTTGGTATTTTTGTATCAAATGTATCTGCTCAAAATTGTGGTGGTTTTTTTCTCAAAGAAAAGGGGAAACAGATTACATACCAGCATTTTAATAATAAAAACAAGTTAGAGTCTATTTCAATTCTAACGCTTAAAGAAATTGCAACTACAAGTACAAAAGTTGAATATCATTTTGAAACTCGTTTACAAGACAGTAAAGGTAAAGATAATGGAACTTTTAACTACAGCTCGTGGTGTGAAGGCGATAATTATTTTATTGATATGTCGAAATTTATGGGCTCTACAGACTTTTCTGCAATGGGAGAAATAAGCATAGAGACTGATAACTTATCGTTTCCATCAAAACTTTCAGTAGGTGAAACTTTAAAAGATGCTTCGCTTAAAATTGTCTTATCTGGTCCAATCAGTTTATCAATAAACAATGTAATAACCGATAGAAAAGTTGAAGCTCAAGAAACTGTTGTAACACCTGTAGGGGAATTTAAATGTTACAAAATTTCCTCTAAATCTACAAGCGAAAATATGGGTATGAAAATAGTAATGAAATCGATAGAGTGGTATAGTGAGAATTTAGGTTGTATAAAATCTGAAACATATAATAGCAATGGCGAGTTGGAAAGTTCGCAAATAGTATCAGCAATAAAATAATTTCTTTAAACACCCATAATTTAGAATTATCAATTAGTTATATCAGGGTAGAGTATATTTGTTTTAGAAGGTAATAATTTCATAATTAGCATATTAAAACCTTTATTTATTGATTTATAGCTATGACTAGTTGGTAAAACAAAAAGAGCTATTCAAAATAAATTGAGTAGCTCTTTTCTTTTTAATGATTATATTTAGAATCTTATTTTTGAATATATTCAGCAATCCAATCTCCAACTTCAGAGGTTGAGTAAGATTTATTGCCTTCGCCAGAAATGTCGATAGTTACAATTCCTTTTTCAAGAGATTTATCTACAGCTTCGCGAATAATTTTTCCTTCTTCCATCAAACCTAGTCCAGTTTCAAAAAGCATGGCGGCAGAAAGTATGGTAGCTACCGGATTTGCAATATTTTTACCTGCAGCTTGCGGATATGAACCGTGAATTGGTTCAAAAACAGAAGTATGAATACCTACAGATGCCGATGGTAATAAGCCTAATGAACCGGTAATTACACTAGCTTCATCGGTTATTATATCTCCAAACATATTTTCAGTAACCATAACATCAAATTTCTTAGGCCACTGAATAAGTTGCATTGCAGCATTATCAACAAACATATAATCTACTTCTATATCCGGATAGTCTTTTTCCATATCTTGTACGGTTTCTCTCCACAATCTTGATGTTGCCAATACGTTAGCTTTGTCTATTACAGTAAGTTTTTTTCTTCTTTTACCTGCCATTTCAAAGGCCAATTTAGTAACTCTCTGAATTTCATCTCTAGTATATGTACAAGTATCAAAAGCTTTATTTAAATCTTCCGATCTTCCTTTTTCACCAAAATAAATACCACCGGTAAGTTCTCTAATGCATACAAAATCAGCTCCATCAACCAATTCAGTTTTAAGAGGCGATTTATTTATCAAAGATTTAAATGGAGATACCGGTCTTATATTAGCATATAAACCTAAATCTTTTCTCATTTTTAATAAACCTTGTTCAGGTCTTACTTTTGCTTTGGGGTCGTTGTCGTATTTAGGGTCGCCTATGGCTCCAAATAACACAACATCAGATTCCATACAAATTTTGTGTGTAGCTTCAGGATAAGGATTTCCTGTTTTATCTATTGCTACTGCACCCACCAGGGCTTCTGTGTATGTAAACGAGTGTTTATATTTTTTTTCAATTGCTTTTACAATTTTCAAGGCCTGGGCAATTACTTCAGGTCCTATGCCATCGCCAGCTAATACTGCAATTTTTGCTTCCATTTTTTAAGTTTATTTTACTTATACATAATTGTTGCAAAGGTATATTTTTTTTCTGTATTTACCTTTCGACTTTTTTGAAACAAAAATTTAATTATTGGTTTCAATATTGAATTCAATTTTCAACTTTTTATGCTAACATATTGGTAATTATCGTAAAATTAATTTTTAGTAATTTGAATGAAATGTATTATTTTTTTATTATATTAGTAATTACAAGGAACTAGAATGATGTATATATACCGTTGTTATTATGGGTATATATTGGTATTTTGAAGCATAATATCATTAAACAGACTACAATAACAAATTTATATGTTAATTTTGCACCCATAAATGAATAAGTTTTGAGGCTGGGAATTAAAGAAATAGTATTGAATATTTTAGGTGCCGGATATGATGACACCTATGAATATAGTTTTGGTAGAAGAGTGAGATTTGTAAATTTCATGTCTGTAACTTCTGCCTTCTCTTGGTTTGTATTTGGTGTAACTTTGTCTGTTGTATATGGCATTCAAGTTACATTAATTCTTGGTTTTGTTGCTGCCATTGTTAATCTCTATTCATTTTTCCTGAACAGAAACAAATATCATAAAGCAGCATTATATGTAATGATAATTAGTAATTTAATATTATATGTCTTTACTGCTTTGCTCTTGGGTAGGAGTAGTGGAATACAGTATCTTTTGCTAATGTTGATAGTTACGTTTCCATTTTATCATGATTCGCCAAGTAAATCGGGGCCGCTTTTTACATTAGGGTTATTTTCTTATTTTGGTATTGAATATATTTTTGCTCATTTTCATCCAATTTATGAATATAATATAGCAGTAGTTCAATGGGTTATTTTGGTTGTTTCTGTTTATTTCATAAAGGTTATAATAGAGTTTTTTAAACAAGATAGCATTGTATATCAGAAATCAATAACATCAAAAAATCAGCTTTTAGAACAACAAAAAGAAGAGATTTCGACTCAAAATGAACTTTTGGAAGAGCAGAATACAGAAATTGAAACTCAGAATACAAGAATCAATACAGTTTTCACTGAACTAACTTCTAGTGTAAGTTATGCCAGTCGTATTCAAGAGTCTATTCTTTTGCCTAAAAATCTTATTGACGCCATTTTTAGCAAATGTCATGTTTTTTATAGACCCAAAGATATAGTTAGTGGCGATTTTTATTGGGTTAAAGAAAAGGGAGTAAGCAAATATTTGGCTGTAGTAGACTGTACCGGACATGGTGTACCGGGAGCATTTATGACCGCAATAGGCAATACATTACTAAATGAGATTGTTGAGTATAGTGTAGCTTCACAACCGGGTGTTATTTTATCGGAATTGCATAATAGACTTATTAAAACACTTAACTTCGAATTGCGTTCGCAGAAAGTATATGATGGTATGGATATGGCTCTGATTCAGATAAATGAGTCGTCGAATACTCTTACATACTCAGGTGCAAGGCGACCGCTCTACATTGTTCAAAATAACGAACTGAAAATTGTAACAACAAATAATCGTCCTATTGGAGGAACTACTGAAATAATAGATTCTCTGAAACAAGTTACAATTACTTATTCGAAAGGAGATAGAATATATTTGTTTTCTGATGGATATGCAGATCAATTTGGTGGACCAAATCAGAAAAAATTCAAAACAAAATATTTCAGGAAAGCTCTTGTTGATATGCAAAATAGTGAGTTAGGAGAGCAGTTTAAGCTTATAGAAGAGCTCTTTGATGCATGGAAAGGTTCAAACGACCAAACTGATGATGTTGTCTTAATTGCATTAGAACTATAGGAAAACAAAAAAATCCTTTTTTGCCTTTGGAAGTTATTTAAGATTTTGAAAAAAAAAATAGGTGATTTTTAAATTTTCAGAAATCGAAAGCCAAAAACTTAGATTTTAAGGATTCCGATTTCTGATGAAACCACATTATTTTAATTTCTATAAATCATAGAAAAGCTTAAGGTAGAAAAATTAAGCTTTATTTATTTCAGAAACTGCTTTTGATACAATTTCTAAATCGCTAGTACCTCTAAAACCACTAAAGCCTACAGATAATTTCATATTTTGTAAATTTATAGGTTGTCCACCTTCCCAACCAATGAAATCAGGCATGTTTATACCAAATTGGTAGCTGTTTACTTTTTCGGCAAATACAAGTTTCTCATATTCGTTAGTTTTGTATCCGGTTATCCATACCTGACTGGCTTTTATCCAAGCTATTCTGTATGATTCTCTGCATCTTATTTTGTCTTCGCCATAAACTTTGCCATAGATCAAGCCTTCCGAATCTATAATGCAGAGAGCAGCTACTCCTTTAGATATAGCAAAGTCTTCCTGATTATTCATGTATTGAGGCACTAAAAGGTCTATTTTCTTGATTAGTTGAGAAATAATCTTATTAGTTTCGAGTTGCATTTTTTAAAATTTGATAATTTGAAAATGTGTAAATTTGAAAATTATTTTCTTTTATTAGTTTTGACGTTTACAATAAGGTAAACATCACTGATAACTCTATTGTTGAGAAAAAGATAGATATTTCTGACTTGAACAAAATAAGAAAGGGAACTACCTTTCGATACTTCCCTTTGAGTGGGAGATACTGGGTTCGAACCAGTGACCCCCTGCTTGTAAGGCAGGTGCTCTGAACCAACTGAGCTAATCTCCCTTTTTTGAAACATATTGTTTTCAAAAGCGATGCAAAGTTATAACCTTTTTTTTATTTTGCAAATATTATTGCAACTTTTTTTGAAAAATTATTGCTTCTGCAACAGTAAAAGTACTTCCACCTATGAAAATCAGATCATTATGTTCGTAATTTTTTTTTGCTGTTTGTAAAGCTTTTTCTATTGTTTCAAAATATTTAGCATTGAGCGATGCATTTTCAAAAAACGAAAGTAACTCATTACCGGGTAGGGCTCTTTCAATATTTGGTTGGGTTACATAGTATTTTGCATCGTTAGGAAGCAGAGATATTATAGGTTGATAGTCTTTCCCTTTTTACCATACCCCAGATAATGTGCAGTTTTTTATATGATTCAGTTTTTAAATGTTTTGTTACTTCTTGTATTCCTGCATAATTATGTCCGGTATCGCCTAAAATCCGAGGTTTTACACTTATTGTTTGCCACCTTCCCATCAATCCGGTATTAGTAATAACTTTGGCAATACCAGCTTCAATTGCTGCCTGATTTATAGGTAGCTGTTTTTGAATAATGGCAATAGTTTGTAGTACTGTAGCTTTGTTCTTTTTTTGATATCTACCTTTTAATTCACATTCATATTCTGGGAATTTTACATCATCTGCAAAGAAAATATCACTATCTAATTCTCTTGCTTTCTCAATAAACAATGGAGTTGTCTCTTTTTGTTTTTCACCTATTACCACAGGAATTTTAGGTTTTATTATCCCTGCTTTTTCTATTGCTATAAGTTCAATGCTATTTCCTAAAATATCTGTATGATCAAGGCTAATGTTCGTTATGACCGATACCAGTGGGTTTATAATATTTGTAGCATCTAGCCTTCCTCCCAATCCTACCTCTATGACTGCAATATCAACTTTTTCTGATGCAAAATAATCAAATGCAAGAGCAACTGAAATTTCAAAAAATGAAGGTTGAAGTTCTTGGAGTTTTTCAAAATGTTGTGTTACAAAATTACCGACAAAAGTTTCTGAAATCATTTCACCGTTTATTTTTATTCTTTCCCTGAAATTGATAAGGTGAGGTGAGGTGAATAAGCCTGTTTTAAAGCCTTGTTCCTGAAGTATTGATGCTAAAAGATGAGAAACAGAGCCTTTACCATTGGTGCCGGCTACGTGTATTGTTTTAAATTTTTTATGGGCATGATTGGTAATTGCATCAAGTTCAATAATATTTTCCAAACTTGCTTTATAGGCAACACTTCCTTGTCTTTGAAAATAGGGAAGTTTGGTCATTATAAATTCAACGGCTTCTTTATATTGCATGTTTTAATATAAATTGGTAAATTTCTGCAAAGGTATTATTTATCAATTTCTGTAGATTATTTTGGCAGATTAATTATTTTGTATTTTTTGAAAAAGTTTATTCAAAACCTATTTTTATTACTGGTTTTTTTAACTGGCTTTTATATAGAAATACTACCTTTGTCCATAAAATTCATTGGACTTAATAAAGCTTATTGATAAGATAAATTTTTCAAAGAATTGATTAATTAACTATTTTAAAATATTAGATTATCGTGAATTACAAGGATATTTGTTTGAGAGTAAATGGTTTAGTTCTAGAGGTTGGTGAGTATATTAGGAATGAAAGAGAGACATTTAAAAATAATTATGTTGAAGTCAAAGGTAAGAACGATTTTGTTACTTATGTAGATAAAAATTCTGAGAAAAAACTTGTTGAAGGTTTATCAGAAATTTTACCTCAAGCCGGATATATTGCAGAAGAGCAGACAAGCACAAAAAAAGGAGATAAATATAATTGGATAATAGATCCAATAGATGGTACTACTAATTTCATTCATGGATTAACGCCGCACGCTATCAGTATTGCACTCAAAGAAGACGATACGATTGTAGTTGGAGAGGTTTATGAGATTGGTTTAGATGAATGTTTCTATTCGTGGTATGGAGGTAAAGCATTTTGCAACGGTAATGAAATATCGGTATCTGGAGCTGAGCGTATTTCTGATAGTCTTATTGCTACCGGGTTTCCGTATTACGACTATTCTAAGCTTGATAAGTTTTTAGCTACAATGGGGCATCTTATGCAGAATTCGCATGGGTTACGCAGACTAGGTTCTGCTGCAACCGATTTAGCATATGTGGCAGCCGGCAGATTTGAGTCGTTTTTTGAGTATGGGCTTAAACCTTGGGATGTTGCCGCTGGTGCATTTCTTGTGCAGCAAGCAGGCGGTTTGGTAAATGATTTTCAGTGTGGAGATAATTATATTTTTGGAGGAGAGATTATTGCATCTAATAAGCAGGTACATAATGAAATGATAGATGTAATTTCAAAATATATGTTGTAGGACATTGCGAAAGTGGCTCATTTTCAATATTAAACTATTTTTGAAAAGGTAGTTTAAAGTGAAGCGATGTGAAATTTCATTTGATAAGAATTTTTCACGAAGAAATTCGTTACTATTTTGTACTTTTACTTTTAAGCAATTTTATATATGATTGAATTATCTGTGGTTATTTTAAATTGGAATGGCGTTACCTTATTGCAGCGATTCCTGCCTTCGGTGGTTGCCTTTTCCAGCGCTCCTAACATACAGATAGTTGTAGTTGACAATTGCTCAACCGATGAGAGTGTTACGTTTATTACAGAGAATTATCCGCAGATTAAAATTGTACAACTCGATAAAAATTATGGTTTTGCCGGTGGATATAATTTAGGATTGGCACAAGTTTCATCTGAGTATTATGTTTTGTTGAATTCTGACGTGGAAGTAACAGAAAATTGGATAGAGCCGGTTTTGACATTGATGAAATCTGATAAAAATATTGCCTGTGCAATGCCAAAAATTATAGATTTTACTACCAAAACCGATTTTGAATATGCAGGTGCCGCCGGCGGTTTTATTGATAAATATGGGTTCCCGTTTTGTAGAGGAAGAATTTTTTTCACAATAGAGACCGATCAAAAACAATATGATACCGATATAGATGTTTTTTGGGCTACCGGAGCTGCTTTATTTGTAAAGGCTGACGATTATTTTGGGGCAGGAGGCTTAGATGAAGACTTCTTTGCTCACATGGAGGAGATAGATCTTTGTTGGCGTCTAAAAAATAGAGGTAAACGTATTGTTTATTGTAATAATGCCACGGTTTTTCATGTTGGAGCTGGAACATTATCAAAAGACAATCCTCGAAAGACTTATTTGAATTTTAGAAATAATTTATTCTTATTATACAAAAATCTTAATCCTGAAAATTTTAGGAATATTATGTTTAGAAGAAAACTAATTGATGGATTTGCAGCTGTAGGATTTCTTTTAAAGGCTAATTTTAAAGATTTAAAGGCTGTTTTTAAAGCACATCGGCATTATTACGAAGCTATTCCTGTACTTAAAAAGAAAAGGGAACTGAACTTGAGTTTCTCAACAGTTTTTTCCCATAAAGAAATTTACAAATCGTCAATTGTATTTGCATATTTCTTCAAAAAGAAAAGAAAATTCACCGATTTAGATTTTAGCTAATGTCTTTTAAAGGAATTAGCTAAAACCTTATAGAGATGTAATTACCTGTTCCAATTTCACCCCTCTTGAGCCTTTTATTAATATATTACAGTTTAAAGGTTTGTTGTTTTGAAAGTGCTCTGATAAACCGTTTACGTTTTCAAAGTAAGAAAAATTACCTTGCTTTTCGCCCCAGTTTCCAACCAAATAAACTGATTTCAAATCGGGAAAAGTTTTGAGCAAGTCTACAATTTTTTTATGTTCTGCAATTTGATCATTGCCCAGTTCATACATTTCACCTAAGATGAGTATTTTATCAGGTATTTGAAGTTTTGCAAAATTTGAAACCGATGCAAACATACTAGATGGGTTTGCATTGTAAGCATCAAGAAAAAGTGTATTAGAGCCTGTTTTGTGAAGTTGCGATCTGTTGTTGTTTGGCGTATATTGCTCTATGGCTTGTTTTATTTCTAGAGTTGATACTCCAAAGTAAAAACCGATACATGCTGCAGCCAATATATTATAACCGTTGTATGTTCCAAATAATTGAGACTGTATTTCAAATGTTTCATCGCCAATGGTACAATGTAATGAAACCAACATGTTTTCATCATGTATAGTTCCGCTGTAAAACGCTTGTTCTGAATTTGTTCCGTAAGCAATTTGCTTTAATCCTTGTGCTATTTCAGTAAGAACAGTATCGTCTGAATTTATAAAAACAGTTCCATTATTTTGTTTTATGAAGTCGTACAGCTCTTTTTTTGTCTTTTTCACTCCTTCATACGACCCAAATCCTTGTAAATGAGCTTTCCCAATGTTGGTTATAATACCATAATCAGGTCTGGCTATATTGCATAGAAATGCTATTTCATTAAGGTTGTTTGCACCCATTTCAACAATGCCAATCTCTGTTTGTTTTGACATTTGCAGTAGAGTTAAAGGAACACCTATGTGATTATTTAGATTTCCTTTGGTGCAAACCGTTGTATATTTTTTTGATAATACTGTGTATATTAGTTCTTTGGTGGTAGTTTTTCCGTTAGTTCCGGTAATACCAATAATTGGAATATTCAGATATTTTCGGTGAAATGCAGCTAAATTTTGCAGACTTTCCAGTACATTATCAACTAAAATACATTTATCATCCTTTACGCAATCTGCCTGATCTACAATAGCATATGAAGCTCCAGATTCTAAAGCTTGTTGAGCAAATAAGTTACCATTGAAATTATCGCCTTTAAGAGCAAAAAATAGTGAGTTTGCCGGACAGTTTCGACTATCAGTACTAATTCCGTTTCTTTCTAAGAAAAGCTGGTGTAGTTTTTCTATATTCATTTCAATAATCTGTATGTTTCAATTTTGTGTTTATCGTAACAGGGTAATATAACCTTTAGTTTCAAATTGTTTGTCGTTGTAGTCGGTAGCAACAAGAGTATAGGCGTAGGTATCAGTGTTTTGAGGTACACCTTTGAATGTGCCGTCCCAACCTTTTGTAATGTCTGTGGTTTCAAAAACCAGTTGTCCCCAACGGTTATATATTCTCAGTGAAACAAATTCCTTGTAAGCCCATCCACGAGCTCTTAGAATATCGTTTGTACCATCGCCGTTTGGTGAGAATGCAGAAGGAACTGATATCTTCATATCTCTGCTAATCTCAAAACGTATGCTGTCTTTAACTGTATAACAGCCAGCCGAATCGGTCATTATGAGCATATATGCCAATTCTGTTGGCAAGGTATTACAGTAATCATCGGGTTTGCCGTTTTTGCAGCTTAAATCTATGGTCGGACTTGCACAGTTGCTACAAATCATATAGTCATAAGGACTCTCTTTTAGTGAAATCCATCTGTAGGTAATTCCAGCAAGTGAGTCGTTATTAACATTATAGATTTCTCCGGTCTGTAATATTTTAGTGTTTTTATTTGCAGTAAGCAAGTTCATATTTGTATCAGCATCGGGGTAGTAGAGTATAAGTTTATTAGGTACACCGGTATAGTAAGGCTTAGTTTGTACTTGTACATAAACGCTATCTTTACCATAGCAACCTTCTGAACTTCTTAGGTTTGCGTATAAGTAACCGGAATGTTTCATTTTTACCAGTGTTACTGCTTTATCGGCAGGGTCGAATTGAGCATAAGAGTCTTGTATAGTAGACATATTGCTGTTTGTGCCTGATTGCCAAGATATAAACTCAGTGTTATTCAACAAAACTTCTGCATTGAATGTTTCATAATCGCAAACTTTGGTGTCGGTTAAAAAATCGCCAACAGGTAAATTTCTAGTATTTACAGGTTTAGAAATGTCGTGTTCGCAAACCGTATTTTTTGCATAAAGACTTACATTATAGCTTGTTGAAGGCTTGTTGAAGGTATACGTAATATCCTTTTCTCTTCCTATTTCCACATCATCTACTTTCCAAATATAGGTATTTCCTTGACCTAATGAGTTGTTTATCAGGTTTACTGTAAAAGGAGCACAGCCTATAGTATCTAAATCATCAATTCCTCTACTAAATTTAGCTTCAACTTCGTGAACCCATATTTTTTTCTCTTTTACCATTGAGCCACAGGTGGTTTTATTCTCACCAAGGTCATTTTCAATAATAAATTCTACTAGAAAATATCCTGAAGTTGGGAATGATTTGTATGTATGACCAAATTGTTGACTCTCGTTATTCATTGTACCATCGCCCATTGCCCAAGCATGGGGTAGAAGGTTTATATTTTGATTAGGTTCAAGCTTAAAAAGAATTTCTTCACCCAAGCAAATTGTTTCTTTGCTTGCAATTATTTCCACCTCAGGATCGAAAACCATAACTTGCAGACTATCTGCTATATTTCCACAACCTGCGTAGTCTGTTTGATTTAATTCTACTTTGAGGTAATATGTTTTTCCTGTTACTTGCGGTAATGGAATATATTGTATTGTTGCATCGTTGCTTTTGAGTTGGTAGTTTTCTCCATTTTCATCGCCCAAGTACATATTTATTTTATTTGTTGTTGTAATTCCTGGACTTGTGGTTATTGATTTAATATCAATGTCAGGATAAATTCCAGCATCCGGTATGTAGCAAGCCGATCTATTATTCAATTCAAGCTTTATAAAAAGGTCTTTGTACTCAACAAATTTTATGAGAGAATCTTTACACGTTCTCTGATTAGGAGCTGTAAGTTCTCCAACCAGTTTAATGGTATAAATGCCCTCTTTTTCAGGATAGTTATGAGTTATTGAATTCTCATTTATTTCAAAAATAGAATCAGAATCGCCAAAATTCCAGTAATTATGTTCTGCATTTTTACGTTCAGGGTCATTATTATTGAGCGTTATTTCTGTAGGCGTATTTAAACAGAATTTAGATTGTGCCAGATTGAAATTTACATAAGGCACAATAGGTTTAATCAAATCTGAGAAAGTTTTGGAAGCCCTACAGCCAATGCTATTTTCCACGTCAATTTTTATATCTCTATATCCCGAGGTTTTATATTCTACCGTTATTTGAGGTATTTTAGTTGATTTAATTGTATTATCATAAGGATTGAGTTCCTTGGTAGTCCAATAATAATTAGTTATTGTAGTATCGTCAGAAGCGGTTACTTTAATATCTGTAATAAGATTGAGGCAATCTTCCGGATTGGTAGCTATAAGCGTGTCTATTTGAGGTTGATATGCTTTGTAGTAGGCACTATCGGTGTCTATACAACCAAGGGTGTCATTAGCAATAATTTTGAGCATATATTTTCCCTTTTTCTCAGCAATTAAGTCAGCAGTATTGGGAAATGTATCATAAGCTATTAAACTACTTTCATTGAACAGTTGCCATCTAAGATTCAATACATCATTAGAAGAGTCTGCATAATTAAAATAAATCCTGTCGTTCTTACAGAGAAGCGAGTCGGTAATTTGCAATTTTGCCTTAATGTTCCTTACATTAATCTCTTCTGTGCCATATTCAAAAGTGCAGTTATTCGTGTCGTTCTCAGACCAGAGCATTAACTGAAAATCTTTATTTTTTTTGTAAAGCTCTTCGAAATTGTAAGTGAGTTTTTCTACTTGATCGGTTATAGTTTCAAGTAGACTGCCTCGCTTATTCCAAAATGCATCATATTGGTAAATTCTCCATTCCCAACGAGTTGCATCTATCATTTTTTCTGTATCAAAAGTATAAATAAACGGACTGTCGCAATCGAACGATACTTTAGGAAAAGAAATAGGACCTTTAACTAAAACACAATCAGAAATATGGAGCGTATCTCTACAACCCATATCGCTTAAAATTATTTCAAGGTCATGATATCCGGTAGTGTCGGTAAGTGAGTTGAAAATGTGAGTGGATTTTTTCCCTTGATTCAGCACTAAGGGAGTTGTACCTGTATTACTTTTTTTATTTTTATTCATAATATTTACCATTAGGGTATCATATTTTGAATAAAGTGTAGAAAGGTCTTCGAAAACCAATTCGTCTGATGCACAAAGAACCGTAGGTGTTATTTCAAAAAGAATTTCCGGTTTTGGACCTATCGTTACTACCTTTTTCGGAAAAACATTAGCCAATGGTTCAAGTATTAAGGAGTCTTTGCAACCGCTTTTGGTTTCTGCATACAAATTACCATAAAAAATTCCTGTATCTGTAAAGGTGTGAAAAACTTCATCGAAAACACCTACAACAGTATCAATTATACCATCGCCTTCAAAATCCCAAGATACTTTGGTAATCGAATCGTATTCTGTTGACGAAAAATTTATTGAAGGTATATAATTAATAGTAGTATTTACACATCCACTTTTCACTTCATCTTTTAATATAAATAGAGGGTCGGGTTCATCGAAAACTATTTTTCCGCCTTTTATTTCTTTTGTACAACCATTTGCGGTAGTTGCCTTTAAACTTACGTAATAATCTCCATCTAGTTGAGGATTAAAATAAAATGTATCTTGAACACCTGCAAAATAAGGAGGATTTGTTTCTAAAATTACATTCCATTCAAAATCTACGTTTGCTTGATTAGCTTTAGCTATAAATTCTTGAGTAAAATTTTCGCATCGGTAGAAACCATCAAAAGGAGTAAAGCTTATGTCTAAAGGTTTTTCAATGTGAATATTTCTTATAGACTCAGCATAACAGGTACTAGAATCTGATGCCGAAACCTTTAACGATATGGCTGTTTCTGTAGTATAATTTTTTGTAATGTTGTATTTATTAAGTTCTTCAATAGAACCATCGTTTCCGAAATCCCAACGTATATCTGAATTAGCATCAAGACCGGTAGCGGTGAGGTTATAAGTAATGTCGCCCGGACATACTGTATCACCATCATTTACAGGTAAATAGCCACTGAAAATTGCCAAACTAACTTTGTATTCTTTCAATTCTACTCTCTCCATTTTTGTATTAGTACAGCCATTTTCTGCTATAGCAGTAAGAGACGGATAAAAATTGCCAAATGTGGTGTATTCATGCGAGGCGTCAAAGCTTGTATCAGAAGCTGTTCCGTCATTATAATTCCAAATGAAGTCAACAATAGGAATATTAGGAGTTGTAGTATTGGAGAATTTTACAAGCAATTCAGGAGCACAGGCATATTTTTTATCAAGGGTAAAAGAAACATTGGGTTTAACATCAGAAACAACGATCTCTATAGATTTTGCAGTAGAGGTATTATCGCAGCCGTTGGCATCATATACATGAATTTTTGGAGGATAGGTTCCCACTAGATTATATGAGTGAGATTGTGAACTTTCAGAATAAACGGTATTGTCCCTGCCGTCGCCAAATTTCCATGTCCATTTTACTATTGAAGCATCACTAACGAGTTGATCTATGGAATAGGTAATAGGTTTATTTATACAAACATTTTTGTTATCTGTCTTAATTGTAGCTGTAGGATTTTTGAATATAGAGATTATATCTTGCTTAATTACAGTATCTATAGGTTTTTTGTTTTTGTCAAAAACATACATTTCTATAGTATGTTTTCCTACACTGGTGAAACTCATTTTTACATTTGTAGCAAGTTCAGAAGATTTTCCTTCGCCCCATTTCCATAAGAAGGTATAGTTAGTTACATCTGTTGAAGTATTGATAATATTCTCTGAAAGAATCTCGCAACCCTTGGTGTTGCCGCTTTCAACCTTAAAATCGAAAGTTTGTGCTACCGTGTTTTTTACCAAAAAGACAGACACAAAGAATAAAAAATAATTTATTGAGCGCATATAATTAAAGTTTTTTCAATTTCAGTTTTCTTAATTAAATAATAATGTATACCTTTGAATTTAGTTACAAAGATAACTTTTTTTACTATGAAATCACAAAAAAGGATTACTAGTTTTTATGTTTTAATGACACTTATTTGTGCCCGTTTAGTTGCACAGGATGTTCATTTTACGCAGTATTATGCTTCGCCGCTTACACAAAATCCGGCAAATACCGGTTGGTATGAAGGCGATTGCAGGATTAGTGCAAACTACAGAAATCAGTGGAAAGCCATTGCAGGTAAGCCGTATAGCACCTTTGGAGTAGCATTTGATAAGCCTTATTATTTCTTTTCAGAAAAATTTAGTTATGGTGTGCAATTTATAAATGACAAATCGGGAACGGTAGGTCTAAGTGTAAATAAAATTTATGCTTCGTTGGCATATTATAAAAAAATTGCAGGGCACGAATTTCAGATAGCAATTCAGCCGGGTTACGTCAATAAATCTACTAACATGGACGAATATACTTTTGATGGACAATTTACACTTGGTGGAGAAGAAGTTTTTGGAGGTGAATTTTCAGGAGAGGGTAGTGCAGAAGGAATAAATTATTTCGACCTCAATGCCGGATTGTTGTGGAGCAATCAACTTACCGAAAAAATTAGAACTACAGTAGGAATGTCATTATTTCATCTCACCACACCCAACGAATCTTTTTTTGGAACAAAATCAGACGTTACCCAATTGGCAATAAGGAAAGTGATTCATGCCAATGCTTCATTTAAATTAGGTAAATCTTTAAGACTTGTACCAAATACCATGTATATGGCGCAACGTAAAGCTACAGAATGGCTTATAGGTGCAAATTTGGAGGTAGATTTGAATCCTAAAACAATTAAGACTGTTTATTTTGGAACTATTTTCAGATATGGTTGGAAAGAAAATTTCGATGCCTCGGCTTGGATCGTTGGTGCTCGAATCAAACAATTTGATTTAGGTCTAAGTTATGATTTCAATGTATCATCTTTGGCGGTAGCAACCAACAACAGAGGTGCGTTAGAGTTGTCATTGTCATATATTTGCAAGAGTACACAACCGGTTTCTATTAAAATACCTTGCGACAGATATTAATATTTTTACATTAATAAAAATATTTTAACAGCTTTTATTTATTCAATTTCAAAAGAAACATTAGTTTTGTAACCTTGTATGTAAGCAACAACTGATAAAAATATTTATAATAAATAACTTTAAAAAATGAATTCTATTAAAATTGTAATACTATTCATTTCTCTATTGGCAGTTTCTACTTTAACAGCGCAGGACTTGTCTAAGAAAAATGCAGGACAATTAAAAAATTTAGGTAAGAATGCCCTAAAACAAGGTGATACTTACTCTGCAATTGATTATTATGAGGCATATCTGACCAAAAAGGCTGAAGATTTTGAGATAATGCTCACTCTGGCAAAATGCTACCAGGCAGCTCGAAATTATGAAAAAGCTCAAGATTGGTATAAAAAAGCATACGACACCAATAACGAAAAAGCTGTGGAAGCTCTCTATCATTATGGTTGCATGCTCATGGTTGCCCAAAAATATGACGACGCATATTCAGCTTTTAAAAGCTTCAAAAAAGATGTTATGAAGTTAGAATTAAAAGAGTTAGATGATTATAAATCTATGGCTGGCATGAAAATGCTTTCGTGCGATACCGCTCAAAAAATATTAAATACTTTATTGATCGTTTGGACATCGCATATTGATACTTCTATAAACAAAGCCTCAGTTGAATTTTCTCCAATTTTTTACAACGATACTACTCTTATTTACGCTTCGCTACGTTCTGATACTGCTGTATATTCTATTGTAGGTGATACAACTCTAGACGTTCCTGTTAGGCAATTTTATTTAGGTAAAAAGAAAACCCTAAACTGGTATTATTCAGGTAGTCTTGATCAAATTCCGGCAAACATACCAAATGTAAATACCGGAAATGGAGCATTTTCTCCTGATAAAAACAGATTTTATTTTACTCGATGCGAAAAAAACTGGAAGTACGATGTTATTTGTAAAATCTATAAAACTGAGAAAAAAGGCAATAAATGGAGCGAACCGGAATTGCTGCCCGAATTCATAAATCTACCTGATTTTACCTCTACACAACCAACCGTTGGAAGTGAATCTAAAAAGAATGAAGAGGTTTTATATTTTGTATCAAACAGACCCGAAGGTAAAGGAGGTATGGATATATGGTATGCCACATACAACGAATCGAAAAAAGTATGGCGAACTGCCAAAAACTGTGGAAGTTCTGTAAATACTAAAGGAAACGAAGTAACTCCTTATTATGATTTTGATTCTAGAACCCTGTATTTTAGTTCCGATGGATTTATTACTATTGGCGAATTAGACATAAATAAAGCCACCGGAGAAATGAACAAATGGTTGCCTGCCGAAAATATTGGCTATCCGATAAATTCTAGTTACGATGATTTATATTTTGTGCTAAATACAAATAAAGAAGATGGTTTTTTTGTATCTAACCGACCAGGTGGTGTAAATTCTTTACATCCTACCTGTTGCGATGATATTTATTCATTCAAATATAATGAAGTTATAAAAGTTGCTGCCACAGGTCAAGTTTATATAATTTTAGATGATAATATAAAAGAGATGTTTACCGACAAATTTGAAACCGCAGAAATACTACCTGATAAATCTGCAATCAATGATTCAACCGGATATCTTTGGGCAGAAGGAGTTGTTGTTTCTTTATATTTAATTGATACAAAAAATAAAGATTTGATTTATATTAAAAATGACACAACCGATAAAAAAGGTTCGTATTTTTTTAATTTAGAATCGGGCAAAGAATATGCTTTAGAATTTGAGAATTACGGTAATTTCAACAAAAAAATAAAAGTTGATACTAGACCTATATTCGAATCAGATACTTTAATATTGCAACCTATTGGGGTCAACTTAATGCCAAAACAGCCAATGATTGTAAAAAATATTTATTATGATTTCGATAAATCAATACTTACCACATCGGCAAAAAGAGTAATAGATTCTACCTTGTTGGTTGTGTTGAAAGAAACGCCGCAAATTGTAATAGAGATAAGTTCTCACACCGACAGTAAAGGTAACGATGAATACAATAAAAAATTATCGCAAGAAAGAGCTCAAAGTGTTGTAGATTACCTAATTAAAAAGGGAATTGATTCCAAACGACTCTACGCAAAAGGATATGGCGAAGAGAAGTCTATTGCACCAAATGAAAATCCCGATGGTTCCGACAATCCGGTAGGAAGAGAAAAAAATAGACGTACCGAATTTAGAATTTTAGGATCATTGGAACAGTATTCAGAAATTATTTACGAAGAGTAAAAATAAGATTTATTCCAGATCTTCTAAATCTTTCATAATTCTAATAGCTTCATCTCTGTTATTTCCACAGATGAGAGCGTCAGCTTTAAAACCGTCGCATACTTTAGGTCTGTCGGGTGAGGTGAATATATTACATTTATAATCAATAGTCAAGTGAATACATTGCACCCCTGCCGGTTTGCCGTTTGGCATTCCCGGAATTGACGATGAAATTGATGGAATAATGCAACATGCTCCACACAGCTCTCTACACTTCATACTATTTTCAATTTGTAATATTAGTTTAATTTATAAAGGTAGAAATAATTTCACTATTTTTTATGCCGAATGTTTTATCTATTAAACATGAAGAATTTTGGCAAAATAGTTAATCAGTTCAAATTATTATGGTAAAACATCATGAAGTATGATTTTTATCAGCTTTTTGCCTGTTAACATACGTCATAGAAAATTAAATTGATATTGTTTATTTAAATACCTTTGAATTATAAATTTGATGAGACTTTACACGGAAGCAAGACACTACAAAATTAAGACATCATCATACACAACCTAAATCATGAAAAATGAATTGGTATCACCCCTGTAAAGTGATACCTTTTTGTGTTTTCAGTACATTTGATTTAAAGAAAATATTTGAAAGAGTTTCTTTAAATTTCAAAAAGCTTAAAACAAGCACTTTTCCACCTACTATTTTTATAAAAATAATCAATAATTGTTTACTTTTGCCAAAAAAAACAAATGGGAAAAGTTCTTGCAATAGGCAACGCGCTTGTAGATATTTTATTCAAACTAGAAAATGACAATTTGCTACAAACCTTCAATTTGGCTAAGGGAAGTATGCAGTTAGTAGATAAAAATCAGTCGGATATAATTATTAGTCAGACCGGAAGTCTTGAAAAAACTATGGTTTCGGGCGGTAGTGCAGCTAATACAATAAATTCGCTTGCTGCATTAGGTGCTAATTCGGCTTATATTGGCAAAATAGGAAAAGATGAGTTCGGTGCATTTTTTAAATCTGATATGCTCAATAATGGTGTAAAACCAATGCTTTTAGAAAGTGAAACGATTACCGGAAGAGCTGTCGCACTTATAAGTAAGGACAGTGAACGTACGTTTGCTACATATCTGGGAGCTGCGGTAGAGTTACAATCATCGGACCTTACGCTAGATATGTTTAAGACATACAATTATGTGCATTTAGAAGGGTATCTGGCATTTAATCAGGAACTGATAGAACATGCTTTGAAATTGGCAAAAGAAGCTGGTTGCAAAATTTCTATTGACATGGCTAGCTTTAATGTGATAGAAGCAATGCCCGATTTTATGAAAAGAATTGTGAAGCAGTATGTTGATATTGTTTTTCTCAATGAAGAGGAAGCAAAATCATTTACTGGAAAAGAACCAAGAGAAGCGGTAGATGAAGTAGCAGAAGTATGCGAAATAGCAGTTGTAAAAGTTGGGAAAAATGGCTCATACATTAAAAAAGGTAACGAATTTTATCAAGTACCTGCAATAAAAGCCACAGCTTTAGATACTACCGGTGCAGGCGATAATTATGCTGCCGGATTTTTATACGGATTGCTAAACAATCAACCACTACCTGTTTGTGGGGCTATAGGTTCATTGCTTGGAGGTAAAGTAATAGAAGTAATTGGTGCAAAACTACCACAACAGACTTGGGATAAAATAAAATCTGAAATTTCTAGTATTGTTAAGTAATTTAAAATAAGAACAATGCAATTAATTTTAAGTTTTTTACAAAAAAAATATTTTAATTTATTGCATTTTTAAAAATTATATTTAAATTTGCAACCGCAATTGAGAATGAAAATTCCTGAGTAGCTCAGTTGGTCAGAGCATCTGACTGTTAATCAGAGGGTCGCTGGTTCAAGCCCAGCCCCCAGGAGCAAAAGCCACCATTAGGTGGCTTTTTGTTTTATGATGTTTCTTTATTTACAATAAATACTATTTTTCATGCAAAATCCTAACTCTCAGAGTGTTGTTTTCCCTGCCGAGTGGCAAAAGCAAAATTTTGTTCAGTTGACTTGGCCTCACACTAATACCGATTGGATAGAATATCTAGAACAGGCTCATTTGTGTTTCTATAATATTGCAAAAGCAGTAGTTGAAAAACAGAGATTACTTGTGGTTTGTTCAGAGATAGATATGGTTAAGCGTCTTTTGGCTGATTTAGATCAAGATAAAATTAGATATGTAAAAATTGAAAACAATGATACTTGGGCTAGAGATCATGGTGGCATTACGATTTTTAAAAATGGATTACCTTGTGTTTACAATTTTACATTCAATGGCTGGGGCTTGAAATTTCCGGCTAATCTAGACAATCAGATAACAGCAGAATTGTTTTCCGAAAATATTATTACCAATGCCGAGTTGATTTCATTTGCTGATATGGTCTTTGAAGGTGGAAGTATTGAATCTAATGGTAAGGGAGTCTTGCTTACTACTACTGACTGTTTGCTGAGCAAAAATCGCAATGAACACCTATCAAAACAGCAGATTGAGAAGCGACTATGCGAACTTTTTGGTGCTCATACTGTTTTATGGCTAAATAGCGGATACTTAGCAGGCGATGATACCGATAGTCATATAGACACGCTGGCTCGTTTTGTAGCTGATGATACTATTATGTATGTTGCGTGCGATGATGAGCGTGATGAGCATTACACTGCGCTTAAAGAAATGGAAAATGAGCTGCTTCGTTTTAGAACGGTTGACAATTGTCCTTATAAGCTCATAAAATTGCCAATGACACCTGCTGTTTTCGATGAGGATGGGTTCAGGATTCCGGCAACATATGCAAATTTCTTATTTATAAATGGTGCTGTTTTACTGCCTATTTACAATGTAAATACCGATACTGAGGCTATAAAAATTTTTAAAGAATCTTTGCCTCAGCATGAAATTATTCCTATTGATTGTTCTGTTTTAATTAAACAGCATGGATCTTTACATTGCGTTACAATGCAATACCCTGAGGGTGTTGCATTAAACAAATAGAATTGTTACCGATAGAAACAATTGTTTACTACTATTTTTTTAGTAGATTTGAACAGATAAAAAGGTGTTTTTTATGTTAAACGTTGGAATTGTACAGCAGTCAAATACTGCCGATATAGTATTAAATAGAAGTAAGTTAAAAGCAAATATTCTAGCTTGTGCCGAAAAAGGGGCGCAGTTGGTAGTTTTGCAGGAGTTGCATGATAGTTTGTATTTCTGTCAAACCGAAAGTCCTGAAAATTTCGATCTTGCAGTTACAATACCCGGAGCAGAAACAGCATATTATTCAGAAATAGCAAAATCGGCAAAGATTGTATTAGTTACCTCATTATTCGAAAAACGTGCGCCTGGGTTGTATCACAATACAGCAGTAGTTTTTGATTCTGATGGCTCAATAGCAGGAAAATACAGAAAAATGCACATCCCCGACGATCCTGCATATTACGAGAAATTTTATTTTACTCCCGGCGATTTGGGTTTTACACCAATTCAAACATCTTTAGGTAAATTAGGGGTGCTTGTTTGTTGGGATCAATGGTATCCGGAGGCAGCGAGACTTATGGCTTTGGCAGGAGCAGAGCTGCTTATTTATCCTACTGCAATAGGTTGGGAATCTACCGATGCTGCTGAGGAAAAACAAAGGCAAACCGATGCTTGGATGATTGCTCAGCGAGCTCATGCTGTGGCAAATGGTCTGCATGTAATAAGTGTAAACCGCTGTGGCTACGAGCCAGATCCTTCTGCGGTGACTAACGGCATAGAATTCTGGGGAAACAGCTTTGTTGCCGGTCCTCAAGGCGAAATACTATTCCAAGCTCCTAATTCTAAAGAAATAAATCAGGTTATTAGTCTTGATTTATTGCGCACCGAAACCGTAAGGCGCATGTGGCCTTTCTTTAGAGACAGACGCATAGACGCATTCGGCAATATTACAAAGAGATATTTAGATTAAGTTTTCTGTTTTAAAAATATTAACTTTCGCTATCAAAATAGAGTTTGTAATATTTAAGTTTTCTTAAATCGTCGTACCCTTTTTCTATAAATTCTGATTTTGAGTGTACATAAACATGAAAGTTCTTGTCTAATTTTATAACCGACTTGAAATATTTTTTAGAATTTTTTACTGCATTTTCAGAAATACTGAATTGTTCGGGAGGCATAAAATTTCTTTCAGCAGCTATGTCTATAATATAGTTTTTAAACTCATTTACAACCTCGTCATTACTAATAACTTTATTGTTGAAACGATCTATAGTAAACTCTTTATTGTCTTTAAAGAAATCTATAGATTTATTCATAAAGTCAATCTTTTCGGTTCTCTCAACATTATTATCTTCGGTAAGAACTTGTTCGCCAAAAGCTTTACATAAATCTAGAAAGTTACTGGTTATGAAATAGTTATCTTCCCATGGCAACACTTTTAGAAAATCTTCTTTCCAGTAAAGCGCTTCTTTGTTTGCATTCGTTTTATCAATGATACTTATTTTATAACCTTGATCTGCATAGACATTAAAAAGTAAACAACCTTTATCTAATTTATTGATATTAATTCCATTATCGCAACCAATTTCAAAAGAGTCATTCTGTTGAAATATTTTAATATAGGTATCTTTATTTTCCGATTTAAAAATACCAATAGCATCGGTTCTAACGTCGCCTACCAGACAATTGGTAAGGTGTACAAAATAGAGTTCGCCTCTTTTTATGTTGGGGTGAACAGAAACTTCATATAAGTGGTTTGCAATATTAGCAGATTGAACGTAGAACTCATCTTCATTTTCAAAAATATTACTTACACTATTCATTACCTCAAGCGAAGTAGCTTCTTGTTCAAGATCAAAATGATAAAATTCATCGGTTTTAAATGATTTTAGAAAATAACTCAGTAATATATTTTCTACCGCTTCGTCTTTAATTTCAATCTCTGAATTTGAAAGAATAATTCCTTGTTCTTCAGCTTTATTACCAATACTATGAACAATTAGTTTTTTTATCTTGGTTTCGGAAAAATTGAACATGTTTCTTAATATTTATATTTTGCAAAAGTACGATTTTTTGAGTTTTTAAATGAATTCTTATTGTAGATAATTTTAAAACAATAATTGAATTTTATAAAAGAGCTTTTTTTATATTTTTTTTTGAATTTTAAGAAGCGACAAAACAACAAAAATATATCCTTTTTCGTATATTTATATAAGTGACTATGGAAGTCATGACATGTGATATAAATTATTTATTCTTACAAAATTATGTTCGAATACACTAAGACAGTTTTGCTTAAACTAAGTTTTGACAGAACATTATTCAAAAAAGAATTAGAGAAATCTTTAATGTATTTAGATGCTCACGAAATTGGCAAACTAAAAATTTGGCTAGAAACCAATTTCAACAGTAAATTCCATGATGATATTCATGAACTCTTTTATTATAAAGAAGGTTTGGTAAAAGGGTAGTTCTTTTTGAGTAATGTAAAGAAATTCTCTATTTACAGAGTTTCTTTTGTAAGAGATAAAAAGGTATATTTGAAATAAATATACCTTTTTTTTATGATTTATACTTTAGGAGAAACCGTCTATGATATTGTATTTAAAAATGCTATTCCTCAAAAATCTCTTCCCGGAGGTTCTGCATTAAATACTTCGGTGTCGGTAGGACGAGTGGCGAAAGACGTTTGCTTTATTTCTGAACTTGGAAATGATTATGTAGCTCAGATTATTATTGATTTTCTTGCCGATAATAACGTTAATACAGATTACATAACTCGTTATGATTGTAATACTTCTATAGCACTTGCTTTTCTTAATGAACAGAATGATGCTTCGTATATTTTTCATAAAAATTTGCCTTTACAGAGAAAACTTACCTTGCCCATAATAAAACGAGGCGATGTAATTATATTTTCATCATCATTTGCTGTAAATATGCAAATAAGACAGCAGCTTATGGAGTTTCTTATTTCTGCTCGAAATGAAGGTGCTATAATAATTTATGACCCCAATGTTAGAATTAAATCAACTGATGATAAAGAAAAGCTAGTTGCTTTAATGAGAGAGAATATTGCAATAGCTCATATAGTTAAAGGTTCTGATGATGATTTTGCAGCAATATATAATGAAAGCTTAGGTTCATCTGTATTTGAGAAAATAGGCGGTGAAAAGGTGTTGTTTTATACCAAAAATAAAGAAGGTGCTGAGGTTCATACCTCAAAATCAATGTTTGATAGTAAAGCTATGAATATTATACCATTAAGTACCATAGGAGCAGGCGATAATTTTACTGCAGCCATACTTTATATGCTTAAAGAGCATTCTATTTCGACAATTGACTTACTAATTAATAATCAAGCTTTATTGCACGATATTTTAGAACTCGGTATTTCCTTTGCCGGAAATGTCTGTCAAAGTTTTGATAATTTTATTGATTTTGATTTTGCTCAAAGTATACGCGAAGTATCTAAATAGCAGTTTGGTTGGGTTTTATCAACAATTAAATAATGGTCATCGAGAGCTTAGCTCCCAAATAAGTATCTCAGATTTTGGGTTTGACAGTTGGCACCCCCGATGACTCATATTAAGCAGCATACTATGAAAATTTCATTTCCTCTCAAAGCAGGAAATAAATATCTTAAAAATAAATAGTTTGTGTTTTTTTTTGTTTTTCAAAAGGTATGTTGAAAGAAAAAAAACCGCAAGTGCTTTAATCACCCCATTTGCACACAAATCCATGTACTTCACTTGCGGTTACAAAAATTAACTAACCTAACCTAACTTAAAAAACAACTATGAAAAGTCTTAAAAATATAAAATATTTATTTTGTATCAATAACAAATTCAATACTTTGCATTAATTGAAATTAATTGTATGTATTATTCTGTAATTATCATCATATAAACTTATAGGTGAAAATTCCAGCATTCTATCATTATCTTTTAATTCTACAAAAAGGTTTTTTATCAGTTCATTATGAGTAACTTGAATCTGACTAATCTCTTTGCTGTTTCTAAATAATCTTTTGAGTAATTGTGAAAACATAGCTTTAATATTAAGGATTTTTTAGACTGATACATGGAATTGTTTTATTCAGTTTCAATTAATCAGCTGTAATTTTACAGCTTTCTTCAAAATGAGTATTCCCCCTCAAACCCCCGTCTAATAAAACACACAAGCAGTTTGAAAGTTCTCTGAAATGAAATAATTTAATGCTCATTTTTCATTGGGTTTAACTACTTATTAGGCTTGATTTATCGCTATTACAGCTTATATGCTATTTTTTACGCAGATAACTTTTAAGGGCTATAACACATTTAAGTGTACTATATAAGGGAACTAAATTATATCTATGAATATATCAGAGGTTAGAAATAATGTTGAATTTTTATTAGATGCAACTAATAATTATGTATTGGTTCTAGATTTTGATTATACTATTGTGTATGCGTCACCCCTTTTTGAAAAAGATGTGCCGTTGAATCAAAATGAAAAAAACAATTTTATAAGTAGGCTCAATTTTCAAGAAGAGCAGTTGTTTCAATTTGAAAAAGCCAGAACAAACACAAGCTTTGAAATAAGCAGTGTGCATACAATTAATAAAGATTCTAGGCATATTACATGGCGTTTCAAAAGGCTAACTAGTTCAGCCTCACCATTAGCATATATGGTGATTGGGATTGATAATACAGATGCTATATTGGCACAAGAGAATAAACTTTTCCTGACCGATTTTTTCACCTTCATATCTAAAGAATTAAGAAATCCGCTTCACTCAATTATTGGTTTTTCTGAACTTGTAAAAAATCCTACGATTGATCCACATAAAATAAACATATTCAAAAATATAGTAGTGAAAAACTCAAAGCGAATGAGATATTTATTAGGTAATATACTTGATATTTCGTTTGCAAAATCAAACCAGTTGGTTAGAGAAGATGTAGTTTTTTCTGTCTCTGGTTTTATGGATGAGGTATTGCACGAGTACAAGACTAAATTGTCTGATTCAAATATAGAATTATATGTAAAAAATAATATTCCTGATAAGTTTCTTGAGGTGGTAGCCGACAGAAAAAAAATATATAAAACAGTAACCCATCTTGTTGCAAATGCGGTAAGCAACACCAATTCCGGATTTATTATCGTGTCATGTGCATTAGAGTTCAACTCATTGATAATTACCATTAAAGATTCTGGCAAAGGGATAGATAAGAATGAATTAGACCAAATAAATGAAGAGTTGCACAGTAAATACCCGAAATTCAATAAAGGTATTTTGGGAGTAGGATTACGTTTGGTCTCTGCCTATATTTCATTTTTGGGTGGTAAATTCAGTATTGATTCTGAGCCTAATAAAGGCACCGTTGTAAATGTGAGTGTCCCGGTGAGTTTATACAGAAGTGATAGCATTGAACCGGTTGGTGCAAAATTGGAAGTTGATTACAGCTCTAAGACTGTTTTAATGATTGGTGATTTTATTTTGCAGTTCGATTTTATTCATTCTGTTTTAAATGAAACTAAAAGTACCGTTTACTATGTGAATAACGGATTGGAAGCTATGGAGTTGATTTTATCAGGTAAAGTGCTTCCGCAACTTATTATCATAGATTTTGCAACACCCGATAAATTGACACAAGAAATAACCGGCAGAATAGCAAGACTTTATGGTGAAATACCAATTGTTGCAGTTTCACCTTTTAATACCAAAGAATTGGAAAAAATTGCTGTAGAAACGGGCTGTTATGAATTTGTTTTTGATTATAAAGATTCAGAAAAATTTCATGATATACTGAAAGAGCATTTAAGCTAAACCTCACTATCATAGACCAATAACCACTCTTCGTTATTGTTGTTTATTAATTTTTTTTCAAATCTGAATCCATTTTTTTTGTAGAAATGAATTAAATCTAAATCTTCTATTGTAAGCCAGAATTTTGTACTGGGATATTGTTCATATATTTTTTTTAACCAAATAGATCCTAAGCCTTCGCTTCTTCTATTTTCTGCAATCCAAATAAATCCTAAATATAAGTATCCTTTATCAAACCAAGCCTGGGCTTCATCTTTTGCATATTCCATGTCGGGAGAAACGGTAGAGAAAACAATTCCGCCACCAAGAGTATCTTTTTCGTCGTTAAGCAGATAAATTTTTGCGCTTTGTGCATACTTGTGCCAAATAGATTCAATGTCTTCACGCCAATCTTGCGCAAGTATATCGAAAAAGTTTGTTGGGGCAGCAGTTGTGTCTATAAGATTCATGCTTTGAGTATATTAATAATTAAGGCATAACAAAAACCTTTGTGTCAAGTTAGCAATTTTTGAAGAGCAGGAATTTACCGAATGTAAATCTAGACTTTTCAAAAATTGTATAACGCATGAATTATATGTTTTTAGAGATGCCTGTGTGTTAGAAAATTCTTATAATAGACCCCAAGCCCATAATTTATCTGAATCTTCCTGCCATCTGTCTCCAATATCAGTACGGTAGTATGAATGATTAATGAGCACATTACTTATTCTATTGTACATAGTTTTCTGAGCATCTTTCATGGTAATGCCTGTTCCGGTTACCAAAAGTGCTATACCCATATCTCCGGTTATAAGCCATTGGTTATTAACCTTTTTCAAGTGCATTGGATGAATACCTTCTTTCATTTCTTTTTTAAAGATTACAACTGCATCTTTTGAGAAAAGTTTAAAGGTTTTATCATCATCAAAGGGGAAAGGAGGTACTACCATATATGCACCCACTTGAAAGCCTTTTTTGGTAGATATTTTAAAATTTTCGCCTCTCGCTAATTTCATAAACATCTGTCCAATAGGTTCTAGAATACCAGCTCTTTGGATAAAAATCTGCGGAAACCCGAATCTAGGGGTGAATTCTAATGGATAAATCCCATTATTATTAACTATACAATTTATATCTATATGACCTACAAATTTTTCTTTTGCAAGGGTGTTCTCAAACTTTTTGAGGGTAGCATCAAATATTGGACTATCGTTGGTCCAAAACATACTTGTTCCCATTTCTCCTGTAGAAACGCCTAATTCTTTGGGAAAAAGTTTTTTATGTTCGAAGGTAATATTTATCGGATATACAAATTGGTTTCCGTTGAAAAATGCAGCTACACTTACTTCTACACCATTTACTTTTCTTTGTAGTTGTATTGTACCCATATCTCCCCAAGACTTGTCGTATGCTTGAAGCACTCTTTTCACATCGTCTCCGTTTTCGTCGTTTCCAACAAAGAGAAGGTGTTTCATATCTTGTGTTTCTCCCGATGGTTTCAATACATAAGCATTCGGGTTTTTTTCAACGTATTCTATTGCGTCTTTGAAATTATCAAAATCCTGATAAGGAAGTATTTTCACTTTGTGACGTTTCATTTCGTCTTGACCAAAGTTGCGGTCAATTTCCAGCTTATCTGTATATTCTGTACCTCCAAAAACCAATTTACCTGAGTTTCTAAGCTCGGTTGCAACTGCACCATAGCCCGAATAATCAAATATTATGATATCGGCCCAGTCGGTATGATCTTCCCATTTAGAAACTTTTTTTACAAATCCGAAACCTATTTCTTTGCTCGGTTTTGATTTTATATACAATCTCACTTCATTTCCTTCTTGTTGCACTGCATTTGCAATGTCAAGAATTTCTCCCCATTTTGATACAAATAGGAATTTATTTTTAGTTGATTTCTCTCCTTTCAATTTACCTACAATTACTTTAAAAATTTGCCAATATTAAGTATTATAGTTCGAATTTAAAGCAGAATTTTAATTTATTTTTTGAGTATTTTTAATTAAATTATTAACAAATCATAAATTATTAAGTGTTTAATATATAGACATATATGAATCTTTTATCATTATTATCATTCTAATAGATAATTAAAATCATTCTATTACAAATATTATAGTCTTAACATTTTATTAATATTGTAAAAAAGTATTCGAATAACATTACTTTTTGATGAATAATAATTTGTTTTTGTTTTCAAATACATATCAAAAACGTGAACATAGCAATATTATCCTTTTGTGATGTATATTTACCATGTTGCATCAAGATAAGTAAAGAAAAAAAACTTCTTTTTTACCTCGTTTTATTTTAATCTTAGTCAGTTATATCATTCAATATTACCATTATGAGATATATTCTAATTTTTTTCATGTATTTATTTCTAATTCAAGGTTATAGTCAAAAAAGCATTAAGCTTTTGTGGGGTAGTTTTTATCAAGGTTTAGAAGATAATAAGCAGATTTATTATTTGGGTTGTTCTCATAAAGATTCTTCTAATGTTTTATTTATAAATAATGCATTAGACTTGGTAGAATATAATAAGAATTTAGAGCAGGTACACAAATCAAGCTTAAAGAAAAGTTTGAAAAGTAACAGAATAATAGGAACTTATCAATTAGGTAAGAAAGTATTTATTATTACAGTATCTAGTAAAGGAGAGCATTATATCCAAAAATTTGATACAGCATCATATACATTTAAAGATGAAGTACTTTTGTTCACAGCATATTCAGGGGCTACATTGAAATTAAAATACTCGCCGGATTCAAGCAAAGTGCTTTTTTACAATATTATAAATGAAAAAGGAATAACACATTTAGATTTGGCTGTTCTCACCGAGAAGCTCGTTTTAAAATGGCAAAAAAAGATTGCTCTCAAATATGTTTCTACCTATTTTCAAGAGCCTGTAATTGATAATGCAGGAAATGTATTTTATTGCGATACAGATGGTAAATATCTGTTAATAAATGGAATTACAAATGCTGGTAGTAAAAGTTTTGAGAAAACTATTGCTTACAAAGGCACAAAGATGCTTGAGCCGGTATTATTTATAAATAAAGATATTTTGTTTGTGGTGCAGGGATACCGAAAAGAGAATATTCAGTTTGATTGTGTTACTGACATTGATATTTTTCAATATAATGCAGAAGGTACAAAAACTGCCGAATATAATTATGCTTTTAAGGAATGCTTGAAAGATTTACAGATAACAAATATTTATGTTTTAGAAAATAAAGATGTTCTTATAATTTCAGAATTATTAAGTACTAAAACATCTCAAAGCAGCAATCAATTGCAGTATGGCAGTTTGTATGTAATGCGTTTCAATCTGGAGAAGAATGCAGTACTTTGGGAACGAGAGATTTTCAAAAACCATTATTATGTATCCACTCCCGATAAATTTGCCGATAAACATAGTCTAGAATACCAGCAATTGCATAGTCATAAAATGTATGAATATAAAAATGAGTTATTGTTTGTATATAACGATAACTGCAACAATTGTATGACAAATGCGAATGGAATAATTCCAAAAAGTCATTCGGATCTTACTAATAGTTGTTTGAATATGGTAAGTATAGATGAAAACGGCAAGGTAATTAGAAACATTTATAGTGGAAAATTGAATGTTAAATTTTCAATCATGATGAATAACTGTATAAGAATTTCAGAAAAACAAGTAATCGTTTTTGCTGTAAATCAGCAATTTCGTTTAGGGAGACTATATTTAGACTAGCCGAAACGGGCTATTAATAATTGCAAAATTATTCTGAAATAAACACTACAAGCAATTATTTTTTTGTAAATTTAACGGAAGAACAAAGATTTTTGTATTAGATTAAATTTTTTAAAAATATATATTATGGCAGCAAGTGAAAGTGCAGCCCGTTTAAGGGTTTTAATAGAAAAAGCAATAGAAGATCATAAAATTACGAGAGAAGAGTATGATCAGATAATTTTTACTGCAACAGAAGACGGTATAATAGATTCAGAAGAAAAGGCTCTTTTATCGCAATTGCAAGATATGATTGAAGATAAGTCGGTAAAAATGGTTGCTAAATAATTTGATTTTAGAAGGAATAATTATTTTAGTATGAATGTTTTGAGACTGGCAGGTATATTAATATGCTTACTTGCTTACCCTTTTATTTCTGTTTCTGTGATTTTACCTGCAATTTTTTCAGACAATATGGTTTTAGAGCAGAGTACCGAGGTCAAATTTTGGGGCTGGGGAAAATCAAAAGAACCAATAGTTGTTTCAGTAAGCTGGGATACTGTAAAATATAGTACCATAGCCGATAATAACGCAATGTGGAGTCTATACATAAAAACTCCTAAAGCAGGCGGAGTGCAGTCTATTACTGTACAAGGCTACAATAGAATAGAAATTAAAACATACTTATAGGAGAAGTTTGGCTTTGCTCCGGACAATCTAATATGGAGTGGGCTGCAAGCATGGGTATATTAGATGCAGAAAAAGAAAAGCAGCAAGCAAATTTTCCCGAGATTAGGTTTTTTTCAGTAGCTCATAAAACAGCTTCTTGTCCGCAAGACAATCTATCGGGCACTTGGGAAGTATGCACACCGGCATCTATGCAATATTTTAGTGCTTTAGCATATTTCTTTGGCAGAAACATTCATCAAGCCTTGAATGGTGTTCCTGTTGGACTTATAAATGCCAGTTGGGGCGGAACTCCTATTGAAGTATGGTTGCCCGAAGAGTCAATTTTAAGTAATGAATATCTTAAAGAGGGCGCATCGTTGCTCGATCCGGTAGAGTGGGGGCCTCATCAGCCTGGAAAAGCATATAATGCCATGATTGCACCATTGGTTTCTTACAATATTTCTGGCGTGTTGTGGTATCAGGGTGAGTCTAATGTGGCAAATGCTCGTTATTACTATAAATTGTTTGAAACACTCATAACCGATTGGAGAGCTAAATGGAACGATGATTTCCCATTTTATTATGCCCAAATAGCACCTTGGAACTATGGTGAAAAATATGATGGCGCAGTAATAAGAAATGCACAGAGAAAAACACTCTCATTACCTCATACAGCAATGGCTTTGACCAGCGATATTTCTGATACCATAAATATTCACCCTGCCAATAAACAAGCCCTAGCATTGCGATTATCAAATAGTGCGCTTGTAAAGCATTACAAGATAAAAGATGAGATAACAGATGGTCCATTATATTCGCATTTTACAACTAAAAAAAATATTCTCACCGTTTATTTCAATAATGCAGAAGGTTTATACTGTAAGTCAAAAAAAATTAGATATTTCGAAATTGCAGGCGGCGATAATGTTTTTTATGAAGCCGATGCAATAATAAAAAACAATACCGTAGAGCTGTCTTCCAAGAAGGTAGCCGAACCTCAATTTGTGAGATATGCATGGCGAAGCACTGCACAGCCCGATTTGTATAATATTGCTCATTTGCCAACATCTTGTTTTATGAGCGAGATGAAATAGCTTTTTTTTATTTGTATTAATTTGAATGGTGGCTTTTGTAATTTTATTTCAGAGCAACAGAACTAAAAAAATTCTTAATTTCAAGTCTTTAAAATAGGGCTTTTGTTAAAATTGTTTAAGCATATATAAAATAAGCTTGTTTAGTTGTTAAAAAAGAAAGATATTTGCTCTTGTGTCATAGAAATGATACATTAGGGTATGTATATTGTCGATTATTTTACTAATTTAGTGGATGATGGCTATATATGTTAGGGCTTAAAATTTACGATTAGATGTTGTTTCAGCGATACTTCCTTTTCTTAATTGTTTTCTTTGCTTGTTTTCAGGGATATTCCAATAAGTGGAAGCTGTATACTATTGTAGATACCATACCTATAAAAAAAGGAACAAATACCAAGAAACTTCTAGAAGATTTCCAGAAATGGTTTGAAACAGAAAAGAGGGTTAAAATTGTACGATTAAATGAGAGTATGAAAGTTATAGAAGGAAAAGCTTTTTTCGTCTATTATAATCATGTAGTTATTGAAAATATATTTTTGAGTCCGAAAGTTGCTGAACGTACAACTGGAAGTATTCAATATGGCATTAGGATTAGTATTAATGATTCTGTTGTCATTGCTCAAGCAACTAGTTTTATACATGAGGCCTATTATTCACAGTATGGTCAGATTTCTTTTGGGAGCATTACAGACTATGAAACTATGCCGCCAGGCAAATGTTTGGAAAATGAATTGTGGTGCAATGCCGTTTGGGCTGAAATGAAGATAAAGTGCGAAGCCGATGTAAGAGATAAGTTTTCTCGATTAGTGCCATCTATAAACGTAAGAAAAGAAGGCAAGGCTTTCAATACCAAAGAAACGGTTGTAGTTAAAGACACTACTACGGTTAAAAAGAGCGATGATTATTTGAAACTTGAAAATTATCTTATAAAAGAATAGGCAGCAGCAGAGAGATAATGGTAAAAACACCGTAAATTATACTAGCCCAGCCATTTGTAGTGCCAAAAGCTATATTAATTTTCGATAAATCGGAAGGTTTTACCAATCGGTGCTGATAAATGAGAAGTAGAATAAAAATGGAAGCACCAATCCAGTAAACAAAAGAAAAGACAGAATAAAAGCCTACAATTACAACAATCATCGATGTGAAAAAGTGAGCCAGTCTTGAAATAATTAAAGCTTTTTTTATACCTAATAATGAAGGTATTGAGTACAAGTTTTGAGAAGCATCATATTCGGCATCTTGCAGGGAATAGATAATATCAAACCCACCGGTCCAGAAAAGAACAATTAGTGAAATTAAAATTGGCAGAAGCGCAAAAGAATCAGTTACTGCAATGTATGCCCCTATGGGAGAAAGAGATAAGCCAATGCCTAAAATAAAATGACATAGGGGTGTAAATCTTTTTGTGTAAGAGTATCCTAAAATGACCAAAAGAGCTACCGGAGATAAATAAAAGCACAGTTGATTAATAAAGTAAGTAAGAGCGATAAATAGTAAAGAAGTAAAAATTACTAAAAGCAGTGCCAACTTTGAAGATATTTTACCCGAAGGTATTTCTCTATTTTGCGTACGAATGTTCTTTTTATCTATTTCTCTGTCTATATATCTGTTGAAAGCCATAGCAGCAGTTCTTGCAGATATCATACAAAGAACAATTAGCAATAATTTATAGAAGGTAAAATGGTTGCTTGTTACACTTCCTAAACTAAAGCCAATAAGTGCAAAAGGCATTGCAAAAATTGTATGACTAAATTTTATGAGTGATAAAACGTCTTTTACTTTTTTTAAAAAACTCATTGTTTAATAGATAAATAGTTGTTGAGGTTTAAAATTTTTATTTCAATCAATCAATTATAATTCTTTTTTCTCAATATCAAATGATAAGGTTTTTATAATAGCCTCAACCTGTCTAAGATATTCTCTTTTCTTAAATTTAGGAGCATAAACAAAACCTTCAACCGTTACTATTCTATTTTTTTTCTTATCAACTGTTGTAAAACTCACAAATGGTCCACCCATATAGTCGCCTTCTACTCTCCAAAGTCCACGAAGTTCAACGGTATAAGCATTATTTAAGCTTGTACCAATACGTTCGTGAACTTGTTCTCTATATTCTGTGGTCATGTAAGACAGCGGTCTTGGACCCGGAACATGGCGTTTTAGCAGTGAGTCTCTTACTGTCAATAATGCTTTGGGGCTCAGTTGCATAGTATCTGTGTATGGATATTGATAGAGAAAAATTCCCTGACTCATTTCGCTTCTTTCATAACTTAACCATAAAAAATCATCTTTATCTATAGCTAATTTAAAAGTATTTGGGAAAAGAAGTGATAATTCATATTTCTTTTTAATCTGTTCAATCACTTCATTATTTGGAAATTGAGTGTATGTTTTTAGTAATAATTGTTGTTCGTCTTTATAGAGATGCCCTAATATTTTATCACTATTTTGTTGAATATAATTCATCAGGCTTCTTTCATTGGGAGCCGTAAATTGTATAATTGTCTGAGGTTGAGCATATACATTATTTTGTATTGCAACATCTGCTTGCTTATATTTACTATCGATAATATATGAAATTATGCTTTTATGTTTAACAAATACATTTTTAAAAGCATAAGGTGGTATTACTATTAAGTCGAAAATTGGTTCACTTTGAGGTAGACCAATTTGCTCAGTTTGAAAGAGGTCGGTAAGTAATTTTGTTAGTTCAGAGTTCTTGTTTTTGTCATCAGAGATTAAGAGTATTTCGCCTGAAGCGCCCGAACTGTTGGGCAGTAGCATGTTTTTATTTGTCTCTTCTTTACAAGAACTCAGCAGATAGAGAAGACTTGTGATAAAGAATAATTTTGCAAGAGCTTGAAAATATTTTTTTCTGTAGTTTATCATTTTATTTTCTAATATTTATTTCACAATAGCAGTCATATAGCTGAACTCAAATTAACGTTATTTATTTTTAATTACATAAAAAATCTCCATGAAAATAAATCCATGGAGATCGCTTTATAAAAGTTTTATTAGATTTTTTTAAATCTCATCAAGTTTGTTCCACCAAGTATATTTAAGTATTATTCCAGAAATTAAACCTACAATAATAGTAGCTATTAGCCAGTTCCATTCTTTTATGATAATAAAGATAGGAAGTACAACCAAAGTAGTTTGACCTATTATTCCAATAAGAACGTTAAACATATCAATTGCAAAACGCTTATTCCTCACAAATGAAGGATCTTTTGCTTTCACTGAGTTGTAAACCGGTTTCCAAAAACCCCAAGGTTTAATGCTTTTATAGAATGTTTCCAAAGTTTCCGGATTGGTTGGAGCTGTAGAAAGAGTTCCAATAATACAACCAATAAAAGAAATGAGCAAAATAATAGGGAATAAGTAAAGCCCAATAAGGTTTTTAGGAATAAATGCAAAGTTTTCGGTTATTATTTCGGGAGCGAACAATTGAATTCCACCTACAATAACACCCATCAATATTCCGGTAAACATACCCCAGAAATAACCTTCTCCATTGAGTCTCCACCAATACCATTTAAGTACGTTAGAAGCTATATAACTGGCATAGAAAGCGCCTGTTACTACTTGTAGTATTTCATTTACATCGGCAAGAACAAAGCCCAAAAATGTACTTAAAAGCACTACTCCAATTCCTACAGTATAATTTGAAGATTTTATCTGTTTTTCGGTGGCTTTTGGATTTATGAATTTCAGATAAATATCGTTAGAAACATAAGCTTGTGCTGCATTTAGAGTACCTGCAAAGGTTGACATGAAGGCTGCCAGCAAACCTGCCAATAGTAAACCCATTAAGCCTGCCGGAGCAAATGATACAATTGCTGAAGGTAATATTTGTTCAAAGTCTACCTTATCGCCAACCAACAGATTTAGTTTGTCGTAGTTTATTATTGCTAATACTGCAAAACCTGCAATCATAAAATATCTTACCGGAGATAATACTACCGAAACAGAACCGCTCATTTTCATAGCTTCTTTAGGGCTTTTTGTAGCAAGAATTTTTTGCATATCGTATGTTGGCGCGGGTCCCGCTAAACTCACTAAAATACCTTTCATAAACATAAATCCGAAAAACAAGCTAAATAGCGAATAGCCATCTTCTTCAATTTTCTGACTTACCTCATGTAGCTTGGCCGACCAATCAAGGTCTAATACAGACCCGAAGAAAGGAGAGTTCCACCCGTTTGGCGTAAGTGAATCTAATAAACCCGGTGTTACCTGATTCATAGCAACAATTCCTATCACCAATGCCGAAACGGTCATTATACCATATTGCATTACATCGGCCCATACAATACTTACCATTCCCCCCATAATTGCATAAAATGTTGCAAATATGGTAAATACTATTCCGTAAGCATGAGGTACATATTGAGCAGGAATAATATCTTGCGAAAGACCTAAATGTTCGCATACAAAACTCCAAGGTATAAATATTGTAAGAAATTTTCCTAGACCAACAAATCCATAAGCCAACATTGATAAACCTACCAAAAGTGCAAAAATAATTACAACACCGTGAGATAATCTACTTCCTGTGCCATTGCCAAATCTTGTGCCTATCCATTCTGCTCCGGTTGTTACATTAGATTTTCTGAGCCATGCCGATAAAAACATCATTAGAAATATTTGGTTGAAGGTAGGCCAGAGCCATGGTATCCAAATACTTTTAAGACCATAAACAAACATTAGGGTAACCAACCACATTGTACCTGAAATATCAAACATGCCCGAAGCGTTCGATAGACCGAGCATATACCAAGGCAATTTGTTTCCTCCCAACAAGTATTCAGATTTATTTTTTTCTGCGGCTTTCTTAAAATAGAGCCCAATGAATACTGTTGCAAGGATGTATGCTCCTATAACAATAAAGTCTAACAATGAAAGTACCATTTTGTTTGTTATGTTTTACAGATTAATGTTTCAATTATTCAAAACTACAAAAAAAGATTGGAAATTTTTTTACAATATTCATTATTTATATCTAAAAAAGTATCAATTTAGTGCAAAATTGTGAATGGTATAACAATATGAGGCTTTTATTATTTTTTTGTTTCTTGATTTTTTGGAATTATCTATATACACAAATTTTGACCGATGAGGATTTGTTAACTAGTAGTTCATCAGAACTTCAATTAGATGAATATCAGGCAAATTTGGAGTATTATATTACTCAACCGTTTTCAATTAATACTGCTACCGATGAGCAGATTATTGAATCTGGATTGTTCTCAAAAATACAGTCGCTGGCTATTATTGAATACAAAAATAAATTTGGCAAAATATTTACAATTAATGAATTACAGTTGTTGTTTGGATTTAGTAGTGAACACATATCGGAACTAAAAAAATATTTAAGTTTCTCTGATGATATTCCTGTTTTAAAAACTGATTCAACTAGAAATAAAGAAACTAAAGTGCGACAAAGAATTTCATTATCATATAATGGATTGATAGAACCGCAAAAGGGAGAAGATACATTGGCCAGTGCACCATTTTTGGGAAGTAATAGTTATTTGTATTGTAGATATAATGCAAAGATAGGGAAGCAAATTTCATTTGGATTTGGCATAGAAAAAGATAAAGGTGAGAAGTTTCAATTCAACGAAAAACAGAAAGGCTTCGATTTTTATTCTTATTATTTATCTGTTAAAAGAAAAAAAACGCAACTTATTCTTGGCGATTTTAATGCCAATTTTGGATATGGCTTGGTCCTTTTTAGCGGCTTTTCTCCTTCTAAGTCTATGTACATTGGTAATTCGAGTAGGAGTAATTCTATATTCGCTCCAATGCAGTCAAGAAAAGAAAATGAATTTTTTAAAGGTGTTGCTGTTACAAGATTTCATAATACAAAGTGGCAATCCGGCTGCTTTGTTTCTTACAACCGCATTGATGCAACAGTTGACCCTGAAACCGACTTGATTTCCTCTTTACAAACTACAGGATACCACAACACGCTCTCTACTTTGGAGCAAAAAGATGCTATAGCTCTGTTTAGTAGTGGATTGATTTCTAGCGTTAAAGGACGATTTTGGAAGGTGAATTTTAAAAGTGTACTTCATAAATTTGATAAAGATTTTGCGGTTTCAGATAAATTATATCAGAAGTATAATTTGCAGAGAGGGGTATATCTAAATAGCGGGATAGACTATAAAATAAAGAAAAAAAACACCGATTTATTTGGTGAAATAGCCATCGATTATAAAGGTAACGTAGTGTTTTTACAGGGATTAGATTATTCGTTTATAGATGAGGTACAATTTTGTTTGCTCTACAGAAATTATTCAGAAAAATATCAATCATATATGACTTCTGCTTTTTCTGATGGGGGGAAGGTGAATAATGAAAAAGGACTTTTTATTGGAATGCAATATGCAATTTTCAGAAATGCTACTGTAAAAATATATTATGATATTTATCAGTTCCCTTGGCTTAAATACACTACAAGTGCGCCCTCTAAAGGACGGGAATTTATGGCTATGTGTAATTTTGAATGGAATAATGCAAAACTCGATTTGAAATTTAAAAGCGAGTTGGCACAGGAGTATCAAGCCAATGATTCGGTGCCGATGAAAAAAAATTATGCAATTCGAAAGTATTTTATAAATACCATATTGTCATATACACTTACTGATAAATGTAGTTTTAAGGCAGCATTTTGCTTAAGCCAGTACAATAATGAAAATGGTTTTCTGTTTTATACCGATCTGATTTATACACCTTTGGAGGGTTCGAGCATAAAACTTAGATATGCTCAATATGAAACCACATACAACTCCCGCATTTATGCTTACGATTATGATATAAGTAATAGTTTCTCAGTGCAGCCTTATTATGATAATGGAAGAAGAATTTCTGTTTTATATACAATTTCAGTAACAGAGAAACTAAGTTTGCAATACAAATTAGCTGTGGCTATTTTGAACAATAAAAATACATCAGGAACTGGAAACTCTGAGATTGATGGGAATATAAAGACCGATTTTAAGATTCTTGCCACATTAAAATTATAATGCTACTACAATTTTTAATGTTGATTGTTTTCAGCCACCCCAAATTTTTCGTCCTCGTTATTGCCAAGAGGTTCTATATGAACAATAATATCATAAACATTATCTATATGTTCTTTGATTTTATTTTCTACGCACTGAGAAATAAAATGAGCATGGTTTACCGAGGTGTTTCCATCTACTTCAATGTCAAGAACAATGGTATAGTGTGGTCCGTTTTTCCTCACTCTTGTACGGTGCGGACTATATGCGCCTTCAACTTTAGCTACAGCTGCAAAAATTTTATCGTAAACAGCAGAATCGTCAATTCCGTCGAGTAATTCAGAATTATTCTCTTTAAAGATACCTACACCAACCCAAACAATCCAAAGCCCAACGACGAAAGCCAACAGTAGGTCTATAATAGGCAACTCCAGACCTAGAGTAAAAAGCAGACCAACTAAAATACTTGCAGAAATAATAATATCGCCCCTCATATTCTTAGCATTAGCTATAAGCATAGAGCTTCTAGAGCGTTTGCCCATGCTGAATAGAATAAGCGTAAGAGCTATTTTGCCAATAATCGAAGAAATAGTTATATAGAGCGCAAGTTTTGATGGTAATTCGGGAGTTTGTGTTGAAAAGAATTTCGTCAGTGTGGTTATGCAAAGTTGCAAACCAGCAAAAATAACCACAAACGATAAAATACTTGAAGCAACAGCATCGGCTTTGGCATAGCCATACGGTCTTTTCTTGTTGGGCGGTTGCATTATAATAACTGATGCTATAAGCGTTATAATTGACGAGAATATATCAGCCGTTGTATCAAGACCGTCGCCAATTACAGCCATACTACCTGAAAGTAGTCCGCCTGAAATTTTAATTATTGCCAATAAAGCATTTCCCGCAACAGCTATTATAGAAGCTTTATAAGCCAAATTCTTTTTCGATTCCATTTATTTCAAACTGCTATATTGCGACTGCCAAGCCGGATCTTGAATATCTTGCATCAGTTTCCATAAATTTTCGCCATAAAGAAACTGATTGAGTGACGAATAATTATAGTTTTTTTTCAAGAATTCCTATTGATTGTCTGATGGGCAAAACATTTTCCCAGCCCAACCAATTTCCATTTATTTTCACCTTCATAAGGATATTCAGAATATCTAAGCTTCCATAATAAATCGAAAGTTTCCCATTTAACCTGATATTTTTCAAATAGATTTACCTGATCCGGATTTGCTTTTGAAGGTTGTTGACCGGTTGCTTGTCTTACCCAGTTGGCTTCGGTTAGTGAAGTAATTTCCTCTAGTCCGTCTTCATGAATTTTTATGAATCCATAATTCACAAAACCACCGTAAGATGTAAGCAAACTTATGCCAAAATACCATTTGTTTTTATAATATGGTTCCTGATTTTGCGATTTTGGTATAAATACAGGCTTTTGCGCAAATAGCATTGCACTTATCAACATGAATATACTAAAAACAGCAATGACTTTTTTTACATGGATTTGCTTTTTCTCCATATTTGCGGAAGTTATCATCTGTTCAAATTTTTAGTTCAATTATATTTTTAAGGAAGCAAAAACTATTTTATAAATATAAAACTTAAGAGCAATAAATATATTCAAAATAAATACTTTTAAGTACTATTATATTCAAAATATTACGAGCAAAATTACAAAAAGCGTACTAAACATGAATTTTAGGGCAGCAAATATAGAAACTTACTGAAAATTAATTTAAATATTTTAACACATTTTAGGTTAATTTGTTTCGATAATTAGAAAACTTTACCGTTTTAAAAGAATAATCTACTTGCTATATTTATTATATAGTTCCAAATATTGAGATATTTGAGAATCTAGTTCAAATTTTTTCACATTACAGAAATCCCAATCATTGTTTTTTGCTTTAATAATTGCGTCTGCTAGAAATGATGGTTGGTTTTTCTCGAAAAATATATGCTTTCCAGAGACTACCTCAGGCAATGCTCCATTTTTACTTGCAATAACCGGAATTCCCATAGCCACAGCTTCGGCAGCAGAAAAACAAAAACCTTCTGTGTATGATGGAATTACCACACAATCTGAAATAAGTAACTCTTCTCGCAGATTCTCAAACGATAGATTGTGATACAGGCTAATAACATCGGCAATGTCTTTTTTCAAAATACTGTTTAATACTGAAAAATAAATTTTTTGAGGAATTTTTGGGATTATAATCTTGCAATCGAAACTTACTTTTCTCTGTTTTAAAATGACACAAGCTTCAAGCAAAATATCCAAGCCTTTAGAAACTCCCAGTCGGCCATAGTAGCAAAATGAAAAATCTGAAATTCTCGTTTTAGGTTTCCATTGCTCCACAGTATATTCTAATCCATTGTAAATAAGCTGAATGTTTTTTTTATTGGGCAATTTCTCTTTTAGTCTTCCTACCGTATATTCAGATACACCAACTATATGTTTGTATGGTAGCCGTAAAATAATTTGTTCATAAAAAGAAAACATAATTCTTTCTATGAATGAAAGATATGGTAATGAGAACCATAATTTGCCCCAGTATTCGTGAAAGGTAACAATTACCTTTTTGCCTGTGAGCCAACCTGAAAGTACCGCGGGCAATGCAGCATTGTATGTTGTAGTATGAACTATATCGCTCTTTTTGATATATTTAAGCATGAAGAAAACCCCAAAAAATGTAAAAAGGTAGCGATTTCTTAAATTGAGCCTAATTACATTTACTTCATTTATTTTTTCATTACTATTTAGAGATTTATCGAAACGTGTAGTGATAACAGTTACCGTGTGACCTTGTTTAACCAATTCCTTAGAAAGAGAATAAAACAACTTCTCAACGCCACCTATGTATGGATAAAAATGTTCAAGTACAAAGACAATATTCATTTCTTAAAATTTAATTTAATGATAAAAGAATCATTAAAAAGCAGTTATTTTATCTCGTTTTTTTCATTTTAAATAGTTACATACCCAATAAAATCAACCCTAAGATTGATAGTAAAAAGTAAATTGTAAAGAAAAAGAATGAATCTTGCTTCTACCAAAAGTATAAAATAAATATGGATAGTATAGTATATAATCTTTTAAAGTTTTTTTTAAAGTAGAATTTTAGCTTAAATTTGCCGAATGATATTGAATAAATGGCAGAAAGAAAAAACAAGACACTTATAATAATACCTGCATACAATGAAGCTTGGAATATTGTAAATGTGATTTTTGAGATTCATGAACAAATCAGAAATTGCGATATTCTTGTAGTTAACGATGCTTCTACTGACAGTACCGGTAATTTGGCCGAAAAAACTGGAGTTGCCGAAGTTCTTAATTTTCCTTATAATTTAGGTATAGGAGCTGCGGTACAAGCCGGTTTTAAGTATGCTAATATTTATAATTACAAGTATGCCCTACAGTTTGATGGTGACGGGCAGCATCTTACCAGTCATATACCCATGCTGATAAATGAAATAGAAACCCAAAAATGTGATGTTGTAGTAGGTTCGAGATTTATTGGTGAAAGTTCAAAATTCGATTTCAAATCTACATTTTTAAGAAGAATAGGAATAAGGATATTTACTTTTATAACGATTTTGCTCATTCAAAAACGGATAACCGATTGCACATCAGGATTCAGAATATATAACAGAAAAGCAATAAAATTTCTTGCAAAACATTATCCGGCCGACTATCCTGAACCAGAAGCTATAATTTTGTTAGGGAAAAACGGTTTTACTTTTGCAGAAGTACCTACAAAGATGAGAGCCCGTCAAGGTGGCGTTTCATCAATATCGCAAAAGGGTTTCTTTTATATGATAAAAGTGCTTTTGTCTATGTTTATGACTGTTACACGACCAAAAATTAAGATAAATGAACCAGAGTTTGCTGTTAGATAATGTAGATATTAGCAAAGCACAGCTTTTGGCTATTTTTGGCAGTTTTGCACTTTTGTTTTTTCTTTTGCATCAGATACGATCTAAAAGAATAAAAGAGGAATATTCTCTGCTTTGGTTGTTTATAAGTGTTATTTTCATTATTTTTTCTGTTTGGAGAGATGGTCTTAACCTACTAGCGCGTGCCGTTGGCGTTGCTTATGCTCCAGCTGCTTTGTTTTTGGTTTTAATTTTAGCAATATTTCTCATACTCATTCAATTTTCAATAATCATTTCTAAAACTACCGAGAATAACAAACATCTTACCCAAGAGCATAGTATTTTGAAACTCGAAGTAAAAAAATTGAAGCATGAACTTGCAAAAATAAAGTCGGAAATGAATGATGGAAGTACCATTAAATCAGAACATACAGATAAATTAGCAAAATAAATCATATTTATTTATTAAAATAACAACTAAAACACTTGTTTACTATTTATTTTATTGTAATTTTGTTATCTTATGTAACAAAAAAATAAAATAGTATGAAAAAGTTTTCATGTATTAAATGTTTTAGCATTATAGCTACCATACTTCTCATGGGTAGTTGTGCTAAAATTTATTTACCAACCAGTAACTTTGCACCCTTGTTGGAAGAAAAAGGCGAAGTAAAAGCCGAATTATCGGCAAGTAGTACAGGGCTTCATTTGTCGGGAGCTGTTGCTGCCACCAAAAAGTTAGCGATTGTGACTTCTGGTACTATTTCTTATGGAAATTTTACCAATCGATATGATTTGCTTACTGTTAATGTTGAAGATGGTGATGATGATAATGATTTTGCTGGAAATTTCTCTACCAAATACGGTGAATTAGGTTTGGGTGTATATAATATACCCCTAGGCATATTTAGAATGGAAGCATTTGGAGGAGCCGGCCTAGGCAAAGCTGATGACAGAAAAGAATATTATAGATATACGCGCGATTATGATGCTCAATATTATCTAGGCTATATACAAATGAATGTTGGGGGTTCTATTAAGAAATTCTTTGAATATGGTATATCGTTAAGATTTGCAACTTCATTTTATGACTATTCTTACGATACTCCTAAACTTAACTTTTCAGTTGAAGATTTAGAGAATTCTGGTTATGATATAGAATCATTCCAAGATCAAACCGATTTTTCATTGTTCCATTTTGAACCATCTATGTTTTACAAAATTGGTTTTAATCGTTTAAAATTTGTTTACAGAATGGGTTTAACAACCTGTGCTGAAATGAAGGCACCAAAGCAAACTTTTGATGAAATAGATGTATATGACGGTAATGTTGATGCCAAAAATGTTTTTATGGCGTTAGGATTAAATGTAAAAATTGGTGGTAAAAAATAGATTTTCATATTCATCCGATGATAGCATGTAGAATATCATCGGATGAATTTTTCTATAATCTTCAACAATTCCCAATTCATAGCATTCAGTGCTTCCTTTATTTTCCAGTTGTTGGTATTTCTTATCTCAATATAATTTGATATGCTACGAAGCTGAATAACCGGAATATTCATTTTTATACATACATAAAAAACCGCTGCACCTTCCATGGTTTCTATCTGGGCGGCAAACAATTCTTTTTTCAATCCAATACCTTGTTCTGTTCCTGAAATTCTATTGCTAGTAATTGCAATTACTTGTTTCAAATCACTGGTAAAGGGAAACGGCAGTGATTGTGGCATAAGCCAACCTCGGCGGAGTTCTATGGGCAACATAGCTCTCAGATTGGTATCGTGAATGGCTTTTACTTCTTTGTCTTCGATTATATAATCGGCAAAAATATCGTTGCATACTAAAACCGTTTCTCCCAAAGCCAGTTCGGCGGAAAAACTACCTGCAATACCTGCATTTATTACTAAATCGTAAGTGGCGGAGTTTAGTTTGTTTTGCAATTCGAAAATGGTTGGTACTATTCCTATGCCGGTTACCAGTATATCTATAGTATGATTGTGTTTTGAAGCTTTTTCGCTTTCAAAACTTTCTGCTTCGGGCTGACTGGCAAAAACAAGTAGTATGCGCATTTTGAAAGGTTTTATTGGTTTATTTGTAAGTATCTTTTTAATTGCAACGACTCAAAAAGTGTATTTCACCGTATCATTATATCATTGTTCATTTGTTGGAAAACAAGCTGTTGTGATTATATAGAATGTTTAGTGAAGCAAAAATATTATTATTTTAAATAAAACTAACTACCTTTGCCAAGGAAAAAAAAGCAGTTATGGATGTATTAGATCACGGAATATCGGAAGAGAGTGAAATAAGAGGTTACAAAAAGATTGAGCAATACGATGATGAAATCACTGAAACTCTTGCCAAAAACTATAAAGAAATACTAGCCGCCTTAGGAGAAGACCCTAATAGAGAAGGTTTAGAAAAAACCCCATATAGAGTTGCTAAATCATTGCAATTTCTTACTCAAGGATATAATCATAATCCTGAAAAAATTCTTGAAAGTGCCAAATTTAGAGAAGAGTACAAACAGATGGTAATTGTGAAAGACATAGAGCTCTATTCTATGTGCGAACACCACATGTTGCCGTTTTTTGGTAAAGCTCATGTAGCCTATATACCTAATGGTTATATAACAGGTTTGAGCAAAGTTGCAAGAGTTGTAGAGGCTTATGCCCGACGACTGCAAGTGCAAGAAAGATTGACAACTCAAATAAGAGATTGCATTCAAAAAACACTAAATCCGATTGGAGTAGCCGTTGTAATTGAAGCACAACACATGTGCATGCAAATGAGAGGTGTGCAAAAACAGAATTCGGTAACCACAACTTCTGCATTTACCGGAGAATTTTACAAGAAAGAAACAAGAGAAGAGTTTAATCACTTAATAGGTGTTAGACTACATTAATAGTCATTAATTTAAAAATAATAAAAATTTATGAAAGCATACGTTTTTCCCGGACAAGGGGCGCAGTTTGTAGGAATGGGTAAAGATCTTTACGATAACTCAGCTCTTGCAAAAGAAATGTTCGAGAAGGCTAATGAAATTTTAGGATTTCGCATTACCGATTTGATGTTTAGTGGAACTGAGGAAGATTTGAAGCAGACTAAAGTAACCCAACCAGCAATTTTTTTACATTCTGTAATTCTTGCAAAAACTCTGGGAGATAGTTTTAAACCTGAAGCCGTTGCCGGACATTCTCTTGGAGAGTTTTCTGCCCTTGTTTCTGCCGGAGCTATGAATTTTGAGGATGGTTTGAAACTAGTTTCGCAGAGAGCACTAGAATGCAGAAAGCTTGCGAGGTAGAAACCTTCTACTATGGCGGCTATTTTGGGTGTTGATGATGAGGTTGTTGAGAAAGTGTGCGAAGAGATTAGCGAAGTTGTAGTTGCTGCTAATTATAACTGCCCTGGGCAGTTGGTTATTTCTGGTTCTATCGCCGGAATTGATGCTGCTTGTGCTAAGCTTACCGAACTTGGAGCTAAGCGTGCATTGAAATTGCCTGTAGGTGGTGCATTTCACTCTCCACTTATGGAACCTGCAAGGGTAGAACTTGAAGCTGCTATAAATGCTACATTGTTCAAGAGTCCTATTTGTGCGGTGTATCAGAATGTTGATGCTAAGCCGCAAACCAATCCAGAGGTGATTAAGAAAAATCTTATTGCACAACTTACCGCACCGGTTAGATGGACTCAAACCGTGAAAAATATGCTTGCCGATGGTGTAAACTCTTTTGTAGAAGTTGGTCCGGGTAAAGTATTACAAGGCTTGGTGAAAAAAGTAGATAGAAATGTAGAGGCTGTAAGTGCTTAATTTTACTTGCTGATACCGTTAAAATAATGTAATTTGAGCCGCCATTGATTTTTCAGTTGGCGGCTTATTTTAAGAGTAAGATATGAGGGCAATAATTCAGCGTGTTACCGAAGCATCAGTTACTAGAAAATGTGGTAAAGTCTGAAATAGGAGTAGGGTTTTGGTGCTGCTAGGCATAGAAACCGACGATACCGACGAGGATTTAGTCTGGTTGTGCAGCAAAATAGCTAAGATTAGAATATTTTCTGATGCCGATGGTCTTATGAATTTATCATTGGGCGATGTTCAGGGCGATATCATTGTTGTGAGTCAATTTACCCTTCATGCTGCTACCAAAAAGGGGAACAGGCCATCGTATATAAAAGCTGCCCGACCCGAGCTGGCAATGCCTCTATACAACAAATTTGTTGATGAACTGGGCAAGCAAATAGGAAAAAAAGTGTTTACCGGTGAGTTCGGTGCTGATATGAAAGTGCGTCTGCTCAACGACGGTCCGGTAACTATATTTATTGACTCTAAAAATAAAGAATAATGACACTTGCGAAG
>JADKDL010000011.1 GCA_016714605.1 Bacteroidales bacterium | reverse complement strand
TGATGGCGTATGCGGTAGCTAATATCGTTTTCTTGGGCATTTTAGGATTGATATTTATTGTATAATGGAATTTTTCATGGATAAGAATTATTATTGGGATTGGATCAAATTTATTTTATAAAAAGCACTTAATCTCTTTGTTTTAGCAATCTAGCAGGTACTCCACCTATGACAGAATTATCGGGAAAAGAACTATTAACCACGGCTCCTGCTGCGACGATACATCCATCGCCAATGGTCACTCCGTCTAGGATGGTAACCTTTGCTCCAATCCAACAATTTTTGCCGATTTTGATGCCCGTTCTTTTTACTCCTTGCAGGCGAATGGCTTGTTGCAAGTCCGTGGATATGTGATTCTCTGGGTGACAGCTGAAATACTGACCGATGATGCATTCATCCCCGATCTCCAAGCCACCCGCTCCTCCAAGATAAGCGAATTCACCAATACCGACATGATTGCCGATTTTGATAAATTCTCCGGGGTGGCTCAAAGATGAGGAAACTACAACGCGAGAAAAAGCCCCTAATCCGACATTATCTCCAAGAAAAACTCCTTGTCGAGACAATGCACTGATTAGCACATAATCACCTAATTTTAAATATTTTCCAAAATAAATATAGGGTGTATTGAAAAATTTTATACCGCTTCCTAAAATGGCCATTTTAGGGTTTTTAAAATAAAATAAGAACTTGAGTCCGCGCAACAATCCCCAAATATTATCCCAAACAAATAACGATAGGGTTAGACCGTTGATGTCCTTGTGGAATTCAAAATGGGGGTTGCGCAGCCGCACTATATTTTCTATGATCTTTTTCATTGACTAAAAAAGTTTGGTTTGGATTTGCTCCGTAATTGTAGTAAGCGTCCTGTCCAAATCGACATTTTCGATGGCATAATAATGGCTTCTGTTCTTTTTTTCTAGCTCACCGAAAAGTTGTAAATAATCTTCTGTCAAGGTTTCGATGCTAGATTCATCCAGTTCTTTTTTTCTTGATAAAATAGTCTTTGGGTCAGCATAGAGAAAATAATTCAAATCGGGTTGTAACAAAAACCGATACGCATTTTTCAAAAACCATTTGGGTAAAATGATATTGCTACGCAAACTATCATTGATGAAATCGAAATAATATCGGTCATAAAGGACGATCGTTCCACCCAATACGTGTCTCAAATAAATATAAAACTGTCCGAAGATATAATCAAAATAATAATATGTAAATCTAAATAGAGAACTGAGAATGTTGCGGTTTTGCCCTTGTCGAGGCAAAGAATTTGCCGCATCCTGTTCCGCGCGTTTTTTGCCTTTACTCCAAGCGCTCAATATTGGGAGTAAGGATGGCCGATGCCTGATGACTACTACTTTTCGTCTCAATTTTTTTTCTATCTCATTTTTAGTATGTTGTATGACTGTCGATTTGCCAGCACCATCCACCCCGCTAAAACTGATGATCATTCCTCTTTGTGAAAAAAGCTTCATTATGGTTTCGAAATAATAAATTAACGTATTTTTCAGATAAGACAATCCTTGATTTCTTTTCTCTTTTTTCATCATTTTCATCAATGGGTCGTGCTGAAATACTCCTCGTTCTTTTGGGTTCACAAGTGGTCCAAGGAAGCTATTTTCTAGATATTTTTCAAAAGGAAAGAAGCGAAATTTTTTGGGGACAACTGCATAATTTAAGCCATAAAATAAAGCGACAAACTCTGATGTGTGCAGGTCGTTTACTCTGCGATTTCCTTCTGAATCGAGGTAGCTCTGATCGATCATTTCATCGACCGACATATATTCTATATTTTTTCTTTTTAAAGAATGGATGCAGTCAATGCTTAGGATTTCATCATTTCTAGTGATAATTGTAGCCACTGTTTTGCTAAAGCTTCGTTGTGTTTTTATCTGTGATACTAGGGGATGGGTCTTTACAAAACACACCAAATCGAAAGCCAATGCTCTGTCCATAAGCAGGTCCAAATCCGAATATATGGATAGAGTTTCAATCGGAATGGCAGGCAATTTTAGACCAGCGTACCTCTTTTTTGATAGCCAATCAAAAATATCTATGAGTAGCAATTCTCGGGTATTGTCTCTAGAACCTAGCACATCGCTCATGGCCTCATTCCAAATTTCTAGCAGCCAGTTAATTTGTTGATGCCATTTTTCTTGGTTGTTATATAGTTCCAAATAATATAAAACATTTATCAGCAGATACAGCGACAGCAAGTGTGCGATATTTTCATGCTTTAGGTAGGACTCGGTGCTGTGAACTAGTATCTCCCATTTGATTTGCGCCCATGTTTTTCTTTCGCTTAAAATTCCTTTTTGAATGATGAAATGGAAAAAGTCAAAGCCCTTTGGCGTCAAAGCTCGAGACAATTCCCAGTCGTATATATAAAGCTTGCCAGTGCTGTCGGTGTACATATTCCATGGAGTAAAATCCTTATGGGCAATATGGGTGGTAACTTGGCTGCCAAGTAGAGACTGATGGAGTCTTTGAAGCTTTTTGATGATTCCAGAAGGTATTTTGTTTCTTGTATTCTCTAGTCGCATCAATCGCTCTCTAATATGATGTTTGTCTCTGAAATCTTCGAAAGAAAAGGTCTCCGAACTGATCATTTCTAGCTCTTCGAACACCGCCGTATGCTGTTGTGTAAGCGTTTGGCATCTCTGATCGTAATTTTCGAAAGAGGACAATGTTAGCTTTGTTTTTGATCGTTCGATTATTTTAGGAAAAACAAATGATTTAATATGATGATTGGCCAATTGAGTTAAAACCATTTTTTCTTGGTCAATTAATGTTGCACTGCGTTCACTTATTGGGATTTTAGTAAAAAGCCCATTTTTGTTATCATCTTCTTGATAAATTATATACTTTTGATTGGGCCCAGTAGTACCTGTGAATAATGCCCAAGTTCTGTTGGTAATGTCGAAAATCGAACCAGCTTCATCGGGAATCAGAGATATATTTATTGTCTTGAAAAACCAGTGATTCAATTCAATGGCAAATAGTTTTTTAACGATAAATTCAAAAACGCGTGCTTTCCAACCATGTATATTGTAGAATTTTAGGAAGAGCGGTTGGCTCATTGTAGCCGGCCAAATCCAACGAATGCTGCCATCTTTATTCGTAAAATATTGCAGATTAATGTTTATGGCGATGTTACCAGCTTCGGGGTTGTGCTTATAGCCCAGATTTTCAAAAATTTTGTAAATGCTTGTCATATCTAATTGTTGTTCTATGGTATGTTATTCAATTTTGTTGCCAAAACACAATATGTTGAATAACAGCATTAAACATAGATAATATAGTTTAATATATTCCTTAAAAGGGAAATAGTCCAAAATATGGAAATGCTTATTGTCGCATTATTCCCAGCTTTTGGGCGAAAATGACCCCGCTGATTGTTGAATTTTTAATTTTTAGGGTAATAAATCAATGAAGGAAATGCTGCCTTTATTTTCAGGAAATAGAATCATTAGAGCTCTTCGATCCTTTTCGTTTTTACTAAGTGGAGTTTTTGTTTTAAAGTTAGGATATTACTAGACTGGAGCGAAACATAAATGATGATCAATTGGTAAAATAAAATACCAAAATTCGATTCACCAAAAATCCCAAATTCTGTAAATGAATTGATAAGTAAAGGAATCATCAAAGAAAGTAGCATTAGTCTATTTTCGGCGTCTTCACGCCTTATGGCTAAGAACGTGAACAATAATTGAAGCAAGACGATCGTCAGTCCTACCAATCCCAAATTCATCAAGACTTGCATGAAAGTATTATGGGTCATTTTTCCTGGATAGGTGTTAGTGCTTTGAAAATATTCCTTATAATCTATGCGCATAAAACCGAATCCCAAAAGGGGCTCTCTTGGTAAACCTTCGTTGATCAATGCCGTCCAAAAAGGTAGCCTCCCAGTCAGCGTAGTGACCTCTTCCATCCTTTCAGGATCACCATCTTTTAAGACGATTTTGTAGATGGCAATAGGTGCCACAAGCATCATCACTGCTACTGCGGCAAGGGTGATTTTTTTTCGCTCAGATTGGTATAAATGGAACAAAATGATTAGAAATACACCTACCAACGAAGATCGAGAACCCGTCTCGTACAAACCATAAAATAGGACTAGCAATTTGAAAATTGTTATCCATTTTTGATGATTTCTGCGCAAATCAAACAACAGTCCTGCGATACCAACCCCGGCCAGCATACCCAATTCATTGGGATTCATCATAAATCCACCAAGTCTAGCCTCTTCGCCTCCGTGTGTCAGTCGGTAAAAGTCATCTGGCAATAAAAACATTCCAAGCACGAAAATCAAAAGGAGAACAAACGATGCATTTCCTATTAAGTTGAAAAAACGAATGATATGATTTGGGAAATATTGGTCTAAGAGGAATAGGCTTTTTATAAAGAAATAACAAAAAAATATCGTCTGAGCTGTCATAAACCATTGCAAAGCGCTATATCCAATATTCGTGCTCCACAAGAATGAAACGAACCCTAGAAGCAAGTACATCCCGTATAATGCTGGAGATAATACATTTTTACCCTTCAAATTGTCTGCAGCGCCATAATTCAAAATACCTCGATAGATGAACCAAGTAGCGACCAGCATGCCTAGTCTTCCGACCAGTTTTATAGCGCGTGTGATGGTTACATTTTCACTCCAAGTAAAAAAACATGCCACCATCACCAACAATACCAAAAATAGCTGCCAGTTAACCCTTTTAAGGAAAACACTATGATCTCGGTCTATCCATTTCATTTTCATTTTTTATAAATATAATTCATCAAGTTTCTCGACCAAATTTGACCAACTGAATTTTTCTTGTAGCATGAGCTTTCCATTTTGTACATAGGTCTCAATTCTGTCTTCTTTAAAATCCAAATACAATGATTCCATAGCACGAAATAATTCAGCTGGATTGCCATCTGGGATAACTATTCCTGCATTATATTCATGGACATAGTCTCCGATATTAGTGGCATGAGTAACGATGGTGGGTACACCCAATGACAAGGCTTCAAGGACTGCTGTGGGCATGCCCTCGTTTCTAGAAGGGTGGGCAAATACGTGCATTTTTTGGATCAAGGCATCCTTTTCTTCGCCAAATTTTTTCCCCCATAAAACCACATTTTTTATCTTTTGCTCACGAATAAAACGCTCTATCAATGCTCGGCCTTCGCCTTCTCCTATCAGCCATAATCTGGAGTTGGGGTGTGATTTTTGAAAGAATAAAAAGGCTTCCATCAATAGATCTAAACCTTTCGTGTGGATATCAAGACGCCCTACGAAGCCTATGGTAAAAGAATCCTCCTTAGATAGCACCATGTTCTGTGGGGTATATTCAAATCCATATGGTAATAAAAATGGCTTGGCATTTTCGCAGATTTTGTGGAGTCCAATGATTTCGCTTTTCCCGATACAATGAATTTTGTGAGCAAGCTCAACAAGTTTTTTTTCAAAGAATAAATGATATACCTTTTTTTGCCTCGCACTTTTATCCATAGCTAGTGTATTATAGGAGCCATGTGGTGTCAATACAAATTTAATACCAAGGCTATCAAAGAATACCGCCAAACTAGAAAAGAGTGGAATCCAGCCGCCGTGCAAATGAAATACCGCACGCTTATTTTGTAAGATAGCACGCTTCAATTTGCCACTGATGGCCCATGGAAACCACTCCGATTTAAACAAGATGGTCTTAAATATTCTTTTCGGATAATCGTGTTTCACATCGTTTGCAATGCCCCACACGCTTACATTTTTTCCAGCCTTATGCTGTTCGGTTGCCATATTATATACAACCTTATTGACGCCATTCAGCCGATTCGGATTGGCTTTTCCTAGTACGATATGAATGACTTCCATATTTGAATTTTTTTTGAATGTAGAATTAGACTCCAATAAGCTATCAGAATGATCTGGGAGATGATCAATCCTGAGAGAACCCCGTACAGACCAAAATTGGATAGAATGAGATGTGAAAATAACAACGCAAATGCGAGGGTAAGCAAATATCCCTTGAAAAATGCTTCATTAAATTCCAAAGACCTGATAAGGCACCGAAAGGGTTGACTCAAATAAATTAATACGTACAAAATGCTCAATCCCTGAACGACGTAGTAGTATTCGGCATACTGCTTTCCTCCTGCCAAAACTAAAAGATCTCTTGCAAAAAAAAATGAAACCATCAGTAAGGGTAAAAACAACCAAGCAGCTTTTACGGATAGATTTTTAAGATAAGTGATACCCTCAGGGATGCTTGTATGCATCCGAGATGCGGTCTGAGGCAACACATAATTTTCAAATGTTTGCAAAATTACATTGAGGATACCGAACAAAGACTGGGCTAGTCTCAATGCCCCCAATGCTTTAGGTCCGAGATAAACGCCAGATGCTACGACAAATAAGTTGCCAGCCCACCACTGACTGATAGCAGTCATAAAAAACCATTTGCCTTGTAGCATGTGGTATGTAAAATGGGGGCTGAAATCAGAAATTTTTTTAGGGAATGGCTTGAAATAAATCAGAGCAACCATGAAAATCGAAAAATATATTATGCTAGAGAATTGCAAAAAGTTTTCAATGGAAAATATATGATTCCAAGTCAAATAAGCCAAACCAACGAGGGTAAGAATGGAAGTAAAAATATTCAGCACCAAGGCAGTCCAAATTCGATTCATTGTCAGCAATGTTTTTCTAAAAAAATCATAAAAAATAAAGCCAGCTCCATAACAAAGAATCATTCCAATCGCTTGATAATCAAATAAATAATTGAAATAAAAGATTAATGCCACTACGACAAATGTCATTGCAAATTGACCCCAAAATATAAGCGTGAGGTATTCTTTCTGTTGCTCTATTTTATTGTATCGAATTTGAAATGGCTGTATGATCCAAGCGCCAATGGCACTCACGAAAAGGTAAATGGCCAAAATCCAAGCCGAGTAAATGCCAAAAGAAACTGCATCTATATTCCTTGCAATCCAAATGGTGGTAACAAAACTCAATCCACTAAAAAGTGCTTGGTCTGCAAGGACAAGATATTGGGTGCTAAAAATTCTCATGCTGGAACTACCTGTGATAATGGTTCAACAGAGCGCGTCTTGAATAAAGATTTAATCTTTGTCCACATGCTCGGACGATATCCTGTTCGATTGAGTACCCAATGCAGGTTAGAAAATCGATATTCCGCGGTGATTTGGTCTATTTCAGCTATCTTTTTTGCTGGGGTCGCCCAAGCATCTACGCATAAAAAATTTACATCTGCCATGGCCATCATAGCCAAAGTATGGTTGGCTCCGATTGGTGAATTGACGATGATCGTATGATCGTAATTTTTGCTTTTCTCTAATATTATGGACTTGATATCTTCAACGGATTTGAGCTTTAGTATATCTGTCCACAATACGAGATTGGCGACTTTGTTATTTGCTTCGATTATATCGAAAAAATCTGTATTCCCATCGCCCGGTTTGATTTCAACCTTAAGGATTTTTTTACCTTGGTTACTGAGGGTTTGAATGATGTGTTTACTGACGAAATTCAAGCCTTTGTCCAACTCAAATCCAGTAAAGCAAGAAATGTTTTTATCCTTGAACAATCCTCTAACTTGCCATTGTGTCAATAGTCGAACAAAGAAATTTTCTCCTTCGTTTGAAGATTTGAACCGAGGAATGGCTGCCGCAATCGGCAGGATGCTATTGGCTTCTATGGTATCAGGACGGTATATGCGCGCTCGTAATTTTTGGAACAAAAAGATAAGGAATAATGCTGTTAACATACCTAGGACTACGGATATAATTTTGATAATAAGGTGATTGGGAGAGACTGGAATCGCGTTAATACTTGCAGGGCTTATTACCCTATGGAAAGCAACTTTGGCTTCTCTGGCTATCTCAGCTTCGATTCTTTTTTGATTTAAGAAATTGTAAGACTGCTCGTACATACCAAACTCTCTGTCGAGGATATTCATGACCCTTTCTTTTTCAGGGACGGGTGTCAACACTTTTTGATCATTTGCAATGTCTGAACTTAGGTTGTCGTACTTGGTCTGGAGATTCTTTCTCGAATTCCTGATGCTTTCTGCCAGGTAAGAAGTGAGATCATCTATCTTGGCATCGACTACTTTGACTTTTTCATTTTTGGGCGTGTAAAGGGTCAATAAATCTTTTTTCTCTGCTTGAAGTTGTTTGATTTTTTTTACGATTTCAGTAGAGAGCAAATCGGTGAATGCCTCAAAATTTGGCGCCAATTCAAGGGATTTGCCCTTGCCATTTTCCATGTATTTTTCTAAATCCTTGATCGCGTCGAGATTCATTTTCAGATTCGTCTGTTGAATTTTTAGCTGAGAGATTTTTCTGAGATCGGTCTCTGTCTCTTGGTGGAGATTGGTTATATTGTTTCGATTCCTGTAGTCCAAGATATTTCCCTCCGCTGAAGAAAGTTTTTGGCTCAGCTCTGTTATTCTACCATTTAAAAAATCTACCGTTACATTAGCGGCGCCATATTTGGTTTCAATATAATCATCGATATAAGCTTCGGCGATTTTGTTGGGGATTATGGCTGCCTTTTCAGGATTCTCGGATTTATAGCTAATACGGATGACTGGGACGTCCTTGTCCACGGACCCGACTTCTAGATTTTTTGATATCTCAGCATATTGCTGGTCGCGACTCAAAAAGTTAATTTCATATTTATCAGCCCACTTCAAATTGCTTTTTGTTTTCAATAAATTCTTATTTATACTGATGAGCAATCTTGTGAATCCAAGAGAAATGGTATCACCTAAATTTCCTGAAAGATGTCTTCCATCAGGAGACTGAAGTGTAAATGATTTATTTTCTAAAATGGATAATTGGAATGGCTTGTTATAGTCCGATTTGTCCAAATTTATTTTCATTACAGATATGGGTGAGTCTGAGAAAAGTTCCGTTTTTTTGATCTTTCCAACACGATAAATCAATGTAGATTGTGGCACTTTGGGCAAAACCCGTTTCAGGATGGCCTCTGACTTGATCAGTTCGATTTCGGATTGAATCTTTTGGGTATTGGCGAATACGTCAAAGTCTTTGTATAATTTGCTATTAGGTACGCCTTCGTTTAGATCTGCTAGTTTCAATTTAGCAGTGCTTTGATACATTGGTATGGCATAAGAAAGATATCTTTCTGCGATAAAATATCCTAGCACCATTGCCAAGGCTATGAAGGCCCAGCCACTTATATAGGGACGTAAGAAAAGATAATCTGACTTCATTGTTGTATCGGTTTTAATTGTAATATATTAAAAAGCACTCATGAAAATGGCCGCTGATGTAAGCGCAGTAGTGAATGGTATGATCGTGGAAATTCTCTTGTCGAATTCTTTATACTTTTTGGATGGAACCACTACGACATCGCCAGGATATAAATTGATGTTTTTAGCAGTCATCGACCCGCTTTTGTTAAGATTGATATTGGCGACATGTACATCTTCTCCAACTTGTCTGAATACTTTTATATAAGCAGTATTGGCATAAAATTCAAAGCCTTTGCATCTGGCGATCAACTCTAGTAAAGTGTTTCGACTCTTATCCACAGGGATGACCTGAGGGTCGCGGACTTCACCAAGAACAGTGATTTCTTGATTGAGTATTTTGATATCTACTATGGGTATTTTAATCCACTCCCCGAAGCTTTTTTTAAGTTTTTCCTTTAATTGGACTATTGTCATTTTTTCAACGTAGAGGCTGCCGATTTTTGGTATTTCAATATTGCCTTTGGCATCTACCATGAGCCATTTTCCATAGACTTCGTTCGAATTGTAAATGCCGTATGTAGAACCGACACTGTATTCATCTTGGCCCCAAACGGAGATTGTAATTTTGTCGTCTTTACGAATTTGGTATTCGTATTTATTATTTGCTACAAAAATACTGTCCAAAGCTGCTGGATCATTACTGGCATTTTTATCTACAAAAAGGTTCGTAGTCTTGCACGATGACAAGAGGGATAAAATTATCAATGAATAAAGAATTATGCCTTTCACGATTTATAAAAATTTAAATATTGATTTTAAAAATGAAGGTTTCTTCTTGTTCATTAATTCGGATAGCTCACTGATTTTCTTCAAAACTGACTTTACCTTTTCTTCAAGGTTTTCATTCTTTTTGATATAATCAAAAGCTCCATGTTTTAATGTTTCAACAGCGGTGTCAATGTCTTCTTGGGCAGAGACCATGACTACAAATGAATTGGGATCGTAACGTTTAATCTTACGCAGGGTTTCATATCCCGAATAAACATCCATCTGATAGTCAAGAAAAATAATATCAGGGTTTAGATCAATATGGTCTAGACAATCAACACCACTGGAGAAACTCATAACATAGGGTATTTTTTCTTTTTTTAAAATATGGGTCATTAATTCAACATGAAAAGGATCATCATCTACAATAAATACAGTCTGGCTGTTATCTTTCATAATACTTTGTCTGTTTTGAATAATACTATGCCAATTTCATTCCAAAAAATTAATAATCAGATAATGAGTAGAATATACAGATAAAATAATTATATATGTTCCAATAAATGGAAAAATGTCTATTTATGGAAACAGGGTTCGAGGGTTTTGGGCGTCGTTTGACTACTAGGGTTGCTAAAGAGGAGAATGTAAGTTGAACCCTTGAGTTATTTGGTAAAGAATCTTTTTCTGAGATAGCAATTTCACAATAAGTTTTATCTTTGTTTAAAAATAATTGAATTAAGCCAATGAAAAATAAATACGTAAGTTTTATAACAGACGAACATTTATTGCTCTGTATAGGAAATCTTTATAGTGCATATTTGAAGGCAAAAAATAATATAACTAAGAAAAATTTTTATTCAAATAAAGTTGACACTATAAAACTAACATTCGATTCAAAATTTAATGATATTGAAGAAGAAAAACTGATTCAATCTGAAATTTTAAGACAGATAGACAAATCAATCAATAATTCAATTGGAACATTTCACGAACAAATTTTAGGTGGAATTATTGGATATGAAATAGGAAACCTCAGCGGTTTTGACATTAAGGCTACTGATGACACATTATTCGCTGATATAAAAAACAAGCATAATACTATGAACAGCAGTGCTTCAGAGGCTCTATTTCAAAAGCTAAAAAGGTATGCAGATGACTACAAGAAGGCTAAATGTTATTGGGTACAAGTTTTAGCAAAAGGAAGTTTTTGTGAATTATGGAGCGGAAACATTAATGGAAAAGAATACAGCCACACCAGAGTTTATAAAATTTCGGGTGATCAATTTTATGCTTTACTTTCAGGTCAAGAAGATGCTATGTTTCAATTGTACAAAGCACTACCTGTTGCAATTATTGACTATTTAGAATCAGTGGAAAAAACAAAAGAAATTGCTGAAAATTCTGCGTTACAAGAAATTAAATCAGAAATTAAAGCTAGTAAAAGAACAATAATAGACCAAATTACTTTTGAGAATTACAGGTATTACTTAGATTTTGATAAGTTGTAGTATTGGTTCAAAAATTTAACAATTGAATAACCAACTTCTGTTCCTAAATTAACTGGAACAGCATTGCCGATTTGTTTATATTGTTGCGCCATTGAGCCTTCAAAAGTCCAATCATCTGGAAAAGTTTGGATACGTGCGTATTCACGAACCGTAAATGGTCTAGTTTCTGTTGGGTGGCATCTTTCAGTTTGTTTTTGTGCAGGACTACAAGTCAATGTTAAGCATGGTTCATCCCAGCCAATTCGTCTTGCAATTCCTGTTTTTCCCCCACCTAAATAAAAACTACCCCCCATAAACTCTTTTTGAATTTCTATTGGTAAATCTCGCCAATATCCTTTTTGAGGTACCATATCCAAAACAGCTTTTTTACTTTGTGGATATTTTGCCCCTGTAGATTTGGCGACATTTGTATCGTATAGCTCACCTTTTTTCAATGCATCTTTTAAATTGTAAATTTTATTATGTGGTTTAGGATATTCATAATTCACTTCAATATCTTTTCTAACGCCTACAAGAATTAACCTCTCACGCTTCTGTGGTACTTTATAGTTTACGGCTTTTAAAACTTGTGGAGGAACGATATTATACCCAATCTCATCTAAAATAGAAATCATACCTTGTAATGTTTTTCCACTTTCATGACTAAGTAAACCACGAACATTTTCTCCAATACAAATTGGCGGATTCACTTCTTTGACTACTCTTGCAAACTCATAGAACAGTGTTCCTCTGGCATCTGCGAGACCCAATTTTTTGCCAGCATAGCTGAAAGCTTGACATGGAAATCCACCAGTTACCACATCAACTTTATTAAAATAATCCTTAAAATTAAAGTCTTTAATATCACCCTCCAATAATTTCCAGTTTGGACGATTTTTTCGCAATGTTTGGCAAGCCCATTTATCAATTTCGTTTAATGCAACACATTTTAATCCAGCTTTTTCTAAACCTACTGCCAAACCACCTGCTCCAGCAAATAATTCTAATACTGTATAAGTATTTTGTGGTTCAATATGGTTGGAAACAATGTCTTCAACATTGTGATTAAAAAAAGTAGCAAAGAGGGTTTCAACTTGTTCTCGTCTATAGACACGATAGTTACTTAAAGGTTCTCGGACAGCAGATAGTTTACCTTCTTTATCCCATCTTCTTAGAGTTTCTTTGCGTTTTCCAATTAGTTCAGATGTTTCGGACAGGGTTAAATATTCTTTCATAACCAAGTTATTTAACGTTATATATTGGTTACAAATATACGTCAAAAAATAATATTTAAGCAACAAATTTTCTTAAAAATTGAACTTATAAATGTCAAGTTCAAAAAACTATAGATTTGGCCTTTATTGATAGTTTTTAATGTATTTAAAGTTAGTTTCTTCTAAGAACTTCTAGGGGCCGAATTTTGTTAGAGTCGAAATCTTGCCAAAACTACGCGCAAGGAATCCAGAGTCTATTTAGAATCTTTTTATGCATAAATATGCTTTTTTAACCTTTAAATGCTCGACTTCAATCCTTTGGAATAGTAGAATATCCATCGGATTTTAGCTTCTTCAGCACTGCTTTTAATACGTTGCATACATGTTGAGCTAGCTGTGTGAACTCTTGCATGGATCCAGTTTCCATCTTGTACGATTCAAGGGCTCTGATATCATTTTTTAAGAAAATAATACCCATCTGATCAATGCTGGGTTTGATTTTATGTGCTATTCGGGAGATATTTTCAAAGGTTTTTTCTTCGATATTTTTCTCAATGGCGACCAGGCTTTCATGCGTTTGATTGATAAATATGGATACCATTTTTTTGACAAAAGCATCATTGCCACGACTTATTTGCTCCAATTGAGTGAGATCGTAAAGTTTTTCAGGAAGGGATCCATCATTCATAAGGTGATTTTCTAAGGGGTTTGCGATTGATTTTTCTCTATAAATCGATAAAACATGGTTGATTTTTTGGAAAAAATCCTGTTCGTCATAGGGCTTTGTAATGAAGTCGTTCATGCCTTTGTGTAAGTACAATTCTATATCGTGCTTGAAAGCATTGGCGGTGAGGGCTACGATAGGTGTCTTCAATCCCAGTATTTCTCTGATATAAATAGTCGCTTCTACTCCATCCATCACGGGCATTTGGATATCCATAAGTATGATATCGTAGGTATTTTGCTTTACTAGATCGATTGCAACTTTTCCATTTTCCGCCTCAGTGGTTTCAAATCCAAGATAATCTAAACTCTGTATCGCGATGAACCGATTCATTTCGTTGTCTTCCACGAGCAGTGCTGTACAACCCTTAAATATGTTTTGGGTGATTTGTTGATTGCTGGCAACCAATAGATTGGGATCACCGATTTTAAACGTCAATTGAAAACTAAAGGTGGTCCCAGCTGACTTGATGCTATCTACACCTAATTGTCCACCCATGAGGCGTATGAGATCATTAGAAATGGTCATCCCTAAGCCGGTGCCTTCGTATCGGCGATTTGATTCATTTTGTTCTTGTGAAAATTTGTCAAAAATCCTAGCTATGAAGTCTGGTGACATTCCAATACCCGTATCTATTACCTCAAATAAAATGGTTTGGTGGGTGTCGGATTCTGAAACAACCTCAGCATTAAGCATGATGCTTCCCTCTTGTGTGAATTTGATAGAGTTTCCGACCAGATTGATTAAAACTTGCCTCAATCTGGTATCATCCCCGACTAAAACAGACTTCATTTCTGGGCTTGCATTGAGCTTGAATTTTAGATTTTTTTCAGCGGCCTGCGAATACATGATCGAATGGACATTGTATAATAAGGCGCTCGGGCTAAATGCATTCTCCAGTATCTCCATATCGCCAGATTCTATCTTAGCGACATCGAGGACATTATTGAGGATGGTGAGAAGGTGTTTGGCTGAACTGGCAGATTGATTGATATAGAAATGCTGATCTTCGGTAAGGTGTTCCTTTGTTAATTGGCGGATCATGCCGATGATTACATTAAGTGGAGTACGTATCTCGTGACTCATATTAGCCAAGAAAAGTTCCTTGGCCTTGGCAGCCGCTTCTGCGAATGATTTCGCCTTTGCTAATTCTTTTTCCAATAATTTTTGTTCTGAAATGTCTAAGTGGATGCCAATGCTCCCAATCAATTGACCTCGATCGTTGTAATTTGGAGCACCACTTATAAACCACCATCTGTTCTGTCCATTTTTATTTTTTACTTCCAGTTCGTAGCCATCGGACTCGTGGCTTTTCCTTTTTTCATTTTTCTCAGAAACTATCTTTTTATGATTTTCCAAAACAAATAATTCGGCAGCGGTCTTTCCCTTCAATTCATCCAAATTGAACCCAGACATTTCACAAAAACTCTGATTGGCATAAATAATGGTATCATTCAAATCTACCTCCAATAGTCCTAGATTCATATTCGCGATGATATTGCGATACTTCTCTTCTTGCAGTTTTAAAATTTCTTCGTTGTTTTTTCTTTCTGAAATATCTTTTATAAACCCGCAATAATATTTTTCATCCTCTTGTTCGAAGCAAATAACATAAATCTCTACAGGGAATTCGTCCCCATTTTTATTCTGGGCAGGAAGTTCTAGCAGTCGATCAAGCATGCGCCTTTCTTCGGAAACAAGCCTTCGCATCATACCCGTATTGTGACCATCTCGCATACGAGAAGGAATGATGATATCACTTAGGGGTTGTGTCACCACCTCATCGTGTGACCATCCAAAGATTCGCTCTGCCGACGGATTCCAATAGATTATTTTTCCATGTTTATCAATGATCACAATGGCGTCAAGTGCTGAATTCATGATGAGCTTATTGCGCTCGTCACTTTCCTCGATTTGCTTTTGATGCTTTAGCTTTTCCGTGACATTTTCATATTTCCACAAATGGCCTTTGTAGATCCCATCGACGTGAATGGGTACATAATCTCTTTCGACCACGGTACCATCTTTCATCTCTAGCAGTTCGTCCAGCATGGTTTTCCTATGACGAAGGATTTCTTCTATTCGACTTACAAAAATCTCTGGCTCTGCAAAAAGATGCATACTTTCATGAGCAGAATTGCTGCAATCATACCCTATGAGATGTTCAGGTGACACGGGTATATGGAACAAATTGCAAAAGGCTTCGTTGGTAAATAAAATCTTCCTGTCTTCACTTTCGACCAACACTGCACTGTTAAGATTGTCTAGCAGGGTTTTAAAAAGATTGAGGGTTCTGTTTAGTTGATCACGGGTTTCATTATAGCTTAATATTTGTTTTTTTATAAGGTCTGAAACCAGAATGATATCAGTGCCGATTACCGAATCATTTTGATCCTTTTCTCCGTGCAATTCGTGAGTGATTTCTATTAGATTGTTTATGGCTTTTTCCTTGATTGAAAATTGTTCTTGCAAACGTGAACTCATTTCCTCAAATTCTCTTTCTGTGATTTTAAAAGAATGTTCTAGTAATTCTCGGTATCGTTCGAAGGAGACAAAAGAATCATTGATACTCTGCAAAAAAGGCTTAATTTGCTCATTCTGCTTTAGATCTTGATCAAGATGCTTGTTGATTAAATTTTGAAGAAATTTTTGATACATGGCCTTACTATATTAATCTACTTCTTGAAAACAAGTGATGGTCATTGTTTGGTTGTGCAGTTGACAGCTCGTTCCTTCTTTTAAGGGAGATATTTCACCGTATGAATAAAATCCTGTCATGGGCACATCTGTTCCCAAAACATCTATTACAGCACCGACTTCTTCGTCCACTCTGCCTCCAAGGACTATTTTTCGCCCAACACAACTTATCAAAATCGCCAGTTGGGGTTCTGCATTGGCAATAGAAATCAAGCTAGATTTGGCGGCTGTTCCCGCTGCATCTATAAGCCGATCGAAATTAGCCAACATAAACCGCACTTTACTGCCTTCTGGCACATCACCAGCAAATATCATAGAACTTTTTTCATTGTTAATGGATAAAATTGTTCTCACGACGACATCTCCGTTGTCGTTCATTTTTACGGCCAAAGGAAAAAGCAAAGCAGCACCAGGTAGATCATCCGAGTATTTTCCTAGGTGTTCTTTATAAAGTTCTAGGGCATTTCGGCCATCTATTTCGAATAGTTCGTTGCCTTCAGATTTGGTTACGGTTTTTGCCAAGCCAAAACTATCCCATCCGCCCATGCTACCGTGGGCAATCTGAATTTTATCACCATAAAGTCCAAAAGCAATGATATTGCCCCTAGAAGGTAAATCATTTAGACTGGTCAAAGTATATTCGAACCTGGTATCATCTCCAGCCAAGCCGCCAGTTATCACCACGCTCGACTTAAAAAAGTCATTCATGCTTTTTACGAGTTCGCTGCCATTGACATTGCTGCCGTCAGATAGGATAAAAATATGCTTTAGGCTCTTGTCATTGAGTGTATCAGCGAGAGATTTACCCGCGTCGTAGCTATTGGCGAAATTTTGGATATTTACGATTGCTGATCGCAATTTTGTGTGCTCAAATGTAACCGCCGTGATGACCATAGTATGGTCGCAAACGCCGCATTTTTGGCAAATCTCCCAGCGGTGCTACAAAAAGCAATCTCTGCCCCCTTGAACTTGTCGAGCAGGGTCTTGGTTATTTCTTGATTTTCTAACAATGCTTTTGCGCCAAAACAAAGAACCCAATCAGCTTTTTCAGCAGAAATTTTGTGACATTCTTCTAGATTTGTTATTTTAAATTGTTTGACTTTCATGGTATTTTATATTTCTCCGCTTTTCAACATATTATAAATTTTTGATTTGCCGATATCCAGTTTTTCAGCGACGGTCACTACGTTTTGGTTGTATTTTTTTAAATATTCTGAAATAATCTCGGCCTCATACTCTTTTAACGTTTTTTCATGGGAAGAATACGGTCGATGATCGCCAATTTTGTAAAAGGTGAGGTCATCTGCTTTAATAAGTTGCCCATCCGACATGACACAAGCAAGATCTATCACGGCTTTCAGTTCTCTGACATTACCTGGCCAATTGTACTTCTGCAATTTTGTTTTCGCAGTTTCGTGCAAACTCAGTGCCTTGGTTTTATTGTTTTTTGCATATTCTTCGATAAAATATTTTGCTAAGATGATGACGTCATTTCCTCTTTCTCTTAGTGGTGGCAACTCAATGGGTAACCCTACGATTCTAAAAAATAAATCCTCTCTAAATCTCCCTGATTTTACTTCGTCCGCAAGGTCCTTATGTGTGGCGGTGATCAGCCGTATATCGACTGGGATGGGCTTGTTGCCTCCAACTCTTATGATTTCTCGCTCCTGAACCACCCGAAGTAATTTGCTCTGCAATCCCAAATCAAGCTCGCCTATTTCATCTAAAAAAAGACTCCCACCTTGAGCCTCTTCAAATTTCCCTATTCTAGCCCCAACGGCTCCTGTAAATGCACCCTTTTCATGTCCAAATAACTCGCTTTCGACGAGTTCTGTAGGTATCGCACCCATGTTTACGGCTACAAAAGGCTTTTTCTTTCGATCACTATTGAAATGTATGGCTTTGGCATAAACTTCTTTCCCTGTTCCCGTTTCACCAGTCAATGAGACGTTAATATTGCTATTTACAGCTTTTTGCAAAAATGTAAATGTTCTTAGAATGGCGTCACTCTGCCCGATGATGGTATTTTCAAAACTAAATTTTTGCCCCAGTTGCTCTTTGAGCTCCTCGACTTCTTGTTTCAGGGATAGATTCTCTCGGATATGAATGATTGATTTCCAGAGTTGTTCTTTGGTGTGCTCATCCTTGATGATATAGTCTCTAGCACCTGCCTTGAGAAGACTCACCGCGACATTGATTTCTTCTTGCCCACTGATGACGATGATAGGGACGCTTTTATTCCTAGATTTTAGCTCTTTTAGTAATTTATCTCCTGAAATATCTGGAAGCCCAAAATCCATACAAATCAGGTCCGGCGATTTGTAAAGGTTGTTCAATAAATCTTTGCTATTGCTGAATAGCTCCAGCTCGTAGTCTGGATTTAACCCTAAATGATGCTTGAGGACTTGGCCATACCAGGGATCGTCCTCAACTATAAAAATTCTGAATACAGGCATATGCGCGGAGCCTTTGAAATATTTTGTATAAAATATTCCAAAATTAAAACAATTAATTTGGAAAGAGTTACAAATTCATCATTTATTTGAGTTGTTGGAGATTCGGAGTTTTAAATATCAATAATATTATTGGTATAATGTATTATAAAACAGATATTTATATATTATTAATCGATGGATTTGAATGTGTGGAAAGGGCCAAATTTAAAATTTTCTTTTCAAGAAATATCAATTAAATCCAAGTCAATAATCCTGGGATCAGAGGTAAGGTTTTTATCTAAAAACTAAAATTAGTTTGGCGAATGATAGTCAAATCCAAATCGAATGGCACTCTTCAATGTATCGATATTTAAGTCTTTTAAAGCCTTGAATCGGATGCAATAGCCAGTCAATTTAGCCTTTCCGATTTTGTTTTCATAGGTATTGATCAAGTAATTTTTATCTTCGATACCCATGATGTAAACAGAGATCCCCGTTGTATTTGCACTTAGTCCGACTTGATAAAAGGGTTTGGTTTTTCCATCTGAGTAGCGTATTATATACTCACCATAGCCGATGTTGGGATTGGACACCACTTTGCCTTAGCTATTTTTTCCAGTTAGAAACCAAAGTTTCGCATTAGGGTTAATGCTCAAAATCATTTCGTGCAAAGTCTGTAAGTCCATTCTCTTGGGCTTTGGAAGACTCTGGATATATTCATTGATTTGATCTTGTATTTCCATGAAAAATTTAAAGATATTGGTTAAATGAATTCAGTTGAATAGGGGAGACTCCCATTTCGGTCATTTTTTTGCTTGAAAAGATTTTATAACAAAATAGATCAAGGGGATATTTATCAGTCCTATCATAACAGGCAAAAACCAGATGCCTAGACTTTCTTTTTCACCCTGTGCTACCCTTATGGTTTGAAAAGTGATGAAACCAAAAATTACCACAATGATGAGCTTGAGATATCTGATGAGCCTCGTCGCGCTGGTATATTGATTCAAGGCGTTTTCCTTGGTTATTTTCGTAGGATAATTGAATGCCTGAGGAAATTTTGAAAGTACTGTCATGCCAATATACAGAATGGTCGCAACCATAGGAAGGGTTAAAATCAACCACTTTGCCCCTGCCCATCGATTTGGCCAGAACCATTAAAATGTGTAGGTATTATCTCTGGCAGCCCTTTGTAATTAAAGATAGTCAAGCACCAAGTTGCAATTAGAGCGAGCCATCCTAGGATGTCAAAAAGATGGTCAGAGGCACTTGCGATAACTTTTAATTTCGGTCTTTCTTCCATCATTGATCCGATTTTAGCCCTATTATTGGCTGCTCAAAAACAAGAGTGAGTTTATGGCAAATTAAACATCAAATTTAATCCTTTCAGCTGAATTTGCGAATTTTTATTTAACAATTTATATTGGTTTTCGTCCTTTTTGCCAAATTATATTTAATAAAATCCGATCTTGGAATCGCCAATTAGTTATTTCTCAAATTTCATAGCAATTGAGGTGACCAGTGAAAAATTGTTTTCTGTAAGATTATCTCCTTGTTGGAATATTTGGTCCTGACTCTTCAGCCAACGACCCTCAAACCTGCAAAGTATATTGTTACTCGGAGAATAGTCGAGATTTAACGAAAGGCCTGATGTGTTAAAGCCGTTTTCAGTATTCGTTGGAACGATGATTCCCGTTTTGTCTTGGTAATATTCAGCTCTTACGGCGCCAGCCCATTTGTCTGTCATTGTGTATTTGATGATTATCACGGGGCTAAACCATTGATCAAATGGTGGTTCATTGGCCTTTTGTTGCTGTGATCCTAAGTCAAAACCTGCGATTAAACCCAAGTATTTATTGATTTGGAATTGCCCATAAAAATTATTGAAATATCGCATTTTTCTCAAATCATCTGGAAAATCAGTTCCTAAAAACGTACTCCAATTCAAAGTGACTTTATCGGAAGGAGTGTATTTTATTTGTGTTCCAAATGAAGGCAAGGAATTGTTAGAAATTTTTTGAATATGCTGCCAACCGTTGCACGCCAAGGCAGCGAATTCCCATTGGGAATCTGGTTTGTAGGTCAGTTTGGCACCAGAAAGATAATATGGAGAGTTTTCAGCAAGCAAAGAGCGAGTTAAGGTCCAATTGTCCATAGAAATGGCACTTTCAAATCCAATATGAGAAGCAAAAATACCGGCATCAAGCCAAATATTATTTTTCTTATTAAGGGATAAACCGATGTTGGCTTCGAAAATATTTTTCAAAAGACCTGGTTCAGCCGCATAATTGTCATTCACATAAGTGCCTGCCTGTAAGGCTAGGTTGGCTCGATATTTTGGATGAGTTACCCCGATTTTTAGATATCCAAGATTGAGATTGAATTCATTATGCCTATTGTGATTGTACAAAAAAGACTGACGATTTGATGTTTCTGGATTATTAAAATCATATGCGTAGAAAATATCCAAAAATCCAGAAATTTTAATTTGAGGAATTGGATTCCACAGACTGTCCGTTTGAGCATTGCCTACCCTCCAACCAAGTAGGATACTCAAGTAAAGAAAATATTTCAATGTCTCCATTCGTCGTCTTCCTTTTTCAATAAAAATTGTTTTCACCAATATAAAATGTGATTATTTCGTAAAAATACGGAAATATCGATGGAGTTAGGTATCTGTAATTGGTTTTTTGGAATTTGAAATATAAATCCCAAGCTGAGATCAAGTTCTAATGTAATTTATTTTTAAATGATAATCAATTATTCTGTTTGATCAATTCTACATTGACTGAATTTTGGTCAAGGCTTTTCCAATCTCCTGTTATTGCATCAATAATAATGGCCATAAAGAGCCCAGCAAAGAAATCTAAAACAATCCAGCCTATATTAACTTGGGAGCTCACAGTCCTCGTAACAGTTTTAAATCCTTCCTTTTTATATTCTATTGTATAGGTTTTATTCGGTATTAGGTCTAATTTTAGTGGAGTAGTACCCAAATTGGCTCCATTGATATAGACATTGGCGTTAGGAGGATTAGAACTAAGGGCTAGGGTGTTTGTTTTGGGCCCAATAAGCGTCGCACAACTGGAAAAAGAACTGCTAGAGTTATAATATATGCAAAAAAGAAGAAATATTTTTTCATGGCAAGATTTTATTATTTGATTTTGAATTCATTTACTTACTTATAATTCGACAGATCCAATATTTTGAAAATGTGGGTTAAATATTGTTTAAATTCAATTACTTTTTAAAAATAAAATATACAGCAAGGATTAAAAAGCAAAACCCAATCAAATGATTCGATCTAAGAGTCTCGTTTTTAAAAAAAGACAAGCGTGAATCCCATAAAAACGGTCAGGGTTATTACCTCTTGTATGACCTTTAGTTGCCAGAGATTAAAGGGGCCACCGTTCTCACTGAACCCAATTCTATTGGCAGGAACTTGAAAGGCATATTCAAAGAGGGCAATCGACCAGCTGATCAATATAATACTGACCAACCCTAGATTACTAGCCCATTTCATTTGGCTAAATTTTAAATGTCCGTACCAAGCAAATGTCATAAAAGTATTTGAAAGTACCAAAAGTCCAAGTGTGAGGATCGTTTTATTCATGAAATAATTCCACTGTTTTATTATTTCAAAGGTAGTTTTTTTTAGTATTTTAAATCGCAATTATCCTCAGCTAGAAACTGGACAAATTGGCTTATAGATCATTTTAGTAGTTGTTTGCCATTTTCTTTAGCTTTAAATTGTGAAGTCAAGGTGTTTACATTTCCAAAATCGTCCGTTTGTAACATTGCCTTAAGCGTTTTATACTCAGCATCGGAAAGAGATAAATAAATTTTGTGTTTCATATTCGAGTATTTTTATTTTAAATTTAGTGTAGATGTTTGATTCCAAAGAGGTTTTTGATTTAAATCTATAATAATAGCTTTTTTAGAAATGATATTTGATGTTTCATGGTGTAAGTTGGGTTATATTTTAATTATTATAACAAATTTAATAATTTAAATCAATATTTGCAAAATTAAAATTGAATATTTTTTTACTACAAATATGTATCAACGGCTGTTAAAGAATTTCCAAATGAGTGCTTGTAGTTTAATTTTTTTATTCTTCAAAATCCATTTTTTGAATCCTAACAGAATTTAAAATGGCCAAAAGTGCGACTCCCACATCAGCACAAACAGCCTCCCACATCGTAGCCAATCCTCCCGCTCCAAGCAACAATACGATTCCCTTTACTGCGAAAGCCAATATTATATTTTGCCAAACAATCTTTTTAGTCTGTTTGCCGATGATTATTGCCATAGGGATTTTACTGGGTTTGTCGTCTTGGATCACTATATCAGCGGTTTCTATCGTTGCATCGCTGCCAAGTCCACCCATGGCGATACCTACATCACTCAATGCCACGGCTGGTGCATCATTTACGCCATCTCCTACGAAGGCAACCTTTTGGTTTTGGGCTATTAGATCCTTTACTTTATTGACTTTGTCTTCTGGCAACAAATCGCCATACGCCTGGTCAATGCCTAGTTTTTTTGCTACATATTGGACAACTGTATTTTTATCACCGCTTAACATTGTAGTGTTTATATTCATTGATTTTAGTTTATCTATGGTTGATTTAGCATCTTCTTTGATGCTATCTGCGATGGTGAGATGACCTACATATTTTTTATCGTAGGCAATGGCAATTAGGGTATAAACTATACTGCTTGGGTCTAGATCATATCCGATGGAAAATTTGTCCAATAATTTAAAATTTCCTACCAAAATATCAGTGCCTTCGACGGTCGCTTTCAATCCGTGCCCAGGTATTTCTTCAACATTTTCTAGTTTGACATTGTGATTTATTTTTCCAACAAAATCATGAATGGCAGTGGCTACTGGATGCGTACTGTGGCTCTCTAAAGCATTAACTAGTTGTAAAATTTCTTCCTTGTCGTATTCAGGCTTGAAGACGACTTCCTGGACTTTGAAGATTCCTTCAGTCAGGGTCCCTGTTTTGTCCATGACTATATGTTGAATATCGGATATAATGTCTAAAAAATTACTTCCATTGAACAGAATTCCATGTTTACTGGCTGCGCCGATGCCACCAAAATAACCCAATGGAATGCTGATGACCAAGGCACAAGGGCAAGAAATAACCAAGAAAATCAATGCGCGATAAAGCCATTGGCTGAAATCGTAATCCGTAACAAACAAGTAGGGGAGGGCGCAGATGAGAACGGCCATAAGCACCACAATGGGCGTGTATATTTTTGCGAACTTCCGTATAAAAAGTTCAGTTGGAGCCTTGTGTGTTGTAGCATTTTGCACCAATTCTAATAATTTACTCAACTTGCTGTCCGTATAATTGGTAGTGACTTTTACTTGTGCTATTGCGTTTAGATTGATCATCCCTGCCAAAACAGTATCACCATGTTCTTTGGTATCGGGTTGGCTCTCTCCCGTAAGAGCAGCAGTATTGAATGTGGCTTTTTGGGAGATTAATTCGCCATCCAAGCCTAATTTTTCACTAGGTTTGAGTAGGATGATATCGCCAATATTGGCAAGTTCCGCTTTTATCCTTTTGGGTTCATTTTTTTGTAAAATTGTCACTTCGTCAGGTCTTTGGTCTAAGAGGGTTTTTATGTTGGCCTTTGCCTTTTTGACGGCCAATGTCTGAAAAATTTCTCCTACTGCATAAAACAACATTACAGCCACACCTTCGGGGTATTCGCCGATGGCAAAAGCACCAATTGTAGCTATAGACATCAATAGAAACTCTGAAAATATCTCACCGTTGATGATGCTTTCTATGGCTTCTTTCATTACTGGAAAACCCACAGGTAAGTATGCTAATACATACCAACCCATTCGCATCCATCCATTGAACCAAGTTTGAAAAAAAAAGTGGTCAAAAGCTACGGCAGACAATAATAAAGTCATAGATACTAAAGCTGGCAAAAACATTTTAAGTGTACTATCAGAAGACCCAGTATGGTCGTGTACATCTTGATGTGGTAAATCACCAGTAAAAGTCGAATTTTCGTCGTGACAACAGCTAGCAGTGCTTTGGTCTTTTTTTAACTGATGGTCCACCATTGAATTTATCTTGTTTTCCTCCGTACAGCAAAGCTGGTTCCCAATGTCATCGTATATATGCTTGTGTTCCATATTCTACATTTTATTCGTATGGTCGTATGGATTGCATTTGCGAACATAAAGAAGTACAAATTACTGTTTAACTGGAAAATTTGCAAATAATAGCTTGAAAAACAACTAAAGGATAGGATGATTTTTTTCTGGATACTTCATTTAGTACATCTGTACTCAATTATATGTCGCTATTATTGGGTTTTTGGAAAAGTTTATGTTATAGATGATTATTCGGTACAATATTTTCTATTCTATCAGCTTTTTCAAACCGTCAACGAGCGAGGTCCAGCTGCCTTCAGAATGTTTGGCTTTTTCCTCATCGTAATTGGTTTGATGAATTGTCAATTCTGTGCCTTTTTCAGTCGGCTTTACTTCATAGCTTACCCATAAATAATTTTCTGGTAGATCCTCCATTTCTGACCAACTGCTTAGATAGGAATATGCCAGTTTTTCATTATGTACATATTCTAACACTTGGCCAAGATCCTTGTATTTTTGACCTTCCCATTCCCCTTGAAAAATTATTTCTTCGCCAACTTTCCAAGATGTTACCATTTCTGTTCCAAAAAAATATTGTTTAAAAATTTCTGGATTTGTAAGTGCTTCCCAGACCTTTTCGATGGGTGCATTTACGATAGTTTTGTATTGAATTTTAAAATGTTGCTGCATAATATTATTTTTTAGTTGATCTCATTGCTTTTACTTTTTTGATTGTATCATCATTCACAAACTGTTCGTACTCCCTAGTTTCACGTCCGAAAATTGCTATTTTTCCGTCTTTATCAGCATGGACACCAAATCCATATCTTTTTGTCAAAGGTGAGGCTCTAAAACAGGGTTGACCCTTTGAAAAAAAATGTTTTCTAGCCTCATCGTGTTCAGCTCGGGTGAGGTCATTTCTTAACGCAAATACTTGAAATAGAACATCGTCGGAAGTAAATTTGTAAGGATTTTTTACAAGCAATTCAAACTGAATATCAGCGATAGTCTGCTTTTCGAGCTTGGCAGTCGGCGCTTGACTCACTTGTGTCGGACAGTCTTCAGCTACTTCTATGAATGTGTTGTAATAGTTGGTTGTGTGCAATGCCATTTATAGTTAATATTTTGGATTGGAGTGTTATAGTTGAATGGAGGCTTTGGGATTAAATAATATGGCGGGTTTTTAATTTTTTAATCATTTATCAAAATTCCTAATTTATCTAATGTTTCATAATCCAATTGGCCCAAAGGGAGGTTGTTTTCTACTTGAAATTGTGAAAGGGCAGAATTCAAATTTGAATCTAGTTTTACTGTGTTTTCGGGTTGAGTATAATAACCTTTTTCCCTCAATGAATTTTGGATATCAATGTATAATTTACTGGTGATTTGTTTAGAGCACAATACCCGTCTCATTTCTTTGAACGCATCTTTTAAATTTATAATGTTAAATTTAAATGGTCTCATTTCAAAATTTTTAGATCGAGTTGTATCTACTAATATTTTTATTACAGCTGAGATTTCGGGTATTTCTACAAGACAATGAACCATGCAATCGTCCAGCTTTGGAGATTGGCAGTTTACCATTTTCCTTTTTATCCAAGTGGAAGATTGATTTTGCAATACAATTCTCTTGATTTGGACAGGTACATTTTCTTTGGATTCATCGCCTAGAAAAATTGGATATTCTATTGTTTTTGACTCTCGAGTATAAGATAAAATGCATTCAGCGAAGCATTTGCCAGTGTCCGATTCTTGCGAGTAATTTTTATTTTCGGTATTTGGAAGGTCAATCGTTTTGCATCGGGAAAATACAAAAATTGAAATACCAATTGACCATAAAATATTTTTTAGGTTCATGAATACATTATTTTATTTTATTTTATAATACTTACTGCGTCGGTTCCAAGTTTGTTCAGAGTTTAAAGCTTTGGAAAATCCCACTTTGTTATCCATTTTTGATAAAACTAACTAAAAATTTATTTGGACTATTATTTTCAAAGTTAAAGTTAATAAATAAACTCCAAAGTTTAAATATCAAAAAAGATTATTCCGCTTGTTCTAAAGGCGATTGTTAATTCAATTTTTGAGGAATCTATTCTTCGTAAAAATAAAATGGGGTAATACTAGATTAAAATTTCCGCTCAATTATAAGTTGTTACTTCTGCTTTTTTAATTCTTGCCAATTAATTTTTTAATGAAAAAGCTAATACATCGAGTTTCTTTAGGGTTTCTATATAAATCTAATATTCTATATTGACTGGTGTCTTCATTTGATTTTTTTAAAATAGCATAGGTAGATTTATCCATAAACCCTAAGTTTTTATCTACTTCAAAGTATAAGGTATCGTTTATAAGCTTGTAAGTTCCAAAATGGAAGTCTTTTTGAAAGCAACTATTTATATATTTAAAATTGTTATTTGGCCTCAGTTTTAATGTGGTTTGACAGCTTACGACGCCAATATATACTGCGACTAATAAATTCTCATCTTCATACTTTTCCCAATCAATTAGACCCTGAGGTTTTACTAATGATAATAAATTAAAAATAAAGATTAAAATGGAATAAAATAGGCGTTTATTGTTTTTTGTAGTTTCTCTGCGCCATTTGAATAAATGAAAACATGCTACACCAAATAAAAAAATCCAACCACACAGCTATAATAACGTGGCAATAACACTATTTGCGCCTTCAATGTAACTTAGAAAATATTGAAAAAACCATATACAATAGAAGGCAATTGCTAAAAACAAAAATATTGTATTTTTCATCATGGTAATTATTTTTTTTACTTGAGATTTTGGATTGCTATAGATTTTTAAGACTTTTTGAATTTTCTGCTCTCGATTGATTTGAAGTACAATTTAATGATATAAAATTGAAATCGGTGTTTTCCTAAAGTTTTAGTGAATTATTTTTAGGATGCTTTTCTATTCAACCAATGAAAATCTCTAATTATTGTTTTCGTTATTGTGTAATTTATTAGGTCAAACCCAATCTATCAATTTTAGTTCCAATCGTCAGTTCTTTCATTTCAGATTCCAAGCTTGAGAAGTCCGATTTTTCAACAGATCTGACAAAACTTCCTTGACTCAACAAATGTATCTCATCGCAAGTGTCACTCAATTTAGAAAAAATGTGAGATGAAATGATAACGGTCTTGCCCAAGTCTTTTAGCTTGTGAATTAATTCTGTGATGATGATATTGCTTTTTATGTCCACGCCGTTGAACGGCTCGTCTAGGATAAAATAATCGTTTGCTTGCAGCAAAATGGCCGTAAGTGCCAATTTCTTTTTCATGCCAGTTGAATAAGTAGAGGCATATTGATTCAATGGGAGATCAAATATGTTTCTAGCGTCGATGTCGTCAATATGGATATTCCGAGCATTAATCAATAGTTGAATGTATTCTTTTCCAGTGATTTTTTGAAAAAAGAAAGGTTCTGTCAATAATAGCCCAAGGTGGTTTTTGATGGGATTGGGGTTTGAGATGATCATCCCGTCATAATCTTCCAAGTCTGATATACACTTAAACAAAGTGGTTTTTCCGGCTCCGTTTTCTCCTACGATACCATATACTTTGCCATTGTCAAATTGGATATTTATATCCTTCAGAACTTCATGGGATCCGAAATTTTTTGATAAATTCTTTATTTCAATCATTTCAATAGATATCTCAGGCGATTTTTAGATTTTATAAATAGAAATGGAATGAGTAAAATTAGCAGTGGTGGAAACCAAAGGCTTAATGCTAAAAAAATACCTTGGATTAGGTTCATCTCATCTGGGTATGCTGCATATTTACCCACTAAAACGCATGTCAAAAATGCCCAGCCAGTACAGAAAAAGAGCAATATTATCCCAATCTTTTGATAAAAGAATATGCCTAGAAGGATCGCAACAGGCATAGCGAGTACCGCCGAGAAAAGAACTGCTGTGGATATTTTACTTAATAAAAATTTTGTTGCATTGACATTGTGTATCCAAACAAAATACTCTTTTTCTGGGTTCGAATAAAAGCTCAATGTTATCGCAAATACAAACAACATGGAAAATACGCCAAGGTTGAAATTGTTTACGGAAACTGCTATGGCGGCTAATGCATAGGCGATAAAAAACAAATAAAAAGTATTTCGAAATCCAACCGTAAACTCAAAGGGTCGTTTGGAAAACGGAGTCCACATGGTATAATTTAAGCTGGTTCGAAAATTTACAAGTGCTAAAATTATCGTCAAAATGGCTAATAAAGTTGCTGAAATGAAGCACTGTTTATAAACCAGAAAGATCAAGAACGGTACTGCGCAGGTAATATTTTCAAGGAGTCTTATCTCTTTTAATTTCTCATCCCCAAAGCAAATTTTAAGAAATTCGGTTCTGCGGGTTTCAGATAGATTTCCTAAAATGATAATGGCAAACAGCAAATAGAAATACTGGGCAAACTCTGTTTTTTCAAAAAGATATATCGATAGACCTAAGAACAAAATAACCAAAAGGAAATAAGCCAACCCAGGATGAATCCCTGCGTCCTCAAACCTCCGGTTTATCATTCTGTATTGAAGTTTAAAATACGATTTCATTTACTTGATTAAATTCGCAATGTATTCTTTTTCCAAACAAACATACGTGAAAATGGGCAATCACCTATAACGAACCTTAATGTGTCTCTGTTTTCAACGTCCAAATGTCTCCATTTTTTGTTTTATAAATTTCTAAATGTCCTTGTGAAGTTAATTCATTCAATTTGTTTTCAGCCGCTTTTCTTGGGACGTCCGTGAGATCTGAGAATTCTTTGGCGGTCAAGGAATTGTACTTTGAAAAAACAGAAAACCAATTTTTATCGTAATCATATTTAGCGGCAGTTGGGTCGATTTTAAGCAATGCATTTTCAAAATTGGAGTAAGGTTTTGCTCCATAGACCAATTCTTTTTGTCCGTTGCCATTGGTAAAAAATAGGGTTGGAAATCCTCTTACACCTAACTCACTACCCAATTTTAGGTCTTCCAAGAACAAATCCTTTGCTTTCCCCTCAAAATCAGCTTTGAATCGTGCTTGGTCGAGGCCAACTTTTGCCGCAGCAGCTTCTAGATGCTCCCATTTGGTGATATTTTTCTTTTTCAAAAAAACCAATTCTCTGATTTCTCGTAGGAATAAAATGGCTTTTTCTTGATCTTGCAATTGAGCAGCTTTGAACGCCATCGATGGGGGATAAGAGGACATCAATGGATCCTCAAGCCAAATATCTCCATCAATGGGCATATCGTAATATTGGCTTACTTCGTCCCAATGATGAGCCACGTCAGAAGGTTTGCTGATGTCGCCGCTATTGTAGCTCCAGTCTTTGAGCAATCCGCCCATTCTATACTCTATTTCAAGTGTGTTACCATACTCTAATTTGAGCTTTCGAAGCTGGGATTCTATCCCCCAACAAGACGAGCAGATAGGATCTGTAAAATAAATGATTTTTACGGGTTTGTTTTGGACAGAAGCCTTGCGATGGCTTATTGACTTGTTATTATTGTTTGGGGTTTCGCAGATGCCAGCTTCAGGTTTGCACAACCGGGGATTTTTTTGATCTTGCATGGTTTTACTGTTTTGAGCATTGCCATTGGTCAAGCCCATGGTTAATGATATGATCAATAGCAGACAGGTAACATTCATAATTGGAGTTGATGTCTTAAACTTATATTGTATCTATATGTAAAGAAGCGAACTCAGTTTTATGTTTACTATTACCTCAAAAATTATAGCTACTCGAGTGTAAATTGGTAATAATCTTAAATTCAACCCAGAGTAAAGTTTTTTTGTAGCAATAGGCTGTTCCTAGTAGAAGTTGCCTCCCTATGTACTTTTTACAAAAACAATATTATCCGACTCTAAATCCATTTCTTTTAAATATTCGGAGATACCTTCAATATGCTTTAGATTGCCTGATGTATCAATTACATAGGATATATACCCTAAAGATTTCAGTTTCTTGGTGGCATCATGGTGCCCTGTACTGCCTCTTTCTTGTGATAAAAATTCCATGACGATGATTGGGGACTTTTGGGTTAAGAAATCACTGAGGCCATTGATGACTCTATATTCTGCGCCTTCTACATCTATTTTAATTACCTTCGGAAAAACATTTTCTTTATGCAGGAACTCACCCAAAATAACACTACTTATCTTGATTTCTTTTGGTTTGTACTTAGAAAACCATTTTTCGTTTTTGTACTGGTTTACCTCCAAAGAATTGTATTCCGAATATAAGTTTGGAAATTCATAAAATTTTAATTCGGAGATTTCATCCGAAACGGCTAGATTAAAGCTCTTTAAGTTCGGTGTTTTGGAAGTATTTTTATTGAGGACTTTAAAAGTCTTAGGAGCAGCTTCAAAAGAAAAAACCTTGCCTTTTTGTCCTACTAATTTTGATCCAAGCAAGCTAAAATAACCGTAGTGTGCCCCTACATCGATGAAAGTATCGCCTATTTCTAAATTATTGATCAAAAATCTTGCAAGCCTAGTTTCGGAGCCGTGTGATTTTCCTCCCGTAAGGTAAATATCCGTGCCAGAAGGAAGCAATAGACTCATTTTAGTTCCGAAAAACGTTTCCGATTCCACTTCCTTCTCTTTTTTATTCCTTTTGTAAAAAAGCTCTCGATAAAGGATGGCATTTATATAATTTATGGGATGCGCCACCAACCTTTCAAACTTAGATGCAGCGGCTATTTTTTCAACTTTATTTAGATTTTTAATCAGGCTATCTTTATTCATTAGTTCCATTGAATTATTTTATTTTGCTTGAGTGGATAATGGATTATTTTTAATAAAAAATCTTACTGGGTTAATTTAAATCTTACGGGCACCACCATCGAGGATCTTACCGCTTTTCCATGATGCACGCCGGGCGACCAACGGGGCATTTTTTTAAAACTCTGAATAGCTGCCTGTCCACAGCCGTTGTTTATATCTCTTAGGATAAAAATATCGCTCAGTTGACCGTCAGCTTCTACGATGATTTTTAGGATAACGGTCCCCTCGGTGCCATTTTCTTTGGCTATATTCGGGTATTTTAAATTATCTATGAGGAATTGATTCATGGCCGATTGGCCGCCAGGAAATTCTGGGGCTTTTTCAAGTGTTTTTCCAGCTGGAATTTCTGGAAGAGCCTTATTTTTATTATCCACTTCCATTTGTACTTTCGTTTCTGAAGGGACCGCCTCTGTGAACAAGTACTCATTGCCAAGACTATCAATTCCAATCCATGCAGGCGACACCATGTCTGCACGAAGTCCGGTTGCTATTGGAGAACTACCAATTTTTGCCAAGAACATGTTTGTTTGTGCGCGATTTGGCTCTCCCAGTTTTGTAAAATTGGCTTGGCCGGAAGGTTGGGCATTGGGATCAAGCAGACCATAATGATTTCCAGAATCTTTCGAAAAAACGAACCACCCAGTCCACATTTTACTTAATGCATCGAACTCAAAAATCGTACTGTCGATTCCTTTATCTATAAAAACGAGGCCCATTTTATGCGGATTAAATTTGGTTGCCAATAATATATTTGGAATGCCTGAGTGCATTACACTAATTTCTGATGGAACAGTGAAAAGTTTATTTCCTTGCAAATTATAGACAGAAATTACATTTGGAGCATCTTTTTTGCGCAAATGAAGCGCTAAAAATGTACTATTTCGTCCGCCATAATCTATACTGGAAAACGAGTCCGGTAGGATTTGGCCTTTGCTTTTGTGAAAAAGAAGCTTACTCGGCATGCCTTTTCGCTCTAGCATGAAAAAATCTTTGAAAGAATCGTCAGTGCGGGACATATGTGTTCCAAAACCAACATTACTAATATTTACCTTAGAAAAAAGCATTTGCCCAGTTGAATCATACAAATTCTGTTGAAAAACTAGCCCTTGATCTCTATTTCCACGTATGATATATTTACTTCCTGGAGAAAACCATTGCCTTAAAACACCCGAATCCAGAGGGATGATATAATTGTCGTTCATGTCCACGACTCCCATTTTTCCGTCCTCAGTTTTTACCAAGAAAAGTCCTAAGTCAGTCAACTTTTTTTCTACAAAAATCGGTTTTTGCGCAGATGCAAAAAGAACTAAAAAAAGAAAATAAATGGAAATAAAATATTTCATAAGCTTTTTCAACCAAAAGTATCTAAAAATCAAAATGAATCAAGTGCCCATCGCGAGCAAATGTGTATAATCATAAAGATACTAAATTTGGAATTACTTGCCAAATGCGAGAACAGAGTTTTACTAAACGGGGCTTGAAAGTTGTGGATTTTGACGGGTAAACAATATGTAGAAGCTTTGGTCTAATAGGTTATAAATTAAAATTGAAAATACAAGCAATAAACTAAGGACTAATTGCATTTAATAGCCAAATATCTTACTTATGAAAAAAATAATCGCTTTAATTTTTTTGCTTACATTTTTGTATTTTAGTAAAACCTCCGCCCAAGTGAATTTGAGTTTTTCTACGGGGCTTAATTGGTCTAATATTAGACTCAAAACCAACCAAAAAGTCGATACAAAATCTCGGTTTGGTTTTTTTGCTGAGATATCGCCGAACTATCGATTCAATGATAAATTTAGGGTATTATTAAATTGTCAATATAGCCAAAAGGGTTATCAAAATTCCAGTCCTTTAGATCCGCTGAAGGCTGAATACAAGTATTCCTATGTTGATATCATCCCTGAAGTTGAATATTCTGTCCTTCAAAATCTTATATTTGGACTGGGGGTGAATTATGGAATACTACTCAACGAACAATTTAGAGACGCTAGCCATGGGTGGACAGAACTAAATATTAAAAGCATTAAATCTAGCGATTTTGGTTTGGTAGGTAAGGTAAAAGCAGGTTATTAAAAATATGTATTGTTTTCTCCGCTATAATTTAGGATTATCAAATATCACGGACCGTATTTATACAGATGAAGATGGGTATATAATCCATAATACTTCGCTGATAAATAAAAACTGGCAACTTGGGGTTGGGTACAATCTGGATTTTAAAAGGAGTTGAGGAGCCTTGGAGGATTGCAGAATTGCTCAATTTTGAAACATGGTGAAAATAGACTTTTTTGCAGTCATTGTACTTAAAGCGAGGGCTATTTGAGGTCAACGAAGGGGGATTGTATATTGTTTTTGAATCATTCTTTTAGTAAGGCTTCAAAATCATTAGGAGTCAATATTTTAGCAGTCATAAATGACTTAAGTTCTAGCAGATCTTTATCTCCAGTTATTAAATAATCTGCCTTTGAAAAGTCAATTAAGTCTAATAAAAAATTGTCTTTAGGATCTCTGTTAATAAAATGCTGCTGTTTTATTTCGACATTTTCAGAAATTGTCTCTAATAATACAATGAGTTCTTTTACACTTTCTTTGGGAAAATATTTTTTAAGTTTTTCTCGTGAAGTCACAAGTTTAATTTCTGTCAATAATTGTTTTGTCGTAACAATGATTACTCGACCATCCATTATGTAATTCTTTAAAATGGATAACCTTTTGCCTATGAGAAAGCTAATCCAAACATTTGTGTCAAAAATTACTCTAATGTTTGGGTTTCTCATAAATTCCTTTTCTAACAATTTCTACCTCCTCAGTGATTGTTTCTAGGTCCAATTTTGGAGCCTTAAATGCCTTTAATAGACTAGACAGTTTTGAGTCAATTGCTTCTTTTTCCAATTCTTTGGTCAATTTCAATTTCTGTTGTCTTGGTAATTGCTTAACTAATGAAAGAATTTGCTCAAAAGTTATATCAACTTGAAATGCTGTTTTCATTGTAATAATATTTCTTGGCTCTAAATTAGATAAAAAAGTTGGATTCTACTGATTTTTTAAAGCTTGATTAATAGCAACATGAATGGCAGATTCTGATTGAAACCTTTTCCCTCTATATGGAGGCTATTTGTGGTCGCGGGAGATAGGTTATTATTCAGGGATTCTACATGTCAGATCCATCCAAGACCGTTGCACGATAAAAAGGGCGAAATAAATGGAATAAAATGTAGTTAAAATATTGTATATCAGCCATTTAGGTTGTATTTTAGCGCTATGAAAAAAGAAGAAATTCCCTCATTCGCTGATTATTTGACCTCAGGTAGAAAGGTCAAGATGCAATTTTTCAATCAAATCAATACCTTGGTTGATTGGAGACCAATTACCACTCTAATTAATAGACATTATACCAAAGGTATGAGTGCTACGGGTAAACCTGCATATCATGGATTGCTGCTTTTTAAAATGAGCTTACTACAAACATGGTACGGGTTAAGTGATTATGAAATTGAAGATAGGCTCAATGATAGCATATCCTTCAGTAGATTTTGTGGTTTGCAATTAAATGAATCATCACCAGATCATAGCACTTTAAGTAGGTTTAGATCAATAATGACACAAACAAAAGCATATGATAAAATAATGAAAAACTTAAATAAACAACTCGAAGCAAAAAAAAATAATAGTCAAGACAGGAGTTATAGTGGATGCCAGTATTATCGACAGCCCATTAAAGCCAAAGGGACAAAGCACCTACGAAATTGAAGAATCGTTACAAGAGGAAGGGGAGGACGAGAATAAAAACAAATCAGATAATCAAAATCCACAAAAGACAGAATCGGCACCAAAGATGATAAAAAAAGTATTAAAGCCTGGAGTCGACGATGAAGGAAGTTGGGTTAAAAAAGGCAGGAAAATTGAGGTTTGGGTATAAGAAACATACCATTACAGACGAACAAGGAATGATACTTGGATTAGTAACCACAAAAGCAAGTGTAAATGAAATAAGTAATTTGGAGGAAGTACTAGAAAGTACGGACTTGCCAGCAGGGACAAGGGTAAGTGGAGACAAAGGCTACCAATCAGAAAAAATGCAACCCTATTAAAATCAAAAATCTGAAGAATCAAATTCTAAAGAAAGCAAAAAAGAATAAAGCCTTGACAAAATGGGAATTAAAGTTTAATAAAATAATAGGACAAACTCGATACAAAATAGAAAGGACATTTGGGAGTATAAAAAGATGGTTTAATGGAGGAGTAGCTGGGTACCGAGGGATAGCAAAAATGCATACCCAAAACCTCATGGAATCGATGGCATACAATTTATACCGTAGCCCTGGGATTATTATGCCCAGTGGTAAAATATAGTGAAAATAAGCCCCCAAATTGGATTATTTTGCCAATAAATTTAAAAAAAAGCCTCATGTTTTAAAAAATTAGGCCCCAAAATCCACTAAAGTGGTAATAAAGATCTCTGAAAGGGCAATAAAATTTTCAAATATTGTTTTGCAACGGTCTTCATCCGTTCGTGCAAAATTCTGATGACTTCTATTTCGTCTTGTCTAATCTGTCTATAGAAAAGTATATGCTTGTTTATTTTTGACCCTTTTAATCCCTTCATTAGGGTTTCATAATTCTGTCCTATTTTGGGGTGATTAGCAATAACTGAACAATGATTTATAATTTCTTGAAAATATTTGTCTGCTTGTTTTTCTGACCAATGGGCGAATGTATAGTTCCAAATTAATTTAAGATCCTGGGTCGCTTTATTGGATAATTTAAAATTAGCCATTTATTCTACGTTCCATCTTTATTTGTTCCAAGAATTTGTTTGGTTCAAAGTCCACTGCTATTCCACTTTCAATTCCCTCCTCAATGGCTGATTTCAAAGCATAGAATTTTTGTTCCTCATGTTCCAATAGTCTTAATCCAGCTCTTATCACCTCACTGGCATTTTTGTATCGTCCTTCATTTATTCCATATTGAACGAATTCTTCGAAATGTTTGCCCAAAGAAACCGACGTATTTTTCCCCATATTTATTTTTTAATCAAAGTTACCATTTATTGGTAATTCTTCATGCCATTTTTTTACCTCCCCTTGATTTCGGTCCTGAGCTAGGCGACGTGACGGGTTTTTGTAGTGTAGAAAATTGATTAAGTGGTCCTAGATATTGCAAGAATACTTTTGGAAATGGAGTGAATGAAGGCTAGGTCTTTCATAAGTTCAGTCTTGTACAATCCATTCAAATTTTTCATTTTTTAAATATATAACACCGCCTCCACAAGATTCGACTGCATGAATATAAATTCCATCATTTGGCAATTTGTTTTGTCGATTTCTTTTTCTTGCTGGCTTTGGCGTCCTTGTTGAAGTCGAGGGCTAGGCCAATCCAAAAGTTAAAGTCGGCATAGTCTGACATGCCCGTCTCGTCGATTAAGACATAGCCTATCATAGGGCGATTGGTAAAATCCATGGTGCGGCAGCCGCGCTTTTCTATGCAAGTATCGTGGAGTTTGGGGTCTATTCGGCACATCAGTTCGTCCTTGACGATGCCAAGGCACATCTTGTCGTTGTACATGAATACAAGACCGCCCATCATTTCCTTTTCGACTATGTTGGGGAGTTCAGCCAACCTCTGTCGTACTTTCTCTGCTAGGATTGTATCGTATTTTTTCATGGTTGAAATATACCTAAACTTGAGAATAAAAATATTAACTTTTTGCCTAAAATTTCAATTAGTGCCATCGGACGAATCAAAACTTGGTTGTATTTTGTGTCAGCGACCGCAACGGCCTGCGCAGCTGGGTCACGTAGTGACGGAACCCGTGAAGGCCGCGACCCGATCTCGTCTGAAAGACGAGAAGAGGGGGACACCCCAAAAAACTGTATTTTAAAAAGCGATAGAAAAGGCATAGGTCTAATTTTTTAAGGATTTGTGCGTTTAATTTTGACGAACTCATTCGATTATTTTACAGTTAGGTGTATTGGTCATTGGATTTTTGATTAAGTTTGTGTATTAATTATTTTTAATTATGTAAGTCTTTCGTTTAAAGCCCAGTTGCAGCAAATGGTGTTAAGATTTTTAGGAACTTTTTTGATTTTTTTGGTGTGTGGCAGCAGTGCTTGGGCTACGCACAATCGCGCGGGTGAAATCATCCTAAAGCAGGTCGGAGATCTGACTTTAAGGGCGACCATCGTGACCTATACCAAAACCAGTAGCTTTTCGGTGGACCGAGATAGCTTGGAAATCAAATGGGGAGACGGGTCTCGCCAAATGATCGCTAGGGCCAATGGCAATGGAGAGATACTTCCGAATGACGTGAAGCGCAATTATTATATCGCGGAGCATACCTATCCTGGGCGTGCTACTTATACGATCAGCATGACCGACCCCAATCGAAATGGCGGCATACTCAACGTCAATCCTCCCAGCAGTGAAAATGTTGTTTTTTATATAGAAACCAATTTTACTTTTTTAAACCCGCAGTTCTCTGGGTATAACAACTCAAGCATATTGCTTCAGCCACCCGTGGATATCGCTTGTGTAGGCCAAAAATTCATACACAATCCGAATGCTTTTGATCCCGATGGGGACAGCTTGGCGTATGCCTTGGTGGTGCCAATGCAGGAGATGGGGCTGGCGGTACCGAACTATTCTTACCCCGATCAGATATTGGTAGGGCCCAATAACAAAATCACGATTGACAGCCGAAGCGGTGACATCGTGTGGCAAAGTCCACAGCTGGAGGGCGAGTACAATATCGCGATAAGGATATCAGAGTACAGGCATGGGGTGTTGATCAGCAGCGTGCTAAGAGATATGCAGATATTGGTAAAAGGGTGCAACAATAGGCCTCCCACGATACAATCCATAGACGCTATATGTATGATTGCGGGATATCCATATGACATCACGGTCTCAGCGGACGATCCCGATGCGGTTTCGTTGCGACAAAAGGTAAAATTGACGGCTTTGGGAGCACCATTCCAAATGACTCCAAACCCTGCTGTATTCAATGTACCTGGAGGATTTAATACGCCTGTGGTACCAGGCATTTTTCGGTGGACACCTAGCTGCAATGCCATCGCAAGAGAATACTACAACTTGATTTTCAAGGCTGAGGATAATTTTTTTGATACGACGGGACTGGCCTTTTTGAAGAACTTAAGGGTCAAGGTCGTTGGGCCTCCACCCGAGCAGGTGACCGTCGAGAAGCAAGGAGAGGATGCCATGATAAAGTGGGAATACCCCTACGCCTGTCAAAACACTGAGGATCAATACTTTAAGGGATTCAATGTGTATCGACGGATTGGATCGAACAATTTTTTGGCGGACACTTGTACGCCTGGATTGGAGGGCAAGGGCTATACCAAAATTGCCTCCCTCGTGAAAACGAACGATGGCAATCGATACCAGTTCCTCGACACCACCATTGAGAAGGGAAAAACCTATTGTTATCGAATACTGGCACAGTTCTCAAAAAATACGCCTGCGGGATTCCCATTCAATGTCATAGAATCGCTCCCAAGCCTCGAATCCTGCCTTCTGGTGAATCTTGACCTGCCAATCATCACTCAGGTCACTGTCGATAAAACAGACGCTATAAGTGGGCAAATAACGCTTCGGTGGAAAAAGCCTAGGGTCCCAGACCTCGATACGATACAATTTCCGCCTCCTTATACGATTCAAATATTCCGCGGCGATGGAATAAACCCCACTTCGGTTGACGCGCTTCCTGGGGCGATATTTACGTATGCATCTTATCATGCTATGGTGGATGGCGTCTGGGTGGATGACCTGATCAATACCAGAGATCGTCCTTACACGTATGAAATTCATTTTTCGCATAGTGCATCTGTACAATTTTACGGATCGTCGGAGCAAGCTTCGTCGGTATTCTTGGTGACCACCCATTCGGATCAGAGGGTTACTTTGGGTGCTCAATTTTCTGTGCCTTGGGACAATTTTAAGTTTATTTTTTATCGAAAAAACGAATTGACGGGTGTTTTTGATTCGATTGGAAGCTCTATAACTGGTCAATGGATCGATGAACCATTAGAAAATGGCAAAGAATATTGTTATAAAATTAAGACCATCGGCAAATACAATTCTGTCGGCTGGGCAGATACTTTGGTCAATTATTCTCAGGAGAAATGTGCTACTCCTAAGGATACGGTACCGCCTTGCCCAGTAGCATTGAGCATAGATAACCAATGCCTCAATCCCAATTTGTCTTCTAATGATTTTGGATTTAATATCTTAAAATGGGACTATGTGGCTACTTGTTCCAACCAGCGGAATGCCTACTATTTTAGGATTTATTTTAGGGAAAATGTTCAACAAGATTGGACTTTGCTCGATAGTGTTTACGCCAATCAGCGATTCGTTTACAAGCATTTTTTGAATACAAATCTGACTGGATGCTACCAAGTGCGCGCGGTTGATTCTCTGCTCAATGAGCAATCACAACAAGTGGGTATTTGCGTCGAAGATTGCCAAGAATATGTGCTTCCTAATGCCTTTTCGCCCAATGGCGATGGCCAAAATGATGTATTCCTCCCTAGGAGAAATACCAATGTCGAAAGCATTGAATTTGTTATATTCAATAAGTGGGGAAACAAGGTGTTTGAAACGACCGATCCTCAAATATTGTGGAGTGGAAGTACATCCAATGGAACGTCCCTCCCTGCTGCAACTTACTATTATATCGGAAAAGTATTTAAAAAAGATAGCCGCGGAAATATCACCGCTGGCAATTTGAAAGGTTTCATTCAATTGATAAAATAACGTCGTGTTTACCGGGATTATAAAACATCAAGCCACGCTGATGGAGGCTAAAAGACAAGGCAGCAATATGTTTTTTAAATTGTCGTCCGAGTTGGCGACAGAACTCCATATCGACCAAAGCGTTTCTCACGACGGCGTTTGTCTTACGGTTACTGAGATCGATGGAAATTCATATAGCGTAGTCGCTGTTCAGGAGACCTTGGACAAAACGACCCTGAGGTCTTGGGCCATGGGCCAATCGATAAATCTTGAACTTGCGATGCAAGCGCACCAACTGTTAGACGGTCATATGGTGCAGGGACACGTGGATGGGGTAGGAGCGTGTGTTGCAATCGAAAACCTAGGAGACAATTGGGTATTTACTTGGCGATTTCCCTCCGAGTTTAGTCCTCTTATCGTATCCAAAGGTTCTATCGCCATCAATGGGATCAGCTTGACCGTAATGGAGCTTAATGACCAACAATTCAAAACCACGATCATTCCTTATACTTTCGAACATACGAATCTTAATAATATCAAGGTCGGCGACCATGTCAATTTAGAATTTGACATCATCGGCAAATACATCCAAAAGCACTTACAGGCCTATTTATCCATCGACAAGGCATGATGTTCTTGTTCCACGAAATCTGCTAAATACTCGAATCTAGGACCTAGTTGACCATTCTTGGCAATAGTGGCTCTTTGCAGGATCGGGGAATTGCCCCTCTTGGGTATTTCGGGCAAAAGATATTGCATGAATTTTTGTCCAAAAGCTTCACTTGCATCCCTAGGCAGTTCATTGGGCAAATTGTCGATCGTCATCATTGTGATAGCCCCCTCTGCAAATGGTTCAGTTTCAGATCCTGTCTTTGGATCAAATCCAAATATTGGATCGGCTATCGTCGAGGCTTTTATTGTAGATGGGATAGATGCATCGGGGCCTATATCACAGGTGATATCTGCTATAACCTTTACGTGAAAAGCAGCTTTGCCCATGTCCTCTATTTCAAAAAAAGGAGGGTATCTGGTGTCCCAATAAATGCCGTTGATGAAGATATCTCCAGCTTTCAAATAAGGTCCACATTCCATCCTAAATGCCTCAGGATGATTGTAATAATCCTCCAATTGAAAATCCGTACCATCCAACTTTTTGACGTATTCCATCGGAGTCAATTGCGTGAATACAGCATCATCGAACTCCTTCTTGAGGAATTCTTCGGGACTCACTCGCCTTAGCCCCATGTCTTCTAGCACCCCAACGGCGCCTGTCGATACTCGACCGTCACCTGTCAAGATCACTTTCATTTTTGGCAGTTTTAGGTTGGAATATTCGGCTCGCATCTCCGCATAATCTCTCGCCTCATACATCCTTCGCATAGCGTATTGGCCCGTACGTTGGCCGAATGTCCATATGGCATTATGCGCTCCAACCATGCCTGCAAAATGCCCAAAAGCAATAAGTCGCTCACCTTTGTCATCCACCACTACTTCATAATCTATCAAGTGATTGTGGTACTCAAGCATCCTTTGTAGCAATTTGCGATTGTGGCTTTGCTTTTTTATGGTATGCGAAAATATAAAATAAACCTTGTCCTGGAGGATAAACTCCACGGGAACTTCCTTGATGCCAATCAAGACCGAACACATATCCAAATCATCCAAAACTTGCACCCCAAAAGCCCTATATTCTTCGTCTCGATAGCATCTATGGGCACACGATTGAACCACGATATCGAAAACACCATGATCCAAAATTTCCCTACACTGCACTGGTGTCAAGGCCACCCTCGAGTCACGAGGCACTTTCTCTTCGCGTATTAAACCCAATAATATCTTATCCATTCCCTCAATTTTACCACGAAAGTACGACTTTACAAGCATACAAAATAAGATAGCGAGAAGTTTATTTTTAGGGGCGCCTCCTCGCTACGCGAGGACCAGACTGTTCGTGGGTGCCGTCTCGTATCTCTCGAGACGAAATCGATTCGAGACTCTGTCCATGCCCGTTGAGGCTTTTTTATGGACAGACCACTACCATTCTTGGCGCACAGAACATGGAGGCAACTAGTGGGGATAGGAAGAAGATTTCGAGTGGATTTTTATTTACAAGCTTGATAAAATTTATAATGCATAAATTATCAATTCAGTCCCACTTTTAGCAAACAACGCATGGAGTAGTGCTATTAAGCTAGTTCTTTGTCTGTTTTTAAAGACTTTCGTTTGCTACTTTTATTTTGTTCCTCTTTTAGTTTTTTAATAAAAGTACTAATAGTAGATTGTTCTTCTTTAGTCAGGGGTTTATCTTGTCCACCAATAAAATCTACATCTAATTCTTTGGATTTAGTTTTCATATCGGAAAATATTTTAAAAAAAACTTTTATTCAATAGCTGTAGTATCCCGCTAATATTTAAATTTCATTCTCCATTCCTCCTTATTCAAAATTAATAGCCCATTTCATCAAGGCATTTTTTTCGTGGGGCAGCCCTAGTTTTTGGATGATGGACGATCTATGAGCCTCTACCGTTTTTTCAGAAAGAAAGAGCAATTCCGCTATTTGTTTGGTAGTTTTTTGTCGCGCTATCAATTGCAATACCCGATTTTCTATAAAATTTAACTTACTGATGGCTTCGTTTTTGATATACTGTCGGTCGATGGCTAGGTCTTGGGTTAGGTGTGGACTCATATAGCGGATGCCATTGATTACATCGGTGATACAATCTTTTAACTCTTGATCTGCATAATTTTTAAGAATATACCCCCAAATCCCAAGTTCGCTCGCCTTTTTGTAGAGGCTCATTTCTCTATGCGTAGTGATAAAAATTACTTTCACTGGTAGCATTTCTTCACTTACTTTTTCTAGGATATCCAAACCGTTCATCTCGGGCATACTGATATCAAGGATGGCTATTTCAGGTTTCAACTTTCTTATTTGAACATAAGCATCTCTGCCATTTAATGCGGTATCCAGAACTACATAGCCTAGGCTTTCTACATAGGCTTTGGTCCCCTGAAGTGTGAATGGGTGATCGTCAGCGATGATAAAATGCATGTTTTTTATTAAAGTTACTGCTTTGTTTTTTAAATTGTATTACTGCTTGATAAAATTCGTTTTAATCCGAAATCTTATTATAAAATATTGTCTATCGTTTATTTAATTAATCTCTCACCTAATTCTCTTTGAAAAAAAATCAAGTTTTATCCCAAAGTACACTCACTGCTTCCAAAGATAGGAAAGTCCGTGATGTCGCCAATATTGCCTGTTTTTGCCCATTGCTCACAAATCTTCTGTATGAGCAAGATAACTTGATTTTGTTCTTGCAAAAGGGCTTCAGTATTCAATAGGTGACCAAATTGAAAATTGGGAGGGCATACTATCTCAAAGTGACTTAATCGATCTGAGGTGAAAATTCCACAGTTTTGATCTCCTTTGCTCAGTGTCCAGCTAGAGGATAGGGTATGGCCAGACTCATTCCACAATAGTATTGCCTCATCGGCATTATTCTCCGAATAATATTTTACTGCATTTTCCATAAGTTTAGTTATTTGAAATATTCACCACAATATTACTAACATATGTCATACCAATCAATAGGGTTAACCCTATTTATTTTTTCACAATGAACCTAGTATCGATTAATTAAAATAATTTTGAGGTATGAAAATATGGTTTGATAAAATATTCTTGGTTTATTGGGCATCAATGCTCTTATATGGTTGCAACAGTAAATCCCCTCAATCGACAGATAATCAACCAGTTGTACAAGATGTAACGAGTTATTGGCTTGATAATGAGCAGAATTATAACGATCGGACTACTACAGGCTATTTGGATACCTTTGTAAAATATTATAGTTCAAACGTAGCGGCAAACAATACAAACCGTTATCTTGGATTGCTAAAAAGCTATGCAAGTACTGTTAACGGCCTCGAGGTTACGGATAGTTTTTTGTTGCGTACCTGTCTCGAGTGTATGAAAATTACCCCAGAAAACGTCCAAAACCAGAAACATCTGGACTATCTAAAATTTACTATTGGCAATCAATATTATTTCTTGGGCAATAATCCTGAAGCCAAAGTGTGGCTTTTGAAGGCAACAGAAGCTGCTGATACGATTAATTTTACCAAAAACTTGCCTTCTTGTTATATGCTTTTGGGCAATATTGCTTTCATGGAAAACCAATATGAATTGGCTATAGCTTATTACCTAAGGGCTGTTGAATTTTACGAAAAACTAAACGATCGTGACAATATCAGTACCACTTATGTAAATATAGCCAACTGTTATTCAGCTCTCCATAGCAGCTATTATTTTCATTATTATACCAATAAGGCTATAGCAATAGCTGTATCGGACAATAATTTGAAAAATGCGCTCAAATATCGACTCAAAAAAGCTTATTTTTCCTTTACCGAGACCAATAATTCCTCAAATTTTGTCCAAGATGTCAACGCCATAACCTCAGCATTTAATGACATGCCCGAAAAGAACAACCGACTTTCTTTTCAAGTAATGGGTGCCGGCGTCCAAAATGTATCATTCTCCACGAGATTGACAGCGCATATTATTTCTTAGAAAAATGTATTGAAATAAACAAAATAGCCATAAGGCAAGAATATGAAGAACACATAGGTGTTTACAGAGAAATGTGCCATTTTGAGAAGTACAAAACACTTAGCAACGAATCTAAAATAGCACGCTTAGCAGCAGATATGGAGCGATACAAAATATTTGTAACTGCTAAATATTATTATGATCTATTGAGCCAAAATGCCAAGACAAAAGGCAATCTACGTCAAGCATTATTTTATAATGAAAAACTAATGAGTCTAAACGATTCAATCCAAGCCAACAACGCAAAGGGCAAACTCTTTGACCTCCAAGCCAAATACGATTCTGAGAAAAAGCAGCAACAAATCATTTTGCAACAAACCACCATTTCCATGAAAAACTTCTATATCGCATTTCTGATGTCGGCACTTTGCTTGTTATTGCTAGGATTTTTATTTTACCAACAAAAACAACAGAAATTCGAGTTAAAACAGCAAAATTCTTCCCAGTTGAATTTTAGCCAACAGCTGTTGCAACAAACTGAAGAAGACCGCAAGCGCATAGCAGCCGACCTCCACGACAGTGTCAGCCATGAATTGATCAGCCTTAAAAAATCCATCGACAACAATTCGGGAGGATTGCAGGAGAGAGTGGACGATATATTGGAAGAAATTCGGTCCATCACACGCAGCTTGAGCCCAGTGTTATTCGACAATGTGGGGCTTCAGATTACCATAGAACAGATGGTGGAAAGAGTTCAGCAGCACAATAATTTTATACTGACAGCGGATATCAATTACAACAATAGTTTGTCTCGTGCCCACGAACTCCAGATATATAGAATCCTCCAAGAGGCTGTCACCAATATGGTAAAATACAGCCAAGCCATCGCAGGCAAGATCACGATTACGGAAGATGCCCAAAATGTTCACATTGAAGTCAAAGACAACGGCAGGGGCTTCGACGTCGCCAAAACGCTGCAAAACGGCAAAGCATTTGGTCTGCACAATATTATCGAACGCAGCCGCGCCATTTCGGGAGTAGCCAATATAAAATCAAGTCTCGGCGGGACCATCATCAACATCGTCGTCAAGAAATAAGCTTTGTTTGTTCTTGGTTTTTTGGGCGCCTCCTCGCTATGCGAGAACCAGACTGTTCGTGGGTTCGCTAAGCTCCGTCTCTACTCGTCTTTTAGACAATCCGAGACTCTGACCATCCCACCCGAATCCACTAGAGATGGTCAGACCACTACCATTCTTGGCGCGCAGATGTAGGAATCATTTATTGTAATATTCCCAAATTTGAGAATGGGTCTCGAAGGGTACTTACTTTAGATAGTGTATAATTTCTTTAAGATTATATAGTAATCCATTCATAAGGGGATCTCCCGCTTTTCCCCATCAACTCGCTGAAAATTTTTATCACAGTTTCGTAAGCGCGGATCCTTTGTGAGCGGCTATATGATTTGTCTTGAGGCTTTTTATTTCATATTGGGGATTATCTTCTGTTGCATGATGCGTATAACCTTTGTAATCGAAATCTTTTGTATGTATCTGTATGATTGTGCCAGAAACACGTCCAGCTTCGGAGTTCCAGCTTACTTTGTCCCCTATTGCAAATTTAGTTTTCATAATCAGATTTTCAATTTTTAATTTTCATTGGAATAAGATACCTGACCATCTACTATGCGAGCTGGTGAGGTGTATTTGTGTTCTTGGACTTTTCCCTTTGCCATAATATGTAAAACCGTCCAACCCTTTGCTTTCAGATAGTCGGATACCATCGAACGGTGACATCTCCACCAAACGGCTTCTGAGCACATATAGGACGTGGACTGTTCTGACGCAATATTTTCCAACTTGATGATGCCCATTTCAAATTCTTTGGTTTCCATATAATCGGCATACCCTTTGAATGAGTCATTGTTCCAGCGATTATTTTTTGAATCTTTTTTAACTTTTCTCCTTCCTCCCAAATCAGTCATATGAATGTATTGAATGCCAGTTTCTGCTAGAGATATTATTAAATTTTCCTTGTCGAATTGAGGGAATTTTCGAGAGCCAGGCAAACTTCGTATGTCAGCAAGAATTTTAATGTCAAAGGAATGCAACATGTCCAAAAATTCAGCCAAAGTATGGGTAGAATGGCCGATGGTATAGATGGTTTTATTTTCCGGCTTGTTCATGTTGGGGTGTTCAATGCTATGATGTATTTGTCGATATATAGTTGTTTTTCTTTTGATTTGTATTGTTGAATGTATCTAGGGTGTTCGAGGATTTTTAAATCACCAAATAGCTTTGCTTCCTTGTTTAATTTTTGTATAAATTCTGCGTTTTTCTTCCCCAGGACAAAAACTTTCGAAGTATCAATTCCCATACTGATATGCTTTTTCAGGGACAAAATCATAAAGTCTTTCACCATGTCAAAAAGTAAAGGATCGTCGTAATAATTGGCATTAAGCCACTTTCCGTTTTTTCCTTGGTGGATTATGGCTAAAGGGAATGGCGAGTTAATATAAAAATGTTGGTAGAAATCTTTTGCTCCCCCATATTGAGCAATCATATCATACATGAATACTGAAGAAATCTCGTGTGAATATTCCGAATGCATTTTAATACCGCAAACAGTTTCTAATCGCTTCGTATCTGTAAATGGCACCCCCGTTACTCCAGCTCCATGACGGCTCGGGTTGATGCCTAGGATCAATCTTCGTTGGATTGAATCGCAGTAATATTTATGATAAAACTGCTCCATGACTTCCATCGTTTCTGGATTATCTATGTAAGGATTTAGCACTTGAAAACCTGCTGGAAGTTTACCCGAATAGTGTAAATGGCGGTTGGCTTCAATGACTTTATCAGCGAAGGTTTTTGTCATAATAATTTCGATTATTTCCCCAAATTATTAAAATCAACTCTCAATTGGCGCCTCCTCCTAATGCTCGATATAAATCTACAACAGCATTTAGCTGACCATAATTCGCATTCAAATAATTCAACTGTGCACTGAGCTCATTCTCTTGCGAGCGGAGCACTTCCAAATAATTTGCAAGTCCATAATTCACTAATTCTTGTGAATATTCTGTAGCCAAACGATAGGCATTATACTCTTGCTGCTTAAGTGACATCATTTCCGTTTGAGACTGATATAAAGCCAAAGCACTTGACACATCATTAGATGCATTTAAAATAGATTTTCGAAACTGAAGATAGGCAATTTGCTGGTTAGCCAATGCTATTTCTTTTTGTGTCCTCAATTGTCTTTTATTCCAAATAGGTTGTGTAAGGGAGGCAACTGTATTTACAAAAAGCGATTTTAGGCTAAATAATCTATCAATATCAACGCTTTGCAACCCAGTATTTGCTGTTATTTTTAAGGAAGGATAAAAGCTTGCTTGGGCAACATTGGTAAGTTCAAAAGCATGGATTAATTCAAACTCTGCAGCTCTGATGTCGGGTCGATTTTTTAATAAGTCATAAGGCACTCCATACAATAATTCATGGCTAAATGATTGAAGATCTAGCCGTGTTCTTTCTAATTTGTGTGGACTTTGATTTAATAAAATAGACAGGGCATTTTCTGTAATCATCCTTTGGTTATCAATATTTACCAATAAGCTTTTTGCATTCAATAAAAGCGCTTCACTTTGCAGTACAGCTACTGCTGTTAAATTACCGGCTTCTTTCAATGCTTTGCTTGTTTCTAGAGATTTAGTTCGAGTAATGATCGTAGATTCCGTGATTCTATACTGTTCATCCAATACTAATAGTTGATAATACAATTTCGCTACATTGCTTATTAGTACTGATTGCTGGGCTTGAGTACTTGCAATAGTACTTAATAGGTTGGCTTGAGAAGCTCTTTTTGCACTGCTGATTTTCCCCAGACATCAGCTTCCCAGCTTAATGAAAAGGGATGCCATACTGTACAAGGTGTCTTCGTTCCCCGAATAACTGTCCAAATTGAGTATTCAAAGACTGAGAATTATAGGAAACTTCTGGAGAAATAGCAACCGATGGAAAAATTGTGATTTGGCTTGTTGATAATAGGCTTGACTTGTCTTAATTCTTTCTACAGCTATTTTTAAATCTAAATTCTCACTAAGTGCTATATCTATGTATTTTATCAAGAAAGTATCTTTGAAAAAATCGCTCCATCCAATGTTGGCAATTGATCCTGAATCTTTCTGATTCAATTCTGCTCTGAACATGTCTGGCTGGACCAATTGTGTAGCATCACGTCTATATTTTTTACCGACAAAGCAAGATTGCAATGCTACTGAAAAAAGTACAAACAGTAATAGATTTAATTTTTTATTCATTGGGTGCCAATTTCATTTCTTGATCAAATTGTACAGGTTTTATCTTCTCTTGTAACCATTGGAAAAGGACAAATAAAACTGGAATAACTATCAAACCCAAAAAAGTTCCTACCAATAAGCCAACAGCAGCTCCAGTACCGATACTTCTATTACCTGCGGCACCTATCCCTGATGCAAAAACCAAAGGAAGCATACCAAAAATAAAAGCAAAGGACGTCATTAAGATGGGTCGTAATCTGGATTTAGCGGCATTGATAGCAGCATTAAGGATGGTCTCGCCATGCCGTCTTCTTTGCACTGCAAATTCTACGATCAAAATGGCATTTTTAGCCAATAGTCCGACCAGCATAACCAAAGCAATTTGAAAGTAAATATTATTTTCTAGTCCAGCTAAGTACTGACCTAAAAATGCACCCATTACTCCAAATGGCAATGATAAAATCACTGCGAATGGCAACATATAGCTTTCATATTGTGCTGCCAAAATAAAATACACAAACAAAACACTTAACAGAAATATCAATAGGGTTTGAGACCCAGCGTTTATTTCTTCCCTTGTCAATCCCGTATAGTCGATCGAAAAATCACTTGGCAAATTGGTATTGGCCACTTCTTGAATGGCTTCTATTGCATTTCCTGTACTATATCCTTCAGCATTTGCCCCTGTTATTTTTACGGAAGTAAATAAGTTATATCGATTCACGGACTGGGGCCCATATACTTTTTTTAAAGTAACAAATTGTGCTATTGGGGACATTTGGCCAGTACGAGTTCTTACATATAACTCATTCAAACTTTGGGGGTCTTTTCTAGCATCTGGTAGAGCTTGTACCATGACGCGATATTGTTTTCCATATTTTGAAAAATCTGCAGCATAAACGCCACCTATGTAGCCTTGCATGACTGATAATATATCAGAAACAGAAACTCCAGATCCTTCAGCTCTTGGGACATCAATAACCATTTCATATTGTGGAAAATTGGTATTAAAAGAAGTCTGTGCAAATTCTATTTCAGGCCTTTGCATTAATGCACCCATAAAGTTTTGAGCCGTTTCGTCTATTTTTTCTATTTCATTTCCAGCTTTATCTAACAAAACAAATTCAAAACCTGCATTGCTACCAAATCCAGGAACACTTGGTGGGCTAAAGAAAACTATTTTGGCATCAGCAATAGATGCTGCTGTACCAAATAATTGCTTGGTAATATTTTCTATACTCTGACTCTTGTCGCCTTTCCTTTCGTCAAATGGACGAAGTCGCATAAATGCTAACCCATTGTTGCTACCATTTCCAGAAAAGAAACTTCTTCCTGTTGCAATCGTCATAGCTTTTACCCCTTTTATTTTAGAGGCTTTAGTTTCTAATTCTTTTAATACGCCATAGGTTCTTTCCATCGATGCTCCTGCGGGCAATTCGACATTGACAAAAATAATTCCTCTATCTTCATTCGGTACGAAGCCTGAAGGCATGGATTTATTTATGAAAAATATAGCTGCTATCGATACCACAAACAATCCAATGATTATCCATTTTCTATGCACTAAATTAGTAAATATGTTACCGTATTTCTCTGTAATTGTGCTAAAAGCTATATTAAATCTGTAGAAAAACTTTTGCAAAAAATTCTTCTTGTCATATTCTATGTCGGATTTATGTTTTCTTAAAAATAAAGCACTCAACATAGGACTTAAAGTCAATGCATTGACAGCTGAAATAACAATGGCGACAATCAACGTGATTCCAAACTGCTTATAAAATACACCGGTTGGACCAGTGATAAAAGTCACTGGAATAAACACCGCTGCCATAACGATGGTAATAGAAATAATGGCACCTGTGATTTCATGCATCGCACTGTTAGTGGCTTGGCGGCTGTCCTGTTTACTATGTTCTAATTTTGCGTGCACTGCTTCCACTACCACGATGGCATCATCCACCACTATACCAATGGCCAAAACCAATGCGAATAACGTTAGAAGATTCAAGGAGAAACCGAAAAGGTTTAAAAAGAAAAATGTGCCTATAATCGAAACTGGAACTGCTATTGCTGGTATCAATGTAGAACGAAAATCTTGCAAGAAGATAAATACTACTAAAAATACCAATAGAAATGCTTCTATTAACGTGACGATTACCTTACTGATTGAGGCTTCTAGGAATTCATTTGTATCAAAGTTGATTGTATAATGTATTCCTTCTGGTAATTTCAGTTCCTCCAAAAAGTCCTTAATGTTGTTATTAATTTCTCGGGCATTAGAGCCTGGCGTTTGGAATATTCCCATACTTAATGCTGGATAACCCATATTCTCACCAGTTCCTGCATAAGATAAAGCGTCCAATTTTACATCAGCCACATCTTTCAATCGCAATAATTGCCCACTGTTTATAGAGCGAATTACTATATCACCATATTCTTCTTCCGACGTGTATTTTCCTTTATATCTAATTACATATTCGAAAGAACTACCGACATTACTACCAATTTGTCCAGCGGCAGCTTCTTTGCTTTGTGCATTGATGGCATTGATGACATCACTGGGTTCTAATCCATAATTGGCTAATTTTTCAGGCTTTAACCAAATGCGCATAGCATACGTTTTTCCTCCAAAAAGATTGGCTTCACCTACGCCATTGATTCTTTTGATTTCTGGAACGACATTAATGTCAATGTAATTTTGTAGAAAAACTTCATCGTAATCTTTATTTGCGGAATAAAAAGACAAATACATCAAGGCACTTGTCTGTTGCTTTTGTGTTACTACTCCACTTCTTGTCACCTCTACTGGCAATAATGGGGTGGCTCGGGCAACTCTATTTTGTACGTTAACAGCAGCTATGTCGGGATCAACTCCTTGCTTAAAAAATACTTCTATACTTGCTGACCCGTTATTATTCGCAGACGAAGTAACATATTCCATTCCTTCCACACCGTTGATCTGCTCTTCGATATGTATGATAACGCTTTCTAAAACGGTCATTGCATTGGCACCAGGATAATTGGCTGTAACACGAACTGTGGGTGGAGCAATGTCAGGATATTGAGTAATGGGCAAACCAATTAACCCCAAAATACCCAAGATCACTATTAGAATCGATATTACCGAAGAAAGAACAGGCCTTTCAATGAATTGTTTGATCATCAGAATTTTGGCTTTAGAGTGCTAATAATGCTGTCTGTGGTGGTTAACAGCGTGTTCACCTTCATGCCTGTCTTAAGTGTCCCTACACCTTGAGCTGCAATTTTTTCGCCCACTTTTACGCCATCCTTGATGATGCCCATATTGTTGGTTCTAGCGGCGACATTTACTTTAGTTGCTACTACAGAATCATTGACTATTTTATAAAGAAAAACATTTCCTTGTTGCTCATAAAGTGCTGACTCTGGTACTACCATAGCCTCGCTGTATTGTTTTGGGATACGAATTTTTCCAGTATTTCCATTAGTTAAAAGACCATTTGGATTTGGAAATGACACCCTGAACTGAATGCTACCCGTTGTAGGATCTATCTGTCCAGTCACGGTTGTGATTTTCCCTTTTTGAGGATAAATGGATTCATTGGCTAGGACCAATTCTACCAGTGGAAGATTTCTAATTTTATCTTTCACACTTACGCCTTTTATTTCACTAAGAAAATCTAAATACTCAGCTTCATTCATAGAAAAATAAGCATAAAGTTGTCTGGTATCTGAAATGGAAGTTATCGGCGTAGGGTCAGAAGGACCAACTAAAGCTCCTTTTCTGAAATTTATTTTCCCTAAAATACCACTTATTGGTGCTCTAATGATAGAATAATCTACGGTTGCAGCCGCACTTTTATAATTAGCTTGAGCCTGTTGATAAGCAGCATTTGATTGACTGAGCTGACCGTTTGCTCTTAATAAGTTAGCTTTAGCTGTTTCTAATTGCACATTTGAAATAATCCCTTTATCTACCAAAGGTTGGAGCTTCTCTACTTCGATCCTAGCAGCATTTACATTGGCTTTAGATGCTTCAATATTAGCACTAGCAGCTGTAATACCAGACTTAGCTGCGGATGCGTTGGGTCCGAGTGTATTCGTTTCTAATCGAAATAGAGTTCGTCCTTGAACAACCTGCTGGCCTTCATCCACCAATACTTCTGTTATATAACCGTTTATTTTGGCACGGACATCATTGTTATTAATACCTTCTATTGTTGTAGGAAAAGTTTGGAAAATGGTTACTGTTTTCTGTGTTACTTCTACTGTTGGAATAGACTTTGGTGGTTTTGGTACTTCATTTTTTTTACCACAAGAATTTATAACAAGCATAAACAGGAAAAAACATGGGATTGGCAAAATCCTATTATAAAAAAATCTCATAGTAAAATTATTAGAAAAAGAAAAAAGTTCAGAAAAAAACACGGTCAAAGGTAATATGTTTCAGACTATTAAATTGTTAGCGGAATTATAATTAAATACAAATGCGCGATTAAATTTTTGAAATGGGAAATTGAGAAATTTAATAATATAAAAAGCAAAAATTATAATATCTTATTGGATTAAACAGGTAAAATAATAAAATGTTTTATTAGTTCATAAATATGTATAGAAGGCTGTGGAAATCTTTTTTTATCGGTATTAACGACAAAAGGATATTGTTTTTAATCGATGATGGGAAGGACTTCAACCATTCAGGGGAGGTTGTGCAACGGTTACCAATGTTGAGCGAAGCCTTATTTAATTTGGTTCGAATTCTTTTAATCTATTTTTAGCCTCATCACTTATAGGGTTAAGTTGTAACGTTCTTTTATAGAATTTTATGGCATCAATTTTCTTATTTAAAGCTAAATAAATATTGGCTAATGATAGTGTAATTAAATCTCTGTCAGGAAATTCTACAACATTATTCTCAGCAATGATTCTAGCATCTTCAAATTTTTTTAAATTTAATAGTTTTTCAGCAAGGTAGTACATTTGTAACCAATCTACATAATAGTGAGCTGTATCAATTTTCATTTTTTTATAGGCATCCACAGCTTTTTCTGCATTAGCTGATACAATAATATTTTCCATATCCTTGTGTACGGGTTTTTTTAATACTACAGGCTTATTATAGAGTCCTTTCAATAAACTTCTAATAATTCCTAAATAATCTGTATTGGCACTGTTACATAAAATTACCGCCATACTATTTGTTTCTGGAATTCTAATCATAAAGGCATTAAACCCATCTGTAGTACCTAAATGATAATTCGCTGTTATGCTATCAGTAGGTGTATATCTAAAATTTTGATTAAACCATCCATAGCCATATCTTGCAGGTCTCTCACCTGGAGTAAACATTTCTTTTGTTAATTCTTTATTCAATAAAGTATTATTCGTTAGCGCTATGTGAAATTTAAATAGGTCTTCAACTGTAGTATAAATGTCTCCTGTCCCCATTGTATTGGATTGGTCTCTAAAATCTGCACTTAAGAAATTGCCAAGACCATAGTCATAACCAGATGCCCTTTTAGTTACTATTTTCGTGTGGAAATATGAGCCTGAATTTTCCATTTTTAATTTGCTGAAAATTTCATCTTTCATTGCTTGTTCATAAGATTTGCCTGTTACTTTTTCAATAATATATCCCAAAGTATAATACCCCCAACTGCTGTACATATAACGGGTACCTGGCACAAATGCAAGTGCAGAATCTTGATATATTTTCACATAGTCTTCCCTACTAAAACTCTGCCTACTAATTCTTGGAAAAAAATCTTTAATAATATCGTAGTTCGGCATTCCCGAAGTATGGCTTAATAATTGACGGATAGTAACTTTAGCCGCTGGTTTGTTTTTAAATTCAGGTAAATAATCTTCGATTGTTTTATCTAAGCTAACTAAATGATTTTGCACAAGTATAAGCATTAAAGCGGCCGTAATTGGCTTAGAGACTGAACCAATCATAAATTTAGTATCTGTCGTATTTGGAATATTCCATTCTCTATTGGCTAAACCAAACGCTTCTTTATAAATTATTTTTCCATTTTCGGCTACCAAAACTGCACCATCAAACATATTATATTTGTGGTAAGTATTCATTATATCAGATAGCTTTTCTTTTTTACTCTGTGCTAATAAAGTAAGCCCAAACAAAATGTAAATGATAAATAAAAAAACTTTCTTAAAAAACATATTCATTTGTTTATAGTATACTTCCGATAAGGTTTGCCTCGTACTGAAAAAAAGTTGCCTAATTTATTAAAGATTGAGGGATAAAATATTCAATGATTAATAAATATTTTTTTTGAAAAGAGACTACCAAAAAATGGCAGCCCTCTTCGCAAGATTTTTTTTCCTTTTACAAACTTAAACATTATTGTTGATAATAGGGTCATGAGTTTTTTGTTTTTTATAATACGTTTTCCACTGTCTTTGTAAGAGACCATTAATTTGATGAGCTTCATTTGGGGTGTGCCAATTTAGGATTCGATGAGGTCTTTTTTCGTTGTAAAATTCGATGATTTTGGACATGGATTCTTTGGCATTTTTTAAGCTATTAAAACTCATTTGTCGATCTGTTGTAAACTCTTCTTTGATGGTTTTGTTGACGCGTTCTGCTACTGCATTTTCTAAGGGATCACCCGATTGAGTCATGCTAATTTCAATATTATTTTTCTTCAATATGAAAAAAATCAATAGTCGAGGCATGGCCTAGGCAAACAAACATGTACTGATGCCAGCTTTGACCTACAATCTCAAGAAATATCTCAAGTTCACTCACCTAAAAACCATAACCATCGCCCATCAAATGCCAGAAATCCAGGAAACACTCCAAAATAGCCATTTTATGTATTCAATATGTGCCAACAGCACACGGCAAATTCTTACCTACCCAAAATCGACTGAAAAACTAACCCTCGCCTAAAGGGCTGTAATGAGGTCTGTTTTTGGGGTTTTTCGGATTTTAATGGTTTATGGAGAAGTTGTGCAACAGTTACGGCTGTTGTACGAAGTCTTTTTCGATGTTTTTACTTTACAATTTTGTTTACGTTTTCTTTTGCTTTTTCAGATAAGATATACTTTTCCTCAAAGTTTTTAAATTCAATTTCTTTAATTCCACTTTTGACTAGTGAGGTTTTAAAAAATTCGTAATCTGTTTTTACTGATTTTTCAGATTTTAAAACTGTTCTTAACCAATTCCAAACTCTTTCTTTACCTATTTCTTTTTCCAATGCAGTGACAAGAAGTGGAACATAATAATATCTATAAGTTTCATCAATTTCGCTATTTTTAATAGTTGCCATTGATTTAGGAATATAATCGATTGTTCCTTTCAAATAAGTATCAATTTTTTTATGATAACTTTCTTCCCCTAAAACTTCTTTTACGGTTTGTAATGCTAAATATTCAGTTAAACCTTCAAGAAAAACCCATCTTAATTCAGAATTAGGTACAATTACAGTTCCGAAATAATAATGCCCAAGTTCATGAGCAAAATATTCAATATTAGAATTATCCTTCAACTTATTTGTGTTTGGGGCAAAATAACTTTTTACATTATATTTTTCTTGACCAATAATTGCTATTGTAGGATAAGTTACAAACATCCAAGCATTTTTTTTAGAAATTGGTGTTGTATATAAATAAGTTACAGAATTCTCGTAGGGAATTTTGAACTTATTTTCATAAAAATTTACTATTTTATCTGTCCAACTCCCAAGAACTTTTTCTTGTTCTGAATTTAGCTCCGTGTTTATAAAATAAGTATGATTATTTTTTGTGAAATCAAATATGCCTGCAAATAGCATCATAGAAATTGGTTTATCAGATTTGAAATTCGCAGTTTTTCCTTTAATTGGTGACGAACCATTCAAGTAAATACTTTCACAATCAATACAATTAATTTTTATGTCATATGTAACTTTGTTAAGCTCAACATCATTTTCAATATCGTATAATATTGGATACCAAGCTGTTTGTTCAGATGCTCTTATGCTTTTTCCGTTAAATGCAATATTTCCTTTCCAATCTCCACGATTGCTTGCCTTTAGTGTGTCACTTATTACAGGAAATTTCCCAACATAATTTATTTTGAATTTTTCTGGTAAAAATCTGTCTTTATTATCTTTATCAGGAAAATAATATTGAAATGCTTCACTTGATTTTTCTTCATCATAATATTTTATGTTTCCATAATTGAATTTATCTTCTCCATCTCTAAAATATCTCAAATTCAATCCAGTATTTAGCCAAATACTATAATTTTTTAGTTTTGGTAAGTTTGAATATTCCAAATCACCGTCAATAGTTCCGTTTAATATTGAAACTTTTACTTCTCCTGTTAAGTGCGGAATTTGAGCAATTAATATTTGAATATTTGCAATAAATAAAACAATTAATAATTTTGATATTTTCATATTTACGATATTTATTTTAAGATTACGCACAACGATTCATTGTTGCTGAAGGTGGGGATTTTTGAAATATTAGTGCTCAAATTTACGATTATGTTCAATAGTATTCTCAATGTTCAAACCTACGATTCTGCCCCACTATTGGCAAACCCATATTGTGCTTTCGTTTCTATTCTTTTACAATTTCTAAATTTCCTTTTTTATCCAATTGTTTAACCGTCCAACCTTTGTTTAATTCAATAACATAATTTTCGCCTGTAATAATATTGTCTTCTATTTTTAAAGGTTTAGAAAATGTAAGTTTACCGAAATTACTTGTAATTAAAATTCCTGTTTTCCCAATTTGGGTCTCACCTGTTGTTCTAAAATTGCCAAACACTAATGGATTTGTCGATGAGCTTGAAATTTCTGAATAAACAATACCTTCTTTGCCAAGTGTAAATGTACTATTCATGTCAAATGACATATAATAGGTTTTGTCTGATGTGTCTCTATGTACCACCAAAACGGGCTGTTTGATAAAAAGATTTTTATAAAATTGTCTTATGCTGTCATTAGTCAGTTTTCTTTTGATTTCCTCTCTTTCAATTTTATAATAATTGTTTCGTTGTTTTATGTTCTCGCTTTTACCGCCTGCCGATTGCTTAAAAGTCTTTTGTTGATTATATATTTCTCGGAACGAATAAATATGTTTTAAATCAGTCCTCCATTTTATTTGAAAGTGATCAAAAATTAAACCATAAGCTAAACCTGTGGCATAAGCAAAAGAACGATTCAAGCCTGTTGGATTTTCTCTTCCATTGAGTTCTAAAATAGCCATTCTGTATAAATCCGTATAGGCGGATAATTTGTAGCCTGTGTAAGAAGCAAGTCCTTCTAAAGTTTCTAATTCTAACGCATAATGGTTTTGATTTTTAAATTGCTTTTCTCTTTTAGTTCTAAAATAAATGGCGTCATTTAAGAATTGCTTTGCTGCTGTTTCATTGTTTGTTTGCAAAGATTTTATGCAGTTTCTTAATGCCTCAAACTCTGAACGTAAAAATATTTTTGCTTTATAGTTATCTAAATATTCAACAATATTTCCTGCAATATTTATTTGTTTGGAATGGTATAAATGAAATAATTCGTGAATAGGTGTTTGACAACTGTCGGATGGTGTGATGTCATAATTCTGGACTATTGCCCATTGTTCACCTTCAAATTCTTGGTTAGTATTAACGTGTAAGAGCGTTTTTTCTTTTACTGATTTATAAAATAACAAACTGTCATTTGAGGTATTGGTGAGATCATTTCTCAAAGTATAAATGATTTCGTTTTCATCTAAAACCAAAATATTATCGTTCCAAATATTTCCATTCCAAAGCTTACCATTGTCAGCATTTAATAGATTTTTGGTTTTTAGAAGCTCTTTCTGAATTTTTGTTCGTCTTCGTTTCGGCAGGGTTTCTTTATTTTTAGTCACCTTTTCAATTAAAGGTTTCCATTCTGCTAATTGTCGTAAATTTTCTAAATCTGTATCCGTCTTTATATGTTCTATATCTGAATAATAATAATTGTCTGCTAATATATTTAAATATTTTAATGCTTTTTGGGATTCATCATTAAGTGAATACACACAACTTACATTATATAAAATGTCAGGGTCAGAACTACTTTTTGATAAGAGTACCTTGTCAAATAATAAAGCCGATTGCTTAAATTTTTTTTGGTCGTAAAAATCCATAGCTTGGTTGTACAAGCTATCAGTAGGATTTGTCTGTGCAAAGCCGTAGGTCAAAAATTGAAAAACAGCTATAATTGTAAAAAGTGCTTTCCTCATTAATTCATTTTATCATACTTGGGTTAGTGGCTCTAATATTACGCCCAACGGTTTTCGGCTTGGCGAAGGTGGCGGAAATTTAGCATAAAGGTTCAATAGAATTGCTGCTGTTGAGCCATGCACAAATGTTTGATAGAAGCACTTTAGCCGCCATATTGCAAACCCCATGTTGGGTGTTCGGTTTTTATATTTCTGCCATTTTTAGTCCATATTTGTCTAAAAGTCCTTGTGTTTTGTCGTGATATGAAGTAATTCCATATTTATTATCAAGATTTGAATAAAGTTCCGTCGCTTGTGGTGAGTCTGGGCTTAAATTCTGTTCTTTTAGTTTTGCACTAATTCGTAAAAGTTCATCTAAAAAATTGTCAAAGTCCTGATTTAGAAACATATCAATTAACTTGGCAGGTTTGTCAGTCTGATTCCAATAAGTATGTGGAATTCCGTGAGGTCGTAAATGCCACTCTCCTGCATTTATTTCAAATACTTCTTCTCCAACTAAAACGTGAACTGTTCCTTCTAGCACTCTCATAATTTCGTCTAACTTGTCGTGCATATGAAGATGAACTCCTAGTGTTTTTGCTGGCAAAGTTTCTTCTGTGCAACAATATTGTCCATTAGTTTGAGAACTTCTAATCTTAAAGCCAAAATCTATTCCGTCTGGAGCTTTTTGATTTTGTCCAAATTTAGTCAAAACAGGCTTTAATGGTTTGTCTGAAACCTTAACATTGCTATTTGTTTCAATGCTTTGAGTTTTTGTATTGTCACAAGATGTCAAAATACTTGTTCCAATAATTCCCAACGAAATCGTCTTGATGAAATTTTTTCGAGATTGATTATTGTCTGTCATAGTGTTGTTTTTTAAGTTGCCTCGTCCTGAAAAAAGTTGACTAATTTATTAAAGATTGAGGGATAAGATATTCAATGATTAATAAATATTTCTTTTGAAAAGAGACTACCAAAAAATGGCAGCCCCTCTTCGCATGATTTTTTTTCCTTTTACAAACTTAAACATTATTGTTGATAATTGGGTCATGCTTTTTTTGTTTTTTATAATACGTTTTCCACTGTCGTTGTAAGAGACCATTCATTTGATGAGCTTCATTTGGGGTGTGCCAATTAAGGCTTCGATGAGGTTTTTTATCGTTGTAAAATTCGATAATTTTGGACATCGTTTCTTTGGCATTTTTTAAGCTATTAAAACTCATTTGTTGATCTGTTGTAAACTCTTCTTTGATGGTTTTGTTGGCACGTTCAGCCACTGTATTTTCTAAGGGATCACCAGTTTGAGTCATGCTGAATTCAATATTATTTTTCTTCAATGCGAAAAAAATCAATAGTCGCGGCATGGCCCAGGCAAACAAACACGTACTGATGGGAGCCTTGACCTACAATCTCAAGAAATATCTCAAGTTCACTCGCCTAAAAACCATAACCATCGCCCATCAAATGCCAGAAATCTTGGAAACACTCCAAAATAGCCATTTTATGTCTTCAATATGTGCCAACAGAACACGGCAAATTCTTACCTGCCCAAACTCGACTGAAAAACCAACCCTCGCCTAAAGGGCTGTAATGAGGTCTGTTTTTAAGGTTTTTCGGATTTTAATGGTTTATGGAGAAGTTGTGCAACAGTTACCCATGTTATATGCCGTTTTTTCTATAGTAATTCAATTATTTTATCCGCTTCTCTAATTCCACTCAAATATGCTCCATGTGCTGTTGAGAAATAATCCACATTTGTATGTTCACCTGCAAAAAACAATTTGTCATTTACCTCTTCAGACAAGTCTTCAAAATGTTGCATTTCTGTACCAACTGCTGTGTATGAATAAGCACCAAAACTGTTTTCATTCGTTTGCCATTTGGTTCGTAATATATTGGTTGGATTCGGAATACTGTTTCCATAAATATCTTTTAAATGTAACATTATTTCACTTATTATTTGTGCATCTGACATTGTTTCGGTTTGCCTAGCATAGTCAGCATAAGCAAATGTCATCAGTGCATTTGCACTCGGATTGTATTTATTTACATTGACAAAATAGTTAAACTTATCTTTTGTATCAGGTGTGTACACAATATATTGATTGTTGTCCCAAAAAGGAGTATTCCAAGTTAATAAAAATTTATTTACACAATTCATTCCTATTTTTTGAATAGCATTTTGTTTTGTATTTGGTAAAATAGGCGTAAATTGAATGGAATTTGCCTTTAAAACTCCTAAGGGAACCGTAACTAAAACATAATCTGCTTCACTTTCCATCCCATTATGTGTTACTTTTATTTTTGAACTTGAATAATCTATTTTTGAAACTCGTTGATTAAGTTGGATATTTAGTCCATTGGCTAAATAATTTGGAATGGTGTCAAATCCATTCGTCGAAATTTTTTCAATGCCTCCAAATTCTTCTCCTTCATTGTATAGTTTGGAAGATAAATTATTTAAATCTCCTGTGTCAAAAGTAACATAAGTGGAAAGTAAGAATTTCCAAAGCCTGTCAGTTGTATGGCTTGGGTATAATGAATTAAAAACTGTTTCAAAACTTTGATCAGCGCTTCCACTATTCATCATAGTGTCGAGTATATTATATAATTCTGTTTCGGCAGTATTATAAGTATTGGGACTTCGTAAAACTCCTCCAATATCATAGCAAGCATCTGCTTGATCATCAACCGTTTCAGCAGTTGTCATACCAGCTTCTTGTGCCAAAGTTGTAATTGGATTTCCGTCGATTCCATGGATCCAACTTGCTCCTTCGTCAAATGCTACTCCTAATGTTCGATTGGTTCTTAATCGTCCACCTACTTTGTCTTGGGCTTCGAGTACAATTATATTAAAGCCTTTTCCTTTCAATTTTTTGGCCGCTGCAAGTCCAGAAATTCCTGCTCCAATGACGATTACAGTTTTGTCGCTAGGATATATATCGTCATCTTTTTTTGAACAACTTGCTAGTATTGTTGGAGACAACAATACTATCGGTAAACCTGTTAGTGCGTCTTTAATAAAATTTCTTCTTTGCATATATAACTAATTTTGAATGTGTAAATGGTTGTGGTGTGTTTCTAAAATGAGCCTCGTCCTGAAAAAAGGTGACTAATTTATTAAAGATTGAGGGATAAGATATTCAATTATAAATAAATATTTCTTTTGAAAAGAGACTACCAAAAAATGGCAGCCCCTCTTCGCAAGATTTTTTTTTCTTTTACAAACTTAAACATTATAGTTGATAATTGGGTCATGCGTTTTTTGTTTTTTATAATACGTTTTCCACTGCCGTTGTAAGAGACCATTCATTTGATGAGCTTCATTTGGGATGTGCCAATTAAGGTTTCGATTAGGTCTTTTCTTTTTGTAAAATTCGATGATTTTGGACTCTATGAACCAGATCGCCCAGGATTTGAATACAACATAGAAGCCGACCGCTATGAGTGTAAAAAACAAGGAGGACAAGGAGCCCACTTGACCTACAAAGGGATCAAAACGGATAGCAAAGGCTATGATAAAAAGCAATATCGCAGTAGCGAAAGTGACTGCGCCAAATGCCCACTCAGATTGCAATGCTGCGGACAGGTGACAAAGTATAAGAAGATAGAAGAAAGTATCCACAAACCTTTGTACGATCGGATGCATCAAAAGTTGAGCCGACACCCCAAATACGGCGAAAAATCAGCAAGATGCGATCCCGCACGATAGATCCCGTCTTGGATACCCTGATCAACTTCTTCAATATGAAAAAAATCAATAATCGAGGCATGACCCAGGCAAACAAACACGTATTGATGGCAGCCTTGACCTACAATCTCAAGAAATATCTCAAGTTCACTCGCCTAAAAACCATAACCATCGCCCATCAAATGCCAGAAATCCAGGAAACACTTCAAAATAGCCATTTTATGTCTTCAACATGTGTCATCAGAACACGGCAAATTTTTACCAGCCCAACCTCGACTGAAAAACCAACCCTCGCCTAAAGGGCAGAAATGAGGTCTGCTTTTGAGGTTTTTCGGATTTTAATAGTTTATGGAGAAGTTGTGCAACAGGTACCCTTGTTGTGTGCAGTTTTTTATTGAGGTTGTTGTTGAGTTACACAATGTATCATTCCGCCGTTTTCGTATAAGTTCCTTACATCAATGCCTACTACCGTTCTTGTTGGATAAAGTGTTTGAATAAGTCCATTTGCTACTGCATCGTTTGGGTCGTTATAATTTGGTACTAACACTTTATTGTTTGCTATGTAATAATTTATATACGAACCTTTGTATCCTAAATTTGTTCCATTTGTTGTTACCACATTGTTTTGTGTCAATGGAACTTTTAAGAATGTATAAGCTGTTCCGTCTTTCCTTTTAGCAGCATAAAGTTTGTTTATGTCAGATTGTTTTACATCATAATCTAATAAATCGTTTTGTTCCATTGTAACGATTGTGTTTTGATTTCCAAATATTGCAAATCCGTCAATATGTTGGTCTGTAACATCAAGTCCTGCTTGTCCGTCAAGCCAAATAAAATTTGTTTGTCCTAAATATTTTGTGAAAATTGCTTCTGATTGTGCTTGTGTCATTCCTGGATTTCTGTTGCTGTTTAATATTGAACTCTTGCAAGCCATTAAAGTCCCCTTTCCATCTGTCGGCTTCCCCAAAATTCGGCCAGAAAGAGGTTGTTAAAATAACAAAATTTAATAACTTTAAAGACAAATTAAGAGATGAAAAAAAAATTCACAGAATCACAAATTGTATCTGCCATTAAACGGCAGGAAGCAGGAATGAAGACTAGCGAGATAGCAAGAGAGCTAGGGGTAAGTAGTACAACCATTAATAACTGGAAAAGCAAGTACAGTGGTATGGAAGTATCAGATATCAAGCGAATGAAACAATTAGAAGCTGAAAATGCCGAGCTCAAAAAAATGTATGCAGAGATGAGCATTGAGAACAGAGCGATAAAGCAGTTCTTGAAAAAAGTTCTAACGCCTGAGGAGAAACGAGAGATAGTGGGGAGTCTAAATGAAGAAGGACTCAGTATCCGAAAGGCGTGTCAATTCGTAGGTATAGCTCGTAGTACCACACAATACAAAAGAAAGACAAGGATGATAAAGATCTGATAGATCATCTAGGTCGACTCACCCAAAAGCACGTCAATATAGGCTTTTGGCGGTGTTATTATCGAATAAGAAACCAAGGATATCGTTATAATCATAAACGAATGTATCGAGTATATACAGCAATGAAATTAAATATAAGAAGGAGGCGAAAGAAGAGACTTCCGACAAGACTTAAAAGAGAATTAGTAAAATGTACTGCCCAAAACCAAGTCTGGAGTATGGATTTTGTGAGCGATAAATTGACAAACGAGGAGTTCTTTCAGGATACTCAATATTATAGATGATTATAATCGTGAATCACTCCACATAGATTTAGATACTAGTATGCCAGCAAAACGTGTTATTAAAGCCTTAGATACTATTGCATTTGAAAGAGGGTATCCTGCCAATATTAGGATGGACAATGGCCCTGAATTTATAAGTACAGCGTTAGCGCTATGGTCAGAAAAACACAAAGTAACACTGCTTCATATCCAACCAGGAGAACCTACACAAAACGCACATATAGAGCGTAATAACGGCACAATGAGGCAAGAAGTTTTAGATGCTTATATGTTTTGGAGTTTGGCACAAGCAAGGGAGCTAATCTATAGTTGGCAAGACGATTATAATCATGAAAGACCCCACAGTGCATTAGGGTATGTTAGTCCAAAATCATTTATCTCAAACCCCAAAATTGTTAACATGAATCCTATGTTTTTCCACGGAATTTTTTAGCACCCAATTGCCATTCACAGCCAATTGGAGTGCGTAAAGAAAAATTATGTGGTAAAAACGAAAATAGTGGGCTTAAATTTATAAATTCACAACAACTTCACATTGGCACGAAAATAGGGGGAGCCGACAGCTATAGGAAGAGAAACAAGAAAATTAGATACATACAATGCACAAGAAGGTTATGGGGGAACACTTGAATATTTTTTAAATTCTTTAGATATACCTTTTTTCATTTTAGATTTAAAAACTATTAAAAAAGAGAACAATGCATTAGCCGATTGGTTATTAAAGGAAATACCATATCGTAGAATTGGTGCAGTAAGTATGGGAAATAACGATTTTAAAGTAGCAAATGTCGCAAACGATTTTGATTATTTAATTTTTATAAAAGAATCATCAAACTCAAAATTATTGAAGAATTTGAATTAAAAAACACTTCTGCCAACATGGGTTTGCCAAAAGTGGGGCAAAAGTGCAAACCTCAACATTTGGAATTCTATTGAGCATTATCGTAAATTTGAACATTCGTATTCCAAATTCCCCACCTTCGGCAAGCCCAAAACCGTTGGCAGAAACAGTATCTCGACTAACTATCAAGAGAAAATTACCAAAATATTTGAATAGAATAAAACTATTTGTATCTTTATATGGAAACAACATGAAGGGCGAATGAAAAAATTTGAAGTGCTATTTTTAACCGAGGCAAGAGAGTTTTTACTGACTCTTGACCAAAAAGGTAGGGACAAAATAATCTTCAATATTGACAAAGCAAAAGTTAAAGCAGACAATGGGTTGTTTAAAAAGCTAAAAGGAGAAATTTGGGAATTTAGGACTTTGTTTAATAAAACACATTATCGAATTTTTGCATTTTGGGACAAAGAAGATAAGCAACAAACTTTGGTTTTGACAACTCACGGAATTATTAAAAAAACAAATAAAACACCAGATAAAGAAATTGAGAAAGCTGAACAAATAAGGTAGAAATATTTTGAACTTAAAAACAAAAACAATGGCTACAAATAATAAAGAATTAAAATTGTTCAGTTTTGACCAAATAAAAGATGAATTTATTGGCGAAATTGGAACAGAAAGAAGAACTCAATACGAACAAGAATTACAACTTGAAGTAATGGGCGAAATGATCCGCAAGGTTCGACTAGAAAGAAATTTAACACAAGAACAATTGGGAAAATTAGTTGGTGTTCAACGTGCTCAAATTTCAAAGCTTGAAAACAATACAACCAACGTAACAATGGAAACGATTTTGAAAGTTTTTGGAGCATTAAAAGCGAAGGTTAACTTCAATGTTGAATTGATGAATAACAAAATTCAAATAGCGTGATAGAAAACTACTTCTGCCAACATCGGTTTGGCGATACGGCGGCTTACGTAATTCTATGAAACATTTGTGCTACAACGAACATTCGGAACTATTTTGAACTTTTGCGGTAAAATTCCGCCACTTCGCCAAGCCGCGGACCGTTGTGCATAAGAAAGAAAAATAAACAAAATGCCAATAGAGCTAAAAAATACGATAATACTCGATAAAGAAGAAGACTATGAAAAAGTTGGAAATTCCAGAATTGGAGGGAAACCCGATTTGCCAAGAGGAATGAATTACCCAATATTTGAAAATGGATTTTACGAATTTATTTTACAGATTAATTTGAAAGACAATCCGATTCAAGAGCTAACAAATAAAGGTTTATTGAGTATTTTTTATGGTAATTTGGATAATAACGAGGCGACAGGTTATTACTTTGAGGATATTAGTGAATTAGAAATTAAAGAAATTCCAAAAGATGAAAAGTTTGCTGGAGTTACAGACTTTGTAGAACATATACCATACAAAATTCGTGTTGAATCAAAGAAGATAACACCTCGTGAAGATCTAAGTGAATACAACGACGAACAATTTACTGAGGATGATAATATTATGCATTGGAAAATGGATTTTCTATCTGAGAATTCCTTTTTAATGGATGAAGGAATAGAGGATAAAAGCTCTCTTTACCTAAAATCCAATGGGTTTGATAGATTAGTTTATGGATTTGGAATAAGGATAGATAAATTCACGAACACAATAGTCTATCATGGACGTAATGCGAATAAAGTTTACAATAGCATCGAAGATATAATTAATTGTGAGTTAACAGTATCATACGAAAGTCAGCGGTATCAAAATAAATCGAATAAAGAAAAATGGATTAAACAGTTGAAGGAATTTGAAGAAAATAAAGAATACCACTTAAAAAAATTCAAAGAATTTAAATGCCTATTAAGTCTCGCAAGTTTATTTGAAACAAGAATGACATGGGGAGATATGCATAAACTTGAAATTTATGGATATAAATCTGATTTCGACAAAATGAAATTTGATACCTTAAATTCAACAATGGCATAATAAAAAAGAATCCTACGCACAACAAAGGCTAAAATGTCCATCCGCCCTATGCGGGCGAACGGCATTTAGCCAAACCGTTATGGGCAAGCTAAACAAAAATACTGGAAAATGACAGAATTAAAATAGCAATAAATTAATAAATGAAAATATTATTCTATGGTGCAGGAATTATCGGACAGATTTATGCAGCTAAACTATTAAAAAATGGTGTAGATGTAACTTTATTAGCTCGTGGAGAAACATACAAATATCTAAAAAATAACAGAGTAACCATAGGCAATGTCCTAACAAACGAAGAAATAAATATACCAGTACCTTTAATTCAAGAACTAACGGAGAATGCCTACTATGATTTAGTTATCGTTACAGTTAGATTAGACCAATTGGAGAGTGTAAAGAAAAATTTAAGAGCTAACCGTAGTTGCCCAACGATATTATTTATGCTGAATAATCCAATAGACATTCAAAATTTGGATAAAGATTTTTTCGACAAAAAAATTCTTTTGGGTTTTCCGGGAGTGGGCGGAATTAGGCAAGGAAAAAAAATAGACTACATCCAAATCAAAGAGCAGAAAACAACTATTGGTAACTTTGACGGTATCATCAGCGAGACTACGAAACAACTACAAGAAATATTAGAAAAATCAGGTTTTAAAGTAATAATTGAAAATCAGATGAAGGCTTGGCTTGTTATTCATTCTGTATTTATATCATCAGTATCTGCGGCAATTGCTTTTAACAATGGAGATAGCATACAACTTGGAAAAAATATAAAAGACATTGGTATAATGGTTCAAAGCATAAGAGAAGGATTTATAGCCTGTCAAGCACTTGGACTACCAATTATCCCAAAAAATTTGAAAATAATATTTTTAACTATGCCAAAATGGTTTTCGGTATTGTATTGGTCTAATGCAATGAAAGGAAAAACTGGAACATTAGCAATTGCACCACACGCTAATTCCGCAAGAAGTGAAATGCAATTATTATCCAAACAAGTACTAGAAATAGTAGGAAAAGCAACAACTAAAACACCTACATTAAATAAACTTTTATTAAACTACATAAACTTAAAATGAAGAATAGCCAGCCCATAACATGGGTTTGCCAAAAGTGGGGCAAAAGTGCAAGCCTCAACATTTGGAATTCTATTGAGCATTATCGTAAATTTGAGCATTAGTCTTTCAAATTCCCACCTTCGGCAAGCCCAAAACCGTTGTGCGTCAGCTTATAGAACCACCGACAAAACAAAAACAATCAAAAAATATAAATTAAATGGAAGCAGGAAAACGTACCATAAGAGAAATTTTTAACAGAGGACAAAATTTAGAAATCCCATTTTTCCAAAGAGCATATGTTTGGGATACAACACAATGGTTAAGATTTTTAGAAGACATGAGGTCAGTTTCTCAAAGTAGAAAGCCATATTTTCTGGGCTCTGTAATTCTCAAACAAGAAGAAACTGCTTCAAATATTGACGCTAAAAGAACAGTTGTAGATGGACAACAAAGATTAACCACTTTAAATATTTTTTTAAAGGTTCTATGTTTGAAAAAATGTCGGCTCCCCCTATTTTCGTGCCAATGTGAAGTTGTTGTGAATTTATAAATTTAAGCCCACTATTTTTGTTTTTACCACATAATTTTTCTTTACGCATCCAATTGGCTGTGAATGGCAATTGGGTGCTAAAAAATTCCGTGGAAAAAACATAGGATTCATGTTAAGCAATTTTGGGGTTTGAGATAAATGATTTTGGACTAACATACCCTAATGCACTGTGGGGTCTTTCATGATTATAATCGTCTTGCCAACTATAGATTAGCTCCCTTGCTTGTGCCAAACTCCAAAACATATAAGCATCTAAAACTTCTTGCCTCATTGTGCCGTTATTACGCTCTATATATGCGTTTTGTGTAAGTTCTCCTGGTTGGATATGAAGCAGTGTTACTTGTGTTTTTCTGACCATAGCGCTAACGCTGTACTTATAAATTCAGGGCCATTGTCCATCCTAATATTGGCAGGATACCCTCTTTCAAATGCAATAGTATCTAAGGCTTTAATAACACGTTTTGCTGGCATACTAGTATCTAAATCTATGTGGGTGATTCACGATTATAATCATCTATAATATTGAGTATCCTGAAAGAACTCCCGTTTGTCAATTTATCGCTCACAAAATCCATACTCCAGACTTGGTTTTGGGCGGTACATTTACTAATTCTCTTTTAAGTCTTGTCGGAAGTCTCTTCTTTCGCCTCCTTCTTATATTTAATTTCATTGCTGTATATACTCGATACATTCGTTTATGATTATAACGATATCCTTGGTTTCTTATTCGATAATAACACTGCCAAAAGCCTATATTGACGTGCTTTTGGGTGAGTCGACCTAGATGATCTATCAGATCTTTATCATCCTTGTCTTTCTTTTTGTATTGTGTGGTACTACAGCTATACCTGCGAATTGACACGCCTTTCGGATACTGAGTCCTTCTTCATTTAGACTCCCCACTATCTCTCGTTTCTCCTCAGGCGTTAGAACTTTTTTTTTCAAGAACTGCTTTTATCGCTCTGTTCTCAATGCTCATCTCTGCATACATTTTTTGAGCTCGGCATTTTCAGCTTCTAATTGTTTCATTCGCTTGATATCTGATACTTCCATACCACTGTACTTGCTTTTCCAGTTATTAATGGTTGTACTACTTACCTAGCTCTCTTTGCTATCTCGCTAGTCTTCATTCCTGCTTCCTGCCGTTTAATGGCAGATACAATTTGTGATTCTGTGAATTTCTTTTTCATCTCTTAATTTGTCTTTAAAGTTATTAAATTTTGTTATTTTAACAACCTCTTTCTGGCCGAATTTTGGGGAAGCCGACAATCCGTTATAGCGCATAACATATAATTGCCACATTTCAACTGCTAGGAACTTGGAAATTTAGTGAAACGACGTTGTTTGATTTCGATTTTCTCGGTAAGCAATTGTGGGCTTTTAGCTGAAAAGAATTTTTGGTTTAGACTTAAATTTTTATGCAAATCGCTTGCGCTTTTAAGGCTTAAACAAGAAGAAAATAGGGCAAATTTCTAGGGGCAATGAGGATCGAAATCGGAAACGAAAAATATTTAGGTTAATCGATTTGGACTGGATCAAGAAGATTTACCCAATTGGCTGAATGGGTTGAAATTATAGCTAAATGGCCGAAAGAATTTAAACTACCTTGCCAAATATTTGGCTCGTAAACGAAACGAAAACTAAAAATTGTTACGAAACACGCACGCAGACAATCACTAGAATGGCTTCATTTTGTCAAAATTGTGAACTCCTCGGCGAAAAAAATTTTGAGAATTTTACTAGGAACTAAGCCCGATTTTAAAGAACGATAAGTAAAACCAGGGCTAATTGTCGCCTTGGGGAAATGATGAACAATTTTAGTTTACAATTTGCAAAATAATGCGTCAAAAGGTAGTTTAATTTGGCTAAAACGCTGCGAAGCTAAGTAGAAAAGAAAGTTACGCGCTATAACACGGCCTTTGCGCCAGGCGGGAAACTATGAAATTTGAGTTAGGTTCTCGTATCGAATATGATTAGGAAAATGTATATTTGTAGTTCGAAAACCGCCTATGCGCAAAGCCTAGACCGTTAGCCGACACCATACAAACACCCGAAAATTAACAAATTTATAGTAATTTTGAGCATGACAAAAGATTTAACTAATTCTGATTTAGACAGAAAAAACATATTGAATAACAATATTGCTATACAAGAAGTGTATCAACAAATTGGTTTTTTCGGGTTTAAACATGACGGAAAATTTAGATTTACAAAACAGCAACTTGCTGAATATTTCGAAGTTGACATTCGTACAATTGAAAGAATTGTTGAAAACAACAGAGACGAAGTAGTAGAAAGCGGTTATGAAATTTATACGGGTATTAAGTTGAAGGATTTCAAAGATAAAATTGCAGAATTTGTTAATAGAATAAACGAAGGCATATATGTTCCCGACACAAATGTCGGGAACATGGTTCAATCGTTTGAAAATGAATTAGATAGCTTGTCCAAAACACCACAATTAGCAGTTTTTACGTATAAATCATTTTTAAATGTTGGAATGCTACTTACTGGGTCGGAAAAGGCTCAAATTCTTCGTTCTGCCATATTAGACATAGTTATTGACGTATTAAATCAAAAAATTGGAGGAAAAACCAAGTATATTAATCAACGAGAGGAAGAATTTTTACCAAGTGCAATTAGAGAATATAATTATAGACAAGAATTTACTAACGCCTTAGATTACTATATAACAGAAAATAAATTTAAATACGCACAATTAACGGATAAAATTTATAAAAGTATATTTAAAGAAAATGCTAAAGAATATCGACAAATATTAAAATTAAGTACTAAAGAGAGTGTTCGTAGTACAATGTATTCAGAAATTCTTGATTTAATTGCAGGTTATGAGAATGGTTTTTCTAAATACCTTAAAACTGAATTTGAAAGACTAGGTAGAAAACTAGGGCTATCTGAAGCAATCTTGTTGTTCACCAATTATGAGCAAATAACAGAGGCTACTTTAATACCACTTAGAGAAAAAGCAAGGAGTTTAATGGCAAGTAGAGACCTTGCATTTAGAGATGCATTACACGAAAAACTCAAAGAGTATGTAAATGAAGTTAGTTCTGATGACTATGATAAATTTTTAGGTGACCGTAGTATGGATTTAGAGAAACGCTTAGAAGAAAATAAAGAGGTATTTAAAAGATTAAAAGACAGATAATATGGAATTTAATTTTTTCACTACAGAATATGCTATAAAAATACATGATAAAATTATAGAAATCTCAGGAGGCAAGTCGGGAATTAAAGATTACGGAAACATTGATAGTCCATTAACACATATACAAAATGACGATTATTATCCAACATTTGAAGACAAGCTAACACATTTGATTTTTTCATTTAATAAATTTCATGCTTTTAATGATGGGAATAAAAGAACTTCAATTGCAATGGGGGCATTCTTTTTAGAAGTAAATGGACTAGAACTTTTCGTTGATAAATTCATTATTGAAATGGAAAATATTGCAGTAACAGTAGCAGATAACATAATAGAGAAAAAATTACTTTCAGAAATAATTGTATCATTAATTAATGAAGAAGATTATAATGAACAATTGAAATTAAAAATTTTGAACGCATTGCAACTAGTAAACCTAGAAAATGAACAAATTAATTTAGGAACAGCTTTTTATCGAGATATATATTAATAAAAGGGCGATCGGCTAACATGGGTTTGCCAAAAGTGGGGCAAAAGTGCAATCCTCAACATTTGGAATTCTATTGAGCATTATCGTAAATTTGAGCATTCGTATTTCAAATTCCCCACCTTCGGCAAGCCCAAAACCGTTAGCCGACACCCAAAACAACACCCAGCAAACTATTAACAGAAAGATAAAATATAATTATTAAGGGAATTTTAATAACTCGCAATAATCAAATAATGGAACAAGAGCTGTCGGCTCCCCCTATTTTCGTGCCAATGTGAAGTTGTTGTGAATTTATAAATTTAAGCCCACTATTTTCGTTTTTACCACATAATTTTTCTTTACGCACTCCAATTGGCTGTGAATGGCAATTGGGTGCTAAAAAATTCCGTGGAAAAAACATAGGATTCATGTTAAACAATTTTGGGGTTTTGAGATAAATGATTTTGGACTAACATACCCTAATGCACTGTGGGTCTTTCATGATTATAATCGTCTTGCCAACTATAGATTAGCTCCCTTGCTTGTGCCAAACTCCAAAACATATAAGCATCTAAAACTTCTTGCTCATTGTGCCGTTATTACGCTCTATATATGCGTTTTTGTGTAGGTTCTCCTGGTTGGATATGAAGCAGTGTTACTTTGTGTTTTTTTTCTGACCATAAGCGCTAACGCTGTACTTATAAATTCAGAAGTATTGTCCATCCTAATATTGGCAGGGATACCCTCTTTCAAATGCAATAGTATCTAAGGCTTTAATAACACGTTTTGCTGGCATACTAGTATCTAAATCTATGTGGAGTGATTCACGATTATAATCATCTATAATATTGAGTATCCTGAAAGAACTCCCGTTTGTCAATTTATCGCTCACAAAATCCATACTCAGACTTGGTTTTGGGCAGTACATTTTACTAATTCTCTTTTAAGTCTTGTCGGAAGTCTCTTCTTTCGCCTCCTTCTTATATTTAATTTCATTGCTGTATATACTCGATACATTCGTTTATGATTATAACGATATCCTTGGTTTCTTATTCGATAATAACACTGCCAAAAGCCTATATTGACGTGCTTTGGGTGAGTCGACCCTAGATGATCTATCAGATCTTTATCATCCTTGTCTTTCTTTTTTGTATTGTGTGGTACTACGAGCTATACCTACGAATTGACACGCCTTTCGGATACTGAGTCCTTCTTCATTTAGACTCCCCACTATCTCTCGTTTCTCCTCAGGCGTTAGAACTTTTTTTTCAAAGACTGCTTTTATCGCTCTGTTCTCAATGCTCATCTCTGCATACATTTTTTGAGCTCGGCATTTTCAGCTTCTAATTGTTTCATTCGCTTGATATCTGATACTTCCATACCACTGTACTTGCTTTTCCAGTTATTAATGGTTGTACTACTTACCCCTAGCTCTCTTGCTATCTCGCTAGTCTTCATTCCTGCTTCCTGCCGTTTAATGGCAGATACAATTTGTGATTCTGTGAATTTCTTTTTCATCTCTTAATTTGTCTTTAAAGTTATTAAATTTTGTTATTTTAACAACCTCTTTCTGGCCGAATTTTGGGGAAGCCGACAAAATGTTTAATATAAATATGGCTCTTTTCTTCAAAGTTCAATGCTTTTAGTAAGTCCTTTAAGTTGTCTTTATTTATCATTAAATCATTGTCAAATTAAGTAAGTGGCAAATTTACAATTTTAAATGGCTTGTTTGCTACTATGTTGATTCAAAATTCACTTTGTCCACTTGTTGGGTGGTGGGTGGGCTTTGGTGCGTTGGGGTAAAATTAAATGTGGTGCAAAAGCGTTGGCTTTGTGTGTTGGCTTGCACCTCTTTTAATTTTACGAAGCGTTGACTTTTCTGTCTATCATTTTCGGAATGTTCAATGTTAGTAGGGTGTATCTTGGGGTTGCAGCTAACGGATCAGGCTTTGCGCATAGGCGGTATTCGAACTACAAATATACATTTTCCTAATTATATCTGATACGAGAACCTAACTCAAATTTCACTAGTTTCCGCCTGGCGCAAAGGCCGTGTTATAGGCGTAACTTTCTTTTTCTACTTAGCTTCGCAGCGTTTTAGCCAAATTTAAACTACCTTTTGACGCATTATTTTGCAAATTGTAAACTAAAATTGTTCATCGTTTTCCAAGGCGACAATTAGCCCATATTTTAGCCTTTTAGCCAAAAAAATTGGTTTTTGTTTCGAAGGAAAATCCTAGAAATTCTTTCGCCGATGATTTCACCATTTTTGTCAAAACGAAAGCCATTTCAGTGATTGTTTAGGCTTCTTGTTTCGTAACAATTTTTAGTTTTGTTTTCGGTTACGAGCCCAATATTTGGCATGGTAGTTTAAATTCTTTCAACCCATTTAGCTATAATTTCAACCCATTTAGCCAATTTGGTAAATCTTCTTAATCTAGTCCAATTTGATTGATGTAAATATATTTCGTTCCCGATTTCGATTCACACATTGCCCCTAGGAATTTGCCTATTTTCTTTTCGTTTAAGCCTTAAAAGCGCAAGCGATTTTCCTAGAATTTTAAGCCCCAACCAAAAATTCTTTTCAGCTAAAAGCCCACAATTGCTTCCTGAGAAAATCGAAATCAAACAAAGTCGTTTTACAAAAATTCCAAGTCCCTAGCAGTTGAAATGTGGCAATTATATGTTATGCGCTATAACGGTCTAGGCTTTGCGCATAGGCGGTTTTCGAACTACAAATATACATTTTCCTAATCATATTCGATACGAGAACCTAACTCAAATTTCACTTAGTTTCCCGCCTGGCGCAAAGGCCGTGTTATAGCGCGTAACTTTCTTTTCTACTTAGCTTCGCAGCGTTTTAGCCAAATTTAAACTACCTTTTGACGCATTAATTTGCAAATTGTAAACTAAAATTTTTCATCGTTTCCCAAGGCGACAATTAGCCCATTTTTAACCCTTGCTCCTAAAAATCGTGCTTGTTTTCCCAGTAAAATCCTAGAAATTCTTTCGCCGAAGATTTCACTATTTTGACAAAACGAAAGCAATTTTAGTGATTGTTTAGGCTTCATGTTTCGTAACAATTTTTTGTTTCATTGTCGTTTGCAGAGCCAAATATTTGGCAAGGTAGTTTAAATTCTTTCAGTCATTTAGCTATAATTTCAACCCATTTAGCCAATTTGGTAAATCTTCTTAATCTAGTCCAATTTGATTGATGTAAATATATTTCGTTCCCGATTTCGATTCACATTGCCCCTAGGAATTTGCCCTATTTTCTTTTCGTTTAAGCCTTAAAAGCGCAAGCGATTTTCCTATAATTTTAAGCCCCAACCAAAAATTCTTTTCAGCTAAAAGCCCACAATTGCTTCCCGAGAAAATCGAAATCAAACAAAGTCGTTTTACAAAAATTCCAAGTCCCTAGCAGTTGAAATGTGGCAATTATATTTTATGCGCTATAACGGATCAGGCTTTGCGCATAGGCGGTTTTCGAACTACAAATATACATTTTCCTAATCATATCTAATACGAGGCCATAAACTCAAATTTCACTTAGTTTCCCGCCTGGCGCAAAGGCCATGTTATAGCGCGTAATTTTCTTTTTCTACTTAGCTTCATAGCTATTTAGCCAAATTTAAACTACCTTTTTAAAGCATTAATTTGCAAATTGTAAACTAAAATTGTTCATCGTTTCAAAAGGCGACAATTAGCCCATTTTTTAACCCTTGCTCCTAAAAATCGTGCTTGTTTTCCCAGTAAAATCCCTAGAAATTCTTTCGCCGAAGATTTCACTATTTTGACAAAACGAAAGCAATTTTAGTGATTGTTTAGGCTTCATGTTTCGTAACAATTTTTTGTTTCGTTGTCGTTTGCGAGCCAAATATTTGGCAAGGTAGTTTAAATTCTTTCAGTCATTTAGCAATAATTTCAACCCATTTAGCCAATTTGGTAAACCGTTTTGAACTAGTCCAAATCTATTAACGTAATTATTTTTCGTTCCCGATTTCGATTCTCATTGCCCCTAGAGTTTTGCGGTACTTTTCTTTTCGTTTAAGCCTTAAAAGCGCAAGCGATTTTCCTATAATTTTAAATCCCAACCAAAAATTCTCTTCATATAAAGGCCCCAATTGCTTTCCGAGAAAATCGAAATCAAACAAAGTCGTTTCACTAAATTTCCAAGTCCCAAGCAGTTGAAATGTAGAATTTATATGTTATGCGCTATAACGGATCAGGCTTTGCGCATAGGCGGTATTCGAACTACAAATATACATTTTCCTAATTATATCTGATACGAGAACCTAACTCAAATTTCACTTAGTTTCCCGCCTGGCGCAAAGGCCGTGTTAAAGCGCGTAACTTTCTTTTTCTACTTAGCTTCGCAGCGTTTTAGCCAAATTTAAACTACCTTTTTGACGCATTATTTTGCAAATTGTAAACTAAAATTGTTCATCGTTTTCCAAGGCGACAATTAGCCCATATTTTAGCCTTTTAGCCAAAAAATTGGTTTTGTTTCGAAGGAAAATCCCTAGAAATTCTTTCGCCGATGATTTCACCATTTTTGTCAAAACGAAAGCCATTTCAGTGATTGTTTAGGCTTCTTGTTTCGTAACAATTTTTAGTTTTGTTTTCGGTTACGAGCCCAATATTTGGCATGGTAGTTTAAATTCTTTCAACCCATCTAGCTATAATTTCAACCCATTTAGCCAATTTGCAAATCTTCTTAATCTAGTCCAATTTGATTGATGTAAATATATTTCGTTCCCGATTTCGATTCACATTGCCCCTAGGAATTTGCCCTATTTTCTTTTCGTTTAAGCCTTAAAAGCGCAAGCGATTTTCCTATAATTTTAAGCCCCAACCAAAAATTCTTTTCAGCTAAAAGCCCACAATTGCTTCCTGAGAAAATCGAAATCAAACAAAGTCGTTTTACAAAAATTCCAAGTCCCTAGCAGTTGAAATGTGGCAATTATATTTTATGCGCTATAACGAACAGGGCTTTGTGCAGGTTGGGAAATAGCATTCCGTCTGCCTGGAACCACTGCTTATTGAAAATATAAATTTGAAGTTAAGTACAAAAGTTCAGCGATGTACGTCCTGCCCGAACAAAAGCTGAACAGAGTTACAAATGCTCATTGTTATTCCGTCTGCCCAACTTGCACAAAACCCAATGTTGGCAGTAGTGCTTTATTCTGCTTTGATTGTTTTGGTTTGTTTAAAATTTCTGTTCCAATAAACAATGTATGCTGTCCCCAAAATTGTTGGCAAAATCCATACTAGTGTCGTGCCAATATGAAGTCCTGCAACCAAAAATGCTGTTACAGAAGCAATTAATGCTCCAACCATTCGTCCTAAATGACTAATGAGCCAAGCGTTTTTCTTTTCTGTGAAATTTCTAAATGTTTGAAAATCTTTCAAGGTCATAAATGCACCAAAACCTCCAAAGAAAACATATAAAATACTATTATCTATATGTTGAATCATACCGATAATTCCGATTGTCAACATTCCAATTGAAGCCAAAAGCATAATTCCTGACACTAATTTGTCTACTATGTCTGCTTTGATTTTTGTCTTGCTTTTAAGTGTTAATGCTCGGTTTCCCGCTAACACCATATAAATTGTAAATATGCCAATTAGGAATAAAAATAAGTTTTCGTGTTTGGGCATTCTGGCTATGAAAAGAGAAATCAACGAACTAATAATCATTGAATATGAAAATATTTTTCCTGCTCTTTTGTGATTAAATCCTCCTTTTTTTACAAAAATGCTAATCATTCCTGTTATCAAACCAAGTCCGCCGAAAAAGGCGTGAATATAAATTAGTGTCTTTATTGTTTGTTCCATATTTTATTTATTGCTTGTAGTTTTAGGTGTCTCGTAGCATTACTGCCAACGGATCAGGCTTTGCGCATAGGCAGTATTCGAACTACAAATATACATTTTCCTATTCATATTTTATACGAGTTTAGAACTCAAATTTCACTTAGTTTCCCGCCTGGCGCAAAGGCCGTGTTATAGCGCGTAACTTTCTTTTTCTACTTAGCTTCGCAGCGTTTTAGCCAAATTTAAACTACTTTTTTTGAGGCATTAATTTGCAAATTGTAAACTAAAATTTTTCATCGTTTCCCAAGGCGACAATTAGCCCATTTTTTTAACCCTTGCTCCTAAAAATCGTGCTTGTTTTCCCAGTAAAATCCCTAGAAATTCTTTCGCCGAAGATTTCACTATTTTGACAAAACGAAAGCAATTTTAGTGATTGTTTAGGCTTCATGTTTCGTAACAATTTTTTGTTTCGTTGTCGTTTGCGAGCCAAATATTTGGCAAGGTAGTTTAAATTCTTTCAGTCATTTAGCAATAATTTCAACCCATTTAGCCAATTTGGTAAATGTTCTTAATCCAGTCCAATTCGATTGAAGTAAATATGTTTCGTTCCCGATTTCGATCCTCTTTGCCCCTAGAAATTTGCCCTATTTTCTTTCCGTTTAATCCTTAAAAGCGCAAGCGATTTTCCTATAATTTTAAATCCCAGTCAAAAGTTCTTTTCATATTAAAGCCCACTATTGCTTCCCGAAAAAATCGAAATCAAACAAAGTCGTTTCACTAGATTTCATGTCCCTAGCAGTTGAAATGTAGCATTTATATGTTATGCGCTATAACGGTTTTCGGCTTGGCGATGTGGCGGATTTTTAGCACAAAAGTTCAATAGAATTACTGCTGTTGAACCTTGCACAAATGTTTCATAGAAGCACTTCAGCCGCCATATTGCCAAACCGATGTTAGACGTTCGTTGTTTTCTTTTCGTCATATTCTTTTACTTGTTTCTTGGTCGCAAGTCCTTTCCAACTTTGTTCAAGAATTTCAGTTAATAATTTTTTGTCATAATTATGTGTCCACATACAAATGTAAGGATATGCTTTGAAGTGGTCAGGCAAATGAAAAATTTCAGGATGGCTGTCTAAATATTTATCTCTAATGTCAAAGTTAAGTCGTATTGGAATAAATTCTCCACTATCGTGAAGTCGGCACATTAGTTTGTTACGAACTTTTACTGAAGGAGTTCCTTCGTGTGAAATACTTTCTTCTGTGTAAGGAAATGTCAAAGCAATATTCTTTACTACTTCAAAGTCGGCATAGTTAAAGTTTACTGATTTGCTTTTCATTGTTAATTTGTTTGTGTGCTAACAGCCCAATAGTCTCCTGCAAAATCATAGAATGAACCTCTTGTATCTGGGTCGCCTTGTTTATTTATTGGTTTTTCAATTAGTTCACAACCATTTTCAATGGCTTTGTCAAATGTTTTAAAAACGTCAGGTACATAAATATGAAGCATTGTTTTGTTTGCTTCATAATTTTCGGTGCTGTCGCTAATCATAATTACAGTGTCGTCTAACAGTAATTCTATATGAGCAATTTTCCCGTTTTCGTGGTCAAAGCGTCTTAAAATATTTGCATCAAAAATTTTAGTCAATAAATCAACCAATTTTTGAGCATTGTCCACAATTAAATATGGTGAAAGTGAATTGTAATTTTCTTGTTTGTAAATTTTCATTTCTTTTCTGTTTATATTTGAGGGTGTCGCTTTACAATGACGGCTAACGAATAGGGCTTGGCGATGGCAGGGGATTTCATAATTGTCAGCCCGTAACCGCAGCCCAATTAAAATAATTTTGTTGAAGTTAAGAACTAAAAGCCAAATTGAAAAACGTCGAGCTGGAACCAAAGCTGATAGATAACTGAAGCTGAAGTTACATTGTCAAGCCCTGCTATAGCCAAACCCAATGTTGTGTGCTGTACATCATATTTAGTACTTTTAAAATTGATGGTTAGATGATTATTTCAAAATTGTCTATTGCAAATGCTGTTTAAAAAATGCTACAGATTTTTCTATTGCATCAGAAGTGTTTGTATAATTGAAACCGTGTCCATCAATATACTCATAATATTGATTAGTTACACCTAACGTTGTTAGTTGTCCTTTTAACCATTGGCTTTGATACAATGGAACTACTGCATCTAAAGTTCCGTGAAATATAATGGTTGGTTTAGACTGAGCTGTAGCAACGGATATAGGACTGTTTGATGCATATAGAGCGTCATTCCAAGCACTTCCATTATAATTAGTCAATACTTCAGTCATTGACCTGTTTATAAAAACATTGAATGTATTATACCAAGTCCAATCATTTAGCTTTGCAGGTCCAAAAAAATCGGCAACACATTTTACGTAATTGTTGGAATTAAATTTGTATGTATAAAGCATTGCTAAGTGTCCACCTGCACTTGCTCCCATCATACAAATGGTATCAGATGTAACAAAGCTGCTCTTATTAGTTACCAAAAAATTTACAGCCGATGAAACATCAGCCATTATCTCTGAATGATGCACTGTTGGGTTGCTTGTTAACCTATAATTTATTGTAGCAACGGCTGCTTGTGACCATTTTTGTTTTATTAAATTAAACATTTGCAAATATTCAGGGTCGCTCTTGCTACCACTTTCCCAACCACCACCGTGTATAAATATAACCATTTTTGTTGCTGATGTTCTACCTGCTGGTAAATAAATATCCATTTTTTGATAAGAATTTGTTCCATAGGAAGTGTCTGAAATTATTCTTTCAGTTAAAGAGCTTGTACCACCACCTCCTGTATCTACAGGGTCTTTAGTACAGCCAAAAAAAGTTACAGAAATAAATATTAGAAACAATTTTTTTGAGTTAAATTTTCTTAGTGCTACAAATTGGGTGTTAAAATATGTTTTGTTCATACTGAATATTTTATGTTAAGTTAGTTTTTTAATTCTAAAAATTTGGTTAAATGTCTAAATCAACGCTTTGGCTTTGGATTAAATCGTCCTTTAGAGTTTCTTCTGTGTCTGTCGTATTGCACACAACGGTTTGGGGCTTGGCGAAGTGGGGGAAATCGAAGCTCAAATATTCAATAAACCACAAATGTTGATAGAAGTACGAATGCTCAAATATAGCACTTCTGCCCCCATTTTGCCAAACCCTTGTTGGTGGTAGTGGTTTTTAGTTTTCGTCCATTGGTATATTTTTATCATTACAATACTTTTCAATGTCTGTGTCATTTTCAAAATAGTCATCACAAAATTCGTCAAATTCGTTGATTGTAGCTTTAATATATCGTTCTTGTGCTGTTAATAGTTTTTCTGTTTGCTCAATGAATTTTTCAAACTCTTTGTTGTTCTGACAGAGTTTATCTATCATTCTAAAATCAAGTTCTTTAAGTGTTGCAGGAAACAATATCTTACTTTGATAAGGATTTGCATTTAGTTCTATAATACCAATTCCAAATGATTGATTTAATCTTTGCATTTCGTCATACAATGCATCACTAAATTCAAATGCAACTAAATATCCAAAGTTTGCCCAACTTGAATTTGATACTGCTTGAAAAAATGCTTGTTTCAATTCATTGTCTGTATTTATTTCTTTTTTAAGTTCATACGAGCTCAATTTAAAAGTATCTACCTTATTGATTGATTTTAAAAACTCTTGGCTTGTCTTATTGCGTAAATTTTGAAATTTAATTCCAACCATATCTGGGTGTGTCCATATTTGGTTTGTGTCTTTTCCGTTTGATTTTTCGTGAAATATAGTTTTAGAGAACGTATCAAGGTTTTTAAGAAAGCTGCATAATAGTATATGCAAATCTCTTTCTTCAAATGTTTTCTTTTTGTCTGACTTTATAGGTGTTGAATTTGTAGAAATTATTGTTTCAGTATCAAGGTTTAATTCTGGTTCGTATTTTGTTAAGTAATACCCATAATTTCCACCTTGTTGTTTGATTCGTTTTACTCTCTTGTCACCTTTTCTTATAAAATCTCCAAGTTGTGCGGAAACTGTTCCTGCTGGTGTCTTACCTGTAAAATCAGCATATTTTTTTTCTAAAATATAATCACACAATTCTATTGAATTTGCAATTCCTTTTAAGTCGTCTAAACTTTTTACAATGGCTTCTTTTACTGTCATTTTATAATTCTTTAATTTTTTTGGATTGTCTCCGTACCATTACCACCAACGGACTAGGCTTTGCGCATAGGCGGATTTCGAATTACAAATATACATTTTCCTAATCATATTTAATACGAGTCCATAAACTCAAATTCCACTTAGTTTCTCGCCTGGCGCAAAGGCCGTGTTATAGCGCGTAACTTTCTTTTTCTACTTAGCTTCATAGCTATTTAGCCAAATTTAAACTACCTTTTGAGTATTAATTTGCAAATTGTAAACTAAAATTGTTCATCGTTTCCCAAGGCGACATTTAGCCATATTTTATTATTGTTCCAAAAGAATCGGGCTTGTTTTCCAAGGAAAATTACATGGAACTTTTTCGCCGCCGATTATTTTACTATTTTTGACAAAACGAAAGCCATTCTAGTGATTATTTAGGCTTCTTGTTTCGTAACAATTTTTAGTTTCGTTTTCGTTTACGAGCCCAATATTTGGCAAGGTAGTTTAAATTCTTTCAGCCATTTAGCTATAATTTCAACCCATTTAGCCAATTAGGTAAATCTTCTTGAACTAGTCCAAATCTATTAACTTAAATATTTTTCGTTTCCGATTTCGATTCACATTGCCCCTAGAAATTAGCCCTACGTTTCTTTTCGTTTATGCCTTAAAGGCGCAAGCGATTTAAGAATAAATTTTTGGTCTCAACCTAAAAAACTGTTCAGCTAAAAGCCCACAATTGCTACCCGAGAATATCGAAATCAAACAAAGTCGTTTTACTAAATTTCCAAGTCTCTAGCAGTTGAAATGTAGAATTTATATGTTATGCGCTATAACGGATCAGGCTTTGCGCATAGGCGGTATTCGAACTACAAATATACATTTTCCTAATTATATCTGATACGAGAACCTAACTCAAATTTCACTTAGTTTCCCGCCTGGCGCAAAGGCCGTGTTATAGCGCGTAACTTTCTTTTCTACTTAGCTTCGCAGCGTTTTAGCCAAATTTAAACTACCTTTTTGACGCATTATTTTGCAAATTGTAAACTAAAATTGTTCATCGTTTTCCAAGGCGACAATTAGCCCATATTTTAGCCTTTTAGCCAAAAAATTGGTTTTGTTTCGAAGGAAAATCCCTAGAAATTCTTTCGCCGATGATTTCACCATTTTTGTCAAAACGAAAGCCATTTCAGTGATTGTTTAGGCTTCTTGTTTCGTAACAATTTTTAGTTTTGTTTTCGGTTACGAGCCCAATATTTGGCATGGTAGTTTAAATTCTTTCAACCCATTTAGCTATAATTTCAACCCATTTAGCCAATTTGGTAAATCTTCTTAATCTAGTCCAATTTGATTGATGTAAATATATTTCGTTCCCGATTTCGATTCACATTGCCCCTAGGAATTTGCCCTATTTTCTTTTCGTTTAAGCCTTAAAAGCGCAAGCGATTTTCCTAGAATTTTAAGCCCCAACCAAAAATTCTTTTCAGCTAAAAGCCCACAATTGCTTCCTGAGAAAATCGAAATCAAACAAAGTCGTTTTACAAAAATTCCAAGTCCCTAGCAGTTGAAATGTGGCAATTATATTTTATGCGCTATAACGGTCGAGGCTATATGCAGTAAGGGATTGCGGGCTACTATCCTGTCCACCGACACGAAATTTTATGCGGGGCAGAATGCTTGAATTACCTCTGAAACCCTTATTGCATATAGCCTTTGTTACCAACAGGCCTTCTTTCCTTTCAAGCGACATACCATTATAATAATCAATCAGTTCTGTCATTACGTTTTTGTCTGTCGGGTTGTGTGTCGGCAAAGTTTTATTTTTCTTTAAGGGGGAAGATTTTTTGTTTTTTCTCAGGGCAGGGGAAAGCATACTCTTTTGCAAGCTTTGGTTTGTGACAGGGCTTGTGCGGCTTGCAAATGTGTATGCTTTGTGTGTCGGCATATTGATTTATAAATTGTTTTAAGAACTAAATTGTAAATGAATAGGTTTTACCATCAGCCAAAGAATGTGAACCCATCTTATGCCCATGAACCCAAATATAACCAGATTTGTCGCCATGATTATGAAATTCAACCCAACCATCACTATGGGTTCTTTTTTCGTCTGTTCCGTTTAATAGACCATAATCAATCATTACACCGACATCACTTGCTGGTTTCCCATTACTATACATTACTCTTACTGAAAAATGTCCCATGATTTTATTTATTATGATAGTTAATGAAGCTTTGAATTTTTTGAATTATTACATAACCCAAGCCATAAAACAACAGACCAACAATAATTCCCAATAAAACAGGTGCTTCACTTAAACTTATTGCCAAAGCAATTAGAATGGAAAATGCTAAAACTATTTTTAAGGCTGTTTTCTGCCATGCAAGGCGTGTTGTGTATGGAGCTCTTTTAAAATCTGTTTTACAATTCGGACACATTAACGCATTAGCATAGATTTCTTCTTTGCATACCGGGCAACGAACTTTGGCATGATATACAGAATTGAAACTCTTTTCAAATCCTTTACCGACAGTATTTAATCCTTTAAACATGGCAATCGTTTAATTAAAGTATTTAATGTAATATAAGCCCGAACCTGGTATTCCGAAACTCCAATATCTCCTGCCATCTGGACTAACCCCAAAACGAAAGCCGAGAAAGCCAAAACTTGTTCCAATACCTCTCTTTGAAACAGACGCCCTAAATGGGCCGAAATTCTTAGATTTTCTAAACCTCCAAGCCATTATACTTTTTCAAAATTTAATATTTCATTTGTTTCTTTGTCTTTTAGCCTTAGGCGAGTCTCTTTTACTTCAACAATAACATACTCAATATTATTGCTTAACAGGTCAATCTTGATTTCATTATTGGGAACATCAAAATTCCATTTTCCTTTACTCAAATGACCATTCTCAAAATACAACAATTCATTATCGGATACAGACCCATTTCTGAAACAATATTCAATACTATCAATTGCATCTTTCTGTTTCCAAAAAATATCTACAAATTTTGGTTTGTCAATTATTGATTCTGCTTTAGCTTTTTCGACCTTATACCAGTTTTCAATATGAAGCAAAGCAATTTCCTGTTGATATGAAGCTATTTTGTCAAGTATTATTTTGTTGTTTTTAAGTTCTGCATCCAATTTGTCTTTTTGAGATTGAAGAAATGTTTCTCCTTTGAGTTTCCCCGCTTCTTCTGCCTTAATTAAAAGTTCATTTATCTCAGAGTTTTTTTGTGAGATTATTTCTTTTTTGCTCAACCATTGTTTCATATTCAACTCTATCAAGTATTTCATCGTAAGGTCCTCGTTTAGTTATTAGTTTTGTTAGAATTGGAGCGATTTCTATAGTCAAAAACAATAAAGTTATCATAAAACTTGTCCACCACATCGTCTTATCATTACCTGTCAAGTCGCCTAAAGCTTCAATTTGTGTTATAAAATTGTTTGTAAACGCACGTTCAGAGGTTACATTTGCTGTTCTAGTTTCTTCATCTGCTTTCGTTCTTGATTCTTTTAAACGAGTTTCTTCATCAGTTTTTTCGGTTTTTTTGTTGTCAATTTCTTGTTGCTTTTGTTCTCTGTATTTTTTTCTTGCTTCTACGATTTGATTATTGATACCATTAACTACTCCTACTTGAATATTTATCTCCCTATTTAGTGTGGCAATAGCAATATTTTCATCACGAATTCTATCATTAGCTTCTTTGGTGAGCTTTTTGTCAACTTCTTTACCAAATTCATCCAAAACTGGGCGGTAATTGTTTTGATTGTTCTTGATAGAACTAATATTTCTCCTATGAATATCAATTTTAGGATTATTTGTATTTCTGATTCTTGTTAGCGTACTATTTGCTTGTGCAAGGTTATTGTTAATTAAATCTTTTACATTTTGCGGGTCAGAGTTCAACTCTGTTTGTAGTTTTGTAATTGTTGTATCAATATTTGATATTCTACCTTCTTTGTCAGAAACTCCATAAATATTATCAAATTCAGACGAATTGTTCTTTTTTGAACTAATTTCATTTTTCTTTATCTGTTCTGCCAAACGACTTTCAAATATTTTAATTTCAATAGGTTTCGATATAACGATTGCAATAATTATTGCTAATATTATTCGAGGTGAAGCCTGTAATAATTCCTTTCCTGTCTTTATCCACCAAGTGTCAGATTCATATTTTCTAAATGTTGAAACAATGAAACGGTCTAAATTAAAAATAATCAAACCCCACAAAACCCCGAACATAAATGCTGGAAATAAAGCACTTACATCAGTATTGGTTAATTCGCCATTACGAAAAACTGTATATAATGCAAAGCCACCTGACAATGAAGCCAATATGCCGGTGAATAAAATTGTTGCACCAATGCCGGTATATTTATTCCATTCTGTTGGACATTGTTTCAATACCTCTTTATCAACGCCAGCACAGATACATAGAAAATGTTGTATTCTACTCAGTTCTCTGTCTTCGTTAGATTTTGCTTTTCCTTCTGATTCTTTCATATAGTTTTGAAAAATTGAAAATTGACATTTTGGGTTTATATTCTAGTTTTATCCTATTTAAAGGAATATTTGGAGAAACGTATTCCGGAATATCGAAATTGAAATCAGGTAAATTGATAGATACATTTATACTGGGCGGGTTTAGAACTATCGAACTTAAACTAAACCTACTCGTAAAATCAGGCATCGGAATTTTAAGAGATTCGATAATTGGAGTTGGGAAAACTTTAACAAACGTCTCTTGTTCAACTTTTCCTCCAATCCCCTTTGCTTGTATTCTATAAATTGTATTTTGGCTTGGAAAAATATCAATTTTATCTAAAGCATTTATTATTTTTCCAAACCCATTATTTATTTCAATTTCAAAAGCGTTTTTTATCTCCCAGGATAAGGTTACTTTTTGACCTGATATAACAACCTCTTTATCAACAGAAAAATGGACAATTACAGGTGGTGTTAAATATACTTCAAATGGCTCTAAATCAAGGTATGATTGCTTATTCAAATAGTCAATCAAAATTTCAAGCAAGACCTTGATTTCATTTGAAGAATGACTAATCAGTGATTTGTATATATTAGATTGACTAAGATTTGTAAAATCGGCATCATCAAAAAGTAAAACTTCAGATTCTTCAACATAATAATCATTCCATAATAATGGGTTTTCTGCAAGAGCAATTATGGACAAATATATAACTAGTTCTGAAAAATAATCTGCTTTTAATGATGCGCAATTTTTTGAATTTAAGCGAGTTGGATGTTGGTAACCTTTTAATCCTGTTACTAACTCATCTTCTCCTTCAATGTCGGGTATACAAATTGAATCATAATCAATCAATTTAATTTTACCGTTATTGTCAATGATTATATTACCGTGTTGTAAATCTCCATGAGAAATTTTGTTTTTGTGTAATTCACTACACATTTCTAAAAATGACTTTGCTAAGTCTAATAGTTTCTGCTTGTTTAGTAAATTTAATTGTAAGAAATCCTTTAATAATAAACCATCTAACCAGACCATTCGAATGGTGTCGACCAAGGTTCCGTTCACCAACAATCCGTTTTCATCGTATATAAAATCAGCAAAATAAGACAATTTTTGTTTTATTAAATATTGCGATATTTTCTGAAAACGAACTTTAAGATTTTGAAGATAAATATGCCAAACACGAAATGCCCACTTAGTCGATTTTTTTTCAAATTGAAAAACCATATTGAAACCACCTGTGAAGAAAAAAGGTTGCCCATTCAGATTTTTCTTAACAGTTGCCCCTTTCAGTTCCTTAACATTTAAAAAATAATCAAGATTATTGACAGCATTTATTATATCACTTTTGATCGGCATTATCAGAACTTATTAATTGTTGAATCAGTATTAGGCAATGATTGAGGTATTATAGAGGAGATATTTTTATTGTCAAATTTTGAAATAATATTATTCACATCAAGTGAATTATTTTCAATTTTATTCTGTTGAGTTAAATTAGTTTTTAATTCAAAACGTTCTGTATTGGCAAGCCAAGCAGCGGCATTTTTTACAAATCGAGCTGTACCAGCGGTATCCCACTTGCAGTATAGTCTTGTAAACCCACCATCTAATATTGCTCTTTTTTCATCTCTTTCATAATATGCAGTAACTACATTACCAGCAGAACTGTACATAAGTGGTTTTAAATCATTATTAATTGAAATTGCGGCAATCGTTATCCCCTCATATAGAAATTCCAATCCAGTTGTTATTGGGTGATTAGGTACAATGCCTATTTTAGAATTTCCTTTTTGCAGAGAAACAACTTGGTCTCCCATTTCATAACCACTCATTGTAGTATTAAAAAGACTTTGTGATACAAAATCTGCATCTTTATGAAAAGGGTCATTGTCACCCCAAAGAAAAAGACCATGTCCTTGATTAAAAAAGTCCTTGATTACGTTAAGGTATGAAGCATTCAATAATTGTGTTTCTGTTGAGATTATCCAGAGTTGAGTGGACTTTGAAAGAACTTTCTTAAATTCTTCTATATCCGGAAGAGCGTTTTGCCAACGAACAACGGAAAATCCCTTTTCTTGCAAAGCCTTTTCTGGCAGAAGAAAATCAAAGTTTTCGTTGTGTCCGATACCTGTGTATAAATGAAGTATGGCAATAACTTTTCCTTTAAAAGCATTATCCTTTGCCAAATCAAATTCATTACCAGACACATTGCCAAAACCGTCCTTTTTTGCAGTTCTATCAGTATTTTTACTTCTAAAATCAGTATAAAATGGATTGCTAACCATAATCTCAAAATTTATCTGTTATTGATTTTACTTCTGGTATTTTAAATACTCTAGGTTGAGGTGGATTTGGTTGATTACCCCATTTGTTGTTAATGTCATCAAAAGATTTTTGCAATTTATCAATGAGCAAATCTTCTAAAGGTAAAAGCTGCTGAATGTCTGACTTTGCTAATTCCTCCTCTAATTTTTTCAATAAATTGGCTATTGCCGAATTTGATGACTTCTGAAATTGCTTATAAATCGTTGATTGCTTGATGTTTGAAAAATCGTCTTTTGAGAACAACAAATCTTCTGCATCACAATAGTTTAACCAAAGTTTGGGATTCTCAGCAAAAATCAACAATGACAAATAAATAACCAATTCTGAAAAATAATCCAAATTGGGTTGAACATACTGATTTTGAACACGAGCAGGGTGCTGATAACCAGGTAATCCTTTTATTACATCATACATACCTTTCAGATTGTCGATGTACATTGAATCGTAATCAACAACTACAAGTGTACCATCAGATTTTACCAATATATTGCCATGCTGTAAATCACCATGTGCAATTTCCCTTTTGTGAAAATCAGCAACCATCATTTTGAATTTTTCGGCTATTGCGTAAAAAGTCTTAGAATCGCAATTGTCACTTAAATACTCTTTTAATGGTTTTCCTTCAACCCAGTCCATAATAATTATAGGCTGCAATTCTCCTTTAATAAGTATGGCATTTTCAACATATTTGAAAGTGACAAAATATTGATTTATTTCCCTGCTTAAATAATCAGAGATGGCAGAACTGCGTTTTTGGGCATCGCCAATATCAGCACACCAACAACGAACAGCGACTTTTTTACCTGTCTTGTCTTTAAATGGGAACACTGTCGTATAGCCACCTGCATATTGTATTACATTTATTTTATTGTAATAGATATTGCCACCAATCAACTCCACTGCTTTATAGCAAACTTGTGGATTCTTAAATGCAGTTACTATTTCAGTTCTTGAAGGATATGCCATACTCTTTTAGTTTTTCTTTGATTTTTTTTTGCTCTTCTACGGAAATTTTCATCCTTTTTGAGAACTTGCCAATACTTGTGATAATACTTTCCATTTGTTTCAAAGATTTTCCATAAACACTTAAACATTTATTGAAAATCACTTGTGCGTTTTGTGAAAGTTCAATTTCATCCTTAATTTCAGTGCTAAATATTTGTTGATTCTCTTTCTTGATAGGCAGATTATCGCTTATACTTACTTTGTTTAAATTTGAAGATTTTACTTCTTCAACAAAGGTTTCCTTTTGGGTAACCAATGTTTCAACTTCTGAATCTTTTTCTTTTTCAACAAGTTCCATTAAGTTCTGTATTTCAACATCACCATAAGTCAAATTATTTTCACCATCATTTTCGACCGAGATAATCAATATTGCAGAATCATCATTATTCAATACATTCAGTAACCTTAATTCCGTTATACTACGTTCAAATTCTTCCTGATTATGCCATTTCTCATTGATTTCCTCAATGGCTTTATTTTGTTTGTCAAATACCCATTCGGAAAGAGCATCAGTCATTAAATAAAATGTACCCTCGACCAATGAATGTTCAATTCTTTTTATTTCACCATGTTGTTTATTCCTACTGGAATAATAGTCTGGGAAGCTATCAAATACAATAGGTAAAGGTTTTGACGAAAGTTTTATCCATTCGTCAAAACCTTTAACCCCATTAGGAACAAAAAACAAGAAACTATCACCCAAGGCAGAAGCAAACCATTTGCCGCCTTCAATACGAAGACCTACAAATGTTGCTAGACCTGGTTCTTGCCTGATAAAAGCGTTTTTAGTGTACCATTTGACATCTGGGGCATTTACTTTATCAGCCACTTTATTAAGCCAAACTATTTGACAATTTTCGATTGATAATTCCTTATCCAAATCGTGTGTGACAAATTCATTCACCAAAATATCTGCCCAGTAATCAGGGAAGAAGGACTTTGATACTCCATCAGCTATAGCAAAGTGATTATTACTAGTATTTGCAGCGTAACGGTCGGCACAATCGGAATATTTTTCCGCTTCCTTGTGCGTTATATACCCTCTAATGTTTATCTTCATACAAAACTAATTATCTTTTATCCGAACCACCTGACGAGCCAAAATTGATAAACTTTATAAATGTTTCAGGGTCGGCATTCGAAACAAAGCCTTTGGAATTCGCCTTAACTGCCAAAGCCTGCTTTTGAGCCGCATCAATGTAAGTATCTGGAACTTTACTTGAGATTTCAAATAAAAATTTTGCTTGGTCATCTGGTAGTTCTCCTATGGATTCAGGGCAAATACATTTTGAATTGCTGTCTCCTAAGTGTGCATTGAAAATAATTGGGGTGCCATCACTGCACGATAGAGCCATAATCTCTTTTGATACTTTTAGAGATTTTTGTTCCTCGTCATCAGGATAAGGTAAACCATCAGAAATATTAATAATAACTGGTGCAGGATTATCAGGCTTTTTAGACATCCAGCCTTCAACAAGTTTTTTAGCAAATTCCAATGCGCTACCCATCGGAGTTAACTGACTTGCCGTTGGTTCCAACCAAATTGGGTTTTGAACATCCATTTCAATTAATCCACCATTACCATCTGAAACTTTTTGCTTACCAGTTTCTATTCTAATTGGGCTTTCTGCATACTTACTAATATAATCCGACCTAATCTCATTAATTGATGGATTACCATAGCCGATAATAGAAATGAAAACACGGTCTTTTACTTTATCGCCAGCCATGTTGACATTAATCAGTTCATTGATAGTTCTATTAATAACCATTGAAGTAAAGTTTGCCTTATTTCCCTTCTCGGGGTAAGGTTCATTCATTGACCCTGATTGGTCAACCAAAAAGATAATGTAACCGGGAGTTGCGGAACTCCATTGTTTAGAATTACTTGCCATATTTTTCAGTTTTAGTTTTGCTCCCAATCCCTAAACAGAGCGTTTATTAATTTAATTTTATCCAAAACATAGGGATTTTTCATATTTTGGATTATTTTATTGACTTTACTATTCTCTCCCATAATGATTGTACTTCACTTACAACTTTACGGTAAAGTTCTTCAACAGTATTAACCACATACTCATATATGTAGATAAACATTACACCAATGAATAATGCAATATCTTTCAATAGAAGAAAGGGAAAGATTACAAAAAAAAAGAACGTTGCCCAAAAACTTAGTTTATGATATTCAATTGGTTTAAAATCATATTTGTAAAAGTGTGATTTTGTTTCATTTCCAATATTTTTTATGTTTATTTCAAACTTATAAAGCAGCAAAAGGAAAATTGTGCCAATTGATAACCAAATAGTTAATGGGGAAAAGATTATTTGCGTAATAATACTTGGCTTTTTCATAATGATTGATTTTGTATCAAATATAAATTATTTTTCTTCCTTCAATCCTTCCTTCAAAACTTTACTTCCTTGTATATAAATAGTTCCCTCTCCATTGTCTTCAGAAAAATGTGCTTCGCCATCTTTGTCAGTATATTGGTCTGTTGCACAACCACGTGTCCAACCGTTAAAAATTACTCCGACTTTTTTTGAGTAAACTGGTCTACCCGTGCTTTTTTCAAATACTTGTATTGTAAACATATTTTTAAATTAAATGATATTTACTTTCAGTCTGTGTGTCGGCAAGAATTGGCTCTTTGACTTTTGCGAAGCGTGGGCTTGTGTGTCGGGCAAAAGGCAATGTGCCAATTGTGGGTCGGCTCTTAAACAAAAAATGTGTGTCGGCAAATAAAAAAACTTTATCGGGTCGGCTGGTGTGGTCGGCAGTCATTCCGATTGGTCTGTCTTTGTATGTCATCTTTTCAATTTTCATGTCGCTGTCTTTTTTCTTAGGCTTGTTGGTAACGTTTTTGGGCTTGGCGAAGGTGGGGTTTAGAAAGTACTAAAGTTCAAATTTAGTACAAAAGCTAATAGAAAGTACAAATGTTCAGCCTAGTACTAAAGCCCCACTTTTGCCAAACCCATGTTATGCGTTCGCCCTTTTTTGCTTTTGTTCGATTCTATAAATTTCTCTTGGGTAGTCAAGTATGTTCACTGTTTCACCTTGTAATTCTTTCAATGCGTCTTTTGCTATCCAAGTTGCTGTTTTGTTGTCAAGTTTGATTAAGTCATTTGCTATTTTAATTGCTTTTCTGTTCAAATCTTTGTTTCTTTTTCCAATGTTTCTCAATGCCCAATTAACAGCTTTCTTTACATAAATTCTGTCGTCTGTTGAATGTCTATATATGATTGGCAAAAATTGTTCAAATATTTCATTGTTCGTATTTTTGTCTGCCATACAATAAGCTGCAATAATTGTAAAACCTGCTCTTTTTTCAAATTCATTTTCTCTGTCTGTCCATTCAATTGCTTTTGAAATGGCAAATTTACTTTTGGCAAAAAGTCCCATACAAAAGGTGTCGCAAATTTCCCAATTTTCAAAAGTCGTAACCCATTTTTCCATTAGGTTTTCTGTCAAGTCGTTTATGTTGTAAAGTTTGCTACATAAAATTCTTGCTTCGTAAATCCCACTGTCAAAGAGTTGAATTGCTAATTGATTGTCTTTGTCTATTAGTTTTGCAAGTTCTTTTAAGTCGTTATGGTAAATTCCTAATGAATTGTTTGCTACAATTCCAAACTTTTTTTCTTTTAGAACTATTTTGTCTTTGTCGCCTAACCTTTGAAGTTCCGAAATAATTTGCTTAAAAGTCATTTCTATTTCTTTGCGTTAATTTCTATCGCTTGGTCAATGTAATATTTAACAGCTTCCTTGTTCATTTCTTTTAATGGTAAAACTCTAATTGCTTTTCCATCACCTGTCAAAAGTCCAAGTTTGTCTTGCATTTTTGCACCTTTCAGAAAACCAAAATCAATTCCATATGGCATTGTTCTCATATGGCAAATTCCACCATTTTTGTCGGAATAAGTTGTAATTCTTTCCTTTTTGGTTTCTTCAATTCCGTCAAACGAAAGTAAAAATTCTCTCGCTTCAAGAAAGAGGTTTTTGTGTTCGGATTGTAAGTCAATTTCGTATTGCATTTTGTCTGAATGTTGAATGTTTGTAGTGTCACTCATAGGGTGACGCATAACGAATCAGGCTTGCCGAAAGTGGGAGAGGAGAATCCCTCTGTCAAAAAAAAATTAAGAATCTGAATAATATCTGAAAGACTAAAATTATCAAATCAGTCCCACTTTTGGCAAACCAATGTTGTGCGAACCAATTTTTTTAAGCTAATTCAATAAATTGTTTTTCAAGTTTAACGTTAAAATGTATATCAGCTTTTAAAGCTCTGAAAACCTTTAAAATAGTATCGATTGTTGCGCTATTTGTACTACTTTCTAATTTGGAAATTTGGGATTTCTGGACTCCAACAAGTTTACCTAATTCTTCTTGAGTTAAGTTTCTTTGTTGTCGAGCAGTCTTAATCATACGTCCTAAAATATCCATACGCAGTTCATACTCGTATTCGTCTCTTTCAACAGAACCAACTTTTCCGATATATTTATCCTTCATTTCGGCAAGTGAAAATGATTTAATCTCTTTCTGTGGCATTGTCTATTTTTTTTGAATTTTTCTTGATTAAAAAATATTCTTCTCTTATTCGTTCAGCTTTTTCAATTTCATTGTTTGGAACTTTATCCCCTTTCTTAATAAATCCATGCGTAGCTAAGACTAAAGTTGCAGTTGGTTCTGTTTTGTCCCAAAAGCAAGTAGTCTATTTTGATTACCCAAATACAGACTCCTAAATTCCCAAATTTCCTTATTAAGTTTTTTTAAAAAGTTTTGGGTCATTCGTTTGCTCCGCTAAGTCGATATTGTAAAACACTTTTTTAGCAGATTTTTGTCAAGTTTAGCAACAAATTCGTCGGCTTCCTTTAAAATCTTGTTTCAAAATATCTCACTGATTCTTTTCAGCAAAGATAATCAAAGTTTCCAAATATAGCAACAATTTTTTTATTTATTGAATTTGTTAAGCCCTCCTAACTGATTTCGCACAACGAATCAGGCTTGCCGAAAGTGGGAGAGGAGAATCCCTCTGTCAAAAAAAAAAAATTAAGAATCTGAAGAATATCTGAAAGACTAAAATTATCAAATCAGTCCCACATTTGGCAAACCCATGTTGTGCGAACCAGTTTTTTTAAGCTAATTCAATAAATTGTTTTTCAAGTTTAACGTTAAAATGTATATCAGCTTTTAAAGCTCTGAAAACCTTTAAAATAGTATCGATTGTTGCGCTATTTGTACTACTTTCTAATTTGGAAATTTGGGATTTCTGGACTCCAACAAGTTTACCTAATTCTTCTTGAGTTAAGTTTCTTTGTTGTCGAGCAGTCTTAATCATACGTCCTAAAATATCCATACGTAGTTCATACTCGTATTCGTCTCTTTCAACAGAACCAACTTTTCCGATATATTTATCCTTCATTTCGGCAAGTGAAAATGATTTGATCTCTTTCTGTGCCATTGTCTATTTTTTAGAATTTTTCTTGATTAAAAAATATTCTTTTCTTATTCGTTCAGCTTTTTCAATTTCACTGATTGGAACTTTATCCCCTTTCTTAATAAATCCATGTGTAGCTAAGACTAAAGTTGCAGTTGTTTCTGTTTTGTCCCAAAAAGCAAGTAGTCTATTTTGATTTCCCAAATACAAACTCCTAAATTCCCAAATTTCCTTATTAAGTTTTTTAAAAAGTTTTGGGTCATTCGTTTGCTCCGCTAAATCGATATTGTAAAACACTTTTTTAGCAGATTTTTTGTCAAGTTTAGCAACAAATTCGTCGGCTTCCTTTAAAAATCTTGTTTCAAAATATCTCACTGATTCTTTTCAGCAAAGATAATCAAAGTTTCCAAATATAGCAACAATTTTTTATTTATTGAATTTGTTAAGCCCTCCTAACTGATTTCGCACAACGAATCAGGCTTGCCGAAAGTGGGAGAGGAGAATCCCTCTGTCAAAAAAAAATTAAGAATCTGAATAATATCTGAAAGACTAAAATTATCAAATCAGTCCCACTTTTGGCAAACCAATGTTGTGCGAACCAATTTTTTTAAGCTAATTCAATAAATTGTTTTTCAAGTTTAACGTTAAAATGTATATCAGCTTTTAAAGCTCTGAAAACCTTTAAAATAGTATCGATTGTTGCGCTATTTGTACTACTTTCTAATTTGGAAATTTGGGATTTCTGGACTCCAACAAGTTTACCTAATTCTTCTTGAGTTAAGTTTCTTTGTTGTCGAGCAGTCTTAATCATACGTCCTAAAATATCCATACGTAGTTCATACTCGTATTCGTCTCTTTCAACAGAACCAACTTTTCCGATATATTTATCCTTCATTTCGGCAAGTGAAAATGATTTGATCTCTTTCTGTGCCATTGTCTATTTTTTAGAATTTTTCTTGATTAAAAAATATTCTTTTCTTATTCGTTCAGCTTTTTCAATTTCACTGATTGGAACTTTATCCCCTTTCTTAATAAATCCATGTGTAGCTAAGACTAAAGTTGCAGTTGTTTCTGTTTTGTCCCAAAAAGCAAGTAGTCTATTTTGATTTCCCAAATACAAACTCCTAAATTCCCAAATTTCCTTATTAAGTTTTTTAAAAAGTTTTGGGTCATTCGTTTGCTCCGCTAAATCGATATTGTAAAACACTTTTTTAGCAGATTTTTTGTCAAGTTTAGCAACAAATTCGTCGGCTTCCTTTAAAAATCTTGTTTCAAAATATCTCACTGATTCTTTTCAGCAAAGATAATCAAAGTTTCCAAATATAGCAACAATTTTTTTATTTATTGAATTTGTTAAGCCCTCCTAACTGATTTCGCACAACGTTTTGGGCTTTGCGAAGGTGGGGAAATCGAAGTACAAATGTTCAATTTAGCACAAATGTTGATTAGAATTCCAATGCTCAAATTTAGTACAAATGCCCCACTTTTGCAAAACCCCTGTTGTGCGTTCGTTCTTTTATCCTTATGGTTTTACATAAAATGTCAATGATTGATTTGTTGCATTTCCACTGTGGTCAGAAGCATCTATTTTCAAAGTAAATGGTGTAACAGTTGTAATTCCACTTGGTACAAAATGTTTGTGATAGCTAAAAGTTTTGGCATCTACATCATCAGTTGTTGTATAAACATTAGTACCTCCAATATTTGTAATATTTACAGCAACATCGTGTAGTTCAATATTATCAATTGCCGAAAATTCAATGTGCACGCTATCCTCAACTGATAATGAAAGTGTATCATTCATCATTGGTTCTGCAAGTGTAATTACAGGCTTTTCTGTGTCTGGTGTGTCTTTTTTGCAAGAATAAATACTTGCTGTCAAAATTGTGGCAGTTGCTACAGCTAAAAAATACTTTTTGTTCATTTTTGTTTTATTTAAATTGTTAGAAATTGAATAGTAAAGTTGTACTAAATTTTAGTTTGGATTTTGTAATGTTGTTATCTTGATATGTAGGAATTTGTATATTAGTTCCAAACGAAAATTTACGATAATAAAAATCCAAGCCAATAGAGGATAACAATGTGTTTCCACCACTTTGAGTTAGAATAGCATTATTATGTTTATCCTTCTGTGTATTCTCATATACAGCGCCAATGCTTGGCAATAAAGAATACCCTTTAATGTTAGCCCAATAAAATAAATTTGTTGCAAAAGTATATCTATTTCCAAATTGAAAATTATTGGAATTTGAATTGTTGAAACGATAAATTGTTGAGTTGTTTAAACCAATTTTTCTATATCTAACTGTATAAATAGCATCCAATAATATGTCAAAAGAACCTGTACCTGTTTGAATATTTGGGTTCAATTCGTTGTTATTATTTAATGTATTATATTTTCCAATAGGTAGTTTGAAGCCGACACCTAATTGAAAATTATGCTTCCACTTTTTATTCAAACTATCTCCATTATTGTAAATACTATAATTTGCAAATGTTGAAATGTCTCCTAATCCTGAAATTTTGCTAATTAAGTTGTTTTCTGTTTGCTGGTTGATAGAAAGAGGCAGAAAAACAAATAATTGTATTCTTTTAGATAAATTAAATCTTCCTCTTAATTCAACTGTTTGAAAACTTTCAGTTGAAATTGATTTTGTTTCTGTTCCTAAAATTAAATGTTCTGAATTGAAAGTCCTAAAATTATATTGAATACCGATAAAGTGCTTATGAAATTGAGGCAATATTCCAAAGTTTGTTCCACCAATTGAACACCCACAAACATCACAAGCATTTGCTCTGAATTGCGTTGCAATAAAAAAGCAAATAAATATAAATCTATAAATTTTCATTCTGTCTGCAAAGATAATCATTATTTGGATTGTCTATTATTTGAGTTCTCTTGTTTGAATGACGCACAACGGTTTTGGGCTTGCCGAAAGTGGGAGAGGAGAATCCCTCTATCTAAAAATATTAACATTCTCGATAATATACGAAATACTCAATTGTCTATTCAACCCCACTTTTGGCAAACCCATGTTGTGCGAAGCTTTATTTAAGTTCTATCATATTCTTTTTAAAAATATTAAACATTTGCTCGTCAACTTCAAATGTACTTTTTTCTATATCAAATCGATATTTTGTGGATGGATTATTAAGTGTAAATATGAATTTTTCTAAATAATCTTCTAATGATTCTAAACACATCCATTTCCTGTATTCATCTAATATTAGCTTTCTTTCATAAGAATATTTTTCTCTATAATAATTTGTCTTTATCCCATTTATAGAAAAGTTCGAAATGCCAAAAACACCTGCTTTAAATTCACCATTTTGCATTTCCAACCAATGGGAACATTTATTAGGCATTACTTTTCCTTGTAAAACAAGATTAACTAAAATAGGTGTTATTTTTGGCATCCTTTTATTTTCTACTAATGATGTTTTTTGTGTGTAATGGTGAAATACAATATCATAACCTTGATTTCCTGTTATTGAACTAACGCCAATTTCATCTTCACCAGGAAAGTTATTTGCATATAATAATGAATAAATATAGTATAGATTTATGCTGTCAATTTTATGAATTGTGTCACCATAAACTTTATATGAACCTTCTTTTTTTCTAAATAGTTGGTCTCTAATATGCAAACTGTCTATATTATTTCGTAATTCTTTATTAATATTTGAATTATTGTTTTCTGCTTCAAATTGTTTCCATTTTCTATTACTATGATATGTCTGAAATTCTTCCAATCTATTCATATATATATTATTCAGTCCTTTTGTTTTTATCAAGTTTAAAAACAAAAAAATGTATCGGTTTTTGAAAGTTCTTTAGAAAGCAACATTGCATTATATATGTCTTTACAAAATTACCTTTGGAAGTTGTCAATATTTCATAATATGAATTTAATGCTTCGTCTTTTTTCCTTTTATCAAATTCATTTCAGCAATGTTTATCTTTTCTTGATAATTTCTGAAATCGGAAATTTGCCCGAATAAATTATCGCAATAGAAAATTACAAGTAGAATAATTAATCTTTTCATAATTTATGTTTAATTATCGTTAGGAAATTTCGCACAACGGTTTTGGGCTTGGCGAAGTGGGGGATTTCGAAGCACCAATGTTCAATTAACCACTAATGTTGATAGAAGTACGAATGTTCAAATGTAGCACTTCTGCCTCCATTTTGCCAAACCCTTGTTATGTGCATACCCTTCTTCTTCGTCAGTCGTGTTTCGGTTCTGATAAGTTGAAGTAGTCGCCTTTTGTTTTGTCAAGTGTTGATGAAATTATTGTGAAATTGTCTGCCGATGCTTTAAAATTTATAAACTTGTCAATGATTGTTCTATGTTTGAAAATCACAAATGTATTCTCTACGCTTGGGTTTATCTTATTTAGGTATACTTCGCTTTCTGTGTCTATCATTGAAGGCACAAATGTTAAAGCAATATTTTTTAATTTGAGTTCAAGCCCAACCTTTTCTAATTCTTTTTGTCGCTTGTCTTTGCTGTAATCTTTTTCATTTCCATAAACAAAATATGCTTTCAAATATTTACTTCGTGTTACACTTTCTTGCTCTAAAAATGTAAGCCACTTTTTAATGTCGTCCCAATTTGGATTATTGCCAACGAAGTAAACTATTCCGTGAAATCGTCCATATTTACAAACTGGGCAGGTTCTTGTTCCTTTGTCTGGACCAAAGGCGTGGTAAGGAATAAAAGATGGATTGTCTTCGCCAATTTCAAGTCCTGATTGCTTTTCTATTTTCTTTGTTGTCGGATAATTTGGAATGTTAAGCCCTAAAATTATATTGTGTTCTGCGATTTGTAAATCGCCTGAAATTAAAACTCTCAAAATTCCACTACCGCCACGATTTTCAAGTGATTTTCTTTTATCGCCTGTCAAAAGTTTAGCACCGTCAAAAACAAATTCGTCAATGTAGTATTCGTTTTCAATGTTTGGCTCTTTTTAGAAGTATGAATATGTGCTGGAATATTTTCATTTGGATAAGGTGCAGGTTTAATAGTGTAAATTGAGTATTTACCATTTTCATCTGTCTTTACCCAACCTCGAATGTGTCCGTGGCGTTTTGCTTTTCGTCCATTCCTTTGTGGGAGAATAGTAGCCGTTATTGTCTGTCTGCCAATAATAAATGATGACATTTGGTGCTGGTGTCTTGCCGTCAATTTTATAAGCTTTGCCTGTTACCAAAAGTTTCTGCCCTTTTTCTGTCCACCCAACACTGGTATCCACGGATGAAATATTTGTCGGCATACCAACAAACATAATTTCGCAACCATCACAACCATCACCAACAAGTTTTTTCTTGTCGTTTTGTTTTTGTGTCGGTGAATTAGTTTTTGTCTGCCCGTTACAACCTGTCAAACTGCTGAACAGAAAAACAAAAAGTCCAAAATGAAATAGTCGTTTCATATTTGTAAAATGTTCGTGTCTTTTAGGGTTGCACATAACGGATCAGGCTTTGCGCATAGGCGGTTTTCGAATTACAAATATACATTTTACTAATCAAATCTGATACGAGATCTTAACTCAAATTTCACTTAGTTTCCCGCCTGGCGCAAAGGCCGTGTTATAGCGCGTAACTTTCTTTTTCTACTTAGCGTCATAGCTATTTAGCCAAATTTAAACTACCTTTTTGAGTATTCATTTGGAATTTGTAAACTAAAATTGTTCATCGTTTCCCAAGGCGACAATTAGCCCTGTTTTTACTTATCGTTCCTAAAAATCTGGCTTAGTTCCTAGTAAAATTTCGCAAAATTGTTTCGTCGATGATTAAACTATTTTTGTCAAAACAAAGGCAATTTTAGGTATTGTTTAGGCTCCTTGTTTCGTAACAATTTTTAGTTTCTTTTTCGTTAATGAGCCAAATATTTGGCCAAGGTAGTTTAAATTCTTTCAGCCTTTGAGCTATAATTTCAACCCATTCAGCCAATTGGGTAAATCTTATTGATCCAGTCCAAATCGATTAACCTAAATATTTTTCGTTTCCGATTTCGATCCTCATTGCCCCTAGAAATTTGCCCTATTTTCTTCTTGTTTAAGCCTTAAAAGCGCAAGCGATTTGCAAAAAAAATTTAAGTCTAAACCAAAAATTCTTTTCAGCTAAAAGTCCATAATTGTTTCCTGAGAAAATCGGAATCAAACAATGTCGTTTTACTAAATTTCCAAGTCCCTAGCAGTTGAAATGTGGCATTTATATTTTATGCGCTATAACGGATCAGGCTTTGCGCATAGGCGGATTTCGAATTACAAATATACATTTTCCTAATCATATCTGATACGAGAACCTAACTCAAATTTCACACAGTTTCCCGCCTGGCGCAAAGGCCGTGTTATAGCGCGTAACTTTCTTTTTCTACTTAGCGTCCCAGCTTTTAGCCTGATTTAAACTACCTTTTTGAGTATTCATTTGAAAATTGTAAACTAAAATTGTTCATCGTTTTCCTACGCGACAATTAGCCCAATTTTTAATCCTTGTTCCAAAAGAATCGGGCTTATTTTCCAAGGAAAATTACAAGGAACTTTTTCACCAATGATTCCACTATTTTTGGCAAAACGAAAGCCATTTCAGTGATTGTCTGCGTGCGTGTTTCGTAACAATTTTTAGTTTCGTTTTCGTTTACGAGCCCAATATTTGGCTAGGTAGTTTAAATTCTTTCAGCTATTTAGCTTTAATTTCAACCCATTTAGCCAATTTGGTAAATCTTCTTGTTCCAGTCTAACTCGTTTGACATAAATCTATTTCGTTCCCGATTTCGATTCACATTGCCCCTAGAAATTTGCTCTATTTTCTTTTCGTTTAAGCCTTAAAAGCGCAAGCGATTTAAGAATAAATTTAAGTCCAAACCAAAAGTTCTTTTCTTACAAAAGCCTACAATTGCTTCCCGAGAAAATCGAAATCAAACAAAGTCGTTTTACTAAATTTCCAAGTCCCTAGCAGTTGAAATGTGGCATTTATATTTTATGCGCTATAACGGATCAGGCTTTGCGCATAGGCGGTATTCGAACTACAAATATACATTTTCCTAATTATATCTGATACGAGAACCTAACTCAAATTTCACTTAGTTTCCCGCCTGGCGCAAAGGCCGTGTTATAGCGCGTAACTTCTTTTTCTACTTAGCTTCGCAGCGTTTTAGCCAAATTTAAACTACCTTTTTGACGCATTATTTTGCAAATTGTAAACTAAAATTGTTCATCGTTTTCCAAGGCGACAATTAGCCCATATTTTAGCCTTTTAGCCAAAAATGGTTTTGTTTCGAAGGAAAATCCCTAGAAATTCTTTCGCCGATGATTTCACCATTTTTGTCAAAACGAAAGCCATTTCAGTGATTGTTTAGGCTTCTTGTTTCGTAACAATTTTTAGTTTTGTTTTCGGTTACGAGCCCAATATTTGGCATGGTAGTTTAAATTCTTTCAACCCATTTAGCTATAATTTCAACCCATTTAGCCAATTTGGTAAATCTTCTTAATCTAGTCCAATTTGATTGATGTAAATATATTTCGTTCCCGATTTCGATTCACATTGCCCCTAGGAATTTGCCCTATTTTCTTTTCGTTTAAGCCTTAAGCGCAAGCGATTTTCCTATAATTTTAAGCCCCAACCAAAAATTCTTTTCAGCTAAAAGCCCACAATTGCTTCCTGAGAAAATCGAAATCAAACAAAGTCGTTTTACAAAAATTCCAAGTCCCTAGCAGTTGAAATGTGGCAATTATATTTTATGCGCTATAACGGTTTTGGGCTTGCCGAAGGTGGGGATTTTGAAATACTAATGCTCAAATTTACGATAATGCTCAATAGAATTCCAAATGCTCAAACCTAGCTATTCTGCCCCACTTTTGGCAAACCCATGTTAGCGGTTCGTTGTTCTTCTTTATTCATTGTCATTCTGTCTAATTTGGTCAGAAAGTTTTTTCGGTGCTACTTCACAATATGCAGTTGTCAATGCGTCAATAAATAACTCTTTTCTCACTTTACTCATTTCAATTAGTGTCCAACCTTGTTTGCCCCATTTATTGTCAACAGGAAATATTATTGTTTTGTCTGCCGAAGAAAAAACATCTTGGTCAATTTCTGATAGTTTGATACAAGCTCTTTTCTTTATGTTGTCAAAGGTTGCAAAGATTTTCTTTTTTACTCTGAATGAAATTTTTTCAAAATGAGATTCTTCTGTTGCTTCTGGAAACGAAAGTGCCAATTTTCTGAAAGTGTCAATTGAAACCATTTGTCAAATTATTTTTTTACTGGTGTCAAATGTGTTAAAACACAAAGCCACTTATCATTTTCTTTTTTATACACGTCTGTAATCCATTCGTCAGCTTCCATAGGTTTTCCTTGCCAAGTTCCAGTATTTTGTCCACGACCAGTTACTAATGCAATGTCACCATATACTTTAACTCTCAAAATTTCTTTCGTCATTGTAGAATGAGAAAGTAATCCTTGTTCAAGTACTTTGAAAAATCCTTCTTGGGGAATTATTCCGCCTTGGCTGTCAACAAGCACCCAGTCGCTGGTTACACATTTTTTAATTTCGTCAACGTTGTTAGAAACCACTGCAACATTGAAGTTGTCTTCAATTTGTTGGAACTGTTTTTTTAATTGTTCTTCTGTCATATTATTCTATGTCTGAAATGTCTGTTTACAATGACCGCTAACGATTTCGGCTTGCCGTCAGTTGGGGGATTGGAGATCCGTCCGCCTGGCGATGCTGCTATAAAGGAACGAAATTATGATTAAACGACAAAGCTTAAGAGAAAATGTCAGGCTGATAACTGAAGGTAAATAGTAAAATGAAGTTGAAGTTACGATTGTCCGCCCCCAATTGCGGCAAACCGTTGTTAGCGGAAGTTCTATATGTTACTTGCATGTCTAATAAGTCTAACCCAAGTCCCCTGTCTGTAAACCCACACTTCTGTAAATCTTCGTTCATGATGCTTTCCTGCATCTGTTCTATTTGCGTCCTTAGTAGGAGTAACTTTTTCTTTGCCGGCTACAATAGCAGTTTTATCGTCTGGCATTGTGAAATGTTCAATTATTTTTTCAAACTCGTTATATTTAATGATGCCATCTTTTACCCGTTGTATCATTGTTGCTTTATTAATCATTTGTCCAAAAGGATTAGTGATAATCATATCATCAGGGTAAAATTTTTGCATAGCCACAGTGTCCTGATTTAGCACCATTCGTTCAATTTGAGTAGTTAAACTGTCAATTACTTTATAAACGGATTGTTGATAGGCATTCAAATTAAATTTGATTTCACTCTTTGGTTTAGTAACGCCAAAAAAAGCTCTTACTTTTCCATTTACAAACTGTGGTGATTCTATATGTGGTAAATGTCCAATGCCCTTTAAGATTTCTAATTGTGAGTTTTTTAAGTAATGATGAATTGAATCTGCATTTATTGGAATAGGAGATATTTTATCTTCTGTGCCTGCCACAAGTAGCATTGGCATGGTTACTTTAGTGGCAATTAGTTGTGGATAGTGGTCTTCTGCAAGTATAAAATTCACACCTTTCATAAACATTGATGGATTTACCCCCCTCATTCCACTTCTGGTTAACTCAATAAGTTCAGATGATGAATTTGGAGCTAATAATGCTTCAACTCGTTTATTTGTGAAAGCATATCCACCATCTTTGATTTGGTCGTACCTAAAATTTACTGTTTTCATTCTTTCCTCAAACGTAATATTTCTTTTTCCTGCCGATGGACCAATCAATGAAATTTTGATAACTTTTTCGGGGTAATAATAAGCAAAGCATTGAGCAATACGGCTACCAAATGAGTTGCCAACTAAATATACTTTGTCAAGTTTGAGTGCAGTAATAAAGTCAAGTAAAGCATCGGCATAGTCTTTTGCAACTGGATAGTTTGTTTTTAATTCATCTGATAACATATATCCAGGGGCATTCCAAGCAATAACCCTGTAAGTGTCTGATAAATCAAATAGTTGATAACGCCAGTCGTTACTACTGCCACCATAGCCGTGCATGCAAATGATTGCTGGAGCATCTTTATTTCCAGTTTCCATATAGCTCCAACGGTCTCCTAAAAACTTTGATTTGTCAACTACTGGGGCAAAACTCATTTCAGGTAAAGGTGGAATGAATAAGTTATTCTGTCCATTTGTAGTAATGGCTAATAAAATTAAAATAATTGAAAACTTTATCTCAGTCATGACATTAAAATATTAAGTTGTTAAATAATTGAAAGTGTCTCACTGAATTACCGCTAACGGTTTTGGGCTTGCCGAAGGTGGGGAATTTGAAATACTAATGTTCAAATTTACGATAATGCTCAATAGAATTCCAAATGTTGAGGCTTGCACTTTTGCCCCACTTTTGGCAAACCCATGTTAGCGGTTCGTTGTTTTTATTTTCGTTTACTCATCATCGTTTTCCAGTCAAATTTGTCTTTGTTTTCTGTGTTACGTTTAGCTAAATCTGCAAGCATAAAATTTAGTTTTTTCTTGTCTAACCACTTCCCATTTACAAATACACCAGCAATTTTACGGGTATTTTTTATGTCAGTAAGTGGGTTTTTATCGAGCAAAATGAGGTCTGCAAACTTTCCGGTTTCTATGCTCCCAATTTGTTTGTCAATACCTAGCCATTGTGCAGAAAGTAATGTTGCAGAATTTAAAGCTTCTTGTGGTGTTAGTCCCGCTTGCACTAAAAGTTCCAATTCATCGTGTAATGAAAATCCTGCTACAACTCCCGAAACTCCTGCATCTGTACCTGCAATTATAGGAACTCCTGCATTTTTGAAAGTCTTTACCAATTCAAAATGAAATTTAACCATATTATCAAAATAGGTTGCGTTTTCAGGTGTGGCATTTTTAACATAATTATTTGCTGTTAACCATTTACTCTGTATAAGAGGGTGGACATATTTCAATGAAGTCAGGTTTTTAATACTATCAATAGAATGTGTTTGTTTTGCAATACAAACCATAGTGGTTAGGGTTGGCGATAAATAAGTTCCATTATCTTTTGATATTTTAGCGAATTTTTGAGCATCATCTATGCTGAAATTTTCAGAATGCTTTGAAAATTCTTCCGCATGAGCAACCATTCCAAAATGTGGTATAAATGCTTGCTCTAATTTACCCTCAAATGCATTTGGAATATGTCCAATGGTTTTGAGTCCTTGTTTATGTGCTTCATCAATTATTGCGTTATAGGTTTCAATATTTAATTTAGAATATACTTTTATAAAATCGTATCCTTCTGTTTTGGCAATTCTTACCATTGTTCGACCTTCTTCAGCTGTGTTTGCAATTCTGCCTTGACCATTGCCGCCATTAATATTTGCAGCAAGTGCAATTCGAGGTCCAACTATATAACCTTTTTCTATAGCCTTTTTTTGTCCAAAAGTTTCCATAGTTGAATTTAAGTCTAGCACAGTAGTAACACCATTGGCAATAATTGGTGTCATAATATCTTGTGTATTATAACTTAAGTCTGGAATTTGTGTTGGTAGTTTTTGTCCAAAGTAACCGTCAGTAGGTAAATGAACGTGAGCATCAATAAGTCCTGGGATAAGCCATTTTCCTTTGCCATCAATAATGATAGCTTTTTTTGGGAATTGTACCATTTATGGATTGAATAATATTATCGGAAATAACTACCGTTGCATTTTCAATAAATGTACCCGTAGAGTTCATTGTAATAACATTCACATTTTTTATTGCAAAAACTTTTGGTCGTTTAGTTTGAATATCTTTTATTTTCTGTCCGAAAGTAAAAAATGTCGAAAAAGTTAAAATTAGAAGTATTAAAATATTTTTCATTTTTTTTTATTGCTTCATTGATTGTCTTGAGTTTCCATACAATGACCGCTAACGATTACGGCTTGGCGAAGTTGGCAAAACGCAATACGACATTCCGATAATCATTTTCTAACTTAAATGTATACAAAAAACTTTAATTACCAAATTATTTGCCAATTTTGCCAAACCGATGTTGTACGACGTTTTATTGGTGTTCTAATTCTTTAATCGTTTTTTTTGCATTTGCTAAACGTATTTTATTGTTTTTAGCAACAAGCTTTTCTTTTATATAATGCTCTAATTTATGGTGCAAAGGCACAATAATAGCTGCTATACAAACCAATGCCAATAGCATTAAAATTGGAGATTCGTGTAGCCAATGCCCCAAATAAGGGTGTATAAATAAATTAATGAATTCAAATACCAATAACAAAGCTATTGTACCAATTAACTCTATTGTTCGTGCATTTACAATTATACTGTTACTAAATATAAAAAATAATAGTAATAAAGTTAAAATACCAACTGCTATTGCCGAATATTGAATGTTATGTTGATGCTTTAGTTTTACTTCTTGGTCTCTTGCAATTTGTTCTTGTTGGTCAATATGGAGCAAAATTGATGAACTAATTACATCGTTTTCAGCACTTGCTCTTTTTATGCTGTCAGTATATGTGTAATATATTTGTAAATATTTTAATGAACTATCTTTTTGTTGCGTTGCCACAAATATTTTATACAATTGTTCACTGGAATTAGCTATAAATAACTTATTATTTTTCTTTCTTGCTTCGTCATACGCAGCTGTGCCATATTTTATTGCAGTTGTATATTCTTTAGTTGCAACTTTCATTTGGCTATATCGCAAACAAGCATCAAAATGACTATCAGTAAATTCATCAACACTATCAATATTTGCAGCAAAACATTTTTTATAATAAACCTCTGCCAATGTAGTATCTTTTTTTGAGCATAATAATTTGAATAAAGATTATTGAACCTTAATTCTAAATCATCAAGACCAATATATTTTATAATTGTATCATTATATTTTTGGCTAATAAATTAGCATCTTGTAAAATTGGATATGCCGAATCTGGTTGCTGCATCTCTAAATATATCCTTGACAAACCTTGATAATAAATAATCTTCATATACCAATTATCTTCGTCTTTATACAATTTCAATAAAGCAATAGCTCTATTATAATTATTGATAGCTTCTTTATAGTTCTTTAAATTTCTATAATAAACTCCAATTTCTTTAATACAAAATGATTGATTGAATGTGTCCTTTATATTTTCGAAATATTTTGATGACTTATACATTAATGCAATTGCTTTAGGAAAATCTCCAACTAAACAAGCATTTAATGCTGAAAAAAATGTAGCATTAGCTAAAATGGTATCATTTTTTATATGCTTGTGCTAACTCAATTACATTTTCAATTTTAATACTATCATAAATATTACGATTAGAGGTAACATTATGTAAAATTGTTTTAGCAAATTTATCTTTTTTGTATTTGGTTGCTGCTTTTAGTATATACATTGTATAAACTATCGATTCTTTGAGCTTGTAATTTTGAAATACCAAAGAATAGCATAAATACTAATATCGTAAGTTTTTTTAGTTTAATGGTCATATAGAATTTAGGTGTTCTCAAAATGGTGTACAACGGTCTGGCGCTTGGCGAGGTTGCGAACTTCGGAACTGATTATTTTCTGTTAAAGATAAAATTTCTTGCGAAATGTAAACGTGAATTTACTACAAAATTCGCAATCTTGCCAAACGCCTGTTGTGCGTTCGCTTTATTTTTCACTAAGTCAGTAAACAAATTCTTTAATTAATAATGGCAGATAAATTTCTTTGTCATTTTCAATTAAATTTTCATTTTCAGGTAACGCAATTCTAACATTAAGGTTAAGCTTTCTGTCTAAATTAAATTGCAATTGTCTCCCATTTGCAGGTTGCATTAACTGAATAAAGTCTCTTTCACCAAGTATGGGTCTAAGCTGTTTTGCAACTTCTAAGTCAAAGTCATATGTTCCTAAGTATGCGGTTTTTTCGTCACCAACTGGCGATGAGTAACTAAAGAGGTTGTCATCGTACTTTGTAATAAATAAAGGATTGCTGCCTATGATAAGAATTGTATCGGTGCTTTTAAAACCTAACCTTTTAATATGCAGTCCTAAATCTTTACTTAGGTCTTCGTCGGGGTAAGTAAAAACCTTTGTAGGGCTAAGCAACTCTTTTAGCATATTTCTGTATAAGTCAATTGCTTTAAGGGAGAAATGGAATAATGGTTTTGGTCTACTAATATTATAAAGGGTAAAATGATGTCCGTTACATAGAGCAAAGTAATTAACTCTAATTTCAGGATGGATCGCATAAGAATATGCTTGCTCAATGTGCTTAATGTCAGCTATTTCTTCAGAAGGCGACTTTGCTTCAAATATCCAAGCTGGCTTTTCATTGACCTGCATTAAATAGTCAGGAATTATAGTGATTTTCTTTCGGTTTGACCCAATAGAAACAAATGGGTGCTTTAGTCCGTGATTTCGAATGACTTGTGTGTTTCCCGAATTACTATATCCAAGGTCTTTAATAATAGGAGCAATCAATTCTTCTCTAACACTCTCTTCCTTAAATCTGGGGTCGTTTAAAAGTGAAAAATTAAAGTCCTTAAAAAGTTTGTCTTCCATATTTTTTCAAAGAAAGAGGAGGTTAGTTAAAAGTTCTGACTAACGTCAAAATATGTTGTTGATAATCAAGGGATTTTTTTTTTTTTCGTTAGCATAAGAAATTATTTTCTCTCGAAAAATAGGGAATGACGCACAACGGTTTGGGGCTTGGCGAAGTGGGGGAAATCGAAGCTCAAATGTTCGATAAACCACTAATGTTGATAGAAGTACAAATGTTCAATTTAGCACTTCGCCCCCTATTTTGCCAAACCCTTGTTGGCGGTAGTGCTTTCTTTTCGTTGGTTAGTTTTTCGTTTTGATTTTCTAAAATAATTTTAATAATGTCAAAATGATAAAAAGTCCGATAAGAAATGGTGTCAAAAAAGTTATAAAACTTATCAGCATCCATAAATATGGGTTTTTACTACTCTTCGGTTTGTCGCTTAAAAATTGTCTTAACTCTATAATTGAAAGTTTGTAAATTTCTTGTTTTGAAAGTCCACAAGCCAACGCATTTTGCATTGTCAGACCTTGTCGGAATGATTTTAATACACTTGTTGGGTAAAACAAAACCCCAAGTCCCATTGCCCAAAGTGTCAAAAGCCAAGGAATATATAAATTTTTCCACCCACCCGAAGCAATTTCCCAAGCAGAAACAGCACTTTCACCCTTCCAAGTTGTGTCGTGTCCTGTAACAATATGACTTACATCGTGCAAATAAACATTGTTTCTTCTGCTTTCAGCATTAGGAATTGGTATTGAAATAAATCCAAATTTAATCCAAGCATATTTTTCATTTATTCCACCGTCTTCGCCAAAATCGTGTCTGTCGTAAAAGTCTTGAATTGCTTGTCCTGTTGTCCAATTTAAGTTTTTTGCGTCCATAATTTTATTTATTTTCCAAGTATCGATTTGCTAATTTTTTTGTCTGGTTTCAATTTGGTACGCTGTCTTTGTAGCATTACCGCCAACGGTTGAAAATTGGCGCTGGTTGTGCGTGTTTAGCACAAACCAACACTTATTTACGAATTAAATATAATACACAAAACTTAATTTACCAAATCTACCACAACTAGTGCCAATTTTTTGTTGGCAGTAGTGCTTTTATTCTGCCTTGATTGTTTTAGGGTGCTTACTATTTCTGTTCCAATAAACTATGTATGCTGTCCCCAAAATTGTTGGCAAAATCCAAACTAGTGTCGTGCCAATATGAAGTCCTGCAACCAAAAATGCTGTTACAGAAGCAATTAATGCTCCAACCATTCTTCCTAAATGACTAATGAGCCAAGCGTTTTTCTTTTCTGTGAAATTTTTAAATGTTTGAAAATCTTTCAAGGTCATAAATGCACCAAAACCACCAAAGAAAACATATAAAATGCTATTATCTATATGTTGAATCATACCAATAATTCCTATTGTCAACATTCCAATTGAAGCCAAAAGCATAATTCCTGACACTAATTTGTCTACTATGTCTGCTTTGATTTTTGTCTTGCTTTTAAATGTTAATGCTCGGTTTCCCGCTAACACCATATAAATTGTAAATATGCCAATTAGGAATAAAAATAAGTTTTCGTGTTTGGGCATTCTGGCTATGAAAAGTGAAATCAACGAACTAATAATCATTGAATATGAAAATACTTTTCCTGCTCTTTTGTGATTAAATCCTCCTTTTTTTACAAAAATGCTAATCATTCCTGTTATCCAACCAAGTCCGCCGAAAAAGGCGTGAATATAAATTAGTGTCTTTATTGTTTGTTCCATATTTTAGTTATTCGTCAGTTGTTTGTCAGGTTCTGTAGCATTACTGCTAACGGTTTTGGGCTTGCCGAAGGTGGGGAATTTGAAATACGAATGTTCAAATTTACGATAATGTTCAATAGAATTCCAAATGCTCAACCTTGCAATTCTGCCCCACTTTTGGCAAACCCATGTTGTGCGTTCGCTTTTTTTTCTTCATACCATTTTTCCATTTCTTGTTTTAAATCTTGTTCTTTTGTTGTGTCTGCTAAAAGTTGTTTGTAGTTCATTTTCTTAATGTCCATACAATACTGAACCATTGTCCAATAATTGAAATATTCTCTTGAAGCAATTGTGCTATCATCAAATGTTATTTCCAACTATTTTGTCTGATTGATTTAGTCGGTCTAAATTTTTTATCAGGTCTTTCTGGTTTGTATTTTGTCGTGCAATATATTCAGCATAACCTTCCCATTTCCAATTGTCAATGTTAGCAATAGGTTTTGATTTCCAAAATCCAAATTTGGCAAACTGTAAACAATGTGTCATTTCGTGTGCTAAAAGTTGTGTTAAGTTCCATTTATATCCTTGTAGTTCAACATAATTTTCTTTAAAGTTGGCGTTGCCAAATAAAACTACCTTATCGTAAAATCCTCTTGCAAATTGCCTTCCACCAATTATTTCAATAAGTCGTGTATATTTTGAGCCGTCATTTAAGCAAATGTCAAGATTAAGTTTGTCGTTATAAAATTCACTTGTTTTCAAAAGGTCGTTTGCATTGTCAAGTTGTGAAGTTAATAATGGGTCAAGTTTTGTGTTATGGTAAATTGTAAAAGTTTTATGTGTTGTTTTGTTGGCGTATGTCAATATAGGATTTAAAATTAGTATCAATAAAAGTCCTGCTATAAACAGTCCTGTTACAGTCAGTCTTAATGTCCATTTTTTAATTTTTTGTTTCATACGGAATGTTTTTATAAAGTGACGCACAACGAATCAGGCTTGCCGAAAGTGGGAGAGGAGAATCCCTCTGTCAAAAAAAAATTAAGAATCTGAATAATATCTGAAAGACTAAAATTATCAAATCAGTCCCACTTTTGGCAAACCAATGTTGTGCGAACCAATTTTTAAGCTAATTCAATAAATTGTTTTCAAGTTTAACGTTAAAATGTATATCAGCTTTTAAAGCTCTGAAAACCTTTAAAATAGTATCGATTGTTGCGCTATTTGTACTACTTTCTAATTTGGAAATTTGGGATTTCTGGACTCCAACAAGTTTACCTAATTCTTCTTGAGTTAAGTTTCTTTGTTGTCGAGCAGTCTTAATCATACGTCCTAAAATATCCATACGCAGTTCATACTCGTATTCGTCTCTTTCAACAGAACCAACTTTTCCGATATATTTATCCTTCATTTCGGCAAGTGAAAATGATTTAATCTCTTTCTGTGGCATTGTCTATTTTTTAGAATTTTTCTTGATTAAAAAATATTCTTCTCTTATTCGTTCAGCTTTTTCAATTTCATTGTTTGGAACTTTATCCCCTTTCTTAATAAATCCATGCGTAGCTAAGACTAAAGTTGCAGTTGGTTCTGTTTTGTCCCAAAAAGCAAGTAGTCTATTTTGATTACCCAAATACAGACTCCTAAATTCCCAAATTTCCTTATTAAGTTTTTTAAAAAGTTTTGGGTCATTCGTTTGCTCCGCTAAGTCGATATTGTAAAACACTTTTTTAGCAGATTTTTTGTCAAGTTTAGCAACAAATTCGTCGGCTTCCTTTAAAATCTTGTTTCAAAATATCTCACTGATTCTTTTCAGCAAAGATAATCAAAGTTTCAAAATATAGCAACAATTTTTTTATTTATTGAATTTGTTAAGCCCTCCTAACTGATTTCGCACAACGAATCAGGCTTGCCGAAAGTGGGAGAGGAGAATCCCTCTGTCAAAAAAAAAATTAAGAATCTGAAGAATATCTGAAAGACTAAAATTATCAAATCAGTCCCACATTTGGCAAACCCATGTTGTGCGAACCAGTTTTTTTAAGCTAATTCAATAAATTGTTTTTCAAGTTTAACGTTAAATGTATATCAGCTTTTAAAGCTCTGAAAACCTTTAAAATAGTATCGATTGTTGCGCTATTTGTACTACTTTCTAATTTGGAAATTTGGGATTTCTGGACCTCCAACAAGTTTACCTAATTCTTCTTGAGTTAAGTTTCTTTGTTGTCGAGCAGTCTTAATCATACGTCCTAAAATATCCATACGTAGTTCATACTCGTATTCGTCTCTTTCAACAGAACCAACTTTTCCGATATATTTATCCTTCATTTCGGCAAGTGAAAATGATTTGATCTCTTTCTGTGCCATTGTCTATTTTTTAGAATTTTTCTTGATTAAAAATTCTTTTCTTATTCGTTCAGCTTTTTCAATTTCACTGATTGGAACTTTATCCCCTTTCTTAATAAATCCATGTTAGCTAAGACTAAAGTTGCAGTTGTTTCTGTTTGTCCCAAAAAGCAAGTAGTCTATTTTGATTTCCCAAATACAAACTCCTAAATTCCCAAATTTCCTTATTAAGTTTTTTAAAAGTTTTGGGTCATTCGTTTGTCCGCTAAATCGATATTGTAAAACACTTTTTTAGCAGATTTTTTGTCAAGTTTAGCAACAAATTCGTCGGCTTCCTTTAAAAATCTTGTTTCAAAATATCTCACTGATTCTTTTCAGCAAAGATAATCAAAGTTTCCAAATATAGCAACAATTTTTTTATTTATTGAATTTGTTAAGCCCTCCTAACTGATTTCGCACAACGTTTTGGCGCTTGGCGCAGTGGCGGATTTCGGAGCACAAAACTGTCAATACACCACAAAAGTTGATGCGAGGTAGAATGTTCAATTAACCACTTCACCCGCCATTGAGCCAAACGCCTGTTGGGTGCTGGTGTTCTTGTCTGTCCACCTTGTAAACCATTGTCAATATTGAGTTTCCGTGTCATTGTCGTATCGGCTGTGCGTTGCGTTTTTTATTTTTTTTTGAAGGGTCGGGAAATTTTTTAAAAACAATTTTGTCCTGCGTTGGCTTTGCAAGCTCTTTGACAAAGCTTTGGTTTGAGCGTTGGCTCGTGGGGCTTTGGCAATGTGCTTGCAAATAGCGTGGGCATTAAATCGGTTTCAGTCCTAACTCTTTTAAATATTCGTTGTGCTTGTCTGTGTTTGTTTTGATGCTTTTATTTATTTCAGTCAGTTTCGAGTTTACATCTTCCAAGTCAATTTGTATTTCGTCTTCTGAAGTACTTACATATCTTGAAATGTTCAAATTGTAGTCGTTCTTTTTGATTTCGTCCATTGAAACCCTACGAGAATAACGCTCTCTTTCATTTCTGAATTTGTAAGTTTCAACGATATTGTCCAGATGTTTTTCAGAAAGCGAGTTTTGTCGCTTGCCTTTTTCAAATTGTTCGCTTGCGTTGATGAATAATACATCATCTTTCTTTTTGCATCTTTTCAAAACCAATATGCAAACTGGAATACCTGTCGAATAAAACAAGTTGGAAGGCAAACCAATTACAGTGTCAATGTAATTTTCTTTTAAAAGTTTTTCTCTGATTCTTGCTTCTGCACCGCCACGGAATAATACTCCGTGAGGCAGAATAATTGCCATAGTACCCTCTTTAGATAAAAAGTGAAATCCGTGTAAGAGAAAAGCAAAGTCGGCAGCCGATTTTGGTGCTAAACCTCCGTAACCTTTGAAACGGAAATCTTCTGCTAAAGTGTCGTTTGGTTCCCAACGTAAACTAAATGGCGGATTTGCTACAATTGCATCAAACTCAATTTTTTTGCTCGGATTCATTTCGTTAAGTAAATCCCATTGATTGAGCAAAGTGTCACCGTGAAATATCTCAAACTCGGTGTCTTTCATTCCGTGTAAAAGCATATTCATTCGGGCAAGGTTATAAGTCGTAATGTTCTTTTCTTGTCCGAAAATTTTACCTATGCTTCCTTTAGCTTTTTTTAGTTGTGTTCTTACATTTAAGAGCAAAGAACCAGAACCACAAGTGAAATCCAAAACCTTATTCAATTTGGTTTTGTAACCAGTTGTCGGGTCTTGAGAATCTAACAGCACAATTTTTGAAAGAATTGTTGAAATTTGTTGGGGGGTATAAAATTCACCTGCTTTTTTTCCCGAACCTGCTGCAAATTTTCCAATCAAATATTCATAAGCATCACCAAGTGTGTCGGTATCGGTAGAAAAATCCGCAATACCTTCCGCTATTTTGGTGATTATCTTACAAAGTTTATCGTTTCTTTCTTTAGGTGTTTTACCGAGTTTTTCAGAATTCAAATTGATTTCAGAAAACAAACCTTTAAAAGAACTTTCAAACGATTCATCTTCTATGTATCGAAATCCTTTTTGAAGTGTTTCTAATAAATCTCCGTTTTGTGTTCGTGCTAATTCAGTGATGTTGCTCCACAAAAATTTTGGCTTGATAACATAATGCACTTTTTTACGCATCTGTTCCTCAAACTCATTAATGTCTGCTTTATTTTTTTTGTACCAAAGTTCCAAAGGTGGCGGCACTAAAAAGTCTGCTCTTAAATCTTTTGAAGGACTTGGCGGATAATCTTTACCTAATTCTTTTTTTGCAGCTTCTTCATAGTTGAAGGACAAATATCTGAGGAATAGAAAAGAAAGCATATAATCACGGAAATCGTCCGCATTCATAACGCCTCTCAAATCATTAGCAATGTCCCAAAGGGTGTCGCCTAATTTTTTATGTTGTTCTTTTTGTGTCATTGACTTCTAATTTTATGCAAATATTTCAGGCAATTGGAATTCATATTTTCCCAAAAATGCCGTTAATATTCTGTTGAACAATTCTTTGTTGTCTTCATTCATTTCCACTGGCTGATATATGGAGTATTTACCGTGACTTAGCAAGTTTAAAGCACGAGAAAAAAGCATTTCATCTTCAATACCATTGATACATTTTGAAAAGTCATCAAAACCAAAGAATGTAGATGTTTTTTCCAAAATCGCTCTCAACATATTAAAGTGATAAGTGTTTACTTGTCCATTTTCCGAAACTTTCTTCATTTCGGTTAACATTGCTACGTGGTGAAAAAAAGGAGTTTCATCTGTAGCCCTTAAAACGTAACCTTCTATACCGTTTTTATGCAGAAAGTGGCTTTTGTGTTCAATCTTCTTTAGCTCATTATACATCACATTATAGAACAATGAATGATGAGAAGAAATAACTACTTTAACTTTGCCCTTTCCTTTTTTCAAAAGTTTGGCTAAATCACTTGCTACACCAATGGCGTTATTGTCGTCAAGTGATGAAATTGGGTCATCTATATAAATGTATTTTACCCAGTTATATGGGCCATTTCCATCATCATCAATGGCAAGTTCAATGAGAACAAGAAAAATGCACCAAATAAAAATATTCTCCTCACCTCTTGAAACCTTAATATCTGGTTGCATAATGTATTCAAGTTCGCCAGAATCAGGTATGAATTTTGGATTTTTTACTTGTTTTTTAAATGAAATGGTTTTCTTAGTGAAGTCAAGGTCAAAATTAAAATCAGCGTAACGTTCCAGATAACCAAATATTTTTTCATCTAAAGCCAATTCCTTAAATCCATCAAAAAAAGCAGACTTAGTATTTATGATTAAATGCCTTTCTAAGTCATTTTCAAGGTCATTGTTCCAATGGAAAAGGTCTTCTGTAAAAGCATTGTAATAAAGTGTATCAGTTACAGGGTTTTTCTTTTTCTTCTTGCTGATATTTTTAAACTCCATTGAAAGGCGTGTTTTGCCTGTTCCGTTGTAGGCATATAGCAAAACAAAGTGATGGTCGTTTAAATCGGCCCTCAATCTGACTGCAACATTTCTCAATGTTTTGTACTTATATATTTTTTTTTGACCACTCATTTTAATCAATCATTTTTGGAAACAAACCTTGCATCAATCCATTTTTATGCTGCTTTAATTGCTCAATTTTCTCTGTTAATTCAGTAATTATTTCCTCTAAGGTAGAAAGACACAAAGCAATTTTTTGTTGTTCTTTAGGATTTGGGATTTTTAATTTTAAAGTTTTAAGCTGATTTGGATATAGATGTACTACCGCAATCCCTTGAGCCATTTGTGCTATATCGTGTTTCTTGGCATTGTTCAAGTAATATGAAAGGAATACTCCATTAATTTTCGAACGAATTATATTCAAATCACCTCCTAAAGCTATGCCACTTTCCAAAACACAAGATGCGGTAGCAATATCTATTTGCGTTTCTCCAGATGCTGGAATAATAACATCATTTGCTTTACTTAAAACTAAATCTTCAGCATTTGAATTAGTGTATGATTTAACTGTTCTTATGGTTTCTTTATAGTGAGTATAAAGTTCGCCATATCTGATGCAAGGTAAATCCCCATCTTCAACTATGTCAGCTTTCGATATTCCTTTCCCTTTCAAAATTGTTGCGACTTCATCTAATGATTTTTCTGTCCAGACTTCATCTTTTTTAAATTCAGGGAAACGATACTTCGGCACTTTTTCACCTTCTATCGGAAAAAGGTTTTGCATCAAACCATTTTTATGGACTTTGAGTAAATCCAACTTTTGGCTGTGTGCCTCAATCAATTCATCCAATGAAGAAAGACAGAAAGCCACTTTTTGTTGTTCTTTTGGATTAGGTATAGGGACATTTTGATTTTTAAAGTCCGAAAAGTAAATGTGTGGTATTCCTGCACCTTTCACATAAACAGAAAAATCAACTGTGGTTAATAAATAATAAAGCCAATCTAAATGATATTGTTTATTATTTTTTGATTTCAAACAGGTCAATGTTCCAAGAATTGAAGAATAACTTTGACACAATTTTAACCTACCAACTCCTGACCCATCTTTAACAATGGAAATATATGTTTCGCTTTGTTGATGTTCATCAATAAAACCAACTATGCTGTCAGCACCATAAACTGGATAGCCGTTTGACTTAAGTTCAAGCTTATTTAAAGCCATACTTGAGCTTTGCGATATTGCTATATCACCAATTGATTTTATTTCCCATTCACCCTCATTCTTAAATTCTGGAAACCGCAATTCGGGTATTAGTTTTTTCTTCTTACTCATACGCTGCTAATCCTGATATTTCACGCCCTTGGGCAAATTTTTTTAATTGTGGCACCAAGTCTTCCATCAATGCCAATTCTTTTACTCTGCGTTCTTTCCAACTCAAATCTAATGGTGCTAAAAGGTCGGTGAGTTTTTCACCGTCAAAAATCATTCGGCTAGTTATCTTTTCAATAAACTTTTTCAGGTCAGAAGTGTGCAAGCCGTGTTTATTTGCAATAGCCGCAATTTCTTTGTTGTGTTTATTGTCCTTAAATTGTACTAAATTGAGTTTTAATTCTTCAGCAGTTTGACCTATTGACCAATCAACTTGCTCTATAAACTCGGCTAAATCTTCATCATCCATTAAATTAGAATTAGATTTCAACAAGTTAATTATTTGTGGCTTGGTCATTATTTGCTTAGCAGGTTTCTTCTGCGTACTGTCTGCAATCAGATTCATTATGTAATCATAATCAATCACGGCAGAAGCAAACAGCACAAATTCAAAGTCGAGTTGCTGAATTTCGGGCGGTGCATTTTCACCTTTTTTTTGCTGTATTTCTCGTAACTGCTTGGCAGTTTCTATGTACGAACTTCGGAACTCCTGTAAAGTGTCATCAGGCAAGATGGCTTTGATTTTCGCTTTTTGTTCTTCGTCTAAGTCGGTGTACTGATCAAGCTGTGTTTTAAGGCGTTGTACCTCCTTAAAGTTTTGGACAAAAGAAATTCTTGCTGCATCACCCTTCAAATTGTAAACTTCTTGTGGTTCGTTTACCAAACTATGCTCCTGCATAAACAAGCCCAATTTTTCAACGGCTTCCTTGTATTTGTCAATCATTAAAGGTGCAGGGTCAACCAACCAAATTTCTCTTGCTTTGCCGTTATCTTCTCCTGAGAAAAGTGCAATTGCTTGATTTACGGATTCTTGTTGAGAACGGAAATCTAAAATGTTACCGTAAGGTTTGGTGTCATTCAACACACGGTTGGTTCTTGAAAAAGCCTGAATCAATCCGTGGTATTTAAGGTTTTTGTCAACATATAAAGTATTGAGGTATTTGCTGTCAAAACCTGTAAGCAACATATCTACCACTATGGTAATGTCAATTTTGTTTTCGTGGGGATAGTCTTTGTTGCTGTATTGTTGGTCTTTTATACGTCTTTGTACATCTTGATAGTACAAATCAAATTCGTTGATGATATGATTGGTATTAAATTGCTTATTGTATTCGGCAATAATTTCCGTTAATGCTATTTTCTTCTCTTCGGGATTTTGTTTGTTGTCCTCATGTTCTTGTGTCAAATCCTCCTGTAATTGTTTGATGTCAGCCGCATTTTTTTGACTTTGCTGGTCACTTTGATTAGCAATGAGTTGAGAAGGGGGTGAAAAAACACAAGCAATATTTAATGACACGTACTCCGCATTTTCGGCTTGTTTCTTTATTTGAATTTCTTTGAAAAGTTGATAGTACTCAATGGCATTATTGATTGAAGCCGTTGCCAAAACAGCATTGAACTTTCTTGAATTTGTCGCAGCATTGTGTTTGTTCAATATGGCTTCAACTACTGCCTGTCTTGAAATTGCTTCTCCGGGTTTTTGGTTTTTATTTCCTTTGAAATAATCAATATGAAAACGCAATACGTTTTTGTCATCTATTGCGTGGGTAATAGTATAAGAATGTAGTCGTTGTTGAAAAATGTCCTCCGTTGTTTTGTAAGAGGCATATTCTCCTTCTCTTATGCTGTAAGTGGCGTTTTCATCAAAAATAGGTGTACCTGTAAAACCAAATAATTGAGCATTTGGAAAAAACTCTTTAATCGCTTTGTGATTTTCACCAAATTGCGAACGGTGGCACTCATCAAAGATGAAAACCACACGTTTTTTACTTAATGGCTCTAATCGTTCTTTATAGTTTTTCTTGTAAGTACCGTCTAGTGACAAGCCCAATTTTTGAATAGTTGTAACAATAACTTTGTCGGTATAGTCTGTAGAGAGTAAACGCCTTACCAAAGTTTCTGTATTGGTGTTTTCTTCTACACTTCCTTCCTGAAATTTATTGAATTCCTCACGTGTTTGTCGGTCAAGGTCTTTACGATCAACCACAAACAAACATTTTTCAATTTCGGGATTGTCCTTTAAAAGGGTAGAAGCTTTGAAAGAGGTCAAAGTTTTACCGCTACCTGTGGTGTGCCAGATATAACCGTTTCCTCTGTTTTGTTTTACACATTCTTCAATCGCTTTTACTGCATAAATCTGATACGGTCGCATTACGAGCAATTTTTGTTCGCTTTCTACCAAAACCATATACTTGCTAATCATTTCACCAAGTGTACACTTGCTCAGAAACTTTTCAGTAAATAAATCAAGATGCGTAATTTTCTTATTTGTTTCGTCTGCTAATTGGTAAATCGGCAAAAATTGTTCGTCTGCATTAAATTGAAAATGCTGAATCTTGTTGTTGGCAAAATAATATGTATTTGTTCTGTTGCTCACAATAAACAACTGCATAAAGCAAAGCAATGAATTTCCGTAACCGTTGCCAGGTTCATTTTTATAATCCACAATTTGTTGCATTGCTTTTCGTGGTGAAATATCAAGTTTCTTTAACTCGATTTGCACCACAGGCAAGCCGTTAATCAGTAAAATAATATCGTAACGTTGATGGCTGTTTTCGGTATTGATTCGTAATTGACTGATAATTTCAAAGTCATTTTTACACCAATCTTTAATATTTACTAAAGTGTAATGTAAAGGCGTTCCGTCCTCACGTTGAAAGTATTGTCTTTCACGTAATTTTTTTGACGCAAGGAAAACATCTGAATTGATGATTTCTTCTCTAAGTTTCAAAAACTCATTATCTGATAAGTGAACACGGTTGAGTTCTTCAAATTTGGCTTTAAAGTTTTGCTCTAGCGTTTTCCTGTCAACTATGTCGGGACGATGAATATATTTCAACCCTTTTAGTTGCTCTATGAGGTTTAGTTCTATTTGATTTTCTTTACTCATTATTCTTCTTTCAATAAATCTTTGGCGTTAACGTCCAAAATTTTTGCAATTCGGTACAGGTCTTCAATGCTCGGCTGTCTCACATTGCGTGCATACTCGTTTATTGTATTGTAACTCTTGTCCAACTTCTTGGCAAGCCAAGTCTGTGAGATGCCCTTTTCCTTAAGTACTTCTTTAATTCGGTTCATTGAAGCCTAATTAATTTTTAACAGGTCAAAGATAGTAAAATTACACTGTCCAATAGTGTAAATGTCCACAATATTATCGTGGGTGGGTAGGGGCAAGCTCTTTTGGTTTTTCAGCGTTGGCTTTAGCGTTGGGAAAAACCAAATGTGCTTGACCGTGCGGTGAGTTAAAATTGTTTTTAAAAAATGTGCGGTGGGAAAAAAATAAAAAACATAGGGTCGGTCAGCGTGTCGGATTAGTTTCTGTCCGTTTGTAGTATCGTTTTTCTGTCTTTGGTCACCTGTCAAAATGGTTTACTTTTTCTTGTTTAAGTCAGTCGTTTTGTTGTAGTATGGTCGTCTTTTACACTTGCACCCAACGTTTTTGGGCTTGCCGAAGGTTGAGGATTTTGAAATACTAATGCTCAAATTTACAATAGCGTTCAATAGAATTCCAAATGCTCAAAGCTACGATTCTGCCCCACTTTTGGCAAACCCATGTTATATGCCGTTTTTTTGTTAATTATTGTTTTGAACATTTAATTTTCTTTTGGTATTTTATCCATATAATTCCAGTAATTATAGTTGTTATTCCTAATATTATTGCAACTGGTATATTGTCAGTCCAAAGCCAAGTTAATTGCTCGTCATTAAAGTTAAAAGCAACAGTAAACATTCCTAACATAATTGTCAAAGACATAAATAAATTTCTTCGTTTCATTTTTTAAAATTTTAAATTGTGAACTGCAAAATTAATTTTTGAATTTCTGTCTGCAAGGTTGAAAAGGGTTGATTTAAGGTTGAAAAAAGGTTGATTTCTCCTATTTCGTTGCCTAATTTTTTGAGTTTTTATATTTATTCATCTCTTTCCTAGATTTAATATTAACTATTCTGTAAATATTGTTGATATGTGTTTTGAGTGTGCTTAATTCAATACATAATTCATCCATTATTTCCTTGTTTGATTTTCCTGATACAATTAAATCAAATACTTGCCTTTGTCTTACTGATAGTTCTGTTGTTGGGTTTTCTAATTGAGGTTTATTTGAAAGTGTTTCAGTTTTAATTTGCTCTATTAGTTCATTAGTTCTTTTTCTTTCTATTCTTACCCAAATTAATGAAGTTAATATAATTATTAGAACTAATACTATCGCAATAAGAATTTTGTCGTTCCATAACCAAGTTAATTTAAAATTTTCAAACTGAAAAGCTATTATTAAACAAAGCAAAAATATTGCGAAACCTTCCAACTTTTTTTGGTGGTAATAGAGGTTGTCAGTCAAGTAAGTAAGAATTTTCATTGTGTAATGTTCTCTCTAAAATGGCATATAACGGATCAGGCTTTGCGCATAGGCGGTATTCGAACTACAAATATACATTTTCCTAATCATATTTAATATGAGTCCATAAACTCAAATTTCACTTAGTTTCCCGCCTGGCGCAAAGGCCGTGTTATAGCGCGTAATTTTCTTTTTCTACTCAGCGTCCCAGCTTTTTAGCCAAATTTGAACTACCTTTTCGGCTAATAATTTGCAAATTGTAAACTAAAATTGTACATCGTTTCCCAAGGCGACAATTAGCCCAATTTTTAATCCTTGTTCCCTAAAATCGGCCTTGTTTTCAAGGAAAATCCCTAGAAATTGTTTCGCCCATGAGTTCACTATTTTTGTCCAAACGAAAGCCATTTTAGTGATTGTCGCCGTGCGTGTTTCGTAACAATTTTTAGTTTCGTTTTCGTTTACGAGCCAAATATGTGGCAAGGTAGTTTAAATTCTTTCAGCCTTTGAGCTATAATTTCAACCCATTCAGCCAATTTGGTAAACCGTTTTGAACTAGTCCAAATCTATTTACGTAATTATTTTTCGTTCCCGATTTCGATTCTCTTTGCCCCTAGAAATTTGCCCTATTTTCTTTTCGTTTAAGCCTAAAAAGCGCAAGCGATTTACTTATAAATTTTAGTCCAAGCCAAAAGTTCTTTTCATATAAAAGCCTACAATTGCTTCCCGAAAAATCGAAATCAAACAATGTCGTTTCACTTAAATTCCAAGCTCCTAGCAGTTGAAATGTAGAATTTATATTTTATGCGCTATAACGGACTAGGCTTTGCGCATAGGCGGATTTCGAATTACAAATATACATTTTCCTAATCATATTTAATACGAGTCCATAAACTCAAATTCCACTTAGTTTCTCGCCTGGCGCAAAGGCCGTGTTATAGCGCGTAACTTTCTTTTTCTACTTAGCTTCATAGCTATTTAGCCAAATTTAAACTACCTTTTGAGTATTAATTTGCAAATTGCTAAAATTGTTCATCGTTTCCCAAAGGCGACATTTAGCCATATTTTATTATTGTTCCAAAAGAATCGGGCTTGTTTTCCAAGGAAAATTACATGAACTTTTCGCCGCCGATTATTTTACTATTTTTGACAAAACGAAAGCCATTCTAGCGATTATTTAGGCTTCTTGTTTCGTAACAATTTTTAGTTTCGTTTTCGTTTACGAGCCCAATATTTGGCAAGGTAGTTTAAATTCTTTCAGCCTTTGAGCTATAATTTCAACCCATTCAGCCAATTGGGTAAATCTTATTGATCCAGTCCAAATCGATTAACCTAAATATTTTTCGTTTCCGATTTCGATCCTCATTGCCCCTAGAAATTTGCCCTATTTTCTTCTTGTTTAAGCCTTAAAAGCGCAAGCGATTTGCAAAAAAATTTAAGTCTAAACCAAAAATTCTTTTCAGCTAAAAGTCCATAATTGTTTCCTGAGAAAATCGGAATCAAACAATGTCGTTTTACTAAATTTCCAAGTCTCTAGCAGTTGAAATGTAGAATTTATATGTTATGCGCTATAACGGTCTGGGGCTTGGCGGTAGGGGGAAATCGAAGCTCAAATGTTCAATAAACCACAAATGTTGATAGAAGTACGAAAGCAAATTTAGCACTGCCCCATTTGCCAAACCCTTGTTTTTTATTCAATATAAATTTTTAGTTTATAAAATTTCACTTTTTCTTTCTTAAAACGTCCTCTTCCATGCAAATCAATATAGCCAATACAAAGGCCCCTAAAACGAATGATACTTAACCAAACTAAAAAGTCAACGTTGGAAAAGGTCGTATATTTTAAAGTTAGATTATCAATGAAATACTTTATAGCTAAAATAATCCAAATTGTATTTATAAACCTGCTTACTATTTCATTAATTTTTGAAACCGAATATACTCTTTGGGGCCTTAACAATTTATATAAAAGGTACAGTATTCAACTTTAAACATATCAACATGTATTTTAATGTCATTAAGTTTACTTCCTTTATTTACACAGCGAATATCCACATAAAGCAAGTGATAAAACCAATACAAATAATAAAATATAAGCTGTGGGTTGGTTTATTTTATCCTTTTGAACTTTCTCAAGTAAAATATATCCTGCAAATAAACAACTTGAAATGCCCAAAATAATTTGTAACACTTATCAATGCTCTATTTCAAAATTCTTACGCTTCCCAAAGCTTTGTACATTGTTCAATGTTATTCCTCTTTTTGCCTGCCATTTAGAAAAATTTGTTTGTATTCTTCTTCACTCATTTGTTCCATTACGGAAATATCTTTATGTAAGCAAATTCAAATATTATGTTTTCTAAATTGTTTTAGCAAGCCCATTAATATTCTATTTTAGTTATTTTCAATGTTTGAGTATTCTTTCTAATTTCTTCGTTTGTCAAACCTGTCGGATTATGTACCAATTTATTCCTAAACATTCTTAAATAGTCATACTCTTTAAGAAGCCCATATTTTTCTTCCTTGTACTTCATTAAGATTAATAACGCTTCTCTTATATTATGAACTTCTCGCTTATATTTTTTGGTCATTCAAAATAGTTTGCTCAAATTCTGTCCATAATTTTAGGAATTCTCCAAGTCCTGTGGTGTTTGTCAAGGCAAAATTTCTGTCTACCTACCTTCTAAATTTTTCATGACATCAATTTTGGGATAAAGTGCTGTTTCAGGTGGCCTCTTAAAGTCTTTGCCCAAAATTTGTCGTTGTTTGGTATTTCTAATTTTGCAATTAGTCATTGTTCAAGTCTCCATTTCTTTATTTGAGGTATTCGTTGGTTATATCATCAGTTCCAACTAAATATCCTTCTTTGGAAATATAGTTAATGCTTGTGGTGGTAAATACCTTAAAAGTAATGTTTCATTAAATCTGTTCAGAGTTTACAGAAATTCTATTAATGAAAATGTATTGAGTCCAAAAACATAAATAAGCATCTTTTCTTCATTATAAGTTGTGCAAATAGAACGACAACTCTCAAAAGGTGTGCGTGTCATTCATGGTGTTTCAGTTACCTCGTAGTGTTGTAATCACTCCATTGAATGATCGTTTTCTTCTTAATTCAAGTGAAGCTTTCGCTAATTTTATGCTTCTTAAAATTCTCATTAAGGTACAGCACTTTTCTATTAAGTTTGTCAAATCGAAAATCTAATTCTTGTTGAGTTAAATATTCGCCTCTATAAATTGTTGGATAAAAAGTTGAACTATTTATTTTATTTCGATAATCATTTTTCTGTCCTCTGAAAAATAATAAATAATCCTTGTTAAGAAAGGAAAGTTTAGCAACTTGTTCAACTAAATCTCGGAATGTCGAAATTGAAACCCAATATCAGCATAACCATTTTCGGTGTAGTATGTGGCTTGAATGTATAATTCAATTGTAAGTTTTCAATGTATACATAGTTTGTAATTTTGGGTGTCTCTCGGTAAATAACCACTATGGTTTTTGGCTTGCGATGGTGGGGAATTTGAAAAACGTCAGCTTGGTAAAAGTACAAATGTTTCATAGAATTGCAAATGCTCAATTACTTCCATCAGCCCCACTATTGCAAAACCGATGTTGTGCGTTCGCTTTTTTTTCTTCATACCACTTTTCCATTTCTTGTTTTAAATCTTGTTCTTTTGTTGTGTCTGCTAAAAGTTGTTTGTAGTTCATTTTCTTAATGTCCATACAATACTGAACCATTGTCCAATAATTGAAATATTCTCTTGAAGCAATTGTGCTATCATCAAATGTTATTTCCCAACTATTTTTGTCTGATTGATTTAGTCGGTCTAAATTTTTTATCAGGTCTTTCTGGTTTGTATTTTGTCGTGCAATATATTCAGCATAACCTTCCCATTTCCAATTGTCAATGTTAGCAATAGGTTTTGATTTCCAAAATCCAAATTTATCAAACTGTAAACAATGTGTCATTTCCGTGTGCTAAAAGTTGTGTTAAGTTCATTTATATCCTTGTAGTTCAACATAATTTTCTTTTAAAGTTGACGTTGCCAAATAAAATACCTTATCAATAAAATCCTCTTGCAAATTGCCTTCCACCAATTATTTCAATAAGTCGTGTATATTTTGAGCCGTTATTTAAGCAAATGTCAAGATTAAGTTTGTCGTTATAAAATTCCCCTTGTTTTCAAAAGGTCGTTTGCATTGTCAAGTTGTGAGTTAATAATGGGTCAAGATTTTGTGTTATGGTAAATTGTAAAAAGTTTTATGTGTTGTTTTGTTGGCGTATGTCAATATAGGATTTAAAATTATTATCAATAAAAGTCCAGCTATAAACAGTCCTGTTACAGTCAGCCTTAATGTCCATTTTTTAATTTTTTGTTTCATACGGAATGTTTCTATAAAGTGACGCACAACGGCTGGGATATGCGCTTGTGCCGCCCTGCGTTGGCTTCGAGCGTTGGCTTTCGGCGGCATAGGCGTATATCCTTTGATGGGCGTTTTTATTGTTATTTAATGCCAGTCTCAATTATTTCAATATTGTCTGAATTAAATAAATGAGTTTCAGAGTTAATATAATTTTCTGGTTTTGGAATGTCTTTTTCTGAATATTCATCACTCAAAAATAAAATTCGTTGATTGGTAGAACCTCTCCATATCAAATTTATGTCTTTCTTCTCCTCATTAAATGCTCCGTCAATTAGAATATCTGTATATTTCAATACATAATCTATCCATTCATTTTTTTGTTTGATTAGGTGTTCATGAGTAAATCCAGTATATACGACAGTAGTTAATTTAATATTCTTAATTTCTTTAAGAAAGTATGACAATGCGTATGATTGATGTATTGGTTCGCCCCCTAATATTGAAACTCCTTCAATATAATCAATTCTTGTTTTGAATTTTTCGATTAACTTATCAACAGGAATTAAAAATTTCTCGTCAAAATTCCATAGATGTTGATTAAAGCACCCATGGCATCGTATTGAGCAACCTTGTACCCAAATCACATCTCTATTTCCGGGTCCGTTCGTGTGGCTATCTTGCAATATACTTGAAAGATTTAAAATTGGTTTTTTCATATTGCTTCACCTTGAATGTTAAACCTTTTTTTCCAATCCCCTCTCCATTCTATGGGAATCAAATCAATAGAAGTTATATCTGCCAAACTTACATCAACCATATCTTGAAATACTTTACTTTTTATACCTGGGTTAAATTCTGTTATTGCTTCTATTAAATTACTTCCCAATATTTGTATAGTAGAAGTGTTGTCCTCCATAATTTTTTTTCTAATACAACTATTTACAATTTCTTCAATTTCTGCACCTGTATATCCATCAGTAGATTTCTTTATTTCTTCCCACTCAATATCTGAAATATTAGAACTTAATTCAGGTATTTTTTCATCAAATAAATAGCGAGCAAAAGTCTCTTTTCTTTCATCAGCATTTTGTGGCAAAAAAGGAATTTTTAAATCAAAGCGTCCCGGGCGTTTAAGTGCGGCATCAATTAAATCAGGTCTATTACTTGCGCCTATCCACAAAACTTTTCCCCTATTTTCTGTATCACTCATGAATTGCAGTAGTTTTGAAAAGGTTCTTTTATCAACATCACTATTGCTACTTGTTCCACGAGAACCTTCTGACTGGTCAAGCTCATCAATAAATACAATAACGGGTGAATATGATTTTATTAATTCCAGAACTTTGGATAGAATGCGTTCAGATTCGCCTACCCACTTAGAACGAAAGTCTCCAAGTTCAAGAAAATTCATTTTGCATTTTTTTGAAAATGCCTTTGCTACTACTGTTTTCCAGTTCCGGGTGAATCAACAAATAAAATTCCCATTGGTATAATTCGTTGTTGTAATCTTGAAGCACTATTACTTCCTATAATTTCACTTATTACATTCAATCGCTTTTTGATTTCAACATATCCGCAAATATCTTTGTCCCAGTCCTGAATAGAAGATACTAATTTCAAAACACCTCCGCTCTCTGTCTGCAAAATATCTGCTTTTACCCGATTAATTACTTCTTCAGAACTTTCTCTCTTTGCTTGAATTTGTAGCAATAAATCTTCTATCCCGATAAAGTTTAATCCAGATGTTTGTTTAGCTAGCCTAAGAAGATTATCTTTCAAGGAAATTGTCCTAAATCCTTCTGATTTTGTTGGAATATCAATGTTTTTAGCACGAGTGTTAGTTGTCTTAGATATTATTTGTTTGCTTAGTGATTGAAGAAACAAAATAAATTTAAGCCTTTCTTCTTCTGTTTTTGGTCGTGGTATGTGTATTGATTCTAATTTACTTGATTGGGATATTAAGTGCCTATTAATACTTTCATTCGACACTGTAATAAGGATAACAGCATTGTTTTTATGAGCCAAATTAGTTGAGTAAGACCATCTAAGCATATAATCAGAAAGTAAGTTTTGATAAATATTTGAATTTTCGTTAGAAAAAATTAAATCTGCATTTGAAATGCTTATGACTAAATTACTTTCAGTAATTAGTAACTCATCAATAAATTTGAAATCTTCTATTAGTTTATTAAAGAGTTCTGATTCATTATTTCTTTTTTCTAAATGTATATTTATTCTATCTTTTAACCTTGAAATATTTTCTAAAACAATACCGTTTTTTCTATTATCTATACAAAATGGGTTCGATAGACTGTAAGTTATAAAAAAATCAGTTCCCTTTTCTCGATTTAAAAACTCCTCTGCAATAAAATCAGTAGTAGGCATATATCCCTTCATGTGGTGAAAGGTATAATCATTTATGTTTCCTGATAAAATAAAAACTGATGCAATTTGATTTTCCCACTTAATCCATAAATCTTCAAACCATACATTACCTTTTACAAAAAAACCATTAGTCAGCCATAATTCATGGACTGCTTCTTCGCACTCCTCAAAAAAATTATATATCCAATAATTTTTTATTTCATGTTCTGCAATTGTGTTATCAAACCACTTTGGAAGTTGATATACGGGTTGGTCAGGGTCATCTTTAACAAGAAAACCTTTACCAAGCATTACGTCTTTTTCTCTGAATTTTTGAAGAAGGAACTTAGCAAAATGATTTTGTGGGCATAATTGTAAATTTTTTACAATGTCTGTATTACGCATTTTCTTGTTGATTTTTTGTTTGAGAGTTAGTTGATTTATTGAAAAAATTATTTCTATTAGCCTTGTTACTATTTTCTTCAACACTCGGCTCAAATAACAAGTCGATAGGAATTTCTATTGGTTCAAATAATGGCACTTTAAATTCAGGACAAATGCGAAATGCATTATTTTGTTGCTCTAAAAAAGAATCAATTTCAAGTGTTTTTAAATATTTTGTTACTAAGTAGGAATTATTAAAATTAAGAGGTCTGCCCAAATCTTCTAATATTGTTACTGTTTTGTTATAGATAGTCTCAACTTCTTTTTTAAATATTAGGTAATGAGCCTCCAAATTAGAGACATCATTTCTATCAGCGTTAATTTGATGTCCAATTTCAAATACTTCTCTGCTTAGTTTATTTAGTTTATGTACTGCTTCGGTTAAGTCTTTATTCATTGCTTTGATATCTTCTAAACACTTTAAAATTCCTGATAAAATGACTTCTGCTATTTTTCGTAACCTATTGCAATCATTCAAGCATCTATCAGAATTGTCAATAATAACGTGAACAGAGTTCTTAACAGCCGAAGTTCGGCGGTCTAACTCATTCAATTCCTTTAAATATTGGGCAGCCAATCTATAAATATCTGACATCGTTATGCTTTGTTTTGATTATTTAACTTATTAAACCGCTCTATTGTTTGAGGCATAGGCGGCGGAGGCGTTTTGGGAAACTTCCGTTTTTCGCCGTATTTTAATGTAACTCCATATTCGTTAAGATAATCTGCATGTTCTTCAATAAAATCTGTTTTTTCAGATTGATTGTCAAATTCATTTAAATCCAACTCTTTGAGCCATGCTATACCTTGATTTTCTACTAAATTTCTCAGTCTAATTGCAACTCTATGTTTGCCATTAATTTCTTCAAACCACATATTGACTTCTTTGTCAGAAACAATACCACGTAGTTCGTAACCTTGTTTTCTCAATGTTTCCATTTCAACAAATGCGGCAATGCCAACTGCTGAACTATTTTTCAACAAATTAATTTCTTCGGATACAGCCAAATATCTACTTTCTAAACCACTAACTACTTCACGATGTATGCTGACACTCTTTTCAGTTTCCTCAATGAATAAATTTGTATTACTTAACAATTGGACAGAATCATTCAAATCATTTTCTATTTCTCTTAGTTCTGAAATTGCCTTTTGAGATATAATACCTGCTTTCTCCGCTTCATTTATCAGTAAATTCCATTGTTTTAATAGTTCCGATGATTGCTTTTCAACAATTTTGACTTGATTTGATAAATTGCTTATTTTACTGCTCAAAGCCTTCTCATCGTCTTGCAAAGCCACAAGTGATTGCTGCAATTTTGAATGGTAACTACGCAATTGCGCAATTTCAAGGCGTGTTGTGTTAAGTCTGGTTGATATGCTACCAAGGTTTTTGGCGGCATCACTTAGTTTTTGTTCAGATGTTTGAATCTGTCGATTAATTGAACTAAACCGCCTCTCCAAATCTGGTATTTTGGATAATAACCTCTTTTTTTCTGTTTCTTCTTTTCTTTCTGCTTCCTCCCTTTCTTTTTGTATTCTTGCCCTTTCTCTTTCTGCTTCTTCTTCTCTTTTTTTTAGGTCAGCAAGTGCTTTGCGCTTCTCAGCACCTTCGGGCATTTCCATTATTTTATCGTGTTGGCTACTCATGATTTCAATTTTTGAATTACAATATTGATGGCTTTTTTGTCAGTTTCACTAACTTTATTAGCACTTTCTGGATGTTTCATTACCTCATAAAGATAATGAGAACGCAAGTCAATATCTATTCTTTGCAATTTCTGGTTATTGCCTTGTACCAAATGGTTATTGTGCGAACGTTCTGTTTCTACAAAGCAAGTGTCTCCCAAATTATCATAATCCCTACGGGCTTCCTCTTGTTTTTGAATTTCATTTTGATGTTCGGTTTTGTTATTATTCAGTTTTTTTTCAGTTTCTGCAAATTCATTCTTCTGTTCAAACAATTTACGTTCAAAATTTTCAGCCAACAATTTATGTTTTGAAATAGAGGTATTTTCGTGACCACTTTCAACTGAAAAATTATGTTGCACATCTTTTTGAATTGCTTGAACCTTGTTCAATTGTGCTCGTAATAGATTTATTTCACGGCGAACTAATTCTAAATCATGTGTCTTAATTTTTAAATCTTGCTCATATTGAATGACTTGGTTCTGCAAGTCGGCAATTTTTGGTGGTATAGGCTGACTTTGGCTTTCAAGTTGAGTGACTTGTCCACTAATTTGCTGTATTAAACTACTACTTTGTCTAATCCTTCTATCAGAATTTGATAAATCGGTTTGTGCAAGTTGCTTATTTCTTTCTTGTGTCTTTATTTCACCGTCTAATTTACTGATGGTATTTCTAATCTGATTTAATTGTCGTTCCTGTTCTTTTTCTTGGTTTTTTGCAGATTGAAAATTTCTTTCTGCTTGTTGAATCATTGACAGCATTTGTTCATTGTTAGGATTGCTTCTTAACTGTCTCACTTGATTTTCAAATCTTTGTGTTGCCAATTTTAGGCTTTTCAATGTTGATTCAGCGTTTCTTAATGCTGTATTACTTTGGGTTAATTGAGTTGTCAGACTTTGAATTTGGCTATCTGCTTTTGAAATATTACTCTCAGCATTTCTATGATTTGTTTCCGCCTTTCTAATTTCTCCTTCTTCATCTCTAATTTTCCTTTTTGCAGAATCCAAATTATTTGAAATGTCCTTTAATTGCGTGTTAAGAGATTGGGTTTGAGAATGGCGAAACCTCACCCCCTCAGTAATTTTTGCAATTTCTGAATTTAGAGTGCTTGCCCTTTGTTGCAGTAGAGTTAATTGCTCTCTCAATTTGGCAATATCAATTCCAACATCTAATAAATCTAACTTCCTGTCAATGCAAATCATTTCGAGGTTATTGATGTGGCTACTCATTAGAAACAAATTCTCTGCAAACTTTCCTTGATTTTCATTGATACTCAATATAAGATTTTGGCATTGACTTTCATTCTCCACTATTTTTTTTGCAGTTTGTTCTGCCTTGGCTGTAATTTCAATTATTTCTTGTCGTTTGCTTTCTCTTGAAACTTCAAAACTAAATCCTGCTTCATTTAGAGTTTCTCTAATAAGAGATTGGATTCGGTTGTCTTTTTCTTCAAATGCTGCTTTTAACAAAAAATCAGCCTTTACGATACCGTTGAAATCTTTAAAATCTCCAAGAATGTCTCTTGTGCCAATTTTACCTAATGCTTTAATAATGACTTCTTCATTATTGTCTTGCTGCTCTTTTTGCCTATTATTTTCCCACATTTCGTAAAGTTGGAAGGCTTTCAATGAAATGAACATTACCAAGTTCTTTGTAAAGTAACCCTCTAAGTTTTGGCTCATCTTCTAAAAATGTTCGTAATTCTTCGATAGATTCAAGCAAATTTGAAGGTAATGCGTTTATTATCGAGCATAAAGCCACTTCTCTGGCAGCGAGCGTGCATTTTTTGTTCTTTATTATTTCTAAAAGTGTATTGATAATTATTGTTGCATAATTAATGCTTTTTTCAGTTATTTTACGCCTATTCTTATTTATTGTAACATCATTGTCGCCGAAAATAGCAATTTCTTCTTTTTCTGTAAGATGCATAAAGCGGTTAAGTCCAACTAAATGCGACGTTAAAAAATTAACCGAATCCAAAATCGGAAAATCTTTGAGCATAATATCATTTTTGACTTCTTTTTTGATATAATCACAAATACTTACGATTTGGTTATGACGAGACAATTGTAAATTTGACAGAATAGCAAATAGTTTGGATTTATTGGCTAAGTTTGGGTTTACATCTCTTAACAAACGTGAAATTGGTTCAACCAATAGATGATTTAAGGCTAAACGTTGATATACACTAATAGGTAGTAATATGGTATCGTCATTATTTAGCCAATTGGATATTTGACGATAATCTTCCAAAATATGCTCAGGTGATTGAACAAGTTCACTTGACCACTTTGATATATTATCTATTGCTTGGGTAACAATTTTTCTGTTTTTTTCGTCAGGGTATGTAAGTTTAAAAGGAAGTGCAACATGTGCAGCAACCATTTCAAATTTTATATTTTCTAACTTCTGACTACTAATCCTTACAAGAGTTTCTAATACAAATTTATCTGACGCTGTTTTTGGGTCAAGCAAACTGCGAAGTAATATTTCATATCCGGTATCTTGAAACGCACGTTTTGAACGTTGGTTATTGGGTAAAAAATCTCTGTTAAAAAAACTAACTAATTCAGCCGACAAATTTTCGTTTGTATAGTTCACTTTTCTTCCTTTTGCAGCATCGAGCATAATCCACGCTATCAAGTCGTCCGTTTCTGGAAGATTCTTAATGGCAGTATCAATCACATTTGCTAAAAGGGAATTGCTTTTAAATGTTTTATCATAATATTTATCAAAAATAAAAGAAGTCAAATGCCGCATAATGATTTCCTTCTCTGCTGCACTTTGAGCATTTTTTAACATATCTTCTAATGCAGTTCTGGCAATATCCTGCACCCCCATATCCTGTAAATCGTCAAGTGAGAGAATTAATGTGCGGATTGCCAATTCATCCTCTGCACCCGACTTGCTAAGTTGGTGTATCGCATGAATTTTACTCTCCCTATCAGATTTATTGATACCTGAACTCGTTAAAATACGAATTGCCTTATCTCTTTCGGTTCTAAACAAATTATTCATATTTGTCTATTTTTTAAAAAACAATATTGCTAATATGATGACATTAACCATTGCAAGTCCAATAGACATCACAATTATCCATTGTTGACTTTGTGCACGTTTTTCCCAACTGTCAATTAATTGACCTACACGAATAGTGTTTTCTTCGGATTTTTGGGTATAGCGATTCATTCGTTCTGATAGGTCTTCCATATTTTTGACAGCATTGGGTAGGTTAACCCCTAAACCTTGAAGTACATGGTCATTGCTTTTAGAAAAATTTACAATTTCTGTTAATGCTTCTTTTAACTGTCCTGTTTGCTCACTTAGCCTATTCATATTGTCATAAACTAATTTTTTAAACTCTTCCCGCTCAACTTGTGATTCATGAGTCCATTCTTTTATAAGGTCTGATACATCGCCAAAAGATTTTTCCAATTTATCTCGCCCAGACATAAAAGTGTTGAAACGCTCAATAATCTTGTCATCTAAGTTTTGGATTCCAAAGGCTGCGGATTGAAGCGGTTTTATGGTTTCCTTTACATCACTCAACCATTCGGGCATTTGGTCAAGATGTGGTATATTTTGAAAAAGTTCTTGAAAAGCAAGATGCGTTTTTTGCAATTCAGTTTGCAGTTTATTGATAGATGAAACTGTTTCTCCAAGTCCTTGCTCTAATTCATTTCTGATAACATTATCAAAATTCTTAGGCATTTTATCAACAGCCTCACGGTGTTGCACCAAAGTAGAGTTTAACCCAACCGTATTTTGGTCAAGTTGGTTAAGTGTTGAATTAACCCGAGTTGAGTGGTTGTAGGTAAAGAAAGCCGTCCCACCTGCTGCAAGGAAAATTAATGAGAGTAAGATAATACTTGCCATGTCCATTTTTAATTTAGTTTAAGTTGATTCTTATTTTTTTTGAACGAATTGCCGCAACGTACTTGCCGCAGATTGAATTGTCATGTTTTTTATATCTTCATCTCTGCGTTTTTTTTCTATTTCACTTAAATTTCCACTCTCGATGAATAATTTTTCACACCTAAATGCAACAAGCCAGAGTATCACGTTCATCAAGTGTGCAATTTCGGTATTTTCATAGTCACCAAATTGGTCTTTGAGGATATAGTTCTCTGCACTTGTTATTCTTTCTGTAAGTAGCAATAACTGACGATTGGTTAGTGGTAATTTCAAAGCCGAGTGGCAATCATAAATAAAGTTTATAGACTCATCTGGCTTAAAGATGCTTCTTCTTTCAAGTATATGATTGTCAATTCTAATTAAATTATAGATAAATAAACGTTCATATTTTGGCAACCTGCGTCGAGTAATTTTTTTGTTTAATGATTTGTAAAATAATTTTCTTTGATTTTCAACCAAAAGGGCTTCTAAAACTCTTGGGACTAAATATTCTGAAAATACTTGTTCTTCATCAGGAAGAAGTTCAGCATTTTCAAAATCTTCATTGTTTCCATATTCTAACCTTAATGCTTGTAAAATTTGCATACTACTTAACTCCTTGCCGCCTAAACAAATTTGAAGTGTTAATATTATTCTTCGGTAGGTTTCTGTGTGGTGCAATGAGGATTGTCTCAATAATTCAAGTGCGTAACTAACAACTGAATCATTTTTTGACAAAAGCCCATTATTGGCTGCAAAACAGGCAATTGGAACAACCCATTTTTCATCTTTGTCCTTGAACATTTCGTAAAGTGCTGTCCAATAATCCATTGCTCGTTCCCAATTACCTTCAAATTCCAATCTTTTGGCTTCTATCAAAAAAGCCCATTGGTTTTCTTGATTCAAATTATCTAAATGTTTTTCTTGACTAATATTAGAGCATAGATGGTCTATTATTTTATCATGTGGACTACTCGCATGAAAAGATAATATCAATTCTCCTACATATGGAAATTCTGATTTAGCATTTTTGGAGTACCAATATTTTTGATAGGCTTGGGCTGCTTGGTGTGGTTTGCTCAATTGTAATTCTGCATAAACAAGATTTGCAGAGGCAGCAAGCATGGTCGTATGGTTGTTTTGGTCTTCGGCTAATGAGATAATTCTGTGAGTACATGCTATGGCAAGTTCCCACAATTTTTGTTTTATAAGTTGGGTTAATAATTGTTGAAATCTGTCAATGTTCTTTGTTTCAGATAAGATAGTTGCACGAGCAATTTTTAAAAATTGTTCTCTGTAATTTGCTTTATCAGATAAAAAATCAAGAATTTCAAACCTCTCATCAACGTTTTGGACAGATGCCGATAGGCAATTGTCTAATGCGGATTGAAAATCGTTATCTCTTTGACCTTCCCAACAAATTTTCGAAAGTTTAAAGGAATATCTATAATCATTTTTAAAATCAGATATTGCCAATGGGATTATATTATCCAAGGAGGTGTTTTTAGGAGCAATTAAAGCCCCTTGAAAAAAAATCTCTAACCAAGAATCAAGACACTTTAACTTTTTCCAATGACTTATGGTTAAAGGTGGTTGCGTATTGTTATTAACTTGGTTCATTACCCACGTCAAAATTTGATTCTCAAACGAATTATCTACTGTTGGTTTGATAACTATATTACATCGTAACTTTGTAGTTAATCTACAAATGGACTGAAAGATTATGCCTTTTTGGAAGGGTTTAATAGAGGAAATAGCATTATCTACCTCTTGACGTATCAAAGGCAGAACCTCAGTTATGGTATTGTCTCTAATTTCATTTTCAAACCGTAACAATGACAAGTAAGGGGTATTAGCCATGTGTAAAATATTTTTAAATTATAAAAATTCATGTGCCTGTGTAGAATGGTACAAGCACATGAATTAATTTAGGAATTGGGAGTTTCACGTCTATATTTCCAGCCACATTTTACACATGAAAGGACTTCGTAAAACCCACTGCCTTTTTTTACAGTTTCGACATAATGCATTTTGCCGTTTTTACACTGCGGACAAGTGTCACCTGCTTTTAATTCTGCCATTGCTTTATAGATTTAAAATTTACAAAAATGTGTTTATGAATTTCGATTTTTATCTAAAATACCTTTACTGAATCCTTCATCGTATCCTTGAATAAAGGTATCAACATAATTTCCAGAGACTAAGGCTTTTAGTTTTGGAATATGCCGTTGATAGTTTTTGGACTTTCCATTTTTGCCGTCTGAATAGCCAGCATTAAAGCCGTCAGAATATCCGTTCATATTATATATATTGTTTTTTATTATTATTACGCCCATCGTTTTGGGGCTTTGCGAAGAAGCGGAATTAGAAGCACAAATGTTCAGTTTAGCACAAATGTTTATTAGAATTCCGAATGTTCAATTTAGCACTGAACCCGCTTTTTTGCAAAACCCCTGTTAGCGGATGTTTTTATTTATCTTCAGTTTTTGGTAGTTCTCTCCAAGTATAACTCTTATGCACTATTTTCCAAGCACCTTGATATTTTAGAATTAAAAAATAGTCAGTAAAAGTCCGCCAACCAGGTATGTCAATTTCTGCTTTTGCAACTGCTGCATCTTTTTCAATGTCAATTGAAATAATGCGTCCAATTCTATTTGATTTTTCGCCAACTTTTATGTTTGAAATATATTGTTCGCCTGAACGTGTCCACAATGTGTCTTTTGAAACTGTGTACAAATTAAAATTTGGATGAAATGCTTTTCTAAGTCTTTCGGGTTGTCCGTTTGCAGTGCCTTCAATATAGTCAAGCAGTATTTCTGTGATTTGCTCTAAATCACTTTTTTCAGTTGTTTTGTTAGTGTTCTTAAAATTAGCTTTTAAAATTGTTATTACTTCATTAGCCACTTTTGAAGCTGAACTTGGGTCTTGTCCACTTACAAACCTACCATCTACAACATAAAAGCCGTCTTTCCCTTTCTCTGAATATACAAAGTTTCCGTCATTGCTTTTTATTGCTTTATCCATTGAAAACGGAAATGCTTTGTAATAATCCATTTCTTTATTTTCAAGTTTGTCTGGATAGCCTGTTATCTTTTCCTGCATATAGTGACTTTCCGTTTTCGTCTTTTAAATATGCAATTCCTGCTGTCCCGTGACAAATAGTAGAAACAACACCGTTTTTGTTATAAATTTTTCTTGCAATTTTTTGAATAGTTGTGTCTTCTGCTACGCCATACATTGCAGCTCCACCGCCACTATAAAAGATTGCTAAATAGTTATCAGCAATAATTTCAGTTGGTTTCATTGTATGCTCCAATTTGTCCATAAACCAACCGTCATACAAATACTTTTTTTGAATACTGTCAGAAGTATTTATATAGCCAACAGGAATTGCTCCGCCTTTTGGACTTACAAAGTCAACTGAATAGCCAGCTTTTATAAATATGTCGTACGGAACAACAATTTCTTCAAAGTGGTTTGAAGCACTAATTTTTGTGTTTCCATAAAATTCCTGATTTGAAGTTACAAATAAGATTTTATTCTGTGCTTCAACACTTGTCAGCTTACAAGTGATAAAAAAGAGTAATAAAAATTTTAGTCTATTCATTATGTCGTCATTTAATTGGTTTCTAATTTATTGTTGGTCGTCTTAAAATATCCGCTAACGGATCAGGCTTTGCGCATAGGCAGTATTCGAACTACAAATATACATTTTCCTATTCATATTTTATACGAGTTTAGAACTCAAATTTCACTTAGTTTCCCGCCTGGCGCAAAGGCCGTGTTATAGCGCGTAACTTTCTTTTTCTACTTAGCTTCGCAGCGTTTTAGCCAAATTTAAACTACTTTTTTGAGGCATTAATTTGCAAATTGTAAACTAAAATTTTTCATCGTTTCCCAAGGCGACAATTAGCCCATTTTTTAACCCTTGCTCCTAAAAATCGTGCTTGTTTTCCCAGTAAAATCCCTAGAAATTCTTTCGCCGAAGATTTCACTATTTTGACAAAACGAAAGCAATTTTAGTGATTGTTTAGGCTTCATGTTTCGTAACAATTTTTTGTTTCGTTGTCGTTTGCGAGCCAAATATTTGGCAAGGTAGTTTAAATTCTTTCAGTCATTTAGCAATAATTTCAACCCATTTAGCCAATTTGGTAAACCGTTTTGAACTAGTCCAAATCTATTAACGTAATTATTTTTCGTTCCCGATTTCGATTCTCATTGCCCCTAGAGTTTTGCGGTACTTTTCTTTTCGTTTAAGCCTTAAAAGCGCAAGCGATTTTCCTATAATTTTAAATCCCAACCAAAAATTCTCTTCATATAAAGGCCCCAATTGCTTTCCGAGAAAATCGAAATCAAACAAAGTGGTTTCACTAAATTTCCAAGTCCCAAGCAGTTGAAATGTAGAATTTATATGTTATGCGCTATAACGGATCAGGCTTTGCGCATAGGCGGTTTTCGAACTACAAATATACATTTTCCTAATCATATCTAATACGAGGCCATAAACTCAAATTTCACTTAGTTTCCCGCCTGGCGCAAAGGCCATGTTATAGCGCGTAATTTTCTTTTCTACTTAGCTTCATAGCTATTTAGCCAAATTTAAACTACCTTTTAAAGCATTAATTTGCAAATTGTAAACTAAAATTGTTCATCGTTTCAAAAGGCGACAATTAGCCCATTTTTTAACCCTTGCTCCTAAAAATCGTGCTTGTTTTCCAGTAAAATCCTAGAAATTCTTTCGCCGAAGATTTCACTATTTTGACAAAACGAAAGCAATTTTAGTGATTGTTTAGACTTCATGTTTCGTAACAATTTTTTGTTTCGTTGTCGTTTGCGAGCCAAATATTTGGCAAGGTAGTTTAAATTCTTTCAGTCATTTAGCAATAATTTCAACCCATTTAGCCAATTTGGTAAACCGTTTTGAACTAGTCCAAATCTATTAACGTAATTATTTTCGTTCCCGAAAAAATTCTCTTCATATAAAGGCCCCAATTGCTTTCCGAGAAAATCGAAATCAAACAAAGTCGTTTCACTAAATTTCCAAGTCCCAAGCAGTTGAAATGTAGAATTTATATGTTATGCGCTATAACGGTTTGGGGCTTGGCGAAGGTGGGGTTTAGAAAGTACCAAAGTTCAAATTTAGTACAAAAGATAATAGAAACTACAAATGTTCAGCCTAGCACTATAGCTCCACTTTTGCCAAACCCATGTTAGCTGTAGTGTTTTTCGATTTCATTAATTTTCTGCTTCCAAATTTTGTCAATTAAAAACATTGTAACAAAAATAATTGCCAAGTCAATTAAAAACGTCTTTGTCCAGTTAGTGTTGCTACCAATATTCATAATTGAGTGAATTCCTGCTGTAGTTGTCGGCTTCCCCAAAATTCGGCCAGAAAGAGGTTGTTAAAATAACAAAATTTAATAACTTTAAAGACAAATTAAGAGATGAAAAAGAAATTCACAGAATCACAAATTGTATCTGCCATTAAACGGCAGGAAGCAGGAATGAAGACTAGCGAGATAGCAAGAGAGCTAGGGGTAAGTAGTACAACCATTAATAACTGGAAAAGCAAGTACAGTGGTATGGAAGTATCGGATATCAAGCGAATGAAACAATTAGAAGCTGAAAATGCCGAGCTCAAAAAATGTATGCAGAGATGAGCATTGAGAACAGAGCGATAAAAGCAGTTCTTGAAAAAAGTTCTAACGCCTGAGGAGAAACGAGAGATAGTGGGGAGTCTAAATGAAGAAGGACTCAGTATCCGAAAGGCGTGTCAATTCGTAGGTATAGCTCGTAGTACCACACAATACAAAAAGAAAGACAAGGATGATAAAGATCTGATAGATCATCTAGGTCGACTCACCCAAAAGCACGTCAATATAGGCTTTTGGCAGTGTTATTATCGAATAAGAAACCAAGGATATCGTTATAATCATAAACGAATGTATCGAGTATATACAGCAATGAAATTAAATATAAGAAGGAGGCGAAAGAAGAGACTTCCGACAAGACTTAAAAGAGAATTAGTAAAATGTACTGCCCAAAACCAAGTCTGGAGTATGGATTTTGTGAGCGATAAATTGACAAACGGGAGTTCTTTCAGGATACTCAATATTATAGATGATTATAATCGTGAATCACTCCACATAGATTTAGATACTAGTATGCCAGCAAAACGTGTTATTAAAGCCTTAGATACTATTGCATTTGAAAGAGGGTATCCTGCCAATATTAGGATGGACAATGGCCCTGAATTTATAAGTACAGCGTTAGCGCTATGGTCAGAAAAACACAAAGTAACACTGCTTCATATCCAACCAGGAGAACCTACACAAAACGCATATATAGAGCGTAATAACGGCACAATGAGGCAAGAAGTTTTAGATGCTTATATGTTTTGGAGTTTGGCACAAGCAAGGGAGCTAATCTATAGTTGGCAAGACGATTATAATCATGAAAGACCCCACAGTGCATTAGGGTATGTTAGTCCAAAATCATTTATCTCAAACCCCAAAATTGCTTAACATGAATCCTATGTTTTTTCCACGGAATTTTTTAGCACCCAATTGCCATTCACAGCCAATTGGAGTGCGTAAAGAAAAATTATGTGGTAAAAACGAAAATAGTGGGCTTAAATTTATAAATTCACAACAACTTCACATTGGCACGAAAATAGGGGGAGCCGACATTATTAAAAAAGATTTTGTCGCTTCCACAAACTTTGCAATTAAGAATGAACCACCAACTATCATTACAAATAATCCTAGAGGGTCTAAATTATGTCCAAAAGGGATATGCCAAAGCCACCAAAGTAGTCCGAGCAATGCATAATTCTTAAAGCGACCTAAAGGTTTTAAAGCATTAATTAAATATCCTCTCCAAAATATTTCTTCTGTCAAAGCATAAACTAGAAAAATAAGTGATATTAAGAAACCAAATAAATTTGGGTTTATGTTGTTGTCATTTTGAAGTCCAGATAATGTAAAAACAACTAATGGAACAAATGAAATAATAATGTTCTTTATTTTATGGTGTCCAAGGAATGTAACCTCTTTAATAATTGTCTTGTCAAGTCTTAGTGCCAACAACCCTACAAATAAAGTTGCAAGTCCAGCTGGTAGAAAAGTGCTTTTTATAAAATATAGTTCCTTCTGTCAACCTATGGTGTAAATCTTCGGTCAAAAAAAAGCGTTGAATGGAAATGCAAGTATTACAGCAAGTGCATAAAAGCATAAAATGTATTTCCAATTTATTTTTTCTGTCATAATTTTAATTTATGTGAGTGGTCGTCCAACATTACAGCTAACGGATCAGGCTTTGCGCATAGGCGGTTTTCGAACTACAAATATACATTTTCCTAATCATATCTAATACGAGGCCATAAACTCAAATTTCACTTAGTTTCCCGCCTGGCGCAAAGGCCATGTTATAGCGCGTAATTTTCTTTTTCTACTTAGCTTCATAGCTATTTAGCCAAATTTAAACTACCTTTTTAAAGCATTAATTTGCAAATTGTAAACTAAAATTGTTCATCGTTTCAAAAGGCGACAATTAGCCCAATTTTCAATCCTTGTCCTTGTAAATTGAGCTTGTTTCCACGGAAAATCTCAAGGGACTTTTACGCCGATGATTCCATTATTTTTGTCAAATCGAAAGCAATTTTAGTGATTGTTTAGGCTACTTGTTTCGTAACAATTTTAAGTTTCGTTTTCGTTTACGAGCCCAATATTTGGCAAGGTAGTTTAAATTCTTTCAGCCTTTGAGCTATAATTTCAACCCATTTAGCCATTTTGGTAAATCTACATAATCCAATCCAATTCGATTGACGTAAATATGTTTCGTTTCCGATTTCGATTCTCCTTGCCCCTAGAAATTTGCCCTATTTTCTTTTCGTTTATGCCTTAAAAGCGCAAGCGATTTTCCTATAATTTTAAATCCCTACCAAAAGTTCTTTTCAACTAAAAGTCCATAATTGCTTCCCGAGAAAATCGAAATCAAACAATGTCGTTTTACTAAATTTCCAAGTCCCTAGCAGTTGAAATGTGGCATTTATATTTTATGCGCTATAACGGATCAGGCTTTGCGCATAGGCGGTTTTCGAACTACAAATATACATTTTCCTAATCATATCAAATACGAGTCCAGAACTTAAATTTCACACTATTTCCCGCCTGGCGCAAAGGCCGTGTTATAGTGCGTAACTTTCTTTTTCTACTTAGCGACCCAGCGTTTTAGCCAAATTTAAACTACCTTTTTGAGATAATAATTTGCAAATTGTAAACTAAAATTGTTCATCATTTCCCAAGGCTACAATTAGCCCTGTTTTTCTTATCGTTTTTTTTAAAATCGGGCTTAGTTCCTAGTAAAATTTCGCAAAATTGTTTCGCCGATGATTTCACTATTTTTGACAAAACGAAAGCCATTTTAGTGATTGTCTATACTTCATGTTTCGTAACAATTTTTAGGGTTTTTCCGTTAACAAGCCCAATATTTGGCTAGGTAGTTTAAATTCTTTCAGCCATTTAGCTTTAATTTCAACCCATTTAGGCAATTTGGGAAATCTTCTTGAACTAGTCCAAATCTATTGATGTTAATATATTTCGTTTCCGACTTCGATTCTCATTGCCCCTAGAAATTAGCCCTATTTTCTTTTCGTTTAAGCCTAAAAAGCGCAAGCGATTTACTTATAAATTTTAATCCCAACCAAAAGTTCTTTTCAACTAAAAGTCCATAATTGCTTCCCGAGAAAATCGAAATCAAACAAAGTCATTTCACAAAATTTCCAAGTCCCTAGTAGTTGAAATGTAGAATTTATATGTTATGCGCTATAACGATTACGGCTTGGCGAAGTTGGCAAAACGCAATACGACATTCCGATAATCATTTTCTAACTTAAATGTATACAAAAAACTTTAATTACCAAATTATTTGCCAATTTTGCCAAACCGATGTTGTACGCCGTTTTATTGGTGTTCTAATTCTTTAATCGTTTTTTTTGCATTCGCTAAACGTATTTTATTGTTTTTAGCAATAAGCTTTTCTTTTATATAATGCTCTAATTTATGATGCAAAGGCACAATAATAACTGCTATACAAACCAATGCTAATAGCATTAAAATTGGAGATTCGTGTAGCCAATGCCCCAAATAAGGGTGTATAAATAAATTAATGAATTCAAATACCAATAACAAAGCTATTGTACCAATTAACTCTATTGTTCGTGCATTTACAATTATACTGTTACTAAATATAAAAAATAATAGTAATAAAGTTAAAATACCAACTGCAATTGCCGCATATTGAATGTTATGTTGATGCTTTAGTTTTACTTCTTGGTCTCTTGCAATTTGTTCTAGTTGGTCAATATGGAGCAAAATTGATGAACTAATTACATCGTTTTCAGCACTTGCTCTTTTTATGCTGTCAGTATATGTGTAATATATTTGTAAATATTTTAATGAACTATCTTTTTGTTGCGTTGCCATAAATATTTTATACAATTGTTCACTGGAATTAGCTATAAATAACTTATTATTTTTCTTTCTTGCTTCGTCATACGCAGCTGTGCCATATTTTATTGCAGTTGTATATTCTTTAGTTGCAACTTTCATTTGGCTATATCGCAAACAAGCATCAAAATGACTATCAGTAAATTCATCAACACTATCAATATTTGCAGCAAAACATTTTTTATAATAAACCTCTGCCAATGTAGTATCTTTTTTTTGAGCATAATAATTTGAATAAAGATTATTGAACCTTAATTCTAAATCATCAAGACCAATATATTTTATAATTGTATCATTATATTTTTTGGCTAATAAATTAGCATCTTGTAAAATTGGATATGCCGAATCTGGTTGCTGCATCTCTAAATATATCCTTGACAAACCTTGATAATAAATAATCTTCATATACCAATTATCTTCGTCTTTATACAATTTCAATAAAGCAATAGCTCTATTATAATTATTGATAGCTTCTTTATAGTTCTTTAAATTTCTATAATAAACTCCAATTTCTTTAATACAAAATGATTGATTGAATGTGTCCTTTATATTTTCGAAATATTTTGATGACTTATACATTAATGCAATTGCTTTAGGAAAATCTCCAACTAAACAAGCATTTAATGCTGAAAAAAATGTAGCATTAGCTAAAATGGTATCATTTTTATATGCTTGTGCTAACTCAATTACATTTTCAATTTTAATACTATCATAAATATTACGATTAGAGGTAACATTATGTAAAATTGTTTTAGCAAATTTATCTTTTTGTATTTGGTTGCTGCTTTTAGTATATACATTGTATAAACTATCGATTCTTTGAGCTTGTAATTTTGAAATACCAAAGAATAGCATAAATACTAATATCGTAAGTTTTTTTAGTTTAATGGTCATATAGAATTTAGGTGTTCTCAAAATGGTGTACAACGGATCAGGCTTTGCGCATAGGCGGTATTCGAACTACAAATATACATTTTCCTAATTATATCTGATACGAGAACCTAACTCAAATTTCACTTAGTTTCCCGCCTGGCGCAAAGGCCGTGTTATAGCGCGTAACTTTCTTTTTCTACTTAGCTTCGCAGCGTTTTAGCCAAATTTAAACTACCTTTTTGACGCATTATTTTGCAAATTGTAAACTAAAATTGTTCATCGTTTTCCAAGGCGACAATTAGCCCATATTTTAGCCTTTTAGCCAAAAATTGGTTTTGTTTCGAAGGAAAATCCTAGAAATTCTTTCGCCGATGATTTCACCATTTTTGTCAAAACGAAAGCCATTTCAGTGATTGTTTAGGCTTCTTGTTTCGTAACAATTTTTAGTTTTGTTTTCGGTTACGAGCCCAATATTTGGCATGGTAGTTTAAATTCTTTCAACCCATTTAGCTATAATTTCAACCCATTTAGCCAATTTGGTAAATCTTCTTAATCTAGTCCAATTTGATTGATGTAAATATATTTCGTTCCCGATTTCGATTCACATTGCCCCTAGGAATTTGCCCTATTTTCTTTTCGTTTAAGCCTTAAAAGCGCAAGCGATTTTCCTAGAATTTTAAGCCCCAACCAAAAATTCTTTTCAGCTAAAAGCCCACAATTGCTTCCTGAGAAAATCGAAATCAAACAAAGTCGTTTTACAAAAATTCCAAGTCCCTAGCAGTTGAAATGTGGCAATTATATTTTATGCGCTATAACGGTTTGGGGCTTGGCGAAGTGGGGGAAATCGAAGCACAAATGTTCAATAAACCACAAATGTTGATAGAAGTACGAATGTTCAAATTTAGCACTTCTGCCCCCATTTTGCCAAACCCTTGTTGTGCGTTTGTTGTTTTTATTCTGCTTGTAATCTATATTCAAATTGTTCTTGTCCGATTGTAATTGTTGTTTTAAGTTTTTCATACTGCTGTTCTCCGCCTTCCATTGTTGGCAACATATCAATATATTGTTCTATTGCTGCATTTATGTCGTTCAAACTTTGCTTTGACTTAACCCAATTTTGAGGACTAAAAATTGCATTGTTTGGTAAGTTTCTATTTGAGGCAACTCTCATTGCTGTATTTAAACATCGCCCTGTTGTTTTTACAATTTGGTCAACCATTCCGTTTGCTTTTGCATTCTCCCAAGTTGAATTTGGCGAAGGTACTCTGTCCGATTTATTATTACCTATTGCAAAAATCATTGATACTGCGTACAAATGGTGAAATGGTGCATAAGCTTTCATTGTAAGCAAAGTTTCATTTAGTCCTAATGGATTTTTGTCTGTCCAATTTTTCATTATCTCTTTCATCCAATTATTTAGCCCTTGAATATTTTCTGGCTTGTAATCCTTTTTGAATAATATCTCAAAATACTTGTCAAATATTTTTGTTTCTCCATACGAAATATTTGGTCTTTGTGAATGCCAAGCAATTAAATATTTTCCTAAATCGGATAAGTCAATTAAGAAGTTCTTGTCTTTGTCAGGCGGTGCAACCTCGCCTCGTTTTGTAATGAAATATCCTTGTGAATACTTTTGTTCAAAAAGTCTTTTCAAATTTAAAACTCGTTTGTCGTTACTTCTTAAATCTCTTGGTTTAACTGCACTTTGTGAGTTTGTATTTATACTTATTAAATCTGCTCTGTCTCTTTGAGGGATTTCATAAAACCTAAAAAGTACAAAAGTGTCGTCAAGTTTTTTAGCTGTTTCGCTACAACTTTGAATTGTATTGAGCGATTGGCAACCATTTACAACGCTTAATCCATAAAGTTTTAACTTGTTGTCATTAAGTTCCATTCTGTTACAAATTGCAGTTATGCCATTATGAAAAAAGAAAAAGTCTTTATGCTTATCGCCTAAAATTGTTTGTCTAATTTTTTTGTTCACTGCATTACTTGTTCCCAAGCTTTGTCGTACATTTTTTTGAAAAAGTGAGCCATCTTTTATTCCTTGAATTTGGACTACTTCTTTCAAAGGTATTGCTGCAATTACAACTTGTGTTCCTGCTATTTCAACAGGCATAAACTTGCTGTCATTAAGGTTTAATGTGTAATTGATTTGAGGATTATCCGTCTCTAATGCTAAATCGTGTCTTCTGCCTAATTCTTCTTCATCAACTAATGAAATTGTAGCATCAAAATCTTCGTTCTCTGAAATTTCTGCTAATTGCTTTTGAAAAGTTTCTAAATCTTTGGTTGCAGAACTTGTTAGTTTTGCTGTTGTAATCAGTTCAAAGCAAACTTCATATTCATCTTCAAATGCCTTTGCAACTTCGGAAAGCTTTCTTTGTAACTTTTGATTTGCGACACTTTGAAGTCTAACTAAATCTCTTAATTGCATCCAAGAAGATAAAACTTCTCGTAATGGTTCAGCATCAACTTGTCCATTTGAAATATATTTTCCTTGAATTATATAAATTGTTTGTTTGTCATCGTCAATTACAATAGCATCAATTTGTTTGTCGTCAGCACCATCTGTTATTGCATCTTTGGTTTGGTTTCTGTCTTGTTTAAGAATATTGAATAAGTACCAAGCTACAAATCTCTGTCCATCGTTTGGATAGTTTTGTATATAATAGTCAGCTTTTATTTCTTCTGCAATTTTTTCGTAAATCGTCATATATTTTATTTCTGTTTGTTAATGTTTGGTGGTCGCTCTACAATGACGCACAACGGCTTGGGTATTGCCGAAGGCGGGGGTTTTTAGCACTAAAGTTCAATCGAAGTACTACTGTTGAACCTTGTACAAATGTTTCATAGAAGCACTTTAGCCCCGCTTTTGGCAATACCTTGTTATAGGGCGTTTTTCTTTCGATTTTCATTTTTTACTCCTTGATAATTGTTGCTAAATATACTTTGTTAAAATGTTCAGTATAATCATCAAATAGCATTTTCCCGTCATTATAAAGTTGGATAGCCCTATTCTTTTCTGCTAAGTATATTACATCATTTCCGTTTATTTTAGCAATTTTTGCTTTATAATAAGCGTTTTCTGCTATTTCATTTATTTCGCTTTGTTTATTTAAATATTTAGAAGCATTTACATAATCTTGTACTTGAAAATACGTTACAGCAAGTTGATAATAGTCATATGGACCAACGTTATATTCTTTATTTGTAAAAGTTTTTCCAATACCTCAATTGCTTTATTCTTATCATTCAATGCACTATAACAAACTGATTTTGCAACAATTAGGTGATATTCACCTCCGGCAGAATATCCAATGCTAATTGAATTATATTTTTTTTCTAAATATTCAATATCCGCTATTGCTCCTTTATAGTCTCTAAAAAACTGATATTTACACCATCCTCTATAACCGATGTAGGCAAGTGTGTCATATTCAACTGCTTTATCTATAAGGTACTTCCAAGTTAAGAAATCACCGCTCTTTAAATAAGCAGTTGATTTTGCTTTATAACCATAGGCAAAATAAGGGCATATTTTTAATGCTCTATCAAATTGCTCTTGATACTGTTTTGTGTATTGATAAAATGGAACATATTCAACGGTTTTACAAGCCTTATACTGCAGAGTATCTTTGTTGTAAAGATAGAAATTACAATTTGGTTGCCCCCAAGAGCAAATTGGTATTAAAATAAAGAACAAGAATTTTTTCATGGCATAATTTCTATTATTTGTCCGTCTTTAATTTTAAAAATAAGATACTGGTAGTAGTCTTTTTCTTTCCCTTCAATTTTTTTAGGAATCCACCCATTTAAGCTTTTACAAATTGTTAGTAATTGTTTCGTTATTTTACTATTAAATGTTATTTCTTCATATTTCTCATTCATTGAGATAAGCCTAAATCTGTCTGTCTCTCCTTTACAATTTACTATAAATCGAATTCTAATTAACCCATCGCAATTTGAGCATTTAACAGGAACATAATTTTGACTGAATTCTTCAATAATAGCAATTTTTCTCCCTTATATTCAAGCCCTTTTTGATTATTATGATATTGCTTTATATTGTTGGAATCGCATAAGGTAAAATCTTTTTTGTCGATAGTATTATTATAGGTAATGTCGCCAACTGATTTTGTAGTAGTAGTTAAGTTCTTTATTGAATTTTGGCATCCTGCCAAAAATGGAATTAAAAGTATCAGTAAAAAATTCCTGTACATAAGTCTGTTTTTAAAGATTTATAAACTTATTGACTGTCGATACTCTTTACTCCACAGTCTAAATAAGAAGTAGATAAATGATGATAAAATAAGTCCGTAAATAACATACAATGGTCTGCCAACTATTTCTCTGAATGTATTGTAAAATGTCAAGTCATAGAATTGGCAGATATTGTGAAATGTTGCTAAAAAACTGCCTACAATTGCTACTCTGGTCAGAACGTAACCCAAATGTGCTAAAAGTGTCAATTTGTTTTTGGGCGATTTGTAAAAGACTTCAAAAAACGTCCTTTCTCGTTGAAGTATAATTCTGAAACAAAGTCAGTCAGTTTGTTGGATGATGTTTGTCTTGTCGTCTTATATTTAAATGAATAGAAGTAAAAAGCATAAATAATTAGTCCAACAATAATAATGTTGGCCAATATTAAACCTGTCCACCCAACGCCAAAAAATTTGGATAACGGATTTGTCTCACTTGCTGGATTGTCAAAAAACCAGAGACTTGTCGAATAGAAGTCGCACCCTCTTGCAAAAAGGAGAATAAATGCCAAGATGAAGAATTTTAGTTTCATATTTTACTGTCTTTTTAAAAGTTTCGTTGTCGTCCTAAAAATGCCCTATAACGGTTTGGGGCTTGGCGAAGGTGGGGTTTAGAAAGTACCAAAGTTCAAATTTAGTACAAAAGATAATAGAAACTACAAATGTTCAGCCTAGCACTATAGCTCCACTTTTGCCAAACCCATGTTAGCTGTAGTGTTTTTCGATTTCATTAATTTTCTGCTTCCAAATTTTGTCAATTAAAAACATTGTAACAAAAATAATTGCCAAGTCAATTAAAAACGTCTTTGTCCAGTTAGTGTTGCTACCAATATTCATAATTGAGTGAATTCCTGCTGTAGTTAAAAAAGATTTTGTCGCTTCCACAAACTTTGCAATTAAGAATGAACCACCAACTATCATTACAAATAATCCTAGAGGGTCTAAATTATGTCCAAAAGGGATATGCCAAAGCCACCAAAGTAGTCCGAGCAATGCATAATTCTTAAAGCGACCTAAAGGTTTTAAAGCATTAATTAAATATCCTCTCCAAAATATTTCTTCTGTCAAAGCATAAACTAGAAAATAAGTGATATTAAGAAACCAAATAAATTTGGGTTTATGTTGTTGTCATTTTGAAGTCCAGATAATGTAAAAACAACTAATGGAACAAATGAAATAATAATGTTCTTTATTTTATGGTGTCCAAGGAATGTAACCTCTTTAATAATTGTCTTGTCAAGTCTTAGTGCCAACAACCCTACAAATAAAGTTGCAAGTCCAGCTGGTAGAAAAGTGCTTTTATAAAATATAGTTCCTTCTGTCAACCTATGGTGTAAATCTTCGGTCAAAAAAGCGTTGAATGGAAATGCAAGTATTACAGCAAGTGCATAAAAGCATAAAATGTATTTCCAATTTATTTTTTCTATCATAATTTTAATTTATGTGAGTGGTCGTCCAACATTACAGCTAACGGTCTAGGCTTTGCGCATAGGCGGTTTTCGAACTACAAATATACATTTTCCTAATCATATTCGATACGAGAACCTAACTCAAATTTCACTTAGTTTCCCGCCTGGCGCAAAGGCCGTGTTATAGCGCGTAACTTTCTTTTTCTACTTAGCTTCGCAGCGTTTTAGCCAAATTTAAACTACCTTTTTGACGCATTATTTTGCAAATTGTAAACTAAAATTGTTCACCATTTCCCAAGGCGACAATTAGCCCTGGTTTTACTTATCGTTCTTTAAAATCGGGCTTAGTTCCTAGTAAAATTTCGCAAAATTTTTTCGCCGAGGAGTTCACAATTTTTGACAAAATGAAAGCCATTCTAGTGATTGTCTGCGTGCGTGTTTCGTAACAATTTTTAGTTTTCGTTTCGTTTACGAGCCAAATATTTGGCAAGGTAGTTTAAATTCTTTCGGCCATTTAGCTATAATTTCAACCCATTCAGCCAATTGGGTAAATCTTCTTGATCCAGTCCAAATCGATTAACCTAAATATTTTTCGTTTCCGATTTCGATCCTCATTGCCCCTAGAAATTTGCCCTATTTTCTTCTTGTTTAAGCCTTAAAAGCGCAAGCGATTTGCATAAAAATTTAAGTCTAAACCAAAAATTCTTTTCAGCTAAAAGCCCACAATTGTTTCCCGAGAAAATCGAAATCAAACAAAATCGTTTCACTAAATTTCCAAGTCCCTAGCAGTTGAAATGTAGAATTTATATGTTATGCGCTATAACGGTTTGGCTATGTGACGGCTGACCGCTAGGGAAGCTGTACATCATAGCCGTTGTTATCTCTGGTTAATTCATAAATCAAAGTTAATGATAACTCTCTTATTTTAGTTTTATTATCTATCTCACCTTCCTTTCTTTTGTGCCATTTCAGATTTCGGTTCATATCTTCTTCGCTTATTGATTTCAATAGATTTAATTGTACGATGCTAAAAGTTTCGCCAGGCCATTCTATTATCTCTTTGTTTAGTTGGTTAATTCTTGATCCGTTGAAAGTATTACTGAAAGGTTCATCTTTTGATTTTAGATTTATATGTAATTCAGTCCCAATTTTTTTAGCCAACTTTGATCGGTAAGCATTATTTAAATTTTTGTCTGAAATGTACACCAAAAACATCATTGATTCCTTCTTAAAAATAGAAATCTTATCATCATTTAATTCTTTTTCCAAAATTTCTAATTGTCGAATGAGTGTAAAAACATTAAGATTATTCTTTAGTGCCTGAATACTTTCCAGATCTTTGTATTTTTTAAATATAAAATCACTTAAGTCACAATGGAATCTTAATTTAAATTTCGTGGCTAATTCAAATCCTAATAAAAATGTAAGAATTTGATACATGTCTTCTTTCCCAATATACATTCCTGGTCGTTTCACAAATGAAACTAATTCAAAAATAAATTTTTTATACGGTTGAAATTTCGACACTATTTTCTAATTAGAGATAACGGATCAGGCTTTGCGCATAGGCGGTATTCGAACTACAAATATACATTTTCCTAATCATATCTGATACGAGAACCTAACTCAAATTTCACATAGTTTCCCGCCTAGCGCAAAGGCCGTGTTATAGCGCGTAACTTTCTTTTTCTACTTAGCGTCATAGCTATTTAGCCAAATTTAAACTACCTTTTTGACGCATTATTTTGCAAATTGTAAACTAAAATTGTTCATCGTTTCCCAATGCGACAATTAGCCCTGTTTTTACTTATCGTTCTTTAAAATCGGGCTTGATTTCCTAGTAAAATCCCTAGAAATTCTTTAACCGATGATTCTACTATTTTGTCAAAACAAAAGCCATTTTAGTGATTGTTTATCCTCCTTGTTTCGTAACAATTTTTAGTTTCGTTTTCGTTTACGAGCCCAATATTTGGCAAGGTAGTTTAAATTCTTTCAGCCTTTGAGCTATAATTTCAACCCATTCAGCCAATTTGGTGAATGTTCTTCATCCAATCTAATACGTTGGACTTAAGTCTTTTTCGTTCCCGATTTCGATCCTCTTGGCCCCTAGAAATTTGCCCTATTTTCTTTCCGTTTAATCCTTAAAAGCGCAAGCGATTTACGTATAAATTTTAATCCCAACCAAAAGTTCTTTTCAACTAAAAAGTCCACAATTGCTTGCCAAGAAAATCGAAATCAAACAAAGTCGTTTCACTAAATTTCCAAGTCCCTAGCAGTTGAAATGTAGAATTTATATGTTATGCGCTATAACGGTCTAGGCTTTGCGCATAGGCGGTTTTCGAATTACAAATATACATTTTCCTAATCAAATCTGATACGAGAACCTTACTCAAATTTCACTTAATTTCCCGCCTGGCGCAAAGGCCGTGTTATAGCGCGTAATTTCTTTTTCTACTTAGCGTCCCAGCGTTCTAGCCAAATTTAAACTACCTTTTTGGTATTCATTTAAAAATTGTAAACTAAAATTGTTCTTCGTTTCCCTAGGCGACAATTAGCCCATTTTTTAATCCTTGTTCCAAAAGAATCGGGCTTGATTTCCCAGTAAAATCCCTAGAAATTGTTTCGCCCATGAGTTCACTATTATTGTCAAAACGAAAGCCATTTTAGTGATTGTTTAGGCTTTTTGTTTCGTAACAATTTTTAGTTTTCGTTTCGTTTACGAGCCCAATATTTGGCAAGGTAGTTTAAATTCTTTCAGCCATTTAGCTATAATTTCAACCCATTCAGCCAATTGGGTAAATCTTCTTAATCTAGTTTAAATCGTTTGACGTAAATTCGTTTCGTTTCCGATTTCGATTCTCATGCCCCCTAGAAATTTGCCCTATTTTATTTTCGTTTAAGCCTTAAAAGCGCAAGCGATTTTCCTATAATTTTAAATCCCTACCAAAAGTTCTTTTCAACTAAAAGTCCATAATTGCTTCCCGAGAAAATCGAAATCAAACAATGTCGTTTTACTAAATTTCCAAGTCCCTAGCAGTTGAAATGTGGCATTTATATTTTATGCGCTATAACGGATGAGGCTATAAGCAGTTGGGGACTACGTGGACGCTTTCTTATCAACCGAGCAGAAAGCTTGCAAGCGAGAGCGACGCACGCCCAACCACTTAAACCCCAATTGCTTATGAGCCTATGTTAGCGGCTGCCTTATTTTTTCATTTTGTGTTTTTTGAAACTTTTAATCAACAAAATTAAACTAATCAGTGTAAGTAAGGCTGCAATTAAAAAAGAAATACCTGGAAAATAAATTGCAGAATTCTTACCCGTAAAATATGAGAAGCTACTTGTCATTAGTGGTGGGGCAATGAGTGTTGTTAAACCCATTAAACTTCCAAGACTACCTTGCAATTCTCCTTGTTCATTATCTGGTATTGTAGAAGACGTAATACTCTGAATAGCTGTTCCCTGGACTCCTCCTACAATATATACTAACAATGCTACTAAAAGCAACCATTGCCACTCTGTAAAAGCAAAAAGGAAAAATCCAGTCATCATAAGCATGAGGCCAAATACTGCCATTCGTCTGTCGCCAAGTTTCTTTGCCAAAATGCCGACTAACCACAGCTGAACAATAATTGATAACAAACCTATCACGGCTAATGCATAACCAATAAGCGAAGTATCCCATTTAAATTTTTCAATTGTAAAATAAGCCCAAACGCTTTCCATGCTGTGGTTTGCTATTGATACAAAAATCATTGAAAGCACCAGTGTATTTATCAATGGGAATTCACTTAAATGCTTTAGGGAACCGAATGGGTTAGCCCTTTTCCACTCATATGTTCTACGAGTATCAATGTTTAGAGATTCGGGGAAAAAGAAATAGCCAAAGGTGAAATTGATAAAACTAAGTATGGCTGCAACTATAAACGGAGTATGCGTTCCGAACTGACCTAATGTTCCTCCAATTATTGGGCCAATAATAAATCCTAGACCGAATGCTGCGTTTACAACCCCAAAGTTTTTAGTCCTATTATCGTCTGTACTTATATCTGCAACACAGGCAGATGCTACAGAATAACTTGCACCCGTTATTCCTGCGATTGTCCTCCCAACAAAGAGCCACAAAATATTGGGTGCAAAAACAAGAAAAACACAGTCAATACTGAAGCCAAACAACGAACTTAAAAGCACTGGTCGTCTTCCATATCGGTCACTTAAATTGCCGAGAATTGGTGCAAACACAAATTGCATAACGGCATAAGCAAACGAGAGCCAGCCTCCATATTTAGCTGCCGTACTTATATCAGAATGAAGTAAATTGTTTAAAAGTTGTGGAAGTACTGGAAATATTAAACCAAAACCTGCTGTGTCAATTACGACTACAACAATAATAAATATTAGCGTTGAATTTTTATTTGATTTCATCTTATGAAGCAATTAAATTTATATGTTACTCTCAGAGCAGCATATATAATTGTTTAACTATAAATGTATAGCAAAAAATCCCAATCAGAATTGATTGAGAATAAAGATTACAATATGGTGTTATTACTGCCTCATAATGCCACAAAGATAAAATATTTTTCGAAAAGTTTTAGTATTAGATTTTTTTTATTGGTTATCAAAGAGTACTATGTCTTTCTCAAGGTTGCCGCTAACGGTCGCGTGTATGAAACGTTTGGCATTTCGAAGCGATTCCCTATCAAGTTACAACTACTTTTGATACGAGCTGCAACGCTTGATAAACCACTGACTGCCAAATGTTTTATACACGATGTTGGGGGCAGTTATTATTTTAAAAATCCATATTCATAAATCTTTGGTTCAATTTTCGTTTCAATTTTTCTAAGATTTTCTCTTAGTTCATTAATCAGTTTCATGTACGTTTCGTCATCGCTTTTATTATTCATCTTTCCTGCTTCGTTTCTGCCTTGAAAATATTCTCTAATGTCGTATAATGAAGCATTAACATTGCAATTTGGTTGTTTATGGTAGTATTTCCAAAGTTCTCTACCAGCATTAAAAACTTCCTGAGCTTCTACTGAAAATTCTAATGTGGTCGTTCTATTTTCTTGAAAACCGAATAAGTCGTTATTTCCCTCTTGTTTGAGTTTGCCTTGAATAAATTTTGTCATGAAATTACTTTCAAATTTTTCTCTCGCATTTACTTCTTGTTCTGTAAATGGAATCCAATGATTAGTGCCAAATTGGGTTTTAATGTGAGTATTAAACAAAGTAAATACTAAACAGTCATTTTGAAATTCAGTATCATTCTGCCAATTTACATTAGGATACAAAAATTGGTCTCTGTCATTAAGCCACGATTGTTCAATACATTTTCTTACTGCGAAATAAACTCCAACTTCAATTAAATTTTTATCAGTTACCCAAGAGCCACGAGGAGAAGCCATTTGGCTTTTATCGTTCATTATGTGAACAACATTATTCTGTTGAAAGTCATTACCCAAACATGCGATAAAAGCAATTTTTGTTTCATTTGGACGATTTCTTGTGGTAATTAACCAATCATTTATGCTTTTGTAGTTATCATAACAGAATATTCTTTTTACACCTTCCTTTCCTTCTTCTGTGTATATGTCTGCGAGAACTTCATTAAAAGAGACTTTTTTTGAAGTGTCCCAAATTTTAAATCCAATCGGAAAATCACCTTTTACATTATCAAAAGTATTTGCAGGAACAATAAAACACTTAATCAGGTCAGCTAAAAAGAATTTCCTGAACTCAACAAAATTCGGAGACTGTAAGGTTTTAAGTTTGGAAAACTCTGCTATTAAACAATCAGGTATTTCAGAATAGATTCGAGTAAGAAATTGGGCAAACAATTCTCTGTTTGCAGCTTTACCCATTTTTGATATATATTTTTGATTAACCATTGAAAGGTTTACCCCTTCTTTGCTTTTTGTACCGTGGCTCATTGTTTCCGCATATGGCGGATTGATGTAAACAACTAATTTTTTCCTTTTTTCGGGGTTGTTGATTATGTCTTGAAGTGGTTTTGGCAATTTGCTAAAATCATCATTAAGAAAGTCAAACTGAAAAACGTGGTCGTCAAGCAAGTTTGCACCGTTTTTTATACGGTCGTGCATCACTTCAACGTCTTGGCTATCTAAAGTTGAAGCCCAAACATTATATTTGTTTGTAAGACCATGCAGAAGATTGCCCGTGCCAGACGCACAATCCCAAATATAATATTCGTCTTGCCAATCTTCGCCAAATACATCAGTCAAGTATTTTTGTGAAAGTTCGACCCAAATTTGTGGTGTAAAGAAACTGCCTTTTCTTTCACGAACATCTTGCGGAACAAGTAAATCCCTACGTTCCACAATATAATCCCAATATTCTTCTTTTGGTGGGCGGTCATACCTATTCCAAAATTGAGTATGTGCAGTTTGCTTGTCTGTAAATGAAGTTGAACTAAAACTAAATAAACCAGATTCACTAATCTTTCTATCTAATTCGTAATGGTCATGTTTTAAAAGTACAAATAGTTTTTCCTTTAATGTTTCGTTTTCTCGTGATAACAAATCAGCAAGGTAAAAGTCTCCATCAATAATGCCTGCTTTCTTTGCAATATCCCAATTAACTGCAATTGTCGGTTTTACTGATTGTAGCCATTTGTTATAAATGACCATGAAATTGTTTTTATCAATTTTGGTCTTTGTAAGTCCAAATTTTCCAACAATAAAATTGCTTTTAATAAATTTCTTGAGTTCTCTGTCGTCTTTTTCGTAATTGAACAATAGAGTTTTCTGGTCAATTGTAGATTTTACTTTTTCGTGAACAATTTTAAACTCTTTTTTTTCGTAGTCTGATGGCGTTACATTCCAGTTAAAATCATTTTGGTAAAAAATATCGTGAATATCATTGTAAGGAATAAATGCAATTTTTTCACCGTCAAAAGCCCCAAGCATTGGTGGTGGTAAAAACTTATCAAAAGTCCGTGCTTTTCCAATTGTAAGTATTAGTTGAACAATTGAATTATAAATATCCGAAGTGCCTTTTTTCGCTTCTGCCCAAAGTAATGATTCTTGTTCAAATAATTCCTTTTGGCTTTGGTGCATACAAACACAAAAATCAACGTTCCCAACTATTTTGGTGCAATCGTAAATCCAAAAATAGTCTTGTGCTATTTTGTTTTTTAGTTCTTCTTCTCTGATGTTTGAATATTTCATTTTACTGTCTGTATCTTATGTGCTGTGTCGTTCTTTATAATTGCCCCCAACGGATCAGGCTTTGCGCATAGGCGGTTTTCGAACTACAAATATACATTTTCCTAATCAAATCTGATACGAGAACCTAACTCAAATTTCACTTAATTTCCCGCCTGGCGCAAAGGCCGTGTTATAGCGCGTAATTTTCTTTTTCTACTTAGCTTCGCAGCGTTTTAGCCAAATTTAAACTACCTTTTTGACGCATTATTTTGCAAATTGTAAACTAAAATTGTTCTTCGTTTTCCAAGGCGAAAATTAGCCCTGTTTTTACTTATCGTTCCTAAAAATCTGGCTTGTTTTCCAAGTAAAATCCCTAGAAACTTTTTCGCCGATGATTTCACAATTTTTGACAAAAAGAAAGCCAATTTTGCGATTATTTAGGTTTCTTGTTTCGTAACAATTTTTAGTTTTGTTTTCGTTTACGAACTTAATATTTGGCAAGGTAGTTTAAATTCTTTCAGCCATTTAGCTATAATTTCAACCCATTTAGCCAATTTGGTAACTCTACTTGATCCAGTCCAAACCAATTAACGTAAATATGTTTAGTTCCCGATTTCGATCATCATTGCCCCTAGAAATTTACCCTATTTTCTTCCCGTTTAATCCTTAAAAGCGCAAGCGATTTACGAATAAATTTTAGTCTCAACCAAAAATTCATTTCATATAAAAGCCTACAATTGCTTACCGAGAAAATCGAAATCAAACAAAGTCGTTTCACTAAATTTCCAAGTCCCTAGCAGTTGAAATGTGGCATTTATATTTTATGCGCTATAACGGTTTTGGGCTTGGCGAAGTGGGGGATTTCGAAGCACCAATGTTCAATTAACCACTAATGTTGATAGAAGTACGAATGTTCAAATGTAGCACTTCTGCCTCCATTTTGCCAAACCCTTGTTATGTGCATACCCTTCTTCTTCGTCAGTCGTGTTTCGGTTCTGATAAGTTGAAGTAGTCGCCTTTTGTTTTGTCAAGTGTTGATGAAATTATTGTGAAATTGTCTGCCGATGCTTTAAATTTATAAACTTGTCAATGATTGTTCTATGTTTGAAAATCACAAATGTATTCTCTACGCTTGGGTTTATCTTATTTAGGTATACTTCGCTTTCTGTGTCTATCATTGAAGGCACAAATGTTAAAGCAATATTTTTTAATTTGAGTTCAAGCCCAACCTTTTCTAATTCTTTTTGTCGCTTGTCTTTGCTGTAATCTTTTTCATTTCCATAAACAAAATATGCTTTCAAATATTTACTTCGTGTTACACTTTCTTGCTCTAAAAATGTAAGCCACTTTTTAATGTCGTCCCAATTTGGATTATTGCCAACGAAGTAAACTATTCCGTGAAATCGTCCATATTTACAAACTGGGCAGGTTCTTGTTCCTTTGTCTGGACCAAAGGCGTGGTAAGGAATAAAAGATGGATTGTCTTCGCCAATTTCAAGTCCTGATTGCTTTTCTATTTTCTTTGTTGTCGGATAATTTGGAATGTTAAGCCCTAAAATTATATTGTGTTCTGCGATTTGTAAATCGCCTGAAATTAAAACTCTCAAAATTCCACTACCGCCACGATTTTCAAGTGATTTTCTTTTATCGCCTGTCAAAAGTTTAGCACCGTCAAAAACAAATTCGTCAATGTAGTATTCGTTTTCAATGTTTGGCTCTTTTATAGAAGTATGAATATGTGCTGGAATATTTTCATTTGGATAAGGTGCAGGTTTAATAGTGTAAATTGAGTATTTACCATTTTCATCTGTCTTTACCCAACCTCGAATGTGTCCGTGGCGTTTTGCTTTTTCGTCCATTCCTTTTGTGGGAGAATAGTAGCCGTTATTGTCTGTCTGCCAATAATAAATGATGACATTTGGTGCTGGTGTCTTGCCGTCAATTTTATAAGCTTTGCCTGTTACCAAAAGTTTCTGCCCTTTTTCTGTCCACCCAACACTGGTATCCACGGATGAAATATTTGTCGGCATACCAACAAACATAATTTCGCAACCATCACAACCATCACCAACAAGTTTTTCTTGTCGTTTTGTTTTTGTGTCGGTGAATTAGTTTTTGTCTGCCCGTTACAACCTGTCAAACTGCTGAACAGAAAAACAAAAAGTCCAAAATGAAATAGTCGTTTCATATTTGTAAAATGTTCGTGTCTTTTAGGGTTGCACATAACGGATCAGGCTTTGCGCATAGGCGGATTTCGAATTACAAATATACATTTTCCTAATCATATCTGATACGAGAACCTAACTCAAATTTCACACAGTTTCCCGCCTGGCGCAAAGGCCGTGTTATAGCGCGTAACTTTCTTTTTCTACTTAGCGTCCCAGCTTTTAGCCTGATTTAAACTACCTTTTGAGTATTCATTTGAAAATTGTAAACTAAAATTGTTCATCGTTTTCCTACGCGACAATTAGCCCAATTTTTAATCCTTGTTCCAAAAGAATCGGGCTTATTTTCCAAGGAAAATTACAAGGAACTTTTTTCACCAATGATTCCACTATTTTTGGCAAAACGAAAGCCATTTCAGTGATTGTCTGCGTGCGTGTTTCGTAACAATTTTTAGTTTCGTTTTCGTTTACGAGCCCAATATTTGGCTAGGTAGTTTAAATTCTTTCAGCTATTTAGCTTTAATTTCAACCCATTTAGCCAATTTGGTAAATCTTCTTGTTCCAGTCTAACTCGTTTGACATAAATCTATTTCGTTCCCGATTTCGATTCACATTGCCCCTAGAAATTTGCTCTATTTTCTTTTCGTTTAAGCCTTAAAAGCGCAAGCGATTTAAGAATAAATTTAAGTCCAAACCAAAAGTTCTTTTCTTACAAAAGCCTACAATTGCTTCCCGAGAAAATCGAAATCAAACAAAGTCGTTTTACTAAATTTCCAAGTCCCTAGCAGTTGAAATGTGGCATTTATATTTTATGCGCTATAACGGTTTTGGGCTTGCCGAAAGTGGGAGAGGAGAATCCCTCTATCTAAAAATATTAACATTCTCGATAATATACGAAATACTCAATTGTCTATTCAACCCCACTTTTGGCAAACCCATGTTGTGCGAAGCTTTATTTAAGTTCTATCATATTCTTTTTAAAAATATTAAACATTTGCTCGTCAACTTCAAATGTACTTTTTTCTATATCAAATCGATATTTTGTGGATGGATTATTAAGTGTAAGTATGAATTTTCTAAATAATCTTCTAATGATTCTAAACACATCCATTTCCTGTATTCATCTAATATTAGCTTTCTTTCATAAGAATATTTTTCTCTATAATAATTTGTCTTTATCCCATTTATAGAAAAGTTCGAAATGCCAAAAACACCTGCTTTAAATTCACCATTTTGCATTTCCAACCAATGGGAACATTTATTAGGCATTACTTTTCCTTGTAAAACAAGATTAACTAAAATAGGTGTTATTTTTGGCATCCTTTTATTTTCTACTAATGATGTTTTTTGTGTGTAATGGTGAAATACAATATCATAACCTTGATTTCCTGTTATTGAACTAACGCCAATTTCATCTTCACCAGGAAAGTTATTTGCATATAATAATGAATAAATATAGTATAGATTTATGCTGTCAATTTTATGAATTGTGTCACCATAAACTTTATATGAACCTTCTTTTTTTCTAAATAGTTGGTCTCTAATATGCAAACTGTCTATATTATTTCGTAATTCTTTATTAATATTTGAATTATTGTTTTCTGCTTCAAATTGTTTCCATTTTCTATTACTATGATATGTCTGAAATTCTTCCAATCTATTCATATATATATTATTCAGTCCTTTTGTTTTTATCAAGTTTAAAAACAAAAAAAATGTATCGGTTTTTGAAAGTTCTTTAGAAAGCAACATTGCATTATATATGTCTTTACAAAAATTACCTTTGGAAGTTGTCAATATTTCATAATATGAATTTAATGCTTCGTCTTTTTTTCCTTTTATCAAATTCATTTCAGCAATGTTTATCTTTTCTTGATAATTTCTGAAATCGGAAATTTGCCCGAATAAATTATCGCAATAGAAAATTACAAGTAGAATAATTAATCTTTTCATAATTTATGTTTAATTATCGTTAGGAAATTTCGCACAACGGATCAGGCTTTGCGCATAGGCAGTATTCGAACTACAAATATACATTTTCCTATTCATATTTTATACGAGTTTAGAACTCAAATTTCACTTAGTTTCCCGCCTGGCGCAAAGGCCGTGTTATAGCGCGTAACTTTCTTTTTCTACTTAGCTTCGCAGCGTTTTAGCCAAATTTAAACTACTTTTTTGAGGCATTAATTTGCAAATTGTAAACTAAAATTTTTCATCGTTTCCCAAGGCGACAATTAGCCCATTTTTAACCCTTGCTCCTAAAAATCGTGCTTGTTTTCCCAGTAAAATCCCTAGAAATTCTTTCGCCGAAGATTTCACTATTTTGACAAAACGAAAGCAATTTTAGTGATTGTTTAGGCTTCATGTTTCGTAACAATTTTTTGTTTCGTTGTCGTTTGCGAGCCAAATATTTGGCAAGGTAGTTTAAATTCTTTCAGTCATTTAGCAATAATTTCAACCCATTTAGCCAATTTGGTAAACCGTTTTGAACTAGTCCAAATCTATTAACGTAATTATTTTTCGTTCCCGATTTCGATTCTCATTGCCCCTAGAGTTTTGCGGTACTTTTCTTTTCGTTTAAGCCTTAAAAGCGCAAGCGATTTTCCTATAATTTTAAATCCCAACCAAAAATTCTCTTCATATAAAGGCCCCAATTGCTTTCCGAGAAAATCGAAATCAAACAAAGTCGTTTCACTAAATTTCCAAGTCCCAAGCAGTTGAAATGTAGAATTTATATGTTATGCGCTATAACGTTTTGCAGCTTGGCGAAGTGGCGGAAATCGAAGCACAAATGTTCAGTTTTGCACAAAAGTTCAATTGAAAAACTGAACTTGAATTTAGCACTGAACCCGCCATTTTGCCAAACTGCTGTTAGCTGTAGCTTTTATTTCAGTTCTTCGACCGTCACAACCCAATTTCCAGAAGCATTTACGTTTAAATAATAGCGTCCTGAACCTTTTTGTATAGCACTTTCACTGTCTTCATTTTCGGCTTGCGTCATAACTTCAGGAATACCCCCAGTTTTCATAATGTCATCGCCTTCGTCAACTACATAAACCGAAAACATTCCCATACCAAGTCCACCTGGAGCTTTATATGAATATTTTAGTCTTGCGTCACCACCAGTTAATTCAAAAACAGGCGACTTTTTCATACCGTTGCCTTTAAATGTGTAAACTGTTTCCCATTGTTTTTCTTTTGTTGGTTCTGTTGTTGTCGTAGTGCTTTCTGTTGTCGTGCTATTTGATGCCGATTGTGATTTGTCTTCTTTACCACCAATGTTAGCAATTACAATTAATGCAATTATTGCTGTTACACCTATTTTCCAGCCTTTGCCAATTGAAGAATTTTTCCATAATGCATAAAGTCCAACTGGAAAAAATAATATACAAAGTATTACTACTACCCAAGTTTTTTCATACCAAGCATTTGAATTTGTGTTTTGTTGTTCCATAAAATTTGAATTTAGATTTGTTTGAAAATTGTTTGATTGATTATAAATTGTTTGTTGATTGTTTTCTGTTGATTGATTTTCAGAATTTGATAATATTCTTGAAGTAGTTGAAAGAATGGTCTCAATATTTTTTCTGTTTTTACCCATATCTAAAGCACCACCAAATAAAACTCCAGTCTTTGGTGAAGAAGTTATTTGGACACGAGTTTTGTTCTCAGATAGTTCAATTAGCTGAATTGGAATATTTTCGCCCCAACTCCATAAACTAACGCCTGCTTTAACTGTAATTCGTCCTTGCAATTTGTCCGCATTGTCAATTTTCATACCTTTTATGGTCGGTATGGCACGACACATAGCATTGAAAACTTTGTCTTTAGAAATTGGAAATTCACTTTCTCCGTTGTGGTCTAAAAAAGCCATATTTTAATTTTTTGTTTTTTTGTTATGCTTACTCTGTCGGTTTTCAGCTTCTCCGTTTCTGTTGTTCTGGTTGGTCGTCCCAAAGTTACAGCTAACGTTTTGCCGCTTTGCGAAGGCGGGGATTTTTAGCACGGAACTTCATTAGATATACAAAACTTGAATTTAGCACTTCACTTTCATAGAAGCACGAACCCCCCGCTTTTGCAAAACGGCTGTTAGCGGGTTGTTGTTCTTCTCATTCAGTCATTTAGAAAGTTCAATGTATAGTTTTGAATTTCTTTTCGTTGGTCGTCATTAGCATTGTCGTCCATTTCATTATGGGTTGTATTTGCCAATTTTACTATTTTCATTTTATACTTTTTAGTTTCCTTTTCTGTCGGTAAAACACCTTCGTCTGCTGGTTGGTCGCTTGAACGTAACGAGTAAACTTTAACTTTTTTTGATTTTGGCAATGCCATTCTTCTGTTGTCCAACGTGATTATTTTTTCAACTATGTTCGGGTATTTTTGTGGGAAAAGAGCGGTCATATCACCACCGTTAGAATGTCCTATAAGTGAAATGTGTTTGAAGTCTAAATCGGGATTTGTTCTTTTGAGTTCGTTGATAACGAATAAAATATTGTCAGCACCTCGTTCCCAAAATGGTCGTCTTACAACTTGTGGATTTCCTGTCAATGGTAATAAACTGTCAGTTGCAAGTTCGTGTTGAATGCTTACAACGAAAAAACCTTTTATTGCTAAAAATTCAGTCAGATATGAATACGCCAAATAATCACCACCTTTATTTTGTCCATAGCCGTGACTGAAAATGACAATTTTTTGTTTTCCAGAAACTTTTGAGGTTGGTTTATAAATTGCAATTGGAATTTCTCTCTGTCTGCTTTGGTCGTATAGTTTTAAGGTGTCCAACCTAAACTCATAATGAGATTTGTCTTCAACAGATTTTCCAAACGTTGAGTAACTTGTAAGAAGTCCTATTGCGAAAATGTAAAGTATTTTAATCATTTATTTTCTCTTTAAGTGTGTCGTTTTACAATGACCGCTAACGTTTTCGGGCTTGGCGAAGGTGGCGATTTTCACCACAAATGTTGATGCGGAGAACTAAACTTTGATTAACCACTAATGTGTCTGCGGAGCACTGAACCGCCACTTTTGCCAAACCCGTGTTAGCACTTCGCCCTTCTTTTCTGTCGTGTTTGTCCGTTGTCATTTTAGTCTGTCTGTGGTGCGTTGGCTTGGTGGCTCTTTTGCAAAAATTGGCTTTAGCGTTGGTTTGTGCGGTTTTGCAAATGTGCCATCATAAGCGTTGGTTATTCGTTGAATAGTGGTCCTGTTATTCCCTTCTGTCTTATTCCATTTGGGTTTTTAACGTTGCCGATTTTCACTTTTTCGACACCATCCATTTGTTCTGTAATTTTAATAGCAAAATCTTTATCAATATTATCACCAGTCTTTTGCTTAATCAATTTGGGTATATCAACATATTTAATTTCAAATTGTATACGTATTGCTTGTTCAATTATTTTTTGATAATGACTTTTAATGTCTGAAACAACTTCCTTATTCTCATCTTGTTGAGTATTAGAAATGTCACTTTGTTTTTCAAATATTACTTCAGTCTGTTGTTCTTCTGTCAATAAATTTTGTTCTTCAACTGATGTTGTTTCAGTTAGCTTTTCTTCGTTCGTAGCTTTGGCTTTTTCTTCTTTTACTTTTTCTTCTTCGGTAACTGTTTTAACTGAATTATCATTTACGAAATTCTTATCAATCTTGTCTTGTAGTTCTTCTTTTTCGGTTTGTTTTTGGGGCGTTTTAAAGTCTTTGTAAAAACGTAAATTCAATGCTTCATAGTAATTGTCATAGAATTTACGGAAACCGAAAAATGCACCTAAAAGAATAACAGCATAATTGAAACTATCGTCAAATTTTTTCAGATAGTCCAAGTTCTTAAATAGTTTTGTTTGAGTAATATCGTCCGATTTGCGAATTTCGTCACGAAGCATTAAATAAAGCGGTGCAACAATGTATTGATTTATGTCGCTTGTTGTCGTTTGAGTAACATATCCTTTTATTTGTTCTTCTGTTTCTAAATACTTGATAATATCGGGCAACTTAGCTGTTGGATTTGCAGAATTTAGTTTTTCTAAAAATTGATGTATTCCACTCCCTTCAAATGTTGGTAGTCCTTTGCTATAAGCGAAAACTTGTCCTGAGTCATAGAAATACCCAAGTGTAGAATTCGGGAAAGCATCATAACGGTCATAAGCAATTAGATGTTCCCAATAATTGCCGTTTTGAATTTTATTTGATTTCGTTCCGTTTCTTCTAAATTCTAAGCCATTGAATAAATTTTCAAGTCCGATGATAGCAATATAATTTTCTATTGGACTTTCAATTTTGCAGATTTTCCAAAGTGCCAAAATTGCTTTTTCAACTTCTTTATTATGAATATCTGCTTCTATTGCAGGTAATAAAGTTTCAAAAATTGGCTTTTCAAGTCGTATCCTTTGGTCAATCCTTGACTCAATAGATGCTTTGGCTTGTTTAGAAAGTGGGTAGATAGCAACTATATCTTGAATTTCAAATTGAACAAACTCGCTTTCAATGTTTATTTCTTTTTCTAATTGAAGAATTATATATTCTTGGTCGTAAAAAAATGGGGTCACTGTTCTGAACTTTTCTACGACTTTTGCTTTCACATTATCATCAATTTCACTTTCTAGTGAAATTAATGAAGGCACAGGAATAAAAGTGTATCCTGCTCTATAAAAGAAGGTGAATTGCTCTCTCAATAAAATACTTAGAAATTGCGGCATATTTAAAAGTCGAATACGTTTCCGTTATTAGTGTTTGATTTAGTAGGATTCAATATCTCTGATATGTCTTTTCTATTACAATTACTTTTAAAATTGTCAATAAGATTATTACATATTCCAAAGTAGGTTATGTTTAGATTTTTTTTACTTCTGGTTAATGCCACCATTAGCAAAGTTTCTTCATTAAAAGGACTAATGAAAAGACTATTGTTTAAGAATGGTAAAAAAACATTATCAAAATCTAATCCTTTAGAACTATGGTAGGTCATTACAATAATGTTATTTTCTTTTTCGGCTAAATTGAATGAACCTTGGTTATTTCCTATGTATTGTATT
>JADKDL010000010.1 GCA_016714605.1 Bacteroidales bacterium | reverse complement strand
TTTTAAATATAATACTATTTAATTCAATATTATTATAGAACCATTGTAGCTAATAATTCTAGCAATTCGTAGGGTTACTTAAAAGCGCTACTTCATTTACCAACAATTCCTACTTACTGGGTATCTGTACCTATTCCCTCCTTTGTTTCTACCTGAATTTGATGCTTCTGTACTATATTTTTGATAAGAAGTATGTTAAATGGGACAATATCTCTTTTAAATTCCGGATTATATGTACTCAGATAAACTCCTCTATTTGCATAACCTGCAGCGTTCCCCAACCGTGGTTAAATTCGGCACTGATAACACGCCAAGGTATTAGCGCTGATACAACTGTTCAGATTTTTGATCCGTCTTTATTAAGCATATCTTCAAAATAAATTATCACATCAAATCCCCTAAGCCAAAGAAAACTGGATCGGTTTTAAAGCCTCTAACCTTGCTTTACAAAACCTGATTTGTTTCTTGATTTTTATAATCATATTATCTTCGCAGAAAAAAAATTTAGACGAAATAAATACTAAGTTCTACACTTTATTGTTCCCAAACAGACAAATCACATATAGTAATATACATTTATTTACAAACTGATATAGTTTTGTAACAATATCATTTACATACGTCTTGATTCCAGATGGTATTACAATGTACTTCTTTATACCCGGCTTGAGAAGTGCTTTCATTTTTGAATATTTGATTCAGCATAATTAGCTTTTTTATTTTCTAAATTATTATAAAACTACTATCAATGTTTCTGAATATTGTTTTAGAATATTGTATTAATCATACTCTCCTATGTGTGCATTTAAATATAAACAAAATTGGCAGTGCTTGTTTAGAAAAATAGTCTTCCATTCTTCTTCTTCTGGTGTATTAACCATAATCATATTTGGCTGATTTTGTATCTGGGTAGATTTAAAGACAATGGTGATACTACCGGAATATTATATTTCTGAACATATTTGTAACTATTTCCATGTCTTTCATAATTTGCACCTCAAAGATAATATCTAATTTTGAAGGATTTATCTGCGATAAAGCTTATAAGTGCTCTTCTTTCAGAATCTATAACATGTAATTTAACAGATACTTTTTTTTTTTTCAACTTATCAAGTGCAATCAATATCCTTCATAAAACTCTTAAAATTAAACGACCATTATATACGCTCTTGACGACTTATAATATTTTCGTCAATCCATAGTATCATTTGCAACTAAATATAAAGGCAAAATAAGATAACATTTAATGTTCTATTTTATCTGTTTTCAAACTATCACAACAATAGCTTTATAGTATCAGCACTTAAAACAATAGTAAGTTACTGGAATATTTATAGAATCGGAAGCTATATATTCATATACCTTTTTCTCTAGGAATTTTCAAAATATCACCTAAAATAATATTATCGGTATCAATTTTTTATTTGCTTTCTTAATATCTTTTCTTGAAACATTATATTTTGTGGTGATAGAATACAAGGTTTCACCTTTTTCCCTCATGAAAAACAAAATCTTTATTTATATTTTCTTGAGCAGATTTTACATTTTCAGGATTTATTGCAATTTTAATAATTGTTTTGGCTTTTAATCCATTTTCAACATCAGGATTTAAAGCGGTAATAGAACTCACCTCTACCGAATATTTTTTTGAAATTGAATATAATGTTTCGCCTTTGTCTACAGTATGGAAAATAAATTTACGCTCTACAAAGTCGCCTGTTTCTAATGGAATTTTCAATTCCTGTCCGGTTTTTAAACCATTTTTCAAATCAGGATTTTCCTTCAATAATACCTCTTGAGGAACATTATAAAGAGTTTTTATTGAAAAGACTGTTTCACCCCTTTGATTACCTTTGTGTAATAGATATGTTTTACCTGAAATAACTACCTTATTGGTACTTTTGTTCCTTTTACAGGTGCAACAGTAGTTGTTGTTGTAGTTTGATTTGAACTTACTAGATTTGAGGCTGTAGGAATATATAAACCTGTCCTAAGGTAAGTATTAGTAAGACCAACGTTGTGTTCTTTGATTTAATTGACCTTATTATTTTTTTGAAAATGCCATATAATGTTTCACCCATTTTACAACATGAGTATATGATTTCACACCATTTACATTGGAAAAAGCTTAACTATTTCTGTCTTTTCTTTAAAAGGAATTTTTATTTGCTGCCCAACGCTTAAACCTTTTAAAACATTCACATTCTTAGCAGCAATTTCTTCTACACTTACCCCATACAACTTGCCCAATGAATATAATGTTTCACCGGCATTTATGGTATGTATATATAACTTCTGCCCTTTTTCTATTACAAATGTTTCCTCTTTTCACTTCCTATTTCTTGTGCCGACAAACTAAATTGTAGAAAAACGATAATAAGAGATGAGGAAAATAATCGAATAAATTGTGTCATTTTTTTTTGATTAACCCTGTACGAATTTAATTTGCAAAAATACAAAAAAATGTAGATTCAATTTTACTGAATTGTAAAAAAACAGCAGGTTACTAATAAAACTATATACATTTTTATGTTCAATATCATTTAGATAATGATATTGAAACTCCTAGTGCAATACCGGCAGATAGTGAATAATAATTTTCATTAGAAAATGAAGGTGTTAACGATGTTTGAATACACGGACTAACATAGAAATTTGCAATTTTATTTAGTTTAAAAATAATTGTTGGCGATAGTCCTAAAAACAATGAAAATGATGCACTTTTGCTTTCAGTTTGAATAAAAGCAGATTCCTTGGTACTATAATATGCTCCGCCGCTACTTATTCTAAGTGCTGGTGATAAGGTTACTACTAAAGAAAAATCTACCTTTTTTCTCGATTGTGTTTTATAGCAAAAACGCAATGGCAAAGTAATCCATGTAATTGAATATTTACTGTCTTCTTCTATGGTTTCTGTAGTTTTATTATAAGTATACCATTTTACCGGATAGGTGAAATTTATTGTATCATATAAAATAATAAGCTGTGTAATACCTAATGAATCTTTAAAATAATAGTGTGCTGATTCTCTAATAATAGTTTCTATTCGCTCTTCATTATGTTCTGTAGAATCTAAACTTGTAGTTTGCTTAAAATAAACCGATGCTCCATTTTGCATAAAAAACCCTAAGCCTACTCCCAAACCTACATTTTTAAAATTCTTTGAATACAGAAACTGCGATCCAAAACTTAATTTTGCAACATCGTTTTTGTTATTGGCAGTATAATGATAACTTGGAAAAACCTCCAATGACAATAAATTGCTTTTATTTTTATTTGTTTTATTTGCTTTGATACTCTCCGCTTTTTCCTTTTTATATTTCACAGTATCATTGACAACGAGTGTATCATAATGAAGAAATTTAACCGTATCGATATAAGTAATAGTATCATGTATGATAAGTGTATCATTTATGGCAGTTTTTTCATGAGCTATACCCGTTTTTTCGTCTTGAATCGCTCTCTGAAAAAGTGTCCCTTGTGGAATATCTCTTCGCCTTGATATAATTATGTATTTATCAAATTCATAAAAAACCAAATCTGAATCATCAATCAATGTTTTCAAAATTGATTTTATTGATGTATTCTTAAAAGAAAAACTGCGTGAAGGTTTACTCTGCAATATTATAGTATTATAAGTAAAACGAACATCTGCCAGTCGTTCAATTTCTTTTAATACTGCAGGAATTTTTTGGTTCTGGAAGGAAATGCTTACCTGTTTTGATAGCGGAGAAGTTGATTGTGCAGTACTGGTATATACATTTTGCACAGACAGAATAAATAATAAGGCAATAAAATTATAATTAAGACACAGTCTTTCAAACATCACACGAATACTACTAAATTCTTCTTTATATAACAGCAAATATAAAGAAAAATATATAAGTATTGAGTGTTAACTATTTTTTGATAAAACTTTTCAAAAAATCTATTGCGAAATGATTTTGTTTTTTAGCAAAATAACGCTATCAGTGTGCTCTATTTCAATATCAAATGTAAGTTGTAATAAGGTTAAAACCGAATTTAAATCGGGCGAACTAAAATTTGCTGATAACGGATAATGTGAAATTGCTGAATCGGCGATAATTATTTTCTTATCAAAATAGTCAGAAAGTTTTATTGCTACTTTGCTTAATTCGGTAGCTTCAAAAGCAAGTTCATTGGTTTGCCAAGCTATATCATTTTTGTCATAATAATTTTGGAACGATAATTCATTTTTCAATTTATCAAACACCGCAATCTGATTGGCTTTAACAATAACTGTATCTAATGCTGATGTAACCTTAACAGTACCAGAAAGCACTCTTACTTCTTCGTAATTTTGATCTAAATGTGCATTTACAATAAAACTTGTACCAAGCACCTCTATTGAAATACTTTTTGTTTGAATTTTAAATGGTTTTTCCGGATTGCGACGAACATCAAAAAAAGCTTCTCCTTCTAATTTCACCAATCGTTCTGATTTTGATTCTGGAAAAAACAACAGTTTTGATTTTTGACGCAAAACCACTGTTGAACTATCTGGTAATATAAAATCTTTTGTCTGCCCTTTCTCAGAAATATAAGAAATTGATTCTGCTTGTTGGGCAATAACAACTTCAGATTTATTCATTTTCTGAAATATAAAGATACTTATGCCAACGGCAATAATAACAGATGCGGCAACAGCAAACTTTTTCCACATTACTGTAACACGCGAACTTATAGCCGCTTCAAATTTATTGTATTCTTTATTTTCATCAATCGTATCTATATGCTTTGCATGTTTAGAAAGAATATATGCAGTACGAGCTTCTTTAAATGCTTTTTTATTCTCATCAGATTCTTTAAGCCATGATAGCAAAAAAGCTTTCTCTGCTTCGTTGGCTTCATTGGCAAAAAACTTCCAAAAAAGAGCTTCTGCATTGCTATGTGAGGTATCTAATTGCATTGTTTTTGCTTTTTTTATTTTACAAGAAAAATAAGTATGATAAATATAAATACCGGATTAAGTTTTTCTCTCAAATGTTTCATTGCAGAATTTAAATGAGAATCTACTGTTCGGTGCGATATATTGAGTTTTTGAGCAATTTCTTTATATGAATATCCCTCAAATCTATTTAGTTCAAATATTTTTTTACACTGAGTAGGTAATGAAGCAACAACAGATTTTATTTGTTCTATTTTTTCATTATCAACATCAGCTACATCATTTGCTATTTCTAGCAGCTCTAAATCAATCTCTGATAAAGAGGCATTTTTATAATTTTTATCTCTCATAGCATTAATACAAGCATTGTGAACTGCCTGAAATAGATAAGCTTTATAAGATTTAATTTCTTTTAATTCATCTACTCTATTCCATATTTTAATAAGAGTATTCTGAACAACATCCTCAGCCAAATGCACATCGTCTAAAAACTTTATGGCATATAAATTCAGCTGCTTATAGTATTGTTTATACAATAATTCAAATGCTTTTTCGGCATTTTCCTCAAAGAGTAATGATATGTTCTGTTGTACTTTACTCACCTTTTGTATTTTAAAAATAAAAAACATTTGTCTTCGGAACTAATCCGAAGACAAATGTAAGCAATTATTTATTTTTTCTCAATCAAAAATGATTTAACTCCTTTTGCAGTTTCTACTTTTGCAATAAAAGAACCAACAGAAAGCATTGGTAATGTAATTTCAGATTTATTACCTGATAATTGTTCGTTTGCAAGAACTTTACCATCAAGGGTTAAGATTTCGATACTCAATAAATCTTCGCCTTCTACAGTTAGACTATTTTTCATTGGTATAGGATACAATGTAACCGTTGATACAGAATTATTTTCTAATTTGGTAACTAATTCGAAAGCCAAATCATCTTTAAACTGTACAGAAATATTCTCATTAGGAACAGGTGTTTCCATAATTAGAACTAAGGTATTAGGATCACCATCTTTATCATTACCTTTTCTACTTTATACTGTTCGTCAGCCTTTATCAAATCTAATTTAAAGATAAAGAAGTCATTTTCAATACCAACATACAAAGTTATTGGTTTATCGAACGTAATCTCTAAAGAAAAACCATCGGTCGAAACTTTAATTGACTTAATTGAATCATTCCTTTTTTGTACGGTAATTGTTAAATTGATAGATTCGCCTGTTTCATTGTCAGTCACAATAATAGTGGTTGTTCCTTCACCAATTGCTTTTACAATTCCGTCTTCTGATACGGTAGCAACACTTTCATCGGCAGATTTTGCAACATACTGTGTTCCCCAAGCAATAGGCATTTTAAGCACCCAAGTAATTTGTGTTTTTTCACCTACAAAAAGATTATTATCTTCTAAAGACAGTTGTTCTAGATTAGATAAACCTACAAGTGTAATTGTTTGAATTATTTCATTATTAAAAATTATATTATAAGTACCTAATGGTAAATTCTCTATAACCTTACTTACAACTTTTTCGCAGTCATAATTATCGCAAGCCATCAAAGTAGAAATCACTGCTATAGAAATATTATTACCATCTATACTATCTTCTATACTGAATACATTACAACAATCATTTACCGTATAATCTATTTGTATAGCATAAGGTTTATAGACACTTGAAGTTGGAGGCTGAGAAATTTCAAATTTAGGTTCAAAAGAATTTTCAACAGTAATATATAATTTTACTATTTCACCTGTTGCTTTTTCTTCAATAGTCATATCTGCTTGTCCCGCACCAACACCGGTAACTACACCCATAGTACTAACAGTAACTACCGAATCGCTTGAAGATTTAAGATTGTACAATTCCCAATGTATTGGAATAGTAACATCTGAATTCCAGTAAATGTTGGTTGTTTCACCAACTTTTATAATATTTCTTTCTAAGAAAAACAGACTATCTACATTACTGATAGTATGGTATACATAATTCTGAAAATTATAGTTAATCACATAAGTACCATAATCTAATCCCTCTACAAGGGTAGTTAAAGTTTGTAAGCAGGTATCAGGGGTTTCACAATACATTTCTGTAGATAATACATTTAAATAGATTGTATCATTACTTACATATTGGGTTAAACCATGAGAATTGCAACAGTCAAAATTATTTGTTAATGCAATTTTTATTGCATTTGGCTTCCAACCACTAGAAGTAAGATCAGCAACCTCAATAATTGGGAAAATTTCATCTACTACAGAAACATTAAATGAAACCATTTCACCTGTTAATAGATCCATTATTGAAATAGTAGCATTTCCAATGCCTACTCCTGCGACTTCGCCAAATTTATCTACTTTAACAACAGTGTCATTAGATGAAATAATCACATAATTATCCCAATTTATATAAGATAAATAATCTATAGTTAAATATGCAATCTCTCCAATCTTAATTTTTGATTTGGTTAGATACATTTGATAAATTAAACTTAAAGAATTAAGAGTTATTGCACTTTCAGCAGTTCCGTCTGTAACAGTATATGTACCTAAAGCCAAACCATCTACTACCGTTGAAATACTTTGTAGGTAAAGTGAATCATTAGGACAAGCACATTTTGCATCGCCACATTTTGGTGCATTCAAATGAAAGAAGATTGAATTATCTGTAATTTCAGAAACTACAATTGTCGGAGTGTTACAGTCAAAGAATCCTAAATATGATATTTCAATAGCATTAGGGTTATCTGAATTAACTTGTCTAAGACTTAAAACCGGCTGAATATACAGTGTTAATTCAGTAGATACATTTGATATATTATCAACAATTCTAATATAACAAATACCTGTATCTACCGCAGTAACCATATTCATATCAACAGTTGCAATAGATTCATCTAAAGAAGTAATTGTGTAATTATCCCAATTATAACCTACTACGTTATTTAACATAATTTCAGTTTGAGAACCTACAGGAATACTATTATTTTTAAAGCGCATTCTATAAATTAAACTCTGAGGTACAAGAGTAATTGTTTGTGACAATGTTCCATCTGTAACAGTATAATTTCCAGCTGACAAACCTTCTATTTTAGCTGTTAATGTTCGAATTCTAATAGAATCTTCAGGACAATTACAATCTGCTTCACCACAATCAGGCTGTATAAAATTTAAAAAGAAAGTAGAATCGTTTATTTCTGAAACTTCAATAGAAGGATAATCACAACTATAATAATCAGTATAATGAACAAAAATGGTATTTGGAATTCCATTATGATCTTGATATAGAGTTAGATTAGGCACATCATTTCTCCAAATCCAAACAGGAAGAACAACATTCTCTCCAGTTTCTTTATCGGTTACTATTACACTGGCTTTCCCTTCGCCTATTGCTATAATTGTACCTAAAGAAGCAACTTGTATAACATTAGTATCAGATACTGAAATAGTGTATTTATCCCAATCAATATGAAAACTCTGACTAGAATATATTTCTGATGTTTGACCCACAGATAAAAAATAATTGATATCTAATGTTTTTAGAATATCCTGTTCACCATATAATATTAAAGTGGTATCAAAACTATAATCGACATCGCTTTTGAAGAAAACATTATATCTTCCTTCTGCTAGATTATCAATTCTTAGATATTCAATCGCTGGTTCTATAACAGTTATGTCGCATGGTAGCAGAGTTTGATAAGGGGTAAAAACACTTGTTACATAAATATTACTATCTACAATGGTATAAGAAAGAGAATCTTCACCACAAGCATAATGGACAAAAACAACATCTATAGTATTTGGAAAGCATGTAAAATCAACCATTGGTTTTAGATAATACGGTACGACAATTTCAATAGTAAATGATTGACTATCGTTTGTAATATTATCGGTTACGGTAATTGTACTCATACCTAATCCTATCCCTTCAATTATTCCATCTTCACTCACGGTTGCTATATTGGGATTTGAACTGGTAAGTGTAAAATTTTCCCAAGGAATAGTATCAAGACCATAAATACTAATTTCACTTGTTTCTTTTATATTAATAGTTTTACTACCTATATTCATTAAACTAACTAAACTAGAATAATTGTCGAAAGTAACAACAGTATCATAATCTCCAAACTTCACTGTATATGTTCCTGCTTCTAAATCATTGATTGTGTATAACAATTCTTTTTTGCAAAATTCTCCTTCCGGACAATTAATTTTTGTACCTGAAACAACAAAAGTGAAATCATTACCTACTCTTGTTGGTATAAGTTCATAGGTATTGCAGCAGTCAAAATATTTAGAATAATCGAAACGAATAGAATATGGTGGTAATTTACTATGCGGTACTCCATTACCAAGAGGAGTGGTTAACATAAAAGGAACGTCTTCAAAAACATAATAATCAAATGATAAAGACTGTCCAGTAATTTTATCAGAGATTTTCACTGTACAATACCCAACATTATATGCTTTAGCTACTCCTATGCTATTAACTTCGATAACATTAGAATCAGATGAAGATATTAAGAAATCATCCCAATTAATAATAGTTCCTTCAATATTTGAAACTATTTTTGAAATTTCTCCAATAACAAGGTTATTATCTTTAATATACAAAGAATTCAAAATAACATTACACTTTCCTTTTGTGTAAGTTAAAACGCCTTTTTTATCGGCTTCGCAACTGTTGCCATAGGTTATTCCGTTGCAACCACAAACGGGGTCGTAAAGGGTAATACATGCACTACTTGTATCTATTTTACTAGAATCTATACATTCTTGGGCATTTAGACTGCCAAAAATAATAGATTAAAAATAATAATGGTGAAAACATTTGCTTTCAGCCATTTAAACTTACTTCTGTTTGAATTTAATAATTTTTTCATACATATTGATTGTTAAGTTAAACTAAATAAACTTTAAAAAATTTTCAAGAACTACTTTTAAGACACATTTTATGAATCGAATTCCGTAGTGTCTTTCAATATTTTTTTAATTTTTTCTTTTAAGTCTTATATTTTATTTTATAATACATTAATTGTAAGGTATTTACAATTGCATTAACTAAATAAAAAAAAATAGATATTAGAAAAAAATATTGTAAATCTATTCAAAGGTTCTTGTTATTTAAATACTAGTAGTAACTTTCTTTAAAGTGATATTACAAAAAATGAAATTGTTTTACAGTACTCAATTCTGTTGTATATCTAAAAACTATAAAAGTATTGAATATTAATGCATTACCTATTTTCTGGATATTTTTGAATTATAGGGAAACAACCATTTGCCAGTTGTAATATTTCTTTAATTTCTACAGGTAGAGCTTTGTTCTTGAAAGTTAAGCTAATTTGTTTAGAATGTGGGGAAGTAATTGCTCTTGTATTGTTAAATACATTTTGTAAAGACAGAAATAAAAATATGGAAATGAGTTATTTTCTATATTTTAATCTGCTTTTGAATTTATAAAAATAAAAAACATATGTCTTCGGAACGAATCCGAAGACATATGTAAGCAATAAATTATTTTTTCTCAATCAAAAAAGATTGAACACCTTTTGCTGTTTCCACTTTTGCAATAAAAGTACCAACAGAAAGCATTGGTAATGTAATTTCAGATTTATTGCCTGATAATTGTTCGTTTGCAAGAACTTTACCATCAAGGCTTATGATTTCGATACTCAATAAATCTTCGCCTTCTATAGTTAGACTATTATTCATTGGTATAGGATACAATGTAACCGTTGATACAGATACATTTTCTATTTTAGTAACCAATTCGAAAGCCAAATCATCTTTAAACTGTACAGAAATATTCTCATTAGGAACAGGTGTTTCCATAATTAAAACTAAGGTATTAGGGTCGCCATCTTTAATCATTACCTTTTCTACCTTATACTGTTCGTCGGCCTTTATCAAATCTAATTTAATGATAAAGAAGTCATTTTCAATACCAACATACAGCGATATAGGTTTATCGAAAGTTATCTCTAAAACATAACCATCGGTCGAAACTTTAACAGACTTAATTGAATCTTTCCTTTTTTGTACCGTAAGTGTTAAATTAATAGATTTGTTGGTTTCATTGTCAGTCACTACAATAGTTGTTGTTCCTTCTCCAACTCCACTTACTACACCAAATTCTGAAACAGTAGCTATACTCTCATCAGTTGATTTTACAACATAACGCGTTCCCCAAGCAATTGGCATAGCAACTGTTGTATCCCTATTAATCAATGTTGTTTCACTTACATTAATTAAACTTTTTCTAAGAAAAACAAATTAATCGATTCTCTTATAGTATGTTTAATAGTTAGAGAATTATTCACATTTATTACATAAGTACCATAATCTAAACCTTCTACAGTTGTAGTTAAGGTTTGTAAACAGGTATCAGGAGTTTCACAAGCCATTTCTGTTGATAAAAAACCAATGTAAATGGTGTCGTTACTAACATATTGAGTTAAACTGTGTGTATTACAACAATCAAAATAATGAGTTAATGCAATATTTATTGCATTTGGCTTATATGCACTTGTAGTAAGTGGTATATTGGTAATTTCAATTTCAGGATCAAATGCTTCTACAACAGTTATTGGAAATCTAACAATTTCATTTGTTTCAATATCTTCAATTGTTATTTCTGCTTGACCAATACCAACACCCCAAAAATGCTCCGAAATACACTGAACAACAGATTCATCAGTTGATTTTACAATATATTTATCCCATTTTAAACTAATGAAATTATCAATTTTGATATCTGCAAACTCCCCATAACTAATTTGTGATTTGGATACATACATATCATTAATATAGCTTGTATTCCTTAGTATAATTACTCCACTATCTCTTCCATTAGTAACGGTATAAGTACCAGCACTCAAACCTTCTACTTTAGCATTAATAGTACTATATTCTAGTGTTTCATCAATACAAAAACACTTTTCATCACCACATTTAGGCGAAACTACATTATATATTATTCTATTATCTGTAATCTCAGAAATTTCTATAGTAGGTAAATTACAATCAAAAAGACCAAAGTACGCTATTTCAATTGCAATCGTATCTACTTCAATTTCATATGGATTGTTAGGATCAACTAAATAAATTTTCAGAACCGGTTCAATCAATAAATCTAAGTTAATAGCCTCCTTTGTTTCATTATCAACGATTTCAAAAAAAGCATATCCTTCATTTACACAGGTAATTATATTCTTATTTACGGTAGCAATAGATTCATCCGAAGAAGTAATTGTAAAATTATCCCAATTAAAACCTTCAAGACTATCAACCATAACTTTTGTTTGAGCTCCAACAGGGATAATCCAGTCTTTAATTTTCATTTTATAAATAAAACTTTCCGGTCCTACTTTTATTGTTTGTGAAATAATTCCATCAGTTACAGTATAAACACCTGTTTCTAATCCTTCAACAATTGTAGTTAAGGTTTGTAAGCTGGTATCAGGAGTTTCACAAGCTGTGTCTGAAGATAAAACACCTAAGTAAATTGTGTTTTTACTTACATTTTGAATTAAACGGTGAGTCTTACAAGAATTAAATTTATTTGTATATGCTATCTTTATCGCTTTTGGCTTATAATCACTTGAATCAAGAGTTATGTTAGTTACTTCAATAATTGGTTCAAAAGAGTCTTCAACAGTTATGAAAAACGAAACTTCTTTTCCTGCATTAATGTTTATTATTTGAATAAAAGCATACCCTGCACCAACTCCTGTTACTTTGCCAACTTCATCAACTGTAACGACAGTGTTATCAGAAGAATAAATATAATAATCTGACCAATTAATTTGTGAATAATGTTGAGCATCGATATTTGCAGTCTCTCCAACATTAATTAGAGATTTCGTTAAATATAAATCATTGAGTATGTTTGAAAATTCTAAATCAATTACTGCACTATCAATTCCATCGGAAACTGTATATGTACCCTCACTTAAATTATTTACTACAGTAGTTATTCTTTGTAGATACTTTGAATTATCTGGACAAACACAATTTTCAGCGCTACAATTTGAAGCATCTAAATGAAAAAGAATTGTATTTTCTGTAATTTCAGAAACTTTAATTGAAGGTGCATTACAGTCAAACATACCGAAATATGATATTTCAATACCTAATTGATTTAGAGTATCTAATGAATTAAGTTCTATTGTAGGTATAACTTCCAAGTTTATAAAAGTTATTTCACTTGTAAAATTATCCATAATTATCAATCTACCATAACCAGTATTTACTGCAGTAACAATATTATTACTAACAGTAAGAATAGATTCATCTATAGAAGAAATTGTAAAATTATCCCAATTTACATCTTTATCAGCATCAATAAGTAATTCTGTTTGATAACCAACCGGAAGCTCATCATATTTAAAATAAATATTATCAACAAAACGGCTTGGTTCTAATGTAATTGTTTGATATACTTCTCCATCGGTAATAGTATAAGTACCTTCAGCTAAACCAGAAACCCAATAACTTATTGTTTTTAAAGATACTGAATCATTTGGACAAGCGCATTTTGAATCGCCACATTTAGGGGTATTCAAATGAAAGAAAATTGTATCGTTTTTAATTTCAGATACTTCTATTGAAGGAATATTACAATCAAAATATTCTGTATATTTAATTTTTAAAGAATATGAATTGTTGTAATATAATTGGTCAAGATCAAAGAAAGGAGTTAAATAATCCTTTATTACTATTCGGAACGTAACAGTATCTCCTGTAACTAAATCGGTTACTACTAAATATTCCGTTCCTTCACCAAATGCTGTTATCGTTCCCTGAGAAGAAGTACCAGATATTCCAAAATCACCAAATGCTGTCAATTCGTATCTATTCCAATCAATGAAATAGTTCATATTTGAAACAATAGAATCTGTTTCACCTATTTTTAATGTATTTTTAATATACAAGGTATGCAGTATACTTGGAGCAGACTTAACAAGTATAGTATCAACACTATAAGTAGTATCACTTTTGAAGATAACATGATAACTATTATACTTTAAACTGTCAATAGTAAGATAAGCAACGGCAGGTCCATTCATTCCGATGTCGCATGGTTCCGCTGAGGTATAAGGTATAAATTCCGTTGTTACGTATATAGTACTATCTTTAATAGAATATGATGGTTTTTTTTCACCACAAGCATAATATGTGAAATTAATATCAATTTTATTTTCATAAAAAGAATATTTAGCTTTTGGTTTATTAGTTTCATTCATGATAACGTTTATATCAAACGAATGACTGTCATGGGTTAACTTGTCGGTAATGGTAATTGTACTTTTTCCGAAGTTTATCGTTTTATAGTATGGGTTAAGGAAATTTTCTTCTATTAACTTTAAAACACTAGGATTTGAATTTGTAACTATATAGTTAGACCAATCGATGAAATTTAATCCTGGAACAGATATGTAAATGTATTCTCCTACCCAATATGAATTTCTTGGAAATTTCATGAGATAAACTAAACTAGGATAAGCTGTAAATTTAATTATGGTATCAAAATCACCCATTTTTATTGTATACTCCCCCTCTTCTAAATCACTAATGGTATAAGATAAATCATTGTAACATAAACCTTCATCAGGACAAGAAGTTTTTGATCCTTCAACAGAAAAACTGAAAGTATTCCCAACTCTGGTTGGTACAAGATTGTAAGTATTACAACATGGTAAATCTTCTGAATAATCTACTTTAATAGTATATGGTGGATTTGCTCCATATTCACTACTTACAGGATCTGCAGTAATATTTATATATGTTTTACTTTTGAAATTATAATATTCAAAGGATATAGACTGACCGGTAATTCTATCAGTTACTTTTAAAGTACAAGTTCCTTCATTTTTTGAAAAAACAACTCCCTCACCCATATATTTCATCAAACTGGTATCTGAAAACGTTACGAGAAAATCATCCCAATTAATAACAATTCCTTCAAAGTAAGATTCTATTTTTGAAAATTGTCCTACAAACATTACATCACCATATTCTTGATACATAGAACTCAAAATAACATTACACTTACCTTTTGAGTAGTTAATTATACCATTTTTTTCAGCTTCGCAACTGTTGCTGTATGATACTTTATTGCATCCGCATACTGGGTCGTAAAGGGTATTACATGCACTACTTGTATCTATCTTACTAGAATCTATACACTCCTGAGCCTTTAAACTACTCAAAAACAATAGATTAAAAATAATTATGGTGAAAACATTTGCTTTCAGCCATTTAAATTTGCTTCTATTTGAAATTAATACTTGTTTCATTTACGTTTATTATTTAGTTAAACAAATTAAAATTAAAATTTTGCAAAATCTACCACTAAAACACATTTTATGAATCTAATTCCGTAGTGTCTCTCAATATTTTTCTCTGTTTTTTTGATAAGCTGTTCTCTTTATTTTATAATATTTTTATTGTAAGGCAATTGTATTTTATAATATCTAAATAGAAAATGTTTGGTATGTCTGAAAAAAATCATGTAATTCTATTCGACGGGGTCTGTAATGTATGTATTGGTGTAGTACATTTTCTGATAAAGAGAGATAAAAAAAAGAAATTTAGGTATACTGCACTCCAGTCTGACGAAGGACAATCAATTCTAAATTCGCTAAGACTTTCAGCTACCAATTTTGATACGTTAGTGCTCATTCAGGGCAATAAAACATACATCAAATCTACAGCAATACTTCATGTTTGCAAAGCTTTGGGTGGTGTTTGGTCTTTATTCTACATATTTATTCTAATACCAAAAACCTTTAGAGATGGTCTCTATAATGTATTTGCTAAAAACAGATATCGTTTCTTTGGGAAACAAAATAGTTGTATGATTACTGAGAGAGAATAATTTTCTTGAGGTTGCCTCATAGAATTTTCTTTTGAGTAGCCACAGAGGGCGACTTTGGTGTTTTATCGGGTCGCCACACAGGGCGACCCCTACAACAAATGAAAACCTATCAGTTTATATGATGATGGGGTTCTTATAAAATCAAAAATATTTCTTTTTTGTTCATCTCCTACTTCTACAAATACTTCAATCATAAATGCCGGATATTGCCAATCTTTGGCTTCTTGGCAATTTTTATAATATTCTGAATAATTATCAGACGATAAATCATAGGTATTCAAATATGATGTAAAAACAGTATAGTTACTTTCTGTAGTGTTTATAAATTCTAATGCCTTAATTAATTCTTCTTTATTCTTTTCAGCGAACAGTTCAGAAGGCTCTGTTTTCGTATCGTTGGAAGCATACTATCGTGGAATCGTTAGAGGGTGTTTCTGAGTACTTTGCCGAATGGAAACTTAGTTTTTTCTGCGAATCAAAATCTTTTACCACTACTCTATTGTTTGTATCTATAAGATAAGTAGTACCTCCAACCATTTGATAATGATTGCACCCACTATGTTTATGCTCTTTATCATACACTTTTTCGGCTCCTTTGAGTGCTACCAAATAGCCATTCATGGAAATTGACAAATAATCATATTCGGCAGGAACAACTACCTTTCCATGCCTGTTGAGCAGTCCTAATTTGTCGGTCTTTTTATTATGAAATCTTATAAAGCCTTCATTCTCGCAATCGGCTGCATTATCATAAAAATAAACACTATCTATACCTATTCGCCTTTTATCTCTGGTTATATGATATGCTAAATAACTCGTATCTCCCGTTTTTTCTATGACTGCTACAATATTCTCTACCTTCTTGGCAGTTGAGAAAACAGTAAAAATTGTATCAAAAATAACGCTATCTTTCAGGTCTTTAAAACCTAATAAAGATTCATCGCTATTATAAAAGGTACGCCAATAATCTTTAGATTGAGCTGTACTACTTACCGTGATTACAAAAAATATAATGAATAAGAATTTCATTTTAAAAAATATAAAAATATAATGCGAATTAAGAATTGAATAGTCGGTGATTGACTCAAACCCGTTTGGTGAGCATAAAACTCAGTATTTCATTCCGTAAAACCTCGACTTACTGATTAAAGGTAAAAAAAATTAAAATATCATACCAAAATACTCAAATTTATTTTGTTAAAGTAGTAATTTTAAACAAAACTTCTATATGAAACAATGTAATAATGTGATACACAAATGAGATTAGCAGACAAAAAAGATAAAGAGCTGGTTGTGTCAATTCTTTGCGAATCGTTTGACAGTAATCCGAGTGTAAACTGGGTAATAAAAACGACCACAAGAGAAAGAACCGCATAAGAATTCTTGCCGAGTATGCTTTTAATATTGCCTATAGAAGATTAGGCGTTTTCTTAACCGATGATAATGCGGGGGTTCTCATCTGCTATAAATACAACCTAAAGAAGAAAAACCTTTCTGAATTAATTGATACTTTGAAACTAGCATTTGGAGCAATAGGAATAAGCAGAGCACTGAAAATACAGAAAAGAGAATCGTTCATTCACAAACATAGACCTGCTGATGGCAACTTTCTGTACTTTTGGTTTTGGGGCATAAAAACGAGCGAAAGGGGAAAATACTCTGCTATAGAATCAAAAAAATTCATATTCGAACTCTCAAAAAGATTGGACATACCTATTTACCTAGAGACTTCTGTAGTGAAAAATAAAAATGTTTATGAACGCTACGGTTTCGAGACCTATTCGCTTTGGCAAGATGAAATAAATCTGTGGTTATTGAAACGCGAAGCTCCGGCTCAAACTTAAACTCCGTCTTTCAATTCTCTATAACGCTTACGGGCTACAGATATATAAATACTATCTTGATGGTTTGTCATTATTTTGCGATAATACTCCATTGCCGTTTCTTTATCGCTTACTATATAATCGTAAATTTCTGCCATTGCAAAACAAGCATCATCGGCATAGATATCGTAAGAAAAGCGCTGTTCTACCTGTTTAAATAGCTCCAAAGCTTTCTGATATTGTTTCTTATTTCTAGCTATTTGAGCCTTTTTGAAAATAATCTCATCTTCGAGCGAATGCCCGGGGAAAAGTACCGGAATAGAATCGAATGTAAGCATTGCCAAAGAATCTTTCTTCTGAAAGAGAAGCAAATCGGCACGAGAAAAAATTGTCATTGCATCCATTGTAGTATCAAGCGCGGTATTGTCGTTTATAAGTGCAGAAAGTTCAAAGGCATCATTTGAAATAAGCTTCGAAGTGCCGGCTTTCAGAATATCAAGCATTGATTTAGCAAAATCAAACTCACCAATATAATAATAACACTTAGCTCTTTTAAATTTCGCCTCATACCCTAGTGGGTCGTTGGCATGGGCTTTCTCTACTCTTGCAAAATGAGCGTAGCTTCCCATATTTCGTTATTCAACACGGCAATATCTCCTTGCAGCAATCTGAGTTGGTCTTTATCATTAACCGAAAGACCATCGGCTGCTAAACCTAGCGTAATCATTTCTACGGCCTTGGGTATTGCATTCAGATAATATGCTTGTAGATTTATGTATTCTTCTATGATTTTTATAGTTATTGAACTTATGCCAAGCTGATTTAATAATGCTTCATAACGTACCGACAAACTAAGCAATTTATCATTCTGAACAATTTCGATAGAGGTAGTAATCTGAAAATCGGCACTTAAACTTTCAACCAAAGCGCTCTTGTAATATTCATTATCGGCTCCCTTATTTATTATATATGTAAAACATTTCTGCCCTTCAACATAATCTGCATTTGAGACTGCCAATAAACCAATATCAAAAACCTGATCTCCATTGCCTTTTAGTCTCTTATCTAAAGCTATGGCTTGAACCAACGCTTGCGAAAAATCTTTTTCTTGTATAAAAAGCCAAATGAGCAAATCATAAAAAACAATAACGTCAGATTTTTGCTGAACTCTTATAAGGAGCTGTTCTTTCAGAATATTCTTTATTGCACCCTCGGTGTCGAAAACAATTATCGATTGTATTTTACTTTGCGTTTGTTCCAATAAATCTTCATTTATTTCTATCAGATTTAGATATTCATTAAACATAGCAGCATAGTTACTTTTCAACTGATATACCTTTGCCAGTTCATTGTAAAAACCATAATCTTTAAATAATTTTCTACCTTTTTGGTAAGTCAGTTCGGCTTCGTCGAGCAAAGACAGACCGATAAACGCTTCTGCTAAGCCAATAACCTGTTGTTCGTTTTCTTCAATTTTGTTTATTGCCAGTTTATACTGTTTAGTTTCTTCTGCTTTATTGCCCATTTTACCATACAGGGAACCGAGCAAAACATACGATTTCAAATCGGAGGGATAATTCTTAATCCTCTTTTTTATTATCTTTTCGGCAGTTTTATAATCATTTAATTCAACATAACATTTAGTGAGATAATTGAAATAAATTTCTAATGCTGTACTTTCGTATAACTGTTCATATATACCCGCAGCCTTCTCAAATTCACGTTTCTGAAAATATTCTAATGCCAAATCGTTCGTATTTCCTTCGGATTGAGAAAATCCTGAAATTGAGACAATGGTAAAAAGAAAAAGTATAACTATATGTTTCACTTACGAATAATTAAATTAAGGTATATGCTGTATTTGATGCGAAAAAACAGACAACATTACAAAGTCAAATATATAAAATAATGCTCTCTAAACATATTTTACTATAAAGAAATATTTTGGAAGGAAACGTATATTCAGGAAATAATGAATTTTCAGATAATGACGTACAGACCTGCATCTCATTATTTACCTCCTGCGTTATATTAAAATTATATGATTCATGATTTATAGTATCCATTGTATAGAAAATTCATGAATTTTCTATACACAGCAAAATGGTAGTTTATTGCATATTTTGTAATTCAGCACCTTGCAAGGTTTTCCCCCTAGAGACATACGAGCGTGCGTCTTAATAATGGCTTAACCCTACATAGTCTGAGATTATTGCAAAATGGAAGTTCAAATTTATATTATTATTACACTAGTTCAAGTTTTAACTCAAACTTTACATAGTTAATGAGATATAATATTAGAAACAGGCTACAAACTTGCGCCATCTGTGGGTTTTGTAGTACTTTTTTTATTACCAAAATAGAAAAACACACCCATAACCCAATTTGATGGATTCAAATTAAAATCATAATCTTTAGAGTTCTCTGTAGTTGATAATTTTTCAGTTTTAGTAAATGTATAATTAAACATATTAAAATTCAATTGAACACCAATATTTTTTGTAAACTTCAATTGGACTTCTGGAGATAAAAACATATTAATAAATTTTATATTGTTATATCCATAAAGTGCGACTATTAAATATGTAGATTCGACTTCTCCATTAGGTAAAACATATGGATGACTAATACCAAAACCAGAAGCTCCTACAATTAATTCATTACCATAAGCAACACCGCCTTTTATTCCAATATTGATAAAGCGATTAACTTCTTTTACATATTTTACAAAAAAAGACGGAACTTTCTGTTTTGAAACAACATCATAATTCGCAGGTTTAATACTTTCATAAATACCAGAATCTATAAGGTAAGATTCTCTAGGGAAAGAATAAATTATTTGCTTAAGATGATATTTAAAACCAAAACCAACAACAAAATTTTTATTCAAGATATATCCAATATTACGACTTATGCCAAATTCTTTTTTTGAAAATGACTCATATTTTGATGAAAAAAAATATAATTCGATAAATCATCAGATGATTTACAACTATTATCTTTAGAAAATGAAATATTTCCATCGATATAGATTCTCTTATTTTCAATTTGAGAAAATACATTTAAAGTTAATAATGATAATATGATTGTAAAGACAATTACTATTTTAAGCATGGTGTATTTGTGATTTTTTTGATACTATTGTATTATGAATAAATATAAAATCAATCATTTGTAGCACTTTTTTTATCACCAAAATAGAAAAGCACACCCATAACCCAATTTGATGGATTCAAATTAAAATCATAGTCTTTAGTGTTCTCTGTAGTTGATAATTTTTCAGTTTTAGTAATTGTATAATTAAACATATTAAAATTCAATTGAACCCCTATATTTTTAGTTAACATCAATTGTACTTCTGGAGATAAGAATATATTTAATTGTTTTGTATTAGTATTTCTATTAGGTGCCAGTATTACGTAATTATTTTCATTTATACCGCTTGGTATAATGTTCGGCTCAATGTAATTATCATTATCAATAACATTTTCATTAACATTTTCAATACCATATGCAACTCCTGTCTTTATCCCAATATTTATAAAGTTATTAATTTTTTTTACATATTTTACAAAAACAGAAGGAACCATTTGCTTTGAAACAACTTCATATTCCACTGGTATTGGATTTTCAAGAAAACCCGATGTGCTAGGTGTAGGTGTATTTTGTAAAGTATATATAATATGCTTTTGATGATATTTAAAACCAACACCAACAATAAAATTTTTACATAAAATGTATCCTATATTAGGACTAAAACCAAATTCATTTTTTTTGAAAAATTCATCATCCTGTGGAACATAATAAAAATCTGATAAATCATCATATGTTTTTAAACTATTTTCCTTCGAAAATGAAATATTACCATCAAGATAGAACCTCTTATTTTCAATTTGAGAGAAAATATTTAATGATAAAAATGTAAAAATGGCTGTAAGAGCTACTACTATTTTGTGCATGGTTTATTTAAGATAAATATTAAACATATAAAATCAATCATTTGTACTACTTTTTTTATTACCCAAATAGAAAAACACACCCATAACCCAATTTGAAGGCTTTAAACTAAAATCATATTCAGAAGAAGAACTATCTAAGTAAAACAAATTACTTGATTTAAAATATGTATAGTTAAACATATTAAAATTTAATTGAAGTCCAACATTATCTGTTACCATCAATTGTATTTCGGGAGATAAAAATATATTAAGAGATGCTGAATTAAATTTATTATTTCTTATAAAAGTATACTCATTATATGAACTACTTGATACAATAGAATCTATATCATGAGTAGTTTCTCTTCCATAAGCAACTCCACTTTTTAGTCCGATATTAATAAACTTATTTAACTTTTTTACATACTTTATAAACAATAAAGGTGCTATTTGATTTGAATTAGTTATATATGTTTCTTTATCTGTTCTTTCAGTTACAGAAGTAACAGAAGAATCGTCCCAAGGTGTTCTGCTCCTTACTGTAGATTTAGAATCATATTTTCTATAATTCGATTCCCTACTATATTTAAAACCAACACCAATGATAAAATTTTTATTCAAAATGTATCCAATATTAGGAATAACAGCAAAAGATTTAGAGGTAGATTTAGTTTCTGATGAAAAAGAATAAAAATTTGATGGTGAATTATTTGTAACATCACTGTCTTCATTAGAAAATGAAATATTTCCATCAAGATATATTCTCTTATTTTCAATTTGAGAGAAAATATTTAATGATAAAAATGTAAAAATGACGGTAAGAGCAAATATAATTTTATGCATAGTATATCAAATATTTATTTAAAAATAAAATAGGCCAAATCACCAATCTATAGGTCTATAATCTTTCAGAAATTGTCCACACCAATGTTTTCCGGTATTTATACCATCAATAAAAGGATCGCACACACGAGCTGCTCCATCTACAATGTCTAAAGGTGGCTGAAAATCGTGTAATTCCTGTTTCAAGGTAGCCAATTGTACCGGATCTTCATCGGTTACCCAACCGGTATCTACTGCATTCATGTAAATGCCAAATTTAGCCAAATCGCTGGCCGATGTGTGGGTAAGCATATTGAGCGCAGCTTTTGCCATATTTGTATGCGGATGCCTGTCGCTCTTTACAAACCGTTCAAACTTACCTTCCATAGCCGAAACATTTACTACGTGCTTTTTGCCGGTAAAATCGCGTTTCATGATATTCACCAAGCGATTGCATAACACAAAAGGAGCAATAGAATTAACCAACTGCACCTCCAGCACTTCTGGGGTCTGCACCTCTCCTAGCTTAAGTCGCCAACTGTTTACCGAACGTAAATCGACCTGTTGCAAATCGGCATCGAGTTTTCCAACCGGAAACACCTCTTCTGCAACAATAGAATTATCGAAACTGTACGGAATCTGCGAAAGTTGTGCAGATGCTCTTAGTCCAATACCGGGCTGCTGTCCGTGCCAAGTAACCGGCAAAGCAGCTTCGGCCGATGTGGAAGGTTGAAAAGCATTTAACTGCTGTTTGCAATTTTCATAACTACTTAACAACAACTGCGCATCGGCAGATAGTTGAGAAAAAGCTAAATTTTCATTTTCCATCAAATGAGCATAAAATCCGGGAGGTCTTCTCACCGTTTGTGCTGCATTATTTATGAGGATATCTAGTCGGTCAGGGTTTGCTCAATATAGTTTGCAAACAACTCAACACTTGGTATATGCCGTAAATCGAGACCATAGACATGCAAACGGTCTTTCCAATCATTGAAATCATCTTCCTGAGCAAAACGGTTTGCTGAATCTACCGGAAAACGGGTAGTAGCTATAACGCTTGCTCCCGAACGCAAAAGCATAAGCGTAATATGGTAACCAATTTTAAGTCTTGAACCTGTTATGAATGCAACCTGACCAGTTAAATCAGTACGCTGAAACCGTTTCTGATAATTAAAATCGCCACACTCCGGACACATAGCATCGTAAAAAAAGTGAAGCTGTGTGTATTCTTTTTTACAAACATAACAGTTTCTGGGCGAACTCAATACCCTGTTTGGATCATCAGATTTGGGCAATTCTATCTGTAAAGGAGCTTTAAAAACACTATCTGTACGAGCACTTCTAATGCCGGTAAGTCCTCTTGAAGTTCTATCGGACTCAACAACGGCCTTTTTCTTTATTACCTTTGAAGCTTTCTTACGAATTCTAAACTCATTTCTATCGGGTCTTGAAATTTTACCGGAAGCAATAAGCAAAGCAACTCTTTGTTCTTCGGGCAATTGAGCAATATATTCAGGATTTTCAACTAAAAGCTTAAGAACATTTATACATTCGTCAACCTTTGATGAATTGATTTCGGAGTTAATCATATTATAATCATTATTTTTTTGCAAAATTAGTGATTAAGTTTTATTTACATACTTAAAATAGAAAGTTTTATAGATGAAATAGATAATTATATCAAAAAAGATTTATTCTAACACAACAATAACATAAATCAATATTAACATTTTTTTAATAGTTCATATTACAAAAAAAACATAAAAAATAAATAGCTTTACACTCAAATTAGTCATTAAACAAATTCTTAACCCAATGAGAGCCATATTTATTCTCTTGTTAATTACAATAACCAGCATAGCAAAGGCTCAAATAGCATGGGGAGGCGGTATGCCCCAGTATGCAAAAAGAAATGCAAGTATGCTAAAATCGACCGATGAAGTAAAACCAGTTTGTATTTCACTTCAACCAAAAACTGAATTCAAATCAGATAATGCAATGAAGCACGACGCATATATATTTGCCTATTCACACTATGTGGATATTGATATAGAGCGCGATGCAACATGGACTACCCTACCCGATGGTAGCAAACTGGCACAAATGCAAATTGTATCGAAAGGAGCATTCTCATTAAATTTGGTATTTTCACAATTTGAACTCCCCGAAGGAAGTAGATTATTCTTTTACAATCCTGATATGTCAATAATAAAAGGAGCTTACACCGAAAAAAACAATAATGCAGAAAAAGTATTTTCAATAACACCCATAAAAGGCGATACTTTGTGCATAGAATATACCCAACCGGCAAAAACAAATACACCTGTAAAACTTAAAATAGCTACTGTAAATCATGATTTTATGGACTATTTTAAAACCACAAACGAAAGTAACGGGATATCAGGCAGTTGCAATGTAAACATAAATTGCAATGAAGGTGCAGCATGGCAAACAGAAAAAAAATCTATCTGCAAAATAATATACAATGGCAGAGAGCTCTGTTCGGGTACATTGATGAATAATACCAAAAATGACTTTAAACCATACATACTTACGGCCAATCATTGCATTAGCGATAATACTACTGCTTCAACGGCACTTTTTATATTCAATTATGAATCAAGCGAATGTGAAAGCGATTTATTAACCGATGAATTTTCATTTACCGGAGCCAATTTAGTAGCTACCGACAAAGACTCAAGACTTGATTTTACCCTTTTAAAACTCTTTGATATAATACCTCCAAATTTAGATGTTTATTTTTCGGGTTGGACACTAGATGACAGTCAGCCAAGCGGTGCAACATGTATACACCACCCCCGAGGCGACCAAAAAAATATCAGTAGAAAACAATATTGTAACCCAAGGTAGTTTTACCGAAAAAACATATATAGCAAACAATCATTGGCTTGTATCTAAATGGGATATAGGAACTACAGAAAACGGCTCATCGGGAGGAGGTTTATTTAGAAATGACAATCATTTACTCATTGGTACACTTACCGGAGGTGAAGCTACTTGTACTAAGCCAATAAACGATTATTTTGCACAATTTTATAAATATTGGAATGCCTACCCAGACTCTACTATGCAACTGAAACATTGGCTCTCACCCGAAACCGATTATGAACAGTGCATGGGACTAAATGCTCTTTATTATTATCATCAATTTGTTACTAATATAAAACCAGATGAACCTGTTGAAACAGCATGGTTTGTAAATAGTAATATCTCATCGCCCTTAAAACAAAATACTATTCCCTGTGACGGATTTGCTGAAAGATTTACAGGCCTTGGAAATCAAAAAATTTATGCCTTGTCTTTCCCATTTTATATTTCAGACACAATTCTGCTTAACAACATTACAATAAATATTTGGAATGGATTTAATGAACCAGATTCTTTGCTTTGGTCTCAATCTCTCAATTCTAAAAAGATTGTAAATTATATTTATGATGGGTTATGGATGTACATAGTTTTAGATGAACCTATTGAAATTTCAGGTAGTGTTTTTGTAGGATTTGAATATAATCAACTCCTTTCTGATTTTTCAGTTTATTCGACAAATAAAGATGTCATTGCACTAAGCACCTTATATTACAAACATTCCAATATTTGGAAAAACATTTCAGAATTAGCCCGATACGGCTCTATGGCACTAGAAATTCTCATTGCCCCACCTACAGACAGTACAATATCAAAAACATTTCAAAATCCGTCTTATTTGGAACAAATTACCTATAAAGAAATTAATAATACAAGCCATAAACTTTATCCGAACCCTGCTAGTAAATATCTTTTTATTTTATTTCCGGAAACTATACCATATCCTGAAAATTTTGATATTGAAATATGCAATTATCTTGGTCAAATTGTTTCAAAAGCACTATTCAAAACAATAAACTTAGGTTATTTTCAATAGATGTTCATAATTTAAGAAAGGGAACATACTTTGTGAAAATAATTCACGATAATACAATAAGTAGCCATCGCTTCCTTAAAATATAATATATGAAACACTAAGAACACTCATAAAAGAAACTTGCAGTTGTAGAAATAAAATACGTAAACGCAAAAACCTGTCTTAGTATATCGTAAGACAGGTTTTATATTTTTATAAACTCTTAAATTTTAACGTTTTAATTGCTCCAAACGAGTAGAAAGAAGTGCGATAGCTTCAAGAGCATCATTTTTCTTTTTCAATTCTACCTCAACCACATTGGCAGGAGCACTATTTACAAACTTTTCGTTTGAAAGTTTCTTGTCAACCGAATCAAGAAAACCTTGTTTATACTTAAGCTCCTGTTCAATTTTCTCAATTTCAGCATCTTTATCGAGCAAATCTTCTAAAGGAACATAAAATTCGCTGGTTTGTACCCGAAACGAAGCAGCATTCTCAACTTTTTGAGAAGTATTTTGTATTGAACTAATATTTATCAATTTAGCAACTACAACATTATATTTATCAGAATATTCATCGTTTGCATTTACCAAAAGTTGTAAACTTTCTCTTATTGGAATATTTTTTTCTTTTCTAATCGTTCTCAAACCACCAATAACCTCTTTGGTAACTTCAAAAGTATTCAACATTTGAGCATCAAAAACATCGGCTTTAGGAGCCTGAACTACACATATACTTTCACCTTGTGAGCGTGGCTTAAGATATTGCCAAATTTCCTCGGTAATAAAAGGCATAAAAGGGTGCAACAGTTCCATGAGCTGTTCGAAAAAGTCAATTGTAGATGCAATCGTTTCAGCATCGATAGGTTTTTGATATTCCGGTTTAATAATTTCCAGATACCAACCCGAAAACTCATCCCAAAAGAGTTTGTACAAGTTCATGAGTACCTCAGAAATTCTATATTGCTCATATTGTTCAGTATTTCGAACAATAATTTCATTTAATTTTTCATTAAACCAAGCAATAGCCAACTTCGACGATTCAGGCTGTTTAATTGTAGTATCGACCTCCCAACCTTTTACAAGTCTGAAAGCATTCCAAATTTTATTGCAGAAATTTCTGCCTTGTTCGGTCAAAGATTCGTCGAAAAGTAAATCGCCACCGGCAGGCGAACAAAGCAACATACCTACTCTAACCCCATCGGCACCATACTTCTCAATCAAATCAAGAGGATCAGGTGAATTTCCAAGCGATTTAGACATTTTCCTTCTTAATTTATCTCTAACCATTCCGGTAAAATAGACATGTTTAAACGGAAAATTATCTCTCAATTCATAACCTGAAATTATCATTCGAGCCACCCAAAAGAAAATAATATCATGTCCGGTAACGAGTACATTTGTTGGATAATAATAATTAATCTCCTCATTATTAGGATTAGTAACACCACCAAACACGGATATTGGCCAAAGCCAAGAAGAAGCCCATGTGTCGAGCACATCTTCGTCTTGTTTCAAATCAGATAATGTTAGATTCTGATTTCCGGTTTTTTTCTTTGCTAATTCCAACGCTAATTGTTCGTTTTCTGCACAAACAAAATCGCCATTTGATAAATAATAAACAGGTATTCTATGTCCCCACCATAACTGGCGACTGATACACCAGTCTTTGATATTCTCCATCCAATGTTTGTAGACATTTTTGAATTTTTTCGGAAAAAATTCAACCATATCGTTCATAACATTTTCTAAGGCAGGTTTTGTAATATCTTGCATATTCAAAAACCACTGAGCCGATAATTTTGGTTCAATAACAACATTAGTTCTTTCAGAATATCCAACCTTGTTGGTATATTCTTCTATTTTAACAAGATTGCCAGCTTTTTCAAGATCCGATACGATTTCTTTTCTTACTGCAAATCTATCTTTACCAACATAAAGCTGAGCTTTTTCACTCAAAGTACCATTATCATTGAAAATATCAATAACTTCAAGTTTATGGTCAAGACCTATTCTGTAGTCATTAGCATCATGTGCAGGAGTTATTTTAAGACAGCCAGTACCAAATTCCATATCTACATAGCTATCGAAAATTACAGGCACTTCTCTATTTATCAAAGGTACAATAACCGATTTGCCACGTAAATGAGCAAAACGAGAATCATCAGGGTTTACGCAAACGGCAGTATCGCCCAAGATAGTTTCAGGTCTAGTCGTTGCAATAGTAACCCATTCATCAGTAGACTGAGCTATTTTATATCTTAGATAGTATAATTTTGATTTTTCTTCTTTATGATTCACCTCTTCGTCAGACACAGCAGTTTTGGCAGCCGGATCCCAATTAACCATTCTTACCCCTCTATATATTAAGCCTTTATTGTACAAATCTACAAAAACCTTAATAACAGAATCAGAACGTTCCTCATCCATAGTAAAACAAGTACGATCCCAATCGCAAGAAGCCCCAAGTTTTTTAAGTTGCTCGAGAATTATGCCGCCATGTTTTTCAGTCCATTCCCAAGCATGAACCAAAAATTGATCTCTTGTTAAAGAGAATTTTTCAATTCCATTTTCTCTAAGTTTGTTTACCACTTTAGCTTCTGTAGCAATAGAAGCATGGTCGGTACCAGGAACCCAACAAGCATTGAAACCGCTCATTCGAGCACGTCTAATGAGAATATCTTGTATGGTATTGTTTAACATGTGTCCCATGTGCAATACTCCTGTTACATTGGGCGGAGGTATTACAATTGTATATGCGGGTCTGTTGTCTGGTTTGGAGTTAGACTTCTTGTTGGTCCAAATAATTCAACAGATTTTCTGTTGTAAGCTTCTGCAGCTTCTTCAGCAGTATCAAAAGAACCTAAACTAAGCGGTTTACGGTCTTGATAAATAACAGCTCTGAATTTTTTTCTGTCTTTTACCACACCTCTGTAACCAAGTTTGTTGTCTGTTTTATCAGTGTTTCTTACAACATTTGATAATGTAGTCCACTCTAAATTTGTAATTTTACAATCAAGTGGATTACCATTGTTGAATCTTACAAATAGTCTCTTTCCTAGATCTGGTTTTGAAACAAATTTTTCAGCTATTACTTTGTGCAAGTAAATAGTTTCGCATTTGTACGAACCGTCCAATTGTCTCCAGTTTTTTTGAAAGAAAGCATATCCGCTAGAATGTCTTCTCAAATTTTCAACAAACTTAATTTTTTTGAGATAATCATTGCTGATGATGTACTCATAAGTCTCGCTATCTAAAATAGCGTCTGCCTCAGCATTTTTTAATTTCAATTTACAAAGCATATAAAGAAATATTAGGTTATTAAATAAAGGTTTCTTAATTCAATTTATTCTAAGAAATTCTCTCTCAAATCTTAGATTTACAAATATAATAATATTTACACACAAAAAAAATAATATTTAATAGAACAATACTCATTTAACTATATTAATTTGCATATTTCGAACAAATAATTGACTAATCTAAATAGCTATAATTCAATTATTTAAAAATTCATTTTATTATTAACAAGCAGTATTACAGTAGTATATAAGTAATTGAAAATTACATAAAATTACCTATCAAAATACGGAATTACACGAACACACCAAATTACGGTCACCCAAAGCATCATTTATCCGTGAAACTGAAGGCCAAAACTTATTCTCAGCTATCCATTCTAGAGGAAATGCCGCGCGTTCTCTCGAATAAGGGTAATCATAACTATCAGATATTAAAAGACTTTGAGTATGTGGTGCATTTTTAAGCAAGTTAATTTTTTTGTCTGCTTTACCATCTTCAATTTCTTTTATTTCTTTTCTAATTTCAATCATTGCTTCAATGAATCTATCAAGCTCTTCAACAGATTCACTCTCTGTTGGTTCTATCATTAAAGTACCTGGAACAGGAAACGAAACCGTTGGAGCATGAAATCCATAATCCATCAATCGTTTTGCAATATCGATTACTTCAATTTCAGCAGTTTTTTTAAATTCTCTACAATCAAGAATTAATTCATGAGCCACAAATCCATTTTTCCCAACATATAAAGTCTGGTAAAAATCCTTTAAACGTTTTGCAATATAGTTTGCATTAAGAATAGCCATTTGAGTTGATTTAGTTAAACCTGTTTCACCCAAAAGCTTAATATATGCATGTGAAATAAGCAAAACGTTTGCATTTCCGTAAGGAGCTGATGCAATTGCTTTTACTACCATTTTTTTTCCATTTGCAGCATACGGGTGACCAGGTAAAAATTCAGCCAAGAATGCTTTTGCAAGCACAGGACCAACACCCGGTCCACCACCACCATGAGGTATTCCAAATGTTTTATGTAAATTCAGATGGCAAACATCGGCTCCAATAGAAACCGGATTGGTTAAACCAACCTGAGCATTCATATTAGCGCCATCCATATAGACCAAACCACCATGATTGTGAATAGTTTGAGTAACCGTTAAAATATCATCTTCAAATACACCGTGTGTAGACGGGTAAGTAACCATTAAACCGGCAAGAACAGATTCATATTGAAGAGCTTTCTCCTGTAAATCCTGAACATTTATATTACCTGTTGCATCGCAAGATATGGTAACCGTTTCAAAACCTGCTACAATAGCACTAGCCGGATTGGTTCCATGTGCCGATGCAGGAATTAGAATAATATTTCGTTGAGCTTGATTATTTTTCTTATGATATGCTCTTATGGTAAGCAAGCCAGCATATTCGCCTGTAGCACCAGAATTGGGTTGTAATGAAATGGCATCAAAACCTGTGATTTTACATAATGCCTCAGACAATTCAGCAATTACCTTATTATATCCTTCTGATTGGTTTTCAGGAACAAAAGGATGCACATTTGCAAACTCGGGCCAACTCAGTGCAAACATTGATGTTGCTGAATTCAATTTCATGGTACAAGAACCTAAAGAAATCATTGAATGTGTTAATGAAATATCTTTGCGCTCAAGTTTTTTGATGTATCGCATTAGTTCATGTTCGGTACGGTATTTTTTAAATACAGTGGCAGTCAAAAAATCGCTGGTACGTTGCAGTTGTTGCGGAATAGTGGTTTTAGAATTTAAATCAGGCATAATGGCTTTTGCTCCAATTAAATCGGAAAATAAAGAAAGTAAAGCTTTAACATCAGACTCATTTTTTGTTTCATCAAAACTTATTGATACATAGGCATCTGCAAAATTTATATTAATTTCTTTTTGTACTGATAAATTTAAAAGTTTATCGCGCATTGAAGCATCTAAAGCAAATGAAACTGTATCAAAATGAGAATCATGCAGCAATTTAAAACCAAGTTGTTTCAGACCAACAGCCAAAGTACCGGTTAACTGGTGAATTTGTTGTGCAATAGCCAAACACCTTCTTTTCCATGATATACTGCATACATTCCAGCCATATTAGCCAACAATGCTTGGGCTGTACAAATATTGGAAGTAGCTTTTTCTCTTTTAATGTGCTGCTCACGGGTTTGTAAAGCCATTCTGTAAGCAGTTTTATTGTGTATATCTTTAGAAACACCTATTATTCGCCCAGGAATTTTTCTTGCAAAAGCTTCTTTTGTTGCAAAATACGCAGCATGTGGTCCACCAAAACCCATCGGGATACCAAATCTTTGAGTAGAGCCTACAACTACATCAGCGCCCCACTCTCCGGGAGGAGTTATCAAGGCTAGAGATAATAAGTCAGCAATTACAATAATTCCGGCTTCACTTTCATGTGCAATGTCTGCAACTTTTTTATAATCAGCAACATTACCAGTAGCAGTTGGATATTGTACTACAACAGCAAAATAATCTTTTGCACTTTCTAAACTTGTAACATCTCCTATAACCAATTCTATATCAAATGCCTCTATTCTTGTTTCAATAACAGAAATATTCTGAATAAAGATATTTTTGTCAACAAATAATTTTTTAACATTATTTTTAATAGCCTCTCGTGAACGCGCGTTATAGAGCATCATAACAGCTTCTGAGGCAGCAGAGGCTTCATCGAGCAATGAAGCGTTTGCAATATCCATAGCTGTAAGATCTATAACCATAGTTTGAAAATTGAGCAATGCCTCTAAGCGCCCCTGCGAAATTTCTGCTTGGTATGGAGTATATGATGTGTACCAAGAAGGGTTTTCCAACATATTTCTCTGTATTGGTGATGGCATGATAGTGCCATAAAAACCCTGACCAATGAACGTATTGAAATTCTTATTCTTCTTAGCTATTTCTTTTAGATTTTTCAAATAACTGAACTCAGAAAATTCAACGCCGATGTTTAATGCTTGTTCTAACCTTATTGATTTTGGTACAACATTATCAATCAATTGATTAACAGAATCAAAACCCAACTCCTTCAATTTTGATACAGAATCGGATTCTGTACCAATATGCCTACTCAAAAAGTTATAAATTGCCATGTTTTTTTAATAAAAGCTTTAAAAATTTGTCAAATTCAAAATTATATAAATACATTTACTTAAAAGTTTAACCTATTAATAAGTTATGAACAAGATTTACACCCTTTTATTTGTTGTCATATTGAGCCTTAATTCACTATCTCAAAGCACTATACTAACAACAGAAGGTGAATTTATACCTGCCTATAATATTAAAATTTCTGATAGTTTACCCGAATTATATTTTCAAAACAGATTTTTCAACACAGAAATTCTTGATATTGAAGATGTGTTTTCAATAAAAGACTCTGTTGGTGAAGTCACTTTTGTATATAAACAAAACCCCAAAATTGGATATGATTTAGAATTACATGATATGATAAATTATGTTGATGGTATTGTTGACTCAAAAAAACATTACAAAGCAACTACTGCGGGAATAATAGGTGCCGGATTAGGGTTTTTATCTCATTTTATGATTATATCAAATGTTCAGAAAGATGCCGATGGTCATTATAAAGCAAAAATTAATAATTTTTATGCCCCAATAATTCCGGTAGTTTACTGTGCTACAGTATCTTTTATAATTCCAAATAAAAGAGTTGCAAAGTCAACTAACAACAACAATCCGGACTATATTGACGGATACAAAACCGAGTAAGAAACAAAAGACTAAAAAGTTCTTTGTTAGGCTCGGGTATTGGACTTTTGGTTGGTTATATTATAATAAATTCTGTATTCAGTAATAATTAAGTTCTTAGATATTTGCATTTTAGCAAGTAATAAAACTAAAAAAGCATCTCTAAAAACTACTATTATCTGCGTTTTTAGAGATGCTCTTATAATAATCTGATAACCGTTTTATAGATTAAAACAAGCTCTGTTGTTTACCCTCATAATTTCCTTTAAGAGTATCTTCATCGGTGTCAGGGTCATTTATAGGCTCATCTTCAATCTCTTGCGGGATTTCCTTTTCAAGAGGCTCAATAAACGTTACTGTTTTAACCTCAAATGTACTCAATCTCTTTCCTTTAGCTTTGAAGCCCTTCACTCCTATAAACTCATCAACATCAATACATTCTTTTTCTCTGTGAGCATGTTTGCCACCAAAAATTATCTCCAACTGAGGAAATAAATCTAAAGAAATGGTATAAAGCACAGACTTATCATGTTCACCTATAAAATCTTGATATTTAAGCGACTCCTCTATTTTAAAACGTTTTACATAAATATAATCCTGTTCGCCGTCGAAAAACACTGCCGAAACGGTTGTGCCATCTTCATATTTTTGAATCAGATAGATATCTTCCTCATAATGGTTAGATAAATCGAATGTGGTGAGTGCAAATTTTCCAGTTTTGGTGATAACCAATATCTTATCGGCACCTTTAAACTCACCTAAAAAATTACCATGCTCATTATCATTCAATCTTCTTGTTTCCGGATCGTACCAAATTTTTCTTCCGCCCAAAGTAGAAATACCCTCTTCAATCTTTTGTATTTTAAGCACTTGATGTTTTGTAAGTATATTTCCTAAAGAAGACCTGCCTCTAATAGATAAACTACTGAAATCAAACTCAAACGAAGCTTTTTTAAGATGCGTTCTCGGTCTTAAATGCACCCGAATAATCTCTGCTTCCCCGTTAGGATTTGCGGTGAAGTATAAAATTTTAGAATTTTTTGTTCCTTTTGTAATATTATATTCCTTGTCGCGAGTAAGACCTGTAGCCGGAAACCGCTTCTGATAAGCTATTCCGGTTTCACCATCTCTATATACAGCATTGTAAATAGTACGTTCGTCATTTCTTTTAAATACACCTATATGAATAACATTTTTACCAACAAAAGCCTTTTCACACACCTTAGTTATATAATAGGTTCCGTCTTCTCTAAATATTATAACATCATCTAAATCAGAACAATCAAATAAGAAAGTATCTTTCTTGAGGGAAGTACCAATAAAGCCGTCTTCATAATTTACATATAGTTTGGTATTAGCAACAGCAACCTGAGTAGCTTCAATCAGTTCAAAGAATCGTAATTCAGTTTTTCTTTCTTTTCCTTTGCCATATTTTTTTCTTATTTGATTATAATAATTAATTGTATAATCAATAATATTATCTATATGGTTTTGAACTTCATCCATTTCAAGTTCAGTGTTCTTTATATAATCATCGGCAGCAAAAGAACTGAATTTGGAGATTCTTTTAATTGGTATGTTTGATAATTTTACGCAATCTTCTCGGGTCACTTCTCTCCAAAACCCCTTGATATATGGTTGTAATCCATCAAAAATTGTATCAATAATTGCCTCCTCTGTTTTACAAGGCTTTATTTTCTCATAAATTTCGTTCAAAATAAATATTTTCTCCAAAGAAGCCTTCATCCAGTCTTCCTTGAGTTCATTCATGCGAATTCTCAATTCTTCTTTTAATAATTCAACGGTATGGTTTGCAGAATGCTTAAGCATTTCTTTCACCCCCATTAAGGTTGGTTTATTATTAAAAATAATACAAGAATCTGGAGATACAGAAACTTCGCAGTTGGTGAAAACATACAAGGCATCTATTGTCTCATCGGGCGAGACACCTGGAGCTAAATGTATAAGAATTTCAACTTCGGCAGCAGTATTATCATCTACCTTTTTGATTTTTATTGTTCCCTTATCATTTGCTTTTAAAATAGAATCTATAAGCGTTTGGGTTGTATTACCAAAAGGTAATTCTGTAACTATTAATGTTTTATTGTCTAACTTGCTTATTTTGGCTCTAATTTTCACTTTTCCGCCACGTAATCCATCATTGTATTTAGAACAATCGGCAAATCCTCCGGTAGGAAAATCAGGAAAAATTTCAAAATCTTCATTTTTAAGATATGCAATACAAGCATCGATAAGTTCTAAGAAATTGTGAGGAAGAATTGTGGTTTTCAGTCCTACTGCAATACCCTCTACTCCTTGCGCAAGCAAAAGAGGAAATTTAACCGGCAATGTAATAGGTTCTTTATTTCTACCATCGTAAGATGATTTCCATTTTGTAGTTTTTGGGTTGAAAACTACATCATTGGCAAATTTAGAAAGTCTAGCCTCAATATATCTTGCAGCAGCAGCTCCGTCTCCAGTATAAATATTACCCCAGTTTCCCTGCATATCAATAAGCAAATCTTTCTGCCCCAGACCAACTAAAGCATCGCCTATTGAAGCATCGCCATGAGGGTGAAATTGCATGGTGTGACCAATAATATTTGCAACCTTATTATATCTGCCATCATCCATTCGTTTCATTGAGTGCATAATACGCCTCTGTACCGGTTTGAGACCATCAAACAAATGCGGTACTGCACGTTCCATGATTACATACGATGCATAATCAAGAAACCAATTTTCATACATACCCGATACATAGGTTATATGCCCCATATCTGCTTCTGCCGAGGAATCGTTATCCTTTTCTATCTCACTGGCATTATCATCAATTTCATCTAAATCACTCATTGCTCTGTTCTTTTTTTACCCACATGCGAAGTTCTGAAAACTTTATTGATTTTTCTAAATAAGTAATTAACAAACTAACCATATCCCTGAAAAATCTTTTTCTATTATCTGATTTACTTACAATTATACTCAATAAAAAAAATTATTTAATATAAATTTTTTAATTATTTTTTCAATGTTCAATAAAATATATTTATACTTGTAAAATATAGATGAAATAATTATGAGCAAAATTAGTTTACGTTTTTGGAAGCAGTATAATTATATTTTAACGGTAATAATATCTGCACTTGGTTTTCAAACTGCTTGTAAATCATCTGGAATGGTTGAATATGGTGTTTCCTTCTGCCGATTATATAATTATCGGTAACACTAACAAATTCGGAAACTAAAAGCGCAGTGAGTGGCATTCAAATTATTACTGAATATGACACTAGTTATTCCGATACTCAAGGAAATTTCAGGAAGAATATGAATGTAATTCCTGAAGATAGAACTTTTGTTGTTCAGTTTAATGATATTGACGGGGCAACCAATGGAGATTATGAATCGAAAGAAATAATGGTTGACTATAAAGAGGCTGATTTAGAAAACGAAGAAGATGAATGGTATGCAGGTTCTATTACTAAAAAAATTGATGTAACCTTAAACCCTAAAAAGTAAAACAATAATCAATAATTTAGAATTATTTATTGAACTTTATATACTAAAATACTTACTCATTTCGCAACCAACGATTCAATAGCTTTGTGACACGTTTTACATCAAATGTTAAAGCATCAACTGTTACAGTAGCTCCAGAAATAGCATCAACTTCTTTGCCTACATCAAGACTTTTTTCTTGATTATAACCCACAAACTGCTTTAACCAACCTTCTGCGGTAACTTCATGACCATGTGTAGATTGGTAATTAAAAACTTTTACTTTCATTACCGTCACCGAAGTATCATAGAGAATAAAATAATCAAAGAACTCATAACCGCTTTCATTAATAACGTCAGTTTTAATATCGCAACCTGAAATTTTGCAACTATTGGCTCTCCCAACATAACTATAACCTATAACCTCAAAATCACTTGATATAATATTATAATACAATCCATTAACCAATTGCTCTGAAATTTCAGGTTTTCCCGGCAAAAGTGGTTCTAGTTTAATTTCTGATTGTTCAAAAACTTTTATTATACATTTATCAAGCATCTTGGGTTGAAAATCAATAACAGCTTGTGCCGACATTTCTATTCCGGAAGAACAAATTAAAAGTAAGAATAGTAATATTTTGTTCATTATCTTTCAGATTATATTTAAAAAAATTCACACAATTCAGGTCACAATATACATATTCATTTTGATAATAAACAAAATATTTTCTACTGTTTGTTTTAAAAAGAAACTCCTATTCCTATATTCAGCACTTTAGAAAATTCAGCATCATTTGCAGATTTTAACAATAAAACATCTGTTTTTACCACCGCACCCTGAGTCACTTTCCAAGTTAACCCAAAAGTTAGAGCAGTAGTATTATAACTCAAATTTTTAACTGTTATTGCATCAACACTGGCATGAGTATCAAATTGTTCATATCTAGCAAATGGAATTAACTCTGCTTTTGTTTTAGTATGTTTCAAAACATTATAACCAAGCTCTGCATAAAAACCGAGCATGCTACTTCCAAGGTCATTATTTACATTATTTTTAGCAGTAAATTCGTTATATTTCTGGGTATTTGAAATTTGAGAATAGTATAATTGTCCCTTTAGTCGCAATCCACCCAAAGAATACTTAGCATCGGCAGCAATCAGAGAAATACCTACTACAGATGAATCTGCAACCGATTGAGCAACTTCATCAGATTTTTCAATTCCATCATACAAAACAGACTGAGTATTACCAAAATAAAATGAAGCTCCTATATTAAGTCCCTTTATTCCATAATGATCTATTTTAGCAACAAAATTCGGACTACTCATATAAGATTCAGCACCCTTTTGCCTTGCTTTTCTAAATCCGTTTTTTCCATTTAAATTCGAAACTCCATCATAACCATTAAAACCATTTACCAAATATGCTTGATACTTTAATTTTGCAGCTAAAATTGTCCCCGTTACCCCAAAACCTATTTCACGCCAAGTAGTTGGTACTAAAACATTATCAATCAAAGGTCTCTCAACACCATTAAAAGTTGTAGGTTCATGAATTTCATTGATAATTCCAACCGGAATAAGCACCAACCCAGCTCTAAACTGCAAAAACTCATTAACCCTATATTGCAAAAAAGCTTGTTCTACATATAACTCCACCACATGTTCAAATTCAATTTCAGAAACAAACTGAATTTTTTGATTGAAATTATAACCAAACATCAAAACCATTCTATGCACATCAAGACTTGCATTATTTTCAGTATTTGCAGAAAGCGGTTTATTTGCATGTACCTCACCATAACCACCTATTTGCAATTTTCTATCGGATAAAAGCATCTGCTCTGTTTTAGACTTTACAATTTTATTCACAGAATCAATATTTTGTCCACTAAGCGAGGAAAACAATAAAGTAATAATTATAGATACCAGTATATTTTTTTTGTTCATCATAAAATATTTTAATTATTAATATTTAACAAACATACAAGTAATTGCGAATGCACAAAATCCCTAAAAATAAGCAAATCACATAAACATATGAATTAATTAAAGTGTTGATTATTTGTATTTTAATACAATATATAACTAATAATAAATTATGACAAACCATTACAAGACATGGAACAATACTGATTAAAATAATGTAATTAACAATCGTTTGATAACTTTACCTCTAAAATGTTTTTTTTATTTGTCTGCTAAAAATAAACGCAATATATTTGTGGAATTTTGGAGTATAAACAAATAAAGAAGAAGAAATGTCGGAACCGAAAAAGATTAAGCTTGTTTTAAAAGACGGAAGTGAATATGAAGGGAAATCTTTTGGATACGAGACGTCAATTTCTGGAGAAGTAGTATTTAATACAGCCATGACTGGTTATCCGGAAAGCTTGACTGATGCCTCTTACAAAGGGCAAATTCTCGTTACAACATATCCACTCATGGGAAATTACGGAGTACCAAATGATGATAAAGATGAATACGGTATAAACAAGCACTTTGAGTCTGAAAAAGTGCAAGTTTCGGCATTTATTGTTTCAGATTATTCTTTTGAATACAATCACTGGAATGCTTCTAAGAGCCTTAGTCAATGGCTTATAGAAAACAAAGTACCCGGTATTTACGGAATCGATACAAGAGCTCTTACCAAGAAACTTCGCGAAAGTGGAACTATGTTGGGGAAAATTGTATTTGATGGTAAAGATGTAGATTATTTCGATCCGGGAATCGAAAACGTTGTAGATATGGTGAGCGTTAAGCAACCAATAACGTATGGTAACGGGAAAAGAAAAATTGTGTTGGTAGACTGTGGTGTAAAAAATAACATAATAAGATGTTTTCTGAAAAGAGACACCACCGTAATAAGAGTTCCTTGGGATTTTGATTTTAATACCATAGATTATGATGGTTTATTTATTTCAAACGGATAGCAATCCGGTGGTTTTGCAGAAAACTATTGACCATTTAAAAATAGCTTTAACAAACAATAAGCCTATTTTTGGAATTTGTATGGGCAATTTGCTTTTAGGTCTAGCTTCAGGAGCACAAACATACAAACTAAAATACGGACATAGAAGTCACAACCAACCGGTACAAATGGTAGGCACAAACCGTTGCTTTATAACCTCACAAAACCATGGCTATACTGTAGATATTGATTTAGTTGCCGGCGACTGGGAACCGCTATTTGTAAATAATAACGACGGCACCTGCGAAGGCATTAAGCATAAAGTAAAACCTATATTTTCAGCTCAATTCCATCCGGAAGCTACTAGCGGTCCGACTGATACCGAATTTTTATTCGATGACTTTTTGGCAATGATTAAAAAATAAAAATTAATAACATTTAAGACTCAAGTTTCTATTTGAGTCTTTTTTTTGATAGAAAATAAAAAATGGTAGTTGAAGTTTGCAGATTAAGCAATTACATGCAAACATTTGAAATAAAGAAAAAGTATGGAAAAAAAAATAAGTAAAGTAATTATCCTTGGTTCAGGCGCGTTGAAAATTGGAGAAGCCGGTGAATTTGATTACTCAGGTTCGCAAGCACTTAAAGCTTTGAAAGAAGAAGACATAGAAACTGTTTTAATCAATCCAAATATTGCAACTGTACAAACCTCAGAAGGTATTGCAGATAAAATATATTTCTTGCCGATTACCCCATATTTTGTTGAACAAGTAATTAAAAAAGAAAAACCAGAAGGTATCTTACTTGCTTTTGGGGGACAACCAGCACTTAATTGTGGTGTGGCACTTTATAAAGCAGGCATATTTGAAAAATATAATCTAAAAGTACTTGGTACACCTGTTCAGGCTATCATGGATACTGAAGATCGAGATTTGTTTGTTCAGAAACTTAATCAGATAGATGTAAAAACAGCTAGAAGTATTGCAACAAACTCAATAGAAGATGCTGTTACAGCTGCTGCAACGGTGGGTTATCCTATTATTGTAAGAGCTGCATACACGCTGGGCGGACAAGGTAGTGGTTTTTGCTACAATGAAGCAGAACTGAGAGAACGTGCTGCTACAGCATTCTCGTATTCACCTCAATGCCTTATTGAAGAGTCGCTCAAAGGTTGGAAAGAAATTGAATATGAAGTTGTAAGAGATAAATACGACAACTGTATTACGGTTTGTAACATGGAGAATTTCGACCCACTAGGAATTCACACCGGAGAAAGTATTGTTGTTGCCCCATCGCAAACACTTACCAACAATGAATATCATAAGCTACGAGAAATAGCAATTAAAATAATTAGACACATTGGTATTGTAGGAGAATGTAATGTACAATATTGCTTTGACCCCTACTCTGAAGATTATCGTGTAATTGAAGTAAATGCGCGTCTTTCTCGCTCTTCAGCATTAGCATCAAAAGCCACAGGTTATCCGCTGGCGTTTGTAGCTGCTAAACTTGGTTTAGGCTACGGACTGCATGAACTAAAAAATAACGTTACCAAAGAAACTTGTGCTTGTTTTGAACCGGCACTCGATTATATTGTTTGTAAAATACCACGTTGGGATTTAAATAAATTTGTTGGTGTTTCAAAAGAAATTGGCTCAAGTATGAAGTCGGTTGGTGAAATTATGTCTATCGGGAGAACTTTTGAGGAGGCAATTCAGAAGGGTATAAGAATGGTAGGACAAGGAATGCATGGATTTGTTGGCAATAGAGACAACGAATTTGCAGAACTGGATTACGAGCTAGAAAACCCTACCGACATGAGAATTTTGGCAATAGAAGATGCTTTTGCCAAAGGATACTCTGTTGATAAAATTTGGGAACTCACAAAAATAGACAAATGGTTTTTGTACAAGCTTAAAAATATCTTTGATTTAAATGCAGTACTTGAAAAATATGATTCACTAGAATCGCTCCCTTGCGACCTTCTAAAAGAAGCAAAAATCAGAGGATTTTCCGATTTTCAAATTGCTCGTTGTGTTCTAAAAACTGAAACCGACAAAATGGAAAGCGGAGTGCTAAAAGTTAGAGCATATAGAAAAGCAAACGGCATTCTGCCATTCGTTAAAAAAATAGACACCCTTGCAGCAGAATTTCCTGCACAGACAAATTATCTATACCTTACATATAGCGGTACCGAGCACGATGTGGTGTATGAAAATGACAAACAATCTGTTGTAGTACTTGGTTCGGGTGCTTACCGAATAGGTAGTTCTGTAGAGTTTGACTGGTGCGGAGTGAGTGCAATAAAAAGAATTAAAAAACAAGGCTTACGTTCGGTAATGATTAATTACAATCCGGAAACTGTAAGTACAGACTACGATGAGTGCGACCGATTATATTTTGATGAACTTTCTTTTGAACGTGTTTTAGATGTATTTGATCTCGAAAATCCGAAAGGCTTTATTGTTTCTACCGGCGGTCAGATTCCTAATAACTTGGCTATGCGATTGCACCGACAAAATGTTCCAATTTTAGGAACTTCTCCGGTAAATATTGACAGAGCTGAGAACCGACACAAATTCTCAATGATGCTCGACGAGCTTAAAGTAGACCAACCAGAATGGCAAGAACTTACCAGCATAGATGATATTTACAAGTTTGTAGATAAAGTTGGCTTCCCGGTACTCATAAGACCATCGTATGTACTTTCTGGTGCAGCTATGAACGTTGTATCTAACCGAGATGAACTAGAGCATTTCCTAACCTTGGCAGCTAAAGTATCAAAACAATATCCGGTAGTAGTAACCGAATTTTTGGAAAGAGCAAAAGAAATAGAAATAGATGCTGTTGCCGATAAAGGAGAAATAGTAATTTATGCAATTTCAGAACATGTAGAGTATGCCGGAGTTCATTCAGGCGATGCTACAATTGTATTGCCTCCGCAAAGACTTTATTTGGAAACAATTAAAAGAATTAAAAAAATTGCGAGACAAACAGCCAAAGAATTAGAAATTTCCGGACCATTTAATATGCAGTTTTTAGCTAGAGAAAACGAAATTAAGGTTATAGAATGTAATTTACGTGCATCTAGAAGCTTCCCTTTTGTTTCTAAAGTATTCAAACACAACTTCATAGAAACTGCAACCGATGTAATGTTGGAAATTCCTTATGAAAGACCAAATAAATCGATGTTTGATTTTGACTACATTGGCGTTAAGGCATCGCAATTTTCATTCTCGCGTCTTTCAAAAGCCGATCCGGTTCTTGGTGTAGATATGGCATCAACAGGCGAAGTTGGTTGTATTGGTGTAGATTATGACGATGCTATTCTAAAAGCAATGCTTTCTGTAGGCTACAGAATTCCTAAACAAAACATTTTCATATCTTCCGGTCCAATAAAATCAAAAGTTGATTTACTTGCTAGTTGCAAAAAATTAAACAACAAAGGTTATAAGCTTTTTGCAACCAAAGGCACGGCGTTATTTCTTGAAGAAAATGGGATACCTGTAACAACTCTAGGCTGGCCCGATGAAACAGAAGGTCCAAATGCCTTGGAATATATAAAAAGCAAAAAATTAGATTTGATTATAAATATACCAAAAAACCTGTCGAAAGACGAGCTAAATAACGATTATACGATAAGAAGAAGTGCTATAGACTATAATATTCCGTTGCTTACAAACGCTAGACTTGCCATTGCATTTATAGATGCATTCTGCAAAATGAGCGAAGCTGATATTTCAATTACCAGTTGGGATGAATACAAAATAAATAAATAAATAAATAATGTGTATGGGTAGCTATTTGTGGCTTCCCATATACATTTGAAAGAAGTTTGGTTTTTAAATAAAAAGAGTTCATTGAAACACGTTTCAATGAACTCTTTTTTATTTAAATGAATATATATTGTAAATCAATAAGAATTAATCGGGTTTGCAACATTCGTTTAACGAAAAAATAAAGGTTACACCTTCAGTTTTGTTGTTTAAAACCGAAATTTGTCCGCCATGCAATAAAATATATTGATTTGCCAAAACCAATTCAAGACTACTATTTCTACCGTCAAAACTCTTTGAATTTTGAGAATATAAGAAGGTCTCTGTCTGTTCTTCTGTCAACTTCTTTCCATTATCGGAGATACTAAAATGCAAACAATTTACCTTATTGTAAACAGTAAAAACCACATTGCTGAAATCAAATGTATTATCTATACAATTTTTTAAGATGCTTTCAACTACAAATAAAATTTTTGCTTTATCAAGCCACACTGAATCGGTAACATTCTCTTTTTTAATAATTTCAAATTCAACATCATTATCTGCAATTGTATTATCGCATAAAGTTTTTATCTCGGTGAGTAAATCATAAATGTCATTTTTTTCAATTATCAAATTATCATCATCTTGTCCCAAATTTAAATGCTTAATTTTTGATTGTAATGCTTTTAAAAATTCATCATCAACACCTTGTTTTAGAAGCTGTTTATAATAGTTTATATAGATTGCTTTAAATATTTTTAGAATTTTTTCAGATACACTTAGTTTTTTTGTAATCTCTCTGAGTTTATATTGCATCTTACTTTCTAACTCATCTTTTTTCTTTTTGGAAAATAAATAGTTCTTCTGCAATTCATCTATATCAGTGAATATCACAAAAACATAATTATTATTAGGAAAATTGAGTAGAGAAGGCATAATTACATTCTACAACCCTATCATCTTTTAATAATAAAAATGGAGTTGTACAATATTCATAAAACATTCTGAATTTTTCTTCACTCAATTTAAGATAATCAACTTTGTTTTTTTGTTTTTTATAAATAATAAAAACAATTATAGATACGCATGTTACTATAATTGAAAATATTAATAACATTATAAGAAAAAAGAAATTTAATTTATTCTTACGCTTCAATTCATATTGTAAATACTTACCTTCAACTAACTCATTTGAATGAAAATCATTAAGAATTTTTAATTCATTATTATTTTGAATCAGCATTTCTTTATTTAATTTATACCTATCTACACATACAATAGTGTCTTCTGAAATAATATTACCAACGCTAATTAGTTTTGAAACAGAATCGTATAATTTTAGATACTGTAATGATTTTACATCGTTTGAACTCAAAAAATAATTATTAGAAAGATGTAAATAACAATCTTTAAGGTATTTAGTATTATTTAATTCATTAGAAATTTTTTCTGCTTTAAAGAGCATATCAATAGCTTTATCGTACTGAGATAGTCTTTCATAAGCTAATGCAATTATAATCATTCCCGAAATTATTTCGGTCTTATCATTAAACCGTCTGCTGGCATCATATCCATTCTTAAAAGCAATAAGTGCCGAATCATATTGTTTTAAATTTGAATAAATTAGACCTAAAGATGTATACAATGATTTTAGTTTGTCGTATTCTCTTCTATCATTTCTAATAGAAATAGCTTCTTTATAGGTCTCTATAGCTTTGGTAGGAAAATTTGCTTCCCAATATCCAAAAGCTAAACTACTTAGTTTGGTTGCGATAGAATCTATTGAATCGGTTTTTTGCCAATAAGAAATTGCTTTAATAGAATCTACCTTGGTTTGAGATAAACAAAAATTTATCTGTAAAACAAAGAAAATTAAAATTATAAAAGCAGATGCTTTTTTTTCAGTCATGCAATATTTTTTTATATCAAATTACTATTTTATTTAATAAGAAGATGACCTCACTTTTACTACTGAACTTATACTCTATACTATTTCTAAAGCAAATATAAAAAAAGTAGCGAAATACAATTTACAAAAACAAAATCTATTATTAGAAAAACAATTAAATATTCAATTTCCAAAAATTTATAATTAAGATTTATATTTTAAAGTAAATCTAGAACATTATTATTTTATAAAACTCAAAAGGAAAATTCTCTATTATTAGAATTTAAAAAGGAAAAAAAAATGGTTGCCACTAAAATATAACGGCAACCATTTATCACAAATAAACACACAAATAATTATTTACCAGCCTGTTCTAGTAACAAGGTTTTGGTAGGTTGGTCGCAAACTTCAGTAGGACCAAAATATTGTATAGGACCCGGGTAAATATATTTAGTATTTACAGCCCAATCTTCTCTATTTTTCAAGAATTCTTTATAAGGCGCACCATCAAGTCTAACTAGAGCTTTTTGAATAACCGGTTTCATATGTCCATGTCTTTTCTCCATATTCATCATCATAGTAACTGGCACACCACCGGCGATCCACTGTTCTGCTGGAGATTGTGTATTTCTCACTGAAGCCATATAACCTGTTTTGCCTTGACAAATAAGAATTGAAGCAGTATAACCTAGTGAATAGCAATAGTCTGCGTCAAAATTTTATGGATCAGCACAACGTCCTTCGTAACCAAAGAAGTGATTTTGTGCATTGAATTTACCTTTAAATTTACCTTCTGATTTCCATATTTTAAGCTTATCTGCTACCATCTCAATAAGTAATTTCTCAGTTTCAATTTTTGAAACCTGAACATTACCGTGCGGATCTCTATCTGCTAGTAGTTGAGCTTGAATATTAGTAGGTAATGACTTAAACGCTTTTGCTGAATCGGCACTAAGAATACTTGCAACAAAAGATATTTTTTCTGATTCGGCTTCAATAGCATTAAATTTAGCTGCTTTTTCTGCAAGCGTGTCATTTAATTCAGAAATAAGTACTTTCAACGATGGTATAAACTCAATAAGACCTTCAGGGATAAGCGCTGTACCAAAATTTTCATTATTGGCAGCTCTTTTTGCAACAATTTCAGCTATATATGTTACTACTTCATCAAGAGTTTGTTTCTTTTGTTCAACCTCTTCAGAGATAATACAGATATTTGCTTGTGTTTGAAGCACACATTCCAAACCAATATGTGAAGCAGATCTTCCCATAAGTTTAATAAAGTGCCAGTATTTTTTTGCTGAATTTGCATCTCTTTGTATGTTTCCAATCAACTCAGAATATACTTTACATGCAGTATCGAAACCAAATGAAGTTTCAATCATTTCGTTTTTAAGGTCACCATCAATTGTTTTCGGACAACCAATAACTTGAATTCCTGTATTATTTTGTTTGTAATATTCAGCCAACACGCAAGCGTTCGTATTAGAATCGTCTCCGCCAATAATTACTAAAGCTTTTATTCCAAGCTTATTACAAACCTCTACACCTTTATCATATTGTGCGGTCTCTTCTAATTTTGTTCTACCTGAACCAATTATATCAAAACCACCTGTATTTCTATATTCGTCAATAATTGAAGCAGTAAGTTCAATATACTGATGCTCTACTAAGCCACTAGGACCTCCTAAAAAGCCATACAGTTTAGAACCCGCATTTAGCGCTTTTAATCCATCAAATATACCTGAAATAACATTATGACCACCTGGAGCTTGACCGCCAGACAATATTACACCAACGTTTAGAGCAGGATAAGTCGTAGCTGAACCCGATTCAATTGTCAACAACGGCATTCCGTAGGTATTAGGAAATAATTTTTTAATTTCTTCCTGATCTGCTATTGATTTTGTTGCAGCACCTTCTACTACTTTTACTCCACCTTTTAATGATTTTGGTAATTTTGGGGCATATTTTGCCCTTTCTTTCTGTAATGCACTAATAGCCATTTTGATAAATTTTTATAATATTTAATTAAACGTACTTAATTACTCTGAAATTTTTACCTATAAAAAATCAATTATATAACGAAAAAAAGCATATAATTAGAATTTTAATAATAAAAAAATCTTACCGCACAACACACTAAAGCGGATTTGCAAATTAAAATAAAATCTTTCAATTTTCTCATTCTTTTATTGATATAATTTCACTAATATTTGCACTTTATTTCAATTTAGAAATAGACAACTTACCAATTAAATTAGGTTAAATCTATAAATGGCGCAACTGATTGATTAGAATAAATTTATGAGAAAAAATAAAAACTTATTGTTTTTCATCATTTCAGCCTTAATTTTTATTATCGTAAAATTTGTCTACCAGACATTAAGTAACGATGATTTGTTTTTAATTCTTTATCCAACAGCTAAGTTTGTAGCCCTTTTTGTTGGCTCACCAATTGAATATTTTGCAAATTCCGGTTTCTATTTTAGAGAATTTAATATTATTATTAACAAATCATGTTCGGGTGTAAATTTTGCATTACTCTGTTACATCATGACTGCTTTTATTGTATAAACTCAACTTTAAGTTTTTCTTCTAAACTTTTATGTATTCCCTTATCTCTCATCTTTGCCTTTATTTATACAATACCGATAAACAGCTCACGCATTATTATTGCATTAAAGATTTCCGGCTTTAAAAATCAATTCATTGATAAGTATCACAGTGAAATACATGAATCTATTGGCATTTTAACCTATTTACTATCGCTTACTCTATTATATTTGTTTCTTAAGTTCATTGCACAAAAAAAGATACTTTATAAATTAAAAAACACTGAAATTATATCTAATTCTTAAATTATTATCAATGAAGAATTTGCTCAACCCAAAATGGCTTTTATTAATTAATACTGTTCCAACAATCATTTTATTGTTTCTCTTTTATCAAGAGTTTACAATAATAAAAAGCTTATTAGATACAGAATCTCTTTTATTATGGAAAACTTTTGGATATAGCCTTTTGGGAATAGGAATTGCTAGTTTATGCTATTCAATCATAGCATCTCTTCTTAATAAGAAAATTTCTATTTATTATAGTCTTTTGGCGCTTCAGGTATATGTTGTGTATCTTTATTTATATTATATTTATTCTGAAACCCTGATGCCTTCATTTACGATTCCCAGTTGGATGGCATCAGAATATTTCATGCTTTATGCCGGCACATTTCTTATGCCTACTCTCATATATAGTTTATTAACTATAGCTATGCAGTTTACTAATGATGGCAGTATAAAAAATTCTAAAACCCAATTTTACATTACTATTGCTATTCCAATATTGTGGTATATATTTGGTCAGATTATACTTCCGCTTTGGCAACCAGTAGAAGATGTTTTCAATATTCATGTTATCTTTATTTTAATAATTCTTTTCACCGTTGTTTTTCTATTTTTTGTAATAAGTGGTTTATATGTTCTCGCTAGCAGAAAATCATTTTTTTCTAAAAAATTCAATTTAGCTTGGAAAATTCCAATTGCTTTAATTCTTCCTTTACTAGGCTTATTTTTAAATAATTATAATAATCACTCGTTTATTAACAATGATTATGGATTTTTGGGCAATTTCTCAAATATTTGGTTTTACATCATCACTATTTTTAATGGAATTGTAATATGTTTACCAGATTTAAAGAACAATATTTACAGACTTATTCTCTATTTTTTTCGAAGCATAGGGTTTGCATTTACTACCTACTTCTTTATTATTTTCATGCCATATATTCCGGTATCTGTTGCTGCAATTATTCTTATCGGGTTGGGAATATTATTATTAAGTCCGTTTTTTTTGTTTTTTATCACCATTCAGGAACTGCACGATGATTATTTATACCTGAAACAGTACTTCCAACCAAAGCTCATTATTTTAATATCGATTATCGGGTTTTTGGTAATACCATCATCTATAAGTGGTTACTACCTATCTTACAAAAAAGAATTGACCAATATTTTAGAATATTTGTACAAACCCGATTATTCAAAGCAATACACATTTAACACCCTTCAAGTAAAAGAATGTATGAGTAGAATTAGCAAGCATAAACGGTCTAACAGAATGTTTCTAACAGGAAATGAAACGCCATACCTGACTGCTTATTTCAATTGGCTGGTGCTCGATAATCTAACCCTCTCCGACAATAAAATGAATTATATAAATGAGGTATTTTTTGGAGAAAAAAAGGAAACAGACTCATTTATTTCAGGCAATGACCATTGGGTTTATATAACTGATATAAAGACAAGAAGCAGTTTTGACCAAAATCAGCAAGCTTGGATTACTTGGGTTGATATGGAGATATTTAATGATAATACACAGCGAAATTCTGAATACTCCACAATAATACAGTTACCTCAAGGCTGCTGGGTTAGCGACTATTATTTATATGTAAATGACAGTATTAAACATGGTATACTTACCGAAAAAAAGACTGCATTGTGGGTTTATTCTCAAATAACAAACGAAAATAGAGACCCTGGTTTACTTTATTATTTGAATGGAAACAAATTAGCTTTTAAGGTTTTTCCATTCGCTAATTATGAAAAAAGAAAAACAGGCATACAATTTATACATAAAGAACCAATTACCCTCAAAATTGATACGTTCAATATAAAACTAGGTAATGAAAATGAAATAAAAAAAGATGCTTTAATAGAAACTGATTTTGCATTATTTATTCCTTCATCATATAAATCAAAACTAAAGAAAGTAAAACGTGAACCATACCTTCACTTTATTGTTGATGTTTCTGTGAATCAGAAAAATAAAGTAGATATCTACAGCAAAAACATCAATAATATTTGTAATAAATATAGTAATTTAAGTAAGAATGCTAAAATTAGTTTTGCAAACAGTTACAGCAAAGAATATACTATTAATGACGATTGGAAAAATATCTACAAAAACTATACTTTTGAGGGTGGATTTTTTGTTGATTATACAATCAGAAAGATACTTATAGAAGCTTATAAAGCTAATTTGAATACTTATCCAATATTTGTTCTTGTCACAGATTCAATTGAGAATGCCATAATAAATAATAATTTTATTGACATTGAATTTAGCTATCCTGAATCTGATAAGTATTTTCAATTAACGAATGAAGGAACCTTAAATCTATACTCATTATCAGTAAATTCATATGATTTGAAGAAAAATTTAGCATACATAAATGCTGCTGATAGTGTTTATCTATATACTGATAAAGAAAATAAAAAATGGTATATAAGAGATGATAGCACAGCATCTGTATTAATAAAACGAACAGTAAATATATCTACAAATACGATACAGACACCTAAACTTTGGCTCGACGGACTAGAACAGCAAGCTGCTTGGGTGTCGCAAATTATTAAACCGGAAACCTCTGATAAGGAATGGACTAATTTAGTCTCAGCAAGTTTCAAATCAAAAATAATGACTCCCCTAACCTCTTATATAGTTGTTGAAAATAAAGCCCAAGAGGCAATGATCAAGAGGAAACAAGCACAAGCTCTTTCGGGCAATAATGCTCTCGATTTAGGTGAAGAAACAGTGCAAATGAGCGAACCGGAATTATGGTGGCTTTTGGCTGTACTCGTTTTATTTTTGGCTTATTCTTATTACAAAAAAAGAAAAATTATTGTTTAATAATTAAACAAATACAAACTCTGTATTTCTCTGTGTAACTAATCTCAATTCAAGTAAGTATCTAAAATAGAAAATCGTGATTAATAACGCTTTAAATAATTAAAATCTACATATCTTTTATTTACACTGCATTACATAATATGTGCGTTTAGCAGGTATATCATAAACTTCTATAGTTAGTTGCGGGATGCAAGAATTATCTTGTATTGCCTTTTGCAATTTTGGATATGCTTTCATTGGGCCAATCATATAAGCAAATTTGGTTCTTATTTTCATTTCAATAACCAACGATGATACTTCGGGTACGGAATCAATGCGCAATCCGGCTTTCTTCAATGCCTCAATTTTAGAATAATCGTCTTTTTCAATAATATTACCTACAAAACTTCTCAATGCGGTATCGGGTGTGGTTTCAGGATTGTCATAATATACACCAAAACCACGGGTAGAATTTACTCCCAAACTACGAGCAATACTATCTGCCTGTTCCATTGATGCTGTAACTAAATGATATGGCCCTTTAAATTCTAATCCAGCAATAATAAAACCTCCATACAACTGCTTTTTTACATTCATTGACTCAAAACCACCTATATACCAGTATAAAACTAATAATAAAGCAATTATGGCACTCAAAATTATTGATATCTTTTTCATTATTACTATTTTGAAAATGAGTTAATTATAAAATTAATTTCGGAGTAAAAGCGTGATACTTTTTCTAGCTCCTGTCTATTTAATATTTTCAGTGAGAAAATTTATTTTATTGACAAACATAGTTATCTTTTCTTACATATTTACCACATACAAAAATATACATAGTACATATTATTTTAAAACGTTTTACAAAAAAAATATGTACTTTATAATCAAAACAATAATTTGTTTATATATTTATCTTTATTCAAAAGAAAACTATTTATAAAAAAACTCAAAACGTTATAATATGACGCACAGCTCCTTTAATCAAGAGTATTATACAATATTTTCTGCAACCAACACTAAAGCATTTGCACTACATTTACTGACTTACATTCAAAATAATATACAATATTCCAAGGCAGCATTTTGTCACATTAGTAATAATCAGATATTTTTACAATTCATAGATAATTGCAACAATACCGACTTTTTCGAAAATAAAATAATTGAAAATGAATTACTTGTGCCAAAAGAATTAATGGATACATGTATTTTGACTAGAAAAAAATACGAAATCATTAACTCCGAACAAAATTCTCTTATTATTCCTTTTACTACAAATGATCAAGTTATTGCACTGTTTTATTTGCAAAATTTCAGTTTTACAAATGTATCTTTATCAGAATCGCTTGACTTTCAGCTACAGTCGCTATCTCCCTTTCTTAATAATTTACTGCGACTCGAAAAGGCAGAAAAAAATATTGCTGAAAATGACATTAAAATTGGCATTTTTGAAGAAAAACTAACTGAACTTACCGACGAACTTCGTGAAAAGGAATCTCAACTACACCGATTTCAAATTGTAGTAAAAGAAACCAATAATTCTATAATGATTTTCAATTCACAGTTAGATTTAGAATGGGTAAATAACGGCTTCATAAAACTACTTGGCTTCACAATGGAAGAGTATATTGAAAAGTTTGGTGAAAATCTCTACCAAAATAGCTTATTCGATAACATTGAAGAAACCGTTTTACTGTGTATAGAAAGTCAAAAGTCTTTGAGCTTCGAAACTGTTATTCAAAACAAAGCAGGAGAGAATATTTGGCTCAGAAGAACCATTACTCCTATTATAAATCATAGAGAAGATTTAGACAGATTAGTAACTATTGATACCGGTATTTCTGATTTGAAACGTGCTGAAATTGAAATCTCTGAACAACAAAAAAAGCTTCAAGAACAAACAAATTTAGTAGTTGCCCACCATCAAGAAATTGAAAAAGCATTTAAAAGAAATAGCGTACAAAGCGTCAAAATGCAAGCAATACTCATGAAGCTTAATCAACAAAATATTGAACTTGAAAATGCAAGAGCCATTGCAGATAAAGCAAATGCAGAAAAATCGCAATTTCTTGCCAATATGAGTCATGAAATAAGAACTCCTATACATGGAGTACTGGGCATGACAGAACTTTTGCTCAAAACTGAACTTGATAAAACGCAGAGAGAATATGCAGAACTAACTAAAAATGCTGCCGAATCTTTACTCGAAATTATTAACGATATCCTAGATATTTCAAAAATTGAAGCCGGAAAAATTGAACTTGATTATTACGTATTTAATATAGAAACTCTAGCTCAAACAATCGTTAAAACTCTTGAATATAAAGCTCTTGAAAAAGACCTATACTTACACTATGTTTCAAGTCAAAATATGCCTGTGTATATAAATGCAGATGCTACAAGAATAAAACAAATTATAATAAATCTAATAAACAATGCGCTGAAATTCACTCATAAAGGTGGTGTAACGCTAAATATATCTGTTACCGAACATGAGCAAAAAGCGCAATTAAACGTTTCAGTTACCGACACAGGTATTGGAATACCTGAAGATAAACAGCACAGCATTTTTGAGAAATTTACACAAGCAGACTCATCTACTACACGTAAATATGGAGGTACCGGACTTGGGCTTTCAATCTCTTCGCAACTAGTTGAAATGATGGAAGGTACACTTACCATACATAGTATTATAAACCAAGGTAGCACTTTTTCTTTCTCTATTCCACTTCCATTACCTGAAAAAAATGAGATTGAAAAACTAAAACTATCAGAAAATCATATAAATACGACTACCGAATACAAGTTTTCAAATAACTTCAATATACTTGTTGCTGAAGACAACAAAATTAATCAGAAATATATTGCAAATCTGCTAGACCTATATCATATTCATACTGATATAGTTGAAAACGGACTTTTAGCTGTTGAGAAAATTACAAACAAACAATATCATTGTGTTCTTATGGACATGCACATGCCCGAATTAAACGGCATTGATGCTACTCTAAAAATTCGCTCTTTTGATGATGAATATTTCAAAACTATTCCTATAATAGCGCTTACAGCTGCTGCATATAAAGAAGATGAAGAGAAAATGCTCAACGCAGGGATGAATGCCTACATTTCTAAACCTATAAACGAAGCCAAACTTATAGAAATTCTGAAAGAAATAGACAATAACAAAAAAACAGAGTTTCAAAGCTCAGAAGAGAATAATATCTCAACACCCGAACAAAACATTCCTATTTCAAACCCAGAAACACCTAAAACTATGCCTGATAATATAATTTCAAGAAAAGAATTTGACTCCAATTTCGGTGTATTTAAGAAAGCTGTTCTGGTTGAAATAATTACCGACTTTATTGATGCTCACGAAAATAAACTAAATAAAATGAGGCAGCATATTGACAATAAAGATGCTCGTAAACTGATGTTAGATGCTCACTCTTTTAAAGGAGAAATTGCTTTATTTGGGGCTGAAAGTGTAAAAGAAAAATTTCTCATATTAGAAAATATGGGCAAAGAAAATAACTTTTCTGATATTGAAAATTCGTTTAATTTAGCACTTGAATACACCGCATATTTAATTGATGCTTTAAAAAAAATTATACATGAGTGAATATCTAAGTAGTATAAAAAACGAAAATATTCTATTTCTTGATATTGAGACCGTTTCGCAATATCAAACTTATACTGCAATGCCCCACATTCTGAGGGTTTTGTGGGATAAAAAATCGAAAAAATTTATTGATGAACAATTTAATTCTCCCGAAAAAGCATATTGTAAAGCAGGAATTCTTGCAGAATTTGGTAAAATTATATGTATTTCAGCCGGTTATATTATTACAAGGAAAAATAAAAAAGAACTCAGAGTACGTTCTTTCTATGGTAATGATGAAGCTCAGATTTTAACCGATTTTTTACAATTATTTACCAAATATTTCAACACAGATAATCATTATTTATGCGCCCATAACGGTAAAGAATTTGACTTTCCATATATTGCCAGACGTGCTCTTATAAATGGCATAAAACTCCCACAAAAATTTGATACCCGTGGACTTAAACCATGGGAAGTAAGACACTCAGACACACTTGACCTATGGCGCTTTGGCGATTATAAGAACTATACATCTTTAGAGTTGCTTACTGCGATTTTCGACATACCTTCTCCTAAATCAGATTTAGATGGTAGCATGGTAAATGAAGCTTATTGGAAAGACAATAAGAATGAAGAAATAATGAACTACTGCCAAAAAGATGTTGTGGCTATAGTTCAACTTTACATGAAATACAAAAGTGAAGAGCTTTTCACCGACGAACAAATAAAAATTGTATAACTCTGAATTTTAATATTTTACAAACACACTTACATTATAATTGAGCCAATTCCCATATAAACTGTTCATTAGGTCTAATACCAGTTTCATCTATTGAATATTCAGGTATTATACGTTTTACAAAATACATATCAATTTCACCTTTATTCTTGGCATATACCTTACCTCTATATTCACATTCAAATAGATGTCTGATATATTTATAGGTTTCACCAGAGATATTAACCATACCCGGTTCACCAGATGATTCCATTCGTGACGCTGTGTTTACGGCATCGCCCCAAATGTCGTAGGCAAACTTTTTACGTCCAATAACTCCGGCAATTAATTTTCCGGTATGTATACCAACCCTTAAATTCCATGCCTCCTCGCCTCTCTGTGCCCTTTCTGCATTGTTTTGCATCATAAATTCCTGCATTTCCAATCCAATAAGTACCATATCAACCGGATTACTATTGTTGCGCATAGGAATACCTCCGGCACACATGTAGGCATCTCCAATGGTTTTTATTTTTTCGGCATAGTGTCGTTCCGAAATTTCATCAAATTTTGAGAAAAAGAAATCCAGCTCCTTTACAATGTCTTCAGGAAGCATTCGCTCGCAGGTGTTTGTAAATCCCTTAAAATCGGTAAACAACACCGTTACACGCTTATAAAACTGTGGCTTGGCAAAACCATGAATCATAAGCTCTCTAGAAGTTTCTTCGGGCAAAATGTTTAACAACAATTCTTCCGAACGTCGTTTCTGATATTCCAGTTGTTTATAATTATCTCTTAGTTCGGTTCTGTAACTGTAGTTTTCTGCTCTCAGTTCTTTTGTTTTGAATACGACATCATATCCGTGTTTAATTCTAAAACATATCTCAACATCAGACGATTGCGTACTTACCAAATCAATTATTCCAACATTTTCGGCAGTAGATACTTCTTTGAATGTATCAAAATCGGTGTATAAAAGTATTGGTATGAATTCCAGCAATTGATTAAATTCCCTGAAAAAATAAATCAACTTCTTCAATTGCTCGGCATCACTGCCTTCTATAAAAATTAAATCTATTCTTTCATCTACATACTCAATCAGATCTAGTTTTTCTGAACCGGTTTCAAAGAGTTTAATTGTTACTCCCTGAAGTAATAATTCAATATCTGATTTTAAGGTCTTTATCTTGCTACATTCTATTGACCAAAGTGTAAACTCCATGTAATTTTCTACGTTAGTTCTTGCTTAGTCAAAGATAATACTTATCATGCTATTTCAAATATCCAAATTCGCTTATTTCTATAAAAAAAATCATTTCAACTGGTGTTCTACCTCAAATCAAAATTTGTTTTACATCACTAAAACACCTTTTTATAATTTAGAATGCTCCATTATAAATTGCTTGTTTGGAATCTTTGTATTTCCATCATAAGCAAATTTATCTTTTAAGCCATTTACATAGTACATATCAATCATTCCTTTATGTTTAGCCAAAATTTTTCCGCGCGAAGTGCAGTCGAAAAATTCTTTTATGAATGAATGTGTGTATTCTGAAACATTTATCATACCTGCCTCGCTCGACGATTCCATTCGAGCTGCTGTATTTACTGCATCGCCCCAAATATCGTAGGCAAACTTCTTTTTACCTATTACTCCCGCTACAATAGGACCCGTATGAATGCCAATTCTTACCCTCCAAACAGGCAAATTGCCTAATATTTTGCGCTTATTTTCTTTTTCTACATATTCTATCATTGCCAAAGCTGCCAACGTAATGTCTATTGGATTGCTGTTATTGCGCATTGGCAAACCTCCGGCACACATATACGCATCGCCAATGGTTTTTATTTTTTCTATAAAGTGCATTTCGCATATCTCATCAAACTTTGAAAAATAGCGATGCAATTCGTCTACAATTTCCTGTGGTTTAAGCGATTCGCAAGCATTGGTAAATCCTACAAAATCGCAAAATAAAATACTCACTTTATGATAGGCCTGTGTTCTTGCTTTACCATGAATCATAAGTTCGCGCGAGGTTTCTTCAGGCAATATATTTTGCAACAGTTCCTCCGATTTCAGCTTTTCTTCTATCAAAATATATTGTTGCTTACTTATTTCATCCTTTTGCAATAGAAGTTGGTTGTTTATTTTCTCCAGATTTATTTTGTTGGAATACAAACTCAAATTCTTAATGCGGAGTTTTTCCAATTCCAACAATTTACTTTTCAATACAATATTTTCACCCATCATAGTACGTGTAGCCCTACTCAGATTCATGTTATGCAAAACTCTGCACGCAAGCGAAAATTTATCAACCGGCTTACTTAAAAAATCTACAGAGCCTAATTTATCAATATTCTGTGTATTTAAATAAATATGAATATCGGTAAGCAGAAGAAATGGTACATATTTAAACTTCTTTTTACTTCTTACTTGCCTTATAATATCTAGAATTTGTATTGGATCGTTGCTGTTTAATATAATTATATCTATAACAGATGCTTGGCTATTATTAAACTCATTTATATCTGAATATGAATCAACAGTATATTCAAGAAATATAAAATCGTACAACTCTCTCAGTAAACTTGTTACCTCAGAATCATTTATTACAACTATATTGAAATTCATTTACAGAAATTTATATTGTACTTTATTGTAATTTTTTCTATCATTTCGCTTCAAAGTTGTGTGAATTAAAATGCCATGCCAAATATAAAATTATTTTTGTTATCATGACTTTTTGTTCTTTTTAAAATTTTATGATTTTCTAATTTACATTAAATATTTCAAAATTCTCTTACTATGAAAAATATTGCTATTTCTTTGTTTTGGTTTAGAAGAGATTTGAGAATAGATGATAATAATGCACTTTTTGAATCCCTTCGCTCAGGATTACCAGTATTACCAATCTATATTTTTGAACCTGAATACACATCAAAAATACCATTTAATAGAAACAGAGAGTTATTTATTGAAAATCAACTCAATAATTTAAATAATTTGCTTCTACCCTACAATTCTCAAATAGAAAGTTTCGAGGGCGATGCTCTTGATATTTTCAAAGTATTATTTTCTGTGTACAACATTAAATCGGTTTTCATAAATGAGGAATACGAACCAAATACTATCAAAAGAGATAATAATATTGAAGCCTTTTGTAAAGCACAGGGAGCTGATTTCTTTCAATTTAAAGATCATGTATTTTTTCATAAAAACGAAATAACTAAACCCGATGGTTCTCCTTATACTATATTTACACCCTACTCAAAAAAATGGTTAGAAACGCTTAAACACCGCAATACCGCAATTCTCATCAGAAGCTTTATTGTCAAATTTCATTAAACAAACCGACAAAAAACCTATGCTTCAATTCCAGAAAAAAAACGATGGTGTTGCTACTAATATATTGAAATATCAGACTATTGAACTACCTACTGTAGAATTTCTAGAAAATTATGGAAGCTACTCGCAATATTCCTTCTATTGAAGCCGGAACAAGTAAAATGAGTACCTACTTGAGATATGGTGTGGTGAGCATTCGCAAACTGGTACAAAAGGCTCTAATTCACGGTTCTGTATATCTTAACGAATTGATTTGGAGAGATTTTTTTAGTCAGATTCTCATTCATTTTCCTCATTCGCAAAATGAATGTTTCAAGAAACAATATAGTGCTTTGTCATGGAGCAATGACCAAAATCTTTTCGAGAAATGGTGCGGTGCACAAACCGGATTTCCATTTGTAGATGCAGGAATGCAGGAACTAAACACTACGGGTCTAATGCACAACAGATTAAGAATGGTAACTGCCGGATTTTTATGCAAAAATTTGCTTATTGACTGGCGTTGGGGCGAGGCTTATTTTGCTCAAAAGTTGCTCGATTATGATTTGGCTTCTAATGTTGGAAACTGGCAATGGGCTGCTGGCACCGGTTGCGATGCTGCTCCTTATTTCAGGATTTTCAACCCCATAACGCAACAAAAAAACTTCGACCCTGAAAATTTATATACAGAAAAACAATTAAAAAACACGATTTCCTCTAATACTCTTCCTATTGTAGACCTCTCTGAATCAAGATTAAAGGCTCTTGCAGCTTATAAAAAAGCGTTATTGTTATAATAATATAATTAATAATATTTTTATATCTACCTTTTTCGTATTAGTTTATTTTTTATTAAATTCATATTTTAGCACCATTATAAATGATCTCTAAAATATTTTTTAATACCAACAACATTGATTAACGAAGATTTAGTAAAAAGACAATTACAGAAACATTCGCCACAAGCATTTGAAGCAGTATTTAGGCATTTTCATAAGGAGCTGTGCAACTACATTTACAAAATGGTGATTGATGCTGATGAGGCTCAAGAAATTGCACAACAATGTTTTGTAAAATTGTGGGAGAAAAGAGCTGAGGCTACCCAAATTGTTTCGCTCCGTGCATATTTGTACCGTAGTGCCTACAATGCTGCAATAAACAGATTTAGGCACGACAAAATAAAGCAACGGTACGAATCGGAAGCCCAGTATTTACTCGAAGCTACTGTGTATGAAGATTTTGAAAACACCTACACCGAAGATCTCACCGATAAACTAAAACATGAAGTTGAGAATCTGCCCGAAAAAAATAAAGAGGTCTTCAAACTTCGGTTTTATGAAGGTCTCAATACCGTGCAAGTGGGTGAACATCTAGGCATTAGTCCGCGAACGGTGGAGACTCATGTAAGCAATGCCTACAAAATTTTGCGTGAGAAACTGGGGCATTTGCTCTCTTGTTTACTTTTTTTTCAATTTTTTTTATAATGCTTACGTGTTTCATATTTCTCAATTGTCTTTAAACAACTAAAATAGCATACTTATGGAAACTCCAGATATACATATAGATAATCTAATAATCAGCCATATAGAAAGAACTATTGGTGCCGATGAAGAAAAACAATTACTAGCCTGGGTAAAGCAAAGTATTGAAAATGAGCGATATTTTGTTCAATTCAAGAAATTGCACAATTCATTGCACTCACCTGCAAACACAATAGAATTCGATACCGATGCGGCTTTAAATATTTGCATTCAGGAAGCTGAAATAGTGCAGAAAAAATCGCGAAAAATGTATGTTTTTTCAACAATTGCAGCTTCTGTTATGCTTGTCTTTGGTTTATGGGCAATTTTTAGTATGAATGCAAATAAAGTTAAGCTTGCAGTTACTACCACCACTTTTTTAGCCAAAGATTCGATTGCAAACTATACATTATCAGACAATAGCATAATTACAATAAATAAAAATTCACATATTGATGTTGCACCATTCACAGACTCAATTCGTTTTGTGAGCCTTGTAGGTTCCGCATATTTTGAGGTAGCAAAAAATCCAAAACAAGCATTCATTATCCAAGTTGGTTCTACCAAAGTGCGGGTTTTGGGTACAAGTTTCGAAGTTCGCCAAAACCCGACAGATTCTTCTGTATCGGTATTTGTTGTAGAGGGAAAAGTGCAAGTGACCGACTCATTAAGCAATGCGTATTTTATTCTTACCGCCAATCAGGCATGTACTATATGGAGACACGGGAAAGATACAAGCTACAACCTAGCCAACACCAATTTTTTAGCTTGGAAAACCGGCGTTTTGGAGTTCAAAAATACAGCTCTTAGCGAAGTTGTTACTGAGTTGGGCAATTTTTACGATAAACAATTTGTATTGGAAAACAATGACTTAGGCAAGTGCAAAATAAATGCAAAATTCAACAATACTAAATTTGAAGATGTAAAATCGGTGTTGTCAATTGCTCTTTCGGGTGAGGTTGAGGAACGAGATTCTTTGGTGTATGTATCTGCAAAACCTTGTTTGAAGTGAAGAAATTAGTAAGTTGCCCTTACAGGGCGTTTGTAACGTGATGAATTTATTTACCCGAAGCGTTGCCGTCGGGCTGAATTGAGTTAGGCTTTCAGCCTGATTTTTCGGTATAAAAATGAAATTTCAACCGTAATTTTTTGAAAATGAATTTAATGCAAAATTTTAGCACGAATCAAAACGCTACAGAGTGGCAGCTAAGTCAGCCCAATGGCAACGCCTTGGGTTAAATATAAACAACCATTTTTTCGCTCTGAAAGAGCAGCTTATAAAAATTAATTATATATCGCAATCTTTATCTAAACTATACATTCATATTATTTTTCATATAAAAACACTTTTTGTGAAATAAGAGATGAAGATAAACAAAGTCTGTATTCATACTTAGGAGAGTATAATTAAAGACAATCAATCTATTCCTATTTTAATTAATGGCATAACGATCATGTTCATATCTTTTATGTGTAGATGTCAAAAAAATATTACTTTTAGCCAAATTGGTTGAAGAAATAAAACGCTACAGTAGTAGATGGATAAAAACAAAAGATGAATTTTTATTCAGACTTTGCATGGCAAGGAGGGTATGGTGGATTTTCTTGTAGGTCCTCTTATTTGAAAAACAAACAATATATTGAAAAACAAGAAGAGCACCATAAAAAAATGACCTTTAAAGAGGAGTATTTATTATTTTTAAATGAATATGGTATTAATTATAATGAGGAGTATTTGTGGATAGATTAAGTTGCCCTTACAGGGCGTTTGTAACGTGATGAATTTATTTACCCGAGGCGTTGCCGTCGGGCTGAATTGAGTTAGGCTTTCAGCCTGATTTTTTTCGGTATAAAAATGAAATTTCAACCGTAATTATTTGAAAATAAATTTAATGCAAAATTTTAGCACGAATCAAAACGCCACGGAGTGGCAGCTTAATTCAGCCCAATGGCAACGCCTTGGGTTATATATTAATTCACACAATAATTATTTTAAAACCCAATGCCTCAAACCCTTTTTAAATACATATTTTTTCTCTTGTTTCCGCTTCATCTTTGGGCAAGTGGCAACAATATTTTGCAAACAGAAATTTCTCTTTTGTGTAATAATGAGCCTCTTGGCAGTGTGCTTACTAAAATTGAAAACCTTACCGATGTAAGTTTTGTGTACAGAACCGATGTGGTGAATACTGCAAAAAAGTGACTCTGAATGTGAAGCAATGCACGCTTGAAAATGCCTTGCGTATTCTCTTTTTCGATGATGACATTTCTTTCTCTGCGGTGGGTTTTCAGGTAATATTGTACCGAAAAGAACGAAAACCGAGCGAAAAACCCGTGCGCGACACCATCTGGACCAAAGTGGTTGATACGACCATAATTTCTATAAAAACGCATGTGCAGTATTTCGATACAGTTACTATTTACGATACGGTAAGAATAAACCCAAACACCAAACCTAAAAAGCCGAAGGAAAAGCCCAAACTTAACTTTATAGCTGCTCGTTACGACTATAATTTTCAAAGTCTGAAATTTACAAACGATGGCCAAAGTTTTCTAAATTGGGAAAAAGGCACAATGCAATCTCACTGCATGCAACTAAATCTTGGCAAAACCTCTAAGCACTGGGAAATAAGTACCGGAGTGGGGTTTACTGCCTTAAAGCAATACACGCCTTACTCTGTAAACATTCCCCACCAATATACTGTTTTTGATTCAACTGCCGGATACCAAGTGTTTTACGACTCTGCATATATTGCAATTCCTATGGTAGATACGCTGTGGCTCGTAGAACAGCGAATTGAGATAATTTACAAAAAGAAGTCACGCAAGGTACTCGATAGTATTGTAGAACACAAAGAAAACAGAAACACTTTTTATTACCTAACTATTCCGGTGCAATTAAGCTTGAAGCAACAAACTAGAAAAAAGCATTGCCTATTGCTTAGTTTTGAGGCGAAGAGCCACATTTTACTAAAAAACAACTTTGCTGCTCCGCAATTTGCGAACGACAGTCTATTGCTGCAAAGCAACATTGCTCCTACCCCTGCTTTTTTTACCGGAAGTATTATGGCAGGTGCCGACTTTAAACTGAGCAACAGTACTTTTCTTAGCGTTTTGCCTCAAGTAAGTTATGCTTTTACACCGTTCTTATATTCTCCTGAATACCAGCACCGCAATGGTTTTGCATTTGGTATAAATATAGGTTTAAAAAAATATTTCTAATTTTTTCATTTTCTTTTACGTGTTTATGAAAACTTGTTGTCTTGCTTATGAATCGCGATGATAAAACAGTTTTTAACAAATTTAAAAAAATACAATTATGAAAAAAATATACATAATACTCGCAATGGCTCTATTTGCTTGTGTAGCACAAGTGGCAGTGGGGCAAGTATTTTGTAGAATATTTTATCAAATCATTACAAAACTGGCAACAATTTCAATCATTTTTGATGATTTAAAACCTGAAATCTCATATTTTAATCGTAAAAAAATTTAAGTTTAAAAAGAATTAATAAGCTCGACCTAAACTGGATTCAGCGAGTAAGTTACCTACATGGATTCAGACAAAAACCCAATACCTACTATTTTGATTATAACATAAAGAAGGAAAATTAATAAAAATTGAAGATAAAGGAAATAACAACCTCTTTAAATTATGAAAACTAAAAATTAACATCATCTATCAAAATAATAAAACACTTACCAACAAACACTTTTATTAAACAAAATCACATACAATTACCAAGGTTTACTCAGAAGCTTCATAGACTGTTTTTATAAATGATAATCTTCGTTTAGAAATATCTACCCCAATATGATTCTATATTGCACTCTTTCGAAAATGACTATTTTATAAAAGGAAGAATAGATACATTAAAATCAAGTTTATATTTAGGACAGTATTTCTAAAAAAATAAAATTTCTGTTTTCAAATATGACGAAAATAATAATATTATGTCTGAAATAATTGAAATAAAATTTGTAATGATAATTTAGAAATTATTTTATAGAAAAAGAATTTAGAGTAAAACCATCTGGCTATTCTAAAGACAAACAAGAAACAAGTGTTACATACGTCACACAATTACAATAGTAAAAATTAGATCATACGGAAAAATAAAATGGTTTATTGACAGTGTAAATTTTGAATATTTTCAAGATAGTACCTTTATAACTACTTATTATGATAAAAATAAACAAGTGATTTATAAAAATGATAAAGCCTATAACTATCCTTCAAAAGAGATAACGAAATTGAAGCAACAACCCTATTGATACTACTGATATGGTTATTTCAATTCATTCAAATATTAAAAGAGCATACTACAATCAAAATTCACCAGACGAAATTGATGAATATTCATCCATAAATTTTAGAAAAAAAATATGGATTAATGAAGATAATAAATTAATAAAAGATAGTACTCGTGGTTTGGTAACTATTTATAATGATTTAGGAAATGTGCAAGAAGAGTATGTTTTAGAAAACAAAAAAGCATACAGAACTTTTAAATACTACTACCGCACCGAAGGCAAAGTACTTGCAGTAAAGCTTGAGAATAAAAACCAACGCTTGGTTATAGATTTCAACTATAAACTAGATACCACAGCCACAATTGCAGATTTAATTTCTTTTGATAGTAAAACTACACTGATTGATATTAATAAAATAAATATTTCAAACATCTATGTATCGAAAACCAATAATAAACAATTGATTATAGACTTCGACCGCGAACTTAAAATAGGCGATTCTTTCAGCCTAGAAGCAACACAAGACTTGCCACTAAGCGATGGTAGATTTGTAGCGCTATCTATCAAGAACGACCAAATTGGTACTGCAATTATAGAAGATTCTGCTACAGAAAGAACTACTATTTCGCAAAACAAAAACGAAGTGTGCATTCACAATGCAGAAGGTTTAGAAAGGGTTGAATTGCTTTCTACAACCGGAGTTACGCTAGCAAACACAATTGCTGCCGGAACTAATGAGGTGAAAATAATGCTTGGCAATTATGAGCAAGGCATGTATATACTTCGAGTAAAAGAAACTTCAGGAAACCTCAGTACATTTAAAATAGTAAAGTAAGGTTAGGTTTATTTTACCAAGGGAATAACACGTTTATTTGTTAACCTCCCTCTTAATAAAGGTGTGTATGGCGACTGTCAAGTGAAATTGGCAGTCGCTTTTTTTTAAATATAAAAACCAATGTCGTTTAGTTTGAGCATCAATACATCTTAATGATAATTAATAAGGTAATAAGGTTTAATATTGTTAATATATTGTTTTCTACTAAGGTTGAACAAAAAATATGGTTAAAACCTTATTTCTATTGTTTTAACCTTAGTAGCATAATTTTAATAAAGTATTTTCAAACCTTATTACCTTATTATCAATAAATTATTAACTTAACGACATTAATATATAAACATTGAATAATTAAAATTTTCGTTTAATTTGAAATTAAATATTTACTTTTGTTTAATAATATTTTTATTGAGAAGCCTAAGGTCGGCGAACAAAGAATAGTGAAGCAATCGGAAGATTATATTTATTCGAGTGCAACCAACTATGCCGAATTAGATTCTTTATTGCAAGTAGAATTATTGAATACAAAATGGAAAACATTTTCTTAAAACAGGCCAGAGGCCTTGAATACTCCGACGAAGCGAGGACGCTTCGCCGAACAAAATCCAACCGGATTTTTTATTAGAAAACATTTAAATCAGAATAAATAATAAAATATTTAGTAATAATCAAATCCCAAAAAATTTAGAATTTTATTAAAATTTTCACATTAGTAAATTAACTTATTAGCATATTAACACATTATAAAATTAACAAATTAACAAATTATCACATTAGCAAATTATCAAGGTTCGGCGAAGCGTCCTCGCTTCGTCGCTGCTTTCAAGGCCTCTGGCCTGTATTGCATATTAAATAAAACATTTGCAACAAAAGTTGATTTTAAAATTAATATATTTGTATGTATGTCAACCGGATATAAAATAGAAGAACAGGATAGCATGTATTTTATTACAATGCAAATTGTAGGTTGGGTAGATTTATTAACAAGACAAATTTATAGAGATATTATTATCAATAATCTTAAATTTTGTCAACAAAACAAGGGGCTTGTCATATATGGATATGTAATTATGAGTAATCATATACATCTACTGGCACAAAGTGAAAAAAATGTTTTAAGTGCTACCATCAGAGATTTGAAAAGTTTTACGAGCAAAGTCTTTATTGATTACATAGAAAACAATTCAGAAGAAAGTCGCAGCGAATGGCTGCTTCATTATTTTGAATATGCAGCAAAAAAACATAAACGCAACAGCAAATACCAAATTTGGACACATGAAAATCATGCAGAATTAATTTATACAGACAATTTTATAAATCAAAAGTTAGAATATATACATTACAATCCTGTAAAAGCTGGAATAGTGAAGCAACCGGAAGATTATATTTATTCAAGCGCAACCAACTATGCCGGATTAGATTCTTTATTGCAAGTGGAATTATTGAATACAAAATGGAAAACATTTTCTTAAAACAGGCCAGAGGCCTTGAATACTCCGACGAAGCGAAGACGCTTCGCCGAACAAAATCCATCCGGATTCTTTATTAGAAAACATTAAAATCAGAATAAATAATAAAATATTTAGTAATAATCAAATCCCAAAAAATTTAGAATTTTATTAAAATTTTCACATAAGTAAATTAACAAATTAGCATATTAACACATTAGCATATTAACAAATTAACAAATTAGCATATTAACATATTATCACATTATCACATTATCACATTTTCACATTTTCACATTTTCAAATTTTCAAATTATCAAAATTATCTCATTTTCAAATTAATCATATGTTAAAAAAACACCATATCATCCCCATCCTACTCATAATCGGTAACTTAACAATAATACCAACCAGAAGTTTTGGGTGTACCAGTTTGCTCGTTTCGAAAAAAGCAAGTGCCGATAGCTCAGTTTTCATAACCTACAGTGCCGATTCGCATACATTATATGGTAGTCTGACTCATTTACCTGCAACCAAAAACACAAAAGGCACAAAACGAAAAATATACCACCCCGATACAAAACAATACAAAGGAGAAATAGAAGAAGTAGAAATAACCTACAACGTAGTCGGTTACATGAATGAATATCAGGTAGCTATAGGAGAAACCACCTTCGACGGCAGAGCCGAACTTCAAGATACAACAGGTATATTAGACTACGAAACACTCATTTTGCTCACCTTGCAACGTTCGCAGAATGCCCGAGAAGCAATATCTACAATAAACAGCTTGGTAACCCAATATGGCTATTGCAGCACCGGAGAAAGCTTCTCCATAGCCGATCAGAACGAAGTATGGATAATGGAACTCATTGGCAAAGGAACCCGCGAAAAAGGCGCAGTTTGGGTAGCCAGAAAAATACCCGACGGCTACGTATCGGCACATGCCAACCAATCGCGCATACAGCAATTTCCGCTCAACGACCCCGAAAACTGCTTATACTCCGACGATGTGATAAAATTTGCACGCAAAAGTGACTATTTTTCAGGAAAAGACGAAGATTTCAGTTTCAGAGACGCATACAATCCGCTTACATGGGAACACCAACGCTGGTGCGAAGCCAGAGTTTGGAATTTTTTCAGACAAGTAGCACCCAAGCAAATTGACGAAGAAGATTTTGCCAATACAAACAAAGAAATTAAGCTACCATTATGGATAAAACCAGACGCCCCTATTACCCTACAGGCATTGATGAAGCACATGCGCAATCATTTTGAAGACACACAACTAGATCTTTCAAAAGGCATTGGCTCTGGTCCGTTTGCCTTGCCTTACCGCTGGCGACCCCTTACATGGCAGGTAGATAGCGTAAAATATTGTCACGACAGAGCCATATCTACCCAACAAACCGCTTATTCATTTGTTGCACAATCGAGATTTTGGTTACCCAACGCAATAGGCGGCATACTGTGGTTTGGCTTCGACGATACCTACAGCACCTGCTATAGTCCCTTGTTTTGCAGCATAACACAAATTCCATATTCATTTTCAAATCAATCAGGAAATTTCAATTCATTTTCTTGGGAGTCGGCATTTTGGGTTTTCAATTTTGTATCAAACTATGCTTATGGCAGATACAAAGATATGATACAAGATATAAAACTGAAACAATCTGAAATTGAGACAGGGTATATAACAGAAAATGATTCTATTACCAACAACGCAATAGTCCTCTACAATCAAAATGCAAAAGAAGGAGTAGCATTCCTTACAGACTATTCGGTGAATACTGGCAATAAGCTCACAAAAACATGGAAAACCTTGGGTGAATTTTTAATTTGGAAGTATCTCGATGGAAATGTAAGAACAAATGAAGGCAAAGTAACACACCCAGGATATGAAATAGAATGGAAAAAAGCAATAATTAAAGAAAACGAAGTATTATATAAAATGAAAAAAATTGAATAAGATTACAGCCATACAGCAAGTGCAAAACCCCTGCAATCTTATTCAAAACAGAACATTACTAGCAAGGCCAAGTAATATTATATAAGGTTTTAGCATCGCCTTTAGCTAACGATTTTGAAATTACGACTTTTACATCTTTGCAACCCGAAATTTCAAGAGCTCTTTCCATCCATCCACCTATACGGTGTTCAATTATTTGATTAGGCTTAGAGAATTTCACAATTTCAACTTCAACAGATTTCTCTTCTTTGTTTACCACTTGCATCTCAGAACCAGAATAATAAGCAGAAAAAACTCTACTTGCTCTTTCAATAATATGCCCAGGCGAACTGAATTTTACATACAGTTTGTATATGCCGTTCAGTGCTTGTTCGGCACTATATCTGCCACTCTGCCACGCTCCTTTATTAGCATTATTAAAAAACAATTCACCCACTTTTTGAGTTGGAATTATTGCAGCTTTATCTACATCATACCAATTTGCGGTAATTACACCTTCTTTAAAAATCTTCTGACTCTCTGCCGGAAGTGAATCCAACCACTCCTTATATCTGTCAGGATAATGAGCTCTGACATGTTCCGGTATAGATTTTACCGCTGTTCCCTTAATTTCCATTAATCTTAGTTTTTTGTTGTTTGGTAAAAATGGTAGATTTTTAAACTTCACTGAGCAAAATAGTGAAATTTAATGATTAATTAATATGGTAATTATATCAAAAAAATCAACTTTAGTAATGATTTGAATCATATTTACAGATATAAATAGACAAAAATTCATTGTTAAATAAAATATCGTATGAGCAAAACTTACTAATTAATCATGTACGAATAAAAAAAAACACGTAATTTTGAACAAATATCTAATTATGTTCTCTTTTCTCAGATTCGGAATACTTGATTTTATTGATATATTCTTGGTTGCATTGCTTATGTATCAGGTATATAAAATGATACGAGGAACCGTTGCAATTAATATCTTCATTGGAATTTTTGGAGTATACCTGTTTTGGCTTTTAGTAAAGGCACTTAATATGCAATTGCTATCTTCAATATTGGGGCAATTTATTGGTGTTGGAGTTATAGCTCTTATTATTGTATTTCAACAAGAAATACGAAGATTTTTGATTGTAGTAACTTCCAAATATCTCACAAAATCGTGGTTTTCTTTCGATAAACTATTTCAACTGAACACCACCCCTGCCAATGAAATTGAGATAGATGCTATACTTTCTTCCATTCAGAACATGAGTAAAACAAAAACCGGAGCACTTATAGTCATTTCTAAATATATAGATTTATTGAACTATACCCAAACCGGAGAAAGAATAAATGCAAACATCAATGCTCAATTAATTGAATCTATCTTTTTCAAAAACAATCCGTTGCACGATGGAGCAATAATTATAGTAGGGAATAAAATAAAAGCTGCAAAATGTATTCTACCAAGTACGGTAAGACAAGACATTCCGGCACATTATGGGTTGAGACACCGAGCAGCTCTTGGTATATCTGAAGAAACAAACACCATCACTTTGGTAGTATCAGAAGAGAGAGGCACCATATCTTATGCAGTAGAAGGACAAGCTTATCCAACTGCCGACACGCAAACCCTAAAAGCAATTCTTTTGAAATATTTACAATAATCTACGCAAAATGTCATTACTTCCACTAGCTGAAAGACTCAGACCAAAAACACTAGACGAATATATCGGACAAAAACATTTGGTTGGTGCAAATGCAGTGCTGCGCAGAGCTATTGAATCGGGATATATTCCATCAATAATTTTATGGGGACCTCCTGGTGTAGGTAAAACAACACTGGCTCAGATTATTTCGCACAAACTAGATAGACCATTTTTTACACTAAGTGCTGTAAATTCGGGCGTAAAAGACGTTAGAGAAGTTATAGAAAAAGCTCAAAAACTGAGGTTTTTCGACACTCCTAACCCAATTTTATTTATTGATGAAATACACCGATTCAGTAAGTCCCAGCAAGATTCATTATTGGGAGCCGTAGAACAAGGTATAATTACCCTTATAGGAGCAACAACAGAAAACCCTTCTTTCGAAGTAATTTCGCCATTACTCTCTAGATGTCAGGTATATATACTGAAATCATTAGAAAAAGAAGACTTGCTTTTGCTTATAGAATCAGCCTTAAAAAATGACAGCGAGTTAGCCAAACAACAAGTGGAAATTCAAGAGTATGATGCCCTACTCCGATTTTCGGGCGGCGATGCAAGAAAATTACTTAATGTTCTGGAAATTGTACTCAACAGCATACCCTATGCGGATATAAAAATAATCAATAATCAAATAGTAAAAGACAGCCTACAAAATAATATTGCAACCTACGACAAAGATGGAGAACTCCACTACGATACTATTTCGGCATTTATTAAATCCATCAGAGGGAGCGATCCAAATGCAGCGGTTTATTATTTAGCTAGAATGCTCGAAGGCGGAGAAGACATAAAATTCATAGCCCGCCGACTCATAATTTCAGCAGCAGAAGACATAGGTCTGGCTAACCCAAATGCACTATTAATTGCCAATAATTGCTTCCAATCTATTTCAATAATAGGAATGCCTGAAGCCCGCATAATTCTCTCAGAAGCAACTATTTATTTGGCAGCATCACCTAAAAGCAACTCTGCATATATGGCAATAAACAGTGCTTTGGATCATATTGCAAAATCGGGCGAAGAACCAATCCCACTCCATTTAAGAAATGCCCCTACAAAACTAATGAAACAGCTCAATTATGGTAAAGATTATCTATACTCTCACTCAGGTGCAAATAACTTTCAGTACCAAGAATTTCTACCCAAAGAAATAACAGGTACAGAATTTTGGCATCCGGGGAAAAATGCAAAAGAAACAGAAATTGCAAACTACCTAAAAAAACTTTGGGGAAATAAATATACCTTCGAATAGATTTACAGCTTTGTAAAACAAATATTATCGCATATTTTTGTAAATATTATTGATTGACTAAATAAAAATTCTTGTAGATGAACAATTTTTTAAAAGAAATACCTCGGATTAAATATACTGAAAGCAACAATTTCTTTTTACTTGCAGGTCCATGCGTGGTAGAAAATGAAAAAATAGTATATGAAATAGCACAAAAAATAAAAGCAATTACAGAATCATTGCAAATTCCATTTGTTTTCAAAGCATCATATAGAAAAGCAAATCGTTCGCGCCTTGATTCTTTCTCAGGAATTGGTGATATTCAAGCCCTAGAACTGATAAAAGCAGTAGGAAAAGAACTGAACGTGCCAACCGTTACAGATATTCATTCGGCACAAGAAGCCGAAATGGCTGCCGAATATGTAGACATTCTTCAAATACCTGCATTTCTTTGCCGACAAACAGATATTTTAGTAGCAGCAGCACAAACAGGAAAAGTAGTAAACATAAAAAAAGGGCAATTTTTGTCGGCCGCTTCTATGATTCACGCTGTAAACAAAATAGTTGAATCAGGCAACAATAAAATAATTCTTACCGACAGAGGTACAATGTTTGGCTATCAAGATTTAATTGTAGATTATAGAGCAATACCTGAAATGCAAAAATTCGGATTCCCGGTAGTACTAGATATTACACACTCCCTGCAACAACCCAATCAAGCCGAAGGTATATCAGGAGGCAAACCGGAACTCATAGAAACAATTGCCAAAGCAGGAATTGCAGTAGGTGCCGACGGAATTTTTATTGAAACACATCCTAATCCTGCTCAAGCCCTGTCTGATGGGTCTAACATGCTGAACCTCGAATTATTAGAATCGCTTTTAATCAAACTCGTTAAGATACGCAAAACAATAAATTCGTTTTAAAAACAACAATTGAGTATTTTTTGATGCTCATAAAAATCAAAAAAGACTCAATAATCAGTGACAAATCCTGATTATATGAGTCTTTTTTAGTTACTCATCTCACTTAAAAATATAATTACCCTAGTCTACTAAGCATTTTAACATTTTCAATACTTACAATTTCCACATCAGAACCATCTAATTTGATGATTTTGTCATTCTTAAATTCGGTAAGAGTCCTAATAAAACTCTCTTTGGTTGTACCCGCAAGTTCGGCAAGCTCCTTCCTTGTAAATGGAAAGGTAAACTTCTGACTATGATAGATTTCCTCTGAAAAATACAAAAGAACATCGGCAATTCTACCAGGAAGTTGCTTATGAGATTGACTCATCAATCTGTCAAAAATGAACAAACCGTAGTTACTCAAACTATTAATAATTTGGTAGGCAAACTTTCCATTTTGCAAAATAATATTCTTAAATACATTTATATCAATAAACCCTATTTCACTATGATTTATTGACGATACCGAATATTTATGTACATCATTACCAAATACCGAGAGCATGCCTAAATAATGCCCCTCCTGCTCAATTTTAAGTATTATGTAATTACTGTTTCTACCTTCCTTAAAAATCTTGACATAACCAGACTTCACATACATAATATGCGAAACAGGAGTACCTTGTCTAATAATGACCTCTTTATTTTTGAAATAAACGATATTACTATTATTGTATATTTCTTTCAGCTCCTTTTCATTCAAAAAATCACTGTGAGGAAGTTGAAGTTGATCTTTAATAGGTTTTGAAAGTAAATCATCAATTTTTCTCATAGTATTAGATTTGTGTTATAGGATACAAGATTAGATATAATTTTAATTCAAACTAACTAAATTAAGGTGATATGAATCACTCTTTGAAAATGCAATATATCACCATTCATTTTTATATTTATAAAATCAAGCATTTTATATTTACAATAATTATCATTTTAAACAATTCATATATATATGGCTACAAACAGAGAAATTCTCGTTGTCGATGATTCAGTAACAAACGTATTTTTATTAGAATCTGTTTTGAAAGAATATGGATACGGAGTAATTACAGCATTAAATGCAACCGATGCACTTAAAAAAATTAAAGAAAAGCATCCGGACTTAATACTTTTGGATTTGCTTATGCCCCACATCGACGGATTTACATTTATTAAGGAACTAAAAGACTCCCCGGAATTCAAAAAAATACCTGTTGTAATAGTATCGGCAGTAACCGATCAAGACAGCATACAGCGTATCATGAGTATGGGAGCAATTGAATATATAAGAAAACCGGTTGTATTGACTAGTTTGATTGAAAAAATAGAAGAAATTCTAAAATAACTTTAACTTATAACATTTTAATTTGAACAGTATGAGTGCAAATGAATTAATTGAAAAGATTGAATGTTCATTTCAAAATATAAATTCAAAAATTAATAAACTAAATAATTGCTCTTCTGCAGATTTTAAATCGTTGGCAGATAGTTTCAAAAACTCATACTCAAAAATTCAAGAATTAACTCAAAACATAAAATTAATTTTTGCTGTACTTAATGACAATAAGAAAGAGGAATATCTAGAACTTATAAATTCTGCTTTAAAATATAGATTTAAATATTTTGAAGGTTTATTTCTCTTATTAAAAGATATTCAAAACGAAAATCAGAAAGACATACATAAAAGAAATTCGTTTTGTATAGATGCAAATAATATTAAACAAAGCATTAATACTTTCAAATTCTTATTGGCGAATCTCCATTTGAAAGAGAATTCTTTGGGTAGAAATAACATAGAGAGTGATTATATAAACTTTAAAACAGAACTTGAAGAAGTTTATGAAAGTGCTAAAGTTTTTATAGACCAAATAAAAGAAAATGAAAAACAGATTATAAGAATATCAAAAAATCAGAAAATTGATATTGTTTTAAGATTATCACATATTAACGAACTAAGCAATCAAGTTTCAGTTTTACTAAATGAAAAATACAATATCATTTCGAACAACAACACTTTGCTAGATGCTAAAAGTAGTATATATACCGATTCATTTTCTAAAATAATCACCAATCTGCAATATCAAGATATTATTAGACAAAAAATTGAACACATATATGAAGCTCATAATAGCGCACTTTTAGACATATCTAAACTGAACCCAGACGAAACACAAATATCTAAAGAACAATCGTTTTCATTCGGACAAGTAAAAGAAATTTCTGAAATTCAAGCAGCACAGCTTATTCATGCAAACAAAGATTATCAAAATGCTATAAATGTAATTTTAGAAAAATTCAAAGACATTACCGTTCTTGTAGAAGAAGTCTCTGAACTAGGAAACTTATTTTACGGAAACTCAACAGAAAGAACATTTCTTTTTGATATTAAAGAATTGGTAGAAGTATCGTCTTCTTTCTTCCTTGAAATTTCAAATTTGAAAATTTTGGTCGATGAAATTCTTGAAATTTATGATAAAGAAATAGTACAATTAAATATTTTTAGAGGTAAAATACTACTGTTCAGAGATAAATGTAACTTATTCAAAACGGTAATTCATGCAAACTCCAAACAAACAAATGAAATGTTCTATGATTTTGTGGAGGATATTGTAAACCAAATAAATGTACTAAACGTTAATTTCGAAAAATATTCACTTGAATTATCAAAACTCATAAATGATGTAAAAGACGACAACAACGTTGGTCAGATACAATCAAAATCGAAAGATTTCATTAAGTCATATAATAATCTGCTTCAAGTTTTAGAAAACGAAGACAATCAGCTACTTTATAATATTAGAAAAGCAAAATTATTGGGAAATGAAATTGTGAAAAATATTGGTGATGCAATAAATTCAGTAAAATTCTATAGTTACTTCGAAAAAATTGTAGAAGAAATAATCATGGAATTAGAAGAGGTTAGAACTAATATTCTTTCAGAAGGCTATGTAAACACAAGTGGCGAGCACCTGATAAAATTGAGAGATTTATATACAATGCAGACAGAACGAGATGTTCATGAAGCAATTTTAAAAGGAGATGAAGTGGCAATTGAATCATCTGAAAAAGAAGATGAAGATAATTTAGAATTGTTTTAAAACATTTTAATGTGGAATTAATAAAGAATATACGTGTAAACTGAAATAGATAAAATAATGAAAAACTACACATTACAAAAAAAAGAAAATCTACTTCAAATAACGATTAATAATAACTTTATAGTAGAAAGTGTATTATTGATTAAAAAAGAATTAGATGCCGTAATAAAAACGGTAAAGACCATTCATTTTGAATTGTCAAACATCGAAAATATTGATGCATCGGCTTTGCAATTCATATTTGCATTAAAGCAAAAGTGTACAAAAAAAGGAATTAAACTAAACATTAAATATTCATTTCAATCTGGAATGCAATCATTTTTAAACAATACAGGAATGATATCTATATTGGATAAATAATAAATTTAAACTATGGCCAAGAAAATTTTAATTGTAGACGACTCTGAAAGCATTAGAGAAGTTGTGAAATTCACTTTAGAGAATGAAGGTTTTGAAGTTCTTGTAGGAAATGACGGCAAAGATGCCTTAAGATTTTTTGACGGACGAGATTTAGATATGCTTATCACCGACCTTCACATGCCTGAAATGAATGGAATTGAACTCATCAAAGAAGTTCGATTAAAAGAAGAGTACAAAAGAATTCCAATTCTGTTTCTGACAACAGAATCACAAACGCAGAAGAAAATGGAAGCAAAAGAAGCCGGAGCTACCGGTTGGATTGTTAAACCATTTGTACCCGTAAAATTAATTGATGCAGTAAACAAAGTGATGAGATAATGGAAAATTTCAAGAAAAAGTTCATAGAAGAAGCTCTAGACCATATCAATGATATTGAGGTGGCTATACTTGAGCTAGAAAAAGATGTAACAGACAAAGCTCTAATTGAGAAAATATTTAGAGCTATGCACTCTCTCAAAGGAGGTGGAGCTATGTTTGGTTTTGAAAAAGTGAGCGAGTTTACCCATCATTTAGAGAATATTTATGATTCAATAAGAAATGGAGAAATACTTGTCGATAAATTGCTTCTTGAACTCACTTTCAAATCTATTGACCATCTCAAAACATTATTTGATACTGATGTTGCCGACGAAAAACAAATTAACAACAACCAAAAATTACTACTTTTAGAATTAGAGCAATTTTTGTCTGATTCTACAGTTTCGGAGAAAAGCTCTACTTTACATAACGAAACATCAAAAGAAGCTAATAATCAAACCCTGAATACATATTACATAAAATATGCTCCTAAAGCAACTATCTTTGACACAGGAACCAATCCGCTATTCTAAATTGAAGATTTAATGCGACTAGGAACCTGTAAAATATTTACAAAAACAAATAAAATTCCAGATTATGACTCTCTTGAATGCGAAAAGTGCTACTTTGAATGGGAAGTACTTTTGGTAAGCGATTGTAGTTCAAACGAAATTGCAGATGTTTTTATTTTTGTAGAAGATGATAGCAAACTTGAAATTCAATTATTGGCCAATTACAATATTCTAGAATATAATGAAATTGTAAACGAAATAGAACAAAAATTTGAATTAAACAACGAAATTCAGATTGATAATTTAAAGTATATTGTTGAACAGCATGCTTCAAAAAATAATAAAACAACAATAAAAAAAGATTCTAATTCACTTCGAAATAATCATTCAAAACAAGGAATTTCTAGTGTAAGAGTAGATTCTGATAAGCTAGACCGCTTAATGAATCTGGTGAGCGAACTTGTTACTACTCAGGCGCGTCTAGGACTGTTTGCAGAATCGCAAGAACTGCCTGAACTCACCGCAATTTCAGAAAACATTCAGAAATTAACCAGAGAATTAAGAGATAACGCCTTTAGTATTGTATTAATTCCTATTGAGACAATGATTACCAGATTTCAAAGACTGGTAAGAGACTTATCTGTAGAATTGGGTAAAAAAGTAGCATTCGTGACATCCGGTCTAGAAACTGAGCTAGATAAAACACTCATTGAGAATCTATTAGACCCGATAATGCACATACTTCGAAATAGTATGGATCATGGTCTTGAAACACCCGAAGAAAGAATAAGACAAGGCAAACCGCTTGAAGGTAAAATTACATTTAAAGCATATCATTATGGAGCAAATGTATATATAGAAATAGCCGACGATGGTAAAGGAATAAATAAACAAGCTATTCTGAAAAAAGCTATCGAATCTAAAATAATTCACCCAGATCAAAATCTTACAGAAAAAGAAATATTTGAACTATTATTTAAATCAGGTCTTTCAACTGCTACAAAGGTTACAGATGTTTCGGGCAGAGGTGTAGGTATGGATGTAGTAAGAAAAAAAATAAATGAAATACGCGGAGAAATTGAAATTGAATCTGAACTTGGTAAAGGTACTAAGATAACAATAAAACTCCCACTTACTCTATCTATAATAGACGGACTGTTGGTGAAAATACACAACAATTTCTATATTATGCCACTTGGGGCTGTGAACAAGATAATTGTAGAGAAACATAAAAAGTTGGCAAATACTTACAATAACACATTGCCTTTAGACGGAAAACAGGTTGTCTTTTTCAATCTAAGAGAAGAGTTTGGTCTTCCTGAAACAGAAGAGGAAAATGAAGAAATTATAATTGTAAACTATGAAGATGAAGTAGTTGGCTTCACGGTTGACAATGTAGTAGGAGAATATCAAGCTGTACTAAAACCACTTGGCAAATATTACAAAAATCAGGAAATAATTTCAGGAGCTACTATTCTTGGCGATGGTACTGTTGCTTTAGTTATTGACACCAATAAAACTATTAGAAAGTTTACTAAACAATTGTTGAAAGATGATAGAAATGTCTAACAACCTTAATAACATTTACAGCGTAGAACTTACTCAAACACAATTTGATAAGTTAAGTAAATTTATCTATGATGAATATGGGATAAAGTTACCGCCTGTAAAAAAAATTATGTTGCAGAGTCGTTTACATAAACGCTTGAAAGAACTCAATTTCAAAACATTTGAAGAGTATTTGACTTATGTATTCAGCCCCAATGGTATGGATAAAGAGGTTGTTCACATGATGGATGTTGTAAGTACAAACAAAACAGATTTTTTTAGAGAACCAGCTCACTTTGAGTATATTAGCGAAGTACTCTTACCAAAATTCAAAACAACTCACTCTTTTTCTAACCCGGTAAAAATATGGAGCTCAGCTAGTTCAAGCGGAGAAGAGGCATATACAATTGCAATGGTTTTAAGCGAATTTTTGTCTTGTAATGCGTCTTATGATTATTCCATTCTTGGAACCGATATTTCTACCAAAGTATTGAAAATGGCAATAAATGCAGTTTATGACATGGAACGTGTTAAAGACATGCCTATGACATTGAAAAAGAAATACTTACTAAGAAGTAAAGATGCTGAAAAACCAAAAGTAAGAATTGTTCCTGAACTCAGAAAAAAAGTTCAGTTTCAAAGACTTAATCTTATGGATAAAACTTATGCTGTTGATAGTTATTTTGATATTATTTTCTGTAGAAACGTTTTAATTTATTTAGATAAATAAACACAAGAAGCAGTAATTAATAAACTGTGTTCAAAACTAAAAACAGGAGGTACATTTTTCTTAGGACACTCTGAGTCAATAACGGGTATTGATGTGCCACTGATTCAAGTAAAACCTACAATATACGTAAAACGCTAAACAATTGAAATACCTATCCCCTATACTATTGTAAATAAAAAATTGAAATTGAAATGGGAAAAATATCAGACAATGAACTTATAGAAGAACTTAAAGCGCGACTCAATAGCCATAAACAAACTATTGCTGAGTTGAACTTGGTTTCTGATGAACTTCGGATAATTAATGCCAAACTAGAAGATTCAGAAGCACTTAAAAGCCACTTTATTTCTCATATTACAAATGAGCTGATAAATCCTTTTGCTTCAATCATGGCTTTATCAAGAGAGATTCTAGAGCTTAAAAACAAACACGACTGGAACAAGGTAGAAACAATGGTTAGCCTTATTCATACAGAAACATTTCATTTAGATTTTCAATTACGCAACATATTTGCAGCAGCAAGTATTGAAGCAGGAGAAGCTATACCTGAAATAAGCAGAGTAAATGTAACAACCCTGATAAACAATACAATCGACATTTTTGCAATAGAATGCAGTAAAAAGAATATTGAAATAAAACCAATATTTACCTCAATTGATAATAAAGAGATTGAATTTAATACAGATCCTGCCAAATTGAAACTTATTCTTATAAATTTTTTGAGCAATTCAGTTAAATTTAGCAATATAAAATCAACAATAACAATAAAAACATCAATCAAAGATTCACATTTAGAAATAACACTTGCCGACAATGGAATAGGCATACCTAAAGAATTTCAAGATGAAATGTTTGATAGATTTAAAAGAAGCGATAATGCCATAAATTCAATAAATAGAGGCAATGGTTTAGGATTGTCTATCAATAAAGCTTTTGTAGATTTATTGGGAGGCGTACTAGATTTTGAAAGTACCTTAGGTGTAGGTACAACATTTAAAATTACTATACCTGAAAATAACATGAGTATTAACGCATATTCAGATGGTGGCAATGACTTCTTCTTCGATGACGAACTCGTTATCTAACGGTGAGACTGGTAGTAAAGATGTACATTATTTATATCCGGCTGCATTATTTGTTTCAAAACAACCACACGTCATTTCTACCATTTTAGGTAGTTGCGTAGCGGTATGTGTATGGGATAAAATTTTGAAGTTCGGTGGTATGAATCATTACATGCTACCTTTGTGGAATGGTCAAGGACTAGCATCTCCAAATACGGAAATCTAGCTATTCACAAACTTGTTGAAAAATGGAAAGCATTCATTTGCCACCAAACATACTATGATAGCTAAAGTATTTGGTGGTGGAGAAGTATTGGAGGCTATGTCGAACCATTTTAATATTGGACAACGAAATATTGAAATTGCAAGAGAACTACTTGATGAAATTGGGATTCCTATTGTAGGTTCTAATTTAGGAGGAAACTTAGGTAGAAAAATTGAAATGTGTTCCGGTACTGGAGAGGTTAGAATGAAATTCGTAAAAAAACAAAATTTTTAAAAACTATGTCCGAGAAAATTAAAGTACTAATAGTTGATGATTCTGCCATTGTAAGACAAGCACTCTTACAAATACTTTCAGAAGATAAAAATATTGAAGTAATGGCTGTTGCTTCAGACCCATATGTTGCTGCAAAAAAAATACAAACGGAAGTACCCGATGTAATTACTTTAGATATTGAGATGCCAAGAATGGATGGGCTAACTTTTCTGAAAAAAATAATGACCCAACACCCTATTCCTGTTGTAATTATATCGAGTTTAACAGGCAAAGGAACTGAAACTGCTATAAAAGCACTTGAATATGGCGCCGTTGAGATTATTACCAAACCTCAAATGTATACTCGCCAGTTTTTTGAAGAATCTAAAATTCACATAATTGATGCTGTAAAAGCTGCTGGAAAAGCAAAAATAAAAAGAAGAAATAATATTATTACAGAAGAGTTTAAAGTAGAACCAAAATATTCGGCTGATGCTGTTATTGCAAAAACGGCAATGACAAGTATGATTAAAACTACAGAGAAAGTAGTTGCAGTTGGTGCATCAACCGGTGGAACAGAGGCTCTTAGAGAATTTCTAGAAGTACTCCCTTCCGATACTCCTGGGATTGTAATTGTGCAACATATGCCCGAAAATTTTACAAAATCTTTTGCAAACAGACTTAATGAGCTTTGCAATATTTCTGTAAAGGAAGCTGTAGATGGTGATACTGTAATTAGAGGACGTGCACTTATTGCTCCTGGAAATCACCACATGCTTCTAAAAAGAAGTGGTGCAAGATATTATGTAGAAATTAAAGATGGCCCTTTAGTAAACAATGACACAGACCCTCTGTAGATGTGCTCTTTAGATCTACTGCCAGATATGCCGGACAAAATGCTATAGGTATAATTATGACCGGAATGGGCGACGATGGCGCCAAAGGTCTACTGGAAATGAAAGAAGCCGGAGCGTACACAATTGCTCAAGACGAAGCTAGTTGTGTTGTTTTTGGAATGCCTAAAGAAGCTATAAAACTTAATGCAGCTGATACTATTTTACCTCTAAATAAAATAGCCTCACATATGATGATGAAAGAAAAAATGTAATGAACAAAAACTATAATCTTATGGAAAAAGAAGTAGCCGAAGGAATAAACTCTTATTTAGTATTTAAACTTGGTAATGAAGAGTTTGCAGCTAATGCAGGAAAAGTTCTGCATATCTTAGAACTAGTAAAAATAACTGAAGTGCCAAGCTCACCCAATTTTATGAAAGGTGTAATAAACCTTAGAGGTACAGTATTACCGGTTATTGACACTCGTATTAAATTTGGTATGAATCCGATTGATTATACCGGCAATACCTGCATTATTGTGATGGAAAGTGAAGTAGATGATGAACTTATTGAGGTTGGTGCTCTTGTAGATAGTGTTGTTTCTGTTGCTGAATATGATCAATCGCAAATTAAGAAACCGCCAATTGTAAGCAAAGAATCTAAAAATGAATTTATTACAGGTTTGGTTGAACAAGATGATAAATTTGTAATGATTATTGATATTGATAAAGTTTTTTCTACTTCTGAGATGTTTGATTTAAAAAACTTAACAGAACAAAACAAAACAGTTGCCGAAACAATTGATAATTAAAATACTATTCGGGGTTTAAATGTTTAAGCGGTATCTTAAAAAAAGGATATCGCTTATTTTTTTACATAATTTCTATTTTAAATTTTGTAGAATAGTAACTATATTTGAATAATTGAAATTTTGTAGATATTGTGAATTTTAAAAAAAAATTAAATTTTCTCTGTGAAACATTGTGTCCTTTTCAGTGACTCTCTGTGAAATAATAGTTTTTCACATAGAGATTCTCACATAATACACGGAAAAACTATGATTTAGTTTAAATTGGAAAATGGAAAAAACAAGATATTTTTAGATATACATATATAAAAATCTGTAAATGAGACTACAATTACTTCTGATTTTATTAAATCTTGTAATATTTTTCCATGCTCAAGGTCAAGATATTTTTTTTAAAAGATTGGCCGATTCATGTATCACCCTTACAAAAGACAACGTTGAGTATGACCCTGCTTATTTTAGTATAGATTACCCCAATGGCGATGTACCTTCAAATAAAGGTGTCTGCACCGATGTAATTATAAGAACATACAGGAAAATGGGAACCGATTTACAGAAGGAAGTTCACGAAGATATGAAAGTTAATTTTTCTGTATATCCTAATAACTGGAATCTTAAAAAACCTGATAAAAATATTGATCATCGCAGAGTACCAAATCTAATGACATTTTTCTCTAGACATGGCGAAATAAAAACGCTATCGTCAAATCCTGAAGATTATATTCCCGGAGATATTGTTTGCTGGAATTTAGGGGGCTCACTCACTCATATTGGTATGGTTATAAACAAAAAATCAGCCGACGAGAAGCGTTATTTAATAGTTCACAATATTGGTGCTGGTCAGGTAATAGAAGACTGCTTATTAAATTTCAAGATTATTGGACATTACCGTTATAAAAAACAATAAGAATTTCTCCATGTAAAGAAAATTCATGAATTTTCTCTACAAAATAAAACATTCAAAATAACACACACCAATCAATGAAATTAATTTTCAAACTATCAAATTTTCAAATTTTCATTTGTATAATTATATTACTATCAGCTTGCAAAGAAGATAAAAAAAAGCAGTTATCGCAAAAGGAGCTTGAAAAAAAAATATCATCATCAATGACTGATATTCACCGAGGTGTATTGAAAAATCAGGTAGATTCAATTAAAAAATTTGTAAATAGTAATTACAGTAATATGCTTGAATCTAATACCGGATTGTGGTATGAAATTTACAAAAACAAAGATGGGCTGCTTATACAACAAGGCGATGATATTACTCTCTCATACACGGTTGGTTTACTTGACGGAAAGATTATTTATAGCTCAGATAGCTTGGGACTTCTGTCATTTAGAGCAGGTAGCGGAGGCGTAGAAAAAGGTCTGGAAGAGGCTGTTTTGCTTTTGAACGAAGGCGACAAAGCTCGACTTATTTTGCCTCCTCACCTAGCCCATGGACTTACCGGAGATATGAAAAAAATACCTCGATTATCAATATTACTTTATGACATTGAGGTGATTAAGGTAATTAAAAACAGGAAGTAACTGTTTTTATAAATTCCAATCTACCGACTCTATCTTTGAAAAATTCTGATTATAAAATAAACTGATAGGAGAATTACTCCATCCTTTCTAAATCTGAAGTTACACTCCAAGTTTCGTACAATTTATCGGTATAAGTAAAACTGATTGTTTTATAATCGTCGCTAATTTCACCACTACCTTTTACTTGGTGATTGTCAATAGTCTGCAATGGAATTGTTATAGATGTACCGCTCACATTAGCTACTGCATAATAATCATGCGTTAAATCATTGCTTAATCCTAAAAAATTGAATATATAAATCTGAGTACTATCTTCTTCATTATAAGTTATTTCTGTATAATATTTTCGCTCTCCCAAATCTTCATGAATCTCATTGCAAACCCAAACATCATCAATAGTTTGCTTTTCTGTTGGTGCAATTTCAACACATGAAATAGATCCAAGCAATACAAATATTGTGATTAACCAAAACCATTTTTTCTTAAGTAGAAATTCTTTATTATCCATATCAAATTTATTTTCAGACATTTAATATACAAGGATACAATATAAAAACTATTTAGAAAGAAAAGTTTCAATATCTTTTAAACTAATATTTCCTTCATAAATAGCTTTACCAGTAATTACAGCATCAATATTATTTTTTGATAATATTTCAATATCAGACATGCTTGCAACACCACCACTTGCAATTATATACAAGTTAGGAAACTTGGTTTTCATTTCTTTATACAAATCTAATGAAGGCCCTTGCAGCATTCCATCCTTGCTTATATCTGTACAGATAGTTTTAGTAATTCCTAAAGTCATATAATCTTTAATAAAACTGAACAAATCAAGTTCGGTATTTTCCAACCAACCTGAAATAGCAATTTCTTGTCTTTAACGTCAGAGCCGAGAATTATTTTTTCTCCACCCCATTTTTAATCCACGATGTAAATATTTCTTTGTTTTTAACGGCAATACTTCCACCGGTAACCATCTGAGCACCAGAATTAAAAGCAATTTCAATATCTTCATTTGTTTTCAATCCGCCTCCAAAATCTATTATCAGACTTGTTTTTGTGGCAATAGCTTCTAGGGTTCTGAAATTAATAATTTTATTACTTTTAGCACCATCCAAATCTACCAAATGCAGCCTTTTAATTCCGTGAGCTTCAAATTCTTTTGCAACTTCTAACGGACTCTCGTTGTAAATCTTTTTTGTATCATAATTGCCTTGCGACAATCGAACACATTTACCATCAATTATATCAATTGCAGGAATAATATCTATCATTTTTTATACTTTATTAACTTTACCGAATTACCATTACCTAGATATTCAACTTTATCAAATTGAATTTTACTTATAAAAATACCTCTACCATGCATTGCTGCTTGAGCATTAGACTCCGAGTGAAATGATAGTTTTTGAAAATTGAAACCCTTCCCTTCATCTCTAATAATCCACTGACAATGAGACTCAGTAAGAGAAAATTCTATATAAACCTTTCTGTTTTGAAACTGTGGTTGCGAAAGTCTATCTAGATATAAATCTTGAAGTTTATTTTCTGAAAGTGCATTTGATTTGTCTTCGTGAGTAATTTCAAGATTACCATGTTCTATGGCATTTGTAATAATTTCAGACAATCCTAATTCAAGACCGATTTTACTTTTATCATCGAAATAGGTACCTGTTTTATTGACTAAAAATCTAGCTGTAGGCGGACTCAAATGCAAATCTGTTTCAATTACCAATTCCATTGTTCTATCTACAATAAAATCAGATATATAATTCTCCAAACACCTCGATTCTACATAACTTTTATAACGTTTTAGTTGTGTTTTAAGGTCGGTTAAATCAAGCGGTTTTTTTATATAATTGTTAGCACCTAATTCTAAAGCTCTCAAAGCCAATTCTTCATTACCGTGTCCGGTAATAATTATGATAATAACATCTTGAGCAAAACTTCTCAGCTTTTCCAACAAAGTCATTCCATCCATATTGGGCATTCTCACATCAGAAATAACCACATCGGGCATGTATGTCTGAAATGCTTCAAGCCCTTTCATGCCATCTTCAGCAGTAATACAGTCGTAGCCCTGTTTAATACATGAAATTTTCAACAATTCCCTCGAAGCAAGATCGTCATCAACAACAAGAACCTTCATCAGTTTACCTTTAAATTATTTTTCAATTACTCAATTCCAAATATAGGTAATTTTACAAAACTACCTTATGTCATAATTTTAAAAACAAAAAATTTATCATGTTCTTATTTTAATTCACTAATCATATAATATTACGCACAGAAAAATGTATTATATAAATTGAAAATATTTGACTATTTTCGCATAATAATATATGAGTTTTAAATTTTATGATAGCATTATTAAAAAAAGAGCTAAGGAGTTTTTTTAGTTCATTGACGGCTTACCTAGTCTTATTTATTTTTCTTCTCATAAATGGAATGTTTTTATGGGTTTTTAAAAACGAGATGAATATTTTTGATAGTAATTATGCCGGACTTGATGGATTCTTTTTTATTTCGCCATGGGTTTTAATGTTTTTGGTAGCTGCAATTACGATGAAAATGTTTTCAGAAGAAATAAAATCTGGCACTTTTGAATTACTACTAACCCATCCGCTATCTGATTTTCAGATAGTTATTTCTAAATATTTTGCATCTATATTATTAG